>JANYES010000013.1 GCA_025362975.1 Alphaproteobacteria bacterium | reverse complement strand
TATGCGATCTTTGAATATATAGAGGTGTTCTATAACAGAATCAGAACCCATTCCGCTAACGATTACCTGTCACCAGTGGAATACGAAACCATGCAAATATCCGCTTAACAATGTGTCCGGAAAACTGTTGCCATATTAAAGTGGCCCTTAAAGCCAAGGTAAAAGCGCTCGATTTCGGCGTCACCTCGCAAAAAGACGGCGACAGCACGTCGCTTTACATCACCCTCATGTCGCCCGAGCAATTGGCGGCCACCAAGCTTCCCGGCGGGATTACGACGGATAAGATCGAGGCTTTAAGCAAAACCAATCCGCTTACCGCGCTTGAAAATGGCGAAGACGATTCGACGCCGGGCAAGCCCCAGCCGCATTTGCAGAAGGCCTTGGCGCGTTCGATCCTGTTTTCGGGTCAGACCTATATGGACATCCTGCCGTATATCGCGGGTAAGGAAGACATGCGCCGCCTGGTGGGCAAATCGCTGACGGAGTTGAAAGAAAAGTTTAAAGACAATCCTGAGATGATCAAGAAGATCGACACTTTCCTTGCCGATCCGGTGTTTAAAGATCAGCGCCAATGGGGTAAACCCATCGAGCAGCAGGACGACATTCCGCAGACACCGAACATCGGTAAGGTCATCGGCGATATCAGCGACACGTCAAAGCCGTATGAGCCGGGCGTCATGACCGTGAATGTCCGTATTCCTGCCAGCAAATTCCCGGAAATCCGTGAAAAGCTCGCCGCGCTTGAAGGTCCGGCTGCGGCAACTCCCGCAGCAGCACCACAAGGCAATGTGCAGCAGGAAGTAGCGACGCAGTTGAAGCCCGTAGTCGATGTTATGACGCAGGTGATTCAAAACCAGAAGCAGCTCGCCGAAGCGTTTATCGAACATGCCAAGATGAACCAGCAAGCACCGCAGCAGGTAGCCCCATCGCAGGTTACCTACACGGCGGCAACCGCGCCGGGGCCAGTGGCGCCGACGGCGGATGAAGCGCTCGCCAACGCAATCCTCGCGCAGTCGCAACCGACGGGATGGGCAGACCGCATTTCGCAGGCTCCAACCGCGCAGCCAGTGCGTGGCGCTTAAAGCTGGCTTTTGATATAGAACGGTTTTTCGTTCTGTCGCGACAGACGCCAAGCTTATAATGACAAAGCCCGCGTTCCTTGCTATATCCCCCTGATGCGTTTAATTACCCAGCAAGCTGAACTCGCGGCTTTTTGCCAGCAAATCGCCGATGGCCGTTACATCACCGTCGATACGGAATTCATCCGCGATAAAACCTATTATCCCAAGCTGTGCCTGTTGCAGATGGCCAATCCCGAGCACGCCGCGGTCATCGACCCGCTTGCCGACGGTATCGACTTAGCGCCTGTGTTCGAGCTGATGCAGAAGACCTCCGTGATTAAGGTGTTTCACGCGGCGCGTCAGGATATCGAAATCTTTAATCTGCTCTCGGGCAAAATCCCTACGCCGATTTTCGATACGCAAGTGGCGGCCGCCGTGTGCGGGTATGGTGAATCGGTGGGGTATGAAACGCTGGTCAACGATATCGTGGGCGAGGAGCTGGATAAAAGCTCGCGCTACACCGACTGGTCGGCGCGTCCGCTTACCGAAAAGCAACTGAATTATGCGATTTCGGATGTGACGCACTTACGCGTTATCTATGAAAAACTGCAAAGCCAGATCGCCAAGGAAGGACGCAGCTCGTGGATTGATGAAGAGCATGCGTTCCTGACAGATCCGGCCATTTACCGTAACGACCCGGAAGACGCGTGGAAACGCCTCAAATTCGGCAATATGCGCCCCAAGCATTTAGCGGCCCTGCGCGAGCTGGCCAAATGGCGCGAGATCGAAGCGCAGAAGCTCGACGTGCCGCGCGGGCGCATCGTCAAAGATGAAACGATGGTGGAAATTGCCTCGGTAATGCCGCGCAAGGAAAGCGATTTGTCGCGCATGCGCGGGGTCGATAAGCATATTTCCAAGTCGAAGGTAGATGCGATTTTAGCCGCCGTGCAAGTGGCGCTTGGCTTGCAGCCGGCGGATTTCCCGCAGGTGAAGCATCACAAGAAAGCCTCGGAGAATATCACCAGCGCGCTGGCCATGTTGCAATTGCTGCTCAAGGTGAAGGCCGACCAGCAAGGCATCGCCAGCTCGATGATCGCGGGCAAGGAAGACCTTGAAGCCATTGCGCTCGGCAAAATCGACACCCCTGCCCTGCAAGGCTGGCGCGCGGAAATTTTCGGCGCACAGGCGGCTGCACTGATGGCAGGCAAGCTGAAGCTGTCGCTCAATCCCAAGAATAAACAGGTTGTTTTCGACGAGGTGGAATGATGCGTCCGCTTGGACTGATCGCTGCTTTGTTGCTGAGCGCGGCAACTCCCGGCAGTGCTTCGCGACTATCCGCCGGGAGATTTGATCGCGGTCGGTGGCGTTGAGGGTGATGCTGTTGTTGATGATGAGTTGTGGCGTGAGAATCCGAAAGCGAACATGTACTTGGCTGTCGAGCGCTCAGGCGGACGGGGCATAGCCGAGCATGGCGACGGTGGCGGCGGCGTATTTAAGGCGGCGCATAAAGGTCATTGGCAAGCTTTTAATAAATTTTAGACATTGTTTGTGCCAAGGCCTTAATTGATTACAACCGGTTGGCTGGTACTTAAAGGCGCATATACGTGCAGTTATGACTTCCGGCTGTCACAGAGACTTCACACGCGCAAAGCTCCAGAAATGCTAAAATTCTTCATTAATAGCATGGGGGACGCGATGTGGCATGAGCATAGCAACAATGTGAGGGAAGTGCCGATCAAGAACTCGTTGTTGGAGTTACTGGTCAAATGGGGCATAAACGAGAGCTTCCCGGAGATGACCTCGCAGCTGGCGATTCCGGGTAATAATATCACGCTGCCGCCGATTGGCCGGTTGATTAAATTTGCCGAAATTTCCGCAGAAGAAGAAAAGCGCCTGATCGACGATCATCAACGCAAGCGCATCCCACCGGAAGGCGAAAATGGCAAAGAGGGAGAACTTAAAACATGGGCGGCGATTGCCAGTGTGGAAAAATACAAAAGACCAAATGTCATCAAGCGCCTCGGCAAGCGCGTCGTGCGCAATTTGCCGGAACGGCAGATGTTACTCGACCCGCACGGGTGGCTTGAGAAAAAGTTTATCAAGAGTTTTGAAAACTCCCTACCCTGTAACGTGCCGGACGTGTTTGCCAAGCGGTATGAGGGGCTGACGGAGATAGAAGCCAAAATGGCATATAGCCAGTGGGGTCTGAGCGCTAAGCTGGTGGGACCGGACCATTACGGCGAGCTGGATAGTTTTTTGAGCGATTTATGCAAAAAGCACGGGGTGAAGAAGCCGCGTGTGGTAATGATCGATACCGACATGCCGGTGGCGATGGCCATGCCGAACTGGCCGAAACAGGAGCCGGTGGTGTATTTAAGTACTAGCCTTCTGGAAATTCAGCACATGAACGGGGTGAAGGGATTGCTGGCCCATGAGCTTAAACATACGATCGACCGCAAAAACACGGTGACGGATTTGCTGCGGCTATGGATGGATGTATACCTAACCGACGCGGAATCGGTGATTCGCGAAGAAAAGCGCGCCGACCAGTTTGGTGTCCGCGCCACCGGGCATGCGGATGCTTATAATCAGGGGATGATCGAATCGGTAGACCGGATACAGGATTATAAACGCTTTGCAAAACAACTTCATAGCTTGTTAGAAGAGCATCATATCCGCCCGAGCGCCCTGCCCGAGCAGCTGTCCCGCCTGTTCCAGTTCATGCATGTTAATTTACGCATGCTGGAGGACGATCCGAAGATTCCAAGAAAGCTGCTCAATATGCGCGATCCGCACCCGGCCATGATGAAACGCTTCCAAGACAATATCCGAACCGAAGAACGGATGGACGGGCCGGGCTATCACTAGACCTATTTCTTCGCGAGCTTAGCCGCCCACATGTTATCCACGAGGTTTGGATAGCGCCTGCCCGCTTCTTTGGCCCGCTGTCGCGCCAGTTCTAACTGCTCGGGGGTGAGCTTGGCGGATTTGCCTTTGGGCTTGGGTTGTTTCCACGGGGGTGTGTCCATTAGATCGCTTGTTTCAAATCGGCTTGCCAGCCGGTGTTGGTGATGATGCCGTTTTCCATGCCGTCCCAGTAGTGGATACGGCTAGCTTTGACATGGATGAGCACGAGACCCGGAGTTTCGACGCCTTGGGCGAACCAGACGTCGAGATCGGGCACCCAGTGTTTTTTAAACGCGTCGCGGTTATGAATCAACTCGCCCTTACCCTCGACGGAAATATAGACCGAGCTGTGGTTGATAAAGGAGTGATGGCCGATATAGCTGAGATTCACCTGCGGGTTGGCAATGATGTCGCGCACGGCTGAGGTAGTGTCGCTGGAGAAGAAATACGAATCTCCATCGTAATCGACTTCGCGGTTGTTGCTCATCGGGCGGCTGGCATGGGTGCCTTCTTCGGTCATGGTGGTGAGCATGCAGATGTCGATCTTACGCATGATGGCGGAAAGGTCCTTTAGGTTCAATTTAGACATAAAAACTCCTGTTGTGGAAGAGTCTATTATGGCGATTTCAGCCTAAAGGAACGATTGCCTTGGCGGCGGGGGATATTAAAAGCGGATAAGGTTTTACGCTTTTTTCTTGGCCGAACCCGGCTGCTGAAGCTGTTTTTCCAGCTTGGCGATTTCGTCGCGCAGTCGGGCGGCTTCTTCGAACTCGAGGTCGGCGGCGGCTTCGAGCATTTTCTGGCGGACGGCCATAAGGTAGGCTTCAGGGTTGTTCTTGGCGTTGTTGCCGAGCTTGACGTCGTATTTTTTCGATTTGGTACTGACGGTATAGTAATCCTGTTCGGCGACCGATTCGATGATGTCGCCTACGTGCTTCTTGATGGAGGTGGGGGTAATGTTGTGTTTTTCGTTATAGGCCTGCTGGATGGCGCGGCGGCGGTCGGTTTCGTCGAGGGCTTTTTTCATCGAATCGGTCATCTTGTCGGCATAGAGGATGACCTTGGAATCGACGTTGCGGGCGGCGCGCCCGATCGTCTGGATGAGCGAGGTGGCGGAGCGCAGGAAGCCTTCCTTGTCGGCGTCCAGGATGGCCACTAAACCGCATTCCGGGATGTCGAGGCCTTCACGAAGTAAGTTCACGCCGATGAGCACGTCGAACTTGCCTAAGCGCAGATCGCGGATGATTTCGATGCGCTCCAGCGTCTCGACGTCGGAGTGCAGATAGCGGACTTTGATGCCAGCTTCGTCCATGTATTCGGTGAGCTCTTCGGCCATGCGCTTGGTCAGCGTGGTGACGAGGACGCGTTGCTTGGCTTTGATCTTGAGGTGGCATTCGGCTAGCA
Source organism: Alphaproteobacteria bacterium (assembly GCA_025362975.1). Taxonomy (GTDB): domain Bacteria; phylum Pseudomonadota; class Alphaproteobacteria; order Rickettsiales; family SXRF01; genus JANYBV01. Next base: position 111,930 of record JANYES010000013.1, on the reverse strand, counting down.
GATCGTCGACCTGCGTGGCTACGGGTTTGATCTCATAGGGCGGGTCGGTGAGGCCCGTGGGGCGGATGACCTGTTCGGTGAACACGCCGTGGGTGCGCTCCATTTCCCATTTGCCGGGGGTGGCGGAGACGAACACGGATTCGGGGCGCATGGCGTCCCATTCTTCGAATTTGAGTGGGCGGTTATCCATGCAGGACGGCAGGCGGAAGCCATATTCGACGAGTACGGTTTTACGGGCCTTGTCGCCGTTATACATGCCGCCGACCTGCGGCACGGTGACGTGGCTTTCGTCGACGAAGAGCAAGGCGTTTTTGGGGAGATACTGGAAGAGCGTCGGCGGCGGTTGGCCGGGGGCGACGCCGGTTAAGAACCGGGAGTAGTTTTCGATGCCTTTGCAGGTACCGGTTTCCATGAGCATTTCGAGGTCGTAGGTGGTGCGCTGCTCAAGGCGCTGGGCTTCGACGAGCTTGCCAAGGCTGTGAAGCTGGTTTAAGCGCTCTTTCAGCTCGGTCTTGATCTGGATGATGGCGCGGTCCACGGTCGGGCGCGGCGTGACGTAGTGGCTGTTGGCGAAGATGCGAACGTCGCGCAGGCCCACTTTGCGCTCGCCGGTGAGCGGGTCGAATTCGGAGATGTTCTCGATGTCGTCGCCGAAGAATTCAAAGCGCCATGCGGTGTCGTCATAATGCGATGGGAACAGGTCGACGGTGTCGCCGCGCACGCGGAAGGTGCCGCGGTGGAAGTCGATGTCGTTGCGGCGGAATTGCAGCTCGATCAGTTTTTTGATGAAGTCGCGTTGCGCAATGACCTGGCCAGCGAACATGGGCATGACCATCTGCTCGTAGGACTCGGCGGAGCCGATGCCGTAAATGCAGGAGACGGAGGCGACGACGATGGTGTCGGATCGGCTGAGCATGGAGCGCGTGGCGGAGTGGCGCATGCGGTCGATCTGCTCGTTGATGGAGGAGTCTTTTTCAATGAAGGTGTCGGATTTGGCGATGTAGGCTTCGGGCTGGAAGTAGTCGTAGTAGGAGACAAAGTATTCTACGGCGTTGTTCGGAAAGAAGCTTTTCATCTCAGAGTAGAGCTGGGCGGCGAGGGTTTTGTTGTGCGCCATGATGAGGGCCGGGCGCTGCAAGGTGTTGATGATGTGCGCCATCGTGAAGGTTTTGCCGGAGCCGGTGACGCCGAGGAGGACTTGGTCGCGGTCGTTCTTTCTAAGACCCGCGCATAGCTCTGCGATGGCGGTGGGCTGGTCGCCAGCGGGCTGGTAGTCGGAGGTGAGCTCAAAACGGGTGGACATGGTTAGTAAGTAGTGCGCTGGGCGTAAAAGGTAAATAGGCATTGGCAGATTATTTGGGTTGATGCTGGGTTAAATTTCGTTAATGAATAGGCGCATGAATGACAAATCCTATGTAAAGATTAAAGGCTGCGAAGCGCCGATGTTTGCGCCGTTGGTGGAAGCGGTTATGCAGCAAATGCATAAGCTTGCGCGCATCGCCGGTGAAGACGACGAAGTGATGGACGCCCTGCATGCGTTGCTGGCCTATGTGCAGGAGTCGACGCCAAAGCTGGACGATAAGGTGCGGATCGAGCATGTGCATGCGTTGCTGGGCATTGAAGCCTTCGGGCATGAGCGCGGCGGCGAAGATATGGTAGATTTACTGCTGAATGCCAATGGGTTGGAGATTCAGGAAATGCATAAGCGCGGCGGGAAATTTGATTTTTCTCAGCTGGAAATGCCCAAGCCAGTGGCGGACATTATCCGCGCGGCGCGCTTTGATGTAGCCCGCAGTGGCGAAGTCACATTCCAGTCGCCGCTGGACAAGCTGCACCCGGAAACGGTGCGCTATGACCGCGAGCGCAGCACGCAAGAGAACACCCAGCTCAATATCGCCAGCGTCATTAGCGCGGGGATTAACCCGGGCGAAGGGGCGATCCTGCCGCTGGACGGTTTCTGGCGCGATAGCGCCTGCGGCGGCCGGCAGGTTTAGGCCAGCCCGGTGCGCCGGGCCGCGGGTTTTTTAGGTTATGTGTTGGTAAAACGCAACTCCGAGCCGGATTGGCCCTCCCCTGCCATCTTGGTGTTTACCGCTATCTCATTGTTTTTTCTTGTGTAAATGCTGAAATTAAGGCTTTGAGGGGCAGTTTGAGGCTGGATTGCTTTACATTAATTGACTTTTCTTGACTTCGGCACGGGTGGTTCAAGGCAAGACTAAGGGTAAAAATAATGTCCCGGAAGAGGCTAAGTTATTGAAGCTGTAGCGTTGCCTTGCTTGTAGCGCACTTACTTCTTGGGGACAATGATGGCGCCGCCGAAGAGGCCGCCATTGCTGATGACCTTCACAATCGGCGGGCCGACGATGATCATGATGAAGGCGGGCATGATGCATAATATCAAGGGGATAGTGATGAGCACCGGGATGCGGGCGGCCTTTTGCTCGGCGGAGTAGAGGCGGGTGAGGCGCTGTTCTTCGGAAAGCACGCGCAGGGTGTCGACCAGGGAGGTGCCGAATTTTTCAGTCTGGATAAGCGCGGCAGTCAGGGTTTTGAAGGCGACGACGTCGATGCGCTCGGAGAGGTTTTGCAGGGCCTGGGTGCGGTCATTGAGCATGGTCAACTCTAAGCGCATGCGGTCCAGCTCGGAGACGACGATAGGGTGGATAGCGCGCAGCTCTTTGCAGACGCGGTTGAGGGCGGCGTCCAGGCCTAAGCCCGCTTCGATGCAGACGAGTAGAAGATCGAGCATTTCGGGGAAGGACGAGATGAGTTTTTCGGTGCGCTTCGTGCGTAAATTGTTGATGTAGATCTTGGCACCGCGCAGGCCCCCGATAATGAAGCAGATGGTGACGATCAGGTAAATCAGGATGTCGAGGATGCCGCCCGCGACGTTGAAGGTTTTGTAGAGCACGAACAGACCCAGCAGCAGGATAATCGGCTGCATGATGCGGGTGAAGAAGATGTAGTAGCTCACGGCATAGGGCGATTCGATGCCAGCGCGGGACATCCAGATGGAGATTTCCTTGCTGACGGCGTTGATTTTGAATTGCTTGAGTATCCACTCGCAGAAGACGGCGAAGATAGGTGGCACCTCCTCCTCGGTTTCGACGCCGTAAGCCCCGGCGACGGAGGCTTTGACGCGGTGCTTGAGCTTGCTGGTGAAGAAAATCAGGTGCACCACAGACATGTACATGGTGAAAATCACGACCGAGATGATGGCGAAGGCAAGGTAGGTGGGGCTGAACATGGGTTATACCTTGATGCTGATCATACGGTTCACGATGAAAATACCAAGGCAGACCATGAAACCGGTGACCATTAGCACGAGATTGCCCAGCGGCGTGTTGAACAAGGGCGCGAGATGGTCGGGCGACACTAGGCTGATGAGGGCGGCTTCGATAAACGGCATGGAGCCGAGCACCCATGCAGTGGTGCGGCCTTCGGACGAGAGGGCTTTAATTTTCATGCGAAGATGTTTGCGCTTGCGGATGATGCCCGCGAGGTTGTTGAGCACTTCGGAGAGGTTGCCGCCGATGTCCTGCTGGACGGTCAGGACCACCACGAAGAAGGAGACGTCCGGTTCGTCGATGCGCGCCGACAGGCGCTGGAGGGCTTCGATAAGCGTGGAGCCGTAGGCGATTTCGTCGGCAACCTGCTTGAATTCGGTGGAGACCGGGGCCTGCATGTTGTCGGCGACCATGCGCACGGCGGAGTTCATGGGGTAGCCGGAGCGCACCGAGCGGACGATCATGTCGAGTGCATCGGGGAAGGCGTTGAGGAAGGCATTGTTGCGCTTGCGGATCTGGCGGTTGATGCTCATCCATCCGTAGAGGTAGCTGACGCCTGCGGACAGGACGACGCTGATGGGGAACATGCCGCCAAGCAGGTAATTGGCGATCAGGAAGACGATGACGCAGCGGACGAACAGGCTGCCGACTTTTTCGGTCATCCCCGCTTTGAGCAGCTTGGGGTAGGCGCGCTTGGTGAAGGGGAATTTGAAGAAGAGCTGCGAGAGCGGCGTGCCGGATTGCTGCTGGCCGCGTAGTAGCGAGGTATTTTCCTCGTCATCGTACATATCGATGGGCTTGTTGGTGGTGAGGCCCTGCAAGGTGTCGCGCACATACTGGTTGTCGGCAAGCATGCGCTTGGGCATCAGGGCGATCATGACAATATAGGCGGAGATGCCTACCAGAATGGCTACGATCATTGGCCCGTGGGATGCCAGCTGCGCGTGCATAAGCCTAGCCGGTCGGGGTCAGGGCGGTGAGCATTTCTGCTTCCTTGCCGAAATACGATGCCTTGGCGAGGAAGCCGGGACGGGCGCCGGTGCACAGATAATCGCCGGTGAGGATGCCGTCATCGCCCATCGGCCCGGCTTGGAAATAGAACAGGGTTTGGGTGATGATGTTGTCACCCTCTAGGCCGACTATTTCGTCGATCTGGGTGATGCGGCGGCGACCGTCGCGCTGGCGTGAGATCTGGACTACGAGTTGCACGGCGGAGGTGATTTGCTGGCGGAGGCTCGACATGGAGAGGTTGACGGCGGACATGCCGACTAAGTTCTCGATGCGCAACATGGCGTCTTTGGGGGTGTTGGCGTGGATAGTGGCCATTGAGCCGTCATGGCCGGTGTTCATGGCGGATAAGACGTCAATGACTTCGTCGCCGCGGATTTCGCCGATGATGATGCGGTCGGGGCGCATACGCAGGGCGTTTCGCACGAGCTGGCGCTGGGTGACTTCGCCCATGCCTTCCATGTTGGGCGGGCGGGTTTCCATGCGAAGCACGTGGGCCTGCTGGAGCTGCAATTCGGCGGCGTCTTCGATGGTGACGATGCGCTCGGTACCTTCGATAAAGCCGGAGATGGCGTTCAGCAATGTGGTTTTACCTGAGCCGGTGCCGCCGGAGATGATGAGGTTGAGGCGGATTTTGCCGCAGATGGCGAGGAAATCGTACATCGCCTGACTCATCGAGCCGTAGCCGATGTAGTCGCGCAGGGTCATCTTTTGTTTTTTGAATTTGCGGATGGAGACGAGGCAGCCGTCGAGCGCTAAGGGCGGGATGATGGCGTTGAAGCGGGAGCCGTCGGGCATGCGCGAATCCACCATCGGGGAGGATTCGTCGATGCGGCGACCCACGATGGAGACGATTTTTTGGATGACGTTGAGGAGGTGGCGCTCGGAGCCGAAGACGATGTCGGTGAGCACGATGCGGCCCTGACGTTCGATGAAGACCTGTTGGTGGCCGTTAATCATGATGTCGGAGATGTCGGGGTCTTTCATCAGGACTTCGATGGGGCCGAAGCCGAGGAGGTCATCGATGGCCTGCTCTTTGAGCATGGTGATCTGGGCGCCGGTGAGCGGCGTGTGCAGCTCGTTGGTGATGATCTGTTCGCAGGCTTCGCGGATGCGTTCGCGTTTAATGTTTTCGGGCAGCACCTGCATGGATTTAAAGTCGGAGCGCTCAAGCAGGGCTTCGGTGAGTTCGGCCTTGGCGGCTAGGTAATCGGCGGTTTTCAGCTTGGTGTCGGAGAAGAAGACTTCGGGTTTGTGGCGCAGGCGTGGGTTGAAATCGTGCTCGGCAGCGGCGGGCACGAAGAGCGCGGGTCTGGTGGTTGAAGTCGTGGGTTGCGCGGAAGACATTCCGGATTCGAAAGGATTGCCGCCTGTTTGTTTCTTGCCGAACATGGGTTTATGCCCCCTTCTTGTCGAACAGCCCTTTTAGCCCCTTTTTGAAACCGGCTTCCGGCGCGGGTTCGCTTTTCTTGTCGCCCTGGAAACGCTGGGCCATGCTCATGGCGATTTGCTTGACCTGTTGTTGGAGTAGCGCGCCCTGGTTGGTTTCGAAGATGGTCTTGCCCTGCGTTTCGGCGTTGATGACGGTTTTGATGTCGTTGTTCATGTGGGCTTCGATGGGGTGGCGGCAGATGCGCTCGAAATCTTCGGCGCTGACGGCTTCTTTGAATTTCGCGCCCGAGCGGTTGATGACGAGCGAGACCTTGTTGCGATCGATGCCCGCCGTGTGCCATGCGGAAAGCTGGCGGGTGGTGTGGGTGAGTGAGCGCAGCCAGAGCTGGGCGACGAGAAGTGAATGGTCGGAGTATTTCATGGCCGCTGCGGTCCACGGCGTCCAGAGGTTAGGAACGTCGATGATGACGAATTTGAAGCGGGCGCGTAGGATGTTGATGAGGTTGTAAATCAGCTCGGGGCCAATCTGCGGCAGCATGCGCAGTTCGTTGGGAGCGGAGATGACTTTGAATTTATCGTCGTATTTGACGAGCATTTTTTCCACCAGCGTGTCGTCCAGTCCGCGCTCGGGGTTTTCGAAAAGTTCGCGGATGCCGAAGGGGGCGGTTAAATCGAGGCTCTTGGCGATGAGGCCGAACTGGTAGTCCATGTCGACCAGCACGGTGGACATGTTGTGTTCTTTGGCCATGCAGTAGCTGAGATTGATGGCGAGCGTGGACGCGCCGTCGCCGGAGGCGGCGGACATGCATGAAATGACGGTGCCGTGGGCGGAAGCGCCTTGAAGACGTTGCTGGGAGAGTGTTGCCTGCACCATGGCAGCGCGGATGTCTTTAGGGTCGGCGGGGCGGGGGAAATATTCCAGAATGCCGCGATGTTTGAGTTCGCGGTAGAAGACGATGTCGTTGACCGAGCCGATAACGATGACGATGACGTTAGGCTCGCAGTGGAGCGCGACTTCATCCAATTCCGGCAGGATGTCGCGGCCGCGGTTGCCGATGTCGATGATGAGGAAATCGGGGCTTTGGGTCTGGGTGTTGAGGACTTTGATCGCTTCGGTGATGGGGCCGACGGCCATCGGCGCATCAGCGTAGCCAATGGCGCTCGCGATCTCGTGGAGGCTGGTGACTTCGTCCGGGCTGAACGAAATGATGATGACGGAATTTAAATTCATGTTATTTGCCTCCGCCGCCGGAGCTGGATGAGATGAGTGAACTGCCGATGCCGCTGGCGACACCGCCGGAACCGCCGCCCGAGGAACTTGCCGCTGGTGGATTCAGGTAGGAATCGTAATTGGAGGCGGCTTTTTCGCCATCGGTGTAGTCCATGAGGGAAGGTTTGGTGAACTGGCGCTTGTCGGTGACCATCTGGGCGATGTTGGCGCCGATGGAGCAGCCGTAGGCTTGGTGGTTTAAGTTATTCGAGTTCTGCGAGTTGTCGCGGTAGCGGTTGTCGCATTCCTTGGCGGCGAGCTTATCGTAGACCAGCGTGATGTTGGCGGCGGCGTTGGCGTCGATCAGGGTTTCCATCGGCACGTGGTGTTTGCTGAGCGCTTTGGTTGCTTTTTTACACGCGGATTCGGTGGGGGAGCAGTTGATGACGGCGCGGTCGGGCGGGTTGTCGGAGAGGGCGTCGTTCAAGCGCTCGGAGGCGTCTTTGGCGGACAGCGTAATGGTGACGAGTTCCGAGTTGGTGACGATCAGATGGTCGGGGTTGCTCTGGTCGGCGTAGCGTTCAGAGGGGATCTGTTCGCAGGCGGAAAGAAGCATGATGGTGAGGAAGGCGGTTTTGCGTTTCATGTTAATCCACCATAAAGCCGGTTGGGCCTTCGAGGCTTTGGTTCTGGGTTGCGCCCTGCTTGGTCGACATGCTGCCGAGCGCGCCGAAGAAGAACATCTCCATCTGGCTCGCGGGGCGGAAATCGTCGGTCGGGAGTTTCACGTCGGAGGCTTTCATGCCGTCTACGATGTAGGGCGTGACGGAGATGACCAGCTCGGTTTCGTTGCGCTGGAATTCGGTGGAGCGGAACAGCGCGCCGAGGATAGGCAGATCTTTGGCACCGGGAAGCTGGTCGATGGAGGCGCGGGTCTGGTCGTTGATGAGACCGGCGATCATGAAGCTTTCGCCGGGGGCGAGTTCGATGGTGGTTTTGGCGCGGCGGGTGTCGATGGAAGGCACTTTATAGCCGGAGAAGGTCACCGCGTTGGTGGCGGAAATTTCGGAGACTTCAGGCTGCACCGACATGCGGATGCGGTTTTCGGAAAGTACGAACGGGGTGAATTTCACGGCCACGCCGAAGGGCTTGTATTCGATGCTGATCGAGCTGGTGGTGCCCGATGAGTTCTGGACGATGGGGATGGGGATTTCACCGCCGGAGAGGAATTCCGCCTGTTCGCCGGAAACGGCAACCAAGTTCGGTTCGGCGAGGACTTTGAACAGGCCGTCTTGTTCGAGGGCTTTGATAAGGCCGGAATAGGTGTTGCCGTTCACGCCTTTAGGCTGGTAGACGCCGGAGAGAATGCCTTGCGTGTTGGATGGCGTCTGGCCGCCCGGCAGGGCGAAAAGGCCGGGGTTGATGGTGGGGTCGGAGGTGCCTTTGGCCACCAGCGAAGCGATGCCGCCGCCGGTGCCGAAGCCGATGAGGTTGCCACCTTCGCCTTTTGCCAGCACGTTTAAGTCGATGCCGAGTTCTTTAAGCGCCGTGCGCTGGATTTCGCCGACGCGCACGCGCAGCATGACCTGCTGGCCGGAAGTGACTTGCAGGAAGTTGAGGATGTCAGGCTGGTCGCCGCCGCCGGAGCTTGGGGCGGGTGCGGCTGCACCGCCGGCGGCGGGCGCCAAAGCGCTGGAGGCTGCGGGGGCAGAGCTGCCACCGCCTTTGGAGTTGCCGTAGACGTATTCGCGGGCGATTTTGAGGGCCTTGTCGATGACGGCCGGGCTACTGACATGGCCGGTCAGCGCCACGGAGCTGTTGACCATTTCTACGCCGATTTTTTCTTCCGGCAGGAAGTTTTTGAGCGATTTGCGGATGGAGGGCAAATCGTAGCCGACAGCGACCTCGACTTCGCGCTGGAGCGTGCCGTCCTTGTTCATGATGCGCACGGTGGTGTTGCCGAAATGCTTGGCGATGATGGTGAGGTTGGTGGCGTTGTGGACATGCACGTCGGCGATGTCGGGGTTGGCCACGACCACTTCGGAGGCGGGGGCCGAGAGGGTGAGCAAGGTCGAGCGGTTGATGGGCACGAAAAGGCCGCTTTCGGCTGCTTGCACGGGGCTGAGTGCGGAGCCGAGCAGCCAGAGCGCTGCGGTGAAGCTGAGAAGGTTACGTTTGGCGGCCATTACCTGCCTCCCTGAATGCGCTGGCCGCCCTGAGCGGCGCCGAAATCGCCGCCGCGGACGATGTGAACGGAGTTGTCCTGTTCCTGCGGGGCTTCCTGGGCGGTGACTTGGGTGAGCGAGACGAGATCGGCGGGGCCGGTGATTGTGTTGTTGTCGCGGTCGTTGATCGAGCGGAGCGCCACGGAGAGCGTGCCGACTTTTTCGGCGAGGCGAAGTTTTTTAGCCTGAACGTCGGTTACTTGCAAAGTCATGCTGGACGGTGAAATGGAGACGGCGGCGCTGGACACGGCGGCACCCCCGGCGGTGTCGGTTACGCCTTCACGTAAGTTCACGGCGAGGACCGGCACGTTGCTGGCGAGGATTTCGGCAAAGCCGGGTTTTTCGGATGCAGCGGCAGTCGGTGCGGCACCGGCGGGGCCTGCCTGAGGAGCGCTGGCGGCGGAGGCGGCGCGGATATCGGCGGGCACGTTATGGGTGAAGACGATGTCGACGCGATCACCCGCGTAGACGAAGCCGGCGACACCAGTGATGGCGTCGGTGGCGATGGTGACGGCGCGCGAGCCTTGCGGCAGGTTGGCGGCGAGGAAGCCGGTGTCCTTGGTGGAGGCGAGCTTGCTGACGATGAGCGGTTCACGCGTCTGGAACGGCGAGCGGGTGACTTTGCCGATGATGGCGGCGGCGGCAGGACTGTTGCCGACGATGAAACCGTCGAGCACCAGGTTTTCGGGCCAGGGCTGGCGGTCGATCATGGCGGCTGTGATCATGGTACCGGGGGCGATGGGGGCTTTGGCGACGATGACGTCAACGGTGGCCACGGACGTGGTTGCCGGAGCTTGTGCGGTAGCAGCGCTGCCTGAGACGGACGACGGAGAGGACAGTTGCATGGCGGCAATCCCGGCGAAGACGGCGATGACGGCGGCAACCAATAAAAGTAAAAAACGCATGGTCTTTAATGAGTCAAATGGACGTTATAAGCCTCGGCTATCTTTTCGTAACTTAGCCGGGAAGCGTTAAGGAAACGTAAATCGCTGTGGATTTTCCTAAGGTTGCAGTGGGAAATGGCGTTTGCGAGCGGCAATGGGCGAAAATGCTAACGAAGAAGTGACTGCGAGAGTGGTTTTTTGTATGAAAGCGTTACGGTTAGGGCGGGCTGAAACATTAGCAAGAATTAATGTATTTGTGGGCGCGCTCTGGCGCGTGATCGAATCACGCATTGTTTTCTAGCTGTTTACCGCTTGCGCCTTTTCTGGCAAAAGCGCCGCAACGCCGTCGCCAACATTGAGTTCTTTCAGGGACGCCTGAATTTCATGAACATGATTGACGGAGGAGTCGCCCTGATCGTCAAAATCGGCGACCGGTACACGCGCATCATCGGCCCGCAGCAAGTGCGGGAGGGGGGCAACTATACTGACAACCTGCCGCGCGGGTCTCCAGCGCATCCTCGTGCTGCGGATGGACGACAGCGGCATACAGGCTATCGGCAATCTGGAAACGCATATCGCCACGGGATATGTTTCATAACGGGAGCTTTAATGCCCCGGCCGTTCCATAAAAAAAGGCCAATCCCGCAGGGGACCGGCCTTTTTTGTGTCTGCTGATTAAGATCAGCCGGTTTTTTTAGAGCGCTGGGTGCGTCTGCGTTCGTTCGCGTCGAGCGAGGTTTTGCGCAGGCGCAGGGATTTCGGGGTGACTTCCACCAGCTCGTCGTCCTGAATGTAGGAAATCATCTGTTCCAGCGTCATTTTAACGGGCGGCACGAGCACAATTTTTTCATCGGCACCCTTGCTGCGTACGTTGGAGAGCTGTTTTTCCTTGAGCACATTGATTTCAAGGTCGTTGTCGCGGTTATGTTCGCCGATGATCATGCCTTCATACACTTTGTTGCCAGTTGTGATGAACATGATACCGCGGTCTTGCAGGTTGTAAATCGCGTAGGCGACCGCGTCACCCTTGTCGGTGGAAATCAGCGCGCCGTTGCGGCGGCCCGGGACGTCGCCTTTGTAAGGCGCGTAAGCGTGGAACAGACGATTCATCATGCCGGTGCCGCGCGTATCGGTTAAGAACTCGCTCTGGTAACCGATAAGGCCACGCGACGGGGTGTGGAAGATGATGCGGGTTTTGCCGCCGCCGGATGGGCGCATGTCGATCATTTCGCCCTTACGCAGGGAGATTTTTTCGACCACGGTGCCGGTGTGTTCTTCATCCACGTCGATGACCACTTCTTCGATTGGCTCCATTTTCTGGCCGTCGATTTCACGGAACAGAACGCGCGGGCGCGAGACTGAAAGCTCGAAGCCTTCGCGGCGCATGGTTTCGATGAGAACACCGAGCTGTAATTCGCCGCGGCCTGCCACTTCGAACGCGTCTTTCGAATCGGCTTCGGTAACACGGATGGACACGTTGCCTTCGGCTTCTTTCATCAGGCGGTCGCGGATCATGCGGCTGGTGACTTTGGTGCCTTCCTGGCCGGCATACGGGGAGTCGTTCACCGACAGGGTGATCGACATCGTCGGCGGGTCGATCGGGGTCGAAGGCACGGCGCTGATAAGCGTCATGTCGCCGATGGTGTCGGCCACGGTGGTGTTGGAAAGACCGGCGATGGCGACGATTTCGCCCGCTTCGGCCTGTTCAACCGCCACACGCTTGATGCCGTCGAAGGTCAGCAATTTGGTGAGGCGGCCCTGCTCGACGGTTTCGCCGTTGAGGTTCATGCCTTTGATGGGCATGCCGACTTTGGCGGTGCCGCTGTAGATCAGGCCGGTCAGGATGCGGCCCAGGAACGCGTCGTTTTCGAGAATCGACACGAGCATGGAAAACGCAGCTTCCGGGTCGACGTCCGGAGCGGGAACGTGTTTTTCAATGAGTTCAAAAAGCGGGTTGAGCGTTTCTCGCGGTGCAGTCAGAGTTTCAGCGGCCCAGCCGTCGCGGCCCGAGGCGTAGAGAGTCGGGAAGTCGAGCTGTTCTTCGCTTGCATCGAGTACTGCGAAGAGGTCGAAGACTTCGTTGTGCACTTCGTCTGGACGCGCGTCGCCGCGGTCGACCTTGTTGATGAGCACGATAGGCTTCAGGCCGAGTTTCAGCGCTTTAGTCAATACGAATTTGGTCTGCGGGAGCGGGCCTTCGGCGGCATCGCACAGAAGCACCACACCGTCCACCATCGACAAGACGCGCTCTACTTCGCCGCCGAAATCGGCGTGGCCCGGGGTGTCCATGATGTTGATGCGCAAATCGCCGCGGGTCACCGAGGTGCATTTGGCGAGAATGGTAATGCCGCGTTCTTTTTCGAGGTCGCCCGAGTCCATGACGCAGGTGGCGACGTTCTGGTTGGAGCGGAAGGTGCCGCTCTGCCTCAGCATCTGGTCGATCAGGGTGGTTTTACCATGATCCACGTGCGCGATGATGGCGATGTTGCGAATATTTTTAGACATAAATTCCTATATGCAGTTGTTCGGGCGCTTCAGTACGACCGATAAGTTTTTTATTACGCGTTAAAGCCCGAACGTTGGCGGCGAAACTACAACAGTTTCAGGTTGCTGGCGGAGGCTTTGCCTTTGCTTCCCGTCACGTCGTACTGGATGCGCTGGTTTTCGTCGAGGGTATGCAGGCCAGCGGCTTCTAGGGCGGATACATGGACAAAAATGTCGGAACCGCCGGTATCCTGCTGAATAAAGCCGAAATTTTTCGCGGTGTTATACCATTTAACGATGCCTGTAGCCATGCCCTAACCCCTAATAATTCTGGATAATTATTGTTCCCGATGCGTAACGGCTGCATCAGGCCAGCCTTTTAGCGCACAGCGCGCCATTTCGCAACAGAAATAATGAGGCATTTACCGTCTTTGCGCGGTTTTTTGGCCGGTTTGGAAGGGGCGTCATGCTGGCTTCATGGAATCTTAACAATGATTAACCAATATGTAGTGTAGTATCAACGGCATAAACTTTTAGGGAGAAAAATATGCCGCAGGATGAAAAATTTGCCCGGGCCTACCAATATGCCAAAGCCATCGCCTTTGCCAAAGAGGCTCTAGACCAGATTGGGGCCGGGGCGAGTGCTGCGGGTGCGGCGTCGGACGCGCATGAGGAGCTGCCGGAGTTCACCAAAACCGGCGTGCCGACCTATGCCGAAGCTGAAAAGCTGGGCGTCATCCTCGATGGGCTGGCGGCGGCGGCCGCGCAGTTTGCCCATGAGGGTAAAGGGCCGACCCCGGACGAGGCAGCCAACGCTCTGATGGCGGTGGCGACGTTGCAACGCATGGTACCGGTGCGGGCGGTGATCGCCGATGCCGATTATTTGCGTGATTACCTTGAGGTGAAGGACGATCCGCAATTCCGCGACGGGTATCTGAAAGAACAGTTTGCACCGGAAGTGGGCAATGCCCTCGATGCAATGAAGATGTTCAAAATCAACACCGGGGAGCTGAAAGTCAGTGAAAAACGTCTGCGCCAGAAGGGCGGCAGGGAATATGACGTCATTTCCGTGGATATCCCAGAACCGGCAGGCGTCAAAAGCGATGCCGGGCGCGACTGGCTCAAATTTCAGCGCATGGCCACCGTCGCCGGGTTGCTGATGGAAGCACTCGAAGGGGAAAAAGACGCCAAGGTCAGCGAGCGCTGGAGCGGGTCAAAGAACGATTATGAGCTGTTTGTCACGGGGGTGTCGCTTGATACTGTGCGCGATAAGCTTGGTGAGATGACGGCGGATTTACCGCAGGCGGTCAAGCGCAAGGAAGGGCCGAGCATTACGCTCGATAAACTTAAACTGCCGGTGCGGTTTATCGACGAACCGATTAAAGGGCAGCACTATCAGGGCACGCTGGTCTCGGTGACCCATCTGGATCAGTCGGAGCAACGCAAGGTGCTGATTACACTGCGCGGGGTGACGCGGCAGGAGAATTTGCAGATACGCGGCGATGAGAAACAATCGGCGATTTTCGTGGCCATCTTGAAGCCTGAAGATATTCAGAATCGCCTGCCCGGCGCGGGACGAGGGTTGGCGGCTGGGGGTTAAAATAGCGATTTTTAAATATAGTTTCATTGTGTTACACAACAAGATCAAACAGGCGGTGCGCGGGGATGGCGACAGCATAACCATCGGCGGGGAGATGACTGCATGCGGTGGATTTCGAAAGCCTGAAAGATAAGGCGGGGTATTTCGTGCATCAGCCGGAGCCGGGCAAAGGCGTGGCCGGGTGCATGTGAGATTATAGCGGCGTGGACGAGTTTTCGTGGCGATGGGCGTGCGCAAGGAGAAGGCCAAAGGCGATAAGGCCGAGCGCGAATGGTCGCAGTATCGCGGCATCGAGACGGGTGCGTTTACGCGCGATTATGTAGATGCGGGCAACAATAAGGCCCATTCGGGCATGTTGTTCAGCGTGGATGCGCAGAGCAAAAAAAGTGGCGCTCCCGCTCAAAGATCGTATGGGCGGCAAGGACCATCCGGCTATCACGAAATTCGTAAAGACGCGGGCCGGGTATTTAAGCGGGCGGGCGTTTATGCCCGGCGCGCGCCTTGCGAGTTAGTATTGACGTTTTGGGCAACGTTGCTGCGCAGGCGGTCGCTGTGGTTTGTTTCGCATGGTGAATCGAACAGGTTATGGGCCAGCGCATCTTCCTTCTGGCAATAGTCGGAATAAAGCTTGCCGGTTTTAGGCAGGTTGGTGCTGATAACGCGTCGGGCTTCGGCACGGCTTACGTTTCTTTCGTCCATCAAAGCCCATTCGATCAGGGCCATTTCCACCAGCACTTCGGCGCCTAAATCCTTGTGTGAGTAGTGCTGCTCGCGGGTGGGGTTGAAAGCGTAGCGCCTCAGGAAGGCTTGAGAGGCGGGTTTTCCGAGATCGGCGAGGTAGGCGTCGCGGATGCAGTGTTCGAAGGCTTCGGTGGCGAGCTGGGATTGGACGTAATGGGTGATTTCTTCGAACAGGGTTTCGGGATTGCCCACGCATTCGCGCTTCAGGAAAATCAGGTTTTTGCTGAAGGTCATTGAGCCGTCAGCAGTGTTGAGGCGCTCGTCGCGCGGGCGGGAGGAGAGATGGCGTTCTTCGTCGGCGATGATGAAGACGGGGTCGAAGCGGGTGCAGAAATCGAGCGTGCGCTGGGGCAGGTAGGTGAAGGTTTCTTGTAACTGGGAGGCAAGATCGTTTTTCAGCTCATCGCTGTATGGGGGAGAGTGACGCAGGCGGTTGCGAATAGCATGGTTAAGGGCGTCGGTGCCGGGGCCGGTGGCAATGAGCTGGCCGCCCAGATAGCTTGAGGCGGTGACGCCTGCGAACAAGGTGGCGCTGCTGGCGGGGTCGATGCCAAGGGCTGCCATCGTTACAGCCCCAAGACCGCTGGGCAGGCCGATGCCGTAGCTCAGGCTGGCGCCTATCTTTTGTTTGTGGGTGGCGATCCAGTGGGCGGCGTGGGCGATTTTGAGATGCCACTTGCGGCCCATTGTTTTGCTTTGCTGCTGCAAAGACTCGGCGACGGCGGGCGCGTTGGCTTCCATGATGTCGAGGCGCAATGCCAGCAAATCTTTGATGGCCTCTTTGCCGGGGATGCCGGGGGTGGTGGCGATGTCCCAGTCCTGCGGGGTCAGGCCGAGCAGGTTGCGCAGGTAGATTTTAGCCTGTGTGGCGACGTCCGCGTCGCTCTCGGCGCGTTTATAGAGCTGTTCCAAAACGTCATCACTCTGGTCGTCGTGCTCCTCGACGCGCTCCAGCAACGTGAGCAGCCCGTGGATACCCAGCGCAAAGCGGGCTTCGCGCAGGTTTGGAAGCGTCGCGCTCAGATGGCCCTGCTCTTGCAACTTTTGCAGCACGAGTAGCTCGGTCTGGATTTCTAGTTCGAGCGCGATGTTCTGCGCGTCGCGGCGATACGGCAGGTTGGCGCGCAGCTCAGCGACGGCATGGCGCACGCCGTCGGCGGTAAGCTGGTCGGGCTCGATCAGCAGGAGGTTGTTATTGGAGATGGTGGTTTCGATGAGTGGCGAATGCAGCGTGCCGTCGGCTGCGAGCATGTAGCAGCCTTGATAATGGAGTCGGGGGGTGTAAGCAGTCTCGTGCATGCCGGTAATTTATCAGCGGGAGACGAAAACGCCAGCAGAAATTAACCGTTGTTAACTAGTAGGTAAACTGCTCTTTAATAATGCGTTCTTCGAGGTTGTGCTCGGGGTCGAACAGCAAGTTGACGCCGGATTTGCGCTGTTCGGAGATGACCACCTCTTCCACGTCCTGAAACTCGGTGAAGTCGGCCACGGCGTTGACGGGGCGTTTCTGGGCTTCGAGGATGGTGAAGTTGATCGATGAATCGTGGTTGAGTAGCGCACCGCGCCAGCGCCGGGGACGAAACGGCACCAGCGGGGTGAGCGCCATGACGTTAGCGCCGAGCGGGATAATGGGACCGCCCGCCGAGAAGTTATAGGCGGTGGAACCGGCGGGGGTGGCGACGAGCACGCCGTCGCAGGTGAGTTCTTTTAAGCGGATGACGTGGTCGATGGAGACGCGGATTTTGGCGGCCTGGCGGCCCTGGCGGAACATGGAGACTTCGTTGAAGGCGAGCGCCTGCATCACCTTGCCGTTGGTGCGGCGGGCGTACATGTGCAGCGGGTAGAGCGTGGCGGGGCGGGAACGGTCGAGACGTTCTTGCAGGCCGTCGACGGAATGCTGGTTCATGAGGAAGCCCACCGTGCCGCAATTGATGCCGTAGAACGGCAATTTCATTTTCATGTATTCATGCAGGGTTTGCAGCATGAAGCCGTCGCCACCAAGGACCACGATGGCTTCCGCGCCCATGCGGCGGCGGGTCAACTCGACGATATCGAAGTTTTTTTTGATTTCCTTAAGGGCGGCCTGAGCTTTGGGGGAGGTGTCCGCGACACATGCGATTTTACTGTAGGTCATGGGATAATGGCAGGTTGGGGTTTCAATGTGGTGATAGCAGTTAGGGCTTAATAAAAAGTTTAGATCATGCGTTTTGCGCCGAACGGCGAACGAGGGCCACGATGTAGGACAGATTCTCGACCTGATTGGCTTCAGCCATGTGGAGGACTTCTTCGATGATGCGGTTGGCGTAACGCCCCTGCCCGGCTTTCAGGCCTTCGTCGTCGAGCTTGTGGACGACTTTGAGCAGAAGGCGCACCGCCTGGAACAGCGATTCGGGCAGGCCGGATTTGTTGTAGATGGCGCGGAAGCCGAGATCGCCGCGATCTTTGATCAGCGTGCGGGCGTTGGCGACCGGGATATTGGAAAGCCGGGCGAGCGCGGTTTCGAAGAACTGGAAATTGCCTTGGCAGACGGCGCTTAAAATGAGCGACGGGGTCAGGCGGTCGAACGCGATGAGCTGGGCGATGAGCTTGTCGAGCTCTTCGGGCGAGGTGTCGAAGCGCAGGAGTTTGAGGGTTTCGCTCTCGCGGGCCTTGTCGACTTCGACTTCGATTTCTTTGTCGGGCAGCGCGTATTTCTTTTTCAGCTCCTGCCCGATGGTGCCGGCGACCACATGGGCCAGCTTGTCGACGACGGCGACGGGGAGCTGGTGGCGCTGGCTCAGTCGCTTCATGAGGTCCTTGTTTTCGGTGTAGTCGGAGACGATGCCGATCATCTGGCTTTCGGAAATGGCCGCGCCGTTATTGGCGATCAGCGCATTGGCGACGCTGTCGTTGCCTTTGCCGAGCAACGTGCCACTTAAGGTTTCGGACACGCGGTAGCGCTTGGAGATGGCCACGTAGCGGGTAATGTCGTCAGTGGCAGCGATGATGTCGGTGAGGTCGGCGTCGTTCAGGACTTCGGAATATTGCAAAATGGGTAGCGACACTTCGGCCACGTCATGGGCGAGGGCGAGGACGATGTCCTTGGGGATGTCGGTCGAGTTCTTGACGCTGTTGGCAAGCGTGGCGCGCACGTGGACTTCGGTTTCTCGCACCAGCAGGCGGAAGATCTGCTCGGCGGCTTTGGTGTCGGTGTCGCGCAGGAGATTGTCGGAATAGGCTTCGGCAATTTTATGGGTGACCTGCACGAGGGCGGCGGGGGATTTGTCGTTGAGTAATCCTTCGACTTCGGAGGCGGTCAGGGAGAAGCCGTAATTGGTCAGGTTCGGCACGTTAGAATTCAGCACCGGCAACCGCTTTCCCGCCGATGATCGAAAGCAGGTATTCCATGTTTTCTACGGTGCGATTGTATTTTTCGATATAGATGCGGTCGATGATGCGCTTGCGGAAATCGCTGCGGCGTTCCTGGCCGAACTCGGTTTCCTCAAGGCTGATGCGCAGCAGCACTCGCACGGCTTCGAAGAACCCTTCGGGCATTTTGGCGGCAGTGTAGATGGCTTTTAAGCCAGCACCGGAGCTTTCCATCATCAGGATGCGGGCGTTGACGCGCGGCACGGCGGCGAGCTTGGCCATGCCCGCTTCGAAGACTTTGAGGTTGCCGACGCAGAGCGCGCGTATCAGCAGCGAATGAGTCAGGCGGCCCTTCATGTGCAACTCGTGCACGAGATCTTCCACCAACTCTTCATCGGTGGTGTCCATCTGGTCCTGCGCCGGGGTGATGCCGAGCAGCTCCCATTCGCGCACATCTTCGAAGGCGCGGTTGACGCTGGGCGAATTGAGCTTGTACTGCTTTTTGAGGGCTTCCTTCAATTCGTCGGACACGGCGAGGAACAGTTTTTCAGCAATGGTCAGAGGCAGGCCGCCGCGGCTTACGAGGGCTTCGAGCAGCGTGTGATTCGAGGTGATGCGGTCCCACGCCTTCATTAATTGGCGTTCGTTGATGGCCGCACCTTTGTTGTGCAGCAAGTTTTGCAGCACGAGGGTATTGGAGGTCTCTAACAGGCTGCCCGAGAGATCCTCGGAAATACTGTCTCGACGCGCGATGGCGCAGAGCTTGACGACTTCGTAAGTGCTTTGGACGAGCATGATGAGGTCGTCTTCGTTGAGCACCGAGGAATGTTCGAGCACGGGGATGGCGACGTCGGACTCATCGGCGGCGAGTTTCATGATGATGTCGCGCGGTGTGTTCGGGCAATGGGCGAGCTGTTCAGCGAGGCTTTTGCGGATTTTAATTTCGACATCCTTAATTAGGATGCGGAAGATATCGGCGGCGATCGTGGCTTCGGCGGCGGTGAATTCGTTCTGCCGGTAGTCCATGGCGATTTTGCCTGCCAACATGCCGCGGATCTGGGCCGAGGGTTCTTGCGTAAGCTTTTTAACGTCCATAGCGGTCAAGTTTTTCATGGCTAATCAGTAGCAAAGGTGCAGCTAAAAAACAACTAATTACATTTTTACACTGCATTATTTATTGCTAAGATCAGGCTTTGGGTTGCACACGAAATGCGTTAACTAATTAATAACTATTACAGCATGCTTATGATTAATTTTTGGTTAATATTAATCAAAAGTGTCTTGTATTTAAGCTAAATTCATCAAATTGTAACATATTGCCTTTAGGCGATAAACCAAGGTTATGGTTGCGTATTCCTTCACTATTCCGTAATCTTCTGTCAATATATTTACCTGCTTGATCGTCTTCCACCCCAGATCCGAGGTTTTGCCCATGAATAAAGTGTATCCAGACGCAAGCGCCGCGCTTGCCGGTTTATTGTTCGACAATATGACCATCATGTCGGGCGGGTTCGGCCTGTGCGGGATTCCCGAGCATTGTATCCGCCAGCTTAAAGACGCGGGCACCAAAGGGATTACGTGGATCGCCAATAATTGCGGCGTGGACGATTTCGGCAGCGGCATTTTGCTGCATAGCCGCCAGATCAAGAAAATGATCGCCTCGTATGTCGGCGAAAACAAGACGTTCGAGAAGCAGTATTTAAACGGCGAGCTGGAAGTGGAGTTTAATCCGCAAGGCACGCTGGCCGAGCGTATCCGCGCCGGTGGCTCGGGAATTCCGGCGTTCTTTACCAAGACGGGTGTAGGCACGGTGATCGCCGACGGCAAGGAAACGCGTGAATTTGACGGTGTGACCTATGTGATGGAAAAGGCGCTGAAGGCCGACATTGCCATTGTCAAAGCATGGAAAGGCGATACGACGGGGAACCTCGTCTACCGCAAGACGGCGCGTAATTTCAACCCGATGATGGCGATGGCCGGCAAGGTGACGATCGCGGAAGTGGAAGAGCTGGTCGAGCCGGGGCAGCTTGGCGGCGACGATATCCATACGCCGGGCGTGTTCGTGCAGCGCATTTTCCAAGGCACGCATTTCGAAAAACGCATCGAGTTCCTGACGACGCAGGCGAACCCGAGCGGAAAAAAACAATCAGCATAAGGAACGACGCTATGACATGGAACCATGAACAGATGTGCATCCGCGCCGCCAAGGAACTTAAGGACGGGTTCTATGTGAATCTCGGCATCGGCATTCCTACACAGGTGGCCAATTACATTCCCAAAGGTGTGAATTTCACGCTCCAGAGCGAAAACGGCATGCTCGGCATGGGGCCTTTCCCGACGGAAGCGACGGCCGACCCGGATCTTATCAACGCGGGTAAGCAGACGATCACCGAACTGCCAACCAGCTCGTATTTCGATAGCGCGACGTCGTTCGGCATGATTCGCGGCGGGCATATCGACCTTGCGATCTTAGGCGCGTTGCAGGTGTCCAGGGACGGCGATATCGCCAACTGGATGGTGCCGGGCAAAATGGTCAAAGGCATGGGCGGGGCGATGGATTTGGTTGCCGGTGTCAAAAAAGTGGTGGTGATTATGGAGCATAACGCCAAGGACGGTTCGGCGAAGCTGGTGAACGCCTGCACCCTGCCGCTGACCGGCAAGGCCGTGGTTAATATGGTGATTTCCGAACTCGGGGTGTTTACCATCGAAGGCGGTAAAGTGACGCTGATCGAAACGGCGCCGGGCATGAGCGTGGAAGAAATCCGCAAGCGCAGCGAAGCGGCGATCGAAGTTGCGGCCGATCTCAAAGCTGCCTGAAAAATGGTATGAGCAAGACGCTCCTGCTCTTTTTGATTATCTTGAGTGAAGGCTATGTGGTGCTGGCCAGCGAGTTGCTGGCGATTCGACAGATATTGCCGTTTGTGGGCAGCGGCACGGAATGCGTGGCGATTATTATCAGCGGCGTGCTGTTGCCGCTGGCGGTGGGGTATCATGAAGGCGGTAAGGCTTACGGCGGAAAAAAGCGCCAGACACGCACCATCCGCGGGCTGCTGCTGCGAAACATCCTGATTGCGATGCTGTTTCTCGGGCTCGGGCTGTCGCACCCGGTGCTGGGGGTGTTTTTTCACTGGCTGGGTTCCGCGGGGCTGCACAATCGGCTGGCCCAGACGGCGGCGTATGCGCTCACCTTCCTTGTCGTGCCGGTGTTTTTGCTGGGGCAGACGGTGCCGCTGGTAAGCAATTATTTTTCGAAGGAACGTTTGAGCAGCATCACCGGCAAGATGCTGTTCTTCTCGACCGCCGGGTCGTTCTGCGGGTCGATTATCTCGACGGTAGTGCTGATGGGCAGCATCGGGGTGCATAATACCGTGATCGTCACGATGGGATTGCTGACGGTGCTGGGCATGGTGGTGGCGCGCGACAAGCTGTCGCTCGGGTCGCTGTCGTGCATGTGGCTGCTGGCGATGGTGTGGCTGATCAACGCCACGGGCGGCACGCATGGCGGGCGCATGGTGGCGGATAACGCCTATAACACCGTTAAAATTAAGCAAGAGGACGGCGGCAGGATTAAGGATATGTACATCAATAACTCCCTGTCCTCGCGGGTGAGCGTAGACCCGGCGTTACGCTTCAATTACATCATGTATATCGAACAGAGCTTCATCGCGCCGCTGGTGCTGGCGGGCGGCGAATCTAAGGATATTTTAGTGCTGGGCAGCGGTGGGTTCACGCTTGGGATTCAGGATATGCGCAACAGTTATATTTTTGTCGATATCGATAGCGAATTGAAGGCGGTCTCGCAGAAGAATTTCCTCAATCAGGAACTCCCCGACAACAAGCATTTCATAGCCATGTCGGCGCGCGCCTTCGTGCGTTCGGACACGAAGAAATACGATTTGATCGTGCTGGATACCTACAGCAACACACAGGCCATCCCGATGGAAACGACGACGCAGGATTACCTGCTGGATGTCAAAAACCTGCTCAAGCCCGGCGGCACGCTGGCGGCCAATATCATCGCCAGCCCGAGCTTTTCATCGCGTTTTTCGGTGCGGTACGACAACACGTTCTCAAGCGTGTTCGCTAACCATACCCGTCAGGTGCTGGCCCCGGTCACGCTAGACGGCGGGGTGGATTACGCCAATGTCATCTACGTGTATTATAACAACGCGTTGAGCCGCGATAAGACCGTCTACACCGACGATAAGAACAGCTATTCGGTGGACATGCCGTGACGAAAAACAGGCCGCTTAACACATGGGACATGGCCAAGATCGTCGCGCTGGGGTTCATGTTCGTCGATCATACGGGGGAATATTTTTTTATCCACGATCTGTGGCTGCGCTCTATCGGCCGCGGAGCGGCGCCGATTTTTCTGTTTCTGGCGGGGTATGCGGGGTCGTATAGATTCAGCAGAGAAGTGTTTTTTCTCGCGGTGGCTATGCTGGTTTCGAATCTGGCGATGGGTGTGGTGGTTGAGCCGCTGAATATCCTGTTTACCATCCTGATGGCGCGCGGGGTGCTGCACTGGCTGGAAAAGCGCGGGAAGATGATCGAAAAGCCGATGGAGTGGTTCATTTGCAACGCGGTGTTTATTTTTATCACTTGCTTCTTCTTCCAGTACGGGACGCTGGGGATGATGTTTGCCATTGCAGGGTACATGCACCGCAGGCCGGAAAAATACGCTCCCGCGACCTTCAGACGCTTTTTAATGGCCACGTTTGTAGCTTACGCGCTGACCTTCGCGTTCTTCTTCGATTTAACGCCCGCGACGTTCGCGCTGATGGTGCCGGTGCTGGGGTTTGATTACTGGCTGCTTAGCCGGTTAAAAGTAAAAGAGGTGAAAGTCAGTGGGGTTCTTGAGACACCGCTGGCTCTCACCTCATATTACTCGGGCTATATTTACGTTATCCACTTGATCGTGTTGTCGTGGATAACGGGTTTCCCGATCTAGTCATCCCCGTGTAGACGGGGATCCAATACACCTTGCGGGAGCAAGGGAACAAGCTCTTTCCCGCGCAGACGCGCTCCGCATTGGATCCCCGTCTTCACGGGGATGACGGAAGTGGCACGGGGATGACGGAAGCGATTAGGCGATTTCGAACGTCGCGTCGACTTCGACGGCCACGCCGAACGGCAGTTCAGCAACACCCACGGCGAAGCGTGCGTGTTTGCCGGCTTCGCCGAAGATGGCCACCATCAGGTCGGAAGCGCCGTTGGCGACTTTCGGCTGGTCAGTGAAGCCTTCGGCGGACGCCACGAAGATGCCCATGCGCACGACGCGTTTGACGCGGTCGAGGTCGCCGCCGCAAGCGGCCTTCAGATGGCCGAGGATGTTGATGGCGCAGAGTTTTGCGGTCTGCTGGCCCTGTTCGAGGGTGATTTCCTTGCCGAGTTTACCGATATCGGTGGGCTTGCCGTCTTTCATCGGAAGCGTTCCCGAGACAAACACCATATTCTGGCTGACGACATACGGCACGTAGTTGGCGGCGGGCATGACGGAGGGCGGCAGGGTGATGCCGAGGCTTTCGATGGCGGCTTCGTATTTTCCGGCTTTGGGTGAAACGGCGGCAGATGACGACATGGGATTCTCCTTTGGATTGAATGGAAACCACGATGTAACATGCGTACCCGGTTTTGCCCACATTCTTTTGCCGGGGGCGCATTAACCCATCATTAACGAATGTAAAATTTGCAAGCTTTTGATAGGGTTCGTGCTAGCAGGGGTCGGTGTAAAACGTGCAGGACACGCGTATTTTGTAAAACAATTGCCATAAATTTGTGCTATGATAGTAGCTAGTCCAGCCTCCGGGTCCGTTGTTAACGGGTTCTTAAAGCTGGCCAGATAAGGATCCCGTCATGATAAGCCGCCCACCTAGGAATACACTGGCTAACCGCGAAAAATGGCAGAACCCTGCCGCCTGTGGTGTCGCTTCGGTATTGATGCTTCTGGCGCTCAGCTCGCCAGCCTATGCCGTACCGGATACGCCGATGGCGTATGTGTTGTGTGAAATTGTCGACTGGTTTCAGGGCAACCTCGGGCGCGGTCTGGCCACTATCGGCGTGTCGGCCATCGCCATCGGTGCGATTTTCGGCAAGATCTCATGGGGCTTGGCGCTCACCGTGGGTGTCGGTGTGGTCGTGATGTTCGGGGCGACGGCAGCCCTGATCGAAATCGGCGTCATCGGCGCGGGTATCTGTTAATCCTTTCTGGCTGTACTCTCTTTAGAAGTTATTAAAGGGCCTCCGCTATTATAGATCATTGTTATTTCTGGAAGTTATTCTGTAAGGGACCAAAGTAAACCATGTTGCTTTCGTTTAAGAAAAAAGCCCCTGTCGACGCTACGATTGGCGCAGCAATCGCAGAAGGTGCCGACGCACCCGCCTTTACCCCTTCCGAAGTCTCCGAATTCATCCCGTATTACTGCCATTACGATGCCAATACGGTGCTCACCAAGAATGGCGAGCTGATCCAGACCATCAAGATCACCACCAACCGGCAGGGCCTCGAATACGAAAGCAGCACCGACGCCAACTCGATCGTGCGCGAAACCATCCGCCGCGCCATCGCCGAGCATGTCGATTCCGATAAGCTGGCCGTGTGGTTCCATTCGATCCGAAAGCGTAAATCCATCCGCTTCCGCGGCAAGTACAAGGAAGAATTCGCCACCGGCATCCATGAAGAATGGCAGCGCCTGCACAAGTGGAAATACCAGTACTATAACGAAATCTACGTCAGCATCATGTATGACGGCCAGAATTGTGGGATGCTGGACACGCGCAATCTGCGCAACATCATGGTCACCAAGCGCAACCGCGCCTTCCGCAACGCCTATCTCGATTTCGCGTTTGATCAGCTCGATGAGGTAGTGGGTAAAATCATGGCTGGGATTGCCACCGACTTTAACGTGGCGCGCTTAGGCCTTGTCGAGCGTGTACAGCCTAATGAAGGCGGGTTGGCCCATACTGGGTTTTTCTCGGAGTTGATGGAGTTTTTAGGCACGCTGATCAATCTGCGCTCGGAGCCGATGCCGCTGCCGGACGTGGATTTAAGCGAAGTCCTGCCGCGCACTATGCAGACCTTCGGGTTCAACGCGCTGGAAACGCGCAACGAGCAGAATAAGCGCAGCTTCGCCGCCATCCTCACCCTCAAGCAATACCGCGAAGTGCCGCTGGAAACGCTCGACAAGCTGATGCAGGCGCCGATGGAGTTCATCCTGACGCAGTGCTTCCACTTTATTCCGGCACAGGGCGCGCTGATTCAATACAAGGAGCAGAAGCAGCTTTTCGACATGTCAGGCGATGAATATTGCACGCAGGCCTCGGGGATTGACGACATGCTGTCGTCGGTGTCGGGCCGCCCTACGGATTTCGGCGAACACCAGACCAGCATCATGGTGCTGGCCGATGAATTCAAACAGCTCGATTCGGAAATTGTTAAGGTCCAGTCGGCGTTTGCGGATTTGGGCCTTATCACCATCCGCGAGGATGTTAAGCTGGAGGAGTGTTTCTGGTCGCAATTGCCGGGGAATTTCGAATTCATCCGCCGCCGCGACACCATCAACACCAGCCGCATTGGCGGGTTCTGCCGCCTGAACCGCTATCCGCAAGGCACCGCCACGGGCAACCACTGGGGTGATGCGATTACCATTATGCCGACGCTGGTCGGCTCGCCGTATTTCTTCAATTTCCACCATCAGGATAACGGCAACACGATCATTTACGATTTCAACTCGTTTAGCGACCCCACCTGCAACATCATGATGAACTTCCTGATGGCTCAAACACGCAAGAACGACGCGCGCATCGTGGTGTTCGACCGCAACCGCTCGGCGGATCTGATGTTCCAGAAAATGAACGGTAATTATCACAGCTTCCCAACACTCAGCCGCTCGCTCGAAGAGCAGAGCTCGAATTTGAACCCGTTCTTGCTGGAGGATATCCCGCGCAACCGCTCGTTCCTGCTCGCGTGGATGGGCATGCTGGCGATGCCGGAGCGTGGGTTTTCGGACACGCAGAAGGAAAAAGTCAAAACTGCCATCGAGCAGCTATTCGCCCGCCCTAAAAACGAACGCCATCTGGTCGGCATGGTCGAGGTGCTGTCGGGCATCGACCCGTCCATTGCCAAGCTGTTTGCCAAATGGCACGGCGAAGGCATGTATCACGGCATTTTCGACGGGCTCGAAGAAGCACTGAACCCGGCGCTGGCGCTCAACGGTTTCGACATGAACCCGGTGATCAAGCATAAAGAAACGACCATCCCGATCTTTGCTTACCTGCTCCACCGTATCGTGTCGTCCGTTGACGGGCGCCCGATGCTGATCGTGATCTATGAAGCGTGGGATTTGCTGGAAAACGCCTTTATCGCCCCGCGCCTCGAAAGCCTGCTTGATATGTTGCAGCAAAATAATACGGCCGTTATCATGACCACCTCCAAGCCGCTGCAATGCGCGCAGAGCTATATCTGGAACACCATCAACAAAAACTGCGCCACGCAGATCATGTTGCCCGACGATATCGCGCGCGAATACACCGCCTCGCCGGAGCTTGGTATCAACCAAGCCGAAGCGGACAGGCTACTGCGCATGGACCGCCAGAAGGGCGATTTCCTGCTCAAGCAAAGCGGCGAGGCGATTTCGTTGCGCCTGTATCTTAAGAATATGGAAGATTTATACGCAGTCTTCTCCAACGATAGTAAAAACCTTGCCGCGGCTCTGGGGAAATTCAGCAGTAACAGCAATAAGTAAACATTCAGGGTTGGCATGGGGCCGTTAAAACAGTTCGTTTATCTGATTATTGTGACGGTGAGCCTGATCCTCATGCCCGTCACCGCGAACGCGTATCAGGTTTTGACCTGCCAGAACGACGGCACGGCCACCCCCAACACCTCCTTATTCGATGCCGATAAGCAGACCGCTTCCGGCGAATGCGCGTTCTACAACGACCCGGCGGTGCTCAAGCACATCTTCAGCCTGATGATCTGCGACTTCATCTACATCCTGAACCAGATCATGGATAACATGTATTGCGGCATCAACTTCTACCTCTACAACATGATCGGGGGGTTGCTGACGCTGTATGTCACCATTTACGGGGCGCAGATACTCATGGGGACCGCGCAGCTTTCCACGCGCGATTCGCTCACCCGTATCCTCAAACTGTCCTTTGTGTACGTATTCTCGACACAATCGGCATGGGGGATTGGGTATACTTTCCGCTTCTTTATGGCCTTTATTACAGACGCCTCGGCGGCGGTGATGAACGTGCTGGCCACCAACGTGGCGGCGACCAATGACGGGGTGTGTAATTTCGACGGGCTGGACCCCAATAACGTCATGAGCATGTACAGCTTCCTCGACTACCTCGTCTGCCACGCGCTGCTCGGGCCGGTCAGCGAAGCTAACACCAAGGTGCAGGGCTTCTTCCTGACGATGGTTTTTGCGCTACCGCCGATGACCATGCTGTTCCAGTGGTGGATCATGACTACGCTCAAAACGCTGGTGCAGACGCTGGTGGCGTTCCTGAAATGCTTAGCGGCGATTGCCTTCCTTGTGGCCCTTGGGCCGATGTTCCTCGGGTTTTACCTGTTCCAGTCGACGGCCTATGTGTTTGAAAACTGGCTGCGCTACCTGATCGCGTTTTCGGTGCAGATAGTGCTCGTGCTGTCGATTGTGGTGTTCTGGATCATGACGCTGTACCAGTTCGTCTGGTTCTTCAATTCGCTGTCCGACATGATTTTCCCAAGGGTATTCACCGAGACGGTGGGTGCGGATTATAACCCCGAAAAGACGTGGGGCATCTGCCCGCCGAAATTCGACACCAGCATGACCGGCATGCCGCTTGCGTACTGCGAAGGCAGGTTCGACGCCAATCCGCCGCCCTGTGAGAAGGTCAACGGCGTCATGCAGTGTGGTAACCCGACCAATCCGAACTGGGAGGTCGACAATAAAAAGCTTATCGCGCCGGAAAAGGTGATCAATCAGGGCGATTTCCTTTATTTCATCTTCTATCATATCTTCACCTTATTGCTAATCAGCTACTGTTTTAGTATACTGCTCGAGAAAACCGACGATATTGCGCGAAGCCTTGCTGGGCCTATCGGCGTGCCGGCACTGGTGCCTGGGTTCGGTAACTCGATTGGCGACTCTAAAAACTTTAAAGCCCCCGCATTCGCTGGCAACAGCGCCGACGGCAGCAGGGGTGCCGCCAAGGTTGGTGCAGATTTCCACCAATTAGTCAAAAAACGCTGATAAGGCCCTCTTCCCACTAGCGAAAATCATCGCACGTTAACTCTTTATTTATTAATATTTTTTAGATTGGCTAAAGGTGGCAGTCTTTTTTTGCGTCAATCCGGTAGTCAATAAACGTAAGTTCAAATGAGTAAGTCCAAAGAAGCGGTCGATGAGAAAAACTGGTACAAAGACAGGTATCAGTATGTCCTCGTACAACGTAAATTATTGACTGTTATCACGATTACGTCTCTGATCTGCACACTGGCTACGGTGGTCGTTATTTCTCAACTGACGCCGCTGAAATCCATCGAGCCTTACGTTATCGAAGTCGACCAGAAAACCGGCATCACCCAGACCATCGACCCGATGACTGTCAAGGAGCTGACGGCCAACGAAGCGGTGAACAATTACTTTATCGTCATGTACCTGCGCGCCCGCGAAGGCTACAGCATGACCGACCTCGCTAAAAGCTATAACCTCGTGCGCATCATGTCGGAAAGCCGCAAGGTGTATCCGCAGTTCGTCTCCGAAGCCGACCCCAACAACCCGCGAAGCAATGCCGCGCGTTTGGGGACCTACGGCGAGCGTACGCTCAAGATCAAGTCGATCACCTATTTGAATCCGCAGCTGGTGCAGATTCGTATCCTGATCGAAGAACGTGGCGGCGCAGGCCCGCAGCATAAGCTGGTGTTGCTGGCGTTCGAGTATGTCAAAATGAGTTTAAGCGTTGAAGAGCGTTACCTGAATCCGCTGGGCTTCCGTGTAATCGATTATCGTGTTGATGAGGATATTTTACAGAAATGAGCACCTTGGCAAAATTTAGACAGCTAGTCTTCCTGTTCATGCTCTGCGCGTTGATGGCGCCGGGTTACGCCCGCGCGCTCGACGCGCTGCCCGATATTCCGCCGAGCGACGGCAAATCCGATAAGAAAGATAAAGACACTGACAAAGTCGACAACAAAAAAGACAAGTCTGACGATAAAGACGCCAAAAAAGACGATGCCGACAGTAAGAACAAAGAAGAAAACGATTCAGACACCGACAAAAAAGGCAAAAAGAAGCACAAAGCCAAAATGAACAAGGTTGAAGACGTCGACGACGTGAAGCCAGCTGAGCATAAGAGCGCCAACACCCCGGGAGACGATCTGCCCGGCGACAGCCGCATCAAGCTCATGCTCTACGATGAATCCGACGTCTACACCGTCACCACCCGCTACGGTTACCAGACCAACATCGTGTTCGCCCCGCAGGAGGAAATCGAGCTGATTTCCGTGGGCGACCGCAGCCTGTGGCAGATCATTCCCAACGGCAACCGCATGTTCATCCGCCCGATGGAAGAAGACGTGATCACCAACATGACGGTACTGACCAACAAGCACTCCTACCAGTTCGATTTGAAATCGCTGGCGCCGGAGAAATCGGGCAATATCTACGTGGCCAGGTTCGTCTATGAACAGCCCAAGCGCCCTGCCCCGCCACTGATGGACACCCTGCCGCCGGGTTACGCACTCGCGCCGGGTCTTCCGGGCATGCCTGAGCCGCCTCCGGCCGGTGCGCCGTTTGGGATCGGCCCTTCGGTGCCGTCGCAGTCGCAAATCGCCGCTAATACGGGTCCTGCGCCTTCGGCCACGCCGCTGCCGCCGATGAACGTGGGCGCGCCGCTTAATCCTGCGAATACGGGCTACAGCGAAGCGCTGCATGCCGGTGCCATTAAAAGCTATCCGAATTACAGCTATACCTATGCCGGTCCCGACGAAGTGGCGCCTTTACAGGTGTATGACGACGGGCGCTCGACCTACCTCAAATACCGCGATGTCAGCAAGCTGGCGCCGTCGGTGTTCTCGGTGGATAAGGCGGGCCACGAAACGCCGGTCAACTACGCGATCAAAGGCGATTTCGTCGTGATCGATGCCGTTGCGGGCGAGCTTGAGCTCAAGAGCGGCGGCAATGTAATCCATGTCTTCAATGAAGTGCTTAATCCGGGATAAAACGTAATGGCTGACAACGAAGACGAAGATAAAAAAACCCCGGCCGTTCCGCCTTCCAGCGACGCGAAAGCGGATATCGATAATGACGATATCGACACGTCGATAGAGCCAATTGAGGAACTCGAAGAAGGTCCCGACGCCGAGGAAAACGACGAACTCTTCATGAACAAGAGTAATTCGCTGGGCGCTGGCCCGGGGAAAGCCATCGCGTTCGGCTTCGTGATGATGGTCGTCATCGTGTTCATCCTGTATTCGCTGTTCGGCAATAAGCCAAAACCGATCAATCCCAACGCCATTGAAGCCGTCGGCGGCCTGCCGGATGTCGGTTCCATGCCGAGTGTGCCTGCGCCTCCGCCTCCGGGCGGACCGCTGGCCGATGCCGTGCCTGAACCCGCCCCGCCGCCGCCCCCTGCGGCTGCCGCTCCCGCCCCTCCTGCTCCTCCCGCGCTTGCGGGCAATTCCGCACCGCCGATTCCAAGCGCCCCGCCGCCGCTGAACGCCCCGCCGCCGCCACCTCCGCCGCCCGCGCTTACCGGTGCGCCGATTCCACCGCCACCACCGCCTCCCCCACCGCCGCCATTGCCGTCGGCTGCCGCCACCGGTGGCGCTCGACGCCCGGGTACTGCCCCGCCATCGCCCAATTTGAAAGTATTAAGCCCGATTGGCGCTAATACGGATAAGAAAGAACAGGAACGTCTGCGCTCCAACATGCTGATCTTAAACGGCGGCGGCGATACCGGCGCTTCCGAAGAGCAGAAAACCGCCGAAGGTGCGTTGAATAAGGGCGATCCTAACCGCGCCTTTACCTCCAATACACTCTCGGCCAGCAAAGCGCAGAAAACCACCGCCACGCGCCTGAATAACCTCGCCTCCACCATCGTGCAGGGCAAGATTATCGACGCGGTGCTAGAAAGCGCCATCAACACCGATTTGCCGGGCCAGATCCGCGGCATCGTCAGCCGCGACGTGTTTGCCGAATCGGGCCGCGACGTGCTGATTCCCAAAGGTTCGCGCCTGATCGGCACGTATAACACCGGCATCAATCGCGGGCAGATCCGCGTGCTGGTGATATGGACGCGTTTGATTCGCCCGGATGGGATTGATATCGATCTGGGTTCGCAGGCTGTCGATAACCTTGGCCGTGCAGGTGTGATCGGTCAGGTTGATAATAAATACTCCGAAATCTTCTCGGCGGCGTTGCTGACCAGCGTGCTCGATATCGGCCTTGCGGTCGCCATCGACAAGCTGTCCAACCAGAACAACACCACCACGACCAACTCCAGCGGCACGACCACCACCGGCTCTGCGGCGGCCCCTGCTGGCTCAGCAGCGCTCAATACCATCGGCAACGTGTCGAAGGATGTAGTCAATACGCTGCTTGATTTGCGTCCGACGATTACGGTGGACCAGGGCACTAAGATCAACATCTTCGTCAACCGCGATTTGACCTTCCCGTCGACCGGCGACAAAGCGTTCATCCAATGAGTTTTACCGCCCTCGATACTTACCTCACTCCGTTGAAGAAATTCTTCGCGCAGCCGACGGTGAGCGAAATTTCGATCAACCAGCCTAAGGAGGCATGGATCGAAGTCGGAGGCGACATGACGCGCTATGATATTCCGGAGTTCGACCTTGCGCATTTAAAGGCGCTGGGAAGGCTCGTAGCGCAGTCCACCGAGCAGAAGATATCGGAAGAAACACCGCTGCTGTCGGCGACATTGCCGGACGGTTATCGTATTCAGGTGGTATTCCCGCCCGCCTGTGAGGCATCGACGGTTGCCATTTCCATTCGTAAGCAAACCATCGTCAATCTCGATCTCGACCAGTACGAAGCCATCGGCGCGTTCCAGAACACCATCGTGAAGCACGAGCTGAACCCCGTGGATAAAAAACTGCGCGAGCTGCTCAACGCCGGTGCGGTCAAGGAATTCATCAAACAGGCGATTCTGGCCAAGAAAAATATCATTATCTCGGGCGGTACGTCCACGGGTAAAACGACGTTCCTCAACGCCGCGCTTAAGGTGATTCCACCGACCGAACGCATTATCACCTGCGAGGATGCGCGAGAAATCATGATCCCGCATATTCCCAACAAAGTGCATCTAATCGCCTCCAAGGGTGGGCAGGGCCGCGCACAGGTGGGCATGCAGGATCTGATCGAAGCGTGCCTTCGCTTGCGCCCGGATCGCCTGATGCTCGGCGAGTTGCGCGGCAAAGAGGCGTTTTCGTTCATGCGCGCCGTGAACACCGGCCATCCGGGCTCGATTTCGACGCTGCACGCCGATACGCCGGAGCTGGCCGTCGAGCAGCTTATCCTCATGATCATGCAGGCTGGGCTTGGCATCAGCCGCGAACAAATTAAATCCTATGTCGAGAATGTCATCAATGTTATTATCCAGCTCAAAAGGGGTGCTCGCGGCATGAGGTATGTCTCTGAGCTGTATTTCAAGGAAACGATGTAAAAACGGCCTATGGCAGATAATCTAAAAGCGCAAAATGCCAAGAGGCAGATGTGGAATAAGCTGATCGTGATTTCGATCGTGCTGGCGATTCTCATCGTGCCTGCCTATATCGGCATTGGCGTGGCGTTTGCGATGTATTACGGCGACGCCTATATCAGCGCGCTGTGGGACCCGCCGTATTTGCTCACACAATACTATCCGCTGTTCCAGTACTGGCTGTCGGTGTTCCAATATTGGCAGCAATATGGCGGCGCTTTCCCGCAGGATTACACGATGAAACTCGTGGCGGCCCCCGGCGGTGCGTTTATCGTCAGCCTGATTCTACTGTTCACCATCCGCGCGCCGCTGATTGATTTTCGCCCGTTCAAAAATAAAGAATCCGTGCATGGTGATGCGCACTGGGCGACGGAAGGTGAAATTAAAAAAGCGAAGCTCCGCGCCAAAAAAGGCATTCTGCTGGGCCGCACTGGCAAAGCCACCTATTTAGTGGCCGACGATTTCCAGCACGTATTGCTGTTCGCACCAACGGGTGCCGGTAAAGGTGTGGGCTTCGTAATTCCGAATCTGCTGTACTGGACCGAATCGGTGGTGGTGCATGATATTAAGGGTGAAAATCACGATCTTTGCAGCGGTTACCGTAAGCACATCGGGCAGGAAGTGTTCCTATGGAACCCGGCGGACCCGGACGGGTTGTCGCATTGCTATAACCCGCTGGACTGGATTTCGGAAAAACCCGGCCAGATGGTGGATGACGTGCAGAAAATCTGCAACCTCATCTTGCCTGAGCAGGAATTCTGGCAGAACGAAGCACGCTCGCTCATGCTGGGTGTTATTTTATACCTCTGCGCCGTGCCGGAAAAAACGCAATCCTTCGGCGAAGTGGTGCGCACCATGCGTTCGGACGACGTGGTGTATAACCTTGCTGTGGTGCTTGATACCATCGGCAAGCGCATCCATCCGGTGGCGTACATGAACATCGCGGCGTTTTTGCAGAAAGCCGATAAGGAACGCTCGGGCGTAATCTCGACGCTTAACTCGGGCCTCGAATTATGGGCTAACCCGCTGATCGACGCGACAACGGCGCGCTCGGATTTCGACATGCAGAACCTGAAAAAGAAAAAAATGAGCGTATTCTGCTGTGTGACGCCAGACAACTTGAAGCGCCTTGAGCCGTTATTGAAGGTATTCTACCAGCAGGCGACGGACTTTTTGACGCGCTCGATGCCAAAAAAAGACGAGCCGTTCGGCGTGATGTTCTTTATGGACGAGTTTCCGTCGCTGGGTGAAATGCCGCAATTTCAGGTCGGTATCGCGTATTTCCGTGGTTATCGCGTGAAGCTGTTCTTAATCGTGCAAGATACGCAGCAATTAAAAGGGATTTACGAAGAAGCGGGCATGAACTCGTTCCTTTCAAACTGCTTCTACCGTATCACCTTCGCGGCAAACAACATGGAAACCGCGAATTTGATTTCCCAGCTCATCGGCAATAAAACCGCCATGCAGCACTCGCACAACAAACCGAAATTCATGGATTTGAACCCGGGCGCGCGTACCGTCAACACCTCGGAAGTTCAGCGTGCGCTTCTGCTGCCGCAGGAAGTCATCACCCTTCCGCGCGACGAACAGATCATCCTGATCGAGTCGTTCCCGCCCATCCGCACCAAAAAAATCTTCTATTACAAAGATCCGTTCTTCAAAAAGCGCCTCATGCCGAAAGAGCCGATTCCGGTTCAGGAGCCTTACGATCCGCGCAAGAAAAAAGCCGAAGCCCCTGCGGAACCTGAGAAAAAGAGCGCTTAATAGCCCTTCGCTGTTAACCTTTTTTGTTAATATACATTCGCCCCGTTTTTTATTTCTTGGTTTCAAGCTGAATTATTTCACACTTGTGTAAGAATGGCCTCCTGAAGGAGTGTCCGCATGCACGGGTTACTGCTGTTTGGCCATTCAGGCTCAGCTCGCGGTTCGACAGGTTGATTTACGCCGTGTTCTGGTGTGTATTGTATTTCCGAGAATGTAAGCGCCTCGCCCACAAAAAAATCACCCCTTACCGGGTGGTTTTTTGCGTTTATCAGGTTAGCTGTTGCGATGCACGGCGAAGCCCGCGAAGGCTTGCTGTGTCGGCATGACTTCCATGCGGTTGACATTCACGTGGGAAGGCCGTGTGACGCACCATAGGATGGCGTCGGCTATATCGGCAGCGGACAGGGCCTCAATGCCTTTGTAAACGGCATTTGCCTTGGAATCGTCGCCTTTAAAACGCACGAGGGAGAATTCGGTGTCGGCCATGCCGGGTTCGATGTTGGTGACACGGATGTTCTTGCCTAAGAGATCGGCTCGCAAATTCAGCGAAAACTGGGCGACGAAGGCTTTGGTGCCGCCGTAGGCATTACCGGAGGGGTATGGGTGGCTGCCGGCGATGGAGCCGATATTGACTATGTGGCCGAGATTACGTTCGATCATGCCGGGCAGCACGGCGTGGGTGCAGTACATCAGGCCCTTGATGTTGGTATCGACCATCTGTTCGAGATTTTCTATGGGCTGGTTTTCGAAAGAGGACAGGCCGAGGGCTAGCCCTGCGTTGTTGACGAGGATGTCGATAGCGGCGAAAGCCTTGGCAAGGCCAGCCACGGTTTTGACTACGGCAGCATTATCGCGCACATCGAGGGTGACGGGATGCGCGTTCGCGCCGATTTCCTTGGCGAGTGCGGCCAACCGTTCTTCGCGCCGCCCGGCGATGATCACTTTCGCGCCTGCAGCTGCGAGGCTTCGGGCGCATTCGAGGCCGAAGCCAGAGGTAGCGCCGGTGATGAGTGCCGTTTTCCCCGTGAGGGCGCTCACGCGACCAGCGTGTTGAGCGGTTTCAGGCTGCGGGCGCCGATCTGGGTGATGATTTCACCGGCGCAGCGGTTGCCGAGCTTGGCGCAGGACGCCATGTCCCAGCCCTTGGTCAGGCCGAACAGGAAGCCGCTGGCGTATAAATCGCCAGCACCGGTGGTGTCGACGATGTTGGGCACCGGTGAGGTGGGGATGGTTTCCGAGGTGGTGGCGGTGAGCACTGTCGAGCCTTTTTCGCTGCGGGTGACCGTGACGATAGGGCAGACGCCCTTAGCCTGTTTCAGGGCGGCGTCGATATCGGTGGTCTGGTAGAGGGATTTGAGTTCGGCTTCGTTGGCGAACAGGATGTCGATGTCTTTGTTGGTGATGAGGCCCATGAACTCATCGCGGTGGCGGTCGACGCAGAAGGTGTCGGACAAGGTGAAAGCAATTTTTTTGCCGGCGGCGCGGGCGAAGGTGATGCCTTTGCGGATGGCGGCCTTGGCCGTTTCGGTGTCCCAGAGATAGCCTTCGATGTAGGTGACGGAAGCCGCCTGAATGACGGTCTGGTCGATATCAGCTTCGGAGACGCGACTGCAAGCGCCGATATAGGTGGCCATCGTGCGCTGGGCGTCGGGGGTGACGTAGACGAGGCAGTTGGCGGTGGCGGGGCCGCGCTCCATCATGCCTGTTTCGAAATGCACGCCGACGGCGCGCATGTCGTGTTTGAAAATGGTGCCGAGCTGGTCGTTTTTGACTTTGCCGATGAAAGCGGTGCGCGCGCATAAGCTTGCCATGCCCGCGAGCGTGTTGGCGACCGATCCGCCGGAGCAGGCGGTGGTCGGGCCCATCTGGCTGTAGAGCTGTTGCGAGCGGTTCTCGTCTACCAGCGTCATGCTGCCTTTGCTAAGACCTTGTTCATTAATGAGCTTTTCGTCAGCAAAGCTTAAAACGTCCACGATTGCGTTGCCGATGCCTACTACGTCATATGTCTGGTTGGCCATAATATTTCCTCTTTTTACGAATGCCGGATGTACTTCTATACGGGATTGGAAGAAGGGGTGTCACGCGAATTTTTATTTTCTGGTGGCCCAAAAGCATATTTTTATTTTATTGCAGCCGAGGGGTTAGCATACTATAAAGGCTGCCATTATTAAGCACTAATCACGTAAGGAAATCTATGTCCGGAGGAATTGAAATTAATAAAATCGCTGGCGCCATCTTGCTGGCAGGCGTTATCGCGATGACCGCGGGCCTGATGGCCGAAGGCCTCTACACCGGCTCGATCAGCGAAAAAGACGATAAGGACGCCAAGCGCGGCTACATCGTCGCCGGTGCCGAAACCACCT
The DNA here is from genome assembly GCA_025362975.1 of Alphaproteobacteria bacterium. Lineage (GTDB taxonomy): Bacteria > Pseudomonadota > Alphaproteobacteria > Rickettsiales > SXRF01 > JANYBV01. The sequence goes on along the minus strand of JANYES010000013.1, from coordinate 74,906 downwards.
CAGACAGTTCCGAAGCGCCTAAGGACGACAAGCCCGTCGATATTCTGCCGCTCTTGGCCAAAGCCGATGCCAAAGCCGGTGAAGCCACTTCCAAGAAATGCAGCGCTTGCCACAGCTTCGATAAAGGCGGCAAAAACGGCGTCGGCCCGAATCAATACGGCCTCGTCGGCAACCACTGGGCGCATAAAGACGACTACACCTATTCGGCCGCCATTACCGGCCTGAAAGACAAAAAGATCGGCTTCCAGGACCTGTCGGAATTCCTTGCCAATCCGAAGAAATACGCGCCGGGCAATAAGATGTCGTTCGCCGGGGTTTCCAACCCGCAGGATCGCGCCAATCTGCTCGCCTATCTCAACACTCTCAGCGACAAGCCCCTACCCCTTCCCAAGTAAACATTTGCCGGGATTTCCCCGGACAAAGGAGCCTCTATGGACGGCCTCGACATGATTCAGCATAACGACTACGCGTGGCTGATTGCCGGCGTTATCTTGATGGTGCTGGAGGCGGTGGGTATTCCGGGCGTGGGCCTGATGTTTGCAGGGCTGGGCGCTATCGTGGCGGGTATCGGGGTACATTTCGGCTGGATTGCCAACGGGGCCTATGTCACCCAGGCGATTATTTTCCTCGCGGCCACCTCGGTGTGGTCGTATTTGCTGTGGCGCCCCATCATGAAAATGCGCGTGGGCAAGCGCGGCAATTACAGCAATATCGTCGGTGACACGGCCTTTGTCGGCTCGACCGGCATCGACCGCAAGCTCGGCGGCGAAGTCACGTGGTCTGGCACGATCATGCGCGCACAGATCGCACCGGGTGCTGGCGAACGCATTGAGGCGGGCGCGCAGGTGGAAATTATCGACGTTACGGGCGCAACGCTCGTGGTTAAGCCAAAAAACTAAATTTTTTTTCAGGAGTTTATAATGGAACCAATTCTAGCGATTATTGCCATTGTCGTGATCGGCATCTTGCTGGGCGTTAAAACTGTGCCGCAGCAGCAGGCGTGGATTGTGGAAAGCCTCGGCAAATTCGACCGCAAGCTTGAACCCGGCCTGAATATCCTCATCCCGTTCTACCAGAAGGTCGCCTACAAGCATTCGCTGAAGGAGACGGCCACGGAAGTGCCCGAACAGCCGGGGATTACGCGCGATAACGTGACGTTGATGCTCGACGGCATCCTGTACGTGCGTATTGTCGATCCGGTTGCGGCGTCGTATGGGGTTTCAAACCCGCTTTATGCCGTGTCGCTGTTGGCACAGACTACGATGCGCTCGGAAATCGGCAAGCTGACGCTGGATAAGACTTTCGAAGAGCGCGAAACGCTTAATACCAATATCGTCACCGCAATCAATCAGGCAGCACAGGCATGGGGCATCCAGTGCATGCGCTATGAGATCAAGAACATTACCCCGCCGCAATCGGTACTGAAATCGATGGAATTACAGATGGCGGCGGACCGCCAGAAGCGCGCATCCATCCTTGAATCCGAGGGTAAGCGCCAGTCGCAGATCAACGTAGCCGAAGGTGCGAAGCAACAGGTGGTGTTGCAGTCGGAAGCCTCGCAGATCGACCAGATCAACCGCGCCAGAGGTGAGGCGGAAGCTATTATCGCCGTGGCGGACGCTACAGCACAGGGTATTCGCAAGGTGGCCGAGGCCATCATGCAACAAGGCGGTCAGGAAGCCGTTTCTTTGCGTGTGGCTGAGCAATACGTGGCGGCGTTCAAGGAACTGGCCAAGGAAAGCACCACGGTGCTGCTGCCGGGCAATGCTGGCGACGTGGGCGCGATGGTAGCGCAGGCCCTCACCGTGTTCGACTCGATTAAGCATAAGGCGGCTGCCTCGCTCGGCGCGGCATCGGCTACGGGCAAAGCCGGACCGTGGAATCAGGCATGATGCGCGGGCTGTTCCCGGCGCTGCTGCTGGGCCTGATCGCGTCTACGGCGCTGGCCGATGCGGGCAAGCCTTCGCATTGCCTGTCGTTGTATGACGCCTGTAAATATAAGGCGGATTTCAAGCATTTCGATTATGTAAACCCCTCCGCCACTAAAGGCGGTTCCGTCAAGTTGGCCGAAAATGGGTCGTTTGATAATCTCAACCCGTTTATCCTGAAGGGCGTAAAAGCCCCCGGCGTGACCGATACGTATGAGTCGCTCATGGTGCCGTCGCTGGACGAGCCGCAGGCGATGTATGGGCTGGTGGCGCAGACTATCACCGTGGCCCCGGATGGCCTCTCGGCCGAGTTCGTGTTGCGCAAGGAAGCCAAATGGCATGACGGCACGGCCATCACACCGGACGATGTGGTGTTTTCCTTCGACACGCTGAAATCCAAGGGTGACCCGACATATAAGATACTCTATGCCGCCATCGCTACATGCGAAAAGACCGGCGAGCAGTCGGTGAAATTTACCTTCACGGACCCGAAAAACAGGGAATTACCACTCGTTGCGGCGCAGATGCCCATCTTGTCCAAGGTGTATTACACCGCCCACGAGTTTGAAAAAACCACGCTGGAAGCCCCCCTCACCAGCGGTCCTTACGTCGTGGACAAGGTCGAGCAAGGGCGCTCCATTACGCTCAAGCGCGTGGAAAATTACTGGGGCAAGGATTTGCCGGTCAATGCCGGGCAGTATAACTTCGCCGTCATGCGCTACGACATGTACCGCGACGAGAACGTGGCGCTGGAAGCCTTCAAGGCCGGGGAATATAATTTCCGCCGCGAGTATATCGCTCGCAACTGGGCCACCGCTTATGACTCGCCCGCTATCAAGGACGGGCGCATTATCAAGCGCGAAATCCCGGATTCGACTCCGCAAGGGATGCAGGCCTTCATCTACAACACCCGCCGCGATAAGTTTGCCGACCCGCGAGTGCGCGAAGCCATTGATCTGGCGCTGGACTATGAATGGGTGAATAAGACGATCTTTTACGGCGCCTATGTGCGCAATTACAGCTATTTCGAAAACACCGAATTCCAGGCCAAGGGCGTGCCCGAGGGCAAGGAGCTGGCGCTGCTCAAGCCGTTTCAAAAAGACCTGCCAGCTGACCTGTTCACCAAGCCGTTTAGCAACCCGAAGACCGATGGCTCCGGCAATGCCCGCGACAGCTTGCTCAAGGCTCAGAAGCTGCTAGAAGATGCCGGTTGGGTGATTAAGGACGGCAAGCGCGTCAACGCTAAGGGTGAGCCGCTTGCTATCGAATTCCTGCTGCGTCAGCCGACAATGGAACGCGTGATCGGGCCGATGCGCAAGAACCTTGAGCGCCTGGGCGTGGCGTCGTCTATCCGCATCGTCGACGATTCGCAATACCAGAAGCGCACGGATGAGAGCGATTTCGATATCGTGTCCGTCTGGATTAATCGCGGCGTGTTCTTCCCCGGCAACGAACAGACCGCGCTGTGGCAGTCCTCTCAGGCCGAGGTCAAGGGCGGCAACAATCTGGGCGGTGTGAAAAACAAGGCCGTGGATTCCCTGCTCGACGCGCTCACCAAAGCAAAAGATAAGGACGATCTGCTCGCCGCCGGACGCGCGCTGGACCGCGTGCTGCTGTGGGAGCATTACGTGATTCCGAACTGGCATTCAGGCGTGTTCCGCGTGGCCTATATCAAGGAACTCAAGCTGCCGCCGGTGCTGCCGAAATACAGCCTCGGGTTCCAGACGTGGTGGCTTGAAAGCAAAAAGTAACAGGTTGCTTGCATGACCGCCTATATTATCCGACGGATTTTAATGATGATTCCCACGCTGTTCGGGATCATGGTGCTGAATTTCGCTATCGTGCAGGCGGCCCCGGGCGGGCCAGTCGAGCAGATGGTGGCCAAGCTCACCAGCATGACGCAGGGTGACGCCATGTCGCGCATTTCAGGCGGCGGGTCGGATTTCGCGGGTAAGGTCAGCACGCAGGGTAATGCAGCCAATTCGCTCTATCGCGGCGGGCGCGGGCTTGACCCGGAGATCATCGCCCAAATCACCAAGATGTATGGGTTTGATAAGCCACCGCTGGAGCGGTTCTGGCTGATGATCAAAAGCTATGCGCGCTTTGATTTCGGGGAAAGTTTTTTCCGCAACGAGCGCGTCCTGAGCCTCGTGGGTCAAACCCTGCCTGTAACCATTTCTTTGGGGCTGTGGACCACGTTGATCGTTTATCTGGTGTCGATCCCCCTTGGCATCCGCAAAGCCATTCAGGATGGCTCAGGATTCGATTTATGGACCAGCTGGGTGATTATTGTCGGTTATGCGATTCCGAGCTTCCTGTTTGCCATCTTGCTGATCATTGTGTTCGCCGGTGGGAATTACGTGCATTGGTTTCCGCTTAAATGGCTGGTGTCGGACAATTGGTCGGAGATGGGATGGGGTGCTAAAATTCTTGATTATTTCTGGCATATTACCCTTCCCGTGGCGGCGATGGTGATCAGCGGGTTCGCTTCGCTGACGCTGCTGACCAAGAACTGCTTCCTCGACGAGATTAACAAGCAATACGTGCTCACCGCGCGCTCCAAGGGGCTGGCGGAGCGGCAGGTCTTGTATGGGCATGTGTTCCGCAACGCCATGCTGATTGTAATCGCCGGGTTTCCTTCGGCGCTGCTGCGCATCCTGTTTACCAGCGCGCTGTTGATCGAGATTATATTTTCCCTCAACGGGCTGGGCCTTCTTGGCTACGAGGCGGTGATTAATCGCGATTATCCGGTGATGTTCGGGACGCTCTACATCTTCACGCTCATCGGGCTGGTTTTCAACCTGCTCGGCGACATCACCTACATGCTGATCGACCCGCGTATCGATTTCGACCGGAGGGAGGCATGATTCTTTCCGCTGAACGCTTCGTCCCACATACGCTGCAACATCTGATCGATGTGCGCGCCTTCCCGAACCCGCTGCCGGAGGTAGCGTATAATAAAATGCTGGTAGAATATGAGGCGATTAGCGACGTTTCGGTGCAGCGTATCGTTTATGACAGCGGCGGGCTGAAAGTCACGGGCATGATGGCCCTGCCCCCGGATATGCAGCCGGGCAAACACCCGGTGCTCATTTACAATCGCGGGGGCAGCCGTGAATACGGCAAGCTGACGGTGCTCTCGGCCTTGCGCTCGATGGTGCCCTATGCGCGACGGGGGTATCTGGTGCTAGCCTCCAATTATCGGGGCAACGACGGCAGCGAGGGCAAGGACCAGTTCGGCGGCGACGATGTGAATGACGTGCTCAACCTGCTGGAACTCGCCAAGCAAAACCCGGCATGGGATGGGCGCAACGCCTATATGATCGGTCATTCACGCGGCGGGATGATGACGTTTATGGCGCTTCGGCGCGGAGCCGAGGTCAATGCGGCGGTGGCGATTGCCGGGGTGTCCAACGCGCATGTGCTGGCCAGGGAACAGCCGATGATCGACCGGGTGCTGGTGCCGCTGATTCCGGGCTATGAGGCGGATCCGCAGGGGCAGCTATCGGCGCGTTCGCCGATAGACTGGCCGCAAGATGTCAACGTGCCGGTTTTGGTGCTGCATGGAGATAACGATAAGGATGTGGCGTTTGAAGCTTCGGTGGCCATTTTTGAGGCCTTGAGAGCGCAAGGAAAAGTGACCGAGCTGAAAATCTACCCGGGCGGTAACCACGCGCTGCTACACATGTGGGACGAGGTGGTCGCCGATTGCTTTGCATGGATGGAAAGGTTCCGCCGATGAGCCCTATAACTAAGCGGCGGCTGGCCGTTTTCAGGGGGAATACGCGGGGGTTCTATTCGCTGTGGATTTTCCTCGCTCTGTTCATCAGTAGTTTGTTTGCCGAAGTGGTGGCTAACGATAAGCCCATCATCATGAAATATAATAATCAATTTTACTTCCCGGTGCTCAAGGTCTACACCGAGAAGGATTTCGGCGGGGATTTCGAGACGGAGGCCGCCTACCGCGACCCGTATCTGAGTTCGAAGATCAACGCCAATGGCTGGATGGTCTGGCCGCCGATCCGCTTCAGCTATACCACCATCAACTATGACCTTACCGTGCCTGCTCCCTCACCACCGAGCGGCGTCAACTGGCTGGGAACCGACGATCAAGGACGTGACGTGCTGGCGCGGCTGATTTACGGCTTCCGCATTTCGGTGCTGTTCGGACTGATGCTGACTGTGTTCAGCTCGGTGGTGGGGATTCTGGCCGGGGCCGTGCAGGGATATTTCGGCGGCATGACGGATTTGCTGTTTCAGCGCTTTATCGAGATCTGGTCGGGCCTCCCCGAATTATTTTTGCTGATTATCCTCGCCAGCATCGTGACACCTAATTTCTGGTGGTTGCTCGGCATCTTATTACTATTTAGCTGGATGAGCCTGACGCATGTGGTGCGGGCCGAGTTCCTGCGGGCGCGCAATTTCGATTACGTGAAAGCGGCGCGCGCGCTCGGCGTCAGCGAATGGCGCATTATGGTGCGCCATGTGCTGCCCAACGCGCTGGTTTCAGCGATGACCTATATTCCGTTCGTCATGAGCGGCGGGGTGACGGCGCTAACCACGCTCGATTTCCTGGGCTTCGGCCTGCCGCCCGGCTCGGCGTCGCTTGGTGAATTGCTATTGCAGGGTAAAAGCAACCCGCAGGCGCCGTGGCTTGGGTTTACCGGGTTTATCGTAATTGCGGGAATGCTGGTATTGATTATTTTTATTTCAGAAGCGGTTCGCGATGCTTACGACCCGCGCAGGGAGGCAAAACAATGAAGTATTTGATCGTAGTGATGTACATGCTAGTGGCGTGGCCTGCGCTGGCGACGAATCTGAGCATGGACGATTTGCTGCACATGGCGCAAAAGGGCAATGCCAGCGCGCAGAACGAAGTGGGGCTAGGGTATGCCAAGCAGGGCAAGGGCGCGGACGCACAGGGCTGGTGGCAGAAAGCCGCCGATCAGGGCGATCCCAACGCCATGCAGAACCTTGGGCTGCTTTACGGGCAAGGCATGCTCGTGCCGAAAGACCCCGCCAAAGCGCGCGACATGTTCCAGAAAGCCGCCGATAAGGGCATGCCAACCTCGCAGACCATCATGGCGGGATTGTACAACAAGGACGGCAACAAGGAAAAAGCCAGATACTGGCTGGATAAAGCCGCTGAGAACGGCGACCCCACCGCCCGTAAGATCAAATACACGATGGCCCGCGACAAGGCCGCCGCCGATGCCACAGGCGCTACGCTTGGCGATGACAGCGTGACCCCATTCAAAGTAACCGACGGCAAGGTGATGCATGCCGACCCTAACGCAGCGGCGAACCAGAACCGCGAGCTGGCGTCCAAGTATAACCGCTATCACCGCGGCTCGACCAACGCCCAGCAGATGGATAGCCAGCTTTACAATAGCGGGAATCAGGCGATGGGAACGGTCAATGGCTGGACGCATCGCTAACATGGCACATCCATCCCCCAGCGCACCTCTACTGGCCCTTAACGGTTTATCGCTGCGCTTTGGCACGGTAAGCGTGGTGAAGGACGTGTCTTTCACTATCGAAAAGAGCGAGATGCTGGCGGTGGTGGGTGAATCGGGCTCGGGTAAGTCGCTGACGGCGCTTTCCTGCCTCGGGTTGCGGCCTAAGAACGCGAAGATCACCGGCAGCATTACCTTCGACGGACAGGAGATCGTCGGCGCTCCCGAGGCGGTTTTGCGCCAGATTAGGGGCAAGCGTATCAGCATGATCTTCCAGGAGCCGATGACTGCGCTCAACCCGTTGCACGCTATAGGTCGGCAGATCGGTGAAATTATTGAGATACACTGCAAGCTTAGCCCCACCAAAACCCGCGAACGCATTACCGAAGTACTCGAACAGGTGGGCCTTGCGCATTTCAAGGACCGGCTGGACGCCTTTCCGCATCAGTTATCAGGCGGCGAGCGCCAGCGGGTCATGATTGCAATGGCGATTGCCAACCGGCCCGACCTGCTCATCGCCGACGAGCCGACCACGGCGGTGGATGTGACCATTCAGGCCAAAATCCTGCTGCTGTTGAAGGATTTGCAACGCACTATGGGCATGGCCATACTGTTTATCACGCATGATCTGACCATTGTGCGTAGACTTGCCGACCGTGTTGTGGTGATGAAGCATGGCGAGATCGTGGAACAGGGCAAGGTGGCGGATGTTTTTGCGCATCCGGCACATAGTTATACACAGCATCTTCTCGCTTCCGAACCGAAGGGCTCTCCCCTGCCCTTGCCAGCTAGCTCCACAGAGGTTATCTCGTGCGACCAGCTAAAGGTTTATTTTCCAATCAAAAAAGGTATTTTTCGTAAAACCGTTGGTTGCGTAAAGGCAGTGGATCAGGTATCGATTTCGGTTATGGAATCGATGACGCTCGGCATTGTCGGCGAGTCGGGCTCGGGGAAGACCACGCTCGGATTTGCGTTGTTGCGGCTGCTTAAAAGCGAGGGGAAAATCGTTTTCCTCGGACAGGATATCCACGCGTTTTCCAACAAGGCGCTGCAGCCGTTGCGGCAGAAGATGCAGGTGGTGTTTCAAGACCCCTATTCCAGCCTTAATCCGCGCATGAATGTGCGCCAGATCATTGAAGAAGGCCTGCTCGTGCACGGGCAGCGGCTGGACAATGCTTCACGTGAAGCAATGATCGATACCATTCTTACCGATGTCGGCCTGTCGCCTGACATGAAAGAGCGCTATGCACACGAATTCAGCGGTGGACAGCGCCAACGATTGAGCATTGCGCGCGCGATGGTGCTTAAACCCGCCTTTGTCGTGCTCGACGAGCCGACCTCTGCGCTCGACCTTTCCGTGCAGGCGCAGATCATCGAGCTGCTGAAAAATCTGCAAGCCAAATACGCGCTCAGCCTGATGTTCATCAGCCACGATTTGCGCGTGGTGAAGGCGATTGCCCATCATATCATTGTGATGCATAAAGGGGTGATTGTGGAACAAGGTGATTCGGCGCGCATTTTCGGCGCGCCCACGCATGAATATACGCGCACGCTGATCGATGCGGCATTTATAAGGGAGTAACGACATGGAATTGCTTGAAGCAACACTGCAAAAATTCATCGTACCGCTCACGGCCCTGCTTGGCGCGGTTATCGGCGGGATGTTCAGCTTACGCGCCAGTTCGAAGGCGTACCAGCTGGAAATGGCCAAGGAACAGAAGCGCGACGAACGCGAGGTGCAGAACATGCTCGACGCCATCGGCATCGAGATCGGCACGCTGTGGAACTTCCACATGCAGCGCATCGGCGCTATGGCCGAAAACTTGCCCATTGGCGGGGCATTCGAGTTTTACTATCCCCTCACCCAGGATTACTTCACCGTCTACAATACCAACGCCGGAAAAATCGGCGCGGTGAGCGACAAGGCGCTGCGCGAAGCGATTGTCGTCTGCTACAATAAGTGCAAGAAGGTCGTGGACGGGTTCAAGTATAACAACGTGCTGTACAAAGATTACCGCGATCTGCTGATGATGCCCCCCACCTCGCAGAACCATAACGAATACGTGCAGGCCAAGCATGCCGAGCTGGTGGAATTCGCCACGATCATTATTGAAGACCATTACGAAGTTAAAGGCTATGTTGAGCAGCTGCTGGCGCTATTGGACGCACGGAGCTAAATAAAGGTTGCAGAATGGCCGAAGATACGCCGACGCATCAACCTCCCCCCTCCCCGGACAAAAAGCTCTGGGCGGCCTCGCACGTGCCGACAAAAGGCACATTGAAGAAGCTCATCTCCAGTATCGGTCCCAAGCAGGAAACCATCTCGGGAATCCGCTTCTACCAGAAACTTCTCAAGCAGCGAGGGCCCAAAGGACTGCTCGATACGGTGGCGCGCTTCCGCAAGATGCTCGACGAAGGCGACGGGCTCGATCTCGCGGAAATGAAAGAGCATGAAAAAGCGGTGGTCCGCACCCTCGCCCCGCCTATTATCAACCGGCATGAGTTCCTGCGCGGCGCGGCGTGGGGCATTGTAGGCTTAACGGCGCTGGGCGGTTCGGTCGCCAAGGCGATGCATAACGGCTATCAGGCGCTGACGCCGCCAGCCAAGCCCGAGGAACACCCCAAGGAGCACGGCGAGCATGCTGGGCATGACGAAGGTGCCGATAACCACGCCAAGACGTTCCACGAGGCATACGAGAAGCATGTGGCGCCCTATGAGAACCTTATCGTCGGTGCGGCGCTGGTCAATGAAGGCATCGAGAAATGGGAAGAGATCCGCCTGCGCCAGATCAAGGATACCGTGCTTCGCATGGACGATCTGCCGCAAATGAAGGATGCGCTCGCCCAGCGCATTACCCAGATGACCATCCTGAACGGCCACAAAGACTGGGCAGCGCAGGAATTTTTCCAGCGATTGCTCGCCAGCAAGGGCTTCGAAGCGGTCACCAGCTTCGTCCAGCGCGCGCGCAAGGCGGTGGATGAACAGAACGAGCTTGACCTTGAAATCGATATCGACGGCGAGCACTGGCCGGAAGAGCGCAGGATTTTCGATGCCATACGCTGCAACCCGCGGCACCTCTCCCCGGCTGATTTCTTAGAAACATGGGGTTGGATATTACCCGGGCTGATCTGCGTCGGCGAAGGCGCAATCAAAGCCAATCACCTCCACATACAAGGCCGCACCGACGAGAGCGAATTCATCAAAGCGATGGAAACCTACGTGTCCGAGCCGGGGCAGATGCTGCTCGGCGCATCGCTGGTCAATGAATTCAACCTCAACTGGAAAGAAATTAAGCTAGAGCAGATCGCTGACGCAGTGATCGAGATGAAGCAGCACGCCTTGGACTGGGCTGCCATCACGCCACAGGAGTTGGAGGAAATCATTGAAAACATGGATGAGCCGGGCGAGAAATTCGCCGGTATCCGCTTCCTCAAATCTCTCGTTAAATCCAATGGCGGTGTCGAAAAAGTGAAGGATTTCCTGGCGCGCGCCAACGTCGTGCTCGACCAGTCTTCGGCGGAAGATTTACCGCATTGCTTTACCGGCGACGAAAAGAAGATTTTCAAAAGCTACATGTGCCGTCCGAACCTGCTGGATTCGCAGAACTTCCTGCATACGTTGGGCTGGGGCCTGCCGGGCGTGATCTGTTTCATGACGGGTGCAGCGAGCGCCGCCGACATCACGATGCAGGCCTTCGGGCGTAGGAAGGATAACGCCGCCGGAAAAACCAAGCACTGGATCCATGATACGTTCGGCTATGTCGAAGGGCTGGTGATCGGTGCGGCACTTGTCAATGAGGCGATTGAAAAGTTTGAAGAATACCATTTCGCCCAGATCAGCGACGCCACCGCTGAGCTGGTGGATAAAACCAGCCAGATCGGTGTGCGCTACGCCTGAAGAATCAAGGCACCCGTGGTTTTGCGCGATTCCAGGTCGATATGCGCCTGTTTGACTTCTTCCAGATGATATAGCCCGCCGATGCGTACATTGACAATTTTCTTCGCGATCAGCTCGAACAAAGTCTCGGCGTTGGCGGTATATTCGTCGTAGTTTTCAATATGGTGCATCAGCGTCGGGCGCGTCAGGTATAGCGAACCTTTCTGCGACAGGATCTGCGGGTCAAAGGCCGGAATCAGCCCGGAAGACTGCCCGAAACTGACGATCATGCCAAAGCGTTTCAAACAATCCAGCGAGGCGTTGAAGGTGGTTTTCCCGACGGAGTCATAGACAACGTCTACCCCCTTCCCGCCTGTAATGTCGCGCACCTTTTCGACCAGATCTTCCTGCGTATACAGAATCGGATAATCGCAGCCATTTTCGCGGGCGAGTATCGCTTTTTCCTCCGTGCTGACAGTGCCAAGCACTGTAGCGCCTAAATGTTTGGCCATCTGGCAGGCGATGAGCCCTACCCCGCCCGCTGCCGCGTGAATCAGCACGGTGTCGCCCGGATGGATGCGGAATGTCAGGTAGGTCAGGTAATGCGCGGTCAGGCCCTTGAGCATCACGGCGGCTGCCTGTTCGTGCGAGATGGTGTCGGGCAGCTTGATGACATGGCGTGCGGGAATCGTGCGGTATTCGGCATACGCACCCACGGGGCCGCCGCAATAGGCCACGCGGTCGCCTTCCTTCACGTTGGTGACCGATTTGCCTGCCTTTTCCACGACGCCGGAGGCTTCCATGCCGAGGCCGATGGGATAGGACATCAGCTTATACAGCCCGGTGCGGTGGTAAATATCGATGTAATTGACGCCGATGGCGCGTTGGTGGATCAGCACTTCACTGACACCCGGCTGGATAATCGGCGCATCCTCGACTTTCAGTACTTCAGGTCCGCCGGTGGCGTGGATTCGTACGATCTGGCCCATATTGCATTGCCTTTGCGAAGGTTTTGACTATAAGACCGGTAACATTAGCGCGAGCAACTCAGATGTCCAGTACAACCATTTACGCGTTGGCTACACCGCCGGGAAAGTCCGGCGTGGCGGTGCTGCGCCTGTCGGGGCAGCACGCGCTTCAGGCATTATTTGCCTTAAGTGGGTTGCAGCAGGTGATACCGCGCCATGCGCATTACGCGGCGTTTTCAACGCCCGAAGGCGAGATTATCGACCGTGGTATTGCGCTGTATTTTCCTGCGCCGCACAGCTTCACCGGCGAGGACGTTGTCGAATGTCAATTGCACGGCAGCATCGCTGTCATGCGCCAGATGCTGGCCACGCTATCGGCAATGGAGGGTTTGCGTCCGGCAGAGGCGGGAGAATTCGCGCGGCGCGCCTTCATGAACGGCAAGATGGATTTGCTCGAAACCGAGGGTCTGGCCGATCTTATCAATGCAGAAACGTCCCAGCAAAAGCAACAAGCCCTGCGCCAGATGCAAGGGCAGGCCAGTGCCGGGTATGAATCCTTGCGTGTGGGCATCATAGAATGCTTAGGCCTTCTGGAGGCCTATATTGATTTCCCGGACGAGGACATACCCGAGAGCGTTCTTAATGCTCTACAGGCCGATCTACTGCGTTTACGGGGCAATATCCTTGGCATGCTCGACGATGAAGGGCGAGGGGAACGATTGCGCGATGGGTTGAATGTTGTCATCCTTGGCGCGCCCAACGCGGGCAAATCGAGCCTGCTGAACCTTATCGCGCGCCGCGACGTGGCCATCGTCTCAACCACCGCAGGGACCACGCGCGACCTGATCGAAATCCATCTCGACATCGCCGGATACCCGGTCGTATTCATCGACACCGCAGGTTTGCGCGCCAGCGACGACGAGATCGAGGCTGAAGGCATCCGCCGCGCTATGCAGCGGGCCGAGTCCGCCTACCTGAAACTCGTGGTGTTCGATAGCAGCGTGCCGCCCGATGCCGCAAGCCTTGCGCAGCTGGGCGAGGGGGCCATCGCAGTCGCCAACAAAGCCGATCTCGGTAAACTGCCCATTGACGGCAATATGCCCATATCAACACTCACGGGCGAGGGGGTGGACGCACTGCTGAAAACCATCGAAACCCGCATTATTGCTTATTATTCAGGCCATGAATCGGCCTTTATCACTCGTGAGCGCCACCGTGCGCTATTGCATCAATCCATTAAATCAATTGATAATTCAAATACTAAACCTGAGTTGGAGCTGCGCTGCGAAGAACTCCGCCAGGCCAGCCTCGCCATTGGCAAAATCACTGGCAAAATCGCGGTTGATGATGTATTAGACGTCATCTTCAGCCGCTTTTGTATCGGCAAATAAGAAGGCCCGCGAGGCCCAAGCAAAATATCAGGTTTTACGCATTATGTTCGATTACGACGTCATTGTGATTGGTGGTGGGCACGCAGGCTGCGAAGCCGCCGCTGGTTCTGCGCGCATAGGCGCTAAAACAGCGCTGGTGACGCAGAAGACATCCACCATCGGCGAGTTGTCGTGCAACCCGGCGATCGGCGGCATCGCCAAAGGTACGCTGGTGCGTGAGATCGACGCGCTGGACGGCGTTATGGGCCGCATTATCGACCGCGCCGGTATTCACTACCGTATCCTCAACGCCAGCAAAGGCCCCGCGGTGCGCGGACCGCGCGCGCAGGCCGACCGCAAGCTCTACCGCGAAGCCATGCAGGATGTGCTGTTTAACTACCCCAATCTCAGCATCGTCGAAGATTCAGTCGAGGATTTGATCGTCGAAGACGGCGAAGTCCGCGGCGTCACCACTCAGTCCGGCAAGACCATTCGCGCCGGTAAAGTCGTGCTAACCACAGGCACATTCCTCGATGGGCTGATCCATATCGGCGAGATCAAAATCAAGGCGGGCAGGGCGGGCGAACAACCTTCCATCGGCCTGTCCAAAACCCTCAAACGCCTTGCCTTCAACGTAGGCCGTTTGAAGACCGGAACCCCTCCGCGTATGGACGGTAAAACCATCGACTGGTCTATACTCGAAGCCCAGCCCGGCGACAATCCGCCTACCCCGTTTTCCTATATGACCGACAAGGTAAGTGTGCCACAGATTTCCTGTTACATCACCCACACCAACCAGAAAACCCACGATATCATCCGCGAAAATATCCATCGCGCGCCGATGTATTCCGGTCAGATCGAAAGCACCGGTCCGCGTTATTGCCCATCCATCGAAGACAAGGTCGTGCGCTTTGCCCAGCGTTTGCAACACCAGATTTTCCTTGAACCCGAGGGTCTGGACGACGACACCGTCTACCCCAATGGCATCTCTACCTCGCTACCTGAAGACGTTCAATTAGCGCTGGTAGCTACCATCCCAGGTTTGGAAAATGCCCGCATAATTCGCCCCGGCTATGCCATCGAATACGACTATGTCGACCCCCGCGAACTTAAGCCGACACTGGAGACAAAGAAGGTGAGGGGACTTTACTTCGCAGGCCAGATAAACGGCACAACAGGCTACGAAGAGGCCGGTGGGCAGGGATGTATCGCGGGCATCAACGCAGCGCTTTCTGCGGCCGGTTCTAAGCCTTTTATTGTAGACCGTTCGGACGGATATATCGGCGTGATGATCGACGATCTAATTACCCTCGGTGCCAACGAACCGTACCGTATGTTCACCTCACGTTCAGAATATCGGCTGAGTCTGCGAGCCGACAATGCCGACATGCGCCTTACCGAAAAGGGAAGATCGGTCGGATGTATTTCCTCTGAACGCCATAAGGTATTTGTGGACAAAAAACATCTGGTCGATGTTTCACGTGAAACACTCAAACGAAAATCGCTGACCCCGAACGAAGCCAAACACTATAATCTGGCCATCAACATGGACGGCATTCGCCGAACCGCATATGAGCTACTTAATTACAGCGGTATCCGTTTCGAAGCACTCTGTCAGATCTGGCCCGAGATGGCGTCAATCCCAGCTTCAGTTGTCGAAGATCTTAAGACAGAGGTGCTTTATTCAAGCTATTTAGAACGGCAGGAAATGGACATCGCCAGTTTCAAAAAGGAAGAGGAAATGCTTATTCCGGAAGGCCTTGACTACGACCGTTTGCCATCGCTATCAACTGAAATCAAAACGAAATTGAAACGCATCCAACCCGCAACCATCGGTGCGGCGAGCCGTATTCAGGGTGTGACACCCGCGTCGATTATTACACTGATGGCCCATATTAAACGTTCCGATTATAAGAAATCGGCGTAGTCGTGGACGAGTTTAAAGACCTCCAAACTGTTGCCGGTGTTTCACGTGAAACGTACGAACGATTGAAAGCATATCAAGATCTACTCCTCAAGTGGCAAACTAAAATCAATCTGATCGGACCGGACACGGTATCGGATTCTTGGCACAGGCATTTCATTGATTCGCTGCAATTACTCCCTTATATAAATGACCTCAACGCCCGTGCCGTTGATTTTGGCACTGGGGCAGGATTCCCGGGGATGGTTCTGGCAATTGCGGGGGCAGGGGACATGCATTTAATTGAAAGTGATATGAAGAAAGTGATGTTCCTTAGAGAAGTCGCCCGCATTACTAATACCAAAGTGACGATTCATCATCAACGTATTGAACGAGCTTCTATCCAAAATGTGTCGATAATTTATTCACGGGCGTGTAGTTCACTCAGTGAATTATTTTCTTACGCGTCGACATATGTTTCACGTGAAACCATTTGTTACTTCCATAAGGGCAAAAATTATTCGAAAGAAATTCTTGACGCCAATGGTGATTGGTTGTTTGACTATACTTCATACCCAAGCGTTACCGATGCTCAGGGTACACTCGTGAAAGTGGAGCATCTCAGCCCAAAGTGAATAGGAGACGGTATGACGACCACCAAAAAGTCAAAAACTCCAACCCTCACATCCAACGAAAAAACCCCAAGAATTTTATCCATCGTCAACCAGAAGGGTGGCGTGGGTAAAACTACTACCACCGTGAATCTAGCGACTGCCCTGGCTGCCGTTAATAAGAAAGTATTGATCATCGATTTTGATCCGCAAGGCAATGCCAGCACCGGCGTCGGTGTCGAGAATACACAGAGGGAAGTTACCTCCTATGACCTTATCCTGAATGATGTTTCGCTGGCTGATGCAACTCAGGCAGCGGCTGTCCCGGGCTTGTATATCGTTCCGGCTACCATCGACCTGTCGGGGGCCGAAATTGAGATGGTCAGTTTGATGAAACGTGAGTATCGCTTGAAGGACGCTTTAGAAGGTGCTGTCGGCGACTATGATTATATCCTTATCGATTGCCCACCGTCGCTGGGCTTATTGACCCTCAACGCGCTGGTCGCATCTGACGCGGTGTTGATTCCCCTACAATGCGAGTTCTATGCCCTCGAAGGGTTGAGCCATTTGATGCGTACCGTCGAGCTCGTTCGCGCCAACCTCAATCCTGAACTTTCCATTCAGGGCATTGTACTTACCATGTATGATAAGCGGAATAAATTCACTGAACAGATCGAAAACGATGTCCGCCAGTATTTCGGGGAACGCGTGTATCAATCGGTCATTCCGAGGAACGTGCGTATGTCGGAAGCACCGTCACATGGCAAGCCCGCCCTGATCTACGACATGCATTGTGCCGGGTCGAAAGCCTATATCCAGATGGCCAGCGAATTGCTCAAACGTGAACGCCAGCTCAAAAAAGACAAAGAACTTACCGCCGCATAACAGGAGACGATTATGGCTACCATTACCCAACGCGGCCTCGGCAAAGGCCTTTCTGCTTTAATTTCGGAAAACGCCCCAGCGCCGATTTCGGCGATGAAGTCCAAAGCAGCATCCGCTGACGCGGCTCCGGCGACCGGCTACCAGACGCTTCTGGTGGAACAAATGCATTCCGGCAAATACCAGCCTCGCACGCAGTTCAGCGAAGAAGGGCTTCGCGAATTATCGGAATCGATCCGCAAGAACGGTATCATGCAGCCAATCATCGTGCGTTCGTCGCCGAAGCATAAAGGCAAGTATGAAATCGTTGCCGGCGAACGCCGTTGGAGGGCAGCGCAGTTAGCATACGTCAACGAAGTGCCGGTAATTATCCGTGAAATTCCGGACAAGCAAGCGCTCGAACTTGCCATCGTCGAAAACATCCAGCGTCAGGACCTTTCGCCAATTGAAGAAGCCAATGGCTACCAGCGCCTGATCGAAGAATTCGATTACACTCAGGAAGAGCTGGCCGGAACGATCGGCAAGAGCCGCAGCCATATTTCGAACCTGCTGCGTCTGCTGTCCCTGCCGGATGAAATCCGCGATATGCTGGAGAAAAACGAACTTTCGATGGGCCATGCCCGCGCGTTGATCGGTGTACCGAATGCCGTTGAACTGGCCCGCGATATCGTCCGTAAAGGCTTAAATGTTCGTCAGGTTGAACAGGTGAGCCGCGATGCGCAAGGCGTGGAAAAACGCGAGAGGCCGCGCGGCCCGGCCAAACAGTCAAACGGGGGTTATAAAACACCTGTTAACAAGGACCCTGATATCATTGCACTGGAAGAAACGCTCTCGGAAAACCTTGGCCTTCGCGTGAGCATCAATGACCGCGGGCAGAATGGCGATATCGTAATTGCTTATGATTCATTGTCGCAGCTCGATGAAATCCTGCGCCGGTTGGGAGATACGTTATAAGCTAAAACAGGTGAGCTGATGGAAGGTAAAAAACTCAAAAAAATACTTTCCAGAAGCAAAACGGTCGAAGCGGAACTGGACGGTTTGCGAGATAAAAGCAGGTTGGCAATCCACATGTAGGAAAACGATACGGCCCCGTTTTTCCTAAATTTTTGTGGCAGATGTTCAATGGCTATCGCGATGATGGAATCGCGCTGAATATGGCAGCACTCCAAAAGGTGTATTTATCTTCGCTGACTCTGTTGCTTCCTTCGGAATACAAAAACCTTGTGTCCCTATGTGGCTACGGCTCGGCAGGTTATCAAGTTGATATAAGCCAGAAACAGGCGCATCCGACGCGCGTGTTATAGTATCGGTCGCTGCCTGATGATCGGTAGTTCGCCTGCGGTGAAGCCCACTACATTTCTCATGAAGCCTACACTTGCCGAGCTAGAGACATTATAAGAATGTTACACCGTTGAGCAATACTACGCGAAAGTAGTTGGATCGTCTGGGTGCGTATTACTTGACACCGGAAAGAGCTGAAGCGAACTTTGTTTTATTCTAAAGCCGCGTCGCGCTGATCAGCGAATCTGCGTAATCTGTAATAAAAAACGGCTGCTGCCGGGGACGATCGGAAGGTCGGAGATTTTACACGCCAGCTCGGCGTTGACCAGCATTTTCAGGGCTTTTGTGATGTTCGGTGCAGTCCAGCTTTGTACGTGGCGGGTGAGGATGGGCACCTGTTTAAAAAACACCGGGGGGCGCAAATTGGAAATCACCTGATCGGCGCTGGCGCCGTTGGCCATCTGCGCGCGGATGGAATAGAGGCGGTTGAAATAACGCTGTAGGGCGCGCAGATACGCCACCGGGGCGGTGCCTTCGCGCAGCATGATGGTGAGGGTTTTTTCGAGCTGGGGAAGGTTGCGGTCGGCAACGGCGTTTACAAGGTCGTCAAAGCTGATTTCGCGGTTGTAATCGACCAGTGCTTGCACATCTTTCAGCTCGATGCTTTTGCGTTCTCCGGCGTAGGTGATGAGCTTTTCGAGTTCGTGATAGGTCACGTAGCGGTCGTTGCCGAGTTGCTGTGAGAGATATTCGATGCTGTCGCGGTCGGCGCGCACACCGGCGGCGTCGAGGGTTTTGCGGATCACGTCCTGTACGTCGCGGATGTCGTCACGGTAGCAGGCGATGGCGGCGCCATTAGTGATTTTTTCAAACCAGACGCGGATGGCGGAGCGGGTGGAAAGCTCGTCGGCGCTGATGATGAGGAGCACGTCTTTATTGAAGCATGAACTTGCCTCTTCGATAACGCGCGAAAGCTTGTCTCCGCTGACGCGAATCATTACCACGCGCTTAGGCGCCATCATGGAAATGGCGGAGAGTTCGTCGGCCAGTAAGGCGTTGTCTTCGAGGATGCGCGATTCGGTGATTTCCGACAGGGCGAACGGGTCTTTATTATTATCTAAAAAGGCCGCTGCAATTTTTTTCGAGCGTTCGCGCACAAGCCCGGAATCCGGGCCATACAGAAGCACGGCGCGATGGTCCGCGTCGGGTTTTTTAATGTAGGCTTCAACTATTTTGGCCGCGATTTTCATATCAGCGCGGATGGTTGGTGGTGGTGATGCCGGGAAGTTCGTTGAAGAGCGTCGGGGTGTAGGGGACGGGGCCGTGCGTATCGGTGGTGACTTTCGGGTTTTCGTCGGGGGCGCCGGCGTCGAGATAGGCGGTCAGGCGGTCGCGGTACAGCTCAGCCATTTCGACGATGTTGCGCTTGTATGCGTCCTGCTCTGAGACGTAGGTGGAATAGTATTCGTTGGTGAGGTTGTTGTAGCTGTTGACGTAGGACAAATCGCCTGCGGTGATGGCTTTGCTGTCGGCGTTGCGGTAGAGCGTGTAATGCGATGTGAGGTAGGCGTTGTAACGCGAAATGGTGCCGTCGCGGGCGACGCCGATGGGCACGACCGAGGTTTTAAGCGTGACGCTTAAACGGTAGGCCGGATTGGTCGGTATTGCGCCGCCGGGATTTAGCTTGTCTTCCAGGGCGGCTTTCATCTGCTGGCCATCGCGGCCCGGGATGGAATCGATTTTAACACCGGCGAAAATCTTCGACACATCGCCTGCGGGCTTCTGCGCATAAAGCGGCTGGAATCCGCAGCCAGCAAGGAGCAGGGGGGCAAGGGCTGCCAGTAGGATGCGGAACGATTTCTTATTTTGCAACGACATTCACGATCCTGTTGGGCACGACGATGACCTTGTCGATGGTTTTATCTTTAAGCGCTTCGCGTACCGTCTGCAACTCTAATACTTTTTCTTCGGCGAGCTTGCGGTCGATATCTTTGGGCAGCTCGATGGTGGCGCGCAGCTTGCCGTTGACCTGCACGGCGATCTTGACGCTGTCGTCGACGAGCAGCGAGGCGTCGGCCTTCGGCCACGGGTGGTTGGCGAGTGTGTCGGTGTGTCCCGTGCGGGCCCAGAGTTCTTCGCTGATATGGGGCAGGAACGGGTTGATCAGTTGCAAAGCCGCGTCGATGGCTTCGACGAATGCGGTGGAATACTCGCTGGTGGATTCCATCAGATTGGTGAGTTCGCGGATGCGGGCGATGGCTTTGTTGAAATGGAAACGCTCGATGTCGTCGGTGACGGCGGCGATGGTTTTGTGGGTAATTTTTTTGAGCACGAGGGCTTTGGCGTCGTCGTCAGCGAGGGTTTTTTCCTTACCGTGGTTGGTGAGCACGAGTTTCCACAAGCGGTTCAAATAACGCCACGCGCCTTCGATGCCTGCGTCGGTCCATTCGAGGTCGCGCTCGGGCGGGGAGTCGGAAAGCATGAACAGGCGCGCTGCGTCGGCGCCGTAGGTTTCGATCATGGCGCGCGGGTCAACGGTGTTCTTTTTTGACTTGCTCATTTTTTCGGAGCGGCCGACGGTGACCGGCTCGCCAGTTTTGATTTCGGTGAACGTGCCGTCTTCGCTGGCGGCGATGTCATCGGGGGAGAGCCATTTACCGTCTGCATCCTTGTAAGTTTCGTGGCAGATCATGCCCTGCGTTTCCAGACGGACGAACGGTTCGGTGAAATCGACGAGGCCGCATTTGTTGAGGGCCCGGGAGAAGAAGCGGGAGTAGAGCAGGTGAAGCACGGCGTGTTCGATGCCGCCGATATAGCAATCGACGGTCTGGCCTTTGGGCATCCAGTATTGGAGGGCTTTGGGGTCGAAGGGGATGCTTGCGTGGGGGGAGGTATAGCGGGCGAAATACCAGCTGGATTCGAAGAAAGTGTCGAATGTATCGGTTTCCCGGCGCGCTTTGGCTTTGCAATGGGGGCAGGAGACGTGTTTCCACGTTGGGTGGTGGTCGAGGGGGTTTCCGGGCTTATCGAAGCTGATATCCTTCGGTAATGCGACGGGGAGGTCTTGCTCAGGGACCGGGACGGCGCCGCAAGCGTCGCAATAGATGATCGGGATGGGGCAACCCCAGTAGCGCTGGCGGGACACGCCCCAGTCGCGGAGGCGGTAATTGATCTTGGGGGTGGCGACGCCTTTTTTTTCCATCTCGACGACAATTTGCTGCTTGGCTTCGGGGACGGTCAGGGTGTTTAAGAACTCGGAATTGATGAGCACCCCATCGTCGGTGAATGGCTCTTTGGAGATATCGACCGTGGTTTCGCCTTTAGGGGCGACGACGGGGAGGATAGGCAAACTGTATTTTTTAGCGAAATCGAAATCGCGCTGGTCGTGGGCGGGGCAGCCGAAGATGGCGCCGGTGCCGTAATCCATCAAGACGAAATTGGCGACGTAAAGGGCGACTTCATGGTTGGTGAACGGGTGGATGATTTTGAGGCCGGTGTCGAAGCCTTTCTTTTCGGCTTTTTCGATGGCTTCTTCGGAGGTGCCGGTGCGTTGGCAATCGGCGATGAACTCGACAAGTTTGGGATTGGTTTGGGAGAGTTCAGCCGTCAGCGGATGGCCGGGGGATAACGCACAAAAACTCATGCCGAAAATCGTGTCGGGGCGCGTCGTGTAGATATCGAGTTTTTCGGCGCGGCCTTTGATGGTGAGGTTGAGCGTGGCACCGTAAGATTTGCCGATCCATTTTTCCTGCATGAGGCGGACTTTGTCGGGCCATGCTTTGAGTTCGTCTAGGCCAGCGAGGAGGTCTTCGGCGAAATCGGAAATTTTTAAGAACCACTGGGAGAGCTTGCGGCGTTCGACGAGCGCGCCCGAGCGCCAGCCGCGACCTTCGATCACCTGTTCGTTGGCAAGAACCGTGTTATCGACCGGGTCCCAGTTGACTTCGGCTTCTTTGCGGTAGGCGAGGCCGTGCTTTAAGAATTGCAGGAAGAAATATTGTTCGTGCTTGTAGTATTCGGGTAAGCACGTGGCGATTTCGCGGCTCCAGTCGTAGGACAAGCCGATGAGCTTTAATTGCTCGCGCATCGTTTCGATGTTGGCGAGCGTCCAGTCGCCGGGATGGGAATTGTTCTGGATGGCGGCGTTTTCGGCCGGGAGTCCGAAGGCGTCCCAACCCATCGGATGGAGCACGTTAAAGCCTTGCATGCGTCGCGTGCGGGCTATGACGTCCCCGAGCGTGTAATTGCGCACATGGCCCATGTGGATGTTGCCCGACGGGTACGGGAACATTTCCAGCACGTAGTATTTGGGCTTGCCGGGCTCTTCAGTAGCGGCGAAGGTTTTATTTTTATCCCAATCGGCCTGGAGGCGCGCTTCCGTTTCGCGGACGTTATAGCGCGGCAGCTGTGCTTCGGTGGTCATGGTTTGTACTTATTTGGTTCCCTGTGCGACACGCAACTGGCGGGCGCGGGTCAGGATGGTGTCTTCCAGCTGCTGCTCAATTCTGGTCGAGGCTTTCTGGTCGCGCCACATGCCGTGTTCCATCGTCTGTTTGAAGACGGTGAGTTTTACGCCGTCGGCGCGTAAGGATTTGTCGAGGATGAGGGCGTTGACTTTGAAACGTTCGCCCGGGGTTTTCGGGTCTTCGTACCAGTCGGTGATGATGACGCCGCCGAACGGATCGGCGGAGACGAGCGGCATGAAGGACAACGTGTCGAGCGTGGCGCGCCACAGGTAGGAATTGACGCCCAGCGCGCCGCCACCTTCGTCTTTTTTGCCATGACCGACGATGGTGATGCCATCTTCGCCGGTGATTTTACCGTTGCGGACCTTGCGCGTTTCGATTTGCGATTTAGGAGCGTTTTCATTGTCCACCTGCTGCACGTCTTTTTCATCGGAGGAGCAGCCGGAAACCAGGAGCAGTGCGGCGGAGCAGAGCAGGAGTAACTTACGCATGGGACAATCGTTCCTTTAAAAGTTTTGAGGAGGACAATCTATATATAATTCCCATAGCGTAGACAATAAAAAAGGGCGATGCCGAAGCACCGCCCTTTCTTTTAGCGAACTTAGTAAGATTAGAAGTTCAGCTGGGTACCGACGATGCCAACATAACCTTTGTTGTCATTGACGCTAACAGCGGCGTTCTGATCGTAGTAGGTGAACTCAGCATACGGGGTCAGGCCCGGAGCGAGTTTGTAGTCAACACCACCGGAAACGCTGTAGAACTTGTTCTTGCCGGTCGAGCCCGCGCCTGCAGTACCGCAGTTGCCGGTTGAGCCGAGCACAGAAGCAAGTTTACCGCAATCAAACTGTGAGTTGAGGTAGGTAACCGAAGCACCGAATGGACCGTATTCGTAAGCTACGCCCACGTCCCAGTACCAGGTGTCTTTCGACTGTGCGGTCGAAACGGAGTTGGAGTTACCCCAATCGCCGTACGAACCAGCAAAGCTCCAGCCCATGTAGGTCAACTTCGCGCCTGCGTTCCAAGCAGCGAGGTTTTCGTACTTGACGCCTGGGGTCTGAACTTCAGCATTGCCCCATTCACCAGTAGCTGCAGCGGTAAAGCCGAAGTCACCGAACTTGTTGTCATAGTTAACACCACCGGTCCAGATGTTCTGGGCGAGGCCAGCATGCCGGTTGGTGCGGTCCGGACCAGATGGGTTCGGGACGACGCCTACGAACGAGCCACGGCCCTGGCCACGGTTGGTTTCATCTGGAAGGTAGCTTACGCCAACCTGAACGCCATAGAAGCGTGGGGTGTAGTAGGTTACTTTGCTGATGTTTTCTTCCGAATGGTCGCCGGTCAGGTTATTTGCCGAAGCTGCGCCAGTTACGTTGGCAGCTTCGCCACCGATGTAGCCGTAAGCGAGCGGAAGCGAGGACATAGCGAGGAACTGGCTCGAAGCGTTGCCGAAATAGGTCCAGTCGCCGTTGATGCCACCGGTTGCGCGAGCGATCGTGCCAGCGTCAACTTTCATGGTGCCGTCAGCGCCAACATTGGAGCCGAGTTCGAAACGACCCCAACCGCCATCAGTGTAGATGAAGGTTTTGGAGGAGTTTACGCCGCGGTTCTGAACGTCAGCCGAGGTGTCAGCGAGGAGGTCGATTTCGCCACCGTAGCCAAGACCAGCGTCATTTTTGCCGTCGATCTTGACGTCTACCTGAGTGTCGGAACGGAAAGCCTGCGGACGCTGACGCGCTGCAGTGCCGAGTGTGGGGGTGTGACCAGCAGAGCTGGCGCCGCGGATATCATCATCCATGTAACCAGCTTCAAAGTTAGCGTAACCGCCAACCGTAACTTTCGGCGTCTCAGCGAATGCTGCGCCTGCAAACAGGGTAGCAGCACCGATGAGGGTGGTTGTACCGAGGAGAATTTTTTTCATACTATTTCTTCCCTTTAGAGTTTTAAAATATCTGTGACTAGAAACATACACTAGGTTACACAAAGTAAAGTACTCATGTATTACCTTGGGCATTTACCTGGGATAGTTATTGAGCAAACGAATTGGCCTTGCAAGCCGTAACGGCAGATAAGCCGGTAAAACTGGAGCTTTTCACCCTGTCTGTTGCAATATGGCAACATTTGGGGTGTTTGGGAGCCGCTAAATTAATGATTTGTTTACGAAAGCAGGCTTTGCCATGATCGAGAACGAGACTGTTTGTAAAATTCAAAAGGAAATTGAAAACATACGAAATAACAGCCAGTTAGCAAGCCCGGCGGTCACGCTGCTGGCCGCCAGCAAAGGCCAGGGCGAAGAGGCGATCCGTGCGGCAATTGCGTGCGGCGTAACTGTGTTCGGCGAAAACCGCGTACAGGAAGCGGAAGAGAAGTGGCCGCAGATATTAAAAGTGTATCCAAAGGTGGAGTTACACCTGATCGGGCCATTGCAAACGAATAAAGCCAAGCAGGCGCTGGAGCTGTTCGACGTAATCGAGACCATCGACCGGGCGAAGCTGGCTGAGGCACTCGCATCGGAAATTGCGAAGCTGCCCCCGAAGGAGAGGCGTTTCATGATTCAGGTAAATATCGGCAAGGAGCCGCAAAAATCCGGGGTGATGCCCGAGGAGGCCGACGAGTTGATCGCAATGACCCAAAAGCTCGGACTTAACGTAACGGGGCTGATGTGCGTGCCGCCGGTTGAACATCCGCCGGGGCCGTATTTTGCGTTACTTAGGGAGATCGCCCTTCGTAATGGCTTAAGCGAACTCAGCATGGGGATGAGCGACGATTATCTGACCGGCGTGCGGATGGGGTCGAGCTGTGTGCGGCTTGGCCGGGTGCTGTTCGGGGAAGATTCCCGGAAAGCTTAAGCCGTCAGCTGGCTGGTGCGGACATACGCGTTATAAGAAGCCCGCTGGTTAGGGCTTTGGAAGGTGGGAGTGCCGTCGGCAAAATTATTGGGAACGTTGGTATGCATGGCCGGTACGGTGTCGCCTTTGACGGCGGCGATGACGTTGCTGCCGATGCTCGCCCCGGTGCCACTTTGGATGACGGAATCAAATACGGATGCAAAAAAACCAATCGGGCCGCCAAACAGGGCGCTGCCGGCGAGTTTCGAACCGGTCGACTGGGTGTCGCCGGTCAGGGCCTGATAGATGTTTGAAATAATCGGGATATGCTGGAGCGGGTTGATGGTGTCGAGCACGTCCTTGAAGGAGGGGCCGTCGCTGCTCCAGAAGCTTTTGCTGTCGGTGGGGTTGGCGTCGGCCGCGGCGATGGCCTGCGCGCTGGACTGTGAATCCTGAGGATGGACGGTGATTTTTAACGGGGAATTCGGGGTAATAATGGCCATGTGCGATATCCGTTGGTGAATGCTTCCGAAGATAAGAGCAATTGCTGTGCCACGTTAATCATCGTTGGTCCTGATAGCGTGTGCCATCGGGCCTGTAAATAAAATAGCCCCGGAAATCCGGGGCTATTTATATGGGAATTTTTTATTCTGGCCGTGGCGCGAACGAGTCTTCGTTATTCGAAGAGCGGCTCGCCCAACAGAAATTTGAGCGCCTCGGCGAACGCCATGTGCTTTTCGGCTTCTATCTGTGCTTTTTCGTCTTCGGATTGTTCCAGCTTGTTTTGGGCAATTTCGAAGCGCGATTTAACGTGGTCGGCGGTGATGCCTTCGGCTTCCAGCGCCAGTTCGGCGAGGATGGTGCACGATTTTGGAACGACTTCCGCGATGCCCGCGAGAATCGCAAGCTGGCGTTCCGCGCCGTTTTCTTCCGTCACAGTGATAACGCCGGGACGGATTGTCGAAATGAACGGCATGTGGCCGGGCATCACCCCGAAATCGCCTTCGGTACCGGGAATGACCACCATCTGGATGGCAGCAGAAAAGAGGATTTTTTCCGGGGTGATGATATTAAGCTGCATGTCCATTTCCTTGTTAAGTGCTTACGCGGCTTCCTTAGCCATTTTCTGTGCTTTGGCAATCGCTTCGTCGATGGAACCCACCATGTAGAAGGCCGATTCCGGCAGGTCGTCGTACTTGCCTTCGCAGATGCCTTTGAAGCCGGAGATGGTGTCGGTGAGCGATACCAGCTTACCCGGTGCGCCGGTGAAGATTTCGGCCACGTGGAATGGCTGCGACAGGAAGCGCTGGATCTTACGGGCACGGGCCACGACCTGCTTATCTTCTTCCGATAACTCGTCCATACCCAGAATCGCGATGATGTCCTGAAGCGATTTGTAGGTCTGGAGCACGCGCTGTACTTCGCGGGCAACCCCATAGTGTTCTTGGCCGATCACGGTAGGGTCGAGAACGCGCGACGTCGAATCGAGCGGATCTACTGCTGGATAAATACCCAATTCGGCGATCTGGCGGGAGAGTACGGTCGTTGCGTCCAGATGGGCGAATGAGGTCGCAGGTGCCGGATCCGTCAAATCGTCGGCAGGTACGTAGACGGCCTGTACCGAGGTGATCGACCCTTTTTTGGTCGAGGTGATGCGTTCCTGCATCGCGCCCATGTCGGTGGCCAGCGTCGGCTGGTAGCCTACTGCGGATGGTATGCGGCCCAGAAGTGCCGACATTTCAGAGCCAGCCTGGGTGAAGCGGAAGATGTTGTCGACGAAGAACAGAACGTCCTGGCCTTCTTCGTCACGGAAATATTCAGCCTGGGTGAGGCCGGTGAGCGCTACGCGGGCGCGCGCACCCGGGGGCTCATTCATTTGGCCGTACACAAGGGCAATTTTGGATTTGCTCGGCTCGTCGACGTTGATAACGCCGGATTCCATCATTTCATGGTACAAATCGTTACCTTCGCGGGTACGTTCACCCACCCCTGCGAACACCGACACGCCGCCGTGTGCTTTAGCGATGTTGTTGATCAATTCCATGATGAGTACGGTTTTGCCTACGCCGGCGCCGCCGAAGAGGCCGATCTTGCCGCCTTTTACGTATGGGGCGAGAAGGTCGATGACTTTAATGCCGGTCACGAGAATTTCGGTTTTGGTCGACTGCTCGGTGAATTCCGGGGCTTTCGCGTGGATCGGAGCAACTAGCTTATGGCCGATGGGGCCTTTTTCGTCGATCGGTTCGCCGACCACGTTCATGATGCGGCCCAGCGTTTCGCGGCCTACCGGAACGGAAATCGCAGCGCCCGTGTCGGAAACGGACTGACCGCGGGTCAAACCGTCGGTTGCGTCCATCGCGATGCAGCGCACTTCGGATTCGCCGAGATGCTGTGCCACTTCGAGCACGAGGGTTTTGCCGTCGTTTTCGGTGTGGAGCGCGTTTAGGATCGAAGGAAGTTTCCCGGCCGGGAATTTCACGTCGATTACGGCCCCGATGACCTGGGTGATAATACCATTATTCGTTGCAGTCATAGTCTTCTCCTAAAAAATCTTTAATTACTGTCTTTGTATCGGCGGTTCCGCTGCTTTTGCCTTGATGGCAGCAAGCACCGCAGTATTCACTATGGCGAAATCGACTTCATGCTTGTACGTGCGCGGCACGTCTGGCAGTGTGTCGATCTCTTCGACGTAAGCACCCATCACGTCGGGCTTACGCAATTCTTCCTTCGGCTCCAGCGCGAGCGTATCGCCGATTGCGCCGAGTTTCGAAAAGTCCTTGCCCATGAAGGTGCCTTCCTGCTCTTCGCCTTTAACCGTCACCAGCGGCTTGCCGCACTCGCCGCGCACCTGCATGCGCAGGTAGGTTAATGCGACGCCGGAATCGAATCTGTCGGCGTCGTTGCTCGCATAAGCGTCAGCGACTTTATCGCCGAGCTTGTAACCGGCAAATCTGTCATCCATTGCCAGCTCTAAAGCGGCGGCTTCGATTTTGTAGATCGGTTTGCCGTCATCTTTACTTACTTCCTTCGCATTACCTTCAGCGATGCAAGCGGCAACCGCACGGCCAAAACGATCGAGAAAATCGTTCGTGAGCACGCATTCCTTGCGTGTGCGCGCTTTGCCCATTTAGACCGCCTCTGCGCCGGAGATAATTTCGATCAATTCTTTGGTGATCGCCGCCTGGCGGGTGCGGTTGTATTTCAGGTTCAGCTTCTTGATCATGTCGCCAGCGTTGCGGGTGGCGTTGTCCATCGCAGTCATGCGCGCGCCTTGTTCGGAGGCGGCATTTTCAAGGAGTGCGCGGAAGGTCTGGACGCTTAAGTTGCGCGGCAGGAGTTCGGCCAGGATGTCGGCTTCTTCCGGCTCATATTCGTAGGGCACGGTGGCTTCCGTGGTGGCTTTCACCGGAATGGCCAGCGGGATGAGCTGCTGGAAGGTGACTGTCTGGCTGATGGCGGATTTGAACTGGTTGAAGACGATGTGGGCCACGTCGAATTCGCCTTCGTTGAAAGCTTTGGTGACGGCGGCAGCAACGCCTTCGGCGTCGTGGTAGTTCAGACGGCGCGATTTGATTTCGATTTTGCCGATGCTGAGCTTGCCGAATTCGGTGTTGAGTTGTTCATAGCCTTTGCGGCCGACGAAGAACAGTTTTACGGTTTTGCCGGCGGTTTGCAATTCACGGATTTTGCGGCGGGTGGCGCGCACTATGGATGAGTTGAACGCACCGCACAAGCCACGGTCGGAGGTGGCGACGATGATCAGGTGCGTCTGATCTTTGCCAGTGCCCGATAGTAGTTTTGGCCCGGCGGAGCCTTCAGGGACGGCACCGGCGAGTGAGGTCAGCATGCGTTCCATCGCTTCCGTGTAGGGGCGGGAGGCTTCGGCGGCTTCACGGGCGCGGCGCAGTTTGGCGGCAGCCACCATCTTCATGGCTTTGGTGATCTTCTGCGTCGATTTAACGCTTTTGATGCGGTTTTTAAGGTCTTTTAATGACGGCATGGTGTGTCAGTGTCCGTTTTTATCGGTTGAGGGCTTGGTGTCGGAATCGTAGGGCGCGAAGCTGGTTTGCTGGTGCAACTCAGCGATTTCGGGAGCCGCTTCCTGCGCCGATACCGGTTCGATATGGACGCGTGCGGCAACCCAGCCCATACCTGGCGACAGGCGAACGTAAATTTCTTCCTGTGGCTTGGCAGTGAATTCATACGTCTTGGTAGTTTCCACCGATACGTTGAGCATGTGCTTGCCGGGGGCGATATCCTTAGTCATGAAACCGCCCGGGCGGGCATCGCCGATTTTCTGGCCGTCTAGCAGGACGGACGGCTGGATGGCATCGCCGAAGACGTTGACGTTGCGGTAAACGTAGAGTCGTGCCGTGTCCTTGTTAAGCACCGTGTAGCCGGATTTAGCATCCTTGTACAGCGGGCCGCTGGTAGCGCAGGCCGAAAGCGCTACGCCCGAAAGCGCAACGAAAACGACGGTACAGAGACGTTTAACAAAACGATGCATCACGCAGCAAACCTTTTGACGACCGAATCAAGAACCGTTTTGAGCTTGGTTTCGGTGTCGGCGTCGAGCTGCGATTTAGTGTTGATCGAATCGAGAATGTCTTTTGAGCCGGTGCGCAGATCCTGCAGCAGGGAGGCTTCAAATTTACCGACGTCCTTGGTGTTGATCTTGTCGAGATAGCCTCTCACACCTGCGTAGATCACGCAGACCTGCTCGGAGGTGAGCAGCGGCGAGTACTGGGCTTGTTTCAGCAACTCGGTCAGGCGCTGGCCGCGAGCGAGCAGCTTCTGGGTAGATGGGTCAAGGTCGGAGCCGAACTGCGCGAAGGATTCCATTTCGCGGTACTGGGCAAGCTCAAGCTTGATCGAACCGGCGACCTGTTTCATCGCTTTGATCTGTGCGGCCGAACCTACGCGCGATACGGACAGACCCACGTTAACTGCGGGGCGTACGCCTTTGTAGAAGAGTTCGGTTTCAAGGAATATCTGGCCGTCGGTGATCGAAATAACGTTGGTCGGGATGTAAGCGGATACGTCGCCAGCCTGCGTTTCGATGATCGGCAGCGCGGTCATGGAGCCAGCGCCTTCGGCGTCGGACATTTTAGCAGCGCGTTCGAGCAGGCGAGAGTGAATGTAGAATACGTCACCCGGATAGGCTTCGCGGCCCGGCGGACGACGCAACAGCAGCGACATCTGGCGGTAAGCCACGGCCTGTTTGGACAGATCATCATAGATGATCAGGGCGTGCATGCCGTTATTACGGAAGAATTCGCCCATCGCGGCACCGGTGTATGGCGCGAGATACTGGAGCGGAGCGGCTTCGGAAGCAGTTGCGGCTACGACGATGGTGTATTGCAGCGCGCCGGCTTCTTCGAGTTTCTTCACAACTTGCGCCACGGTCGAGCGTTTCTGGCCGATACAAACGTAGATGCAATAGAGCTTTTTGCTTTCGTCGGTGCCTTGGTTGGCGGCTTTCTGGTTGAGGATGGCGTCGATGGCGATAGCGGTTTTGCCGGTCTGGCGGTCACCGATGATCAGTTCGCGCTGGCCACGGCCAATCGGGATCAGGGCGTCGATGGCTTTAATGCCGGTTGCCATCGGTTCGTGAACCGATTTACGGGCGATAATGCCCGGGGCTTTGACTTCAACGCGCGAGCGGGTCACGTCTTTGAGCGGGCCTTTGCCGTCAATCGGATTGCCGAGGCCGTCTACGACGCGCCCCAAGAGGCCTTTGCCGATCGGCGTGTCCATAATGGTGTTGGTGCGTTTTACGGTGTCGCCTTCTTTAACGGTGCGGTCATCGCCGAAAATAACGATGCCGACGTTGTCGGATGCGAGGTTGAGGGCCATGCCCTTCATACCGTTGGCAAACTCGACCATTTCACCGGCCTGAACGTTTTCCAGGCCGTACACGGTTGCGATACCGTCGCCGACGGAAACAACCTGTCCGGTTTCGGATAATTCTGCATCCGCATTGAACTGCGTGATCTGTTTTTTTAAGATGTCCGAAATTTCAGAAGGACGAATATCCATTTGTAACTATCTCCTAGATGTTAAGCTGCCTGAAGAGCGTTCTTCAGGCGGCGAATTTTACCAGACAGCGAGCTATCGAGCTGCTGACTACCAATCTTGACCACGACACCGCCGAGCAGGTCGGGTTGTTGCTTCAGTTCAAGCACCATCTTGCGGCCGTAAGCCTTGCTAAGACGGTCGCTAATCATTTGAACTTCTTTATCTTTCAACGGCGCTGCCGAGATCAGCTCGCCTTTGAGTTCGCCGCGCGCGGTGGACGCTGCGTTTTCAAATAATTCCACCACGTCCGGCAGGATGGCGAGGCGCTTCTGGCGAATCAGCATGCCGAAGAACTGGCGGGTGAGTTGGTTGACGTTGAGCTTGGCGAGGATGGCAAGCATGGCTTGCGCGCGCGTTTCGTTGCTCAACAGCGGATTGATGAGGAAATGGCGGAATTCCGTGCTTTCCTTGTAGGCATTGCCCAGTGACAGCAGGTCTTTTTCGACCGCGTCGAGTGAGTTTTCAGAGGTGGCGACGTCGAACAATGCTTTGACGTAGCGTTCAGCGATGCGTTTGGAGCCGGATATTTTCACGGGGTGCTTTTATCTTATCACAGGGTTATGAGAGCGCGGAAATTAGCAAGATTGGTGGTAAAGGCAACCGAAAAATTCGCTTCTGGTGACTTGCCTCCAAAGCCGCGACCCGCTAAACAGGTAAAATTCTGGTATCACTTAATTATTTTATTCCCCGAAAGACATCTATGCAGGCTGCAAAATGGCGTACATTGGTTAAGTCTCTTCTGGTCATCGGGATGATTATAGGGCTGGCCGACGCGGGCGGATGTGCGCTTAACAAGCTTAACGATATCGGTTTTTCTTATTACAACGGCGATGGTAAACCGCAAATTCCCGAAACCGCGATCCGTTACTGGACGATTGCGGGCAATCTGGGCTATGCCAAGTCGCAGTATAATCTCGGCCATGCCTATCAAGATGGCAAAGGGGTGGAAAGAAATCTTGGCAAAGCGCTGTACTGGATGCAAAAAGCGGCGTCGCAGGGCTATGTCGAGGCGGAAAATAGTTTAGGGCGCGTCTACGAGGCAGGAGCGGATTATCCACAGGCCTTCGAATGGTATCACAAAGCCGCCGATCACGGGTTTACAATGGCGCAGAATAATCTGGGCGCCATGTACCAGAACGGCTGGGGCGTGAAGCAGGATTATAAGGAAGCGCTCAAATGGTACAGGCTGGCCGCTAAGACTGAGCCCCTCGCCGCTTACAATATCGGGGTGATGTACGATAACGGTTTTGGCGTGCCCGAGGATTACATTGCGGCGATGAAATGGTACAGGCTTGCCGCCGATGTCGGCTTGCCGGGGGCACAGTTTGCGGTGGGCGCGCTTTATATTCAAGGGCACGGGATGAACGCCGATGTGGCGCGGGCCATCGACTGGTGGGAGCGCGCGGGCAATAACGATTTCGTACCGGCGCAGTTGCAGCTGGCTAAGTATTATTACAGCGGCAAGGATTACGCCGAAGCGCTTAAATGGTATCGCAAGGCCGCCGATCTTGGCGATTCGACGGCGCAGTATTCCGTTGGGCTGTTTTACCAGTATGGGCTGGGCGTGGAAAAAAATCCGGTGGTGGCTGAGCAGTGGATGCGGCTGGCTAAACAGCAAACGGGCGCCGCGTCGATCACCGATGCGCGCAAGCCCGCTGGCCGTGGATTCAACGAGTTGGAAAAATCGGCGGATGCGGGGTATGACCTCGCGCAGTATTTGCTCGGCATGACCTATTTAAAAGGCGGACCCGTGGAGCGCGACCGGGTGAAGGCATATCAATGGCTGCTTCTGGCGGGAAGCTCCGGGACGCCGGGTAAGATGAACGCCGAGGCGATGGATCAGCTCAAAGAGATCGAGCCGTTGATGACGCATGAGCAGATCGACGAAGCCAGACAGCGCGCCAGCCAGTGGCGCAAAGCGCATCGCCAATAGTTATCGGCTGCGGCCGTGGTCCAGACCGTTTTTGCCCAATTCGGAGAGGATTTCTGCCAGCTCCTTGTCGTCCACCGGCAAATGCGGATGGTCGTGAGCGTGTTTTTCCATCGTGGCGGCCATTGTTTTGCGTAACTCTTTCATGACGAGCATTTTGCCCAGGCCGCCTGTTTCAATATAGGCCTGTGCTTCTTTGAGTTTTTCCACAGTTTCTGCCGTGTCGGGTACGAGGGCTTTAAGCGTGCCGGTGTAAAATGCCATGCCGTAATCCATATCCGGGCCGCTGCCATGCTGGCTGATGCGCTTGGGGTCGATGTCGCATATCTGGTCAAGCATTTCTGCGATGGCGGCGGTGACTTTCGGGGGTAGGGAGGTGTCTTCGACGCTGCGGAAATCGATTTTAAGTTCAGCCTGTCCGCCTTCCATAGCGCTCACGCCCACATGCTCGGGTTTTTTGAACTCCCTGAGGTGGTAGTCGCTGCGATACTCCGGGCGCTGAAGTCCGAGAACGGTGGCTTTGATGAGGTTGTCGAATTCGGTGCGGATTTCGTCGATATGGGACATGTGCGTGCTGTCAGTTGTGAAGCTACCAGTTTAACCCAAAATGGTTAACGGTGTTATATTGTTGATTTTCTATAGAAAACTCTGCGGGTCAATGTCGATTTTAATACGTACCGTCGACGGCGCCTCCTGCGTTTCCACCCAGTGGCGCACGATGTTGGGAAGGTTCACGTCGCGCTCGGCTTTGACCAGCAGGCGGAAGCGGAATTTGCCGCGCAGCAGGAAGAGCGGAGCGGGGGCGGGGCCATAGAGATGGGTGCTTTTGCTCGCGGGGAAGGAGCTGGCGAGCTTACGGGCGGTGTTCATCACCTGATCTTCCTTTTCGCCTTCGACGATGATGGCTGCAAGTCTTGTGAACGGTGGCATATGGGCGTTTTTTCGGGCTTTCAGTTCGGCGGCCATAAACGCATTTCGCTCGCCGGACACCAGCGCTTTGATGACGGGATGTTCGGGCAGGAAGCTTTGCATATACACCCGCCCGCGAATCTGCTCGCGCCCGGCGCGTCCTGAAAGCTGGTGGAGCATCTGGTAGGTGCGCTCGGCGGCGCGAAGGTCGCCCCCGGCCAGTCCCAGATCGGCATCGACGACGCCAACCACGGCGAGATTGGCGAAATGGTGGCCCTTGGCGATCATTTGCGTGCCGATAAGTAAATCAATTTTTTTATCGGTCATGGCGGTGATGGTTTCGGCAACTTCGCCGGGAGCCATGCTGTCGCTGGCCATGACGGCGACGCGCGCCTGGGGTAAGAATTCAGCCACTTCCTCCTTCAAACGCTCGACGCCGGGCCCGCAGGCCGCGAGCTTGTCTTCGGCTTGGCAGGCCGGGCATTGTTTCGGCTCCGGAATCCGGTAATTGCAGTGGTGGCACTCAAGGCAGCTGACCGCCTCATGCTTGCTGGCGCGGGGGGCGCGTTTATGCACCACCATCCATGCCGAGCAATCCGGGCATTGGAACCGGTGGCCACAGGCGCGGCACAGCAACAGCGGCGCATAGCCCCGGCGGTTCAGGAACAACATGCATTGATGCCCGTCGGCAATTGATGCGGCCAGCTCATCTCGAAGCGGACGCGAGATAAACGCGCCGCGTTCCAGCTCCACCTTGCGCATGTCGAGCAGGGTGATATCCGGCATCACGGCGTCGTTATGGCGGGCGGACAGGGTAATTTCGCGGTATTTGCCATCCTTGGCATTTGCGTAGGTTTCCAGCGAAGGCGTGGCCGACACCAGCACGGCGGGGATGTTTTCAAACCGGGCGCGGGCGACGGCAAAGTCGCGGGCATGGTAGATCACACCTTCTTCTTGCTTATACGACCCGTCATGCTCTTCATCGGCGATGAGCAAAGCGAGATTTTTGTACGGCAGGAACAACGCCGAGCGTGCACCGACAACCACGGGCGCATCGCCTTTGGCAATCGCCTGCCAGCTGGCGCGTTTGCGGGCGGGGGTGATTTCCGAGTTCCAGACCACGGGTTTGAAACTGAAGCGTTTTTCAAACCGTTCCAGCCACTGGATGGACAGCGCGATTTCGGGTAGCAGGATGAGGCATTGCAGAGTCGGGTCGGACTGGCGCTGGGTGAGTACCTTGGCGATGGCTTCAAAATACACCTCGGTTTTACCCGAGCCGGTGACCCCGTCGAGCAGGCTCACACTGAACCCCCCGCCGATGCTATCGGTCAGCCGGTCGGCGGCTTCCTTCTGGATGCCGGACAGGTTGGCGAGGTGGATTTTACTCAAATCGATATCGGTTTCGATAAAAGCGCTGGTCGATTTGCGCCCTTCCTTGGCGATGTCGGGCATTGGCAGGACCATTTTTAAAATAGCCCCTTTGGGGGCGCAGGCGTACCATGACGTCCAGTCGACGAATTTGCGTAACTGCTCGGAAAGCGGGGGAAATTGTGACAAATGTTCGCGAGCTTCTTTCATCTTTCCCGCGTCGATCTGCGCGTTGCCCTGACCCCAGACAACCCCAAGCAATTCCTTTTTACCGAACGGCACGGTGATGATGTCGCCTGCCGACATGGTGCTTCCGGCGGGTGCCAGATAGTCGAATCCCTGATTGATCGCGGTGGGGACGAGGACCTCAATTTGCTTCAACGCGGTCAAAAAATGTCTTTCCAATCTGGGCGGCGGTGCGTTATCGTCCGGC
Source organism: Alphaproteobacteria bacterium (assembly GCA_025362975.1). Taxonomy (GTDB): domain Bacteria; phylum Pseudomonadota; class Alphaproteobacteria; order Rickettsiales; family SXRF01; genus JANYBV01. The sequence goes on along the minus strand of JANYES010000013.1, from coordinate 38,621 downwards.
CATCATACATCAAACAGGAACTCTGCCATGAAATTTTTTGTCGATACCGCCGATATCAAGGAAATCCGTGACCTCGCCGCCACCGGCATGCTCGACGGCGTCACCACCAACCCGACATTGATTGCCAAATCCGGGCGCGACTTTTTCGATGTGCTGAAAGAAATCTGCGCTGTCGTTCCCGGTCCCATTTCGGCGGAAGTGACCGCGACCGACGCGCCGGGCATGATCGCCGAGGGCGAAAAACTGGTCAAAATCGCCAAAAACATTACCATCAAAGTGCCGCTCACGTGGGAAGGCCTCAAAGCCTGCAAACACTTCACCTCCAACGGCACGATGGTCAACGTCACGCTGTGCTTCTCGGCGGCGCAGGCGTTGCTTGCCGCTAAAGCGGGCGCCACTTTCATCTCGCCGTTCGTGGGCCGCCTCGACGATATCGGACAGGACGGCATGCAACTCATCAGCGACATCGTGACCATGTACCGCCAGTACGATTATTTCAAAACCGAAGTGCTCGTCGCCTCCATCCGCAACCCGGTGCACATCACGGACGCGGCGATGATGGGCGCGCATGTGGCGACCATTCCGCCATCGGTCCTGCGCCAGCTCGTGCAGCATCCGCTGACCGACAAGGGTCTCGAAGTCTTCCTGTCCGACTGGAAGAAAACCGGCCAGAAAATTGCTTAGATGGGTGCCAAACGCCCTGAGCCCCCAGTGAGCGAAACCGCCGCCCCTACCGCCGAGCAGGTGCGCGAGTTTTTAAAGCTCAATCCCGACTTCCTGATGAAGAATCTCGACGTCGTCGGCGAATCGCAGCCGCCGGAGCGTGAGCTGGGCGACGCGGTGATCGACTTCCAGCATTATATGGTCAAAAACCTGCAAAAAGATACCAAGCTGCTTAAAAGCCGCTACCAGATGCTGGTGGATTTCTGCCGCGACAACATGTCGGTGCAAAGCCTCGTTCACGCGGCGGCACTCAAGCTCATCCGCACCAAAAGCCTTGAGCAACTGCTCGAAGTCATCACCATCGACCTCGTCAGCCTGTTCGACGTGGACGTGGTGCGCATGGCGATGGAATCTGACACCAAGCTCGACACCTCCTACGGCGAAGAAAACTATTCCGGCATCATCTTCATCGAGCCGGGCACCGTCGACGACGCGCTGGGCGCCACTAAAAACGTGCTGCTGGTGGAAGACTGCGCCGCCAACATGCCCGCCGGTTTCGACCAGATTTTCGCCGATTGCAACGATATGATCGCCTCCTGTGCGCTGCTTCGGCTTGAGTTGGATACAGTGGGCAAAAATATCCTGCTGGCCTTCGGCGTACGCTACAAGGACCGGTTCCATTCGGGTCAGGGGATTGAGTTGCTGCATTTCCTCGCCCAGATTGTCGCGCACCAGATGGATACGTACCTGCACGATTTGACGATTTAGCCATGACCACCACCGGCGACTACACCAAGCGTTTGTTCAGCCGGCCCGAGAAAAAACCCACGCCTTACGACGTGCTCGCCGAAGCCGGCATCCTGCGCGGGTTCGACCGCAACCATATGCCAGTCTTTAACGAAGAAATCACCGACCGCATTCCCGATGAGCACAAACGCCTCCAGCTGATGTCGATTTTAAGCGACCGCACCATGCTGTACCTGCTTGTCAAAGACGGCCAGATGGATGTCCGCGACAAGCTCCTTACCTCGGAAAAAACCTTCGACCTGCTCGACCTCGACAAGACCGGATTATGGCAAGGCGACCTCAACCAGCAGATCAGAAACGCCCTCGACGCCCTCTTCCCCTCTCCGGGTAAGTCTTTATAAACAATTGCTTACAGTTGTTTTCACGTTGTCACGCAAACGTCATTTGAAGGTTAACGCGTTAACGATTATACTGATCTAAAGCAACAAAGGTGACGTTATGGCATTAATGGACAAGGTCAAGAAACTGGTTTCTGGCAAGAATATCGTCCGCAAGCGTGAGGAAGAAAATAACGACGCAGAACTCTCTGCCAAGCTAGCCGGGGATCGCGACAATATCAACGCGCAGGTGCGCTCCGTCATCGCCCAGCTTCAAGCCAAAGGCATTGACACGGCGGGCCTGTCCCCGACCGTTGGTGGCAGTGTACGCACCGCAGCCGACGCGGAAGCGCAAGTCTCAGCGGCTGCCTCGATGGAAAGTGCCGCCAGCGGCAAGTTATTGCAAAATGAACTCGCCGGCTCGCTTGGCGCCCTGATTGCTCCGGTGCTGCCGATGCTCAAAGACAATTCCAAAGACACGGGCGTCAGCTTGTAAGTTTATTTTTCGGGGTTTCATGGTATGATGCGCCATGACCTGCGACCATCTTCCCGTTTCCCCTGAATTCGCCGAAACCATCACCCAATGGCAGGAATGGCTGCGCCATGTGCGGCGCAGTTCGCAGCATACAGTGGTGTCGTATACCACCGATCTGTCGCAGTTTTGCCTCTTCCTTGGCCAGCATCTAGGCGGCCAGGTAACACTAAAGCAGATCGAAGCATTGGAAACCCGCGATATCCGCGCATGGCTTGCCAGCCGGTTGCGAGAGTTCAAGCCGTCGTCCACGGCACGCGCGCTTTCCACGGTCAAAAATTTTTACCGTTATTTAGAAAAGCACGGCACGATCAGCCATTCGGCGATTTTCCACATTCGCGGGCCCAAGCTGAAAAAGGCGCTACCGAAGGCGCTGGGCGTCGAGCAGGCGCAAGCCGCGTTGGAAGTCATCGGCACTCAGCATGACGAGGATTGGATCAACAAGCGCGATCTTGCGTTGCTCATTCTGATCTATGGCTGTGGCCTGCGTATCAGCGAAGCGCTATCGTTATGCTACAAGGACATCCCCTCGGGCGACACGCTCAGCATCATTGGCAAGGGCAACAAGCAGCGCCACGTGCCGGTGCTGCGGGTGGTCAAATCCGCGATTGCCGATTATGTGAGCGCCTGTCCGTACCCGTTCAGCGCCAAGGCGCCTTTGTTTCTGGGTAAGCGCGGCATGGCGCTCGACCCCGGCATTTTCCAGCTGCAACTGCGCAAGCTGCGCGCCGCCCTCAACTTGCCTGAATCAACGACGCCGCATGCGTTCCGCCACAGCTTTGCCACCCATTTGCTCTCGGCGGGCGGGGATTTACGCTCCATTCAGGAGCTATTGGGGCATGTCAGCCTTTCCACCACCCAGCGCTACACTCATGTCGATAAGACCCGACTGATGCAGGCCTACAAGAACGCCCACCCGCGGGCCTGAGCGGCTACTATTCCCCTATCATCGCGGGCTGTCTCCTTATCCCGGCTCTCCCCCGTATTCCCTGTTGTCCATCCGCCTGTCATCCTGCTGCATAGGAGGGTCTGTGATAGCGTTGATAGACGTACCCCGCTATGTGACGGGGTGACAATGCTTTATGGTGTAATGAGGATAAGCCTTAGCGATTCCGTGTCCGAAATCGAACCCTATTAATCTAGCATCAGCTTGCCGGAGCTGACATTCACGCGGTTAAGCGCGGCCGGGCTTTGACTGGCGATCTGGTCGAGACGGCTTTCCATAGCGGACACGAGTTCGGATATCTGCTCCAGCTTGCCGCCGTTGTCGATATGGGTGATGACGCCCTCATGGATAATGCGCATTTTCTGACGCGCCAGTGAGTCTTCATGCGGGTTGAGATTGGTACGGATGACGACGTAATTTTCGTTTTCGCGCATTTCGCGCAATTCCTGCGGCGTGCCGTCGAATTCGCTGGCGGCGAAGCACTGGTCGTACTGGGTGTAGGAATTGGTCGCTTGCTGGATAGCGGCCGGGATTTTGATGTACATATCGTATTCGCCGACGTCCTGCGGGCCTTTCATCCGATGGTTTTCGGAGAGTGCGCTATAACCGACGATGCCATCGGTGCCGACATGAATGCCGTCGTTGCCGTCGGATTTCAGCAGGCCGTTGGTGGCCATCACGTCTTTGAAGATAACGTCGCCGTCGCGCGTGTGCACCATGCCCTGATAGTCGAACGTGGCAAATTTATCTTCGCCGTGGGCATAGTTGTCGATATTATAGCGTTGCTGGAACTCTTCCTGCGACATGGCTTCGGGTTTGCCTTGCGCGGCGAGCGCTTCGGTGAAGCTGCCGGTTTTGACAAGCGCGGCGACAGGTTTCTTTTTCTCCGGTTTTTTAAGCCCGGTTCCAGCGAATAGCGATTTCCCGCCGTTTCGATTATATCCGGTGACCACATCAAGGGCTTTATTTCCGGCTTCCGAACCGTATTTGGCGTTGAGTTTTAAGGCCAGCTCGGCGGTGTCGATGCCGTCGGGGCTTTCCAGCAGCGCTTTCGTCGCTTCGATTTTGGCGCGGGTGCTAAGCCCTACCAGTTCCGGGGCGGCATGTGAGTTAGCTTCCTTCTGATCCTGTAAGCGTTCCTGGTATTCAGCTAGTTTTGCCCGCAGGCCATCTTCGAATTCAGGATTTAATGTGATGCGAGCCATAGATCCCCCTGCTGTTAAGATGTGTTAATACTACAGCACGACCATTAACAACTTATTACGCCGGGTGCGGCATGATTTTTCGCTTTACTAATCCCCAATCCCCCATCACTAATCCCGGGTAGCACATACGCACCCGTAGCTCAGCTGGATAGAGCGTTGCCCTCCGAAGGCAAAGGTCGGACGTTCGAATCGTCTCGGGTGCGCCAATACTTTCAATAGCTTGACCACATCAAGTGACCGTACAGAATATAGCTCGTAAGCAAGATAAGAACTTGCATAAATGGAATGAATGAAAGCAAGCAATAGGGTATTATTTTGTACGGTTCAACTAGATAAAGCGCCCCTCCGAAAGACCAGGCCGCACGTTAGATTCGTATCGAGGCCGCCAATTCGCCATTGCGCATGCGCACAATTTCTAACGTTTCACTAAATCAGTAGCATTTGAATATAAATAATTTATGATCCGCTCGTCCCATCGCGCGCGGTATTAAATGCTTCCAAATCGTTTCTTATTTCTTGTTACTGCCGCGATAGTATTATTATCGCCTTTTACTACCTATGCTGCTTTTGATTCCGCTGAAGCAGCCAAACTTAAAACTCTAGAAATTATAAGAGTTACGCCGGACGGTGAGGATGTACCTACCGGTAAGCAGATTGTCATCCAATTTAATCGTCCCGTGGTGCCTATCGGGAAAATGGAGCGTCCGTCTTCCGAAATTCCTGTAATCATTACTCCGGCTATTCCTTGCGAATGGCGGTGGATAAATACATCGGCACTTGCGTGTAATCTGCCGGACAAGGAGCCGCTCAGGGAAGCGACGCATTACACCCTGGAAATCAAGCCAGGAATTAAAGCGGAAGATGACGTAACCATTCCCGATACCTATCACCACAGCTTCATTACCCAGCGTTCCGATATTCGCTATAAGGAATTCCGCCTGTGGAAATCGCCGGGATATCCAATTATGCGATTGGTGTTCAATCAGCCGGTGGATAAGGAATCGGTGGCGCAGCATGTGTTCCTGAATGTAGGCGATGATAATAAACGTGTCGCACTTAAGGTTAAGCCTGACCCAACGGATCATGAGCAACCACAATTCATCCCCGTTCCGGGAGAGAGGTACGCGCTGCTCTTTAAAAAAGCACCATCGCAAAAAAGCGATGATGATCTTCGTAAAAAATCAGGAAAAGAAGCACGCAGGATATGGTTGATCGAGCCGGTGAGGGAATTGCCGCTGGATACGCATATAGTGTTGAAAACTGAGCCAGGGCTGATCTCTGCGCTTGGCCCTGAGGCTAGTATTACTTCCAACGAAATCGTGCAATTCGATACCTACCCGGAATTCACCTTCGTTGGCGTTAAATGCACCATGAATGATGGCAAAGAATTGCTGGTTCCGGCTGACACGTCGCCCACTGGGAAGTGCAATCCGATGCAGGGCGTACAGCTCTCGTTCACTACGCCGGTAGAGCGCGACAAAATGGGTAAGATGGTAAAATTCACCCCTCCGGTCGGCGGCTGGAAGGAATCAGATGAGGAGACACAAGAAGCGGAAACAACGGATAATGCCGAAGGTGGCGCTGAGGTTGGCTATCAATTCCGCCAGCCACATAGCAAAGGGAAAACGTATGAAGTATGGCTCCCTGGTGGCCTGAAAGCCGCACAAGAATATACGGTGCAATCGCGCTCACAGACGATGAATATTTTCGAGTGGCTATGGCATTGGATCAAGTCATGGTTCAAACATCAAGACCCTATCGAAGTGCAGGATATGTTCGGTCGGGAGATGCGGCATTCTATTTCCTCTACCTTTGCGACCGACCATCGCAATCCTAACTTTGTGTTGGATTACAGCGATGCAGTATTGGAGAAGGGAGTTGATAGTGAAGTGCCGTTCTTTGTTAATAACCTGAATAATTACACATTCAACTATCGCCGCTTGACTGCCAAAAGCAGCGATGACGGGCAGACATTCCATAAAGACGTTCCGGGTGTGAAGGATGTGCAATTTGCCGTTCCCTTCGGCGTGCGCGATATGTTGGATGAAAAACAGGCGCGGTATTTGGTTCTTTGCAAACCGATCCAGTTGTCGGAAAATATTACCCTCGTCTATTTGCACAGGTAGCACCTTATCAGGTGCATCTTAAACTTGGTCATTTTAATACGATCGCCTGGGTAACGGATATGGTTAGTGGCGCTCCGGTCGCTGGCGCTAAAGTTAGTATATATCAAGATGCATTCACAACGCTGCACACGGTTAAAGATAATACGGCGCAAGCCACAACCGATGTTTCCGGTATAGCGTTCCTGCCGGGAACGGATACGCTCGACCCTGATCTTTCGATTACAAACAAATATCGTGATGAAGATACGCGTTATTTCCTGCGCGTGGAAAAAGGTGATGACATGGCGCTATTGCCGATAGCGCAATCGTTTATCATAGATGCTTACCGCGCTTCGGGTAGCGAATCGGTTTATCCTTCCAATAAGCAGCGCTATGGGCATATGCGTACTTGGGGTACTACCGCACAAGGGATTTACCGTGCCGGGGATACAATCCAGTATAAAATCTACGTCCGCAATCAGGACAATAATGGTTTCATACCTGGGCCAGCCAAAGGCTACCGGTTAAAAATCCTCGATCCTATGGGTAAGGTGGTGGAAGATGTTAAAGACGTCAAGCTATCACCCTTCGGCGGAACAAGCGGCGAATTTATCGTGCCTAAAGAAGGCGCGGTGGGTTGGTATCAATTCAAATTGATTGCCGATTTTGCTGCTAAATCTGATGATAATGAGGATGAAAACGCCGAAGAACAGCCTGACAGCGGTGCCGATGGTAGAAATAATGACGCTGATAATGACAGATATAGCGCCACTAAGAAATCATGGATTCCCATGCGGGTGCTGGTCAGCGATTTTACGCCTTCCTCTTCCCATGTAGGCAACCAGCTGAACGGCGATCTATTTCATGCCGACGAGCAAGTGGATGTAGCAACCCACGCCGAATTGCACTCTGGCGGTGCATATACGGATGCCGCGACGCGCATTACTGCAATGCTTGATAGTGCGCCATTCATGTCCAAGCATCCGTTGGCTAAAAATTTCCAGTTCGATAGCTACCAATACGAAACGCCTTCGCAGCAGATTTTCCAGAAAATCGATAAGGTGAATGATAAAGGCGAACTTGCGCTGAATTTTTCGACCGGCACTCCCAAAGTGGTTTATGGGAAGCTACTGGTAGAAAGCGCCGTTGCCGATGATCGGGGTAAATATATTACTGGTCAATCGCATGCCGATTATGTGGGCGTTGATCGCTTGGTCGGCCTTCATGCTACCGAATGGCTCTACAACGTAGGAAAACCAGCTGCGATTCAATATATCGTCGTGGATGATCACGGCAATCCAGTTAAAGGCACGCCGGTAAATATTGCGCTGGAACATCAAACCACCAAGGCGGCACGCGTTAAAGGCGCGGGCAATGCTTACCTGACGGAATATCATAGTGAATGGGAGGCAGTGGGCAGATGCAAAGGAGCATCGGAAGATGCACCACTTACCTGCACATTTACACCCGATAAAGCCGGTGTTTATCGTGCAATAGCCAAAATCAAGGATACTAAGGGCAATGACCATTCCACGACCCTCAGCACCTATGCGGTCGGCCATGATTTTGTTATGTGGGATAATGGCAGCGATAGCAGCCTGACCATTGTTCCCGAAAGCACTAACTATAAAGTAGGCGATACCGCACGCTATTTGGTAAAAAATCCCTATCCGGGCGCTAAAGCATTGATCACCATCGAGCGCTACGGCGTCATCGATCATTTCGTGCAAACGTTCGATAGCTCTACGCCTGTAGTCGAATTCAAAATCAAACCTGACTACCTGCCGGGATTCTATCTTTCGGTCGTTATCGTTTCACCGCGTGTCGAAAAACCGTTAGGCGAAGGCCAAGTGGATTTAGGTAAGCCTACCTACCGTATGGGTTATGTCACGGTGCCAGTGAAAGACCCTTACAAGGAAATGGTGATCACTGCTAAAACCGCCCAACCGGTTTACAAGCCGCGTGATAAAGTAACGGTAACGCTACATGCCGAGCCGCGCATGAAGGATAAAAAGGAGCCTATCGAACTCACGGTTGCCGTACTTGACGAATCGGTATTCGACTTGATTGCTGGTGGCAAAAGCTATTTTGATCCATACGCTGGCTTTTATAAGTTAGATAGCCTCGATTTACGGAACTACAGCCTACTTACCCGGCTTCTCGGTCGCCAAAGATTTGAGAAAAAAGGCGCGAATCCCGGCGGCGATGGCGGCGCAGATTTGAGCATGCGTTCCTTGTTCAAATTCGTGAGTTATTGGAATGCTGAACTTAAAACCGATAAGGACGGTAACGCAACCGCAACCTTTGATGCGCCGGACAATCTGACTGGTTGGCGTATTCTGGCCATTGCCACCACGCCAACTGACCGTTTCGGGTTGGGTGATGCTAATTTTAAAGTTAATCGCCCTACGGAAGTGCGCCCCGTGATGCCAAATCAGGTTATGGAAGGTGATACATTCGATGCCGGATTCAGTGTGATGAATCGCACTGACAAGGAACGCACACTTAATGTTACCGTTCATACCGAGGGTAATCTCGATGCGGCTAAAACCCCTGCCGACTTGACGAAAACGGTTACACTGGCTCCTTATAAACGCACAACCGTGTTGATGCCGATTCAAACCACAGCGATAGCGCTTTCGCGCGATGTAGAAGCTGGAGAGTTACGTTTTACTGTCATGGCGGGTGATGAGCTTGATCGTGATGGCATGGTGCATAATGTGCCGGTAAACAAGCGCCGCAGCCTTAACGTTGCTGCTAATTATGGCACCACCACACAAGATAAAATCGAAGAACCTATCCAGTTCCCGAAAGATATATTACCGGATATTGGCAGCGTTAGCGTTATTGCCTCACCGACCGTTATCGGAAATGTTTCGGGCGCATTTAAGTATATGCGTGATTATCCATATATGTGTTGGGAGCAGAAATTGAGCAAAGGCGTCATGGCGGCGCACTATAAGAACCTGAAAGCCTATTTACCTGATGGCCTAAAATGGGAAGGCAGTGATGCGTTGCCACAATCCACGCTCGATCAGGCGGCAAGTTTCCAAGCGCCAAATGGCGGTATGACCTATTTCCTGGCGCAGGATCAGTATGTCGATCCGTACTTAAGCGCTTATACGGCCATTGCCTTCAACTGGCTGCGTAAAAGCGGTTATACCGTTCCTGAGCAAGTAGAAAATAAACTGCATACCTATTTGAGCAATCTACTTAAGAACGATGCCGTGCCGGATTTCTATTCCGAAGGCATGACTTCTACCGTGCGTGCGGTGGCGTTGGCTGCATTGGCTGAGCGCGGTAAAACCGACATAGCTGATTTGGAGCGCTATCAACCGCATGTGAAGAAAATGTCGCTGTTCGGCAAAAGCTATTTCATGCAAGCGGCATTGGCGATTAAAGGCGGAGAGAAATATGCGCCCGATGTAGCGAAGATGATATTGGCCACCTCTAATGAAACTGGCGGCAAGTTTGTATTCAGCGAAACATGGGATGATAGCTATACCCGTATTCTTGCCTCACCGCTGCGTGAAAATTGTGCGGTGCTTGATGCATTCACGGCTTATGGTGAACGTGAAGATGGCAAGAAACTGGTTGGTGATGTGCTGTTCAAACTGGTGCGTGCCATCACTCAGGATCGCAAAAACCGTGACCATTGGGAAAATACGCAGGAAAATATGTTCTGCATGAATGCGCTGATAGATTTTGCGCGTGTTTATGAGAAAGATAAACCGAACATGGCCGTTAAAGCGAGCATGGATGGTGAAACCTTTGGCAAAGCGGCCTTCAAAGACGTACGCGATCCAGCAGCGAGCTTAGAACGTCCAATTAAAGATGGCGATGCTGGCCGTAAAGCAACTGTCCAAATCGAGCGTAGCGGTACGGGACGGCTCTATTACGCAACACGGCTGGCTTACGCATTGCCAGTTGAAATGAGCAAACCTGCCAATGCCGGTATAGAAATACACCGCGAATATAGTGTTGAACGCGGTGGAAAATGGGAATTGCTACAATCGCCCGCACAAATTAAGCGCGGCGAATTGGTGCGCGTTGACTTATATCTATCCGTTCCCGCCGCCCGCAATTTCGTAGTAGTAGATGATTCGGTGCCGGGTGGGTTGGAGCCAGTCAATCGTGATCTCGCAACCGCATCCGAAGTCGATGCCAGAAAAGGTGATTTTAGCGCGGCGGGTGGTTCGTTCTGGTTTAAGTTCTCCGACTGGATTGATTTTGGAGTGAGCCGCTGGAGCTTCTACCATCAAGAAATTCGGCATGATTCGGTGCGCTTCTATTCCGATTATTTGCCAGCAGGAAATTATCACCTGTCCTATGCTGCACAAGCTATCGCCACCGGCACGTTCAGTGCCTTGCCTAGCATGGCTGAGGAAATGTACGATCCTGACGTATATGGCAAAACTGAGGGGTTAAATCTAAAAGTTGGTGAGCAGGAAACGGCACCGGCGGCAAAGCCTTGAGGCTTAAGCCATGTCAAAATACAAACGATATGGGAAAATAGCGTTTCGCGGGACAATAGCACTTGTTGCTGTTATTGCCTTCAAAACCGCATGGGACGTGCAAACACCAACGCTCTCTTTGCGTGCCGCGACAAACGATGCCCAACGTTTCCAAGTGTTAGACCGCCGGGGCAAACCGCTCGGTATTTCCTATCAGAACCGTTTCAATACGGTAGATATTGTGCCATTGCACGAAATGCCTGAATTACTGCGTCAGGCATTCGTTACTTCGGAAGATCGACATTTTTTTGAGCATCACGGTGTGGATTGGAAAGCCCGCGCCAGCGCCTTATGGCAGAATATTCACGCACGCAAATCGGTGCGTGGCGCCAGCACGATTACCGAGCAAGTAGTGCGGATTATTCACCCACGCCCGCGCAATTTATGGTCGCGTTGGGTTGAAGGATTTGAGGCAACCTTATTGGAAATGCATGCAAGCAAAGGTGAAATCCTCGAATTTTACCTTAATCAGGTGCCGTATGCAGCCAACCGCCGTGGCGTAGCGCAAGCGGCCCGTTATTATTTCAACCGTGATATGGATACGCTGACGCATAAGGAAATGCTGGCACTAACTATATTGCCCCGCGCACCATCGGCACTCGATTTGTATAAAAATCCCGATGCGATAGAATCCGCCGTTGCAAGACTTGCCCAGAGTATGATCGAGCGCAAGGAATTAACAGAGCAGGAAAATAAACAATTACTTGCTGAAACCATCACCCTTGAACTGCCTTCACCACCACTAAGCACAACACATTTCATTAATTATATTCGTGAAACGATCCCCTATCGTTTAAGCGAGAATGGCGCATTACTTACGACTTTGGATGGCGAATTGCAGCATACAGCACAAAGTTTGCTAGATGAGCGAATCAAGGCATTAAAACGCAAGCAGGTGCATAATGGCGCACTGCTGGTAGTCGATCATACCACAGGCGAAATTCTTGCCTGGGCGGTAGGCGGCGCCGGAAATGAAGAATTGAAGACAGAAACGCCGGGACATGACATCGATACCGTGCGCTCGCCGCGTCAACCCGGATCATCAATGAAACCGTTCTTATACGCAATGGCGCTTGATTCTGGCTGGTCGCCAGCAACAGAATTGGATGATGCACCTATGGCTGAGGCTATCGGCTCTGGGTTGCATGATTTCCATAATTACAGCCATACATTTTACGGTAAAATTTCACTTCGGGAAGCGTTAGGCAATTCTCTCAATATCCCGGCGTTGGAAACAATTACATTCATAACGCCATCCCGTTATCTTGACACGTTGCACGCGCTTGGCTTTTCGAGCCTTACACAGCCAGTGGAATTTTATAAAGAAGGACTCGCGCTGGGTAATGGAGAGGTGACATTATTTGAAATGGTTCAGGGATATAGTGCCTTGGCAAATCGTGGCGTATTCCGCCCGCTGACGCCCTTGCCTCAACCACCATTTACCCGTGAAAACGTCCGTATCTATTCGCCGGAAGCAACTTCGTTAATTGCTAATATTCTCTCCGATCCATTCGCCCGCAGGCGCGAATTCGGAGCAGGAAGCGTGCTCAATCTTCCAGTACAAACCGCCGTCAAGACAGGCACCTCTACGGATTACCGGGATGCCTGGGTGCTTGGCTTTGATTCGCGCTATACGGTGGGTGTGTGGCTCGGCAATTTAGACCAAACACCTATGGACGGCATTACAGGCTCTGTAGGACCAGCACTTATATTGCGCGGAATATTTGCCGACCTTGCCGAACTTGGCACAGCCCATGCGCTCTACTTAAGTCCGAAGCTGGTACAGAAAGAAATATGCACCAACTATGATGAAGGTGCCGGGAAAAAAGATTGCTTCTCACGCACGGAATATTTTATCCCCGGCACTGAACCAAGTGGTGAAAAGCGCACTGATCCACCGCGCGGTCTTACACTGATACGGCCAACCGAAGGATTACAGATTGCCTATGATCCTCGTATTCCTTCCGACCGCCAGGCATTTGAATTTGTCGCAGGTGGTATCGCCGCTGGCCGCAAGGTAGTGTGGGTACTTAACGGGAAGCCCGTTACCACCACCGAAGGAGGGAGCTTCCTATGGCCGGTGGAGCGCGGCCATCACACATTAACGGCAAACGAGATAGACGATGAAAAAAAAGATCGTTTCTTCCGATATCGTGCATTTCAATGTGAAGTAATGGTGCTAGATATTGATCTGAACCCTATTTAACAGAGATATGCCAACATAGAATTTATCTTGCCTCCCGAAGGCAAAGATCGGACGTTCGAATCATCTCAGATACGCCATTTTTTTCAATAGCTTGACCACTTCAGGTGATCGAGGTAAATAGCCCGTAAGCAAGAGCATCCAAAATTATTCACTTTGTTCCGCTTTTAAGGAACAAAGGAAACATGCTTCTTTGAGTTTTAATCGTAAGTATACGCTACGGGCATTAGAAGCATACAAAATAGCCCTGCGTGATATAGTCAGTCTATTCTATAGTGACTCCATGCTTGGCGGCAAATAATCAAAATTGAGCAGATACTGTTTACACCTGTAAAATCAAATGGTAAGAATTTGCTTGCCTTCAAGCAGGCTCCAAGTTCTGTTGCATAGGGTTTATCATGTCAAAAGACTTCGCAAAACTTTCCAGACTGATTGAAGACATTTACGCAACGCCAATCGAGCAGCGCGGGTGGGATGGTATGGTTGGCTTAATTGCCAAAGCGTTTGATTCTCACAGTTGTGCTTTGGCATTGTTGGATACTGATGCAGGGCAAGCTATACCTCTCGGCTTTACCACTAATTATACTCCAGACATGGTTGTCAGCTATGAGGCGCATTACTATAAAACGGATTTATGGGCGCAGAGTATTCCTTTGGATGGATTCGGGAAAATTTTCGTCAGCGACGATGTGATAGCACGGCGGGAGTTGACGGGCACGGAGTTCTACAATGATTGGGTCAAACAAATTGGCATCGCCGATGTCATGGGAACCATATTGCCTCTCAGCCAGAATCTTCGCGGCGTGTTCGGAGTGCATCGGGCTGAAGGGGAAAAGGAGTTTGGCGAAAAAGATAAAACGCTCCTGCAATTTTGTTATTCCGCATTTAACGCAAGCCATTCGTCTTTCAAATCGGCTGAACGCTCTCTCTTTCCAACAAAATGCGGCGTTAGAAGGATTAGTAAACGCCAATATCGGCATAATTGTCGTTGATGCTGCTGCAAAGATTCTATTCTGCAACGGTATCGGTGAGCAGGCACTGGCATCAAAAATGGGGCTGAGTGTACGTTCGGGGCGGCTTTATACAGAAGAAGTTACGCGTAATCCTGTACTATTAAAGTTAATCAAAGACGCAGCCCTTGCAGGTGTAGGCCGCTGTATTCATGCTGGGGGTCATATGACATTACCTAACCGTCATGGTGCTCCCTCAACCATTTTAATAAGCCCTTTAAGGCCTGAACATGCAGAGTCTGAACGGCATCACCCAAAAGCTGTTATTTTCATCACTAACCCTAATCAAAAACGTGCTATCAATCCTTCACTACTAAACCAGCATTATGGACTTACTCCTGCGGAGGCGCGTTTAACGGCTGCATTGGTAGAGGGTGAGCGTTTGCAGGACTATGCTGAGCGTGTCGAAATCAGCCTGCATACTGCTAAAACTCAGCTTAAAACCATTTTTTCAAAGACTGGCACCAGCCGCCAAAGCGATTTGATACGCGCTATTCTCAACAATCCGCTTTTATGCCATTCCTGATATAACGCTATTCATACCTCGTTTGGGGTATGCGCGACTTCATTGCACCTCGTAAGCTACGACCCAACGAATTTCTTGGTTCACATATAATGCTTTGAGGTCTTTATGAAGTCTATCTGCACTGCCGTAATGGTTGAAGGCGTTGAGATACGACAGTTGCATGGCGATGAAATTATCGAAGCGCTCCGGTTGCTACACGAAGTGTATGTCATTGAGAAAGGCTGGCTTCCCCCGACAGACAATAAATCAGGATTGCGAATCAAGAAAGATAAGCAAGGCGCTTATCTCTACGATGCATTAGCCCAAAAAGCGGCATGGTTCGGTGCAGTGCATCATGGCTGCGTCATTGGGTGTTTCCGCGTTCTCCTACAACCGTTTTCAGAATTAGAGCATTACATCCTCTTGCCGGACGTGATTACCTGTGCGCTGGCAAGTGAGTTAAACCGTCTTGCCTTTGCCTATGAATGGCGAGGCAAGCAAACTATCTTGCTGGCATTGCTGCGTACTGCATTTGATTACGCGTTTTCTATGGCTCCTATTGCCTACACGACAGCGGAAATAGGCACATATAGTAAGCTATATAAGCGTCTAGGCCTTATTTCCTGTGATTATCCCCCATTCAAATACGATGCAAAAGATGCGCTGCCAGCGGAGTTATTATACTTCGATACGCGTAAATCATGTCGCTATTCAACGTTGCTCTACCGATTCACAGAGCATCTTGCCATTGAGCAGCCTGAAAAAGTTAGGGTGAAATTAAATGGAGCGACGTCATTAAAGATGATATTCACTGATTTTAGTCATGTAATATAGTATGTTAAAAACAGGCAAATTACAGGAAAGCTCTTTATAGTGGTTAATGTTTCAGCTATAAATAGTTGAATTATTGATATTTGGCGACAGATGACAAGAGTGCAGTTTTACCAGAAGAATCCTCTCATAATAATGCATTACCAATCGGTATCAAGTTTAGGAAATATTGGCTGTCATCGGTTATTCCTTCGCCTAGGTCATAGGCGGCTTCGGCAGGTTCGTTGTCAGCAAAACCTGTGCATTTATTATGAATCGTAATCATATCCTGTAAAAGGTCGGATTCATATTTCACCAACGGCATATTGTACCCAGCGTTTCCATTCGGCAACACGGGTGAATGAAAGCTACTTATGAGGTAATTGAAAATAGGGAATAGACAAAATTCCTGAAAGCTCACTTCTTCCAATGCCCCACAGCCAGCTTCGCCTGTTCATGAACATAATGGATATCCTAAAGACGCTTCGCGCTCGCCTTCCTCGTGAAGGCGGGCCGTGTGTTTTACAAGGGCATCGGTCTGCACGAACGGCAACACTACCGCTTCCGGCAGCGGCTTTGCTCCCGGCGTAAAGTTATCGATATCTTTTGATATTGAACCTATGACCGCCCTATGCGCTTGCTCGGGTCGGATACGGGGCTACGCAGCTTGGCTTGTTCTTTCATCAACTCCATCGTCAGTTTTTTATCACCCAGTACGCCGATGGCGTCGATATGGTCGCGGATGGTGACGATCGACTGGATGTTGAGGTTTTCGACCGTACTCAGCTCACTCTCCGCCACATCGACATTCAGGATTTTTTTAGCTGCCGCGACGGTCTGTTCTTTGGTCAAATTATCGGTGGAAAGCGGGATGAACCCGTCCACGGCGTCGGCGATTTCTTCTTGCGACATGCTACGGTTCAGGCGGCCCACGAAAATCACTGGATACGGGTGTTCATGAATGCGCTCCATCGTGTTCGCCTCCTTCTGGAAGGTCTTGAGATCGATATCGTCGATAATCACGGCCACACCATCGCGCTTGGCGTATTCGAGTTGCATGGCAAAGGCGCTGTCGTCCTTCATCGTGCTCCAGTTGATGACGCGCGGGGGAATCTGCGTGTCTTTGCCCGCCTTGCCGACGATGGCCTGCGCGAGCGAGGTTTTGCCGGTTCCGGGCCAGCCGAACACCAGTGTCGGTTTGCCGGTCAGTTTCGCCGGGTTTTTTCGCAGCGCCGTAAACGAGGTGGCGTTGGTGGAAACCAGTTCGGCATGGAAGTTCTTTTCATTCAGCGGCGTGGGCTTTGGCGAGGGCGGTACGCCGTTGTTCTTGATGCGCAGCGCCCGCTCGATTTCGATTTCCATATTCTGGACGAAATGGTCTTTCTGCGGATTTTTGCTGAACGAAAACTGCTGCGAGATGGTGCGAATGGATTTAGCGACATCGGCCACCGACAGATCGACCGCCTTGGCGGCAAGATCGATAGATTCTTCCCGCGTGAGCGTTACTTTACCTAGGCTTTCCGCCTGCGTGGCGATCACCTTGGCCTTGGCGGAAATCGGCATGTAGTCCATGCTGAAGCAAGGGCTGATGCGGCGGATGTTGGAAGGGTCGTAAGAGTGCTGGTTGGAGATATACACCACCGGCACGGCGAGGTGGTTGAGCAGGCGATTGACGTATTCCTTGCTGCCCGTCGGGTTCTGCCCGGCGCTGCGCAGGATGTCTTCGGATTCGTCAATGACGAGGAAACCCTTGATGCCCGAAGTGCGAAGGATGAAGGCGGCGCGCTCGAGTGCTTTCAGGCGATCTTCGCGTTTGGGTTCGGTCATGGCGGCATTGCCGTCGTCGCTTTTTTTAGCAACGCCCACGAGGAAGGCGGGCATGTTCAGTTTCTGCGAAAGTGCCGCCGTGATTTCGGTTTTGCCGGTGCCCGGGGGGCCGTAAATCAGCAGGTTTTTAGGGTCCGCCTGCCCGTCGGACTTGGCTGGGGAAGCTAAATACCCGTGGATGGTTTCGGTCATGGCCTGGAAATCTTTGGCCATGTATTCGTAATCGCGCGGGGTAAGCGCCGTGGTCGGTTTCGGGCCGATGAGGTTGGACAACAATTCGTCGCGGTCCTTGTAGCGACTGCTCAAAAGCACATCGAGCGATTCTTCGACATGGTACATGCCGGTTTCGTTATCCATGCCGATGAAGTTCATGCCCACCAGCGTCTGGTTGCGGTCCAGCGCTTTTTCGATCACGTCGGGTTTTTTCTCATCGAGCAGTACGGCGAGGCTTTTGGCGTAATACGCCGACGACACCTTGTCGTCGCGGCAGGCGGCTTTCAAGATGACATCGAAATTGCCGCGTTCGGAGCAGGTGAAGAAACTCACCAGTTTTTTCTGGACTGGTTTGAATTTGAGCGCTTCGGTTAAGCGGTCGACGTTAGTTTCGAGGTCGGTTTTGGGAATGGCGTTGGGGTTGGCGCGCAGAGCATCTTCCACGTCCATGATTTTCTGGCCGACGATGCCGAACATATCGCCGATGCATTTGTCGAGGTATTGCAGCGCGACCGCATCTTTTTTGATCAGCTTAGTTTCGAAGTTTTCTTCTTTTTCGGACGCGGGGACCTTGTCGTCTTTTTTCGGCGCAGGCATGCCCGGGTGCGGTTTAGGCTCAAGCGAGAAAATGCTCGGGGAATTTAAGCCCTAAGCGTTCGCGGTCATCCACGAGGCTTTTGAGCATGTGATACATGTGCTCGGTGGGTTCGGCCATATCCCTCATCACGCGGTGGGCCATTTTCAGGCGTTCGAAATCGATTCCGGAACGCATTGGTGCTTGGTCGAAGGACATGGGTTCTCTCGTTTGTTTGAGTGACCTACAGCTTAAACAAAAACGAGGCTGGGTTAAATATTAATTTCTTAATAAATACAGAAAAACTGTTAACCAGCATCAAGCTGACTTTAAGGAACAAAGTTTAAAAAAATGCCCATCGCGGCCCGCGATTAGGCGCGGATGCTGCTTAGGAAGGATGTAACCTGCACGCTTAGCATCTCAGATTGCTGCGAGAGGGTCTGCGCTGCGGGAGCACTTATGGGCTACTAAATCTTTAGCGTAATCAAATCTGACTGATATCAATGTGCCGCGTTGCGGACATGTGCACGGATGGCAAACAGGCCCAGCGCATAAATTCCAGCACCGATCACCAGCACGATGGTAAACCCGACCTGCATGGCGATGATGATGGCAAGGATCGACGCCAGCACGCTGGTCAGCCCGTTGATGCCCCATGCCCAAGGAATAAACCGCGGGCAATAGCCCGACAGATACTCAAGGCCTGTGGCAAACGGTATACCCAGCACGAGGCCTACCGGCAGCATGCTCAGCAGCGTGATAATGACACGCAAGCCGAAATACCATTCCTGCGTCAGCCAGATGACGGTAGGCATTACTATAATCCATCCCAGCACCGCAACTGCCGAACCGCAGGTGCCGAGCAGGAAGCGATGTTGGCGCGTCACGTTTAGCTGCCCGCTTAAATACGTGCCGGCGCCTGCAAACAACAGCAGGCCCGACAGCACCACCAGCATCGAATGCATTGGGTCGCCCAGATACAGCGACAGACGCTGCATCATGCCGATTTCCACCATCATGAAGCCAAGCCCCAGACACGCGAAATACAGTAGCAGCGAGGGCGCGCCTTGCGTTTTCAGCCCCTGCCGGTTGAAGATCATCAGCGGCCCGACAATGGCGCAGGCGGAAACCACGAGACACACCAGCAGCAGGATGTACAGATTGTTCTTCACGTTTTTGCGGATGCGGTTGTCATCGTGACTCCAGTTAAAGATCGACAGGCCCTTGTGGTATTCGAAGAAGAATGGCCGGTCGTCGAACACAGGCGATACGTCAAGCGGGTAGTCGTCGAGGAATTTCGCTTCCGCTTCCGGTGATTGCGGATTGATGACATGCTCATAAGCATCATTGGCCACGTTCAGCCCGGCGTTGCGGCCCGCCGCGAGGCCCTTTTCAATCGCCGCCTGTTCTTCCGGCGGGAAGATCTTCGGCAGGTAGACGACGCGCAGGCGGGTTTTTTCAATCTTCTCGAAAGCGCGATGGATTTCTTCCGGTGTGAACGGTTCGGCCTTGATGAAGGTGGACGCCCAGTCGTTATCGACCACGACGAAGATGTTCTTTTCGGGATGTTCAATCCCCAGTCGTTTCGAGGCTTCGACATGCAGGCTCGCCAGGCGTAAGCTTTCACGCGGCGGGATGGCCTCGAACCAGCGGTTGATGGTCATGATGCCGTTCGCGCGCAGGCCCCGCAGGTAATCCTCAAACGCTTCGGTGGTGTAAAGGTAGTTTTCAGACAGCACGTAGGCGCCGGAGTTCAGCGCCGAAAACGTGTCGATGCCGCTCATGGTGATGGTATCATAGGCATGCGGGTGTGAACGGACGTAGTGGCGGCCCTCTTCCACCACTTCTTTCACATCCGGCCAGTGTGGCCAGACGAGGTAATTGGCGTAGCTGCCATTGGTCAGGCGCGCCGTGACGCCGTTGATTTCTACACCGGTGGTATGCACCGCCCCGTACGCGTGGGATGCCACAAGATCGATACCGCCACCCACACCGATTACCAGCGACTGGTCGGGATGCGGTGCATGCATGAAATACCCCAGCGTCACCGAACCGCGCGTGTTTTGTCCGTGGCTCGCGCCGTTGATGATCCCGTTGACGACCCCGCTGTGGATAAACGGCGTATGCGCATCGGAATCCTGACTCAAATCGAGGCCGCGGCCTGGCATATTGATTACGTCGAGGCGGGTAATCGGCGTCCATTCCGTCGCTTCGATATGCGCACCGGGAATGCGCATTTTAGCGGCCAGTGTTTTATACGGCTCGGGCTGGTTGTTGACCAGATGCGTGCCGCACAGCATATACAGCGCAAAAGCCGCGATCAGGAAGCCGTACACATCAAGGCTCGGCAATTTCGCCGCGCGTGCCAGCAGGACAAACGCCGCGCATGCAAGCGCCACGCACACCCACACAAATCCGCTCGCCCCGAGCGGATTGAGCAGCAACACAAACGCCCCGCACGCCAGGGCGGACGCCATCAAATCGGCACAGTAAAACCGGAAAATATCCGCACCGTTGCGCATGAAAATCAACCCCAGAACCGTGCCACTGCATAAAAACGGCAGCATCAGCAACAGGTAGGAATACACCAGCTTGGTGGTAATCGGCGCGTTCGGATACCACATCGGGAGGCGGCTG
This sequence comes from Alphaproteobacteria bacterium, assembly GCA_025362975.1. Lineage (GTDB taxonomy): Bacteria > Pseudomonadota > Alphaproteobacteria > Rickettsiales > SXRF01 > JANYBV01. The sequence goes on along the minus strand of JANYES010000013.1, from coordinate 17,753 downwards.
ACGATGTAGATGCTAAGCACAATCGAGCCCGCAAATGCCCCGCTGCAAATCGCCAGCGGCTTTTGCCAGTCGGTAATGCAGTTCGATAACAAGCTCACGGCCACGCCCGCGATGCCAAACCCCATCAGCGCGATGGTGACGGTGAGGTACACGATATGATTGTAATATAGCGCGGAAAGGATGCGGGTCTGAACCAGCTCAAGCCCGATAGTAGCCGCTGCGATGCAGGCCACGGTGATGTAGCCTTCAAGATTCTTGCGAATATCGGTTGTAAACATGAACTCCCTGCCCTGATGATATGTCACTCCTGCATATCGGTTCCGGGGGCAAAAGTATAGGTTGAAAAAAATATCAAGCTAGGCTGGAAGCGGCGGATTTTTTGGCTACAAGGTCGGTGTACGCGCCGGTTTTTGATACCGCGCTGTGCCGCCCGGTGAGCGCTTTGAGCAATGGCTGGCGGGCCGTTTCGTGCTCGCGCCCGGGCAGGGCGAAACCGGCGACCCACGCCAGCAAATCGTCATGGATTATGACCGGCTCACCGTCGATCGCCTTGCGAATATCGAGCTTAAGCTGGCGCTGCTGATGGGGGGCGCGCGCACCATTGCGCTGTTCTTCATAGCTGCCGATGGCTTCGGCGAGATCGTCGGCGTTGCGCGTGCCGTGCAGTTCATGGAGTTTTTTGAGCAGGCCGGTGAGCAGTTGCGTTGGCGGTAGCGTGGCTGCCTGCTTGCAGTAGCTTATAAGTTCTTGCTGCCCGGCATCGAAATCGTCTATCGGCTTATGCAGGATCAGTTTGCGGTACTGCGCATGGCGCTTCAGATCCGGCAGCGCGGCATTGGTTTCGTCGTTCAGGCCCTGCCGCTCGACCAGCCGTTCGAAATCACCGATAGATAAGGTTTTGGCGGTTTTTTTAGAATCGGGATTGATGATTTCGTAATAGCGCGTGGCGTCGATGCCCAGATATTTGCTATGCTCGGAGTTTTTCATGCGCAGCTGGCGGCGCTGGAGCTGGAGCAGTGCCGCGCCATCCAGTTTATGTTCAACTGCATAATCGACGATCTGCGCGTTGGTTTTTTTGCCTTCCCACGGCACGCCCGCCATGAGGTTGGCTAGTTTTTCCGCCGTCGCCGCATCGGGCGCGATGGAATGCGCCAGCGCGTCGCACACCGTCAGCAGCTTGTCATGGTCGACTTCAACGAGGATTTTGACATCGCCTTCCTTACGGCCTGTGCGCCAGCGCGAAATAGTGGCGCTATTCAGGGAGGTTTCTTCGCCGTTAAGCGTGCCGACGGAGGCGCGTTCGAGGTCGCCGTTGCTCAGTTGCACGGTCAGCGCTTTGTACAGGTCGATGCTGATTTTCTCGGCCTGCGCCGGGTCGAAACCGTTCATGGCGTCGCGCGCGGTGTACGCATCGGCGAGTAGGTCGGCCACACCACCGGGTTTACGGAATTTGCCAATCGCAGCGGGCTTGAAACCGCTGGCGTTGACGCCGATTTCCTCACCTTCGGATTCACGCACCATGTTAGAGCGGTATTTCGCTTTGCGTGTCACGTAAATTTTCGAGCTCAGGAATTCAACGCAGCGTTTGTTGGCGCCGGAACGTTGTTCGGCTTCGGGCGGGTAGGCATAATCGGCGATGGCCTGGGCTAGTTCGGGGTTGGTGTGCTTGCGGTAGGTGCGGTTGCGCGCGGCGTCGCTCAGCGGTTCGCCGAGTTCGCGTTCGCTGATGCTCATGGCGCTGATGAGATTGTCGAATTCCTCGGACGCATAGCCGGCATTATGCTGCGCAAGGGTGCGGGCCAGTTCGATATAGCTGTCTTGCCCGCGCGCGACACGCAGCGCCTTGAAGAATTTGCCGACTTCGACAGCGCGTTCCACTTCCATCGCGCCCGTGTCGATGCTTGGATTTTCGTCGGCGAAACAATGGTCGAGCGCCGCTTTCGTCTGCGGCGAAACCACGGCCGGTTCAATCCCGTGTGCTTTGCGCTTGTTGACACGTGCCGGCTTGATCTGCGACGTCGCCGCTACCAGATCAACCGCCACCGGCGGGGTGATGGTCAGGTTAGGCGTATCATCATGTGCAGGTTCAACAGTCTGTGCTTTAGGTTTGCGCACCCTCGGCGCTACTTTGAACACGGTTGCTTCCGCTGCTATCGTTTCTTCATCGGCGGACGCATGCACCGGTGCTGCTTCGATGTCAGCCGCAGGTTTTTCCATGCCCGTTTCATCGCTCACCCGCAAGGTAGACACCACCGCAGGCGTTTCAACGACATGCAGTGCAGCTTCCGACTCATACACGGCAGTTGCAGCCGGTGTTTGCGCTTCAACAATAGCGGCAGGTGCGTGCATGCCAGCAGCTTCGGCTGTAGCAAGCACGGCTTCCGCTTGATATGTCACCGGCGCTTCCGGTTCAGGCGGGCTAATCACGGTTTGCTTATCGCCGCGAATTTCGGCGAGGAGGGCGGTAAATTGCCCGAAATGGCGTTGACGCAGCGATTGCAGCGCTTCCATTACCTTCGGGATAGGGCGAGCGTTGGTTTCGACCTGCAAGATAAAACCAATGGCTTCTTCGTTGGCTTTACGGATGGCGTAATCGCCGCTGGAGGCATTGTTTTCGGCGATGATGGCCGCCTGAACTTTGTCGTAAGCGTATTCAAGCTGGTAAACGACCAGCTCGCGCGGCATGACGTCGTCATAGCTCCATCTGGTGCCAATTTCGACAGCGCGGGTCGCGGGTTTGACGGATTCCGGCGGCGGGGCGATATAATCGTATTCATCCTTGATACGGCGAATCTGGATGTTGTACCCAGCGCCTTGCCTGTGGCGCAGCAGCTGCAATGCTTCTACGACCGGCGGCACGGCGCGGTAGCGGACTTCCATCTCTCGGATCAGGCTCTGGGCGTAATCATTTTTGAAGGCGAAGGAGCGTGCGCTTTTCTGGTCGTCATGGGCGGCTTGCAGGCTCTCGCGGGCTTGTTCCAGTTCGTCGAGCACCCGCTGGCGCGTGGTGACGGATTCATAGGCCCACGGTTTGGTAGTATCGTAATCCGGCGCCGCCGGGGGCCGCACTTCGCGGATGACTGGCGGGATATTGGCCAGCGGCGCGCTTTTGGGCGCACGCGGTACGGGCGGCGCTTTCGGTTTAACGGGTTTGGGCTGCTCCTGAACAGGGGATGGTAGTTCCTGGAACGGCAGCGGGGTGCGGCGCGGTTTCATCACCTCTTCGACGGAGGCTTGCGTCGCGGGCGGTGTAGTTTTTTTTGTATAGCGCGTTGGGCGCAGATCGTCGTCATCTTCCACTTCAAACGCGGCATCGCCGTGCTGGCGGTTTTCCATTTTGACGAAGACGAGCGCGCCGTTCACCGTGTCGCGCATGCCGCGTTCGGTGGGGAGTTCCTGCGGCGTGTAGCGGTTGTTGTAGGTGGTGGTCGCGCGGCGGGAATAATCATTGACGGCGAGCTTTAAGAAATCGGCCAGCTCATTGCTTCCATAGCCGAGCAGGATGCCGACAGCATACGCGTCAACCGGGTACATACCGGGGCGGCCTTCGTTCCATGTTTCAAGCGTAAGCTTAGGCTTGGGAGCGGGTTTCTCGCGGAAGCCTCGTTTTTTTTCCGGAGCGATCAATACGCCCATGCGCGCGATGACTTCGTCCAGCTCCGCGCGGTCCTTGATCTTGCCTGCGGCGAGCGTTTTGGCGATGCCTTTGACCAGCATGTCCTTCAACGGGCCGTCCGGCATGCCTTCGGGCCAGGCTTTAGGGGCCTTCGTGGCTGGTGGTTCTCTGAGGTTTTCGTCATCCATCATGGGCGCGCGGTCCTATCGCTTAAAGGACGCCCAGAGTGAGTCAAATGGTTAACAAATGCAAATCCTTTATGGGTGTGAGGGGTATGTTATGGCTTTTTTTTGGCTTCAGGTTGCGCTTCTTCATTTCCGTATCCAGATGTTTCTTTAAATTATCTACTCGTTTATCGCGCTCATCCTTGCTGAGGGTGCCGAGCTGTGCAACAACGCCTTTAAAAAACTGTTTATCAAGCATAATATCTCCCAATTACCTATTGGCGTTAGAAATTAACTATTAACGTTTATACGCAAGCACCATCATAACCGAAATTAAGATTTCAGGCAAGAGGCCGCAATCGGCGGAAACCGTGGGGTTTAAAAATAATCGTTTAAATCGCCGCCTGAGCTGCCGCTAAACGTGCCACCGGCACGCGGTACGGGGAGCACGACACGTAATCCAGTCCTGCCTCATGGCAGAAACGGATCGATGCCGGGTCGCCGCCATGCTCGCCGCAAATGCCGATTTTAAGGTCGGCGCGGGTAGCGCGGCCACGCTTGGTGGCGATGTGGATCAGCTCGCCGACGCCGATGACATCGAGCGATACGAACGGGTCCTGCTCCACGATGCCGCGCTGCTTGTACACCTCGATGAACGAGGCGGAGTCGTCGCGCGAGATGCCGAGCGTGGTCTGTGTCAAATCGTTGGTGCCGAAACTGAAGAATTCTGCCGACTCTGCAATTTCACTGGCGCGAAGAGCCGCGCGCGGCAATTCGATCATCGTACCTACCTTATAGGTGATGGTCACACCGGATTTCTTCATGACGTCAGCGGCGGTTTTGTCGATCAGGGCTTTTAAAATATCCAGCTCCTTAGGCATCATCACCAGCGGCACCATGATTTCAGGAATCACGTTTTCTTTGCCTTCTTTGATGATAGCAGCGGCGGCTTCGAAGATCGCCTGAGCCTGCATCTCGTAGATTTCCGGATAGGTGATGCCCAGACGGCAGCCGCGATGGCCTAACATCGGGTTCTGTTCCTTCAACTCATGCGCACGGTGGCGCACCGCGTCGACGCTCACCCCGGCGGCCTTGGCCACCTGTTTGATGTCTTCTTCCGTATGCGGCAGGAATTCATGCAGCGGCGGGTCGAGCAGGCGGATGGTCACCGGCAGGCCCGACATGATGCGGAACAGCTCGATGAAATCGTTGCGCTGCATCGGCAGCAGCTTGGCCAGCGCCGCTTTGCGGCCCTCAACCTTTTCCGCGACGATCATTTCGCGCATGGCGATGATGCGTTCCGCGTCGAAGAACATATGTTCGGTGCGGCACAGCCCGATACCTTCGGCGCCGAATTTGCGCGCCACGGCCGCATCCAGCGGGGTTTCGGCATTGGCGCGCACGTTGAGTTTGCGCACTTCGTCGGCCCATCCCATCAGCGTTTCGAAATCGTCCGAAAGCTTCGGCTGGACGGTCGGGATTTCGCCGAGCATCACTTCGCCGGTTGAGCCGTTGATGGTCATGATGTCGCCTTCCTTGACCGTATGACCGCCGACTTTCAGCGTCTTGGCCGCATAATCGATGCGCAGTTCGCCCGCGCCCGACACGCATGGCTTGCCCATGCCGCGAGCCACCACCGCCGCGTGGCTGGTCATGCCGCCTCGTGCGGTCAGAATGCCTTGCGCCGCGTGCATGCCGTGAATATCTTCCGGCGAGGTTTCGATACGAACGAGGATGACTTTTTCCTTATGCGTCAGCGCCATCGTTTCCGCGTCTTCCGCCGTGAACACGACTTTGCCCGAAGCCGCACCCGGCGACGCCGGAAGGCCCGTGGTCAAAATCGTTTTCGGCGCTTTCGGGTCGAGCGTCGGATGCAGCAGCTGGTCGAGCGACAGCGGGTCGATGCGTTTGATCGCCGCTTTTTTATCGATCAGTTTTTCGCCTACCATGTCGACGGCGATTTTAATCGCGGCCGCCGCGGTGCGCTTGCCATTGCGGGTTTGCAGCATCCAGAGTTTTTCGTTCTGGATGGTGAATTCAATATCCTGTATGTCCTTGTAATGCGCTTCGAGTTTATCGAACACCGCCGTCAGTTGCTTGTACACCACCGGCATGGATTTGGGCATATCGTCGAGCGGCAGTGGGGTACGAATACCCGCCACCACGTCTTCGCCTTGTGCGTTGATCAGGAATTCGCCGTAATATTTATGTTCGCCGGTCGACGGGTTGCGGGTAAACGCCACGCCGGTCGCGCAATCGTCGCCCATGTTGCCGAACACCATCGACTGCACCGTCACCGCCGTACCCCAGGATTCCGGGATATCATGCAGGCGGCGATAATAAATCGCGCGGTCGTTCATCCAGCTATTGAACACCGCCATCACCGCGCCCCAAAGCTGTTCATGCACCGATTCCGGGAAGGGTTTGCCGAGTTCCTGCTTCACCTTGTCCTTGTACTGGGTGATGAGGTCTTTCAAATCTTCCGCGTTCAAATCGGTATCGAGTTCGATATCGCGGTCGCGTTTTTTTTCTTCCAGCATTTCTTCGAAATGGTAATGGTCGAGTTCAAGCACCACGTCTGAATACATCTGGATAAAGCGGCGGTAGGAATCATATGCAAAACGTTCATTGCCGGTCTTTTTCGCCAGCGCCTGCACCGTCGTGTCGTTGAGGCCCAGATTCAACACCGTATCCATCATCCCCGGCATAGACGCCCGCGCGCCCGAGCGCACCGACACCAGCAACGGGTTGCTGCCGTCGCCGAATTTCGCACCGGTCTTGCTTTCGATATAGGCGATGGCGTCTTCGATCTGGTTAGTGAGCAGTTCCGGCAATTGCTTGCCATTCGCGTAGTAAGACACGCAGACATCCGTCGTAATCGTAAATCCCGGAGGCACCGGCAGGCCCAGCGAGCACATCTCCGCAAGATTCGCGCCCTTGCCGCCGAGCAAGTTTTTCATGTCAGCCTTGCCTTCAGCCGCGCCGTCGCCAAACGTGTAGACGAGCTTGTCGCTGATACTGGCTTTAGGTTGCGCGTTGGTCTTGGTCATGTTGTCCTCGTTTAAGTTTTTTCAGGCTGCTTTTTTATGTTCTTTGCTTTCGCCTTCGATCAGGGCGAAATTGGCGATACTATCTAATCGTCTTTTGATTTGAGCTAAAAGATTAAGGCGATTGCTTCGTACTTCACGGTTTTCTGCATTTACCAGAATCGAATCAAAAAAATGATCTACATAAGGTCGCAATGTCGCAAGTAATGTGCCCGCTTGATCATAAATTTCATTTTGCAGTGCTTTTTCCAGAGGGATATCTAAATCACACATTTTTTCAAATAATGCTTTTTCTGCTATCTCTTGAAGGAGAAGAAGTTCAACGCCTCCTGGGTAACGCTGATTGTCTTTTTTTTCTTCGATAACTAGAATATTGGAAGCACGTTTATAGCCTGTTAAAAGATTTGCTCCATCTTCGCTACCAAGGAAGTTTTGCAAGGCTTTCGCGCGTTTCACAACGCGCACAAAATCATCGTCGCCATTGGCGATTACTGCGTTGATCACATCGTGGCGAATGCCCTTTTCCTTGAGCTGGACTTTCAAACGGTCCACGAAGAAATCATATAAAATTTCGGCCAGATTCTCTGGTACCACATCGCAAATATCTTCACTCGCTGATTCATTGACCACCACATATTTACCGACCTGATGCTTTTCCTTAAGGCTGGCTTCCGTTTGCTTGGCCAGCTTATCATGCGCCTTATGCAGCGCGATACTGGGCGCGTTCTGCACGACGAACAGGGTTTTAAGCGGCAGGCGCAGCTCGTTATCAAGGATGATGCGGATGATGCCAAGCGCCGCGCGGCGCAGCGCGAAGGGGTCTTTGCTGCCGGTGGGTTTTTCGCCGATGGCGAACATCGATACCAGCGTATCGAGCTTATCGGCCAAGGCCACGCAGGCTGAAACTGCATTGGTCGGCACGGAATCCGTCGGCCCCTGCGGCTTATAATGATCGCGAATCGCATCATAAACGGATTCATTTTCACCTTGTGCCTTTGCGTAGTAGCGCCCCATGACACCTTGAAGCTCTGGGAATTCGCCGACCATGCCGGTCACTAAATCCGCCTTACAAAGCCGTGCGGCTTGGGCGACGAGTTTGGTATCCGCCTTAGCGTAAGGCGCGAGTTGGAGTGCTCGTTTTTCAATGCGATCTACTTTATCGGCTACCGTGCCGAGCTTGGCGTGGAAGGTCACGGCCTTCAGGCCTTGCGCCCATTCGGTGAGCGGTTTTTTACGGTCCATGTCCCAGAAGAAGCGGCCGTCGGCGAGGCGCGCGCGAAGCACGCGTTCGTTACCGGCGATGATGGCCTGCCCCTGGTCAGTACTTACCATGTTGGAGGTGATAAGGAATTTGTCCGATAGCGTGCCGTCGGCGTTTTCGAGCGCGAAGTACTTCTGATGCGCGCGCATTTCGGTGACGAGCACTTCCTTGGGCAAATCCATGTATTTCGCATCAATCGAGCCGGTGAGCACGACGGGCCATTCGACTAGCCCGGTGACTTCGGAAAGCAGCCCATCGTCTTTTTTCAGCACGAGCTTGGCGCTATCGGCGGCCTTTTGCAGCTGCTCAAGGATGTTGGCTTTGCGCTTCTCGCGGTTGGGGTACACGCGGGTTTTTTCGAGTGTGGCTTCGTAGTCGCCAGCGTTGCTGACGGTAAGGGCGACGGGGGCTAAGAAGCGGTGGCCGCGCGTGATATTGCCAGCTTTGATACCCGCGAAGCTCACCGGAATCACCTTGCCATCGAACAGGCAGAGAATGGAATGCAGCGGGCGCACCCATGCCTGTTCGCCCGACCCCCAGCGCATGGATTTCGGCCACGGGAAAGCGTGTAGCATGTCTTCGATGATAGTTTTCAGCGCATCGGCGGTCTGGCGGCCTTCTTTTTTCAGCACGGCGAAATAGACGCCGTCGCGTTCGGTAAGGTCGGCTTGCACGAGATTATTTTTCTTGAGGAACCCCTGTATGGCTGCGTCCGGCGCGCCGAGCTTCGGGCCTTTGATTTCGGTTTCGCTGGCAGCTTGCTCGACGGGTAAATCCTTGACCCAGACGGCGATGCGCCTCGGCGTGGAAAACGCGACGAGGCTCAGCTTCGGCGAAATATCCTTGAGCTTTGCTTCCAGTGTCGCGGCAAGATGGTCTTGCGCATCTAGCTGCATGCGGGCGGGGATTTCTTCGGAAAACAGTTCCAGCAGGAGGTCAGCCATGATTATTCCACGATGTCCTTATGCAGCTCTTTGACCAGCTCGTTGTTCTCGTCGAAGATAAGCACGTTCGGCTGGTATTTTTTGGCTTCGGCCTGTTCCATCTGCGCGTAGGCGATAACGATCACGGTGTCGCCCGGATCGACCAGATGCGCTGCCGCGCCGTAAATGCCGAAGCGTTTCGAGCCGCGCGGCTCTGGAATCAAATAGGTGGTAAAACGTTCGCCGTTATCGACGTTGAGCACGTCGATCTGCTGGCCGACAAGCATGCCCGCTTCGTCGATATAGTCGAGGTCGGCGCCCATCGAGCCGTTGTAATGCAGCTCCGTGTGGGTAACGCGGGCGCGGTGGAATTTAGAGTGTAACATCGTAATCAGCATGCGATTTCCTTGGGTTTGGCAGCCGGTTTCGCGCCGGGCATGGTGCCTTTGAGGGTGGTGACGCACGTTCCGGCGATCAGCGTCCGTTCGCCTGCCAGCGTGACGTCGAGGATGCCCTTGCCTTTGGAGGCCTGGAACGCGTGGAACTTGATTTTGCCGAGTTTCTTCGCCCAGTACGGGGCAAGGAAACAATGGGCGGAGCCGGTAACGGGATCTTCGTTGATGCCGAGGCCGGGGCAGAAATAACGCGAGGCGAAGTCGAACCCGGCGGGCACGCCCGACGCAGTGGTGACGATTACACCCTGCTTATCCATTTTGGCAAGTCGCTTGAAACTAGGCGTGCACGCCAGCAATGCCGGGTAATCCTTCACTTCGACGAGGTAGTTATCACGATTGGTTTCGCACGCCACGATGTCGACGCCGAGCGCTTTAAGCGCCACGGGCGGTTTGGCGGTTTCGCCCGCGAGCGTCGGGAGATTCAGCTCGATGCCTTTGACAAGCACGGTGGCTTTCAGCTCGCCCGATAATGTGCTGTAACGCACGACGTCGTCTTGCTTGGCCTGCCCGGCCTGCACCAGCACATGGGTAGCGGCAAGCGTGGCGTGGCCGCAGAGATTGACTTCGGTCTCCGGCGTGAACCAACGCAAATTATACGCAAGCTGGCCGGTTTTAATGACGAAAGCGGTTTCCGATAGATTCATCAGAGCTGCGATTTTCTGCATTTCAGCATCTGACAGGAATTTGGCAATCAGGCATACCCCGGCAGCATTGCCGCGGAAGGCATGCTCGGTAAAAGCATCGATAATCCACATATCGGAAATCTGGTCGATCATGCGGCAAGCTCCTTGTAGTAATGCCTGTTATCCACTTTCATGCGCACGGAGGACACATGCGGCGGCAGCGCCGATTCATCGATCAAATGGAAGCCGTTTTTTTCGTAAAAGCGCGAGGCGGCGGGCAGCTTATCGACGGTGCCGAGGAACAAATCGCGGATATTGTTATCGGTGGCCCATGCGGTCAGCGTCAACAGCAGCGCGTGGCTGATACCTTTGTCCTTGCCGCGATAGCTGGGATGCAGGAACATTTTGCGGATGATGCCGGTATGCTGGCCGCAGTCGATCAGCGCGATGCAGCCGATCACCATGCCTTCATGCATCGCCACCCAAAAGTTGCCCGCGCCTTGCTGGTACACGTTCGGGATATCCTGCAAATCCGGCTGGTCGGCAATTGTCACGGGCACGCCAAATTCCTGCTGCACGGAGGTCACCAGCGCGATGACTTCATCCTTCAACTCATCATGGTACGGGGCAATCGTGACCGTATGCATTATGCAGCCTCCCTCGCGATGTAGGTTTCACAGACGGCTTTGGCAAGAGCGCGCACACGGCCGATATAAGCGGCGCGTTCTGTCACCGAAATGACGCCGCGCGCGTCGAGCAGGTTGAAGCGGTGCGACGCCTTAATGCACTGGTCGTAGGCGGGCAGGGCGAGTTTTTTCGCCAGCAATGCCTGACATTCGGTTTCCGCGTCGGTGAACTGGCGTAAAAGCTGTTCGGTGTCGGCGAATTCGAGGTTGTAGGCAGAGAATTCTTTTTCGTTTTGCAGGAACACTTCGCCGTAGGTTGTGCCGGCGTCGTTGAATTTCAAATCATAGACGTTTTCCACGCCTTGAATGTACATGGCGAGGCGCTCCAGCCCGTAGGTGATTTCCCCAGCTACCGGGCGGCACTCAATGCCCCCGACCTGCTGGAAATAGGTAAACTGCGTGACTTCCATGCCGTCGCACCAGACTTCCCAGCCAAGGCCCCATGCGCCCAGTGTCGGCGATTCCCAGTCGTCTTCGACGAAACGGATATCGTGTTTCATCGGGTCGATGCCCAGCATTTTCAGGCTTTCGAGGTAGAGTTCCTGGATGTTCGCTGGCGATGGTTTCAAAATCACCTGAAACTGGTAATAATGCTGCAAGCGGTTGGGGTTTTCGCCGTAGCGCCCGTCCTTCGGGCGGCGCGAAGGCTGCACGTAAGCCGCGTTCCAGTGCTTCGGACCGAGCGCGCGCAGCGCCGTTGCGGGATGGAACGTCCCCGCGCCCACTTCCATGTCGTAGGGCTGGAGCACGACACAGCCGTGGCTCGCCCAGAATTGCTGCAGGTTCAGGATCAATTGTTGGAAAGAAAGGCTCAACGCGCGTTCCCCAGCTTTGTTAAATAGGCGGCAATACTAACGATTTTGCCGCTATTTTCAAGCAATAAGGTGGAAACGGGGCTGGGCTGGGACATCGATCAAACTCACAAAAATCAACATATATTCCAATAAGTAACCTTGCTTCACCCATAAAATCTTGTGAATTACTTCGATATAGCTATACTCCATTTTGTTTGGCCTTTGATATTCTAGGTCTATATCAGCATGCTGGCGAGAGCGGCTGATTCACAAGGAACCCCATGAAAAAGAAATGGTTGAGACGCTTAACCCGCGTCGCGCTGTTCGCACTGCCCGTGGTGCTGATCCTCTGGCTGGGATGGAAGATCTTTTTCGTCCCGAAAAACGCTTACGCCTTCGCCGACACCGTGTTGGTTAAGTGCGAGATCAAGGACGTCCAGGAAGACGTCATCACGTTAACCGCTGAGGGCTGTGATCTGGATAAAGCCAATCAGGCCCAGTTGACCAACCTGACCAGCGGCCGAATCGTGCTGCTGGTGAGCCGGGTCGAGAAGGACAACGTCGGCACGAAGCTGGCGGAATGGGAGCTCGAAGTGCTCCCCCTCGAAGTCAAGACCCTCCGCCTGCCCCGGCAGAAGGATGGCAAGATCGTCGAGTCCGTGCAAGTCCGTAAGAGGAACTAAACCTCAGGCCAAACAAGCCACCCCTCGCCGGGTGGTTTTTTTGTTTGCGGCTACTTTTGCCCTTCCGGTCCATGTTCAGGCGTGTTCCACTGTGCTTGTCATGCATGACACCCAGACCGTTTGCGGGTCGTAGTCCCCAAGAGCGGCATGAAAGTCTCGGCGACACGTTTGGATGATAGTGCCAAGCGGGGTCGGATACAAAAACACGGGGAAACTGTACCAGGGAACCCGTGGGCGAGAGCCTTTATCCGGCACGCACCTCACGTACGCTTTCATCAAGGCAAGCAACGCTGCATGGGCGCGCCCATCTTTTTTATTCAAAGAAATACGAGGAAAAACGACATTAAACGAACCGCTCACCATCCATAAAAAAAGGCCCCGTCTCGCATGCGGGAAAGGGCCTCTTTCACTTCCATTTCGATTAAGCGACCTTGGGCTTTTCCTGCTCTTCGCTTAAGATCTGCTTGGCCTTCGGCGAGAGCTGCAAATGCAGTTCGCGCAGCTGTTTGTCGTCGGCGGGCGAAGGTGCCTGCATCAGTAAATCCTCGGCTTTCTGGTTCATTGGGAACGCGATCACCTCACGGATATTCGGCTCGTCGGCCAACAACATCACCATGCGGTCCACCCCCGGGGCTAAGCCGCCATGCGGCGGCGCGCCGAATTTAAATGCCGTAATCATCCCTCCGAAGCGCGAATCCACCACTTCCGGCCCGTAACCGGCGATTTCGAAAGCCTTGTACATCATATCGGGCTTATGGTTACGAATCGCCCCCGAGGATAGCTCCACACCGTTGCAGACGATGTCGTACTGGTAGGCGAGGATATCCAGCGGGTTTTTGCTTTCCAGCGCTTCCATCCCCCCTTGCGGCATCGAAAATGGGTTATGCGAGAAGATGATTTTCTTTTCGTCCTCGTCGTATTCGAAATACGGGAAGTCGATAACCCACAGGAATTTAAACACCCCTAGCTCTAACAGCCCCAATTCATTCCCCAGATGCGTGCGCACCTGCCCGGCAAGTTTCGCCGCAGCGAGTTCAGTGCCCGAGGAGAAAAACACAGCATCGCCCGGTTTTAGTTTACAGATATCGACAAGCTGGACCAATTTTTCAACAGATAAGAATTTTACCAAGGGACCGCCGAAAGCTTCTGGTACAATCTCTGCGCCGCCTTTATAGGTGATGTAAGCTAAGCCTTGAGCGCCTTGCAATTTGGCAAATTCGATCATGTTATCGAAGAAACTACGCGGCTTATCAGCACAGCCGGGGGCCGGAATAGCGCGAATAAATCCGTGTGTATCAATCACCTTATTGAAGATGCCGAAGCCGCTGCCGCGCCAGATTTCGGTGACATCGGCGATCAGGATCGGGTTGCGCAGGTCGGGCTTGTCCGAGCCGTATTTGAGCATGGCTTCTTTGTAGGTGATTTTCGGGAAGCCTTTGTCGAGGGTTTCAGGCACGAGCTTTTTGCTGCCGAATTCCTTGAACACGCCGTGAAGGACTGGCTCGATGGCGGCGAATACGTCATCTTGTGTGACAAAGCTCATCTCGATGTCGAGCTGGTAGAATTCCCCGGGGGAACGGTCGGCGCGGCCATCTTCGTCGCGGAAGCAGGGGGCGATCTGGAAGTATTTATCGAAGCCGGACACCATGAGCAACTGCTTGAACTGCTGGGGGGCTTGCGGCAGGGCGTAGAACTTGCCGGGGTGGATGCGGCTGGGGACGAGATAATCGCGTGCGCCTTCGGGGGAGGAAGCGGTCAGGATGGGTGTCTGGAATTCGTTGAAGCCCTGGTCGATCATGCGTTTGCGCAAGCTCGCGATGACCTGGCTGCGCAGCATAATGTTTTTGTGCAGCTTCTCGCGGCGCAAATCAAGAAAGCGGTATTTAAGGCGGGTTTCTTCCGGCTGTTCGCGATCGGAGTTGACTTGCAGGGGGAGCGGCTCGGCGGCGGATTCGAGGTGGTAGTCTTCGACCTGAACTTCGATGGCGCCGGTGGCCAAGTCTTTGTTGATCGTTTCGCCGCTGCGGGCGACGACTTTGCCGGAGATGGTGATGACGCTTTCGGATTTCACGTCGGTCAGCGCCGCGTGGTGCTTGCCGCCTTCGGTGGAGACGAGCTGGGTGATGCCGTAATGGTCGCGCACATCGATGAACAGCAAATTGCCGTGGTCGCGCTTGCGGTGGACCCAGCCGGAGAGTTTTACGGTTTGGTCGACGTCTTTTGCGGTGAGGGCGGCGCAGGTATGGGTGCGGTAGCTATGCATGTTGTTTCCGGTCGTTTTCGAATGAATGAGGGGTTATGATCTACCCTCTTTTGGCGGGAAATGCAATGAGCTAAGGAATTCCAGCGGGCGCCTTCAAAAACATTCCCTGCTTCGGCGTTTGCAGTTGAATGTTAATAAGAAAAGCAAGTTTTGGATTTCTATGCCGGACCAGCGGCAAGACTACTCCAGCAATTCCTTGATGACGACCGGCGGACGCTGGCGCACTTCCATGTAGATGCGGCCGATATATTCGCCAATGAGGCCTAAGCCGGTCATGGTGACGCTGATCAGCAAGAACAAAATCGCAAACAGCGTAAACACGCCTTCGACTTCGGGCCCTACAATCAGGCGGCGCAGTCCCATGTAAATGACCAGCAACGTGCTTAAACCCGACAGGGCCATGCCGACCATCGTGAAGATTTGCAACGGCACGATGGAGAAGCTGGTGATCAGGTCGAAATTCAGGCGTAACAGCTTGTAAACGGTGTACTGCGAAACGCCGGCGGCGCGCTCTTCGTGGCCTACGGGGATTTCGATGGGGTTGGAGGCCAGATAGTGGGCGATGGCGGGGATGTACGGGCTGGAACCGGCGGTGGCTACGATTTGTTCCACGATGTAGCGGCGGTAGGCGCGCAGCATGGAGCCCTGGTCGATCATGCGAATATTGGTGATGCGCTCTCGGATTTTATTGGCGAGCATAGAGACGGTTTTGCGCCAGCTTTTGTCCTGACGGATGGCGCGGATGCCACCGGCGATATCGTGGCCTTTTTCGACTAAATCGACGAGTTTGCCGATGTCTTCGGGCGGGTTCTGCAAATCGCAATCCAAGGTGACGATGATCTCGCCGCGCGTCTGCTGGAAAGCGGCGATGATGGCGGGGTGCTGGCCGGCGTTGCGACGGAGGTTGACAACGCGTACGTGTTTGCGGTGGCGTTCGAACAGCTCGGCAAGCACGTCCTGCGAGCGGTCTTTGCTGCCGTCGTTGACGAAGATCACCTCGTAGCTTTTTTGCAGTTTGTCAAGCGCTGGGAAGAGGCGTTCTTCCAGCAGGGGCAGGCTTTTTTCCTCGTTGTAGACGGGGATGACGATGCTTAGGGCGAGGGTGGCGATGGGGTAGCGCATGCTCATGGAAAATACCAACGTTTGAGGTCGGGATGGAATTTAGTGCAATGGCGCCTTGGCGCAATGTTTATTTAAAGTTTGGGTTTTTTCTGGTTCAGGATGAGCGAATCGTTTATTGCTCGTGGCAAAGGAGGATGAAACCATGACCATTCCCGTTGGTTTACGCATTGATGTCGATACGTTGCGCGGCACGCGAGCGGGGGTTCCCGCACTGGTGGAATTGCTTGCGAAATACGGTGTGAAAGCTACGTTTTTCATGAGCGTGGGGCCGGATAATATGGGGCGGCATTTCTGGCGGTTGCTGAAGCCGCAATTCCTGATCAAGATGCTGCGCTCGAACGCGGCGAGCTTGTATGGCTACGATATTTTACTGCGCGGTACGGCGTGGCCGGGGCCGATGATCGGCGACCGCCTGCCGGAGATTATACGCATGCCTAGGGAAGCGGGGCATGAGATGGGGCTGCATGCGTGGGACCATTATACGTGGCAGGCGAAAATCGATACGATGTCGGATGCGAAGCTTGCACGCCAAGTGAAGCTTGGGTACGATAAGCTGTACGAAATCTTGGGCGAAGCGCCGGTGTGCTCGGCGGCTGCCGGGTGGCGCTGCGATAATCGCGCGCTTTTGGTGAAAGAAAGGTATGGGTTTCGCTATAACAGCGATTGCCGGGGAGTCGAGATCTTTAAACCCGTGGTGGATGGCAAAACACTGACCGTGCAGATTCCGGTGACGCTGCCGACCTACGATGAAATTATAGGCGCTAACGGCGTGAACCACGATAATTACAACGATCACATCCTGTCGCTGTGCAAGCCGGGGCAGCTTAATGTGTACACGATTCATGCGGAAGCGGAGGGTTGCGGACAGATTGCGATGTTCGAACAGCTTTTGCAGCAGGCGAAGGCGCAGGATGTCGCGTTTATGCCGCTCGGGGAGCTGCCACAACTAATAGGTGCAATAGGTGAGGAAAATATGCTGCCATACGTGCAGCCGGGGCGCGAGGGGTGGATTGCCTTCCAGGAAAAATTAACGAAACACTCCTAAAAATTAATGTCAAAATTAACTTTTTTCAATCTTGCAAAGCGCTGAAACAACGCCATAAAAATAGTTCTGTATATTGAATTTTAAGGAACTTTTATGACAAAAATAAATCAATTTGTCACAAAAAGGCGCTATTTTCTTAGGTCAAGACGCGGTACTATGGCTTATCTGTTAGCTTTGCCTATCAGATATTTTTGGTTCGCACACTAGACACTAGATGTGCTTTTAACAATTAGTTCGTAAAGGGTATAATCCTATGAAGACCCAAACTAAAGAACTTAGCCTCGCCTGGCAGATCTGCTTGATGGTCATGCTCAGCGTGGTTGTTGTTTCGTTGCCGCAGCTCGCTTTTGCATCTTCGGTAACCAATGCTTCCCCGATGTCTAACGCTCTGTGTATCGCTGCTACCTGGATCACGGGTAACACTGGTCGCGGTATCGCTACCATAGGTATTACCATCATCGGTATCGGCGCCCTCCTCGGTAAAGTTTCCTGGGGTATGGCGATGATCGTGGGTGTTGGCGTTGCCATCGTCTTCGGTTCGACCGCTATCGTTGCACTGCTCGGCGGTACCGCTTCGTCGGCTTCCGCAGGCACCGGTAACACGAACTGCACCTAATATCTTCGGATATTTGGACGAAAAGGGCTCGCCAAGCAATTGGCGGGCCTTTTTTGTATTCCGAGTCTTTTTGTATAAAGTTCAAGGTTTAAGTTGGCTGCGCGACGCGTGGATCCGTTGAAAAAGATACAATTTTAGCTAAATTAATCACAAAATTGTCATAAAACCTCTCTTTGTCTGGGACTCAATTTAAGGTATGATAAACTTATCTGTCGGCAACCCTTGCAAGGTCAAGGGTACTCACCTTCAGATATTTTGGACCGCAGGGAGTTATGCATTGTGCATCCCCTGCATTTTCTCATAGTTTGTTAAAAGGTATTTTTATGAAAACCCAAACTAAAGAACTTAGCCTCGCCTGGCAGATCTGCTTGATGGTCATGCTCAGCGTGGTTGTTGTTTCGTTGCCGCAGCTCGCTTTTGCATCTTCGGTAACCAATGCTTCCCCGATGTCTAAC
>JANYES010000012.1 GCA_025362975.1 Alphaproteobacteria bacterium | reverse complement strand
CGTCGCGTAGTCGCGGACTTGGATATTGCCCTGCGATTCCACCACCTCGTATTTTGCCTGTTCGACATTACTACTCACCATCGGTCCCCATGCCGCTGCGCCAATCACTGCTATACCTACGATAATCCATAACATGCGTTTCATGATCTTGTAACTTTCAAACTAGTAAATTATGATAATGAGCAATGTAAATGTAAAATGTAAACTTTATAAGTTAGTATTTCCATATTTTTGGCAATTCTATAATTAATACAACAACTATGTTTCGATATATAAGTGCAAAGAAAGAGCAATTAAATGGCGCGTTTTTTAGTGATAGCAGCAAGCAGCGGCATCGGACAGGCAACTGTTAGATTACTTAAAGAAGCCGGAAATAGCGTATTCACCACTGCACGCGATGATAAAAAAATTACGCCGGATGTAATGCTGGATGCTACCGATTTTGATGCTGTGGGCGCTGTATTTAAGCAAGCAGGTGACATTGATGGCGTGGTGAATTGCAGTGGTTCATTGCTCCTTAAATCAGCACACCTCACCAGCAAAGAGCAATATCATAGCGTGATTGATGCTTCGCTCACCACAGCTTTCGCCACAGTTCGTGCCGCAGGCAAGCATATGAGCAAAGGCGGAGCGGTCGTGCTGGTATCCTCGGCAGCCGCAATGGAAGGGTTGGCAAACCATGAGGCGATTGCGGCAGCAAAGGCTGGCATTCTAGGACTTACACTCTCAGCGGCGGCTACCTATGCCGGACAAAATTTGCGCGTGAACGCAGTAGCACCGGGTCTTATTGAAACGCCACTCACTGCAGCACTGACGAGCAACGAAACCTCGCGTAGATTCTCAGAAAACATGCACGCGCTGGGGAGGCTTGGCAAACCCGAAGATGTGGCGCGTGCGATTGTGTTCTTGCTTGATCCCGACAATAATTGGATCACTGGGCAAGTTCTCGCAGTGGATGGCGGGCTTTCTCGCGTTAGGCCAAAGATGAAGGCATGAAAAAAGAACACACAGAAGTTTTCATCGATGACATTATCCGTATGGCATGGGCAGATGATGTTTCGTTTGATAAAATCAAAAAGGAGCGTGGAGTAGCTGAATCGGAAGTGATTAAAATGATGCGTAAAAATCTCAAAGCCAGCAGCTTTAAGTTATGGCGTAAGCGTGTATCGGGGCGAAGTTCCAAGCATGAGAAGCGGGCAAAATTGATGTGTGTGGAGTTGGAATAATGGCTGCCCTTCGCCTGATTCTGGCCGATCAGCTTTCTGAATCTATTGCTTCGTTGCAAGGACTAGATAAAGATCAGGATACTGTCCTGCTTTGTGAGTTGATGGAGGAAGCGACCTATGTTCATCACCACCCTAAAAAAATCGCATTTTTATTTTCAGCCATGCGCCATTTTACAGCAGGTCTGGAAGCAACCGGCGTGCGCGTGCGATATGTAAAATTAGATGACCCAGCGAATACAGGTAGCTTCACCGGTGAGGTGCAGCGTGCGGTAAAAGAACTCAAGCTATCGCGCTTGATCGTAACAGAACCAGGTGAATACCGCATACTTCAGATGATGCAGGGCTGGCAGGCGGCACTGGGTATTCCAGTTGAAATTTTGCCTGACACACGCTTTTTAGCATCGCATGCAGAGTTTGCTGCATGGACAAAAGGCAAGAAACAACTCCGCATGGAGTTTTTTTACCGTGATATGCGTAAAAAACACGCTATCCTGATGGAGCCAGACGGAAAGCCCACCGGAGGTGAGTGGAATTACGATAAAGAAAATCGTAAGCCACCCAAAGCAGGCATGAAATCGCCACCGCGCATCAGTCATAAAAAATCAGCCATCACCAAAGAAGTGCTGGCGCTGGTCAAAGAGCGTTTCAGTCACCATTTCGGAATGCTAGAGCCATTTCACTACGCTGTCACGCGGGAAGAGGCATTGATGGAACTAGAGCATTTCATCACGCATTTGCTGCCCAACTTTGGTGATTATCAGGATGCGATGGTAACGGGAGAACCGTATCTCTACCACTCGTTTATCTCAAGCTATCTGAACGCGGGCTTGCTGTTGCCGCTAGAGATATGTGAGAAAGCGGAAACTGCGTATCGTGCTGGCAGCGCACCTCTGAATGCAGTGGAGGGATTCATTCGCCAGATTCTTGGCTGGCGGGAATATATACGCGGCATTTACTGGCATTTTATGCCCGAATATAGTGAGCGAAACTCGCTTAATACCACGCGTCCGTTGCCGGATTTTTACTGGGGCGCGCCGACCGATATGTTCTGTGTAGCAGAAGCCGTTCGCCACACGCGCGATCATGCCTATTCACACCATATTCAGCGGCTGATGATTACAGGCAATTTCGCGCTGCTTGCAGGGCTTGATGTCAAAGCCGTGCAGGAATGGTATCTGGCGGTCTATTCCGATGCGTATGAATGGGTCGAGATGCCTAACACGCTTGGTATGTCACTATTTGGCGATGGTGGCATAGTGGCAAGCAAGCCTTACGCGGCCAGTGGAAAATATATTCATCGCATGAGCAACTATTGCGAGAAATGCAACTATGATCCCGACGAAATGACCGGCGAAAAAGCCTGTCCATTCAACGCACTTTATTGGGATTTTCTGGTGCGCCACGAAGATAAGTTTCGCGGCAATCAACGCATGCCTTATGTATTTTCGACATGGGATAAATTCGCGCCTGAAAAACAAAAATCCATTCGCGCTCAAGCAATTACAACACTCAGAAAAATGAGTGGAGGTACGTTATAATTACTGTGTTTTATGATGGTAAATGTGGCCTATGTCGGCGCGAGATTGAGCATTATAGGCGTATCGCGCCTGATGGCGTATTTGATTGGGTGGATATTACGGTTGATGCCTCAGCCCTTGCGAGGCTCGGCGTTGCTTACGCCGATGGCTTACGATTGCTACATGCCACTGACTCGCAGGAAAAACTACACGTGGGTGTCGATGCGTTTGTCCTGATATGGCAGCAAATGCCGCGCTTGCATTTTCTTGCTAGCCTCATGGCACTACCCATAATCCGCCCCGTTGCAAACAAAGCATACAGCACTTTTGCCGCGTGGCGTTTCAAACGGTTGCCTCACTGTAAGGTCATATAATGCAGCAGTTACAAAAAAACTTTGACAGCAGAGAAAGTCTTATCGCTTACGTCAAAGAGCTGGCACCATGGGCAGAAGGTGAGCGTAGTTATATTCAGGGCGGCTGGCAAAAAGCAGAGAAAAAATTAGCGTCTATTGACCCGATTAACTATGCACGCACGCGTAATTTTGGCGATGGAAACGTTACTAAGCTTTCTCCCTATATTCATCATGGGGTTATGAGCCTGAACGAGGCGCGCAACTACGCACTCACCAAATGCAGTGAGCCGTTGCAGATTACGAAGTTCATTCAGGAGCTGGCGTGGCGGGATTTCTGGCAGCGTATTTTATCCTCGCATCCGCAGTGGGCATGGGAAGATATTGAACCTTACAAGACTGGCTTTAGCGCAGAGAATTATTCGGATACGCTTCCAGGTGACATAGCTGAAGGGAAAACGGATGTTGCCTGCATAGATGCTTTTATCCATGAGCTGACAGCTACAGGCTATATCCACAATCACGCACGGATGTATTTGGCGAGCTACGTGGTGCATTTTCGTCGTGTTAAATGGCAAGCGGGAGCACGCTGGTTTTTGAAGCATCTGCTGGATGGGGACGTGGCAAGTAACAATCTCTCCTGGCAGTGGGTGGCGAGCACGTTTAGTCATAAGCCCTATATTTTCAATCTTGAAAATGTGGACAAATACTTTGGCAAACTGGTCGATACTTCACCGCTAACGAATCAACCACTTCACGCCAGCTACGAAATACTGCTCGCACTGCTTTTTCCGAATCTTGGTGGACACGAATGAACGCCCCTCTCATCTGGCTGCATGAAGAAGCGCTGCGCATATCGCACCCCGTATTCAAGGCTGCTCCTGCTGGAACCAGAGCCATCTTTGCATGGGATGACGCCTATTTTAAGAGCACGGGCTATACTCTCAAACGGCTTATTTTTATTTATGAAACTCTGTGCGAGCTGCCCATCGATATTATTTATGGCAATACGCTCCATGTGATCCGTGAGCTTGCGCCACCCGCCTTATTTATTCCTGCGACGAATAATCCACTTATTATGGAAATTGTTACCTCGCTAAAAGCTGTTGTTCCTATCGATTTAATTGAAGACGAAGCCTTTGCCGTGATTAAAAAAGGCGCAGAATTTCGTCGCTTTTTCCAATACTGGAATAAGGCAGAAAAAACAGTATTTCTGCATAGTGGGGGATCTGATGCCTAAAGGTATTAAAAAAGCTGATCTCCCAACCAAAATCTGCGTGCGCTGCAATAGGCCGTTTGAGTGGCGGAAAAAATGGGAGAAAGTGTGGAATGAAGTGAAATATTGCTCGGATAAATGTAAGAAATAATCATGAAAAAAAACCATATTACACTCGCAAAAATCTTAACATATAGTGGCACCCTACCACTGATAGCGTCTGTTTTACTTACGCAATTCCCTGCATTTGGCGTGAATAGCGGCATGATCGCAAACACCTATAGTGCGATTATTATTTCCTTCTTATGTGGTATTCATTGGGCGGCCTATCTTTTTTTTGCGGAGAAATGTCCACATAATTTACTGATCACCAGTAACGCCGTTGCACTGCTTGCATGGGCTTCGTTGTTGACAATACATCAGCCCATAACGCTGTTATTGCAGTCATTGTGCTTTCTGTATTTGCTCACGCTCGACTTGAAGTTGCGTGATGCAGGAATATTGCAGCAGTGGTTTTACACTCTGCGCCGTAATGCCACCATCATTGTTGTTTTATGCAATGCCATATTCATGGGGCTTTCATGAAAAAACGAATCGCTATTATCGGCGCGGGTATCTGCGGCCTTACGCTGGCGCAAAACCTCAAACACTATGCGGATGTGGTGGTGTATGAAAAAGCGCGCGGCGTGGGTGGCCGCATGAGTACGCGCTACGCTGATCCGTTTTATTTTGACCATGGCACACAGTATTTTACCGCACGAACCAAAGAATTTCAGGATTTTCTTAAACCATTCATGGATGCGGGCACTATCGTTGAATGGAGCGGTAAAGTAATCAACATTGAAATCGGAAAAAAAGAAACCAAACGCCTGTGGTTTGAGCAGCATCTGGTGGCCAGCCCAAACATGAATAGCTTATGCAAAAAACTATCAGAAGGTCTTGATGTGCGCGTGTCAGTAGAAGTTGCACCGCTCGTACAGAAGCACACTGGGGCATGGGCGTTGCAAGATAAAGAAGGCAATGCCCTCGCTGAGTATGACTTTGTTATTTCAACCGCACCCCCCGCCCAAACGTTACGGCTGTTTCAAACTGCTCTAACAGTTAGCTCGCCCCTTCATACAGCGCGTTTGCAAGGTTGTTACGCACTGATGATTGGGTTTAACAAACCGTGGGATAAGCGCTGGATAGCAGCTAAAGTTCGAGATAACCCCCTCAAATGGATTTCGATCAATTCTACTAAGCCAAGTAGAAATAATGTCGTAACGAGTATTGTAGCCCATTCGAGCAATGATTGGGCAGAACGGCATATAGATGATGACATGCAGCAAGCGCAGCAATTTCTTGTGGAACAATTTGAGGCCGTCACAGGAATTTCGACGGTGAATGCCGACTATATTTCTATCCATCGCTGGAAATATGCGATTGTGGAAGAGACGGAGAATGCTGGCTTCTATTGTGATCTCGGTCAAGGCATCGCCGCGACCAGTGACTGGGCATCCACCTCGCGTATCGAAGAAGTATGGTTGAATGCTAAAGATTTAGCTCAAAACATAATCCAATCAATTTACAGTCATACCGAATAAGATTTGTACGTTTTAACGAGTTTATCGAGTAATGTTGCCGTTAGTGCGTAGTTTGAACACAAAAGTAGTATCCGAAGGCGTGTCCTGTCCGCAGCAATCCAACCACATCCAGAAAATAAAGAGGCATCGCTGGGGGCATTTTTTGCACAATGAATACAGAACAGTTGTTTTATATTAATTGCTTGCGATACCAATGGCTGTCCCGTAGGGTCACCATTCTTCATAAAATGAAGATATAATTCAATGGCTTGCTGTAGTACCCAGTATAGCTAGAATCCAAAAGAGAAGCCAAAGATTTTGCGCTAGTTAAATGCTAAGCGTTCGCAGGCTAGAAATCAATCGGCGGCATGATGATAACTGTACAGCTGCCATTTTCATACAATTAGGCGACATAACTTTTGCACCAACCTTCCGCATAAGGCGGAATGCCACAGCTTGCAGGCAATCCGATAGTCCTTGATTAGATTGTATCAAATCAACCGCCCGAAACAAAGTCTGGAATTCCTGTTCATCCAATTCCGCTACCTTCAACGGATCAACGCGACCTTTTAATTGCATCTTAATCTCTCCACAAAATTTAAATAGTTTGCTTCCGCGCTTAATTCTTCGCTGTAGGTAGGATAAATTTTCACATAAAGGTAATGCGGCAATTCCGGCGGAAATTCACCAGCCAATAAATCTGTATATGCTTGCTCGCCTGGGCGCTCCTTAGTCCAAGCAGAACACTTCCGCTTATGTTCATCAAAGATTGCGCGATCATGCGGCGATAAATTTCTGATATTGGCTGCAACACTACCCGGCGGAAAAATAGCACCATCAATTCTTTTCAGCCGTTTGATTAAGGTACGGGATCGATCACTCATCGCTACTTACTGCCTGTTCCAGTTCTTCCAGCCTTGTCTTAATTGCATCAAGACTTTCAATCTCGTTCAGGTTTTTCAGCACAGCAGCGAGCGTTTTTGCTTCGGCAGGAGAAACATCCCCGGCAATAATCGCATCCTTCAAATTTGAGGTATCAAAATTTTCAAGCGCAATGGTGCGATCAGCAGGCAGCAATTTCTTTAGAACAAACTCGACTGCCCATTGCTCCCCTAAACAAACACCTTCCCATAATTTCTGAACCGCGCCAGCTTCCATCGCCTCGATTTTTTGTAATACTGCTCGTGGTGTCTTACTTTTCGCGCCAATTGGCTTCCCCGGATTGCCCGGTAAAAAACGTCCCTGCACGTCTCGAAAATCGCCCGTATTGCCGCCGTTATTTTCGGACATAATCAATCCCCTGCTTATCTAACCATGCGACGATTTCAGAGCAGAGATAAAACGTATTACGACCCGATTTATGAAATACGGGAAAACCTTTACGTGTTCGCCATGTGTACAGCAACGCCTTGGAGGCTTTCCCTAAAGCAATCTGCAACCTACCATTTTCTATAACCCGGTCTTTGGGTAAGATGACTGGTTCTGGAAAAACATGCTGCATTATTTTCTTAACCCAATGTTATCAAAAGCTGTTTTCAAATCAACATCGGCAGCGATACTGTAAAAAATGACGGTGCGATTGAGTATGCCCTTTACGGCATCAACATCCTCAAGTGCTTTCCTATAATTTTGTAGTGCTGAATCAGCTAATTTTTGTAGAGCAGCATCATCTTGGCCAAAGGCCAGAACATTATCTAAGCTTGGCTTAAGCTGTGACTGTGAAGCGTATAATTTTTTTAAACTGAATATGGCAGCGGATCGTTCAAGTTCAGCGCGAATTCCTGCATCTTGCAAGCCATCGATACCTGACGGCAATTCCAGCGCGGCAATGGCGGCAATGCCATTTTTCAGTGATTCCCGCATGACATCGGCAGCCTTTAATGACCTTAAATAGCCGCGCAATTCTGCAAGATATTCCAAGCTGACGTTTTTAGGCGGCGCAATCCATTCTTTCCATCGAATAGCCAGTTCCTGTAACCTTCCCATAGCCATTTTTTGAAGATCACACGCAGCCGTGGCGATAGGCAATAATTCTTTTTGAGCGCGTTCTGACCAGCCGCGAGCATTAAGAGTATTCATGGTGACAGGAGCGGTTTCTGTGAATTTCTGTATTGCCGCCATCAATGGCTTAGTGTCTAGGAATTTATCCCCGATGAGGGTGCGAGGAATAGCAACCATTGCGCTGGGCTGCCCAGAACGGCTGGTGGTGAAATAAAGCTGTCGTTCATCTTGATTCGTTGAAAATTCAAGGAAATTTTGCATGGGAAGTCTCCTGTTTAACTACCATCGGAGTTTACCATGTTTTAAAATATAGTCAATAAATACAATATGTTACATAACATTTCAACCATCGCCAAAGCGTTTCAATAATATCGTGTAATTTGATTTTTTTTCGGCTAAATCTGTCATTGGCCTTTTTCAGAAGGCTGGGGCTTTTCATCCCCTAATCAAGCGCGGCTAAGACACCGCCGTGAAGCGTGTCGCTACTCAGTATGGCTGGGTGGCGATTGCCATGTTCAAGGCGCAAGCCCAAAAGCATCGCGCCGTTTCGCTTGATACGGATGAAAACACCCAGTCGCCAGAGAAAAATCTGGCGACTTTTTTTCACTATCCACGAAGGGCAATAAAAATGAAAAATAAGATAGTTCGGATCAGTTTAATTATCTGCTTGCTATCAGGCACAGCGATTTATTACGCATTTGCTCAATCCTCCAATTTAAAGCAATTTGATTTCAAAGGAATTCCTATTGGAACAGCGTTAGATGATTTTAAAAAGATGCAACATCCCGATACGGGAAATCCTGATCATAAGACAAAATCTTCGACAGTGGTATGCACAGAAGATAAAGCTTCGGTGAACGGTTCACCTTATTCAGTAATGTTAAGCTTAGATGAAACTGAAAGGCAGCTGGGAGTAAAAAAATGCGCCTGGATAGATGATTCTGGATCAGTAGATCAGCTTTTATTGACCAGTTCTGGATATGGAACCATTGCTTATAGTTTCAGTTTCATGCCTGATCATAAAGATCACACGCTTCGTTTTTATAAATTCAACGGAGGTTATTCAAAGAATGTCTATGGCATCGCGCTAGAAGCATTAACGAAAAAATTTGGAAAACCGGCAATCGATACCAGCCCAGATATTGGGAGCAAAGATAAAGTCACTTGGAAAAACGCGACCCAAACTATTGCGATGTCTGTGTTGTTTGACCAGCTAATGGATATAACTGTTATCGATAACGATCTAATGAACATATATGAAAAAGCAGATGCCGCAAGAAGAGCCTCTAAAAACGCAGCGGTAAAAAATCCGATTTAGCCCAATTTTTATTATATGATGGATTCGGATAGCGGATTGCCCTTATAGGGCAAATCCGCCAATCCGTATTTTATCCGTTTGTAATCCGCCCTTATCCGTAGCCAATCCGCACGGAATCCGCTCAATCCGCAATCATAAACTCCTAACCCATTGAGGATCGAGATTATTGTTTTGGAAGTCAGCCAAAATTCCACGGAAATAACGCTGCTGTGTGTCAGGTTTTCCGTTTAAGATTCCTTTTTTTACCAAAAGGTCAAAAAGATCATCTTTTGAAAGTTCATCTTTTTGCGATTGTAGGAGGCTGATCGTTTTTACCGTTCGTTCATGCAGAGCAGGAAATCCTGCGCTAACCAATACCGCCTCGCTCTCAGGGAAACCATTTACAAGCTGGATGGTATTTGCCAGTTCAAATTTTTTATCCACTGGCTCCTGCGAATCTTTCATTTTCCTGCATTGGAAAGTGATTTGCTCGCCGCTTTTTTCAATCAAAAATTCCGCGTCCATTGCGCCCTTGGCTACACTTGATCCTCGCCCACGTTCTTTATCACCGTGACCTGTATGATGAATGATTGCAACGCTTGCTCCATAGTGATCTTTTAAATCGTCAATTGCTCGAATAAAACCTGCCATATCCTGTGTGTCATTTTCATTGCCAACAAAATTGCGGCTAAACGTATCGATGATGATGAAGCCAGGTTTGATATTCAGGGTTTCTATTGCGCGTTTGACTTGCGCTATGCTTGCAGGGTCGGGAAAATTTACCCGTTCGCTGCTTACATAGAACGGAATAGGCGATATATTTTGCCCATAGCGCGCTTCCCAAGCTTTCAGGCGCTTCTTAATACCGGCCTTTCCTTCGCCGCAAATGTAGATGACATCGCCAGCACGTGTGTTATGTCCGAACCAAGGTATGCCTGCGGCTATGGACATCCCCATACTGATAGCAACAAAACTTTTGCCTGATCCCGAAGCGCCGAAAAGCTGGCATAATCCTTCTGGTATGATCCCTTCGATAATCCATTGCTGCTTTGTCGTTTCAAGCTGATCCCAGCGAGTAAATTGGAATCCGCGCACCTTGTTTGACTGTATTTTCATTTCTCCGAAATATGCCCATCCTTTGGCATTAGCATTATCGGACATATCCGCCAGTGTTAAAAAATCGCCGCTTGTGCCATTCCGCTCGAAATCTCTCCAGGTTGCCAGATTTTTAACAGCATCGTTTTTTTCACCATAAGGTAAATTCCAAGCCTGCCAATCATTCAATCTTTGTTCATCGCTGGTTAAGCCTCTTGTGGCAGTAAAAAATGCGCCGGAAAATTTTAACCACCAATCTCTTTCACCATCCGCAGGATGTCGGCTCATAAGGGCTTCTAATGCTATGTTATAATTTGGCGCAAGCCGCCCGCTATTGACGCGCTGACTAATTTCAGCTTTTTCCCCACCAATACTTGGTAAATCTGGCATCAAATCAATTGGCCAGCCTGCAACATGGTAACATTGCATAAGCTGGTTTCCTGCAACGCTGCCAACATAAAATGACTGTGAAAGTGAAAAACTCTCCGATGCAAGAACGCCACTAAGCACGCCATTGAGATTCGCTACATATTTGCTACGATCTTGTGCGCCAATCGGCTTGGACAAGGGGCAGAGAATGCGAAATCTTGGCCGCTCGTCCGTATGCCTAGTGGTAGTGTAAACAAAGGATTCAATTCCAGTGAAGCCCAAAATTTCCACCGCCTGCATAACCGGAAGCATACCGGCATCGTAATCCCCTTCAATACCATACACCCACTGTAAATTTTGATCATTGCGATAATTATTTTGAAAAACCGCAAGCTTTATAAGGCAAAGACTATCCCTGTCGCTAACAACGACAGTGGCGCATTCTTTCAGCCAGTTGCAAATACTCTGCCAGTCAGTATCGCGTTTTACACCGGTAGGATTTTTATTATTCTTAAAAAATGTGATACTGAGCGCGGGATTGCAGCCAGCATTCAAACCCGGAGCGGGGTTTATGATAGCATCCATAATACACCTTTTCTTACCCCGTCCGGTTGCTCCATACCTGCGGGGTATTTTTTAATTGTTAAGCGCGTGATGCGGCAAGATATGTTTCGATTTCCGGCAGCGACCATCGCCGCATGGCTTTCCCAAACCGGACTGGCTTAGGAAATGCTTTATCATCTTTTATCCTTCGCCATAGGCTTGTTCGAGAAACACAAAGCATACGTGCTAGCTGCGCTGATGTCAGATACACCTGACCTGATACTACTGGCTTAATTTCACGCTTTTCTGGGCAGCAGTTTGCCCATGCGCCAACATTGAGTAAGCTGGTTGTGATATTCAGTAATTTACTAAAATTGTGCATTTTGCTTCTCCTTTTATGGGTTGGCAAAGTATGCGCTATTTTGAAATATCAAATCACCAGCCAAAAATTCACTTTTTAGACTTTCTTGTGGTTCTCGGCTTTTTAGTTCTATTTACATGAACTCTAAGTTGATCGGCATAAACCCCATATTTTTTAGCTATGGAATCAATAATTTCGTCCTTTTTACCGTAACGCAGCATTCCGCCTTTATATTTAAGTTTTCTCTCAGCAATTTTTTCATACAATCCCGTTAAACAATCCATTTTTGTAGGATCAGCCCACTTTCTTAATATATTAAGATATGGCCTGCCGCGCTTATTTTTTGCGGTTTTTATTTGTGAAATATCCACTATTTCTCCATTAGAAATTTTGTCCAGGCGTTCATTATTGCCCGGCGTTTCTCCAAAATATCCGTTCGCATGTATGCGCGTTCCACGCTGCCCATAATGTCATGCGCTAAACACAATTCGACTATTTCACGCGGATAATCGGTTTCCTCTCCTGCCCATTGACGGAATGTCGAGCGCAAGCCATGTGGCACAGCCGGACGGCCTGATTTGCTATCAAGCCAACCTTTGCGGTCTGCTTTCAATTCACGCTCGTGCATATCCTTCATATGCTTGGAAAGCGTCATATCGGATAACGCACCGCCCTTGGTTGCCGGAAAGACATGGTTACTGCCTTCAAAACGCGGGGTCTGTTTTAGGATTTCAATCGCCCTGTCAGACAAAGGAACTCTATGCTCTCGCTTCAT
Organism: Alphaproteobacteria bacterium; assembly: GCA_025362975.1. Lineage (GTDB taxonomy): Bacteria > Pseudomonadota > Alphaproteobacteria > Rickettsiales > SXRF01 > JANYBV01. The sequence continues at coordinate 36,888 of JANYES010000012.1, read as the reverse complement.
TTTCATGCGATCCGCAGGAATAACCCAAATTTTCGACTTCAAATCAATCTCATCCCATGCCGCTTCGCGCACTTCACCGCTCCGGCAAGCTGTAAGGGCGGTAAACTCCAAAGCCAGTGCGCTTATGCTTTCGGATTTCCGTAAGGCTGAATACCACGCATGTATATCCTTAAGCTGCACAGCGGGTTGATGGGTTATTTTTTGAATTTTATTGGGTGACGGTAGAATTTCTTTTAAATGGCCGTTCCACCGGGCAGGATTATCACCATCTTTGCGATAGCCTTTCACCATCGCATAATTCAATACGGATTCTATACGCGCACGCACGCGGCGTGCCGTTTCGGTTTTGCTGCGCCATATTGGTTCTAAAACCCGCAGAATGTCCTGCCTTTTAATATCATCAACAGGAATATCGCCCATTTCCGGCAATGCGTAGCTTTCAAGGCTAGAACGCCATTGGCTACTGGTTTTTTTCCGTTCGCCTTCCATTTTCAGTTTTAAATATTCATCGACCACCTGCGCGAATGTCCTGCCACGCAGCTTTTCCGCTTCCAGTGTCGCTCTTTTGACCTTGCGATCCACGATAGGATTAATACCGTCTCGCGCTTGCTGCTTTGCCGCAGCCGCTAGTTCTTTTGCGTTTTTCAGCGATACTTCCGGGTACGACCCAAATCCCATTAATTGCCGCTGCCCTGCAATTGTGGTACGCAATAGCCAGCTTTTGGCATTATTAGGCGTAACTTGCAGTAACAGCCCCGATACACCGCCGACAGCATATCGTTCCGGCACGTCTTTCCTTCTGCCGGAATGTTGTATATTTTTGACTGCGAGCGCACTTAATTCTTTTGCGAGTTTTGGCATGGCTAGATTCCTTGCTAGATGCCAAAACAGTTACCACCATTACACGTTCTTTGCAACAGATTGAAATATTTAAAACCGGAAAAATGCGTGAAATTCAAAAAATTGTGCTGTAGATTGGCACGGGTTGAAACAGGGGGAACCACCCCCTTTGGCGGACGTAGGGGTCACCACTTTCCTACAGAATAGTTTATCTACAATAACTTACTGAATCATCTAGCGTATCAGAGGCAACTGGTACAAAAGGGTGGTACGGATGAGTAGGTATGCAATGCTGCTAAAACGGCCAGAAAATGGCGTTTATTACTTCCGGGAAGTCGTGCCTGATGATTTACGCGCTGAGATAGGCAAGACTGAAATCCGCACTTCCCTTGGCATTAAGGTTGAAAGTGAGGCATTGCCAAAGCATTTTGAACTGCAAAAGCACTGGAATATGCAGTTTGAGAGCCTCCGTAAAAAGAACGTTGTTCCCCTAACCGTAAAGCAAGAAATCGTTGTTACCCCGCGCGAAGCTTAAGCCGCCTGTCTGATCCGAGCGGCATTCCCATCGACACGTTGATGGGCACAAACGAAAAAGCGCGCTGGCAGCAACGTGTGCGTGAAAACCTGCGCGACTTGGAGATAGGCTAACGTTCGTTGGGGATTTTTTCCGGGGGAGAGCGGCGGTAGCGCTTGATGAAGCCTTCGGCTTCGGCGTCCTGTGGATAGGATTCTAGCTTATGGTTGCGGTAGCCTGACATGTCGATGCGGCCTTGCAGCGCGGGAGGAAGCAGCGGGAAGAGCCGGTATAAATCCTGCGGGCGCTCGAAGAGCGCAGGGTCGATCAGCGCTTCGGGTACGGTGTTTTGCAGCAGCTGTATCATCATTCTGGTCGGGTTGCCGCGACTATCGACGAGGAAGTTGATGTTGATGCGGCCGTTGCACATGTGCGGGCGGACGAGAGCTTCCATCAGCAGCATCGGCACCCATTCTGGGCGTTCAAGGCGGTAGGTTTCCAGCGCAGATTGGCCGTCGTAGCAGGGCTTAAAAATATCGGCCCCGAATTTGATCAGCGTTTTAGCTTCGGCCTGGCCGTTGGCCATTTGCAGCGGCAGCAGACCGTTATGGTCGGTGAGGTTGGGGTTGCCCCGATGCCTGCCGGTGGTGAACATGATTTCAAGGAAGCGTGAGCTGTCGCCGATGAGGGAAGCATAGGTGATGGCGTTGGTGTTGTCGCGCGGGTCGATGAGGTGCGGATCGGCGCCGAATTCCATCAGCATGGCGGTGATTTTCAGCAGGTCATCGGTAGGGACGCGCGCGCGGCTCGAAAGGGCGACCCCCAGCGGGCGCATGCCATAGTCCGACGAAGCATCGTTCGGGTCGGCGCCGTCTTGCAGCAACTGGTGTACGTGGGTCAGGCGGCCGCTGGAGATGGCTTCGTGCAGATGGGTGGAGATATGGCGCACAGCAGTCATTCGCGGTCGTGGCCTTTGGATTTTCTGTTTTTAGCTTTGTAGCGCTCGACGGCGCTCGGGGAGCTTGGTTTTTCTACGGCCTTGCTGCGCAAATCCGACACTTCGATTTCCTTGCGTACGATGGCGCGCAGAGGCGGCGGCAGGACGGCAACGAGCTGATCGTAGAGGTCGACAGCATCCGCTTCCTTGTTCACCCAGCGCTTGGGCGTGAATACGTGCGGCATCAAATTGGCGTGGATGATGGCGGTGGCGCGGCCGGTGGCTTTGCCATCGTCGTCGAAGAGCATGCGGCGATAGCGGTCGGGGTCGGCGGGCAGGTTATGCAGATAACCTTTGAGCTGCTTGCAGTATGACTCGTAATGTGTATTGGGGGTGGTTTCGAGCTCCATTTTGTCCCGATTATACTGCGTGATGCTGGTGACGGCGTTGCCGGTGGTGTCCTTGAGGTGCGGGTTGGCGCCCATGTCGAGCAGCAGGCGAAAATTAAGCCACTCACCGCTGTCGGAGGCGACCATCAGGGGCGTGGAATTACTCGCGCGGCAGGGGCCGTCGATGTCGCAGCCGGCGTCGAGCAGCATGTGGATGATTCTTGCTTTATCCGGCGAATGCGGGCTGATGGCAGCCATGTGCAGGGGTAGGCAGTCGATGAAGTCCGAGTTGGTGCAGGGCTGGTCGAAGTTGACGCCGAGCGCGAGGCAGCTTTCGACGCCGCCGGGGTTATTGCTCTCGAGCATCTGGTAAAGAATTTCGGTGTTGTCGCGTAAATCTGGGTTCATCGCAGGTTTCCTTTGGAGTCTTTGTTGCGATTGTATCGTTCGACGGCGCTTTTTTCGTTAGTATCACCGGCGACGGCGGCGCTGTGCAGGACAGACATATCGACATCGGCAAGTGCTATCTTCTTTACGCTCGCGGGCATGGCGGCAATAAGGTTTGCGAATAGTTCGGTGGCTTGCGCCTCCTTGCCTTTCCAGTGATGCAAAGCGAAGATTTCCGGCAGGGCGTGGGCGTAGGTGTAAGCTTTGGCCATGCCGGTGGCAGCACCGTCGTCACCGATCAGGGTCCGGCGCAATTCGGCGGGTTCGAAATGTTTCTGGTGCACTGCTTTTTTCAGATTATTAGCATAATTAAAATAGGCGGTGGCGGCGGCTGTTTTGTAGTTTTGATGGCCGTAGACAAGGACATGCAGCAGGTCCAGACCGGCTTTGTTTTGCTCGTAAGGATTTGCGCCCGCGTTGAGCAGCCGCTCGAAGCTGCGCCACTTCTCGAATTGCGCGGCGGTCATGACGGCGGTTTTGCCGTCTTCGCAGCCTTTATCGTCGATGCCAGCACCGGCTTTGAGCAATGCGTCTATGATCGGCTGCATTGTGGTGGACGCTTCCATCCGGGCGGCGAGGTGCAGCGGCAGGTAACCTGCGAAGTCGCGCGTGATGCAACGCTGGCGGAAATCGACGCCTCGATTGAGGCATTCTTTGACTCCGGCAAGGTTGCCGGTGCGGATCATCTGGTGCATCAGCGAGGTGTTGTCGCTTATCATGAAATCGGTCATCGGCTGCGCTCCGTGTCCTGTCGCTTGTAACGCTCGACGACGCTTTTTTCAGTCGGTTTCACGGCGGCAGCAGCGCTGCGCAGGGCGGACATGTCGATATCGGCAAGAGCGATGTGCTTGACGCGCACGGACATGGCGGCGATGAGGTCTTCAAAGAGGGAGACGGCGGCAGGCTCCCTGCCTTCCCAGTGATGGGAGGCGAAGCGCCGGAAACATTCGAAGGCAGCGGGTTCGGATTTGGTGTTGAGCGCATCAGCGCGAAGGCCAGATAGATCAAGCGCGCGGATGTTGGAGCGGCCGTCGTCATAGGTTTCATAGCGGATGCCGGCAAAGGAGTGGGCGTAATTCGCGTCGGCGTCTGACGTGAACGCTTTTTTCACGCCGCTTGTGTTTTTCGCTTTGACCGCCTCGATGAGATCGTCTTGCGCTGACATCAAACCCTGCCCTCTGGTTTAATAGCCATGTTTTTGCGCGTGAAACGTTCGACGGCGCAGGTTTGCGGCTCGCCGTCGTAACCGGCGCGTACGAGGGCTTCGATGGTGTGCGGCACCTCGCGGGTGGCGGCGGTCTGGAGGATATCGGCGAGAGCGTTGGTGGTTTTAATAAAGCCGACGAGATAGGCGCCGATGTCGTCGCGCTCGGCGGTGATGGCGATTTCCAGCGGCAGGCCGCGGGCATAGACGTTCTTGCTGCTGCTGCAGCCGAGCAGGACGAGCTCGTACCTGACGTTGAGATCGGCACCGTTCGCGACGGCGCGTTTGACGCCGGGCAAATCGTTGGCGACGATGGCATTGACCAGCGGGTTATCGTTTTCCGGCATCATCAGGATTTATCCTTCGGTGCGTTCGGTTCGCGTCTGCGCCGGTAGCGCACGACGGTGCTGGCTTCCACGGCGTGTTTCATGATTGCCTGCCTTCCTGCCTTCCGGGTTTGCGCGTGTAGCGCTCCACGGCGGAGGTGTCTTTGGGAACGCCGAGGGCGTGCTAGCGTATGGCGGACATATCGAGCATGTCGTATTGCGAGCGGTAATAGGGGTCGATGGCGGGTTCGATGGCTTTGTACAGATCGAGGGCTTCTTGTTCCCTGCCCTGCCAGCGCTTGAGGGAGAATAAATCGGGCAGTTTATCGGCGCCAAGAATGTGGTTGAGCTTTTTAGCGGCACGGCCGTTTTCCAGCAGCTTGAAATGGTCGGCGCCTTCGCCTTCCTTGCATTCCATCAGCTTGTCGACATCACGTAAATACTGGAGGCACATTTCTTTTGGTTTATGTTCAAGCCGATTGAGCTGCAAGCCGTTTGGGCCAGCGGCGCGGATATGCTCACCGTGGTCGAACAGCGATTGCAGGCATTCGTCCCAGTTGCGAAGCTCGGACGTAATGCCAAGCAAAAGAATGTTGCGCGCCTTGTGCGGCGATGCGCCCTGCTCCAGCAGCGCGATGAAAGCGGCGGGCTGGTTGTTGGAAAGCGCGCGGTCAAGCGGAGCTTCATAATCCGCCAGCGCGATGTCGAGGTTGCCGCCCGCTTTGGCAATATGCAAGATCAACTCCACCATGCCGTATTGGGCAGCGAGGTGGAGGTATGTATCATTCTCAAAGGTCTGCAAATTGTGGATGCTATCTGGCATGTGCGACGCGAGGTAGACGGCGATTTTCTCGCTATGCGTAGCGATGGCGAGCGAGAGCGCGGTCTGGTTGAAGTAGAAATTGCCGAATAAATCATCGCTGAAATTGACGTCGGGATAGTGGTATTCGAGATCGGCACCGTCGGCCACGGCGGCTTTGGCGAGGGGCAGGTCGTGGGTCGCTATGGCGTTGAGGAGTTTCTGTTGTGGGTGCATCAGCCGATTCCCCCATCGTAGGGTTTATCGGCGCGCGATTTAGCGGAGCGCGTGAAACGTTCGACAGCGGATTTTTTCGGCGATCCGAGTGTGCTTTCGGCAAGCGCCGACATATCGACGGCGCGCATATCGGCGCGGTAATGCGCGGTGACGGCGTTTTTGATGGCGTCGTAGGTGTCGAACGCCTCTTGTTCGCGGCCTTTCCAGCGGCCGAGTTTGAAGACATCGTTCAAGCGGTGAGCACCGAGGATGTGGTTGAGCAGGATGGTGGGTTTACCGTTTTCAACGAGTACTTGCTGTGGCATGTCGTTGCCGATGCGGCCCAGCTTGTCGGCGAGTTCGCGCAGGTGCTGGCTCGCGGCGCGGTGCATCGGCATGTTGAAATCGGTCGAGGCGCGGCCTTTGGCGTCCTTTGCTTTCACGTCGATGCCCGCGTCGATCAGGGTTTGGGCTAATTCGTCGTGGTGTTCGTTATTTTTGATTAGCCCGAACATGCCGGGTTTTCCTGCGTTCGGGTCGGCACCAAGTTCGAGCAGGGTATTGGCGCTGTCGATTCTATCGGTCATGACTGCCCAGTGCAGTGCCGTTTCACCGCCATGCACGGAGGTGTGGATATCCGCACCGGCTTCGACCAGTTTTTTGATAATATAGGTGCGTCCTTTGACCGCCGCCTCGTGGAAGATGGTGTTGCCGACGAAGTTGGGGCGGGCGGGGTCGCCGAACACTTCCATCGGGGCGTCTATTTTTTTCGGCAGGAAGATGTCTGCGATTTCGTCGCTGGACCTGCTGACGGCGATGTAAAGCGGCGTAACGTTCTCACCGACAAACTCCACGATGGGGTAATGGAACTGCGGATCGGCACCGGCCAGAAGTGCTGCTTGCACGTCGGCGGGGTTTTTGCGAATGATGGCCCAGAGGAGTTTCTCCTGATCGTTCATGAGCCTAACTCCCTTGCAATTTTCTTCGAGCGCTTGAAGCGTTCGACGGCGGAAGTGCCGGGATTACCCAGCGCCGTTTCGTTGAGGGCGGACAGGTCGATCTGCGCGAGCTGCTGGCGGTAATGCGCGGGCGTGGCGGCTTTGATCTGTTTGAAGAATTGGGCGGCTTCGCGCTCATTGCCCTTCCATTGCTTAGGGGCGAACAGCTCCGGCAGGCGGTGCTGGCCGAGGATGAGCAGCAAACGCGCAGGGGGTTTGCCGTGATCGACGAAGAGGGTTTCGTTTACGCCTTTTTCCGGCATTTCGTCAAACATCTGACTGAGAACGGCGCGGCTTTCAGTGATGACTTTTTGTACTTCACTGTTTAGCGGCCTGATCGTGCCACGACTATCGCGCGGTTGCGTGTCGGCACCTTTGTCTAGCAGCCGGCGAGTGAAGGGAAGTGTTTCGTGATTGAGTTTCTCAAGCGGCGACATATCGGTATCCGCAGGATTGATCGAGGCGCCGAGTTCCAACAGCAGGTCGAACATTTCCGAGTCCCCATAGTTGATCGCTACGGTGAGCGGGCAGAAGTTGAAATCGTCCATCTGGTCGAGGTTGGCACCTGCTTTATGCATGGCGCGGATGAGCGGTAGCATGCGGTATTCGATCGCGACGTTGACGGCTGAGCAACCGTTAAAATGATTGCTGGGATTGGCGCCGAGTTCAACGAGGCGTTCGGCAAGTTCAGGCTTGCGGCAGACAATCGCCAGATGCAGCGGATGGATATTGACTAAGTCGCCCATACGCGTGCCGCTGATTCGTGGATACAAGTAGTTGACATCGGCTTTCAGCGCGATGGCTTGTTCGAATTCTTGCTGATCGCCGCTGATGATAGCTTTCTGGAGTCTTTCCTGCGGGTTCATGAGAGCCTGCCTCCCGGCGTGCGTGACTGTCGCTTGGTAAAGCGTTCAACGGCAGATTCGCTTTGTGGGCTGCTGAGCGCGCCTTCGCGCAGCGCCGACATATCGATTTCGCTGAGCGAATCGCGATAATGCGGGGGCACGGTTTTAGCAATGGTATCAAAAAATTCTAGCGCGTCGCGCTCGTGGCCTTTCCAGATATAGCGGGTGAAGACTTCTTCAAGCCGGTGCAGCGACAGGATCTGGTTGAGCAGGATTGTCGGCTGGTTTTTGTCGATGAGGGCGGCTTCCAGAGTGGGGTCGTTTATGTAGCCGCGCAGCAACTCGGTGATGGTTTGATTCGTGCGCTGCACGACCGGGCAGGTGGCTTCATGGAGCGCAATGCGCAGGCCGGAATTGTCCTTCGGCTGGGTGTCGGCGCCGCGGTCAATTAGTTTTTGAATGTAGGGCGAGTACGATTCGATCTGCGCCAACGGCGGCAGGCCGCCCTTGGGGTTGACCGAAGCACCCCGCTCCAATAGCAGCTCGAACATTTCCTTATTGGAATTGAAGATAGCAATTTCAAGCGCGCGGTTGCCATGCGCGTTGGGCACATCGAGGTCGATGCCTTTATCAGCGATTTTGTTGATCAGCGCCTGCATGTTTTTTTCTACCGCCTGGGTCAACGAGGAGCGGTTATACATCAATGCGTGCGGGTCGGCGCCAAGTTCGATCAGACGTTCAGCGAGGATTGTGTTGCGCTGTTCGATGGCGATGCGCAGCGCCGTGATATCGCGGTGATTATCGTTACCGATCTGCACGGAGTCGTAGATGAAGTTGACGTCGGCGTGATCAGCGACCGCCTCTTCGAACAGGTCGCGCTTGTTGCGCAGCATGGCGCGCAGGAGGATATTTTGTGACGCGGCGCTCATGGCTGCCTGCTTTCCGGCCCGCGCGGGCGCACGTAGCGTTTAACGGCGGATGTCTCTTCGAGATGGTGCAGCGATTGCTCGCGCAGCGCGGATAAGTCGAGCGGATGGGCGATTTTGAAATACTCGGGCAGAACATCTTTAATGCTTTCATAACATTCGATGCCCTGCTTTTCTTTGCCTTGCCAGCGGTGATTAGAAAACAGCTCAGGCAGTTCGCCAGCGCCGAGAATATGCAGCGGGTCTTTGGTCGGGCGGCCATCTTCGACCAGCGTGAAGCGCGGCGCGCCCGCGCCGGGCAAGCAGGAAAGTTTCGCATGGATTTTTGCGATCTGTTTTTCGCATTTTTCCTTGAGTTTATCATCCGCGCGGTTCGTTTTATACAGCGTGACATCCGCGCCTGCGTTGACCAGCGGGTTCCAGTAGTTTTTGATAAGCTCGTCCACGCTGCCGTAGGTCATTTCAAAGATGGGGGAGTTGGGGGGATTGGGGCTATTTGGCGATGCGCCACCATCGAGCAGCGCACTAAACGTGTTGATGCTGTCCGCGTTCAAAGCGGCCGTGAGCGCGGTTTCGCCGGAGGAGGTCTTCGCGTCCGGATGTATTTCGTGCTCAAGCAGCCAGCGTATGACATCTGGCATGCCGTAGCGTGCGGCTTCTACCAACGTGTTGGTTTGGTAATTCGCGTCATCGAGCATGAAGCTTTCGCGGAATTCGGCGCCGTTTTCAAGCATCCACAGCGCAATCGTCTGTTTGTAATTGCCGATCGCCGCGACCAAAGGCGTCACGTTTTTGAAATTGACGTCCGTTAAACTCGCGTTGCGATACACGTAATTGAGTTGCGCGCCGTGAATGACGGCCATTTTGATGCGCGGAAGATCGCCTTCATAAATAGCTTCGAGCAGCGTGTCCTGATCGCTCATGTGAGCAACCTTTCTTCGCCTTTAACCGGGCGATTGCGGACATAGCGGTGGACGGCGGGTTTTTCCCGGGAGGAGTCGCTGAGCGAGGTTTCGCGTAAGGAGGATAAATCCGGCGATGCGTAGGATTTAGTGAATTCCTCTGGAACAGCGACGCCAATTCTGGTGTAGAGTTGCGTGGCTTCGTCTTCCCTGTCCTGCCAGTTCGCGGGCTTGAAAATCTCCTTCAGCTTGTCATTGATGAAGAGGTATTGCAGTAGCGCGGTGGAGTCGCCGCCGGGTTTGAACAACGCGTGTTCGATGATGGGGCCTTCGAGCAATTTAGCGAGGCCTTCTTCCGTGCGTAGAGCGATTTTGGGGCGGGTTTCGGTTATGAGCGGGTAGTCGTTTTTATTGCGCAACTGGCCGTCCGGCGCGCGCGTTAAAATGTCCGAGCCGGCGGCAATGGCAACTTTCGTCTTGCGCAGGCTGCTTTCACGGATGGCGTCGAATAAATACTGTTGCGCGGTCATGGTTGCCTGCCTTTTGGGACTTGGCGGCGCGTGTAGCGCACGACGGCCGATTCCGCGAGCGGTTGATGGGCGATAGCTTTTTCGTGCAAATCGGTGAGGTCAAGACTATCGAGCATCGGGCGGTAATATGGCGGCACCAGGGGGGACAGGGTTTCGAACAGTTCAATGGCCTGAACCTCCTTGCCCTGCCAGCGCTGCGCGGAAAACAACTGCGGCAGGCGCTTGGCACTTAAAATCTGGTACATCGCCGGTTTGAGCGCGCCGTCGTCGCCGATCAGCCGCTCGCGCGGCATACCGGAGCCGGGCTGAGCGCGCAGGAACGCATCCACGTCGTTACGTTTTTCGTCGATAATATTCTGAATGTCGATGTAGGCTGCATTGTAAAAACTGATGCCGTTACGCTGGCGCGCGTGCATGTCGGCGCCGGCTTCAATCAACGCCTTGGCATAAGCTCCGGCATTGCTGTTTTCATTCAAGCTGAACAAGGGCAGAACGGTGCTGCCGGCGTTGGGCGACGCGCCGAGCGAGAGCAGCTGGCGCATACCGGTCAGGCGCGAGGAACTGATAGCGCGCAGCAGCGGCGTCTCGCCGCCGTCGATTTCGAAATCGAGATCGATTTTTTTACCGGCCATGTCTCCGATGAGCTGGCTATAATTATATTGCACGGCTTGATGCAGCGGGGTGGTGCGATAATCGATGAGCGCGACCGGGTCGGCATTGTGCTCGTTTACCAGCCACTGGGCTATTTCTGGCGAGCCAGCTTCGATGGCTATAAGCAACGGCGTGGCGTGGTTGTAGGTGTTGCCGTCGCGGTCGGAGACGTAGCAAATGTCGTTAGCGTTCGGATCGGCGCCGTGCGCGATGGCGGCTTTGACATTGCCAAAGCGGTGCTCGTGAATGGCTTTGACGAGTTCTTGCTGTGGGGTGAGGTTATTTTTGCTGATCATCCGATGCCTCCCTTATTTTTGGAAGGCAAGCTCGGGCGTGTGTAGCGTTCGACCGCAGAGACGTCGAGCGGCTGGCTGATGGCGCGGTCGTGGATGGCGGACATATCTATAGCGTTGAAGGCGGGGCGGTAATAGGGCGGCACGGCGGCGGATATTTCCTGATAAAGCTTGATGGCGCCGCGTTCGCGGCCGTCCCATCGTTGCTGCGAAAAGAGTTCGTTGAGCTTGCCCGCGCCGAACATGTGGTTGAGCAGCGTGGTGGGTTTACCGCCGACGACCATTTCGCGGATGGGCATGCCGCTGGTGGCGGTGGCGCTTAAGCGGTTTTCGATGTTGATGAGGTGGCCTTCGCACAGGCGGCGCAGTTTTGAAGGTGCTGAATCGAGGTAGCTTCTGCCGTTGAGGTCGGTGGCCATAAGGTTGGCGCCGGAGGCGAGCAGTTCGGTGGCGATGGCGATGCTTTTGCTATCCACGTCCATATGGAACATCACCGGCGGATGGCCGATATTGGGCGAGGCGCCACATTCGAGCAGGGTTTTGACGGTGCAGTAATCATGTTTGTGGGCAGCGACGTGCAGCGCGGTGCCGGTGTCGGTTCCGGGCACGATGTAGTCGAGGTTAACGCTTTTTTCGGCGAGGTCGGTGATGATATCAGTGACGCCGTGCTGGGCGGCGGTGTGCAGTGGCGTGGTGTTGCCGTTGATGATGGCAAGCGCGTCGGCGTTTTCGGCGATTAAGTATCGGGCGATGTCGGTCCAGCCATTTTCAAGGGCGAAGTAAAGCGGTGTGCCGTCTTTGTACAGCTTGGTAGCGACGCGCACGTTGCCGTAGCGCTCATTGACGTCGGCACCAGCTTTGACGGCGCTTTGCACCATGTCAAAATTACCGGCCATAATGCCTTCGAGCAATTGGGTGCGTGCGGTGGCGGTCATCGCTTTACCTCGCCGGTGGGTTTGCGCACATAACGGTCGACGGCGGATTTTTTTTCCTGTTTGCTTAATGCTTTTTCGCTGAGCGCGGACATGTCGATGGCCAGTTGCGAGCGGTAATATTCAGGCGTCAGCAGATCGATATCGGCGCGCAAGGTAACTGCCTCGGCTTCCATGCGCTCCCAGCGCTGGGCTGAAAATATCTCGCGCAGTCGGTTGTCGCCGAGGATGGCGTTGAACAGCCATGTCGGCTGGCCGTTTCCGATCAAATCCTGTAGCGGCATGCCCTGTCCGGGCGCGCAGGCGAGGTCGTCGTTCAGTTCGCTGCGGTGTTGGGCAATGCGGGATTTCGTCAATGTCTCTACTTGGTAATGGTATGGCTCGTCTCTTGAGTTTTTTGCATGGATATTAGCGCCGTGATACAATAGTAATTTAGTCATATCGGACGCGTTGGGGTCTTCCGAATCGAGGGCATAGAGCGGTGGCGGATCGCTGCGGTTGGGGGAGGCTCCGGATTCGAGCAGCACTCTGAGCGTCGCCACATGGCCAAAACCGATGGCGCAATCGACCGGCGTGATGCCGTTGATATCCATATCGAGATTCAGGGCGGGATTTTTTTCGATCATTTTTTTGACGATTTCGACATCGTCTTCTTTGCAGGCCACATGTAGCGGGCAGCTGAGGCTTTCGCACACCGCGTTCGGGTTTGCGCCCTGTTCGATCAGCCATTTCGCTGCGTCCAACTGTTTTCCCAGCAACGCAAGGTAAAGAGCGGTGCTGTTTTTTCGGACGGCTCTACCGCTGGCGAAGCTGGTTTCCGGGTAGAGTGCATCGATTTTAGCACCATCTTTGACTGCTTGCTGCATCATCGGGATGTCGTTGCCGAGGGCGCCGTCTCTTAAACGTTCCTGTGCGGTTTTGGTCATAGCACTATGCCTTCCTTCGGCGATTCCTTGCCGGATTTACGGCAGCGCACGAAACGTTCGACGGCGGATTTTTCTTCCGGCGCGCCGCTGATGGCGGCGCTGTGGAAAGCCGACATATCGATTTCTTCGATGTTGGGCCGGTAATAGCCGTTGACGGCGGCGGACACGCTGCGGAACAACGCCACGGCGTCGCTTTCGCGCCCTTCCCAAAGCTTGGGCATGAAGACCTGCTTGAGCATGTCGAGCCCAAGCAGGTGATTTAACATGACTGTCGGTTTGCCGTTTTCGACCAGCGGTTCGCTCCATGCGGCGGCTTGTTTGGCGGCTTTGATTTTTTTCTGCACTTCAAGTTTTTGCTGCGCACATTTAAGCTGGATCGCACGTTGCAACGCGGCTAATTCGAGGCGGTTGGAAATATCGACGCCGCTGTCGAACATCAATTGGCGGTATGGCCTATCGTCTTCCCTGTCCACGGGCACGTGTTGCATGGGGGAATAGCCCAAAATATTGACCGGCGCGCCCATTTCCAGCAGTAGTTTGGCCGTGCCCATCCTGCGGTTCGAAAGGGCGGATGAAAGCGCTAAATGGCTTGCCTCACCTGTCGGGTCGCGCTCGGCTATTTTGCGGACGACATCGTCCATGCCGAGCGCAGCGGCGGCCAGAAACGGCCGGCTTGCATTCTTATGAGGCGTCATCGGATCGGCGCCTAGCCTAAGCAATTCGAGCGCAAAATGCGGACGCTCCGCTTTGATGGCGAGCATCAGCGCGGTGGCGTCGGGATATTGCACTGGCGGCGTGCCGACGGCGGCAAGGCGGTAGTGGTGTTCAAGCTCTGCACCGTTGGCTACCGCTGCTTGCACGTCGGCAAGCGTGCCGCTCTGGATGGCTTTGAGTAAATCGTTTTGCGCGCTCATGTGATGCCTTTGCGGGGGTCGGAACGCGGGCGCACGTAGCGCTTGACGGCGCTTTCTTCCTTATGATTTTCCACGGCGTCGCTGTGCAGCGCCGACATGTCGACTTCGGCGGCAAGATGCGGTTTATAGTAGGGCGGCAGAAGCTTGTTGAGCTGGTCGTAGCGTTCGCAGGCTTCGTCTTCCCTGCCATGCCAGCGTTCTTGTGTGAAGATGTGCGGAAGCAGCCCTGCACCACAAATCTGCAACAGCTCAGGAGTTGGCTGGCCGTCTAGCGCCAGCGGTGGAAGCTTGTGGGAGCTGGCAAGCGAGCGCGTGAGCATTTCATAATACTTGGCATAATAATCACCGAGATTGCCGTCGCTGCAATGCTGGATGTCATTGCCGTGTTTGCTAACAATGCGCATGTCTGCGCCGTGATCGAGCAGGAGCCGGGCAATTTTCTCGCGCGTGATAGCATCTTCAGCCCGCCGGGATTTGCAGCTTAATCTATAAAGTGGTGGTTCTTTTTCCGGATTAAACTGGTTGGGTGATGTACCAGCTTTTAATAAAAGTTCTATTCCGGCCAGATGTCTGTGGTCGATGGCGCTGTCAAGTAGGTAATCGCCGTTTTCGAGTCGCAGATCGAGCGTTTGGGCCCGTTCAAGCATGGTTTGCAGTATTGCAGGGTTTAATCTGTAGATCATAGCGCTGTGCAGCGGCGTGCGATAACCTTTGTGGCACCGCGCAGCGGGATCGGCATTCTGCGATATTAGGTATTCAGGAATAGTGTCATCACTTGTGTTGAGGGCAAACATCAGGGGCGTGACATCGTCCATCTCCAGCATGTAATTGCAGGTGCTAATCTGCTGCTGATTGTAGCGGTACTCGAGTTGGGCGCCTTCGTTGATCGCATTTTTAACGGCGTCGAGATCGTTGTTATACACGGCGATAAGCAGTTTCATTTGAGGGTTTGCGGTTGGCATTAATCCCTCCTGCCGTACGCGTGCGCGGAAGGGCGAACGTAGCGCGTGATGGCGCTTTCGGTTTCGTTGCGATCTACCGCTTCGCTGTGCAGTCGCGACATGTCAACATAGGCAAATTCGGGCTTGAAATAGGGCGGGAGATGCTCGCCCAGCGCGTTACAGAATTCAACCGCTTCGGCCTCTTTTCCCTGCCAGTGCTGAGGCAAAAACAGATGCGGCAGCAGTCCGGCACCGCAAGTTTTTAGCAGCGTTGAGGTCGGCTTGCCGTCTTGCACGTAATCGGAAGTTTTTAAGGGGCTGGACGTCTTTTTGAGTTCGTCGCGCAGAGCTTCCTGATGCTGCCAGTAATAGGCGGCGAGATTGCCGCGATTGTAATCGAGGATGCTGACGCCGTCGTGGGTCAGGCGCATATCGGCGCCGGCGGCCAGCATAATATTGGCCATTTGCTTGCGCACGGGCAGGTCCATCGAGCTGTAGGTGCTTAGACTCAATGCCCACAGCGGCGGGACATTTTTCTGATTGAACACGTTGGGTGAGACGCCCGCTTCAAGCAATGTTTGCAGACCGACGATCGATTGGGTCGCGATGGCGGTATCAAGAGGATAATTGCCATTTTTTAGCTGGAGAGTGTGGGTTGCTGGCTGCTGGAGCATGATGCGCAGTAAATCCGCCATCGTGTCGTATTTGAGGGCCTGATGCACGGGCGAAACGGTGTTATCCTGACACCGCTCGGCGGGATTGGCGCCTTGCAACAGGAGATAGTCCGCGACCTGCGGCATGGCCCATATGATCGCCATGTAGAACGGCGTCATGTCGCCAGCCTTTTCGCTGCAATACTGGGTGCGGATTTCTTCGTTGGTGTAGTGATAGTCTAGCGAAGCACCCAGCTCTATGGCGTCGCGTATATCGGCAAGCCTGCGTTCGGCAATGGCTTTGAGCAGCTTGATCTGGGGCGATGAGGGGTCAACCATCGGCCCTCCCCGCGCTCTTGCCGGGTTTGGGCGAGCGCACGTAGCGTTTGACGGCGGAGTTCATGTCTTCGGGCTCGGGCAGGAGTTTTTCGCGCAAGGACGTGACGTCGATGCTGTTGATGATTTTTGCTTTTTGCGCCCTCGGCGCGGCGTCGAGGAGTTGGTCGTAGAGTTCGATCGCCTGTTTTTCTTTGCCCTGCCAGCAATCGGGCCGGAACACATCAGGCAGGATGCGCGCAACCACATATTGTTGTGTGAGTGGCGTGAATTCACTGTTTTCGATGAGGTGGTTTTTCAGGGTGGCAGGTTTTTTTAGCGCGCCGGTCAGTTGGTTTTGCAAGTATGCGACGTGTCCGTCCCACTGGATTCTAAAATCCGGGCAGGCTTCGAGCACGGTTTTGCCGTGGCCGTTTTTTGTATAAGGATCGGCGCCGAGATAGAGGTTATTGGTGATTTCTTCGATGTCTGCCATTGTCAGCTCCTGCCGGTCTTTTTGTCGGCAGAGGAATCTTTCTTCGGGCGGACGTAGCGCTTGACGGCGCTGGGTTCTTCGTTGGGGGCTTTGTCGAGGAGAGCAGTGCGCCAATGCGTGACGTCGACTTCATTGTGGTATTTAACCGGCAGGGCGGCGATGACTTTATGCAGATCGTCGATGCGGCCTTCCCAGTATTCAGGCTTGGCGAGGGTGGGCAACAGGCCGACTTCGGCGAGGCGGATCAACGACACGCCGGGCTTACCGTCACGCTCCAGCAGCGCATGCATGGGGAAATTTTCTTCTTTAAGGATTTCGATGAAATCCAGCGAGGATTCGTAACGTGCGCGTACGGCATTGCCGGGCTGGGTATGGTTAGACGCAAGCGCGATGGGAGTGCGGCCGAGATCGTCTTTTTCGATGCAGTTTAAGCCCAGCGATTCCAGCCATTCGAAGGTTGCGCTGGCGCTTGAGCGGTTGCCGATGGAGCCCGTGGCGAAGCTATGCATCAGCGTACCGCCGGTGGCGTTGCGCGCGTTCGGATCCATCTTCATGTCGTTGATCAGATATTTCTGGATTTGACCGGTGCCGACATTAGCCACCGCATAATGCAGCAGATTCATGCCCATCGGATTGCCGGGGATCGGGGCATTGATGTCAAACCCCGGATAACGCACAGCGTTGCGAAGCCCAGCGCGCAACGACGAAAAATCGTCCTCGTCGATCGTGTTCCGCAGCGAGCGGAAAATATTATCCAATAGAAGAGATGACATGGCGCCCGCCTTTGCTCATCGGGCTATTGTTCAAGGAAGATGTGCTTGGGAACGGTACACAGGCGAAGTTTCTGCACCAGCAATTCCAGTGTGAGCTTCGCACTTTTACGAATGAGCAGGCTGTCGTGGTCGCGGCTTTTAAGCGCGGCCTCGACCTGCTCGGACGTCGTTGCGGTTTCGACGTTGCGAGCACTCGCCAGCTCTTCAGTTTCCCAGCCGGTGGCCACACCGTAGACATCGATAAGGTTGACGTTTTGCAGCGGACGGTTATACGCTTTCTGGCGCGCAGCTTCCGGCAGCAAATGGGCGGCGATTTCTTCGAACTTCTGTTTGGCTTGCTTATTATCCATGACAAGTACTCCTTATTTCGTGTGCTGGGCATTGGGTTTCGCGGCTCCGGCGGCGGCTGCGTGGCTGCCGCATTCAACGGTCTCTAACATCTTATCGCGAAGCACGACGGGCCATTTGGTGATGGTCAGCTCGGGTTCCAGCAACAGATCGGCAATGGTTTTTCCGGGGATAACATCCTGTTCGATGAAAAGTTCGCCGGGGGCTTTACCGTGGAATGCGGCGGCCTTTTCGATCAACTCCGGCACCACGGGATTGCGGTGGCGGAAGGTGCGGCTGAGCAACAGTTTCAAATCGAGCTGGTCGGCCTGTGGGGAGTTGCCGAGTTCCTGCTTGCCGAGGGTGGCCAGCATTTCGATTTTGCTTTCTACCGCGTTGCGGGCGTTCTCGTCGCTGCGCGCCACATAGGTGATGTTGGCGGCTTTGAGGCGGCTACGCAGCTTGTGGTCTTCCTTCGGGTCGCCACCGAGCGCATGGTCGCCGACGATCAGCATGGTGCTGTTGCCAGTTTTTTTGTTGGTGTGCTTGATGACCTGCAAGACTTCAGCGTCGCCGTCTTCGCGTTCTTCGGTGCGAAGCGTGGTGATAGCAAGGCCTGACGGCGATTTATTTTCCATCATGTAGAACTCTTCATGGTCGCTGCCCTTCTTGGTGGCGACATGCTTGCTGTATCCTGCCATGAAAAGGTGATCGCCGACTTTATCCATGGCGCCCGGCAGGGCGAGGGTCATGATCACGCGCTTGGCATCCGGGCCGGGGAGCGCGCCCGTCACTTCATTGCCCTGCGCGATCGCATCCTTCATTTCGCGCGAGTGCATCATGATGAGGTCGAATGCCTGCATCTCGCCGATGCCGACGCGCTTTGTTACTTTTTTGGTGTGCTCGTCCTCTTGCGATTGCGCGAAAATCAGCGGCAGGGTCTTGGCGATAGGGCCTAAATCCTTCACGTGTTGTTCCAATTCTTCCGGCATGCGCTTGAGGAGCGCGTCGACGGCCACGTCGCTAAGCACGCCAGCGGGCGGCGTATCGGCATTGATGTGGTGCTCGGTATCCTTGTATTTCTGCTTCAGGAAATCGACGAGCGCGTCGCGCCAGCCGGTCGCCTGTTCGCTGGCGCGCAGCGGCGGGTTGGTGTTGAGCAGGGCCGGCAGCGTTTCGGTCGCGACGTCGGAGACGACCTGGCCTTTATCGGTTAAACGCTTTTTAGCCGCATTGATCTGTTCTTCGGGCAACGCGCCGAGTTCCAGCATGCGCTTTTCAAGGTGCAAGCGGATGACGTTATCGGGATCGGGATAACGCTGGTTAATGAACTCGTGGATACGGAACACGAGGAAGTCGCCGAAGCGCTCTTCCAGCGGCTCGTCTTCCTTGCGGATTAGCTGCGGGAGATCGTCCGGGCGGATGGCGTTTTCCCAGCTTTTACGTACGAGATCGAGCGCGATGCCGATGCTCATGTCGGGCGTCGAAGGTACACCGCGAGGGTCTTCTTTATATTTGCGCGCCGCGAGCCCGAGTTGAGCTTTCTTGCTGCTGACGACATCGGCCCTGACTTTGGCTTCGGCGTCGGTAGTAGTGACGGGGTTGCCTTTGTAATAGGTCGAGTTCGGGTCTTCGATGGAGCGCCATTCGTCGAACAGCTCGGCGACTTTCATCAGGCCCTTGGCAACTTTTACGTGGTTATGAATGAAGCTGATCTGCGAATCCGGCAGCGGGCTGGCTTCGTCACCGCGCCCTAAGTCGCGGATGTCGAGGCCGAGATCTCGCAGGCCGTCTTCCGTCTGGGTCTGCTGATGGTAGATCGGGTTCTGCTTGCCTGCCATCCTGATGGTGGAAAGCGGCACGCCCATTATGGCGCGTTCAAGGCTGTGGCGGAAATCCGACACACCGTAATCGCGGATGGTGATCGGTTTTAAACGGCGCTGAAGCGCGGGCGGCATGTCCATCACCTTGTCATCTTCCCGGCGCATGTTGGCGGAGAAGATGAAATACGTGCCAGCATCTTTGAGCTGCTGGGCGGTGATTTCGTGCTTCACGCCTTTGGCGTCGGTGAGCGAGGCCACACGCTTGTCGCCGCTGATGGCTTCGAAGAAATGCTGGAGCGAACCGTCGTCGCCGCGGCGCGAGAATTCGTCGATCATAATAACCATCGGCTTGGTCTTGCGCTTTGATTTGTCGGGCTGATCGAGGTCGAGCGATTCTTTGAGCGCGAGCATCAGATCGCCGTCGACGTTGTCGAAGCCGAGGCCGCCGCCGGTGACTTTGGGCAATTCCTTGGCGATCAGGCCTTCGATGATTTTATCGACATCAGGGATTTTATCGTCGGGCACTTTATCGAGGTCGATTTTGATTTTGCCATCAACTTCGGTAAAGGCGTCGTTTGCCTGTCCGAGAACTTTTGCCGACAGGGCAATCTTGAGTTTGCGCACGCCGAGTTTGCTGATTTCACCGACGTTGATTTTGTCTTGGATCTTCTGGGTGTCGGAACGCTTGTCTTCGGGACGCAGCAACGGGCGCACGATCAAATCGTCTAAGCTCTTGTTTTTTTCGCACAGAATCAGGCGGGATTCGGCGCCCATCGCTTCTGCGAGCACGAGGCCGATTTCAGTTTTACCGATGCCCGGAGGACCTTCGATGTACGTGGCGCGGCAGTCGGAATTTTCGCCGACATTGCTGACCATGTGCTGCCAGCCTTCCATCATTGCCAGTGTCGGATGGCGGCGCATAATGATGCCCACCGCCTCTTCGGGCGTGTGTGAAGAAAGTAGGCCGCGCTCGGCGAAGCCGTAACTGCCTGTCTGCGCATCGCGCGCGACGGTGCTGATGGAACCGCCGTTGCGGTCTTCCGCCTTGAGTTTGATGCGTTTAAATTTTTTCTCAGACATGCTGATTCTCCACTGGTGAAATCGTGTAATGGGTTGCGTTATTAGTCATGACCCCAGCTTTCCGGCTTGGTGTCACTGGCAATACTGTTGACGCGCATGCGATAGCCGGTAGCCGATTGCGCGGATTTGGCTGGCAGGCTGCCGGCGCGTTCTTCAAACAGGCCGACCATCTTGGCGGTAATTTCGTTGACGTCGTCGATGCGAATGATTTTCGGGGCCTTGTTTTCGTCATCGAGTTTTAAGCTGGCGACCACGTCAAGCAGCCCGCCGGAATCGCTGTTTGGCAGCAGGACGATGTCCATCGTCGCCTGCGGCAGGCCGTTAAGCACGGCTTCCATGTTCTTGCGGCTTGCTTCAGGGTCGGCGATGCCGCAATCGCTAATAATGAGGAAATGCGTGCGCCCTTGCATAACGCCCTGCTTGCGGTGCGAGACGCCGATGCGATTAAGCATATTGGGGAAGCCCGGCGCCAGTTCGGTGCCGGATTCGAGGCCTTTGAGCACGGTTTCCATGCGGCGCTGCACCTGATCGGCGTCCATGCCGGGTTCGGCGATGAGGTAGGGATTCTGCTCGGCGACGATGTTGCTCCAGTCCTTGTTGTCGCCCCACATGGTGACGAAAACGCGGTAATTGGCGCCCTCGCCTGACTGGCGAATCAGCTCGGCGGTTTTCATGGCGATTTCCAGCGGTGTGCCGCCCATGCTGCCCGAACCGTCGACCATGATGACGATATCGCCTTCACACGGGATGATTTTTTCCTCGCGCGTGTTGAACACGGCGGCGTCTTCGGGGCGGAAAGTGTTGGAGGCGAGTTTGGATTGTAGGCGGTTGAGCGCCGGGCGGTTGAACATGCGCCCCCCGGAGAGCTTGGGGACGAGTGAAAGATTGTCGTCGCTGATGGCGTTTTCGGTCTGGCGGGTAAGGCGCGAAATGCTCTTGAGCGACGCAGTGATTTCAGCGACCGCCTCCATGAAGCCGTAGCTGCTGGCGGTTTCGCGCACGGTTTTGCCGTCGCCAAGAAGTAAGCCTTCGCGCGCCGAGGACATGTTGCCCGGAGCGTAGGATTCGTCTTTTTGTTCGGAAGACGGGTCGAGGGGCTTGTCGTTGCGTTCGCCGAGTTCGGATGGGGTTCTGTCGTCTTCACCGGGTTTGCGGCCGTCCATTTTTTCTTCGCGGATGGTGCCAGCGGTTTTGGCTTTTTCGGCTGCTTTGTCCTGCGCTTTGCGGCCTGCTTCACCGCCTCCGTTTTTCTTCTGCTCCTTGCCGCGGTCCTGATTGGGATTGCCGCCGTGTATGGCAGGTGCGGGCGCGTCGCCTTCCATGCCTTTGACCTTGAGGCCTTTACCGGAGGATTTGCCCTTGCCGCCTTTGGGGTTCTTCATCTGATTTTCGAGGTCTTTGGCGGCTTTTTCGAGTTCTTTTTTAATCATCAAATTGCAAAAACTCTGAAGTTCTTCGATCATGTCGTTGCGGATGCGGTTGTAGCGCTTCGGCAACTCTTTCGAATCGACGACTTCAGATTTACCGAGCGTGCGCGGCCCGGACCCGTCAAGCGCGGGGATGGTGATTTCGGGCACCCTACCCTTAGGCTTGTTGGCGTGGATGAGCGAAGGTTGCGCCTGCCCGATGGCATGGCAGACTTCGCGTAAGGCGGCGAGTGTCGTGCCCTGGCGGATAGCTTCCTGCTCGATGCGGTCGAGATCGACGCCGAGCGCCTGCCAGCCTTCTTTCGTGTCGGGCGTCAGGTGGTTTTCGACAAAGAACGTCATGTTCACGAAATGGCAGAAATGGCTGAAATCGCTTTCGATGGGCTTGGCTTTGCCTTCGAGATATTCCATAGCGCGCTTGCCGTTGCTGGTGGAGATGGTGCTGACGACGTTGATGCCGTCGGCAAGGTGCACTTCGTGGGTGCCGCCCATCTCGGGGTCGGAATTCCATACGGCGAAAGTGTTGACGCAGATGTCCTCGGCGGAGTTCCACAACTGCCGCCTGCGCATTTCGAACTCGGCGTTGAGCATGTGCAGTTTGATGTATTCTTCTTTTTCGATGCCCTCGGGATCCGGGCCTTTGGCGCGGGCCTCTTTGACCACGTCGCTTTCGTCGGGGAAGGAAATGACTTCGTCCTCGCGCCCGCCGCGAATCATCAGCACGGCGATTTCGTCGTACAGCTTGCGCATGCTTTCTGGCCATTCGAGCGAGAGTCGGTTATGGCCGTCTTCGTGGTTGAACACGTCGTCGACATTGGTGCTGGTAAGCCCGGTCTGTGCGTCGCGTACGCCGCCGAGGATGAGCGACTGGATGAGGTCGAGGTTGATGATGTGGCGGCTCGAATCGTTGTAAAACCAACTGCCAGGTGGGCCCATGACGATGCGCGCCTGCGCGCCGTCTTTGCTGATACCGGCCTGCAGGGCGAAATCCATCGTCATGCTATCGACGAAGCGGCTGCCTGACACGGCTTCGACGATCGGGTCGTCATGGAAGCCACGGGTGAGTTTGTTTTGCGCATGCAGCGAGTCCAGCGCGCCGGCCCAGAGGAGCTGGCGCTCGGGCAGGTCGAGGTCAGGCTTGCCGTTAAGTATACCGGTGGTAAGCAATTCGCGCACAAGCGCGGCTTCGCGCTTGAATTCTTTCTGGCGCTTGGCCAGCTCGCCGCCCGTTTCATATTTGGCGATGTCGGCGAATAAACGCGTGACCAACGATGTGGCGCCCGCGACATGCGCTTCGTTCAGCGGAGTTTCCAGATCGGCTTGCATCTGCTTGAGCGTGTAGGCCGGTTTTTTTATCTTCGGCAGGAACGTCCAATACGGGTGGCTCGGGCATATCGGGCGGATTTTCCGGAGGTGCTGCGGGTTCGTCCGCGTCTTCACCGGCAGCTTGTGTTTGTTTTAGTGTTTTGAGTTCTGTGGCGATATCGACAAGGTCGAGACGTTCGTCGGCAAACGGCAAGGCGCGGACGTTCGTCAAAGGCGGTAAGCCTTCAGGCGTTTTCCCTGTCATCAGTTCTTGCACGGAACGTGCGCGACGAGCTACCATTTGCATGCCTCACATTGCCGCATTTAGCGTAGGCTTATTGTAGCCTAGCAAAGCTGAACACTATATTAATGGATTTTAAGAACTTCGTTAGTTTTGAATTGTGAAATCTTGATGACGGTCAGGATGTTAACTTTTGACTCGTTCAGGGACCGCGGGCGCGTTTTTTTAAATTCTAAGTTATTGAAACACAATCATTAGGTATCTAAGTCTCGCGATCAGGCGATTCTCTAGTTATGCAGTTGTTTTTAATTAATTTTATTTGTCATAAAGTTGTCACGTTACTTGACTGCCGACGCCGCTATAATAGGGCCTGAACCAGTCTGGACTCTGAGGCCATGCAAGAAACCTATTTCGATAAGCTGCTGCAGAAAGACAACGTCGTGGCGGTCAAACGCCTGATTATTGGCGGGTTGCTGGCAGCGTCGGCGCCGCTTGGCGTGTACGCGGTGCTAGCGACAGGTGCGGCGTGTATCGCGGTGAATTCGGGCGTGACGCGCCATGAGCGCACGGTCCAGCAAAAGAAGCTGGTGAGCTTCTACAAGGATGAAATCGGGGCACTCCTGCACAAATCCCCCGACGACGTGAACATTGAAGATTTGAAACAGGTGGCTAAACCTGAAGCTTTGGGCGGGCGCGGCATCGAAACCCTGCAAAAAGAACTCGACGGGCTGGAAAGCCTGAAAAAGGTACGGATCGCGACTAGTTCGGTGGCCTCGGTTATCACCACGGGAGTTTTGGTAGCACTTAGCACCATCACCGGGTTTTTAAGCGGTGGCTTGACCATGATTTTAGGGCTCGGCCTGATCGGCTTCGGCCATACGCTGGTAGCTAAAACCGTGCGCGCGACAGCTAATGTGCTGGTGGGCGACAAGGAAATGGATAACTCCGTGCACCAGCGCCTGATGCGCATCGGTGAGGAAATCAAGGAAAAGCCGCTCAGCCCTGTGGAAGTGTTCGGACTGTTCGTGGATGAAAATTCAGTGCTGAAAGCCGACGTTAAAAAGCAGGTCGGCGCCGAATATGCGGATTTGCCGGTGTTGCAGAAAAAGCGTGTGGTGGAAATGTATGAGCCGCAGCTGCGTATCGTGGCGCTGACAGATGCGGTCAACGAAGGCAGTATCAAAGCGAGCACAGTTACGTTTATCGCCAGCGGCGAAACCTGTCGCGAAGTGGCGGGCATCCAGAAATATAATGCGCTGTTCGCCAACCCACTGAGCAAGGTGTCGGACAAGCCGTTCGAAGTGGCCCCGAACGACGTCAACCTCTCCGAACACCGCAAGCGCATCCTAGATGAGCGCGAAGCCTTGCAGGGAAGCAAGTCGCTGCACTAGGCGCTTCATAGAGTTTTAATAGATTTGCCTTACACTTAAGGGGCTTATGAAATATCCAGTCTTTGCATTGCTGTTGCTGATTACGTCACCTGCATTAGCGGGCCCATCGTTTTACCTCGAAGATTTGACGTGGCCAGAGCTGAAAGAACGCATGCTGCATGGCACCGACACCGTCATCATCCCGACGGGCGGCACGGAACAGAACGGGCCCCACATTGCCATCGGCAAACATAACATGATCGTGTATTACACCTCCGGGGCCATTGCAAAGGCGCTTGGCAATGCGGTGGCGGCACCCGTGCTGGCCTATGTGCCCGAAGGGCCGATTACGCCTGCCAGCGGGCATATGATGTTCCCCGGCACCATCTCGGTGCGTGAGGAAGGGTTTGCGATGGTGCTGGAGGATGCGGCGCGCAGTTTCAAGCAGCATGGGTTTAAGCATATTTGTTTTATCGGTGATCATGGCGGGAATCAGGACGCGCAAGCGAAGGTGGCGGAGAAATTGACACAGGAATGGAAAGACCAAGGTGTCAGCGTATTGCAGGTGAGCGATTATTACACCGACAGGCTGGCCGATGAATGGGTGGATAAGCAGAAGATAGCGAAGACGCTGCATGTGGAAAACGCGTCGGCGCATGCGGGGTTTATGGATGCGGCGGAGGTGATGGCGATTGACCCGAGCGCGGTGCGCTCGGGTCTCATCAAGCATTATGCGGAAAAAGATTTCGATGTGAACGGCGCGCGCGGCGACCCGAGCGAAGCGACGGCGGAGTATGGCAAGGCGTTGCTCGCCTTGAAAGTGCAATCGGCGGTGGAACAGATTCGTAAATCCTTCCCCGCACAGTAGGAAGCTATGATCGACCCGGCTAAATTTATCGTGCGCTGCGAGGAGATTCCACAATCGAAGGAATACCCGAAGGTGTGCGTGGAATTTGCCGAGGAACTGGGGCGGCAAAAACCGCTAAGCCTCGCGCAAGCGGTTGAAATTTTACAGGAGAAACAGCAAAGCATGCCGCCGATCAATCCGTATGCGCATCGCTCGGAATTTTTCAAGAACAGGCCGGTGGCCGAGGAATCGAGCGCGGCGGCGTACAGCTCCAATTCGGTCAAGGACATGAAGGGGCCGCTGATTACGCGCCTGACTCCGAGCGGGTCGATCCCGTCTCCTAAAACCTCGATACGCTCGCGCACTTCCCCAGCGGTGAACCGCTACCAAAAACGACAGGAGCCGAGCTTCCTTAAACGTTTTCGGCGCAACGATTACGACACCAGCTTCGATTATAAAGCGCACTATTTGCGCGATACGGACGGTGAGACGCTTAATACCCATAACGGTGGGCAAGGCATCAATTTAAAGCTCGGCTCAGTGGAATTGGACACGAAGGGTAATCGGTTGACCATCAGCCATCCCGATATGGTGGACACGCTGAAATTCGGCCATGCCAAGGGCGAGGATTACGCCCATGAGCATCGCTGGGCGGCGATGTCGCACAAATTCAGCGAATGCCTCGATGAACGCATGACGAAGGATAAGCGCGAGGCGGCGGCGGTGGAGCTTTACTGACTGATGTCGCAGGACGTGCATTTCATTCGCGGGCAAGCGACGTTTTCGCGCATTGTGCTGGAACATCTGGCGGAAACCATCGGTTTTGAAGTCCCGCATGTGAAAGAAACCTACAACCTCAACGAAGAGGCGCTGCTAACGTCGCTGCCGGATTTTAAAAAAGCGTGGAAGAACGGTGAGTATTTCGACGCAAAGGCGACATCGACTGATGTGACACACTGGCAGGAAAACGCGATCCAGTCTTCGGGTCGGCAATAATCCCTTAAGAAGCGAGTTCGACGAGCGACTGTTTGATTTCGGCCGATTCCAGTTCGCGCTCAATCTGCTCGCGGGTGAGCGGTTCGGGGCGGGACAGCACCGGTTCTACTTGCGCGGGAACGCCGGAACCGAGCGTCGGCTGAGGCGGCAAAGCCGCAGTTTCGGGCACGGAAGCCGATATAACCGGGGCGGTTTGCTCGGTTGTGACAACCGGGGCCACCTGCGTCGCATCGGCGGCGGGCGCTGCGGGAGCGGCAGCCGGTTCTTTTTCTTCGTCGACGCGCACTTTAGCGATGCGGTCGTTGATCAGGCCGATGTTCAGTGTTTTCAGCAAATCGCGCACTTCCTGACGGGCGGCGACGTGGGACATAGACAGGCTGGTGTTGCCACCAGCTTCCATGATATCAAGCACGGTGAGGCCCTGTAAGAACATTTCGCGGAAGATCACGCGCTCGGAGAAGCCCGGGGCCACGCGGAAGCCGATGCGTCGCGACAAATCGGTAGTCACCTGAGTCATGAAGCGTTTGTTCTTCGCGTCTATGTTGGAAAGACGGTTGCGCATAACGATCCACTCAATGGAGCCGCCGTCGCGTTTGGCGCGCTGGAGTTTTTGCTCCCAGACCATTTCGGAATAGATAGACGGCTTGATGATTTTCATCGTCTGCCCATCGACAGTGGCGAGCACGTCCAAGTCGACGAAGCTGTCATTGATTGGGGTGATGACGGTGTCGGCATAGGCGTGCGCGACGCGCGCTAAGAACGTGTCGGAACCCGGCGAGTCGACGACGATGAAGTCGTTGTTAACCATTAAACGCGACAGCGCCTTAGTGAAACGTTCGCGTTCGTCTTCTTCGGCTTCCTGCACGATGTTGAACGGCGAGCGCTGGATGACGATGTGCTGCGGTTGCGGCAGGGGCACGCCTTCTTTCAGCATGGTCTGGCGGCGGTTTTCGAGGTAGCGCGACAGCGAACGCTGGCGGGAATCGATATCGATGGAACCTACCGTAAACCCAAGGCGAAGGAGCGATACGATGAGGTGCATGCAGGTCGTGGTTTTGCCGGAGCCGCCTTTTTCATTGCCGAGGATGACAATATGCGACTTTTTGCCCGGCAGGGGCACTGGCGTGACTGATGACGAGAACACCGGCGAGGAAATTACTGGTTCACTCATGATTTTTCCACCCTCTTAACATTTTTTGCTGTGATGGTGATTATAACCGTGATTGCTAATCACTCAATGGTAATTTTAATAAAAATTTTACTTAAGTGTGATGGTGGAAAAAATATGCCGTCATCGAGAAGCCTATGCAGCTCCCCATCGTGCGGACGATGTTTGGCGAGACTTTGAGCGCCAGACGCGCGCCCACATAGTCGCCGAGAATCGCGCCGCATACCATCACGAGCGCAAGCGACCACAGCACTTTGCCGAAAAAAATAAAGATTAATGTGGTGACCGCGTTGATAGCGCCGGTGAGCAATGTCTTGAGTATGTTCAACTGGTGGATGTAGGTGAGCCCCATGATCTGGAACATGGCGAGGATAAGGATGCCCTGCCTGCGTCAAAATAGCCGCCGTAAATGGCGATGACGATTTACAGGAGCAACGCGAGAAGTTTGCACGCGCGCGGCGGCACATGATCGCTGTGACATGCTTGCCGAAGGTGAACACGCAGGTGGAGACTAATAGCAGCCGCGGCACCCTGCACTGGAAGGTGGTTTCCGACGTGAATAAAAAGAGCAGCGCCCCTGCTCCGCCGAATACGGTGTCGATGACGAGGAAGGGAATCAGCAGTTTCTTCTGTTCCCCGAACTCCTTGCGATAGCCTTAGCCGCTGGCGAGCACGCCGGGCCAGAGGGTGTGGCGGACATGATATTGGCCTGCGCGGCAGTTAGGCCATTTAGGATAAACACCGGAAATGTAAGGAAAGTTTCGCCGATAGCGACGGAGTTGATGGCGGCGGCCACGAATGACACGCTAAAAAACACTAGTGTGGACAAGAGGTTCACCTCCATAGATAAGGTCGCTTTTTATTATTCAAAGACATTATCTTAGCGCTTTTTTACCTTGCGTTATCCACAATCCCGTGGCACAACAGCCCCTCTATATATAGTATAGAAGGCCATGAAACAAATAATTGCTATAGCATCCGACCACGCTGGGTTTGAGTTGAAAGGCATCCTCGTCAAAGAGATGTCTTCGCTTGATGTTGAGGTCCATGATCTGGGACCGGTCGACGCGTCGTCGGTCGACTATCCGGATTATGCCAACAAGCTCGCCGCGTGGCTGTTCGAACACAAAAACGCCAAAGGCGTTTTAATTTGCGGCTCGGGCATCGGCATTTCGATTGCGGCGAACCGGCATACGCATATGCGGGCAGCGCTGGTAAGCACGGGGCTGGAAGCTCAGCTGTCGCGCCGTCACAACAACGCCAATGTCGTGTGCATGGGCGCGCGGTTGATCGGCGTCGACATGGCGAAGGATTGCGTGAAGCAGTTTCTGAATACCGAATTCGAAGGCGGACGCCACGCGGCCCGCGTTGAAAAATTAGGGTAATGGCGCATGAGGCACACGGCGGATAATACATTGCCGGATAAAATTCGCGCTGAACTTAAAACCGTGCACGAACGCACGATGACGGTGCTTACCAATAATTACGCCAATCTGCTCAAACCCAAAACGCGCGCCGAAGCCAAAGACAAGGAAGTGCTGGAAAAGCTGCTGACCGAACGCAGCAAGCTCATCCCCGACGATCTGGCCGAATGGGATAGCCGACTGTCGCCGGTTGCGGCAACCGCGATGACGGCGGGCGTGTTGAACAAAGACCACTGGAGCGAAGCCGACATAATCCGCGTGGACGCGTTCATGCCGCTGGCGATTGCCGAAACTTCTAACGAATTCGCCGAGCCGCTGCGCAAGCACGCAAGGCAGATCAACTTTGCGGTGCAGGAAGCGGTACGCGGCCTCGACACTACGAACTTTCCCTCACTTTAAGGACAATCCATGACCCAACCATTACGCAAACCGGATACCACCATGAACGCATTCTTTGATACCGACCTCGCCACTGCCGATAAGGAAATCTTCGCCGCCGTCGGCGAAGAGCTGAACCGCCAGCAAACGCAGATCGAGCTGATCGCATCGGAAAACATTGTCAGCAAAGCGGTGCTGCAAGCGCAGGGCACAGTGCTGACCAACAAATATGCTGAAGGCTATCCGGGCAAGCGCTACTACGGCGGCTGCGAATTCGTAGACGTTGCCGAGCAGCTCGCTATCGACCGCGTGAAGAAAATCTTCGGGTGCACCTATGCAAATGTGCAGCCGAACTCCGGTTCACAGGCAAATCAAGGCGTGTTTTTGGCGCTCCTGCAGCCGGGCGATACGTTTCTGGGTATGAGCTTAGCCGCTGGCGGCCATCTCACACACGGTGCTTCCGTCAACGAATCCGGCAAATGGTTCAAGGCCGTGCAGTACGGCGTGCGTAAGGAAGATTCGCAGATCGATTTCGACGAAGTCGAACGTCTGGCCAAAGAACATAAGCCGAAACTTATCATCGCGGGCGGTTCGGCTTATCCGCGCACCATCGATTTTGCACGTTTCCGCAAAATCGCCGACTCGGTCGGTGCGTATTTCATGGTGGATATGGCACATTTTGCCGGTCTCGTTGCCGCAGGCGTCTATCCGAGCCCGATTCCCCATGCGCATGTCGTGACATCGACCACGCATAAAACGTTGCGCGGCCCGCGCGGCGGCCTGATTCTGGCTAACGATGAAGATCTGGGCAAGAAGTTCAACTCGGCCATCTTCCCGGGCTTGCAGGGCGGTCCGCTCATGCATGTGATCGCGGGTAAGGCGGTGGCGTTCGGCGAAGCGCTGCAGCCATCGTTTAAAGTGTATGGCAAAGCGGTTGTCGACAACGCGCGTGCGCTGGCTGAAACGCTGATCAAACGCGGCGTGGATATCGTTTCCGGCGGTACCGATTCGCATCTGATGCTGGTTGATTTGCGTCCGAAAAAACTCACCGGCAAAGCGGCCGAAGAAAGCCTTGAGCGCGCCGGCCTCACCTGCAATAAAAACGCGATTCCGTTCGACCCGGAAAAACCGTTCGTGACTTCGGGCATCCGCCTTGGCACCCCAGCGGGTACCACGCGCGGCTTCGGCATTGCCGAGTTCGTGACTATCGGCGAACTGATCGGCGATGTGCTGGACGGGCTTGCCGCCGGTGACGACAACTCGGCCGTGGAAAAGAAAGTCCGCGCACAGGTGCTGGAGCTGTGCAAGGCCTTTCCGATTTACGGGGATAAATAAGCTCCATGACAGGCAAGCACCGCAAACGCAATCTACTATTATATCAGGAATATGCGCTGATCACGCTGCTCAGCACGTATCTGGTGGTGCTGGTGTTCGGTATCTACGAAGCGCTCAGCACCGGCGGTTCGGCGCTTTTTTTCCTGATCAATCACTTCATGGTCGTAGAAACCGTAAACCCGGCTGTGTACTGGATTCACCTTGCGATGTGCGTGGTTATTTTTTTCATGCTGTTGAAAGTCATTCCAGGCAAATGGCGTGAAATCAAAAAACTGAAAGCTAAGCCATGATGACCATGCGTCCATTCACCATTATAGGGATTTTACCATGAAATGCCCCTTCTGCGGCCACGCCGACACGCAAGTGAAAGACTCCCGCCCGAGTGAAGACGGGCTTACCATCCGCCGCAGGCGTTACTGTCCGGAATGCAACTCGCGCTTCACGACGTTCGAGCGCGTGCAGCTACGCGAACTCACCGTGGTAAAAAAGAACGGCGAGCGCCGCCTGTTCGACCGCGACAAGCTGGCACGTTCGCTGCAACTGGCGCTGCGCAAGCGCCCGGTCACGCCCGAGCAATCCGAGCAGCTGGTGACGCGCATCACGCAGCGTCTGGAAAGCATCGGCGAAAGCGAAATCCCGACGCAGATGATCGGCACCACCATCATGGACGAGCTGAAAAAACTCGATTCCATCGCCTATATCCGCTTCGCCTCGGTGTATCGCGATTTCCGCGAAGCGAAGGATTTCGAAAACATCATCGACGAACTCGGCGAAACCAAGAAATAGCCCATGCCGGTCAACCACCAGCGTTTCATGCAACAGGCACTCGGGCTTGCGAGGCGCCATGTCGGCATCACATGGCCGAACCCGAGCGTAGGCGCGGTGCTGGTTAAGGACGGTAAAATCATCGGCGAAGGCATTACCGCGCGCGGCGGCAGGCCGCATGCAGAGACGCAGGCCATTGCAAGCGCGGCGGATGGCGCTCGGGGCGGAACTTTATATGTGACGCTGGAGCCGTGTTCACATCATGGCAAGACACCGCCTTGTGCGGAGGTCATTATAGCGGCGGGAATTACCACGGTTTTGGTTGCCTGCAAAGACCCTAACCCATTGATTTCAGGCGCGGGGATTGTATTACTCAAACAAGCGGGCATTGAGGTTATCGAAGGCATCGGCGAGGCGGAGGCGCTGGAGATCAATCGCGGATTCTTCTCGGTGATTGATCTCCATCGCCCTTATGTCGCACTCAAGCTTGCGACCTCTCTTGACGGCAAAATTGCTACCGGCGGCGGCGACAGCCAGTGGATAACTAATGAAAAAAGCCGTAAATACTTACACTTGCTTCGCTCTCAGTTCGACGCCATCGCCACTGGCATTGGCACGGTGCTGGCAGACGACCCCTTGCTGACGGTCCGCCTTCCGGGGCTGGAAGACCGCTCGCCTGTGCGCGTCGTGTTTGACCGCAAAGGGCGGCTGCCCCTGGACTCAAAACTGGTCAAAACCGCCGCTGATATCCCCGTCTGGGTATTCGATACGCCGGTGGAGGACGCCGTGCGCGAGTTGGCCGAAAAGGGCATTACCCGCCTGCTGGTGGAAGCTGGCGCAGAATTATCAACCGCCTTCTTGCAAAGCGGGCTGGTTGACCGTATTTATTGGTTCCGAGCGCCTATCGTCATCGGACATGACGGCAAAGCGGCGGCAGGTGTTGGCTTCGACCCGGTGCTGGCGCATTTGCCGCGCTGGAAACTAGTGCAGACACAGAATTTTGAATCAGACAGCTTGAGTATATTGGAATGTTCACCGGCATCATCGCCCATATAGGCACTATCGAATCAGCTGAGCAACCCGACACTTCCAAGTTTCAGGGCGATCTGCGCATCAAAATCGCCTCCGACATGAAGGCGGAAATGTTGCAGCAGGGCGAATCCATCTCCTGTAACGGCGCATGCCTGACCATCATCAACAAAGGCTTCCTCGCCTCGGGCAAAAGCTATTTCACCGCGAGCCTCTCGGATGAAACCATCACCCGCACCGTCCCCGGCCAGTGGGAAAAAGGCCGCAAAGTGAACCTCGAACGCTCGTTGAAACTGGGCGATACGCTCGACGGGCATATGGTGTCGGGCCATGTGGATGGCTTGGGCACGGTGAAAGCGATCACGCAGGCGGGCGACAGCCACGTGATGGAAATAGAAGTGCCGGAAAACCTCGCGCGCTTTGTCGCGGAAAAAGGTTCGGTGACGCTGGATGGGATTTCGCTTACCGTCAACCAGGTGCAGGGCGCGCGCCTGTGGGTCAACATCATCCCGTATACATGGAAAGCAACGACGCTTTCGGAACGCCAGCCGGGCGACCGCCTCAACATCGAAATCGACATGATCGCGCGCTACGTGGCGCGGTTGTTAGACAAATCCTGATCGGCTGCATTAATGAAATACTATTGGATATTTTTTGCACCGCTTCTTCTTTCCACCACCGCACTCGCCAAGCAGGGTGGACCGGATTGGGGTGGTCCTAATCACTGGCCGGCAAATATTACGTTTACGCATTTAAAAAATGAAGGAATTGTAGATAACGACAGTATCGACACCTGCCATTTAGCTACGGAAAATGAAAAATGTCGGGACGAACTTAAAAATGCCAAGGATTACTGCTAGCCATGCCGCACAACACGCTCTCCCCCATCGAAGACATTATCGAAGAAGCGCGCAGCGGCCGCATGTTCATCCTCGTCGACGATGAGGACCGCGAGAACGAGGGCGACCTTGTCATCCCGGCGCAGTTTTCCACGCCCGAGACGGTCAATTTCATGGCCAAATACGGGCGCGGGCTGATTTGCCTGACGATGACGCGCGAGCGCGTAGAGCAGTTAGAGCTGAATTTGATGTCGCGCGATAATAAATCGCGCCACCAGACGGCGTTTACCGTGTCCATTGAAGCGCGCGAGGGTGTGACAACCGGCATTTCGGCGGCGGATCGGGCGCATACGATTCAGGTGGCCATCGACCCGTCGAAAACAGCGGCCGATATCGGCACGCCGGGGCATGTGTTTCCGCTCGTCGCGCGTGACGGCGGCGTGCTGGTGCGCGCCGGGCATACGGAAGCGGCGGTGGATATTGCCCGCCTTGCGGGTTTGAACCCGTCGGGTGTGATCTGCGAGATTCTGAACGACGACGGCACGATGGCGCGCCTTCCCGATCTGGTTCCGTTTGCCAAGCAACACGGCTTGAAAATCGCCACCATCGCCGATTTGATTTCCTACCGCAGGCGTTCGGAAAAGCTGGTCAAGCGCGTGATCGAAAGCGATTTCGAAAGCGATTTCGGCGGGGTATTCCGCATGATTGTCTACACTAGCACGACGGAATATGCCGAGCATATCGCGCTGGTAAAGGGTAAAATTGATACTAATGCGTCGATACATGTGCGCATGCATTCGCTGAATTTGATGACCGATATGCTGGGCGATAAGCAAGCACATGGCAGCGGGGTGTTACAGGCGGCGATGAAACAGATCGGGCAGATGGATAACGGCATCGTAGTGCTCATCCGCGAACCAATTCGTACGTCGGTGTCGGACCGCTTGCGCCTGAAGCTAGGCACACAGCCGATTGCGCCGATGGATTTGCGCGATTACGGCATCGGCGCACAGATCCTGCTCGACCTCGGCGTGAAAGATATGATACTGCTATCGAACTCCAAACGGGCCATTATCGGACTCGAAGGTTATGGTTTAACGGTGAAAGGCTACGAAAAGATCGAAATATGAGAAAACCTCAAGCTCCGGAGAGGCTGGTGCCACATATCCTCATCGTCACTGCTGATTTTTACCCCGATATCACCAAAATGATGGTCAAAGGTGCACTTACAACACTTAAAAAGGCCGGTGCAACACATGAAATCATCAATGTGCCAGGTGCGTTCGAGATTCCCGGCGTGATCAGCATGGCGCTTGGCAACGCCACTTATGATGGGTTCATTGCGCTGGGCTGCGTAATCCGCGGCAAGACGTCGCATTATGATTATGTATGCGGCGAAAGCGCACGCGGGCTGATGAATTTGTCAGTACGCAAGCAGTCCTGTATCGGGTATGGCATCCTCACCGTTGAGAATATGGAACAGGCGGAGTTCCGCGCCGATGTGAAAAAGGGCAACAAGGGCGAGGACGCGGCCACCGCATGTTTACGCATGATTGAGCTCAAACGCAGTTTCGAATAGGAAGACAATGGAAGCAAAAGCACCGAACCCATCCCTGCAAAAGAAAACGGCGGCGCGCGTATCTGCGGTGCAGTGCCTGTATAAGCTGGCGATGAGTGGGGATAAAATTTCTTCTGCAAAACAAGTGCTTATTTTAAAAAAGCAGCTTGAGGGCAACAAGGAAGAACAAAAACTACAGGTAGGCGTGGGCGTAGAGCCTAACTACAAGCTGGTCGAGATGCTGCTCGATGGCGTTGAGGAATGGGCGCCGAAAATCGATTCGCGCCTAGAAGAAGTGCTCAACGGCGAGTGGAAGCGCGAGCGCATGAGCCCGCTGCTGATCGCCATTCTCCAGTGCAGCATTTTTGAAATGTTCTTTACCAAGGACATCGCGCCGAAAATCGTGATCGACGAATATGCGCGCCTCACGCGAAGCTTCTTTGCCGACGGCGAAGTCAATTTTGTGCATGCGGCGCTGTCGACACTGGCGCGCAAATACACCGACCGCCTGCCGCCGCAGGTAACCGCAAGCGATGCATGAATTTGATCTGATTGGCCAGTATTTTAAACCGCTGGCCAAAGGGTTTCCCGGCAGCCTTGGGCTGACCGACGATGCGGCGGTGATCTCCGTTCCTGAGGGGTATGAGCTGGTCGTCACCAAAGACGCGATGAGCGAGGGGGTGCATTTTATTGGGAATGAGGATGCGGCGCTGGTGGCAAGGAAGCTAATGCGGACGAATCTTTCCGATTTAGCGGCTAAAGGAGCGAAGCCGCTGACGTATTTTCTTGCGGTCGCGTTGCCTAAGAGCATTGATGCGGCTTGGGTGAAGCGGTTTGCCGAGGGATTGGCGCAGGATCAGGAGGAGTGTTCGATTCATCTGGGGGGTGGGGATACGATCTCGACCAAAGGAACGCTGACGCTTTCGATGACGGCGATGGGGTTGGTAAAAAAAGGGACGATGCTGCGCCGTAACGGCGCGCGCGAGGGCGATATTATTGTTGTTTCGGGCACGCTTGGGGATTCGGCGGCGGGTCTTCTGCTGCTTGCTTCTCCGCCCGCAGGAGGGAAGCTGGAAGGGGCCTCGCACCGGAATGCCACCCTAATTAGCGAGGAGCTAATTCAACGCTACCTGCTACCGCAGCCGCGCATGGCGCTTGGGATGTCGTTGGTCGATCGGGCGACTTCGTGCATGGATATATCGGATGGGCTGGTGCAGGATCTGGGGCATATCTGTGCGGCATCCGGTGTGGGCGCGGTGATCCATGTGGAGAATTTGCCGCTGTCGGAGGCGCTTCGAAATACCGTTTCGGCGGAGCAAGCTATTGAATTTGCGCTGGCTGGTGGGGATGACTACGAGTTACTGTTTACTCTGCCTGCCTCCCTGCCCCCGCCGCAAGGCTGTACGGCGATTGGCGTCATACAAGCAGGGTCGGGTGTGACGGTTCTGAGTCATCATAAGCCTTTTGTTCTGAACGTAGCGGGATATCAGCATTTCTAAAGATACCTATTATTCGTAGAAAGAGCAGCGCTTTTGAAAATTAACAAAAATTAATATATAATGGCACTGTTTCTTACTTCTTCTCGCGCTTGCCTGGACTCTTCAGGCGTACCGCCGAAAAGAGTCCAGGCTTACCACCTTACCACCACACTGGTAAGCGCGAGAATCACCTTCTATTGGAGCTTCAGATGCAGGTGCAATCGAAGGCCTTCTCGGCCTGCGATGAGTTCATCAAGGCCATGACCGACCTCACTCTCAAGATTAATCGAGGGAGCGAACAGGTCGAGTACAAGGCGATGAAGGACGGTGAGCAGTTCATCCCGGAGCCGGGCATGGAAATCGAGGTTCACCTCGACAACCAAAAGCTCGGTCCTCCCCACGAAGGCGAGACACCGGAGCAGAAGATGATGCATCACATGCTCACGAGTCGGGTGACGTTGAACTTCTAATCGAAAACACACGCTTCGCGCTTGGAATCAGGTCGCATTTATGCGGTATTATGTAGCAAACACACCTACAGCTTGGCACCGACCAAGACGTGGATTGTTTTTGGGTTTGTGTTCGACGTGGTATAATATGGCAACAGTTTTCCGGACACATTGTTAAGCGGATATTTGCATGGTTTCGTATTCCACTGGTGACAGGTAATCGTTAGCGGAATGGGTTCTGATTCTGTTATAGAACACCTCTATATATTCAAAGATCGCATA
>JANYES010000010.1 GCA_025362975.1 Alphaproteobacteria bacterium | reverse complement strand
CCGCCCCATCGTCATTTTCCCCGAAGGCACGCGCATGAGACCCGGCGCTGAACCGCATTACCATCCCGGCGTAGTCGCGCTTTACAGCCAGCTAAAAGTCCCTGTCGTCCCCGTTGCCCTGAACTCCGGCTATTTCTGGGGAAAAAACACGTTTATTAAATATCCCGGCAAGGTTATTGTCGAATTCCTTCCCCCAATCCCGCCGGGTTTGGGTAAGGACGAATTCCTCAAAACATTGCAGGATACTGTAGAAACCGCTTCCCAGAAATTACTGGAAGAAGCCCAAAAGGCCACCTTATGAAAAAAACCGCCACCGCCCTTCCAGCCACCACCGACCTGCGCCCTTCCAAACGCAAAGCCGACGAGCTGCGCAAACTGGTACTTACACCAAATATCAGCCGCAACGCCGAAGGGTCGTGTATGATTGAATGTGGCAACACCAAAGTGCTTTGCACCGCCACCATCGAATCCGGCGTGCCTCCTTTCCTGCGAAACACCGGCAAAGGCTGGGTAACCGCCGAATACGGCATGCTGCCGCGCTCCACGCATTCGCGCATGCCGCGCGAAGCCGCCAAGGGCAAACAATCCGGCCGCACACAGGAAATCCAGCGCCTCATCGGCAGGGCGCTGCGCGCCGTCGTTGATTTGAAGGCGCTCGGCGAACGCCAGATCACCGTCGACTGCGACGTCATTGAAGCCGACGGCGGCACCCGCACCGCTTCCATCACCGGCGCGTATGTTGCGCTCACCCTCGCCGTGCAGTCGCTCATCGACAGCAAGCAACTCAGCAAATCCCCCATCACCGGACAGGTCGCCGCTATTTCCTGCGGCATCTACAAAGGCACCCCCGTGCTCGACCTCGATTACGACGAAGATTCCACCGCCACGATGGACGCTAATTTCATCCTGACCGATAAAGGCCAGATCATCGAAATTCAGTGCACCGCCGAGGAACATCCTGTCACCGAAAAAGACTTCGACGCCTTGATGAAACTCGCCAAGAAAGGCGTGAAAAAAATCTGCGCCGCACAATTGAAAGCCATCGCCGCATGAGCAGCGCGCCAAAACCTTCCATCCTCGCCTTGCTGCATGACAGCCCGCTCGTCATCGCCAGCCACAATGAGGGCAAGGTGAAGGAAATCAACGCGCTCATCGCCCCGCTCGGCATCAAGGCCATCTCGGCGGCAACCGCCGGTGTCGACGAGCCGGAAGAAACCGGCGACACGTTTGCCGCCAATGCCGCGCTCAAATCCGAATATTCCGCCAACCACACCAAACTTCCGGCCCTGTCGGATGATTCCGGCCTCGTCGTGCCCGCCATCGGCGGCGGCCCGGGCATTTATTCCGCCCGCTGGGCAGG
Organism: Alphaproteobacteria bacterium; assembly: GCA_025362975.1. GTDB lineage: Bacteria > Pseudomonadota > Alphaproteobacteria > Rickettsiales > SXRF01 > JANYBV01. Next base: position 11,022 of record JANYES010000010.1, on the reverse strand, counting down.
CCCGGGCAAAGATTTTTCCGTCGCCTTTGAGCGCATTCAAAACGAACTAGGCGACAAACCTGCCGATGCGCATTTCATCTGCGTGCTCGCGCTTAGCATTCCGCACTCGTTGTCGCGCGCGCTCGCTGGCACCTATATTTTCGAAGGCCGCATCGATGGCAAGCTCACCTTCCCACCGCGCGGCGACAAAGGTTTCGGCTACGACCCGATTTTCATTCCAGAAAACCATGACATCACCTTCGCGGAAATCGACCCCGCCACCAAAAACTCCATGAGCCACCGCGCCCGCGCCTTCAACAAATTCCTCGATTTCCTGAAAGCAAGCTGATGAGATTTTTAGTTTTCGCCGCATCGCACCGTCCTGAATCGCACAACCGCAAGCTGGCCATGTACGCCGCCAATTATTTGCGAGGCATCCCCGATGTCGAAATCGACTACGCCGATTACGGCGAGTTCGACATGCCGGGCTATAACGGCACCATCGATTTTCCCGAGTCCGCGCACAGCTTCGCCGCACGCGCGCAACACGTCAACGGCATTATCATCAGCTCGCCTGAATACAACTGGTCCTATCCCGGTTCGCTGAAAAATATCATCGACTGGACATCCTGCTTCAACCCCAACCCGATCGCGGGCCGCACCGTCATGCTGATGTCCGCCACCCCCGGCATGCGCGGCGGGATTCTAGGCATGGACCACCTCAAAACCCCGCTGGAATCCATCCAGCTGCACGTGTTCCACCGTATGTTTGCGCTTGGTAACAGCCATCAGGCCTTCACCGCCAGCAATGATCTGATGCCACGCTTTGCCGAACAGCTCAACCCCATGCTGCAGGATTATGTAACCTTTACGCGAAAACTCACGAATTAGTCAGCAAACCCCTATACGGAATAGGTTTTATGCCCCGTCTCATTCAACTGCTACTCACCGCACTATTGCTGATCCCAGCCACCGCGCACGCCGATAATTTCGAATTCGATAAATCGCATACTCATATCGCGTTTTACGTCAACCACCTCGGCTTCTCCGACATGCTCGGCCAATTCACCTCCTTCAGCGGTAAGCTCCAGTTCGACCCTAACCACCCCGATCAGAGCGCGCTTGAAGTCACGCTACACCCCTCCGGCATCCGCACCTCCAGCGAACTGCTCGATAGCGCCTTGCAAGGCGAAATGTTCTTCGCCACGAGCAAATACCCCGACATCCGCTTCGTCTCCACCGGCACCACTGTTACCGGCAAGGATACCGGCGATGTCAGCGGCAACCTGACCATGCTCGGCATCACCAAACCCTTCACCCTGCATGTGCATTTCAACAAAATCGGTTATCATCCCGTCACTAATATGTACACCGCCGGTTTCAGCGCCAAAGCCAGCCTCAAGCGCTCCGATTTCGGCATGGGGTATTTAATCCCCGGCGTATCCGATGAAGTCCGCATCGAAATTGAAGCCGAAGCCACCGACCTCGACAAAAAACTCGCTGAAAAAATCAAACATTGAGCACCCCATGAAATTTACCGCCCTCCTTGCCCTGCTATTGGCATTCACCACCCCGGCCTATGCCGCACCGTCTTCCGTGCAGCTTGAGCACACCAAGGCAACCCTCGTTTCCGAAGACAGCGTGGTCAATGCTAGCCCCCTCCACCTCGCGGTTTTTCTCGAACCGCTGGAGGGCTGGCATACCTATTGGGAAAACCCCGGCGACGCTGGCATGCCCACCACCCTTACCTGGACCCTGCCCCCTGATTTCAAAGCTGGCGACATCGACTGGCCCGCGCCGCAGCATTTAGCCGAAGGCCCGCTCGTTACCTACGCCTACAAAGGCACCGCCTTCCTGCCCGTTGATATTACCGTTCCGGTCAACGCCCTCATGGGCGATTACACGTTCAAGGTCAAAGCCGAATGGCTCGTCTGCAAAGACATCTGCGTGCCTGAATCCACCATGCTGGAACTTACTCTCCCCGCCGGTAACAACGGCGCACACACCGCCGCTGAACCATTATTCGCAAACCATGCGGAGCACCATCCCCAGCTTGCCAAAACACACGGCCATTTCAAAGTCGATGGCAAGCAGATCATCCTGACCATTCCATATAAGGCAAACCCCGGCGACCTCAAAGACGCCCAGTTCACCATCCGCGAACAAAACGTGATGCAGTACGCCGGCAAGCAGGAACTTGTATTCAAGAATGATATCATCCAACTTATCATTGAACGCGCCGACGAAATGCCCGAGAAAACCATCAGCGGCATACTCACCGTCAACGGCACCGAGAATTTCAACGTCGTATTTGACGAGGCGACTACCCTACCCGACGCGGAAACACCGTGGTTCCCGGTCATCCTCCTCTTCGCGCTGCTTGGTGGTTTAGTGCTGAATTTAATGCCGTGCGTGCTGCCCATCCTGTCACTAAAAGCGCTCAGCATCGCAAAAAAAGCAGGCAGCAGCCATGAAGACGTTGTCAGGCAAGGCATCGCCTATACGCTGGGCATCCTCATCACCTTTACCATCCTCGCGGGCATCCTGCTATCGCTGCGCGGCGCCGGTGAATCCATCGGCTGGGGCTACCAGATGCAGTCGCCCGCCTTCGTCGCGTTCCTTGTCTACCTGCTGTTTATGGTGGGTTTGAGCCTCTCGGGCCTCTTCCACCTGCCGGTGCTGCTGGGCAATGTCGGCGGCGATGTGGTGAATGAATCTTCCGCGCGCGGCAGCTTCTTCACCGGCGTTCTCGCCACCGCCGTGGCAACACCCTGCACCGCGCCGTTCATGGCATCGGCCGTGGGCGCGGCACTCACCATGCCGCCGCTGCAAGGCCTGCTGGTCTTCGAAGCCCTCGGCTTAGGCCTCGCGCTGCCGTTCCTGCTGATCAGCCTGCTCCCAAGGCTTCGCCGCTTCCTGCCCAAACCCGGCGCATGGATGGACACATTCAAGCAACTCCTCGCCTTCCCGATGTATGCCTCCGTCATCTGGCTGCTCTGGGTGCTGACGCTGCAAACGGGTGCTGGCGGCATGGTGCTTGCGCTCACGGGTATGTTGCTCGCCGTGGTTGTGATCTGGATGAAATCCCTCTTCACCGACGGCAGCCGCACCTACACTATCGTGTCGCTCGTCCTCTATGCGCTCATCTTGCTTGTTTCCCTGCCGCAGTTCGGCCATTTGGAAGCCACCCCGCTTTCCATTCACACCGAAGGCGGCATCACCAGCATCCCTTATTCCAAGGCAACACTGGACGAGTTGCGCAAGCAGGGAAAACCCGTCTTCGTCGACGCCACCGCCGCATGGTGCATCACCTGTCAGGTCAACGCCCGCGTCGCGCTGTATACGGCCGCCACGATGAAAGAGTTCAAAGACCGCGGCGTCGTCCTCATGATCGCCGACTGGACCAAGCGCGACGATTCCATCACGGAATTTTTAAGCAGCTTCGGCTTCAAGGGCGTCCCTCTATGCGTATTCTATCCGCCGAATGGAAAAGAGCCCGTTATCATGCCGCAAATCCTCACCGAAGATACCGTCATCAAAACCATTAAAGGAGACTAACATGCGTTACCTGAAACTTGCCCTCACCGCACTTGTCATGCTAGCACCCATGAGCGCGCATGCCGCCGCTGAAATCGGCAAGCCTGCCCCGGACTTCACCGCCACCGCCATCGACGGCGCCACTGTAAAACCCTCCGACTTCGCTGGCAAAGTCGTCGTGCTTGAGTGGAACAACCCCGGCTGCCCGTTCGTGCATAAGCACTACGACGGCGGGGCCATGCAGAAACTGCAATCCTACGCCACTGGCAAAGGCGTGGTCTGGCTGACCGTTAACTCCAGCGGTGCCGACCGCGAAGGCAGCATGAGCAATGACGACGCAAAGACATTCTTCAAAGCCCAGCACCTCGCCTCCACCCACTACATCCTCGACCCCGAAGGCACCATCGGCAAAGCCTACGGCGCAAAATCCACGCCTCACATGTTCGTGATCGACGCCAAAGGCAATATCGCCTACATGGGCGCCATCGACAACAAGCCTACCCCGGACCCTGCAAGCTTAGAAGGCGCACGCAATTACGTGCGTGAAGCCGTAGACGCGTTGACCGCCGGTAAAACCGTCGCCACCGCCTCCACGCAGTCCTACGGATGCTCGGTGAAATACAGCGAATAAGCCAACAGGGCACATTTGTTTTCTAGGAGCGGATTTTGTTAATAAATCAATAGATTGATGGAATTTGCTTCCAGAAAAATTTTCCTTCCTCATAGTACATATTGACAAACCCTCGGAATATCTGTTGATTGCTTGCCTTAGCCTGATTGAAAGGGCACGTAAACAGGTAGCGTCGTTTATGTTTTTCCGTGCGGAGCGGTGGCCGAGTGGCCGAAGGCGGCGGTTTGCTAAACCGTTATAGGTGTAACAACTTATCGGAGGTTCGAATCCTCTCCGCTCCGCCAAATTCCTAGGTTTTTTAGCTATTGCCACTCAAGCTAATAAGCCGAATTTGGGAATCATAGGGCACTGGTGGGGCACTTACTGAAAACACCCACCAACAATCCACCACAACTTTAAAACAAAGCATATCAGGACTGATAAGACAGAAATTTGCGAGCAACTGCCCTATTATTGCCCTTTTTATAAACTGTACGCCTATTATTCCGTTTATTCATAGTTACTTGCTTATTTTATTGTTGGGTTTAATACACCGATACTTAGGAGTGTTGGTTGATAAGGTACGTGCATAAGTTTATTATTTATTGCAAATTCCCTGTTTGCTACCACGCTCTCTTTTTATAGGTACAGAAAGTATGTTCGATAAAGAAATTGCTCAATCATTATTCAATTTTTTGGATAGGCATTGGCTTAACACGCCGTCTGACTATGGGATGAGTCGCCCAAGTTATTCTGACGAGGAAGAGGAAGCTTCGCATTTTTTTATTAATGAAGCCAAGAAACTTGATATTCCAACTTTCAGGGATATGGCGGGGAATTATTATTTTGTGCTGGAAGGTAAAAATCCATCTCTCCCAGCTATCGTTTCGGGCTCACATGTTGATTCGGTTCCGCGAGGGGGAAGATATGATGGACCTGCGGGAGTTGTTGCTGCTTTCAGTATTTTAGCAGCCTTTAAAAAACGAGGAATTGTTCCACCGCAAACATTATGTGCCATGATTATCCGTGGTGAAGAAGGAGCATGGTTTGGCCAAGTGTCCATTGGTGCAAAACTATCTATTGGGGATATTTCTTACGAAAAATTACACCAATTGCGTCGTGCGGATACAAATACCTCATTAAAAGATTACATGGAGCATATTGGGCTTAAACCAGATATGCTTAAAAATCAGCCGGTACTTTTTCCGCTTCATGAAACAGCCTGTTTTATTGAGCTCCATATTGAGCAAGGACCATTGCTGAAAGACAAAAATATTCCTGTGGGCATTGTAACTGGAATACGCGGAAATATAAGGTATCGGGAAATAAAATGCGTGGGCGAGGCAGGGCATACTGGAACAGTGCCACATCACATGCGCAAGGATGCTGTCAGGGCATCCGTGCATGTATTAGCTAAGCTTGAAGAGGCATTTACTCAGCTACAACAGGAGGGAATGGACCTCGTATTTACATTTCCAGTAGCAAATACGGGGGCTGCGGGAGCTCATACCACCATTCCATTTGATTTCCGTTTTGCTATCGAAGTAAGAAGCCAGTCACAGGATACTTTGAACCGCTGCGAGCATATTATTGCCGACAATATCAAAATTTCCGAAGATATTTACAATGTAAAATTTGAAGTTCCCCAACCTATTAAAAGCTTGCCCGCAGTAATGAGTACGGAGGTGCAACACCAATTGAGGACTCATAGCAAAGAAATTGATTTACCGTCCATTTCAATGCCCAGTGGCGCAGGTCATGACACAGCAGTATTTGCTAATGCGGGAGTTCCTTCGGGTATGATTTTTGTCAGGCATAATGGCATCAGCCATAATCCTGATGAAGACATGCCGTTTGAAGATTTCAGTTTAGGAGTCGATTTACTTGCACAATTCATGCTCAAAGGATTCTGTCCCGAAAATGGTGCTATTAGTCAGCAATCATTTACAAAATCTTTGCTAAATAATGGCGCTCACCCCATCTAAATCACTGCCAATATTAAAGGTGAATAAGGCAAGCAAGTAGAAATGCGAGTAGAATTTTTAAACGAAGGTACGATAATTTTTTGACATTTCATAGGGCACTGGCCATCGGGCACTGGTAGGGCACTTAATACGAAAATATGGCCTATGTTAATGCGGAGCAGTACAAACCTGCCCGACCAATAAATTTACGCCTCGGAACCCAACGGGGATTTTTTTTGGAACCGGGTCATCATCGCGCTTAATTCGGCCAGCAATTGCTGCTCTTTTTCAAGAATTTTACCGCCTGCCTGCGAGCCTAGAAGCAGCTTCATCGACTGCAAATACTTAAGCATCACCTCATAATGTTTGGTCTCTTTCATCGCAAAATCGAACCGAACGAACTGATACAGCCGCTGCGCCAGCTGCGACGCCGTGACATACCCGAACGTGCCCGTGTTACCCTTGATATCAAGCAGCAGACCCTTGAATTTCTCAACCAGCCCCATGTCCGGCTGCTTTACTAGCTGCGTGTAACACTGCTCGATTTCCTGCACATAATGCTTTATCCACCCCAGCGCTTCATCCTTCAGATCGTCAATCACCTGCTGCGCTTCGGCTAGCAATTGCGGGGTGATAATCGTATCCAGAGTATCGGTAAGCCCGATGCGTTTTTTAATGGCGTAATCCGGCAGAAGCAGCTTCGGTTTTTTTTCTGGTGCACCAACCAAGGCCATATTGCTCACAATTTCCGGCATCTCAAGGCGGCGGTCCTGCTTTATCGCTTCCACCTCCTTGCGCCGCCTGTCCGGCCCTATGTATTGTTGCACAAGCATAAAGCCGCGCGGATTATCGATCACCTGCTGTATGCGACGGTAAATGGTCAGGCTATTGAAAGGTTTTACGACAAATTCCGTCACCCCGGCATCGCGCGCCACTTCAACATCCTGCCGCTCGGCCCTCGCAGTTAGCATGATAATTGGCAAAAACTGTATCGGAGCATCCGGCGAACGACGAATTTCCTTCGTCAGTTCAATCCCGTCACCGGTTTTCATCTGCCATTCAGTAATCAGGATATCCTTACGCTCGCGCTTAAGGGCGGCTTTTACGCCGTCGGTATCCTGCACATAGTGAACGTATTTAAATCCCATCCGCTGCAACACATTGGTCAGCAGAATGCCGAGATTATAATCATTATCGGCGATTAAAATTTTAATTTCTTTGAGTTTCAGTTTTGGTGCCATTTTAAGACATTATTATAAATAACAATTTTAGCAAAACCCATATCACAGTGCTGGTTTATTATGTTTATTTATAATGAGCCGCGAAAGTAGCATTAATGGCTATTCCTCCAGCATGTACCAAGGCGTGCAGTTCCTGACATAGTTTTCGACTTGCCTGCGGCTATTATTCACGACTAATTTCAAATTCGTGGGAAGCTTCCTCGCATTACTTTTTGAGTTCAATTTCACAATCTTTTTCCTCTCTTCATCTGCCAGCTTCCGATGGTCGGCCGCTCATGCTCCAAGCTTTAAAGCATCGAACTTCAAAACATTATATGGTTGACTTTGCATTTGCATAAAGAGCAAATTAATACGCTGAAATCTGCTAAAAAATCTAGGGTTTCCGCGCATTATAGGCATTTACACATGGATTCCTTATGTAAGTCGGCAGTACTATAACGACTCATACACAATCATTCTCACCATGCAGGAGAGAGTTTTATGGTCGACGCCACCGTTTCAACAACATCTCAATCTTCCGCCGCTGCCACCATCGCAGCGCAGCATGCACAGACGCCGTTGACCAATGGACTCAACAAGAACACCTTTATCAGCCTTTTGTCCCAAACGGACTTTGCCCAGGAAATCACCGCCAACGCGCTGCTCAATATCGACGTGCCAGCCAACACCAGCAGTAACGTCCACGATTTCGGCATGGCCTCCAGCACCGAAGACCTCCTCAGCCTTAACACCCCCTCGCTGTCACTTCTCAACGAAGTTGGCACCGACCCCAGCAACCCCAACATCACCGGCAACCTCACGCCCCAGCAATTGCAGGAAATTGGCATCCTCCAGCAAGATGTGCTCAAGCTTGAAGAAGCCGAAGCATTCACCCTCGGCATACCCCTCACCAGCGATGCTACAACTGTCGATCTGAGTCTGAAAGCCCAGAATCTCGCGGCTACCGGCGCCGTGCCCACCGCCAGCGATACCTCGCAAGCCAACGCCACCGCCAGCACCTCGACGACCGCGCAGGCAAATGCCACCACCGGCAACTCGCAATTTACCGAAGCCCAACTCCAAAAGCTTGGCCTTATTCTCCAGCCTTTCGCCAACCTGCCATTAAATTCAAATCTGTTGATTCAGATTCAGGCGCAGTTGACCGCATCGCAGTTCAACTCGCAGCAGCTAAGCCTGAGCACGATCTTTTTAGCGTTGAGTTATATGGCTGGTTATCAGGCAGGCTTGCGTTTCAAAACCACAACCTCTTACCACCCCGACGAAGTGGCGCCCGTCGAAGAAACCGAATCGATCCACTCCACCGACACAATCACCGGCAGCGCGGTTTTCTAATCAGCTATTATAATGTTTGGAATATCCCGTGCCTGTATTAGGCGCGGCAAGCCCGGATTCCGCATTGGCAACCGATACACCGCCGCTGATATGCGGCGTCGCCGATGACTGTTCCAACAGCACCACCTCGATTACATCTTCCTTAAGCAGTTTTTTCATCTTCAGCTTGGAAGCCCGCAGCTTCGCCTTCGCAACGCCGTTTTCCATATCGGCCAGCACAGCGTCATATTGCGCGTTCACTTCATCGATCTGCGCATGCGCCAGCGCGATGGCCTTATGATTGCGCTCGATCAGATCGTCCGCCACGTCATGCGGGAATTTCTGCGAAATCGTGAGCGCCTTATACGCTTCGAGATCATCAAGCGCTTCATGCAATTTCGCCAGTTCGCGTTTTCGTTTTTTCAGCGCCCATTTCGTCAGCGGCGTACCTTCATGTTCCGCTTCTTCCGCACCGAACGTATCGGTCAGGATTTTCTTTTTGCTATCCGTATCCAGCGATTGGAACTTGATGAAGGTGAGTTTCTTGCGCAGGTCGCTACCTTTGACCTTTTTCGCTGCCGTCGCCACCACATCGCCGTCCTTATTAATCGGCGCGATGACATAGGCTTTGTCTTCGTCGATCGCATCAAAAAACTTCTTGGCGCGCGGCGAGAGCATGTCGTAAATAATCCTGTCGAATTTCACTTCGGCGCTGTCGATGCTGCCGCGACGATGTTCTTCGTCTTCCAACTCCTGCAACTGGCGTTGCGCTTTAGCGATGGCACTGCCGATCATTGCCTTCACCGCCGCCGATTTCGTGCCGAACTGGCCTACCATGCCCGAAAGCATTTTCAACTGCGCAAGCGTGGCGCGCGTCGCCGGAACCCCGCCTCCGGCAAGCCCGGCCGAGAGCATTACCGCTTCCTTCTCAAGACGGGCAAGGTCATCGCCGCCCCTGCGCGGCATATTGACCGGCATGTTGAGTGGGATTACGCGGTCGATCCGCGCATTGGTAAAGTTGATTTCAGCTGTTTGCATATCGATGTTTTAAACCCTGTGTTATCTTCCCACAGTATAGAGAATCCGCGGATTTAAGGGCGTGAAACATTTGTGAGTGCTGCCCAGCCGATTATGACAATTGCCGCAAACGCTTTATGACGGCGTTGTCACAGAAAAACCTAGTGTGGACGGGGCGTGGCAGTGGGGGCATGCCCAAGTGCCACCGCCTCCCCATGTGCCAGTACAGTGCCTGCAAGCCGTAAAAACAACGGCATGGCGAAAATATACATGATTTTTCTACGTATATGGGGTAACAAGCGCATGAAGCTCCCCGGATTTTTAGATAATATTAACAGGTTACAGGTAAATTGAATCTAAGTCTAAGCGGGAAACACGATGGATAACGCTGCAAAAAAACAATATGCCTTCGCCGAACATGAAACGGTTCAGGCTATGCTGCATACTTTATTCCGGTTCCAGACGCTTGAACAAGCGCAGATGATTACCAATAAATTCGCGCAGGAATTCACCCTCGCCCCGAAACTCTCCGACCCGCTCGATAAAAAATCATTCGTTATGTGGGTCCGTGGGCTCGAAGTGACCGACGACCAGAAAAAACTCGGCTTTCTCGGCAATTTCGGCAAAATCTCCATGCACCAGATCAAGGGCGGCAAATGGACGATGACGCTGAAAAAGATCGACGTGCCCCTTAACAAACATCCGCTGCGCAAAGCCATTCCGCGCCGCCATCCGAACATGGGCCATCCCGTCATCCGCTCCGCAACGCGCGGCAAAACATGGCCCACCATGCTTGAAGCCAACGCCCAGCTCGTCAAGCTTCACGAAGAATTCCCCGAAATCAGCGTCCCCGGCCTCGGCAAACTCAAAATCCTTACCTACGTCAAAGCTGAAAAAGGCGAATCTCCCGTCCAGCGCATCGAACTGCAGGTAACGAAAAAAGATGAAGGCGTCTACTTCATCGACGTGCGCAAACCGCAGCGCAAGCCGCAACCCAAATTCTCGCTCCACCAGCCCACCGATGACGAAGCGCCAGTTGCCGCCGTCATCACTGAAACCGCTGAAACACCGGCAGCCACCGACGGTGCAACGCCAACCGCAGCACCCGCTGCCGGGGCGCCAAAGCCCGAAGCCAAAGGCTTCTACACCAACCTTGTGACCAAAGGCCGCAAGAAGAAAAAGAAATAGCCTCTTTTTCCGTTATACGCTCGTAACCATCAATTCCACACCGCCCAGAGCGATATGATTCAGCAATGCATATTTGAATCGTTTCGGGCCGACGGGGGCAAAAGGAAACGCGCAGCTTTGAGCGGCGGTTACATGTGGGGATAATGTTTTTTGGGGGGGGGGGGGGGGGGGGGGG
>JANYES010000009.1 GCA_025362975.1 Alphaproteobacteria bacterium | reverse complement strand
ACCCCCCCCCCCCCCCCCCCCCCCTCTTTCCTTGCATCCAAGGGAAGAGGGGGGTACGGTTCCCTCCCGCTACCACCCCACACCGACCACATATAAAGAGCCATGACCTCAGCAGCAGAACGTCTCGCCGCCAACATGAACCTCGGTACGCTTTCGCGCGCCACGGAACTTAAAAAACGGTTTTTCTTCCTGATTTCTGCGCTCATCGTCTACCGTATCGGCACGTATATCCCAGTTCCGGGCATCGACCCGCACATCCTGGCTGAAATCTTCGCGAAAAACCAAGGCGGCGTACTCGGCATGTTCAACATGCTCTCTGGCGGCGCGCTCCAGCGCATGACCATCTTCGCGCTCGCCGTCATGCCATACATTTCGGCCTCGATCATTTTACAGATTCTCACCGTCGCCGTGCCGCAGCTCGCTTCCATGAAAAAAGAAGGCGAAGCTGGCCGCCGCCGCATCAACCAGTTCACGCGCTACGGCACCGTCGTGCTCTCCGCGTTCCAAGGCTACGGTATCGCCGTCGGCCTTCAGAACATGACCGGCGCGCACGGCTCTGCCGTCCTCAACCCCGGCGCGTTCTTCTTATTCACTACCACCGTCACGCTCACCGGCGGCACGCTCTTCCTGATGTGGCTCGGCGAGCAGATCACCGCGCGCGGCATCGGCAATGGCATCTCGATGATCATCTTCACCGGCATTATCGCCAACCTGCCGAACGCTATCGGACGCACCTTCGAACTGGGCCGCACCGGCGTCATCTCGACCCCGCTGATCTTCCTGATCATCCTCATCGTACTCGGCCTGATCACCACCATCGTCTTTGTCGAACGCGCCCAGCGCCGTGTCGTCATCCAGTATCCCAAACGCCAGCAGGGCAATAAAATGTTCGGCGGCGAATCCACCCACATGCCGTTAAAGCTTAACACTTCCGGCGTTATCCCGCCGATTTTTGCCAGCTCCATCCTGCTTTTCCCGCTGACCATCGCCAGCTTCCACGCAGGGCAGGGCAACGGCATCCTGCAAAGTATCGCCACTTATCTCGCCCACGGCCAGCCGCTCTACATCGTAGCCTATGTAAGCTTGATCATCTTCTTCAGCTTCTTCTACACCTCGATCGTATTCAACCCGGCTGAAACCGCGGACAACCTCAAGAAAAACGGTGGCTTCATCGCCGGTATCCGTCCCGGCCAGCAAACCGCTGAATATCTCGACTACGTGCTCACCCGCCTGACCGCCGTCGGTTCCCTTTACATCGCGCTCGTCTGCGTCATGCCCGAAATCTTCATCGCCAAATATTCGGTCCCGTTCCAACTCGGCGGCACCGGTCTTCTCATCGTGGTGAACGTCGCCATCGACTTTTCGACGCAGGTGCAGTCGCATCTGTTTGCACATCAATATGAAGGCCTGATCCGTAAAGCGAAGCTGAAAGGGAAGTTGAAATGAAAATTTTAATGTGCGTTCAGCCCTTACCAGAATGTAATTTTGGTTCGTCCTTTGGTGCCACGCAGGCTGCGCGCTTCAACGGCGCTAGAGAGGTGCCATGAACCTTATTCTTTTCGGTCCTCCGGGTGCCGGCAAAGGCACGCAGGCAGATTTCCTGAATAAAAAATACGGTTTCGCTAAACTTTCGACCGGCGACATGCTGCGCGCCGCGGTTGCCGCGGGCAGCCCGCTCGGCCTTCAGGCCAAAGAAATTATGGCCAAAGGCCAGCTGGTGTCTGACGATATCATGATCGGCCTTATCCGCGCCCGCATCCAGGAGCCGGATTGCACTAAAGGCTTCATCCTTGACGGCTTCCCGCGCACGGTAGCGCAGGCTGAAGCCCTCGACCAGATGCTGATGGCGGAAAAGAAACGCCTCGACCATGTCATCGAATTACAAGTCAATGACAGTGAACTGACGCAGCGCATCTGTGGCCGCTTCTCCTGTAAAAAATGCACAGCAGGATACCACGATACGTTCAAACGTCCGCTCAAAGACGGCGTGTGTGACGAGTGCGGTTCCACCGAATTCTCGCGCCGCGAAGACGACAACGCTTCCACGGTCGCCAAGCGCCTCGACGCATACCATGCGCAGACGGCGCCGCTGCTTCCGTATTACGACAAGGAAAACGTACTGATATCCATCGATGGCATGGCGGACATCGAGATTGTGACCCGTCAGATAGAAGAAATTATAGGAGGCGCAGGCAAATTAGCGGCGAATTAAGCCAAAAAGATCAACTTTGCTGTTGACCTAAGGCTAAATATCCCTAATATCTCTGCTCCTCTTAACTTAAGGTTAAGTTAAACTACTCATATATAGAGGTTTTTGTGGCTCGTATTGCTGGTGTAAATATTCCTTCTGCTAAGCGCCTTGATGTTGCGCTTACTTATATTCATGGCATTGGCCAGGTGAAAGCCAAAGAAATCTGCGTAAAAGCAGGTCTTCCGCTTGAAAAACGCGTCCATCAGCTCGCTGAGTCGGAAGTGATCAAAGTGCGTGAAATCATCGACCGCGACTACACCGTAGAAGGTGATCTGCGTCGCGAAGTTTCGATGAACATTAAACGCCTCGTCGACCTCGGCTGCTATCGTGGTCTGCGTCATCGTAAAAAACTGCCCGTTCGCGGCCAGCGCACCCATACCAACGCCCGCACTCGCAAAGGTAAAGCGAAACCGGTTGCTGGTAAAAAAATGGTGACCAAATAGTGATTCCTGCCTTCGGGTAGGGACTATAACAATGCAATGATATTTCCCGTTTCCGCGGGGAGTGAAGCAAACAAAGGAAAAGACAATGGCTGCTAAAGACAATTCCGCCCGCATTAAAAAGCGCGAGCGCAAAAATATTTCCACCGGCGTCGCGCACGTCAACGCGTCGTTCAACAACACAATCATCACCATCACCGACACGCAGGGCAACACGGTTTCCTGGTCGTCGGCTGGTCATCACGGTTTCAAGGGTTCGCGTAAATCGACCCCGTACGCCGCGCAGGTTACCGCTGAAGACGCGGGCCGCAAAGCTCAGGAACACGGCATGAAAGTGCTCGCCGTTGAAGTTAAGGGTCCGGGCGCAGGCCGCGAATCCGCGCTTCGCGCGCTCCAGACCGTCGGCTTCACCATCACGTCGATCAAAGACGTGACCCCGGTGCCGCATAACGGTTGCCGCCCACCGAAACGCCGCCGCGTATAATCGCTGCGAAACGACTACAGTATTTTTTAGATTTATCTCTTTTAGACGGGGTTAAACGTGTTAGCAAAAAATTGGCAAGATCTCATTAAGCCTTCCAAGCTCGATATCGCACTGTCCAAGAACAATCCGCGCCAGGCGACCATCGTCGCTGAACCGCTCGAACGCGGCTTCGGCCATACGCTCGGTGTCGCAATTCGCCGCATTCTTCTGTCCTCGCTTCAGGGCGCGGCAGTCACCACGCTGAAAATCGAAGGCGTTCTTCATGAATTCTCGAGCGTCCCGGGCGTTCGCGAAGACGTGACCGACATCATCCTGAACATCAAAGAACTGCGTCTCAAACTCGGCAGCGCCGAAAAGAAACGCGTCACGCTCACCGCGACCGGCCCCGGCGAAGTCAAAGCTGGCCAGATCGAAGGCGACGTGGAAGTCATCAACAAAGACCACGTGATCTGCACGCTCGACAAAGGCGCAAAGCTCTACATGGAAATGACTGTTGAAGCTGGTAAAGGCTACGTCCGCGCCGTTCGCGCCGCCGACGCGCCAATCGGCCTCATCCCGGTCGATGCGCTGTTCTCGCCGGTGGTTAAAGTCTCTTACAAGGTGGACAATGCCCGCGTTGGCCAGATCACCGATTACGACCGCCTCGCAATGACCGTCGAAACCGATGGTTCGATGACCGCAGAAGACGCCGTTGCGTTGGCTGCGCGCATCCTGCAAGATCAGCTCCAGCTCTTCATCAACTTCGAAGAATCGAAAGTTGAAAAGAAAGAAGAAAGCAAACCGGAACTGCCGTTCTCGCCCTACCTCCTCAAGAAGGTCTACGATCTCGACGAATTGTCGGTCCGCGCCACCAACTGCCTCAAGAACGACAACATCGTGTATGTTGGCGATCTCGTTCAGAAGACCGAAGCCGAAATGCTCAAGACCCCGAACTTCGGCCGCAAATCGCTCAACGAAATCAAAGAAAAACTGGCAAAAATCGGCCTGCGCTTCGGTATGGAAGTCCCAGGCTGGCCGCCGGAAAATATCGAGGAACTCGCTCGCAAATACGAGGACCCGTATTAATTTACAGGCATCGGCTTTAAGGTCTTAAGAAGGCGGGGGAAGGTTCTCCAGCCTTCCCCCTCTAAGCCTCGCCTAAACCCGATTAGAAAAAAGAAAACTGGAGAACTACAATGCGTCATGGAATGTCTGGCCGTAAACTCGGTCGTAAAAGCGGTCATCGTAAATCGATGTTCATCAACCTCTCTGCCGCGCTGATCAAGCACGAACAGATCACCACCACCCTGCCGAAGGCGAAAGACCTCCGCCCGATCGTTGAAAAACTCGTCACCCTCGGCAAGCGCGGCGATCTGCACGCCCGCCGTCAGGCGCTGTCGGTGCTCAAAGACAAAGACCTCGTGAACAAGCTGTTCGCGGTTCTGGCTGAACGTTATAAAACCCGTCAGGGCGGTTACATCCGCGTCCTGAAAGCTGGCTTCCGCTACGGCGATAACGCCCCGCTCGCCATCATCGAATTCGTCGACCGTGACGTCACTGCCAAAGGCAAAGACTCCGGCCCGGTTGATTCGGATACGCAGATGCCGGTGGCCGCTTAAGTCCACGTGACTTAAGTTGAAAAGCAAGGTAAAAAAGCAGCCTTCGGGCTGCTTTTTTTCATTCAGGGACTTCATTATGCCGATCAGATTTTTTTGCACACTCGCACTCGCAGCAGCACTCATCGCAGCGCCCGGATTCGCGCAGGAAAAAACCGTGCCGCAAAGCGCTGCCGACATCAAAATGTCGTTCGCGCCGATTGTCAAAAAAGCGGCTCCCGCCGTCGTCAATATTTTTACCAATCAGAAAATCACAGTGATGGAAAGCGCCTCGCCTTTCGCAAACGACCCGTTCTTCCAGCAATTCTTCGCAAGCCGCGGCATGAATTTCGGCGGGCGTGCGCGTGAGCAGGTGATCAGCTCGCTCGGCTCCGGCGTCATCATCAACCCCAAAGGCTACATCGTCACCGCCAACCACGTGATCAAAGACGCCCAGAAAATCACCGTCATCTTATCCACCAAGGAAGAATACGAAGCCAAGGTAATGATGAAAGACCCGAAGGCCGATCTGGCGTTCCTTAAAATCGAACCCTCCGGTGATCTGCCGTTCTTAGAGATGCGCGACTCCGACACCGCTGAGGTGGGCGACTTGGTGCTCGCCATCGGCAACCCGTTTGGCGTCGGCCAGACCGTTACCAACGGCATCATCTCCGCGCTCGCCCGCAAGGCCGAAGGCGTGTCCGACTACCAGTATTTCATCCAGACCGACGCCGCCATCAACCCCGGCAATTCCGGCGGCGCGCTCATTACCACCGACGGTAAGTTAGTCGGTATCAATACCGCGATTTACTCTAAGTCAAGTGGCTCACAAGGTATCGGTTTTGCCATTCCTTCCAACATGGTGCGAAGCCTTCTCGCCAGCAAAGTCGAAGGCGGGCGCATCGTTCATCCGTGGCTCGGCGCATCGGGCCAGATGGTCACGCGTGAAATCGCCGAATCCATCGGGCTTAAAAACACGCAAGGCGTCATCGTCCGCTCCATCTATCCCGGCTCACCGGCGGAAAAAGCGGGCCTCAAAATCGGCGACATCATCACCGCGATTAATGGCGCCGCCGTCGCCACCCCATCCGAAGTCGCCTACCGCTTAGTGCTCGCTAAAATCGGCGAATCCAGCAAGTTCGAGCGCATCCGCGACGGCAAAATAGACACGGTGGACGTCACGCTGCTCGCCCCGCCCGAAACCACCAAGCGCGATTTAAAAACCATCACCGGCCGCAACCCGTTTGACGGCGTCACGATCGGCAATATCTCCCCGGCACTTGCCATCGAACTCGGCACCGACGACCTCGCCACCGGCGTCATCGTGGTAAGTCTCAGTGGCAGCACCAACGGCATCAATCTCGGCTGGGCGCCCGGCGATATCATTCTGGAAATCAACGGCACCAAAATCACCAGCAGCGACCAGCTCGCCGCCATGCTCGCCGCCGAGGGCCATAGTTGGAAAATCGCCTACCAGCGGGGGCCGAATATCAACGTCCTCAACATCAAGATGTAACGATGGAACTGCTCCCACTCATGTATGTAGCAATCGGCGGTGCCTTCGGCTCGGTGATGCGCTTCATCATCAGCAGCACCATCGGCAAGATGAACCTCACCGAGTTCCCGCTGCCGGTCATGATCGTCAACATCACCGGGTCGTTGCTGCTGGGCCTGTGGATCGGCTACATGACAACACTACTCCCCGAACGTGCGAAAGACCTGCACATGCTGCTCGCCATCGGCGTGCTCGGCGGCTACACCACGTTCTCCACCTTTTCGCTGGAATCCTATCAGCTCATCGAAAAAGGCTTATGGTTACAGGCGGGCGCCTACATGGCCGGTTCCGTCGTGCTTTCCATCGCCGCGCTTTTTGCCGGGCTGGCATTGATGCGCTTGCTCACCGCCCAATAACAAACAACAGGAACAAAAAAATGGCCACCGGCACAGTCAACGAAGACGACAACGACATCCGCCTCGACCGCTGGTTCAAGCGCAACTATCCCGGCTTCCAGCATGCGCTGGTGGAAAAAAACTTGCGCAAGGGCTTGATTCGCCTTGACGGCAAGAAAGCCAAAACCTCCGACCGCGTCGTCACCGGCCAAGTCATTACCTTCCCCGACCTAGAAGGCGGCCACGCCCAGCGCCCGCTGCGCCGCGCTTCCGAAGAGGAATGCGCCGAAGCCCGCAAATGGGTGCTCTACAAAGATGACAACATCATCATCATCAACAAGCCCTTCGGCCTCGCCGTCCAAGGCGGCACCAAGGTGGTCCGCAGCGTCGACGACCTCCTCGATGGCCTGATGTTCGACACTCAGCAGCGCCCGAAACTCACCCACCGCATTGACCGCGACACCTCCGGCGTGCTCGTGCTCGCCCGCAATTCCCGCGCCGCCACCGCCATCACCAAACTCTTCGCCAACAGTGGCAAGGATAAAGTCCGCATCGACAAAACCTACTGGGCACTCGTCAACGGTTCGCCGCAACCGCCCGTCGGCTTCGTTGACTTGCCCCTCAACAAAATAGCCAAGGACGACCACAGCCGCGAGCAGATGGGCGTCGATGAAGAAGAAGGCAAATACGCCCGCACCGAATACCGCGTCATCGACAGCCTCGCGCGCAAATTTGCGCTCATGGAACTCAAACCGCTGACGGGACGCACCCACCAGCTGCGCGTCCACATGTCCGCTATCGATTGCCCCATCGTCGGCGATCATAAATACGGCGGCAGCATGGAAGAATACGGCCACTCCAACGCCGCCACCATCGGCGTCGAAGACATCCTGCATCTGCACGCCCGCCGCGTGGTGATTCCCTCCATCCTCGGCGGCAAGGTGGTCGATGTTTCAGCCCCATTGCCCAAGCACATGGAAGCCAGTTTCCGTGCGCTCGGTCTGGACGTTCCGAAAAAATAGCCGATATCAGCGTCTTAAAGCAAACGCAGCTACGCTGAATAGCGGTTGATATTAAGTATATATTAACCTAAAATCCCCGTGTTCTTTTACCAGCCTCAGGATGCTTTGCATCCGCTGGTACACGCACATCCTTTCGGATGTGTGCTCGTGTGTCCCCGTTCGGAGATATAGGATGAAGTCCGTTCTCGTTGCGCTGTTGAAGCTCATCGGCCTGTTACTCGTGCTGCTCATGAAGGCAGCCGCTGGCGGCACCGTCATCGCGTTCAGTGTCGGCATCGTCATCGGCAGCCTCGCCCTGCGTCTGCTGGTCTGTGCTGCTGCTGGTGGTCTCGCCGGTTACGCGCTGCAACTGCTTCCGCAGTACGTGCCGTCCCTCGACCTGACGAGCATCTTCAGCCAGACCGCGTTCAAAGACGCGTCCCTCTGGCAGCTCGGTGCGGTCATCGGGTTCATCGGCGGCTGCTTCAAGTCGAAGCTGTCCGTCACCAAGGAAGCCGTCGCCAAGAAAGAAGGCGGTTTCCGCGGTCTCGACGACCTGCTGGATGACAGCTACGATCCGGCTCCCCGCCGCCCACGCTTTTTAACGCGTGGCCGGTAGTCACGACAAAGGCCCTCGGCACACTCCTCGTCAAGAGAGTGCGCCGGGGGCCTTGTCATATAAACAATTTGGAGTTAGTACTAACGCCCATGAAAAACACCGTCACCATCCACCCATCCGCCAACGCCTTCGCCCTCCACGCCAACGGCGCGCCTATGCTCACCCCCGCCAAAAAACCAATGGCGCTCCCCACCCAAGCCCTCGCTGCCGCCATCGCGCACGAATGGGACGGTGCCGAAAAATACAGCCTTTCCAAAATGCCGCTCACCTCACTCGCCTACACCGCCATCGACCGCATCGCAGACCAACGCGCTGCCATCGTCGAAGTCCTGCTGGTGTATGTCGATACCGATACGCTGTCCTACCGCGCGTCCGGCTCCGAAGCCCTCGCCAAACGCCAGCAGCTGCAATGGGACCCCATCGTTGACTGGGCCAGCAAAAAACTCGGCGCCGAGATGCAGGTCACTTCCGGGGTCATGCCCGTCGACCAGCCGCCCGAACTCCACAAAGCCATTGAAACCTATCTCAACTCACTGACTGACTTGCAGCACGCGGCACTGTGCATTTTGTCGTCCGGTTTTTCCTCGCTCGTGCTCGCCATCGCCGTGGTCGACGCACGCGTCACTTGCGACACAGGATTCACCATCTCGCGTCTCGAAGAAGAATTCCAAGCCGAGCAATGGGGCAGGGACGCCGAAGCCGATGTGCGCACCGCTCGCCTTAAATCCGAGATAATGGAAGCTGGCCGCTTTTTAGACTTGCTACAGGCCCCATAACTTGCTTAGTTCAACGTTTGCCGCTGCATCCTAATAACTCTGGAAAAATTCTATGACTCTTGCTAACAAAAAACCTGAATCCAAACCCGCGACGCCCGCCAAGGGCGAAACGCCCACCACAGGCAAACCCATGCGAAGTCATCCCGTTATCGCCGAACTTGAACGCAAACGCGACCAGGCCCGCCAGGGCGGCGGCGCCGCCCGCATCGAAGCACAACATGCCAAAGGCAAACTCACCGCACGCGAGCGCTTAGAAGTCCTGCTCGACCCAGATTCATTCGAAGAATACGACATGTTCGTCGAACATCGCTGCACCAATTTCGGCATGGAAAAAAACAAAGTCCCCGGCGATGGTTGCGTCACCGGCCACGGCACGATTAACGGCCGCATGGTCTTCGTTTATTCGCAGGACTTCACCGTCTTCGGCGGCAGCTTGTCCGAAACCAACGCCCAGAAAATCTGTAAAATTTTAGACATGGCCATGAAAGTCGGCGCACCGGTCATCGGCTTGCTCGATTCCGGCGGCGCGCGCATTCAAGAAGGCGTCGATTCCCTCGGCGGCTTCGCTGAAATTTTCCAGCGCAACGTACTCGCCTCCGGTGTCGTGCCGCAGCTTTCCATCATCATGGGGCCGTGCGCTGGCGGTGCCGTCTATTCGCCCGCACTGACCGATTTCATCATCATGGTGCGTGGCTCGTCGTATATGTTCGTCACGGGCCCGGAAGTCGTTAAAACCGTCACCCACGAAATCGTAACGCAGGAAGATCTAGGCGGTGCCGACACGCACACGATGAAAACCGGCGTGGCCGATCTCGCCTACAATAACGACATCGAAACCCTGTTGCAAACCCGCCGCATGTACAACTTCCTGCCGCTCAACAATCGCGACGGCGTCCCCGTGCGCCCGACCACCGACCCGGCAGATCGCATCGAAATGTCGCTCAACACGCTGGTGCCTGAAAATGCCAACCGCGCTTACAACATGAAAGAGCTGCTGGAGCGCATCGTCGACGAAGGCGATTTCTTCGAAATCCAGCCAGACTACGCCCGCAACATCATCATCGGTTTTGGCCGCATGGAAGGCCACACCGTCGGCTTCGTCGCCAACCAGCCTACCCACATGGCCGGTTGCTTAGACATCGACGCCTCCCGCAAAGCAGCGCGTTTTATCCGGTTCTGCGACGCGTTTTCCATTCCGCTGGTCACCTTCGTCGACGTCCCGGGCTTCATGCCCGGCACCCATCAGGAGCATAACGGCGTCATCAAGCACGGCGCGAAATTGCTCTTCGCCTATGCCGAAGCCACCGTCCCTAAAATCACCGTCATCACCCGCAAAGCCTACGGCGGCGCCTACGACGTAATGTCCTCCAAACACTTGCGCGGCGACGTCAACTACGCATGGCCCTCCGCCGAAATCGCTGTCATGGGCCCCAAAGGCGCCGTAGAAATCGTCTTCCGCGGCAAATATTCCAACGAAGAAGAACAGCAGGTGCTGATCGACGACTACCGTGAAAAATTCGCCTCACCCTTCGTCGCGGCCTCGCGTGGTTTCATCGACGACGTCATCCGCCCGCAGAACACCCGCTGGCGCATCTGCCGTTCGCTGTCCATGCTGCGTAACAAACAGCTCACGAACCCGTGGAAGAAACACGACAACCTGCCGCTGTAACAATCATGGGAAAGCTCGTGCTGCTTGCCATCTTAGCGTTCATCCTGATCGCCGCTGTCGTAAGCCAGCAGGGCAAACAGTACAAATCGTTCGCCGAAAAAGCTGGCAAAACCGCCGGCAAAATCACCGCCCTGACCAAACGCACCTTCCGCCCGAACCAGCAAACAGGCGCTGAAAACTGGGTGCAATACAGCTACTCGGTGGAAGGCACGTCCTACGCTGGCGAAGAAAAAATCGAATACGCCGATCTCTGGCACTCTCTAAAAGAAGGCCAGAGCATCGACCTCTACTACGACAAAGCCCATCCCGCCACCTCCCACCCCGTCGCCATCATCGACAAGCGCATAGGCATCGCCGACCACATGGTGTCCCAATGAGCAATCTCTGGTTCGATAACGATAACAATCCCGACCTCGTGGAAGTGTCCCTCAAAGGCAAATACATGGCCGAGCTCGCCCCCGTGCTGAGCGACGATATCGTCATGATGAGCCGCATGAACACGTTCACGAAGGACTTTTTGAAATAGCTAAACGCACCGAAACCAAGATCCGTGCCGATCTCGGCATGGGCAGAACCTGAAACACTTAACTCAAGACGGAAACCAAGACTATGTTTGAAAAAATCCTCATTGCCAACCGTGGTGAAATCGCCGTGCGCATTATGCGCACCTGCAAGAAGATGGGCATTAAAACCGTCGCCATTTATTCCGAAGCCGACACCAATTCGCTGCACGTGCGCGAAGCCGACGAGGCGGTCTATATCGGGCCGTCGCCGTCGATCAAATCCTACCTTAACATCGACAACATCATGTCGGCGATCACCGCCACCGGCGCGCAGGCTGTGCATCCGGGTTACGGGTTCCTCTCCGAAAACGCCGAATTCGCACGCCGTTTGGAAGCCGCAGGCGTCACCCTGATCGGGCCGAGCAGCGAATCCATCAAGAAAATGGGCGATAAAATCGAATCCAAAAAAATTGCCGAAATCGCCGGCGTCAACAAAGTCCCCGGCACCCTCGACGTCATCAAAACCGACGACGAAGCCCGCAAAGTCGTCGAACAAATCGGCTACCCGGTCATGATCAAAGCAGCCGCAGGCGGCGGTGGTAAAGGCATGCGTGTCGCGCGCAACGACAAGGAACTTGTCGACGGCCTCAAATCCTCCGCCTCCGAAGCCACCTCCAGCTTCAAAGACGGTCGCGTCTTCATCGAGCGTTTCTTTGACAACCCGCGCCACATCGAAATTCAGGTCCTCGCCGACAAGCAAGGCAACACGCTCTGGCTCGGCGAACGCGAATGCTCCATCCAGCGTCGCCACCAGAAAGTTATCGAAGAAGCCCCAAGCCCATTCCTCGACGAAAAAACCCGCCGCATGATGGGCGAACAGGCAGTAGCCCTCGCCAAAGCTGTCGGCTACTACTCCGCCGGCACCATTGAATTCATCGTCGATAGCGAGAAAAACTTCTACTTCTTAGAAATGAACACCCGCCTGCAAGTCGAACACCGCGTCACCGAACTCGTCACCGGCATCGACCTCGTCGAGCAGATGATCCGCATCGCCTACGGCGAGGCGCTCGCCTTTACCCAGAAAGACGTCAAAATCCACGGCTGGGCGATGGAAGCCCGCATCTACGCCGAAGACCCGAAGCGCGGTTTCCTGCCGTCCACAGGCCGCATCACCCGCTACAGCGAACCAGAATTCATGGAACACGTCTTAATCGACACCGGCATCTACGAAGGCGGCGAAGTCTCCATGTTCTACGACCCGATGGTCGCCAAAGTCTGCTCCTCCGGCGAAACCCGCGAAGCCGCCATCGCCACGATGAAAGAAGCGCTCGCCGCCTACATCATCGAAGGCATCTCGCATAATGGCTCGTTCTTAGAAGCCATCCTCGGCCACCCGCGCTTCGCCAGTGGCGATATCTCGACCAGCTTTATCGAGCAGGAATATCCGGGCGGTTTCATCGGGGCCGAACTCAACTCCGACACCACTAAAATCTTCCTGGGCGTCGGCACCTCGCTGTTCCTTCGCGACGCCGAACGCGCCGCCAAAATCTCCGGCCAGCTCCCGGGCCGCGAACGCGCCATCGGTGCGCGCTGGGTCGTCAATGTCGATGGTGAAGATTTTCCCGTCTATGTCCGCCACGATCAGGACGAAGGCTATTTCATCACCCATAACCGCCGCCTGATCTCCGTCAAAACCGCATGGCAGCTTGGCGGCCGCCTGTTCCAAGGCACCGTCAACGGCAAGCACGCCTCCGTGCAGCTCAAACCACTCGAAGAAGGTTATCTGCTCACCTACGCCGGCTCCGACATCACCGTCAAAGTCCGCACCCCGCGCGTCGCCGAACTCGCCCAGCACATGCCCAAACCGCAGAACCGCAACCGTAAGGACGAACTCAAAGCCCCAATCGCCGGCCTCATCGTCGCCTTGAAAGTCAAAGAAGGCCAGATGGTCAAAGCCGGTCAGGAACTCATCGTCATCGAAGCCATGAAAATGGAAAACGTGATCTACGCCGAAGTCGACACCACGGTCAAAAAAGTCTGCGTCGCCGACAAGGACAGCGTATCCGTCGATCAGGTGCTGATTCAGTTCGCGGCATAACCATCTGTTTTAATTAAATGGCTGTTAATTAATATTTGTTTACTTTTGCGGCCTAATTTGCTATAATCTTGCCTATTCAACTCTCCAATCAACCAAAAATTGAATGGAGGTTTTTCAAGTCGGCCTCATTGCCCTGACTATTACAAGGGGCGCGTCGCCACTTGCAGTATTCAGATAGCTTTAGGCCAGTTTCGGGAGACGGTTATGGGTACCCTCGCCAAGGTGTTTCTAGCCCTGATTTTCGTGGAACTTCTATTTGTCTTCCTCGGAGCCTCGGAAGCTCTGTTCATCTCCTCGCAGGAGCAGACGGAGGTTAACCTCGAGATCCCAGACATCCAGCCCTCGAAGGTCAACTACAGGGGCACCAAGATCGACGGCCTGCTCCCCGATGGGCAGACCGCTAGCTACGAAGTGCCGACCCGGGCCGCACAGAACCTCGAGCGCGGCCAAAAGGCCAAGCTGCTGTTCCGCAGACCCGTCGGTAACCTGACCGGTATCAAATACCGGACGCAGATGACGGGCTGGGAATCGGTCGAGCAGTAACAGTTCTTAGGGCGGGCAATCCAACTGGTTCATCCAGTGGGTTGCCCGCCCTTTCATTTTAAAGACCTCAAAATAACCTCTTCCGGGACCTTACAATCTTCCATAGGCTTGGGTTAACAACAAGTTCAACCCCAAATGTCCCCGAAAGTCCCACAATGTCCCAGGAATTAGAGCCCAAGCAGGATATCGCCGCCTACTGGCTGGCGAACGGCCTCACCGTCAACAGCGCTTCGTATAAGGCCAATGTGTGCCGAAAAACAATTACCCGCTGGAAAGAAGATCCGCAATTCCTCGCGCAGGTTGAAAGTTACCGTAATGAAAATCGCGATCGCTTCCGGCACCAGCTTGAGCATCTTGGGCAAGCGGCAATCGAGGCATTATGGCACCAGATGCAACACGGGCAGGGTGCGGGACAACTATCGGCGGCGCTCAACGTATTAAAATTGATTGGCATAGAGCGGCTTTCCATCGGTGCGGATGTCTTCGATGCAAACGCTTTGACTCAACCAAAAACCCTGCCAAATTCCGCTTTAAGCACCGCGTCCACCTCCGCCATCGACGCCTTCACCCCCAGTGCCGCCAGCGACGTCACCCCGAACGCGCTGATGCCGCACGGAACAATGCCCGCGTAATGCGATAAATCCGGGTGGACATTGAGCGAAATCCCATGAAACGTCACCCATTTGCGGATGCGAATCCCGATCGCGCCGATCTTCGATTCGCGCCCGTCCGGCGCAATCACCCACACGCCGACGCGCCCCTCGCGGATAAACGCCTCGATGCCGAAATGTTTCAGCGTCGCAATCATCCACGCCTCCAGCGCCTGCACGTATTTGCGCACATCCATCGCCCGCCGCGCTTTCAAATCCAGCATCACATATGCCACCCGCTGCCCCGGCCCGTGATAGGTAAACTGCCCGCCGCGCCCTGCGTCGAAAACTGGAAATGGCATCGACCCAAGCAAATCTTCCTGCTTGGCGCTCGTGCCCGACGTATACAGGGGAGGGTGCTCCACCAGCCAGACCTGCTCGCTATCGGCGCCCGCCAGAATCGCACCCACCCGTTCCTCCATCTGCCGCTTGGCGATGGGGTATCCAGTAAGTCCTTGAGATATATGCCATTCTAAGGGCTTATGGGCGAGGGTCATGGCTGGGTGGTAAATTAATGCGAGATGAGCTTCAGGAATTATACCGTAATGCTTGCCAAAACAATATTATTTGCTACACCTCTATTCCCGCTCGATTGCGGGATCGTTTATGGTATGCGGCCATGGCGAAATTGGTAGACGCACTACCTTGAGGTGGTAGCGCCGCGAGGCGTGGAAGTTCGAGTCTTCTTGGCCGCACCATGACTTACTATTGTAAACCAGTAATATGGCTACATCGCGGTGAGCCGCGCCGTTGCGGCGGTCTTTGTTCTTCATGGAACCGGATAGCATAAAAGAGAAGAAGAACGACTCGGGTTTTGGTAGGGTCAGTGCGTTTCGCCGGGCCTATTCGTGGGTCTAAGCACGTTGAAACCAAAGGGATATTTCAGCTCTATCCATATTAGCCGCAGGTCAATGCGCGCCACCATCGTTGTTGATATAATAGCCCTCGTTTAATAATAATTTAACTTAATTTTAGTAAAATTAGTTAATTCAAAAGGGAAGTATTATGTCTTATAAAACCTTGGTAATTGCTGCTGCTTTGCTGGCATTTGTAGGCACAAGTTTTATCAGCGGCAATGCTATTGCTGCTGGCAAAACCAAAAACACCACTACAGGAACCGATGCTAATGGCATACCTAATTGCCCCAAAGGGGAGCGAAGGTATTACAGTTTTAGTCACATCAATGATCCAGGACTCTACCCCAACTGCCCAAACACTTGCCTGAACGAAGGTTGCCATTCTCCTAAGTCAGTTGCTGGCTGGGGATATTTTACTGACCAAAATTCTTGTTGGAAAGCTTTAAATGATTATCATCGAAGGTCTCCGGAATGTTATCATCCGAAAAAGCCTGACACTATAATTCATCAGACGAAGCCAGACCACCCCCGAGCTCCCGTCAAACCCATAGAGCGGGAACCGGTCAAACCCATGCATCGGAAACCGGTCAAACCCACGGACCAGAACCCGCCGCAACAACGGTAGGAGCAGATACATTGTTGTGCCGCCTGCTGCCTTGCAAGCCCCGCTTGATGCGAAGCCCAACCGCTAAAACGACCGGCTCACGTTGAGCTTAAACATTACCGGCGCGGTCAACTGGTTATTATGCACGTTGTCATACACCGGAAACGCAACGTCAGTATAAACCCGATACGCCGCCACATCAACCTCAAGACCCGGCGACAGCAACACCCGCTCATAACCACTTCCCTGCCTGTTGGAAGCCGTGCCATTATCATGCCATTTGTAACCGTTGATCGCTTGCATAATCGGCGCCACCTGCACCCCGCCGACGCGCCAGCCGTGATAATAAATCCCCGCCGCCGCGTTGATCTCGCGTCCCGGGCGATAATGGTTCTGCGTCAGCACCGGCTGGTCAAACTCAGTGTTGGCGAACCAGCCGAACTCGGACGTGATGCTGCCAAGATGATACGCGCCCAGCAGCAAATCCGTCGAGCCCGTGCCGATGGCGGTATCGCGGTCGAAGCCGCGCTGCGAATGGCTGCCGGTGGGCAGCTTGGTGCCGAAAGTCAGGCCCGTGCTCATATCGCCCGACAGGCCGGTATAAATGCCTTTAAGGCGGATATCGCCGATCGAGCCGTGGTCGAAGCTCACGGTATCGCCGGTGGTATCGTCGGTGGTGGTAAAATGCCGCTGCCAGTACGGCACCGACACCTGCGCCGACCACGAGCGGTCAAACGCATATTGCGCGCCAACGGTGATGAAATGCGTCTTGATATCCTTATCGTCGTTATTCGCTGACGGGGCGCTCGACGAGGCTTTCCAGTTACGATCCTGATTCAGGTAATCGTATTCAAGGAACACGCGCCCGCCTTCCTGCGTCGGCAGCATGGCGGACGTGCCGACATCGAAAATCCCGCAACCGCAGGCGCACGCAAAGCTTTGCGCCGGGGTGAGGGCGGTAGTGATAACGGCGCCGAGCGCCAGTAACAAAAGTGACTTATGCATAAAAATTCCTTTGAATGTAAAATGAAATCAGTGCGAATGCTGTCGGAGTGGGTGCGGCGACGAGGCTTGCAAATGTTGCGCCTAAAAATTCTCTGCGGTGCATAGAGGGATTCCTTCTGGTGATGAATACTTGGAAAGTAAGCTCAGCAGAAGGAGGGCGGCGCTCGTGCGGAAAAAATGGAAGAGGCAAGGCGAGGCGCGGCCTTGCGATACAGGAAGGAGAGCGACCCATTGGGGCGGCGATAGGAAACGAGCCCAAGATATACCGCCGCCAGCAGCAGCAACTTGCCCAGCCCGCTGGCGTTCAGGTAACAGATCGCGCAGGCAAAGCCTTTGTGCTGCTTCACCGGCGATTTCCCGCTGGCCAGATCGGCGCGGCTCACCAGCGCAAACCCGTCGCCGGTACAGATCAGGATTTTGTCACCAAACAGCGAAGTGGTGAATTTTTCAGCCTGCGACACGCCCGCATGCGCCTGCGGCGCATAGTTCGCCGCAAACGGCAACACCCCCGCGCATGCCATCAGCAGCGCGAGCACCAAAACCAGCCATCGGTGTTTGAACCCGCTCATAAGGCCGTGACTATACAGCCCGCGCCCGCTCAAGGCAAGCGCATGACATGCGTCATCCACGGCGAGCGCGTAACGCTATGGATCATCGCAAATCCCTGCCGCTCATAGGCCTCTTCCAGTTCCGGCGAAAGCCATGTTAGAATCCCTGATAGTAAACACACGCCGCCCGGCGCGAGATGCGCTTTGACCAACCCCGACCATTCGATCAAAGGCTCAGCGAGCAGGTTGCAGATGATAAGATCATATGGCGCCCGCTCTTTAATCAGCGGATGGTTGAACCCGTCGCTTCGCACCACGGTTTCCAGCCCCTTGCCAAAGGCCGAAAACTTATGTTGCGTATCCGCCACCGCCTGCGGCGCGATGTCGGCGGCAAGCACACGGCAACCGTCAAAAACGCTTGCCGCCACTAGCGACAATATGCCATCGCCGCAGCCGATATCGAGCACATTGGCCCAGCGGTGTTTCTCACTAAGCCATTGAAGGGCTTCAAGACAACTGACTGTTGTCGGGTGGAGGCTTGTTTCAATCGTCTCATTCATAGCTATGTGTCTAGCGCAATTCTAGTATCGCAACACGCCTTATCTGCACGCATTGACTTGGTCAAAGTTAGTTCTATAGTGAGGCCACTTTTTCGTACCACATTTAGCTGGTGTAAAATTTATGACGTTTGCAGGTGCATTGCTCGGCTGCTTGCTTTTCCTGATGACCGGCGCTTTTGCCAACGTGTGCAACAAGCTGAAAGAACACTGATATGTTTACCCTGTATGTGCTGATGGGCATCGCGGCGTGCTGCCTGTTCATCTACCTGATGATCGCACTGCTTAAACCCGAATTTTTCCCGTAAAAAATCATGCATTCCATATTCACGATTCTGCTGTGCTTAGCAATTGTCGCAAGCTTAATCCGACCGCTGGGCTGTTACATGGCCAATGTTTACAATGGCAAGAAGGTCTGGCCCGAGCGCTGTCTCGGCTGGCTCGAACGCCTGATTTACAGCATCTGCTGCATCGTGCCCGCGCAGCAGGTCGGCTGGCGCGGTTATAGCCTTGCGGTCCTCGCGCTCGGCGCGTTCGGCTTCTTGCTGCTCTACTCTATTTTCGCGCTGCAAGGAATGTTGCCGATGAATCCGCAAGCCTTCCCGGGCTTAGCATCCGACCTCGCCTTCAATGCCGCCATCAGCTTCATCACTAATTCCAACTGGCAAAGCTACGGCGGCGAATCCACGCTCAGCTACTTCTCACAAAGCGTCGGCTGCGCCGTGCAGAACTTCTTATCGGCGGCCACTGGCATGGTAGTCGCGGTAGCGCTCTTCCGCTCGCTGGAACGCAAGCAGGTTAAAGTGCTGGGCAACCCGTATGTCGATTTCACGCGTACGATTCTTTATATTTTGCTGCCGATGTCGCTGGTGTTTGCGCTCATCCTCGTCTCCCAAGGCGTCATCCAGAACTACGCTCCTTACGTCAGCTACGTCCCGCTCGACGGCAAAACCGCCATGCTTATTCCTCAAGGCCCGGTCGCCTCGCAGGTAGCCATTAAAATGCTCGGCAGCAACGGCGGCGGCTTCTTCAACGCCAACGGCGCATTCCCGTATGAAAACCCGACCGCGCTTACCAACATGCTGCAAATTATCTCCATTCTCCTGCTGCCTGCCAGCTTCGCCTACACCTTCGGCGTCATGGTCGGCGACCGCCGCCAGGGCTGGATGGTAATTGTCGCCATGACCGCGATTTTCGTTCCGTTCCTGCTGCTCGCCGAACTCAGCGAACACAACGCCAACCCAAGGTTCGACGCGCAAACGATCGACAGTATTCATGGCAATATGGAAGGCAAGGAAGTGCGTTTCGGCGTCGGCGCCTCTGCCCTCTGGGCCGCTGCCACCACCGCCACTTCCAACGGCTCGGTGAACGCCATGCATGATTCCTTCTCACCGCTCGGCGGGCTGGCCACCATCGTGCTGATGCAGTTCGGCGAAGTCGTATTCGGCGGCGTCGGCTCAGGTGCCTATGGCATGCTGGTCTTCGTGCTGCTCACCGTCTTCATAGGCGGGCTCATGGTTGGGCGGACGCCGGAATATCTAGGCAAAAAACTTGGGCCGTTTGAAATCAAAATGGCGTCGCTGATTATTCTTTTGCCATCGGCGCTCGTGCTCATCGGTACCGCCGTGGCGGTGATGTGCGAAGCGGGCAGGGCAGGCATCCTGAACCCGGGCGCGCAAGGCTTCTCCGAAGTGCTCTACGCCTTCACCTCGGCGGCCAACAACAACGGCAGCGCCTTTGGCGGGCTTTCGACCAACACACCGTTTTATAACTACACGCTCGGCATCGTCATGTTCATCGGGCGCTACTGGCTGATGATCCCGATCCTCGCCATCGCCGGGTCAATGGTGTCCAAAAACACCGTGCCCGTGAGTGCGGGCACCATGCCGACCCACACGCCGATGTTCACCTCCATGCTGGTGGGCGTTATCGTGCTGATCGGCGTGCTGACTTACGTTCCGTCACTGGCGCTCGGACCCATTGTCGAGCAACTGCACCTCGCCTACGCGGAGTCAAAATAATGACCAAAGAACAAAAACAGAAAGCGACGCCGATGGCGCAAGCCGTCGTCGGTGCATTCACCAAGCTGAACCCGAAAAACCAACTGCGCAACCCGGTGATGTTCGTGGTCTATGTCGGCGCCATCATCACCTCCATCATGTATGGATATGAGCAGACAGCGCACGTGAAACTCGGCTCCGAGCCTTCGTGGTTTACGCTGTGGATTTCGCTGTGGCTATGGTTCACCGTGCTATTCGCCAACTTCGCCGAAAGCCTGGCCGAAGGCCGCGGCAAGGCGCAGGCCGAATCGCTGAAGGCGCTGCGCAAGGAAGTCGACGCCAAGAAAATCAGATCCATCGCCAGCCGCGCCGATTTCGCAGTCGTGCCTGCGTCGAGTCTTCGCAAAGATGACCTTGTCATCATCGAAGCGGGCGATTTCGTCCCCGGCGACGGGCAGGTGCTCGAAGGCATCGCCTCCGTCGACGAATCCGCCATCACCGGCGAATCCGCCCCCGTCATCCGCGAAAACGGTGGCGACTCCGACGGCGTCACCGGCGGCACGCGCCTTCTGTCCGACTGGCTGGTCGTGCGCATCACCGCCAATGCCGGCGAAAGTTTCATCGACCGCATGGTCAGCATGGTCGAAGGGGCCAAGCGCCAGAAAACGCCGAATGAAATCGCACTGTCTATTTTGCTCGCCGCACTCACCCTTATCTTCTTACTGGCCGTCGCCACGCTGCTGCCGTTCTCGCTGTTTAGTGTCATGGTATCAGGCACCGGCGAGCCGGTGAGCGTGAGCGTGCTGATCGCATTGCTCGTCTGCTTAGCGCCTACCACCATCGGCGGGTTGTTATCTGCCATCGGCATCGCGGGTATGAACCGTCTGCTCAAAGCCAACGTCATCGCCTCGTCGGGGCGCGCCGTGGAAGCTGCGGGCGACGTCAACGTCCTGCTGCTCGATAAAACCGGCACCATCACCCACGGCAACCGTCAGGCAGAAGAATTCTTCCCCGCCGACGGCATCACCGCGCACGCCCTCGCCGAAGCCGCCCAGCTTTCGTCGCTCGCCGACCAGACGCCGGAAGGCAAATCGATCAGCGTGCTGGCCCGCCGCAAATACAACCTGCCTGACATAACGAGCGCGCCCGAAGGCAGCGAGTTTATCGAGTTCACCGCCGAAACGCGTTTCTCGGGCATCAAGCTGCCGAACAAAAAAATCCTCAAAGGCGCTGTCGACGCCATTGAAAACTGCATCAAATCCTCCGGCGCGGCTCTGCCGGACACGGTGCGCCACAAGGTCGAAGAAATCGCCCGTCAGGGCGGCACGCCGCTCGTCGTCGCCCAGATCGACAGCAACGGCACGCGCGTGCTCGGCGTCGTGCATTTGAAGGACGTCGTCAAATCGGGCATTAAAGAACGCTTGGCCGACCTACGCCGCATGGGCATCAAATCCATCATGATCACCGGCGACAACCCGCTGACCGCCGCCGCCATCGCCATCGAAGCGGGCGTCGACGACTATCTGGCACAGGCTACTCCCGAAACCAAACTCAAGCTCATCCGCAAGATGCAAACCGGCGGCGAACTCGTCGCGATGGTCGGCGACGGCACCAACGATGCGCCCGCGCTTGCCCAGTCGGACGTAGCTGTCGTGATGAATTCCGGCACGCAGGCCGCCAAGGAAGCGGGCAACATGATCGACCTCGATTCCGACCCGACAAAGCTGATCGAGATCGTCGAGATCGGCAAGCAGCTGCTGATGACGCGCGGTTCGCTCACTACCTTCTCCATCGCCAACGATATCGCCAAATATTTCGCCATCATCCCGGCGGCGTTTGCGAGCACGTATCCCGAACTGGCAAGCCTCAACGTCATGCATCTCGCATCGCCCGTATCGGCCATGTTATCTGCCGTTATCTTCAACGCGCTGATTATCGTGGCCCTCATTCCGCTTGCCCTTAAAGGCGTGTCCTACCGCCCGGTGGGGGCTGCCGCCATGCTGCGTCGCAATGTCGGCATTTACGGCGGTTCGGGCGTGCTGGTGCCGTTTATCGGCATCAAGATTATTGACGTCATTCTTTCGCTCGTGGGGGCCGTATGAAACGCCTGATTCTATCGCTGCGTATTTCGCTGATCATGACGGTGGTGATGACCGTGCTGCTCGGCTTCGTCTATCCTGCCGTCGTCACGCTCTTCGCCCAATCGATCTTCACCTCCCGAGCCAACGGCAGCATGATCGAACGCGCCGACAAGATCAGCGGCTCGACTTTGCTCGGGCAGGAATTCACCAGCCCTAAATACTTCTGGGGCCGCCTGTCAGCCACCACCCCGGCCTATAACGCCGCTTCCTCCGGCGGCTCCAATCTCAGCCCCGCCAACCCCAAACTCCTCGAAGCCGCCAACGCCCGCATCGCAGCGCTTCACAAGGCCGACCCCTCCAACAAGAACCGCATCCCCGTTGACCTCGTGACCGCCTCGGCCAGCGGCGTCGACCCGCATATCAGCGTGCCGTCCATGTTGTACCAGCTTGCGCGCGTTGCTAAGGCTCGCGGCATGAGTGAAGAGGCGGTGGCGTCACTCGCCGCCAAATCGACGGAACACCCGCTCGGCGGCATTTCCGGCGACCCGTTTGTGAACGTGGTGAAGCTCAATATCGCGCTCGACGAAAGCAAGAAATAACCGTCGCGCCTTCTTGGAAAATTAACTTTTTCCTATTATATAGGGGAGAGTGTAACCTTAACAATTGGCCGACATGGATGAATCCCGTCCAGATCCAGATGAGCTGCTAAGAAGCCTTTCCGCCGAGGAAACGGAATCTTCGCCGACCAGCAGCCGCGGCAAACTCAAAATCTTCTTCGGCGCCTGCGCTGGCGTCGGCAAGACCTATGCGATGTTGTCAGCGGGCAAGGCGTCGCTGACTGAAGGCATCGACGTGGTCATCGGCCTTGTCGAAACGCATGGGCGCGAGGACACCAAACGCCTGCTCGAAGGCCTGCCCATCCTGCCGCATCGCGAAGTGCAGTATCGCAATACTATCATCAAGGAATTCGACCTGGACGCTGCGCTCGCCCGCAAGCCGGATCTCATCTTACTCGACGAACTCGCCCACACCAACGCGCCGAGCTCGCGCCATCCCAAGCGCTGGCAGGACGTGAACGAACTGCTCGACGCGGGCATCAACGTTTACACCACCATCAACGTCCAGCATCTCGAAAGCTTAAACGACGTCGTCGCGCGCATCACTGGCGTCTGGGTCAAAGAAACCATCCCCGACGCGCTGTTCGACAGCGCCGACGAAATCTCGTTGGTCGATATCCCGTCGGAAGAATTGCTCAAGCGCCTCAAGGAAGGCAAAGTCTACATCGCCGCCGAAGCGAAAAAACGCGCTGCGCAGAACTTCTTCAAAAAATCCAACCTGATTGCCCTTCGCGAGTTAGCGCTGCGCCGCACCGCCGAACGCGTCGACGCGCTGATGGACGTGTACAAAACCCGCGACGGCGGCACGCAAGGCTGGAGCGGCGCCGACCGAATTCTCGTCTGCGTCGGCCCGGATAAACTTTCCGGCAAGCTCGTGCGCGTGGGCAAGCGCATGGCGGGCGGCCTCAAAGCCCAGTGGTCGGCGGTGTATATCGAAAACGAACGCCATTTCCGCCTCAACAAGGAAGGGCAGGATGCCATCGAGCGCACGCTGCGCCTCGCCGAGCGCATGGGCGCTAAAACCGAAATCGTGCAAGGCGCCAAAGCCTCCGAAGACATCCTGACTTATGCCCGCAACAACGGCATGACGAAAATCATCGTCGGCAAAACCAAAAAATCACGCTGGCACGAGGTGATCGCCGGGACGCTTGCCGACCAGCTCATCCGCGGCTCCGGCGAAATTGACGTGTACGTCGTCACCGGTGACGCCGAGGACAAGAAAAACCTTATCAACGCCTTCTGGAAATCCAACACGCCGCTGTCGTCCTACCTGCCGCCTCTGGCGATGACGTTCTTCTGCACGGCGGTGATGCTGGTGGGCCGTCCATTCGTAGAACCCGTCGACCTCGTGATGGCCTATCTCATCGGCATCGTTTGGGTGGCGCTGAATTACGGGCGAGCGCCGTCCATGTTCATGACGTTCCTTGCTGCCATGTCGATGAACTTCTTCTTCATCCAGCCCTATTACGTGTTCAAGATTTCGCAGGAACAGGATGTCATCACATTCGTAGCACTCATGCTCACGGGGCTGATCATCGGCACGCAGAATTCGCGCCTGCGCCTGCAGGCGATTTCGTCGCGCCGCCGTGAGAAAAATACGTCCACATTGTTTGCCATGTCGCGCGAGTTGACCGCCAATCGCGGTAAAATCACACTCGCGCAGATCGCCTCGCAGCACATGGCCGAAGTGCTCGATTCCGATATTTTCATCTGGCTGCCTGACGCCAAGGGCCAGCTGCAAACGGTGGTCGCGGAAACCGAAACCGAAACTCGCTCGATCGACCCCGTGCGCGAAGAAAGCGTCGCCAACTGGACGTTCACGCATAAGCAAAACGCCGGGCTCGGCACCGACACGCTGCCATCGGCCAAAGCGCTGTACATTCCGCTGATGGGCTCGGGCGGCCTTGCCGGTGTTATCGGCGCCATGCCGCATAATGCCGATATGCCCGCCTATCCGACGGAAAGTGTGGAACTCTTCGAGGCGCTTTCCGGCATCACCGCATCGGCGCTGGAACGCGCTGGGGCTGCTGAGCTGGTCGAAAAAACCATCGTCGAATCCGAAAGCGAAAAACTGCGCAACATTCTGCTCTCCTCCGTCAGCCACGATCTACGCACGCCGCTTGCCGCCATCACGGGCGCTGCCTCCACGCTACTGCTCGAAGGCAACAAAATCAGCGACGAATATAAAACCGAACTGCTGCGCTCCATCCATGAAGAAGGCGCACGCCTTGCCCGTATGGTGACCAACCTGCTCGACGTATCGAGCCTTGAATCCGGCTCGGTGAAATTGAACAAGGAACTCTATTTCATCGAAGAGCTCATCGGCTCTGCGCTCATGCGCGTCGAATCGAAACTCGGCAAGCATAAGGTCGTCACCTCCATCGAGCACGGCCTGCCGCTGCTGCGCATGGACGGATTGCTCATCGAACAGGTCCTCATCAACCTGCTCGAAAACGCCGCGGAATATACGCCCGACGACACCACCGTCACCATCTCCGCCGTCACCACCAAACCCGATATCTACATCACCGTGTCCGACAACGGCCCGGGCATTCCAAAGGGCGAAGAAGAACGCATCTTCGACAAATTCTACACCTCCACCGGACCGGGCACGAGTTCCAACACCTACGACGCCAAAACCCAAACCATCAAAGGCGGCGGCTTGGGCCTTGCCATCTGCCGCGGTATTATCCATGCCCACGGCGGCAAAATCTGGGCGCACAACACTGCTGACAGTGGCGCGGTGTTCACCTTCACACTGCCGATCCGCAGTCAGGATTCTGAGTAAAAGACAAAAAAATCCCCGGCCGCACATGGCGAGCCGGGGATTTTTTAATGTAAGCGCTTAGTCTTCCGTTTCGATATTTTCTTCGGAGAAGGACATGCCGTCTTCTTCAGCGGCGGCTTCGGTCACGGTGACTTGCGAAGCGGCGTCTTTGAAGGCTTCTTCGACTTCAACCGGGATTTCTTCGCCTTTAGTCAACAATTTCTTGTCGGCGATATCGGAGAGCGGACGCTTGAAGAAGCTCTGGATAAGGCCTTCTTCGAGCAGCTCTAAGCTTACCGTCTGGTCGGCGATTTCACGCAGGGCCACGACGCCGTCTTTATCGTTGTCGCGGTCAATGGTCAGCGGGTTGCCGGAGGTGATCTGTTTGGCGCGGGTGGCGGAAAGCAGAACCAATTCAAAGCGGTTAGGGATGTGTACGATGCAATCTTCTACAGTAACGCGTGCCATTAACTTTTACTCCTTGCAAATCCGGTATTTTTTTGGAAGACTGGATTTATAGAGGTTTCCGGCTAAAACACAAGCGCAAATGGCGCGCGGAGCATGGGCCTACAGAGATTAGCATGACAAAAGTCGTTAACTTATTGAATAATGGTATAGAAAAACTTCCGAAACCCGACTGGATCAGAGTGAAGGCACCGGTGTCGCGCGAGTTCCAGGCCACTCGCGATGTAATTCACCAGCTCAAACTCAACACCGTTTGCGAAGAAGCGGCATGTCCGAATATTGGCGAATGCTGGAGCCAGAAACACGCAACCGTGATGATCATGGGCGACACCTGCACGCGCGCCTGCGCGTTTTGCAACGTGAAAACCGGCGTGCCGGGCGCACTCAATCCGCATGAGCCGGAAAATCTCGCCCAAGCCGTGGCGCAACTCAAATTAAAACACGTCGTCATCACCTCCGTCGACCGCGACGACCTCGACGATGGTGGCGCGCATCATTTCGCCGAATGTATTTTGGCGCTGCGGGCGAGAGCGCCCGAAACCACCATAGAAGTGCTGACGCCTGACTTCCTGCGCAAGGAAAAAAGCATCGAAATCGTCGCGCGCGCACGCCCCGACGTGTACAACCACAACATCGAAACCGTGCCGAGGCTGTACAAAGCCATCCGCCCGGGCGCGCGCTATTTCAATTCGCTACATTTGCTGAAAACTGTGAAAGAAATCGACCCGTCCATCTTCACCAAATCCGGCATCATGGTCGGCCTTGGCGAAGATAAGGACGAGGTGCATCAGGTGATGGATGATCTGCGCTCGGCGGATGTCGATTTCATGACCATCGGCCAGTATCTGCAACCCACGCCCGCGCATGCGCCCGTCAAAGGTTACGTCACCCCAGACGAGTTCGAAACTTACGGCCGGCAGGCCCGAGTCAAAGGCTTCCTGATGGTCGCATCCTCGCCGCTGACGCGCTCGTCGTACCATGCCGGTGACGATTTCGCGCAGATGAAAAAAGCCCGCGACGAGCAATTAGCCCAAAAGTAACATTGCCTACATGCCGCCGCATCGCCTATCCGCCGGGGCGGATGCTGCCCTGATCGTAAATAAATCCTGAGTTTTTAATTGCTATGTGGTTAATATCGCCCCGAACCGGCAACACTCGCCACTTATCATGCGAATTGCGCAAGGTAAGCATTGGCAAAAACCCGGATTCGACGTATAACCGAAGATAGTAAACTACTGAGACAATAACATGATTTTCGGGGGATGACTTTAGGTGACGCGGCGTAACTACTACACACTCGCTTTGTGGCTTCCGGTGTTCTGGCCGATCATTGTCATGTTCGGCGAAATTTTCCTGCGCAGCTTTACGTGGCATCAGGTGTCAAACGTGTCGGGGCTTATTTTGCTGTCTGGCCTGTTCGGGGGCGTGCAGTATTTATTCTTCGCCGTGCTCGTCAATTACCGGCTCGCCCACCGCAACGCCGCAGATATCGGGCGCTCCATGTGGTTCCTGCCCACCGTGTTTGCGCCCATTTGCAGCACCGGCGTATTCGTGATGCTGATGTACATGAATCTGCAGGCCAGCCATATGCAGGTGCGCGAAAACGTGACGCCGCTTTCCAACCTGCTCAGCGTGAGCGCCAACATCGCCATTTTCACCCTGATGATCGGCTATGGCTATATCATGCTTTTGCAACTGGTGCTGTTCATCCTCACCCATTTTGGTTTCGTCGAGGAGGCCGAATGAGCGCCCACCACGAGCACCACATCACCTCATCGGCATCTTTACGCGATTTCGTACTCGGCATGTCCGACGGCCTGACCGTGCCCTTCGCACTCGCCGCCGGGCTTTCGGGTGCTGTCGATTCCACCGTCATCATCGTCACCGCCGGCATCGCCGAAATCGCCGCTGGCACGATTTCGATGGGCCTCGGCGGCTACCTTGCCGCCAAAACCGAAAAGGAACACTACGAAGCCGAAGAGCGCCGCGAGC
This sequence comes from Alphaproteobacteria bacterium, assembly GCA_025362975.1. Taxonomy (GTDB): domain Bacteria; phylum Pseudomonadota; class Alphaproteobacteria; order Rickettsiales; family SXRF01; genus JANYBV01. Next base: position 3,558 of record JANYES010000009.1, on the reverse strand, counting down.
TGCGCGAAGTCCAGCTCGTCCCCAAAGTCGAAGCCAAGGAAGTCGAAGACATCCTTAGGGATTTCGGTGTGCCGGATGCGCAGCTTCCCGTCGTCGTCGCAGCCATTTGCAGCCATCCGGAAAAATGGGTGGATTTCATGATGCGCTTCGAGCTCGGCCTTGAGCGCCCCGATCCCCGCCGCCTCGTGCAAAGTCCGCTTATCATCGGCGGAGCGTATGCGCTGGGTGGTTTTGTGCCCCTGCTGCCATATATGTTTATTCATCATGTGGCAGAGGCGTTACAGGCATCCACCCTCATCAGCCTCGCGGCACTTGCCGTCTTCGGCGCGTTCAAAGGCCATTACACCGGACAGAACCGTTTTCGCAGCGCCGTGCAGACGTCCATCATCGGAAGTGCTGCTGCGGCAATAGCGTTTTTAATTGCAAAATCCATCTCGTGAGGCATAGCTACCCTTATGATTAACCGCAACTGGATCTGCCTGATTGGCCTGCTGACCCTGCCGCTGATGCGCGTGCTGGTCAACAACAGCCATTACGACGAGTGGTTCAGCAAATTCCACTACGACCACGTCGCCGGATTCATCGTGGCGCTGCGCAACAATGAGCAATTCCAGGCCTTCATCGGCGGCTGGGTGTTCCCGGTCTTCGTCGCGTTAGTTCTTGTTTTCTGGCTCCTCGAAGAAGATAAGAGCAAAATCTCCATGCAGTTCCTGCTGCTGCCGCTGGCGTATATTCCATTTTCCATCCTCGGTTTTACCCTCGTGCATGCCGATTTTGAAGTGAGCTATCTCTACGTCAATACGCTGATCATCCTGACCTTCGGTTATATCTACATCCTCTTTTGGGGCGGCATCATGATGTTGTTCCAGAAGCTGGGCCTGAGCGAATAAATGCCCGCGCATTCCGAAATCCAGCTCATGCCCTACACCACGCGCCAGCTTTTCGACATGGTGATCGATATCGAGCGCTACCCCGATTTTCTGCCGTGGTGCCGCGCCGCGCGCATCATCCAGCGCGACGAGGGCGGCTTCCTCGGCGAACTCGTCATCAGCTTCAGCGCCCTCACTGAAAGCTACACCTCGCGCATCACGCCCACACCGCCCATCGCCGACGGCGAACCTGCCGGCATCGACGTGGTCATGGTCAAAGGCCCGTTCGAATACCTCACCAACCGCTGGCGTTTCACGCGCCTTGAAAGCGGGCAGGGGACGAAGGTGGATTTCTTCCTCGACTTCAAATTCCGCTCGCGTCTTTTAGAAAAACTCATGGGCGGATTATTCGCCAAAGCCAACGCCAGAATGGTCGGCGCCTTCAAAGCCCGTGCCGACGCGCTGTACGGGGGCAGGCCATGAGCGCGTTTTTGCTCGCCATCATCGTCTGCTCGGCCCTGTTCTCGCTCATCTCCTACGTCTATTGCTGGCACGATATCCGCACCGGACGCCCGCACATCATCAGCTTGCGCCAGATCACCTCAATCATGGACCGCAACCGCTTAAACGACCTCTTCGGCCGCCACGTCACCGGCTATTACTACGAACTCACCCAAACCCAGCTCACCCACCTCATCCAGATCCGCCGCTGGTTCTACATCAGCGAATGCTCCGCCGATGCGCTCTGCATCGTCGCAGCATGGTTCGCCCTGACCGGCGTCACCAACCCCGAAAACACCCCATTGATCGTCGTGCTAACCGGCCTCTGCCAAGGCATAAACCTCGTTTATTCCTTCTGGCTCATCAGCAAATGGCACCCCCAGCTACGTGAAGAGATAGAAACATCAGACGATTAGCTAATAGCTTGCCGCTTTACGATTGACAACGCACCCGCGCTCTGGCATCCCTTGCACCCTCCCAATGCCGCAACGGCGTTGATAAGGTACGGACAGGTGGCCGAGTGGTCTAAGGCGCACGCCTGGAAAGTGTGTACACGGGTAACTGTGTCGCGAGTTCGAATCTCGCCCTGTCCGCCATTTTATTGATATATAATGATAAATTGGATAAATTCCCGCAAAGCCCCGCATTTTTGGCCATGGTACTTCAATATGTTATCGAGAGAAAATGCATCAGTGGAGAAATACCCCTGATCCTCCCCCTTTATTTCCGGTCGCCATTTTGGCGATAAAGTTTGAACTTCATAATCCTTCATAAAGAATGGCGCTCTTGTGAGTGACGAGAGTCCGACTTATACTTTCCGAAGTTAGAAAATAGGAAAAGTATGAGCGTTATACCTGACCCAATCAAACATGTCGTTCTCCTCATGCTGGAGAATCACTCCTTTGATAAAATGCTTGGCTGCTTTCAATCGATGCATTCCGATCTTGACGGTATTGGTCCTGGTGAGCCTCGCTATAATGTAACGCCTAAAGGCGATAAAATTTACCAGGCAGAAAAGCACAATTACTTCATGCAATTCGATCCACGGCATGAGAAGGCACATGTGCTTGAGCAGATTAAAGACGGCAATGGCGGCTTTGTGAAAGACTTTGCCAGTGCCTATCCAAAAAGTAAAAAGCAGGATCATGAGTATCTGATGGGCTATTACCGCAAAGGGTTTTTGCCTGCACTGCATAGCCTTGCGGCAGACTTCACCATCTGTGACCGCTAGTTCTTTTCGCTCCCCGGTCCCACCCGGCCTAATCGGTATTTTGCGCTTTCCGGTACGTCATCGGGTTATGTGGAAATGCCGGAGGGGATATCTCATCCTAACCTGGACACGCTCAAAGCCCAGACGCAAACGACGATCTTTGATCGGCTGAGTGAAAAAGGCAGGACATGGAAAATCTATTATTATGATTTTCCCAATTCGTTGTCCCTTGCCAATCAGCGCAAGCCTGAGAATCTAGCCCTTTACTACGACATCAATCAGTTCTTTAATGCCGATAGCAAAGATGCCGCAGCATTCCCGGAGTTCGCCTTTATCGAACCGAAGTATTTCGGTATCGACCAGAATGACGACCATCCGCCGCATAATGTGATGAAGGCAGAAAAGCTGATCTGATATCGCCTTGGGTAGGCCGCTCGGTCAACCATACCCAGTACGACCATACCAGCGTCTTAAAATACCTTACTGATAAGGGTTGCACCAGCTGCAATGCATTTGCGGCGCGGCTTTGATGCCATCGACGCGTGGTAAAGTTTCAGTATGGTCGCAAAGTACGCAGCCATAGATTTCATGAGCGATCATTTCGGTCGCTTGGTCGCAATATTCGCAGTGCAAGCCTTTCTCTGCTTTTATGCGTCCCCAACCGGGCGCGGCGCAGGAGGGGCATGGTGTGGCAAGGCGCTGCGCTAATTTATCGGCCAGTTTGCCAATCGTTGCCATTCGCGAAGGGTTAAACTGCGCCCGCATATCGGTTTCCACCCACACCTTGCCATCAGTAGAAGCTTTGTGTGATTCCTTAAATGTTTCCTCAAGAGCTGTTTAATATGGCAACAGTTTTCCGGACACATTGTTAAGCGGATATTTGCATGGTTTCGTATTCCACTGGTGACAGGTAATCGTTAGCGGAATGGGTTCTGATTCTGTTATAGAACACCTCTATATATTCAAAGATCGCATACT
>JANYES010000028.1 GCA_025362975.1 Alphaproteobacteria bacterium | reverse complement strand
GTATGCGATCTTTGAATATATAGAGGTGTTCTATAACAGAATCAGAACCCATTCCGCTAACGATTACCTGTCACCAGTGGAATACGAAACCATGCAAATATCCGCTTAACAATGTGTCCGGAAAACTGTTGCCATATTAATTTTCGTATTTGGCCACCTGCTCGTTGCGGCGTCTATTTTCCGTGTCCGAAAAAGCCCCCGCCGCTCCGCCGACAAACGCCGCGCCTACCGCAAGCGGCAATAGCGCCGGCGGAAAAACCAGCCCCACAGCAATGCCAACCGCCAGCCCCAGAGTGCTGCCAAGCATCATGTTGATCATGGTTTTAGGTTCTTCGTGCGGGGTGCTCTGCTTGAATTCGTACCACGACATCGGCTCGTTGCCGGTCTTTTTGGCGATATAGCTGGCGCGGTCGCGCAGATCGCCGAGTAATTCCTGGTTCTTCGCACCACGGTCAACATCGTTGAGCATGAGGAAGTTGATGATATCGAATCCGCTCATATTGGCTTCAGCCACACTTCATTTGTTGTGTATATCATTAATTATAACGCAGAACGCCGTTTGCAAAAGTTACAGTTTGGTGAAGGTCGTTCGGCACCCGGAAACCCTTGGAAATCAGGCCCGAAAATGTCGAAAGCTCCCTCATGCCTTGCGGTATAAGGGAGCTTTCTGGTTAGTATGGTGCCCGCAGGTTAAACCTACGCGCGACCCGACTTATCGGCCAGGGGCCGGTATCGTCGGGATACCCGGGGCCGGGATCGTTCCGGGCAGGGTCGGAGGCGAGCCACCGGGAGAGCCGGGGACTTGCGTTCCGGGACCCGTGAGGATCACCGGCCCTGAGGCCTGACCCGGAGGGCAGTATTCGCCGCCGTTGCCGGGGAGGTTGTTACCCCCCTGGCTGTTCAGGCGCGAACGGTCGTGATGACCGAACTCTTCCGTGGTGGTGCGTTTGAAGTACGCACCCTTGTCCATGTTCCGATTGTCGGAGTAGGAGTACGGAAGGGGTTGGGTCGCCTGCGCCACCGGAGTGGAGCAGCGATCAGCGGTGCGGCAGCCTGCCGACACGAGTAGCATCCCTGCCAGAAGAAGCATCTTCTGGCTCACGTGAACATCTCCGAAGAGGGCCACGACACAATTGTGAAACCGAAATACAGCGTGTCTGTACTGTATAACGATCGTACTCTTCGCTTTCCCTATCTCACCAGACGCATGTCGGTATTGAGAAGAAGGGTGTCTATGTTTGATAAAGCAAGAGGAACTGCCTTTGTCTTTAATGCAAAAAATATCAAGCCGCAATCGGAAACTTAATAATTGTTAACTATAACGAAAACTGCCATTTTTCGCCGCGCTTGCATCGAAACCCAATCGGCGTTATACATCCACCGTCTTCTTTTGCACTAATCATATTTTTCAGAGAGTTATATGGCATCCACCCGCAGCGAATCGGATTCTTTCGGCAATATTGAAGTTGAGTCGAGCAAATACTGGGGCGCGCAGACGCAACGTTCCCTCCGGAATTTCAAAATCGGCGGCGAAACCATGCCCAAACCGCTTATCCATGCGCTCGGCACCTTGAAACGCTCGGCCGCCGTCGTAAACATGCAGCTGGGCGTGCTCGATAAAACCATCGGCGACGCCATCGTCGTCGCTGCCACCGAAGTAATGGAAGGCAAGCTCGACGACCATTTCCCCCTCGTCGTCTGGCAAACCGGCTCCGGCACCCAGACCAACATGAACGCCAACGAGGTCATCTCTAACCGCGCCATCGAAATGATGGGGGGCGTCATGGGCAGCAAAAAACCCGTGCACCCGAACGACCACGTCAACATGGGCCAGTCCTCCAACGATTCCTTCCCCACTGCCATGCACATCGCAGCCGCGTTGGAGCTGAGACACTCGCTCATCCCCGCTTTCCAGCAACTGCGCAACGCGCTCAACGACAAGGCGATGGAGTTCAAAGACATCATCAAAATCGGCCGCACCCATTTGCAGGACGCAACCCCCCTCACCCTCGGCCAGGAATTCTCCGGCTACGTGCACATGATCGATGACAACCTGAAACGCCTCGGCGCCAATATTAACTATTCTGGCGGCGTACTGTGCGAACTCTTCGAACTCGCCCAGGGCGGCACCGCCGTCGGCACTGGCCTGAACGCTAAAATAGGCTTCGCCGAAGCCTTCGCCGCCGAAGTTGCCTCCGTCACCAAACTCCCCTTCATCACCGCCGCCAATAAATTCACGGCGCTGGCCACCCACGATGCCCTCGTCGACGTCTCCGGCGCGCTCAACACCTGCGCCGTATCACTGATGAAAATCGCCAACGACATCCGCCTTCTCGGCTCCGGTCCCCGCTGCGGTTTCGGGGAATTGTCCCTGCCTGAAAACGAGCCGGGTTCCTCCATTATGCCCGGCAAAGTCAACCCAACGCAATCCGAAGCCATGACAATGGTCTGCGCGCAGGTCATGGGCAATAACGTGACCGTCAGCATCGGCGGTTCCAACGGCCATTTCGAGCTGAACGTGTTCAAGCCGGTGATCATTTACAACGTGCTGCAATCCATCCGCCTGCTGGCCGACAGCGCCGTAAGCTTCACCGATAATTGCGTGGTAGGCATCGAGGCCAATAAGGAACGCATCACGAAACTCATGAACGAATCGCTGATGCTGGTGACTGCTTTGAACCCGCATATCGGTTACGACAACGCCGCCAAAATCGCCAAAAAAGCACACAAGGAACATAGCTCGCTCAAAGAAGCGGGCATCGCGCTCGGCTTGCTGACCAGCGAACAATTCGACGAATGGGTGAAACCCGAAACCATGCTCGGGCCGAATTAATAGGAAGTGCTGCCGGGGCGTCCCTTGTTAGGGACGCCCCGGTAGCGTTTGACATCCGGCCTGCGCTTAGAGCCACAGGACCGCAGCGGTGATCAATCCGCAAACGATCATGATCATGGACAGTGCTTTCGCACAGCCATCACCTGCGCCGGGCCGGGCAACTGCCACGACACGACCCAGCTTCTTCAAGAGGATCATGGCCTCTTTCTCCGGTTACCACGCCTTTGCTGGCGTGTAGGAATTCTGACTCACGGTTGCAAGCCGCAAGGTATCGGCAGCAGATCACGATGATTTGCTACGTCCGAATGGGGTGATTCTAATGGGAATGGAGGAATGATCAAGGAGCAGGAAAGAGCGCCCCCGTGCATCCCATTAAGGGAATGCCGGGGGCTTTTTTTACTGGGGTCGCCTTAGATCAGGCGAACAGCATAGCGACGGTGCCGATGAGGGTACCGAACGCGCCAAGCCCGATCGCCATGAAGATGGCGCAGCCGGCTGGTCCGGGCCGCTGTAGCTGTCAGCGGTCCGGTTCGGGCGGGGGCGGTTGTTGCCGCCGGAACCCGAATTGTTCTCGGCCATGGGGATGGCTCCGAAAAGGTGATGGGGACTCTAAGGTTTCCCAAAGAGGTATCGGCAGCATTTTACAATAAAACGCTACGTCCGAACACGCAGATGTCTAAATTAACTTTTATGAAGCGTCAACTGCAATCATCCGCCCGTTACGATGTTTTGCATTATGGATATGGGATAATTACGATAAACCAGATACATAGTTTTTTAATTTTGTAGTTCAGCTAGTTAATTATTGCTGGAGCTTAGAATTATTCCATTTTTGTATCACATTCGCATTAACATTTGACACGACTTCAGTTTGGGATTAATAGCTATATCTGGATAAAATAGTATCTCTATCGCAGGAGCTGTAACCTGCGTCTCAAATTTCCACGACAACCAGCCTTTAAATAACATAGGTATTTTATGAGCAATTTCACCAAGCGCATCCATTCGGCCACCGATCCGAAACCCACCCCGCCGAAACCAACCGGCGGCGACAAGCCAGCACCCGATGACGGCGGCTATGATTTAGACATGCAGCCAAGCGATCCGAAAGATACCGGCGCTAGCTCGCGCACGGGTGGCCGCGGCCGCTAATCGGTTTTCCGATATAGAATAAAAAAGCCGGGGCATGTCCCCGGCTTTTTTTATGTTCAGTTGATGGAATTCGTCGGGGGATTCAACTCTTCAAGCGCTTTGCGCTGGGCTTCGCGCTCTACCAGCTTTTCAGGATGATGACGGTTCTGCGCCAGCGTGCGATGCGCGATTTTATAAGTATCTTCCAGTGACGCACCATCGCTGCCCGCCAGTTTTTCTACCTTGGGTTTTTCCACGGGCTTACTGATCACGCGGTCCTGCCAGCGTAATTCATGCTGCGGTGCCTCAACGGCCGCAACCGGCTCCGCTGCTACCGTCGCAGCATGCATATTTTCATCAGCGTCATGCTGGTTCTTTTCGACTTCGTGTTTTTTCTTCTCGATGGCTTTTTCTTTTTGTTCCGCCTGCTCCGCATGCGACTCGTTGAAAATATCGGCCGCCGACGTATCAATTTTATCGCGGCGCTTCGCCTCGGCATCGCGTTTCGGGTCATCCAGCGGACGTTGCAGGATGGAATTCCAAACTTCCTTCGCACCCGCTTTAAATTCACCCCAGTTAAAGCTGGCCGCACCGTCGATCATGCGCTCGGCCGACATATCCATTTTGCCGTCATCCCACATATTGGCGAATTCCGCCTTGGCATACATATACGGCGTGTAGGATAAGGACGCGTTGACCATCGGGCGGGTAAAGGACTGGAATTTATTATTGTAGGATAAATCTTTATGATTATAACCAAAGGCACTCTTGATGTCCTGGCCAAAATTGCCGAGCGATTTATCCGCCCATCCGGCTGGCTTGTCGAACAACCCCGCTATCTTATAGTTGGCTTTCCCAACAGCGTTCAGCGCAGTGTCGCCAATACCGAAGGTTTTGGCATACGAATCGTAATTGTTCCTGCGCGTCGCATTCGGATAAGCCTGAGCCAGTTTCGGCTCGAATGCATTAATCGTAGTGCTGTTAGTCCCACGGAAATTATCATACATGCCTTTATCGTTGGGCGTATGCGATGTCACATAATTACCGTACACGACAGATTGATCAGGATTTTTGAACGGCATGCCATCTGCCTGAATGGCTTTGTTGTTCTCAGCGTTAGCCAAAATACCATGCTCCGGATCGATAAAAGCGCTTTTCGCCTTCCCCTGCGGCGTGCGCGTAATCCAGAAGAACGGCACCGACGGCGTCATTACGATCACACCTTTGACCACGCTGCGCGCAGTCCATTTCGCCAGCTCGCCTATCTTCCCTGCCAGACTTAAATGCTTCACCTCATCCGGCGCGCCGTAGAGATTGCCCTGCTTGCCGGCAAGTTTATTACCGATGTGGTCATAGGCTTCGCGGTACATCAGCGTGCCGATATTGTAGGCCGTGAACCGGTTCTGCAAATCGATGATGCCTTCGAGGTTGTAATTGCCCACATGCTGGCCATTCATCATCTTAGCGCTGCCGCCGTTGATCCCGCGGTCGAAATCGTATTTGAAGCCCGGGCTGGCTTTGTTGATCAGCGCGCGCTGGCCCTTCATGAAGTACGCGTACGGAATCGCCACTGCCCAGTCTTCGCCGCCATTATACGATGCATAACGCGTCACAGCCGTCACCGCCGCCGTCACCGCATCGGGCACGCTCACATGGCCTTTGTCATCAATCCATGATTTCTTGACGTTCGGGTCGACCCAGCCGGCAATATCGCGGCCCCACGCATCGCCGACACTTGCGCAGAAGAAGTCGAACGTAATATTGACCGCTTCGTCGCCGAGGCTTCGCCCGTGCATAACGCCATCCTTGTATAGGTTGGCATTCGTCGGCCTGAAGCTCACCGAGCGCAGCCCCATTTCCTTCCCTGCCAGCGCCGTCACGCCCGCTTCGATAGGTTTGCCGATGCCGTTATCGATCAGCTTGGCGATCACCTGCAACGGATTGCTGCTGCCCTGCTTGCTCATGATCTCGCTCATGGACTTGCTCGGGTCGTACCCCACCATCCATTTTTTCGTCAGCGCCCCACCGCCGGTAAAGAACGCCGCGCCCATCAGGCCGCGCGAGAACATGCGGATACCGAGGCGACTTTTCGGGTCGTCCATCCACGTCTTTTTCTCGATGGTGTCGTAGTCTTTTTGGGTGATCAGCGGGCGGGTGGTTTGGGCGCCGTAAGCACCCTGGACGGCGTTCAGGTCGGCGGCTTGGGTGTTTTCGGGTTGAGTTTTAGGGTCCGCGGGAGTCGGCTTTTCGCCTGCTTCCTGCGTGGGTGTATTCGCGTTTTTGCCCTTGATAATCAATGGCTTCTCCATGCGTTACACTGCCATGTGACTTCTATGAACCCCCGTTAAAATCGTTATTTTTTAATAGTTTATTATCCGATATATACATCCATAATACCACGATTTTTCGCGAGTTTTGTGTGAAGCTTTTGTTACAGGGACACATTGTCACATTGAGGTCATTGAAGCTTCATTTGAAGCCTGTCCCTGCTATGTGTAATGTAAATCTAAATAATGCAATAATTATAACTATTTACTTAAGGGGAATCATTATGGCCGAGGTTATTAAGCAGGCAGTCGCAATCGACCATATCAAGACCGACACAAGCGGCAAAGTGAGTCAGGCGCCGGACGGGTTTATAGCCGATATCCTTAAGAAAAACCGCGCCATCGTTTTGGGCGATGCGGCGCATGAGCAACCTGCGATCCGGGGCTTCTTCGCCGATCAGGTTGGAAACATGAAAAAACAAGGCGTTACCGATATATTCCTTGAATATCCGCGTGAGTGGCAGGTGGAACTTGATAACTATATGAAAACCGCAGATAAAAAGATTATCGCCACACTCCGTGACAAAACCGGCAGCGGCTTCAGACATCCCGACCATGACTCGAACATCACCGAAACCATGCGTATCATCGACGAGGCAAAAAAACATGGCGTGGCGGTGCATTTCATGGATGTGAACGTGAAGGATTCCCCCGTCCCGCGCTATGACCTGATACTGAAAAATGACCGCACCCCAGAAGAAGAAATACTCTTCCAAGAAGACAAGCGCACCTATCAGGACCGCTTAGAAACCGCGCGTCATAAAGCCAGCATTGAATGGACGAGCTTTATCGAGGAAAAAATGAAAGGCCGCCCCGACGCGAAGTTCGTAGCGCTCGGCGGAATGGGGCATACGCAAAACGCCACCAAAGCCAGCAAAGACAAGGATTTCGATGAGTTCGTGGCAGAAAAGATGGGCAATACCGCTTATATCGGCGTGTACCAGACACCAGACGCCACGCCGGTGATAACCGACGGGCGCGCGAGCAACCTTCCCTTCACCGCCTTCAAGCCGGGAACGGAGCATGACACACCGGAATTCGCCGTGCGCGTACCCGCTATGGCCGTTAAAAAAATGCTGGAAAGCAAAGCGTTTGCCACAAAGCCGCAAGCCGATCAGGCCGCTACCCTCGAAGCCTTTGCCGCGTACAGCAAAGCATGGACTGATCTGTCCCAGTTGCAGCGCAACGCCAAGTCCGAAGACCCTGGCCGCAATGCCGTGCGGTTAAAGCTTAATTCGCTCAAGTCAAATTTTGAGCACATGCAGTGGAATGAGGTCGAAACTTCGCTGGCAGAATTACGTAAGGATAAAGACGTTGCTGCGAGCCCTAATAAGGACGAAATCCTTAAAATACTGGATAGCATGGATAAATCAGTCGCGGCAACGAAGAAAAACATCGCCCAGCCCGTAATTGAAAGTGACGGGCCGCGCAAAGCACCCGGCGGTATCGAGATCCGCCCGCCGCAAAACCTGCCTGGCCCCTCCAAATTACTAGGTAAAGCCGCTCCCGCTATGCCTTGAACTTTTCCTGCCGGAAATGCCAAAAAATACTTGAAAGCCACACTCCTAAGGTGTAAAAGGCACTTCCCTTTCAATAATGAGAGGGCCAAGAACTTTATATTTCACAGGTAATGTGAGGCGAGTCTGGGTATTCCAGATTCTCCATCCGGTGCTCCCGCAAAGAGTACACACACGTTACCGAGGCATAACCGGAAAAGGAAAAACACATGTCTTTACCCGCATTCAACATGCGCGAGCTTATCGAAGCTGGCGTTCACTTCGGCCATAAAACCAAGCGCTGGAACCCGCGCATGGCACCGTACATCTTCGGCATCCGCAACGACATCCACATCATCGACCTCGGCAAAACCGTTCCCTTGCTGCATCACGCCCTCACCGCCATCCGCGACGTCGTCGCGCAGAACGGCCGCATCCTGTTCGTCGGCACCAAGCGCCAGGCTGCCGACCCGATCGCCGAAGCAGCTAAACGCTGCGGCCAGTACTACATCAACCAGCGCTGGCTGGGCGGTTTGCTCACCAACTGGAACACCATTCAGGTTTCCATCAAAGCCCTTCGCAAACTCGAAGAACAGCTCGCTGGCCCGAACGCCGGTTTCACCAAAAAAGAATTGCTCTCCATGAGCCGCAGCCGCGATAAGCTCGAAGCGTCGCTCGGCGGTATCAAAGACATGGGTGGCCGTCCCGATCTGATCTTCATCATCGATACCAACAAAGAAGACTTGGCCGTTAAAGAAGCCCAGAAACTCGGTATCCCCATCGTCGCTATCATCGACAGCAACTGCACCGTCGACGGCATCACCTACCCGATCCCGGGTAACGACGATTCGACCCGCGCCATCAAACTCTACTGCCGCCTGATCTCGGACGCCGTTCTCGGCGGTCTGCAACAGTCGATGGTGGCCGGTGGCCAGGATCTCGGCGAACGCGAAGACGGCGGCGAAATCCTTTCGCTCGACGGCGAACTCTCGCCGGAAGCTGAAAAAGAAGCAGCCGATTCCGACACCAAGAAAAAAGGCGGCCGCGGTGGCCGTCCCGCTCCTAAAGCGACCGCAGCGCCAAAACGCGCTCCGACCGTTCAGGTAAAGAAAACGCCGGGCAAAAAATAAGCCAAGGCTAACGCTTGATAAAACGGGATACGGGACTTATATATTCCGTATCCCGTTTTTCTAAATGATTAAGACTCCCATTATCAGAGGATATTTTATGACCGCAGTTACCCCAGACATGATCAAAAGCTTACGCGAAACCACCGGCGCCGGCATGGCCGATTGCCGTAAAGCGCTCGTTGAAAACAACGCCGAAATGGAAGCCGCTATCGACTGGCTGCGCAAAAAAGGCCTGTCGTCCGCCGCTAAAAAATCTGGCCGTATCGCTGCTGAAGGCCTCGTGGCCGTTGCCGTCGAAGGCACCAAAGGCGCTATCATCGAGCTGAACTCCGAAACCGACTTCGTTGCCCGCAATGAAAAGTTCCAGGCTCTCGCTGGTGGCATTGCCGAATTCGCCGTGCGTCACAGCATCGAAAACGTCGAAGAACTCAAAGCCGCCAAGGATTCAAAAACCGGCACCAGCATCCAAGAAGAGGTTAGCAACGCCATCGGCACCATCGGCGAAAACATGAACCTGCGCCGCAGCGCCATCTTGGGCGTCACCAGCGGCGTCGTTGCCAGCTACATCCATAACGCCATAGCACCGGGCATGGGCAAAATCGGTATTCTCGTGGCCGTTGAAACCACCGGCGACACCGCCAAAGCCGAAGCCTTCGGCAAACAGATCGCCATGCACATCGCCGCTGCCCGCCCAGACGCGCTCAGCACCGCCGATGTCGATGCCGCGAAACTCGACCGCGAACGCGCCGTGTACCGCGAGCAGGCGAACGCTTCAGGCAAACCCGCTGAAGTAGTAGAAAAAATGGTCGAAGGCCGCGTCCGTAAATACTACGAAGAAGTCGTTCTCCTCGAACAGCTCTTCGTCATCGACGGCAAAACCAAGATCAGCCAAGTTGTCGCCGATGCCGCCAAAGATATTGGCGCGCCGGTGAAGATCCTCGGTTTCGTGTCCTTCCGCCTCGGCGAAGGTATCGAAAAAGCGACGACCGACTTCGCTGCCGAAGTCGCTGCCGCTGCCGGCACCGCCGCATAATAAGGCTACTAAACCAAACAAAAGGGCCAACTTCACCGTTGGCCCTTTTTTTTAAAAGGAAATCCCATCCGAATCGCCCGCCTGTTCAACGAGCAGGAATTTCTCGCCGCCGCGCCTATTTAACAGGCGAAAACAAAGGATGCTTTGCAATGTCCACCCCTGACACAAGCGAATGCGTCATCAGCAACAGCATCGCCGGCAGGCTCCAGTACAAATCCCGGTATTCCCCCGGCACGCAGATGGCAAAATAAATTCCCCAATGCACGAGCAACATCGGCAAACCAGCGCGCAGCACCGCCGGTTTCTGCGTCCAGCGATACGCCATCAGCGCCAGCGCAAACAACAGGAATTTATAATCCCCCCACTGCCACAGATAATGCAAATTCCCCGCCACTGTCACCTTCGGCCCTATCAACTCGCCGGGGTAACTGGCAAAATAAAGCATCAGCGCCCCCTTAATCGCGACATACAAAACACACTGCGCCAGCATCAAATTCCGGTACTGCCTGAACGGCACTTTCCTAAACACATACGCCGCGAAAAACACAATCATGAACAGCGTCGTTTCCTTATTCAGCGTCGCAATTGCAAACGCGATCAGGTAAACGCAATACCGCCCTTTCAGCATCAACCACGTGAGCAAACACGAAAAGAAAAGCTCGCTGAAATCGTAAATATACCCGTTATTCACGGTCAGAATAGGCAACACCTGCAACGCCACAAACGGCGCCAGCAGCGCATACGAAGTCGACTCAGGAAACATCGCGCGTGCAAGCATGTACAGCATGCCTAAGAACATCAGCAACGTCACGTAACACACGCATAGCACCGCGGCGCTTTCAAAAATCTGCCCATCATCCAGCGGCGGTTTACGCAGGAAATATTTTTTGACGAAGGCTTTGCCCTCGTCGCTATCGCGCCACGAAATCAACTGCGCCTTCACCGGCCTTTCAACCGCATCAGGAACCAGATGCAGCGCTGCCTTCATCACCATCGGCATCAACACCCGATACACCATCGGCCGCGACGGCGTACCGTACGGATACGAATCCAGCCCCGTATACCCCGACCCCGTTGCCCCGATAGCAAACGGCACCATCACATACGCAGACGAAATCAGGCTATACGCAATAACCAACGCCAGCAGCAGCCGTTTGATCGAAAAATGATTAACCATAGGAAAACTATGCCAATGCCGCAGGTTTCATGCAAGGCCTCAATTTCGCCCCCATGCCAACGCGCAATCGAGTAACCCGCCAGAATGTTAGTGCAAATTCCCACTTTATCCCTATCATGTCTGCCACACACCCCTCACAACTAAGGTGCATGCCATGAAAATCATCTTCGAAAAACTCAGGTCCCTGCCGCGCATCTCCGCGATGACGCTGTCGGTCATGGTGATTTTTATCGGCTGCGTGTACTACCCCGTCGGCATGGTATGGGTGCACCATATCGACGACTCGGAAAACTTCACCGCCGGTAAATTCGACATCCCCAAAGGCAGCCATTCAGTAGCGATGGCCATCGCCCTGATAGATCGCGAAATCAACGTGCACCACTGGGTGCCGAGCGACCCGTTCTTCTACCCCGGCGCCGCGCTCGTGCGCATGCCCGCTTACCAGCGCGGAATGCTCTCAAGCCTGTCGCGCTTCACTATCGAGCTATATGATCATGTAGGCCGCACCCGCGGCTCCAGCCAGGCCGATACCGATCTGCAAAACGCCACGGGCCTCATCAACTACCCACCCTATGTCTGGATGTTCAATTTCAAAACCTCGGTCCTGCCCACTGCCTCCTCGCCCACGCAGTATCGCGCCGCTCTCGAATCGCTGAAAAAATACAATGAGCGCTACGCTGCCGGCACCGCCGTATTCGAACGCCGCGCCGACACGTTGATCGAAGTGCTCAACCGCCTTGCCTCCGACCTCGGCTCCTCCTCGGCCACGCTTGCCAACTACATGGAAAACCAGTCGGGCCTATCCTTCAAAGGCGCTGCCGATCAGTTCTACTACATCAAAGGCCGCATGTACGTGGACTACATGCTGTTGCGCGAACTGCAAAAAGACTTCGCCGACGTTATCAAGGAAAAAGAGCTCGACAGCACGTGGCAGCAGTTGCTCGTCACGCTGGAAGAAGGCATGAAACTCAGCAATTTCCTGATCATCAACGCCGAGCCGGACAGCCAGTTCTTCCCCAACCATCTTGCCACGCAAGGCTTCATGGTAATGCGCGCCCGCACGCAGATGTACGAAGTGACGAATATTTTATTGAAATAGTTTGGGCTTAAACAGGCGCGAACATTTCCATCTTATCGGCTTCCGCCACCCGCACCAGCGTGTGCGTCATCAGGATGGAAACAATCGGCAGGCACCAGAATAAATCGCGGTATTCCCCCGGGTGGCACACCGCGATAAAAGCCGCCACATTCATCACCACCAGCCACATGCCCGCGCGTAAAAACAGCGGCTTTTCCTGCCATTTATACGTAAGCAACATGCCGGTTACGAGTGTGGCAAGAAACACCAGATAATCGTAATTGATCATGTGCAGGAAGTTCTCCTTCACCTGCCCCATATAAGTCACGCCGTTATAAATCGGCACCCGGTCCGAGTAGATATAGTCCAAAAACCCCTCAATACCGATATACACCGCCCACTGCCCCAGCATCAGCTTGAAATACTGCCTGCGCGGCAGGTCATGATAAAACCAGATCGTAAAGAACAATGCGCTGAACACCGCCGTTTCCTTAGCAAACGTCGCAAATCCAAGGCACACCATGTAAGCCGCCCACTCGCGCCGGTACAGGAAATAAAAACACGCACACGAGAAAAACATCTCCGCGAAATCATACGTATACGCCGCCCGCCACAAATAGCTCGACGCGTGCAGCATCACCACCACCGGCGCCAATAGAGCATAGGCGCGCGATTGCGGCAGCAGCTCGGCCGTGAGGCGGTACATCATCCAGATAAACGCCACCAGCGTCGCATACACCACCAGCATCCGCAGCATCGTGTCGAAAATATGCCCGTTATCAATCGCAAAATGCAGCGGCCGCGCCGGATTAATCCGCAGGATGCGGTTGCCATTATAACTATCGCGCCACTCGATCAGCCACGCGGTGGCGCTTTCAACGCTGCTATCGGGAATCATCGCGCGCACTTCCTTAGTAATCAGCGGCACCAGCGGGCGATACACCAGCGGCGGCCTCGGAATGCCCGCGTTATTATTAATCCCATACCCCGACCCCGGCACGAACACCGCCATCACATACAGCGACAAAAACGCATAGATAACGATAAAAACAGGCAGCAAAAGGCGTTGCAGCAGGGGAAGCGGAATCATAGGGCCATGCAATCCATTCTTTTGCTGGAGATTTTAGCTTTTTTCCCATAACAATCAATAAATACATCGAAATTCCAACTGCCAGTTGCAAGACACCGAAATACCGATTAATACTATCGCCCATGACCAAAGCCCTCAAAAAAACCACAACCGCCAAAACCTCCGTAAAACCAGCCTATAAGCGCGTCCTGCTCAAGATTTCAGGCGAAGCGCTGATGGGCGACCAGCAATACGGCCAAGACTCCAAAACTATCCTGCGCATCTGCGAGGATATTAAGAGCGCATTGGCTATCGGCGTCGAGCTGTGCCTCGTGGTCGGCGGCGGCAATATTTTCCGTGGCATCCAAGGTGCCGCCAACGGCATGGAACGCGCCTCGGCCGACTATATGGGCATGCTCGCCACCGTGCTCAACGCACTCGCCATCCAGAACCAGCTTGAGCGCATGAACGTCGACACCCGCGTGCTCTCCGCCATCTCCATGATGCAGATCTGCGAACCCTACATCCGCCGCCGCGCCGAACGCCACATGGAACGCGGACGCGTCGTCATTTTCGCCGCCGGCACCGGCAATCCCTTCTTTACCACCGATACCGCAGCAGCGCTTCGCGCCAACGAAATGGGCTGCGATCTGCTGATGAAAGGCACGCAGGTGGACGGCGTCTATTCCGCCGACCCGCGCAAAGACAAAAAAGCCAAACACCTGCCGACGCTCACCTATCATGAAGTGCTGGTCAAAGACCTGAAAGTCATGGACGCATCGGCCATTTCGCTCGCCCGCGAAAACCAGATTCCCATTATGGTGTTCTCGCTTCACAGCAAAAACGCCATCGCCGACGCCGTTTGCGGCAAAGGCAAATTCACACTGATTCAAGACTAAATTTTTCTAAGAAAGGTTACGCGTATGTCCGCAGATATCAACGAACTTCGCCGCCGCATGGAAGGCGCACTGAAATCCCTCCACTCAGAATTCGGTGGCCTGCGCACCGGTCGCGCCAACGCATCGCTTCTGGACAACATTCAGGTCGAAGCCTATGGCAGCATGGTCATGCTTAACACCGTTTCCAACATCAGCGTGCCCGAACCGCGCCTGCTTTCCGTGCAGGTCTGGGATAAAGGCACCGTCAAAGCCGTAGAAAAGGCCATCAACGCGGCGGGCCTTGGCGTTAACGCCATTGCCGACGGCCAGCTCGTGCGCGTGCCGATTCCTGAACTCTCGCAGGAGCGCCGCAAGGAACTTACCAAGATCGCCGCGAAATACGCTGAAGAAAACAAAGTCGCCGTGCGCAACGTCCGCCGCGACGGCATGGATGCGCTGAAAAAAGCTGAAAAAGACGGTGATATCTCAAAGGACGACCACACCCGCCAGTCCGAAGTCACCCAGAAGCTCACCGATGAATTTATCAAAAAAATCGATGATGCGCTCGTTATCAAAGACAAAGAAATCATGGGCAACTAGCCCTGCGATTCATGCTGCCGGGGGCTGCGTATGCTGTGGAATAAATCGAAGCCCCCTGCCCCCGTCGCAACTCCCGACATCCTGCCGCAACACGTGGCCATCATCATGGACGGCAATGGCCGCTGGGCCAAAGCACGCGGGTTGCCGCGCAGCGCCGGTCATAAAAAAGGCGCCGACTCGCTTCGCACCGTGCTCAACGCCTGCCGCAGCTCCGGCGTGCGCTACCTCACCATTTACGCGTTTTCTTCCGAAAACTGGAAACGCCCCACCGATGAAATCGGCGACCTCATGCAATTGCTGCAACATTATTTGCGGCAGGAACTCGACACGCTGCATGAAAATAAAATCCGCCTTCGCTTCATCGGCGACCTGACCCAGCTCTCTGCCAACATCCGCGACAGCATCCGCGACGCCACCGAACTCACCACCCGCAACGCCGATTTCAATTTCACCGTCGCGCTATCCTACGGCAGCCGTCAGGAAATCCTGCGTACCATGCGCAAGCTCGCAACCGACATCGAAGCAGGCACTCTCAAACCCGCCGACATCACCGAAGACATGATCTCGGAAACGCTCGACACCGCTGGCCTCCCCGAGCCGGATTTACTCATCCGCACCGGCGGCGAGCAGCGCCTGTCGAACTTCCTGCTCTGGCAATCGGCATACACGGAGTTCTACTTCACGGATGTGCTCTGGCCCGATTTCGACACACAGCATTTCATGCTCGCCTTACAGGAATATTCCCAGCGCGAACGCCGCTACGGCACCACCGGCGAGCAGCAATAACTACAGCAGGTTTAAATCGTAAGGATTGAGCCACGTCCCCGGCCTGCGCTGGCCAAAATATGTGTAGACCGAACCGGAGTTGGAAAACGTGCTCGCATCCGAACCCGGCGCGCCGGTAATCACATCCGATTTTCCATCACCGTTCAAATCGCCCGTGGCAACCGACGATCCCAGCGCGTCACCCCCCGCAGCGCCAACCAGCGAAAACCCGTTGACGCCGTTGATGGTCGAGAGCTGGAAGCTGATGCCCGGCGTCGTGATGGCGCCAAACAACACATAGGTGATGCCTGCTTGCGAACGCCCGCTCGGCGTCGCGCCCGGCGCACCGATCACGATATCGCCGATGCCGTCATTGTTGATATCGCCGATGGCAACTGATGTGCCGGATTTATCGTTCGTGGTCGCACCGTCAATCCGGTAGCCGTTATAGGAATTGATATTCGTCATATAGAACTGGCGTAGCTTGTAGGAGTTGTGCCCCAACAGAACATACGTCGACCCCGCCTGCGACCTGCCGCCGGGCGATGCCCCTGGCGCACCGATGATGATATCGCCGATGCCGTCGCCGTTGACATCGCCCACCGCCACCGACGATGCGAATTTATCGCCACCTGTAATGCCGAACGCATGCCATCCGTTCCAGCCGTTCAGGTTGATGGCGCTGACCGGCGTCGACCATGTGCCGCGCCCCTTGCCCATGATCGTGCTGATAATGCCGATATTGCTGAGATATCCCGAGTGCCCGATGACTTCATCATTATAGCCATCGCCGTTCGTATCGCCCGTGGAAACCGCAATGCCGAGCATATCGTCCGTACCAAGAGGATTGACCTGGAAGCCTTTAGTCGCCAGCGAATCGATCAACCCGCTACCGACCGTGGCGTCGAGCGTATACAGCGCCCCGGAGTAACTCGCCGCGCCGAAGACGGTGTACACATTGCCAGTGTTGGCGTTACCGTGCGGCGCACCGATCACAACATCGGCATAGCCGTCGCCGTTCACATCCCCCGCAGCCACGCTCCACCCCACATGCCCGTTCGCCACCACGCCGTCCGCGCGGAATCCGTTCGACCCCACCAATGTCGACAGCGCCAGCGTCGATGGCCAAGGCGTCTGGCGTATCCCTATCACGACAAAAATGCTACCCTTGTTGCTGCGCGCGCCCTTCGCGCCGATAATCACATCGCCGATCCCGTCACCGTTCACATCCCCCGAAGCCACGCTCCAGCCAGTATAATCACCGGCAGCGACGCCATCAATGCGGAACCCGTTCGTGCCGTTCAAGCTCGCCAGCGGCAGCGGATCGGGGAAGCCACGCTTGGTCCCGAACACCACATACACCGTGCCGGTGTTGCTGTTGTACCCCGGCGCCCCGATAATCAAATCCGGAATTCCATCGCCGTTAATATCGCCCACCGCCACCGACGAGCCCACGGCATCGTTGACGTTCGTGCCGTCGCTTCTGAACCCCGGCAACGCCTGCGGACAGGTGTAGCCGCCCGTCGGGTTATTCTGGTCGCTATAGCTTTGCAATTGCCAGCGTTCCTTATATCGCAGCAAATCGTCAAACACGTTGAGCAGGCTGGTCGGGTCGGCCGTTGCGTCTTTCATCACATAATTGCCGCTGAAACCGGTGTCGGCGCCTGTGGCGTCGCAGTGGCAGTTGATCTGCTCGAACGGGTTGGTCGAACCCGACACATACCGCGTGCCCTGCACAGTCCACGCCCCGTGGCCATTCGCACCCTCGCTCAGCAGCACGTAATCCGCCTGCCCCGAGCGTAACGCGCCGCCGCCGTCGGTCACACCCAGCAGCCCGCAATCGAAATTCAGCCCATAGTTGATAAACGCCCGCGAGTCCGTCATCGCCGACCACACTGCGTAAGTAAGCTTGCGGCCCCAGCCGTCATACATGAATTCATCCGGAAGCCCCAGCGTGCGCACCGGTACCACACCTTCGACGATTTTGCTGCCGCTCACCACATTGCTGAAATTCGCCGCCGGGATACCGCCCGTGCAATCGCCGACATTGGCCGCTTCCTTGCCCCAGCTTACATCGCCCACTAAAAGCGAACCATTCGCCGGGCATGGCAATCGGTTGCCGTTGATGCGAAATGCCAGCAATGCGGTTTCAATCGTGTTGAGGCGATTATTGGTAGAAGCGTTCTGCGTCGATTCCATCGCCGACTTACCGACGACCGCCCCGCTCGCCGCGATCAGCGAGATGATCAAAATCACGATCGACATTTCAAGCAGGCTAAAGCCCAGAATTTGCCGAGGAATCAGTTTCTTATTTTTATCGTGCATGTTCCCTGCCACGGTTTTTCGCCATTATAGTATAGGCCCTGCGCCGTTAATAAAGCCTTAAGCGGCTGTAATAAACTTATGTAAATCAAGGTTGATACGCCACTGATATGGCGCTATGAATCAAGGCTGAAATTCAGCAAGAGAGCCCGTATCCATGTCCCTGATGAAACGATTTTATACCGACCGTTACCTGCATATTCGTTCGTTTTCGACACAGGTAGCCCTCACCCTCGCCGCCTGTGCGGCGCTCTACGCCTATCATTCGCCTGAGTTTTATCAGCTCCACCTGTCATGGTGGGACATCGGTTTGATTCCCCTCGGCATCTATGTCGGCGGCGTTTCGGCGGTGTTCATCCATAACGCCACGCATAACAGCTTCCCGTGGAAATGGCTGAACGAAACCTGCGGCTACCTCTCCGGCATCCACCAGCTCTGGGGCTTCATGGGCTGGAAGCTGATTCACCTCGTGCATCACCAGTATTCCGACAACGTCGACATGGACCCGCATCCTCCCGGCGAACTTTCCTTCTGGCAGTTCACCCGCCAGATGTTCCTCCACTCCTCGCGCAAAATTTCCGCGCGCTACCGCGAGCACTGGGGCGACAACCTGCAGACGCACCGCCTGCAAAAAACCGTCACCATCCTCTTCCCGATCATGGCGTTTTCCAACCTGCTGATGTGGTATCTCCTCCTCGGCCCCGCCGTCTTCGTGTTCTTCTACATCCCGTCTTACATCTCCAACCACCTGCTCTTCGTCGGCGTCAACTACACCGCCCACCCGAAAGACCCCGCCACCGGTGATTCCAAAGCCGCGAACCTCAACGAAAAACCCTTCCACAAGGTCGCCAATTTCTTCTGGTTCGGCATTTATTTCCACGGCAACCACCACCGCCGCCCGCAATATTTCAACCCGAGACACATGCCCGTCAACCCGCCGCGCCTTCGCCCGGAAGACGTAGAACTTGCCGCTTAAAAACTCATTTCGGAGCCGTTATGAAATCTCGCCTGCTTCTCGCCCTTGCCGCTTCCAGCGCCCTTGCCGCCTGCTCGTCCGTCATGCCGCATTACCATTACGATGAGCACCCAGCCACGCTGAAGCTCACCCTCCTGCCGCATAGCGCTTTCACCGCTGGCAAACCCGTCGATCTTGACGTGAAGCTCACCTCCATCGACACGCTCGGCCTCATCACCGACGAACGCCTGAAAACCGTAAACGGCAAAACCCTGCGCCTCTACGCGCTAGACTCCACCTACACTGATTTCCACGCCATCGTCCCTGCGCCAACGCAAACGCAAGGCATTTCGCAATTCACCTTCACCCCGAAGATGCAAGGCAAGTACCGCTTCTTCGCTGAAGTCACTCCAACCAACAGCAAATTTGAGGAATTCCCCAACGCCGATCTCGGCGTGCACACGCCCAACCAGATCAATCGCACCGAATCGCTCGAAGCCAACCACGTGAAAATCACCTTCGATAAAAAACCGGCCATCGGCGTCGATTCCGTCGGCACCGTGCACACCGATAAAAAACTCCAGCCGATCAACGATGGCGGCCTTGGCGAAATCGTCGGCTTCTACGACGATTTCCACACCGTCACGCGCATGCCCATCGCCGCCGACGGCACGTTCCACATCCTGCCGGTCAAAGCCAGCTTCATCAAATTATTCGCGCACGTCAACACCGGCGGAAGCGACACCGTCGCCCCGCTCGGTATTAACGTTCCTGCTGATAAATAATTAAGCTAAACGCTTGCGGCGTGAGTAAGCAACCATGCCCGCCAGTGCCGCGCCAGCCATCGGCAGCGATGCTGGAACCGGTACGTTGCTGACGTCGTTAGCGCTAACGACCGCGTAGGTCAGCGTGCCACCGCCAAGCCCGTTTAGGAACACACCAGTGAAGTTAGAGTTGAACAGCGTCTCGAAAGGTGAATTGTTGACGTTGACCGTTTGGCCTGTGCCGGTGTGGTTTGTTCATTCAGTACGATCTGCGCGGTAGAGTTGAGAAGCTGGTAGGACTGCAAAACGCCGTTAAAATATTCAGTGCGGTTCATGCCGCCCGGATTGGGGTTGGTGCCAAGGTCTTTTTCCTGATTCGCGTTACCGTCATAAAAACCGGAACCAGCCGGGCCATTGCCAGACTGGTAATAGCTAACCGAGCTTAGCATGCTTGAGCTGCCTTGTATGGTATAGGCGTTGGGAGGATACGGTTGGTAGGAGACCGTATTGCTGGTCAGACCCGCGAACGTGTAGGTGAAGACGACCGCGCTGTTTGGGGAAATGTAGCCCTCAATTTCGCTGCGGCCAAACTGATAGCCTTGCGTCGATTGGGGAGCGTAGAAATTGGTAATAGTGCCTGTCTGACCGATATCCAAGGTGCCCATGAACAACGACATGGTATGGAAGCTGTTCACATAGCTCGCCCCATCGAAATCCACAACGGTGGCATAAGCGCTGGTGCTCGCAAGCAACGCCGCAGTGAAGGCACAAGCGCCAAAGGTCGTTTTAAACATTATAGATAATCCCCCGGATAAATGATTTAAGACGTTTTTTTTATACCATGCGTTAACGCTTTTACTAGAAGATAATTATTCTTCTACCTCAAGACAATAAAAGAAATTCCACAAAAATAATTTGCGCAATATGTAGAATTTCAGCCAATCGCCGCGCAACACGTTTCCAGCCATGACTTCTCCGGCGCGCTCAGCGACTCTCCCAGCATATGCAGCACCCATTCATGATACTGGTTGAGCCACGAAATTTCTTCCTGCGTCAGCATCTCCACCATCACCAGCCGTGTATCAATCGGCGCGCATGTCAGCGTCTCAAATCCCAGCGACGCGCCCTCAAGCCGCACCACCTTCACCAGATTCTCATTGCGAATCCCATACGCGCCCGTTTTGTAATATCCCGGCTCATTGGAAACAATCATCCCCGGCCTCAACGCCGCATCCCCGCCGCGCTTGCTGATCCGTTGCGGCCCCTCATGCACGCCCAGGAAACATCCAACCCCATGCCCCGTGCCATGATCGTAATCCAGACCCACCTGCCACAGATGCTGGCGCGCCAGCACATCTAATTGCGACCCGCTTGTGCCCTCCGGAAACTTCGCATTCGCAATACCGATATGACCCTTCAGCACTCGCGTAAACCGGTCCCTATGCTCCTCGCTAGGCTCCCCAACCACTACCGTTCGCGTAATATCCGTCGTCCCGTCAGGATACTGCCCACCCGAATCCAGCAAGAAAAGCTCACCCCGCACCAACGTCCGGTCACTTTGCTCGCTCACGCGATAATGCACAATCGCCCCGTTCGGCCCACTGCCTGAAATCGTCGCAAAACTCGGCTCCACAAACATCGGATGCAGCGCGCGGAATTCCCGCAGCTTGTCGCTCACTTCCATTTCCGTCACCTGCGCCGCACCACCGAGCCAATGCAGCAATTTTACAATCGCCACCCCGTCGCGGATATGCGCGCTCGCAATCCCCTGCAGCTCCACCTCATTCTTCATCGCTTTAGGCAACACGCACGGATCTGTCGCCTCCACAATGCTTGCCCCCGCATCCTTCAACTTTTGCGTAAACCACACCGGCACACTTGCCGGGTCGCACAGCACGCGCTTCTTCTGCGACCCAAGTGCCGCCAATTGCTGCGCCAGATTATCCGGATGCACCAGCTCTACCTGATTCCCCAAATGCGCCCGCACATTCGCATCGCACCGCGCCGGGTCCACAAAAAACTGCACCTTCCCCTCCCGGTCAATCACCGCGCACGAAAGCACCAGCGGCGTACTCTCCACATCCCGCCCGCGCACATTAAGCAACCAGCACACCGCATCCGGCGTCGCCAGCACCGCCGCATCCGCCCCATCCTTCACCACCTGTGCCGCAATCCGCGCCCGCTTATCCGCCGACGACTCCCCAGCATACTTGATGTCATGGATAAACACGCTAGTCGCAGGTTGCGGTGGCCGCGCCTCCCACACCCTATCAATCAGATTCCCCACCGGCATAAACGCGATATTCTTCTTCGCCAGCACTACCTCAATCCGCTTCACCGCACTGGCCGTATACATTTTCGCGTCATACCCAAGCTTCGCACCCGACGGCAAATTCTCCGCCACCCAAACCTCCGGCGCGAGCGTCCCGCTATTGTGCTGCTCGAACACCGCACTATCCACTTCGTTTTTCGCCTGCAACGTGTAACGCCCGTCGGTAAACAACCCGGCTTTTTCCTTCAACACCACCACCGTCCCCGCCGACCCCTGAAAGCCACTCACAAACGCCACGCGCTGGTTGCTGGCGGGCGGGTATTCGCTCATATATTCATCGTTCACCGGCTGGATAAACCCATCAACAGCCTGTTTTACCAATAATTTTCTGATTTTTCCGGCGTTCACCAAACCCTCTTCCATGACAGCCCTGCTCCCCTTAAAAATCCCTACCCATTAATGTTTTATAGGCAGTTTACCAATATGATAAGATTCTATCCTAACACCAGTAAAAAAAACCATGCCGCTGCGACACCTATTCATCCTCGCGATGCTGGCCGGATTTTCGGCCCCTGCCTTAAGTGCCGAAAACAAGCCGGAACTGAAGTCTGCCGCCATCGTCTATTTTAATTCCGGCACATCGCTGGAAAGCGACCACGCCAACATGATCAAGAGCATGGTGAAGGAAGCCTCCAGCAATCTGGGCGTCACCATCAACGAGTACCCCCTCGGCTCCGAAGCCCAGCTCGCAGATCAGGTCGAAAAAATCGCCGACACCAATATCGGCATCATCATTATCATGGAACCCAAAGACACCGAACAGCTCGCCAAAATCCCAAGCCTTTACCCCGACATCCACTTCACCATCATCGGCGCCGCACACTCCATGTACCTTACCAACGTGCGCTCCATTTCCTTCAAGGAAACCGAAGGCGTGTTCATGATGGGCGTTTTGGCCGCACTGCAAACCAAGTCCGGCACCGTCTCCTTCATCGCAAAAGACAACAACGAATATTCCCGCAGCCTCGCCTACGCCTTCCTCCAAGGCACCAAATACGCAAACGCCGAAGTGCAGATCCTCGAACAACTCGGCACCAACATCACCCACCGCACCCCCAGCCCCGAAATCAACCCCACCCCGCACGAATCCGTCCCCGACATCGTTTTCGTCCTCGACGAAGACCTCCTAGGCGAAGCCGTCCGCAACGCCCGCCTCAAAAAACAACTCATCATCACCTGCAACCACATGCTCACCGGCGCCTACCCCGGCTTAGTCCTCACCAGCCTCGTCAACCACTACGACCTCGCCATCTACCACACCCTCCACGCCTACACCCGCAACGAATGGCGTTCCGGCAGCGAAACAATGGGCATCGGCAACAGCTATATCGATTACGCGCTGGACACCGAAAACCGCACGCTCATGCCAAAAGAAACCATCGAGCAAATCGAAACGGTAAAAGATTTTGTCTCGCAAGGAATTATTCAGGTGAACACGCTCACGCAATAGCAACCGTCTTACCCGCGAAGGCGGGTATCCAATGCACAGCGCGTTTGCGCGGGAAGAGTTTTTTGCCTTTGCTACCGCAAAGTGGATTGGATTCCCGCCAATCTTATCATTAAAAGTTGGGCGAAAATGACGGAAATCAGCGCTTCAATACCAGCGTACACCATTCCTGATGCACAAACCTTTTCTCCAGCTTCAACCCCTGCATCAAATGCGCCTGCAACACCTGCGCCTCCTGCGACGTCAGCAACCCCGACAATACCGCATACCCATCATCGGTAAGGTTCTTCACCAGATCCGGCGCAAACGCAATCAACGGCCGCGCCAGGATATTCGACACAATCAAATCAAACGGCTTCGCGCGTTTAATCGTCTCACACGAATACCCGTCCGAAACCGCCGAAGTAATCCGCACCGTCTCGCGGTTCATCGCCACGTTTTCTCCCGTCACGCGCACAGCAACGGGATCAATATCCACCGCCACCACATCCACCTTCCAAAGCTTCGCCGCCCCAATCGCCAGAATCCCCGATCCGCAGCCCATATCCAGAATCTTGCGGAACTTGCGTTTCTTCGACAGCCACTCCAGTGCCTCCAGACAGCATCGCGTCGTCCCATGCTCGCCCGAGCCAAACGCCGCGCCCGCATTCACCTGAATCGAAATGCTGCCATGCGGCGGCGCCTCTTTCACATGGGTACCATAAATATAAAACCGCCCAATCGACAGCGGCGGAAAATCGCGCGCTACCTGCGCCAGCCAGTCCTTCTGCTCCAGCTTCTGCATATCAAGCTCCGGCAAGCCCACATTGTGCAGCGCCGAAATCACCATCAACCGGCGCTTGATATCGTCCATGTCCGGCGCTTCTTCATACAAAAGCTCAAACGTCCAGATCCCCTTCGCCTCATCCGTTTCAAACCCCGAAACCGCCAGCGCCGAATCATTGAACGCGTCCTCCGCCGTCCCCGCCGCATCCGACGTAATCAAAAATTTCACGCGCCAGTAATGCGCGCTCTGCGCAAAGGGATTGGCTTTATTCGGTGGAATCGTCATAGATTTTTTCTTTCGTTATTGGCCGATCAGATCGAGCCATTCCTGTTCGCTAAGGATGGCAACGCCCAGCTCCTTCGCCGCTTTTAATTTCGAACCCGCGTCATCGCCCGCGATCACATAATCAGTTTTCGCCGACACGGAACTTGCCACTTTCGCGCCCAAACTTTCCGCACGCGATTTCGCCTCGTTGCGGCTAAGCCGCGCCAGCGTTCCAGTAAACACCACCGTCTTTCCCGCTACCGGCGAATCTTTCGCCACCGCCGCCGCATCGCGAATGCGCAAAACCTGCGTCAACGAATTCACCACCTCAATGTTATGCGGCTCGCGGAAAAAATTGCTCAGCGCCAGCAACACTTTCGGCCCGATACCGTCGATATTATCCAGCTCGCTAGCCGCCTCGCCGCCCTCAGGCAATATGCGCATCGCCGCCAGCCACGCGTTGCAACTCCCATAATGCCGCGCCAGCAACTTACCGGTAATTTCCCCCACATGGCGAATCCCGAGCGCAAAAATAAATTTCTCCAGCGGCGCATTTTTTGAAGCCTCAATCGCCGCCAGCAAATTATCGACCGATTTCCTGCCCCAGCCTTCGCGTTTTTCTATTTCGTCCACGCGCTCCGGCAGTGCATAAATATCCGCCACGGTTTTAATCAGCCCATCGCGCCAGAACGCTTCCATCTGCTTCTCGCCAAGCCCTTCAATATCCATTGCATCACGCAACACGAAATGCCGCAAACGTTCCACCAGCTGCGCTTCGCACTGCAAACCGCCCGTGCAACGCTTCGCCACCTCGCCCTCCTCGCGCACCGCAATGCTCCCACATACCGGGCAATGATCCGGGAATTTATAAGGCAGCGTCCCCTCTGGCCGCTTATCCAGCTCCACCTGCACCACCTGCGGAATCACATCGCCAGCGCGCTGCACCGTCACCGTATCGCCCACGCGCACGCCCTTGCGCTCGATCTCGTCTTCATTATGCAGCGTGGCATTCCCCACCATCACCCCGCCGACATTCACTGGCTTCAACCGCGCCACCGGCGTGAGCGACCCCGTCCGCCCCACCTGAATATCAATCCCCTCAACAATTGTCTGCGCCTGCTCCGCCGGGAATTTATGCGCCAGCGCCCAGCGCGGCGCGCGCCCCACCGTGCCCAGCCGTTCCTGTAAAATCAGATTATCCACCTTATACACAACGCCGTCGATATCGTAATCCAGCGTCGGCCTGTGGCGCATCATATTATGATAATAAGCCGCAATCGTATTATCCACCACGCGCAGCTGCGCCAATTCCTTGTCATCGACAATCCGCAGCCCCCATTCCTTCAGCTTCTGTCGAAACGCCCACTGGCTATTCAATTCCGCCAGATACTCACCGCTCACCTCACCCCAGCCATACACGAAATATTTCAGCTTCCGCTTCGCCGTAATCGTCGGGTCCAACTGGCGCAATGACCCCGCCGCCGCATTGCGCGGATTAGCAAATTTCGGTTCCCCCGCCGCCTCGCGCGATTCATTCAGCGCCGCAAAATCCGCATGCGACATATATACCTCGCCGCGCACCTCCAGCAACTCCGGCACATCTTCCCCGGCAAGATCAATCGGGAAATCCTGCACCGTCCTTAAATTGGCCGTAATATCTTCCCCCACCTCGCCGTCACCGCGCGTCGCGCCTTGCACGAAAATCCCCTTTTCAAACCGCGCAGAAAACGACAACCCATCGATCTTGGGTTCGCACACGAATTTCAGCAGCGCCTCCCCCGCAAACGGCGAATCATACGAGCCCAGATATTTGCGAATGCGCGCAATAAAATCCGTCACATCGTCAATGCTGAACGCATTCCCGAGCGACAACATCGGAATACTATGGCGCACCTTGGAAAACGCCGCCGCCGGTGCCGCGCCCACTTTCTGCGTCGGGCTATCGGGCGTGCGCAACTCGGGATACATGTTCTCCAGCGCTTCCAGCCGTTGCCGCAGCGCATCATATTCCGCATCCGAAACGGTCGGCGCGTCGTCATGATAATAATGATGATCGTGCGCGCGGATATCCTCGACCAGATCTTTCCACTCCGCCTGTGCATCGCCGAGCGATATTTTCGGCGCCGGTTCGTTCACGCGACAGGCTCCAATAATTTCTGCGCCGCCTTGCGCGCCTCCGGTGTAATCGTCGCCCCCGCCAGCATGCGCGCCAATTCTTCCTCGCGCTCGCCCGGATCCAGATTCTCCACAAACGTCGTCACCTTGCGCAATTTTTCATCCTTTACCACGCGCAAATGCTGGCTCCCGCGCGCCGCCACCTGCGGTAAATGCGTCACCACCAATACCTGAACATTGCGCCCCAGCATGGCAAGCCTCTCGCCGATAGCCGCCGCCACCGCCCCGCCCGTGCCGGTGTCGATTTCATCGAAAATCATGGTCGGCGTCGAGCGCACACTCGAAAGCGCCACCTTCATTGCCAGCATAAACCGCGACAATTCCCCACCCGAAGCGATTTTGTTGAGCGGCGCAAAATGAATATCCTTATCGCCTTTGCCCACGTTCGTCGCACATTCAAAATGCACCGCATCCGAACCCCATTCCGACCAGCCGTCTTCGCCGAGCGGCTCAATGCGAACCCGAAACCGCGTGCCGCCCATTTTCAGCGGCGCGAGTTCACCCTCAATCGCTTTTTCAAGCTTACCCGCCGCTTTCTTGCGCTGCTCGGAAAGCTTGCTGGCAACTTCCGTAAACGCCCCGCGCGCTTCCGCCACTTCCTTGGCCAGTTTCCCCACGCGATGTTCCTGCGAATCGATCAGCGCCAGCTTTTCTTCTACTTGATTATAAAACGCCGCCAACTCATCCACCGGCATATTATATTTGCGCCCCGCCGCCTTCAGCGCGAACAACCGCTCTTCAATACGCTCGAGCACATTCGGGTCAAAGCTCGTATCCTCGCCGGTTTTTTCCAGCGCATACAGCGCCTCTTCCGCCTCAATCGCCGCCTTTTCCAAGCCTTCCACAATCGGGCTGAATTTCGGATCGCTCGTCAGCGACGAGCGGGTGAGCGTCCGCTGCGCATTGCGAAGCGCGTTAAGCACACCCTTGCCGCCGTTGAGTTCGCCAATGGCCTCATTAAGCACGCCAAACAGTTTTTCGTTCTGCTGCATCGACGAGCGCTGGGTGGACAGTGTTTCTTCCTCGCCCGCTTCGGGGCGCAGCTGCTTTAATTCATTCCACATGTGGTTTAGATATTCTTGCTCGCGCGCCGTCTGCTCGATCTGTGCTTTGAGCTGGCCAAGCTCGGTCATTTTTTCGCGCCATTTGTGGAATACGCCCGACACGCCCTTGCGCGTTGCCACCAGCTTCGCGTAATCATCCAGCGACGCGCGGTGGTAGATCATATCCTGCAAGCTTTTCTGGTCGTGCTGCCCATGCACCTCCACCAGCGTTTCCGCCAGTTTCTTGAGTCCCGTCACCGTCACCGACTGGTCGTTAATCAAACAGCGCGTCTTGCCGTCGGCGGTAATGCTGCGCCGCACGATCAGCGTATCCGCATCTTCCAATTCCAGATCCGCCAGCACCGCTTTGGCGCCCACATTATCGGTAATATCGAACTCCGCCGTCACCGACCCCTGCGCCTCGCCTTTTCGCACTAACCCACTATCGGTGCGCGCGCCAAGCACCAGCCCCAGCGAATCCAGCAGTATGGATTTGCCCGCGCCGGTCTCGCCGGAAAGCACGCAAAGCCCGTTCTCCAGCGCGATGTCACAGGATTCAATCAAGACTATATTTTTAATGGAAAGCTGAACCAGCATGATGCTCTCCCCTGTCCGCTACGGTAGCAAATGATCCCAGAAGCGAGGCTCGTTTTCGCTCGCTGGCTTAACTGCGGGTGTCACGTTTTTGCCCATCATCAACTTGTAACTGTCGCGATACCAGATGCTGCCCGGAAAATTTTCCCCAAGCACCGCCGCATAGCGGTTCGCCTCATCCTTAACGCCGAGTTTCAGATATGCTTCCACAAGGCGGTGCAGGGCTTCCGGCACGTGGCTGGTGGTCTGGTAATTTTCAACGACATAGCGGAAACGGTTGATCGCCGCGAGGTAATCCTCATGGCGCAGGTAATAGCGTCCGATTTCCATTTCCTTGCCCGCAAGATGGTCCTGCGTCAGGTCGAGTTTTACACGCGCGTCACGCGCATATTCGCTGTCCGGGAAACGGCGGATGATTTCGCGCAGCGCCTGCATCGCCTGTTCGGTGACCTTCTGGTCGCGGCCCACATCGTTGATCTGCTCGTAGTAGCACAGCGCGATCATGTAATATGCGTACGGCGTGGCTTCGTTGCTCGGATACAGCTTGCCGAAACGCTCGAACGTGGCAATCGCGGTGTCGTAATCTTCCGATTGATAGCTCGAATACCCCGACATGATCTGCGCGTTGGTGGCCCATTCTGAGGACGGGTGCTGGCGCTCGACTTCTTCGAAGGATTTGACTGCGTTTTTATATTTTTTGACGTTGTAGTCGCTGATGGCTTCGTTGTAGAGCTGCTCGGCGCTTTCCGGCGGTTTGATTTTTTCGTCGTCTTTGCTGCCGCAGGCGGACAGCGCCAGTGCGACGGGAAGAACAAGGAGATATTTGCGTGCGTTCATGGTGTAGCCTGATTGTTTCCCTGTTTATATCAGGCAAAACACAGCTAAAGCAAGGGGATTAAAATGCATTTACACGCAAGATCTGGCGGGTTTAAGCGTAGGCCTGAATGGCTTCCTGAACGTATGGGAATATGACTTCGATCTTGCCGGGCTCGGTGATGGCAAACGCCGTTTTATCGGCGAATACCGCACGCAGCAGCTTGTTATTAATGCCGTGGCCCGGGCGCAGGAAATCTAAGCGCGCGTCGATGCGGTAGCCGGCGAGGAACAGATCGCCGAGGCAGTCGAGCGCTTTGTGGCGGACGAACTCATCGTTGTAGCGCAAACCGCCTTCGTTGAGCACTCCTTCGGCGCCTACGACGATGGCGTTATCGAGCGAACCGCCGAGCGCGCGGCCCATCTGGCGAAGCGCGTTGACTTCCTGTTCGAAGCAGAACGTGCGGGCGCGCGCGAGCGCTTTTTTGAAGGTGGTTTCGCGGAAATCGTATTCCGAAACCTGGCGTTTGATCACCTTATCGTTGAATTGGATTTCGATGCCCATGATGCAGCCTTCTTCCATCTCCAGGTTCGGCGTGATGCGCGCGACGGATTCGCCTTCGCGCACTTCAACGGCCTTGAGGATGCGAAGCGTGCGGCGGGCCTTGGAAAGCTGCGCGATATGCGCGCATTCGAGCATGAAGACGAACGGTTCCGAGCTGCCGTCCATGATAGGCACTTCGGGACCATCGAGTTCGACGATGGCGTTGTCGATACCGACACCCCAGAAAGCGGCCATTAAATGTTCGATGGTGGACACAGTCACACCGTGGCGATTGCGGATGGTAGTGCCGAGGCGCGTGTCGCAAACATTATCGTAAAGGGCGGGAATCAGCGCCTGTTTAGCGGCAACGTCGGTGCGCTTGAACACAATGCCGGTATCGGCGGGAGCAGGATAAACCACAAGGTTGATCTGGCTGCCGCTGTGAAGACCTACGCCGGAACAGGAAACTTTATTTTCCAGCGTGGTCTGCATCGTGTGGGCATTATGTTTGGTAAGCATTGTGACTTCTCTTTGTAATTCGACTTACCCAAACTCTATGCCCCTGAGCCGTGGTTTACAAATCACTGTTTATTACAGTTTGTTACAATTTTACCCGATTTTTGTAATTTAAAATCAGAATGTTATAATGCGCTAATGGTTAACTTTTAATAACCATAGCCTTTAACATGGATACCACAGGAGGTATTAAGAACTAAATGGGCCGAAGCGACTAAACCGCCCCGGCCCTCGTTTTCAGTTCGCTTGACGGCGCAGGAACGCCGGGATGTCAAGATACTGGTCTTCGTCGGCGGCCATCTTCTGTGACTTTTCGGTCGATTCGGCAGGTACAGCCTTCTGGACGACGTGTACGCGTTCATGCGCATGCGGCTTCGCAGCCGGGGCATCGTCGCTGCGGGCGGATAGCGCCCTGCCCACATCAGCCATGCGCTGGAAGAAGTTTTTAGAAGGCTCGCGCGGCGATTCGCGGAACGCTTGACGCGCACCCGCCCCTACCGCGACGCGGTTTTCAATCAATGACTCCTGCGACTCTCCGATTTCACGGACGGGCACACGAACAGCCTCCGGCTGGCGCAACTCGGCGCGAACTTCCGGGCGGATTTCCTGACGGACTTCCGGCAGGGCGCGCATTTCAGCTTCTTCATTTTCAAAATCGGAAATGCGGAAACGCGGAACCGGCGTATCACTTGGAACGCTGGCGGCGATTGCAGTCATCGGTTCCTGCGTTTTTTCTACGCGTACCGCACCGCCCGAGCGCTGCTCAACCGGCGGGCGCGAAGCGTTTGCCTGCACACCGGCCATATCGCGGGTGACATCGGCCACAGGACGTGGAATCGGCTTGGCGTATTCAGCTTTTGCCGTGGCAGCCGCTGCGAACGCAAACGGCTTCTTAGGCTCCGGGCCGGCTGAAAACTTCTGGCCTCCCGTGCTATTCTGTTGGGTCTGAGCATCGATACCTGTGGCAACCACTGATACGCGCATCTTGCCGTCCATGGCGTCGGAGAAGGTTGAGCCGAAAATGATATTGGCATCAGAGTCTACTTCTTCGCGAATGCGGTTAGCCGCTTCATCTACTTCAAACAGCGTCATGTCGTTGCCGCCGGTAATGTTGATCAACAGCGCGCGTGCACCGCGCAAGCTCACATCGTCGAGCAACGGGTTGGAGATTGCCGCCTCGGCCGCTTCGATCGCGCGGCGATCTCCGGTAGCTTCGCCCGTACCCATCATGGCTTTGCCCATTTCGCGCATCACGGTGCGGATATCGGCGAAGTCAAGGTTGATAAGGCCTGGCTTCACCATCAGGTCGGTGACGCCGCGCACGCCGGAGTGCAATACGTCGTCGGCCATTTTGAAGGCGTCGGCGAAAGTGGTGCGTTCGTTAGCGATGCGGAATAAATTCTGGTTCGGAATGATAATCAGCGTGTCGACATATTCCTGAAGTTCTTTCAGGCCCGACTCAGCGAGTCGCATGCGATGCGCGCCTTCGAACTGGAACGGCTTGGTCACGACAGCAACGGTCAGGATGCCCTGGTCCTTTGCAATGCGCGCGATTACCGGCGCAGCGCCCGTGCCGGTGCCACCGCCCATACCGGCAGTGATGAACACCATGTTCGAGCCTTCGATATAGGCCGAGATTTCGTCTTTCGCTTCTTCGGCGGCTGCGCGGCCCACTTCGGGATTTGCGCCAGCGCCGAGGCCTTTGGTGATTCCCGCGCCGAGCTGGATGGTGCGTTCGGTGAGCGAGTGCTCGAGAGCTTGCGCATCCGTGTTTGATACGACGAAATTAACCCCTTCGAGGTCAGCTGCGATCATGTTGTTGACGGCGTTGCCGCCTGCGCCACCCACACCGACGACGGTGATGGTAGGGCGTAGCATCTCGGTTTTTACAGGAAGATGTAAGTTAATTGTCATGCTCATATCCTCTTTTGGAACTTAATTGGACACATCGGTTAATACATAATATGGACCAATAATTTTATTTATGCCACTACATTTTGTGGGGGTGTCGATTATTTTTACATGTTAAAATTTTGTGAGATTTGCTATCTGCCCATGCGCCTGTTACAATGCGCATGCAAATTGGTTTGTACCTAAATTATAATCTGGAGATTAATATGATTCCAAAGAAAATCGCACTTATTTCGACTTGTCTGATGATGAGCCTTTCCCATGCTTACGCAGTAGAAAGCCCGACCATGACTGCCGACAAAAATGCCATCTATTCCGCCTGCGCCAACGACGCGGCGGCAATTCATTGCCCTGCCGCAAAAGGCATGGGTAAATGTATGCATGATTACAAGAAGGCACATAAGACCATGAAATGGTCCCCTAACTGCCAGGCTGCGTATGACCAGCTGCGCGACGATATGAATGCGCATAAATAACAACGATGGGGCCGCCGTTACAAGCGGCCCCAATCGCTTAGAAATTTTCTTTAAACCAGTTCACGACCTTATCGAGACCAAAGTTCAAACCGCCACGGTTGCGGTGATTATCGAACATCTGTTCTTCCATCGGTTTCTTCGTCACATATACAAGCATACCAAGCGCCGTCGAAAATGCCGGGCCGCTGACCGCTTCAGCCAACCCCGGAACCCCGTGCGGGCGGCCAAGGCGAACTTGCTTCCCAAGAAGGGTAGCCGCCATTTCGCGAACACCGAGAAGCTGGCTTGCGCCCCCCGTCAGCACCACGCGCTTGCCGGCATAGGTGCCCGCGCCGCTCATGTCGATTTTGCCACGGATCATTTCAAAAATTTCTTCAATGCGTGGGCGAATCACGCCGATCAGCATTGAGCGCGGCACGGTGTTGACGTCATCGGATTCTTCCTCGCCAAGCTGCGGCACTTCGACCATCACATGGTCGTCCGCGCTGGTGGCCACCGCACTACCGTGCAGCGTCTTCAAACGTTCCGCATGCGAAAGGTTCGTAGAAAGCCCGCGCGCGATGTCATTAGTCACGTGGATGCCACCGATGGGAATCGCATCGGTGTAAATGTTCTTGCCGCCGCCGAAAACGGTAAAGCTGGTCACCCCACCGCCCATGTCGACCAGCGTCACGCCGAGCTGTTTTTCGTCTTCTTCAAGGCACGCCAGGGCCGAAGCGTAAGGCGAAGCCACATATTCCTGCACGTTCAAATGGCAGCGCGCCACGCAGTGCGCGAGGTTGCGCGTGATGCTCGGCAGCCCGGTGATGATATGCAAATCAGCGCCAAGTTTTTTGCCGAACATTTTGCGCGGGTCCACGATGCCGCGCGCGCCGTCGAGGTAGTACGAAATCGGCACGCAGTGGATGATATCGTGTTCGCTATGCGAGATGCTGGCGCGGCCCTGTTCGATAATATCCATGATGTCACGGTCGGTCACTTCCTCGCCGAGCATGGTCATTTCAACGGTGACGTTTCGCGAGGTCAGGTTACCGCCGGACAGGCTCACCACCACGTTTTCCACCGTCTCGCCCGCCATCTGCTCCGCCGCGTGCACAGCGGAAATAATCGACGCTTCGGCTTCCGCAAAATCCGTTATGATGCCGGAACGGATACCCTTGGAAAGATGATGCCCGATGCCCACCACTTTGACTTCGCCGACCGAATCCACATGGGCGATGTAGCAGGCGATTTTCGTCGTCCCGATATCGAGGACGGTAATGCTGCCATTGCCGATTTTATGTGGGGTTTTCGGTGTTTTTGCCATGTTTTTCAGCTTCTGAAATTAGAGGTTAGCGGCTTAAATTTTTTCCATCATAGGAAACATGTTTACGCTTAGCAACCTAAGAAATTAAGAATTCAGGCAATTACGTTTCGCGCGCGCCGACAGTCTTCGGATGCTGCATCTGTTCAGGCGCGACCTTGATGAACATTTTTCCTTCTAAACGCAGGTCGATCACCTTCACGTCGCGGTCGAGAACCTGCTGGTGCGCCTGCGCGTCGGCTAAGCGTTTCCACGCTTCCGTCGGGTTGGTTTCCGGCAGGCGGATTTCAACATCGTCACCTTTTTGCGAGTTGAGGCGAATATTCCAGCGGCGATCGCTCACGCGGATGGCTGCTGAAAAATGCTTCGCCAACTCCGGCTCGGCGGCCAGAATCCCCATCAGTTCCTTCACATGGCTTGGCGCATTGTCGCCAATAATCAGCGGCAGTTTCTGCGGCTCATGCTGATACGGCGTGATGTCAATCCCGCTCATCGCTACGCCGTTATCGTCCACCAGCGTCACCTTGTTATGGTTCTGCCACAGCGCCACCGGTTCGCGCTCCACGATGCGAATATACAGCGTCCCCGGCAGCGAGCGCTCGACGGCGGCCATTTTAATGCTTTCGATTTTTTCAAGCCGCTCGCGGATTTCGGCAATGGAAAGACGCAAAATCGAGTCGCCCTTCTTCACGTCGAGCGCCTTGTTGATTTCTTCCATCGTCGTGCGGTTGCGCCCTTCGAGATAGAGCGACTGAACGGAAAATCCCGCCTTGATCGTTATATTAAATGTGCTGTCGGCCACAGCCTGAATCGTGTGCGCCCCGGCGTTGGATTTCCACAGCCACGCCCCGCCGCCCACCAGCGTAATCGCCAGCACCGACCCGCCTACTATGGTCACCCTGCGCATCAGCACCTTGCGCTTTTTACGCGCGTTTTTCTCGCGCATGATCTGCTGCGACTGGCGCTGCCTCGATGTTAAGCCTTCTGTGTCGCCGCGCGCCATCCCCACCCCATTAATTATCCCGCTTAGTTTCCTAGGCGGGCATCCTCTACAAGCATTTGTACCAGATTATTAAAACTAATGCCAGCATGAGCAGCAATCTCCGGTGACAAAGATAGCGGCGTCATGCCCGGCTGGGTGTTCACCTCAAGCAGGTAAAACTCTTTCCCGTCATACCGGAAATCCGAGCGCGACAGACCTCGGCAGCCCAGCGCCCTATGCGCGCGTACCGCCAGATCCTTGACATGCGCGGCTTCCGCGTCGCTTAAGGGCGCCGGGCACAGATGCTCGGTTTTGCCGTCGGTGTATTTATTTTCATAATCGTAAAACCCGGAGAGCGGCTTGATTTCCGTCACGCCCATCGCCTTGCCGTTGAGCACGGCCACGGTAATTTCGCGCCCCGGGATGTATTCCTCAACCAGCCAGTAATCCTGCACCGTTTCGCCGCGGCTATCCTCGCCGTTGCCCTTGCGCGTCGCATGGTCTCGGCTGTCCATCATCACCGCTAACGTCCGGTTATCGTCCGGCATGGCGATATAAACCCCGACGCTCGACCCCTCATTGGCGGGTTTGGCCACAAACGGCCGCGGCAGCGGCTCCCTCTTAAACAGTTCTTCGCGCGTCGCGATCACCCCCTTGGGGCAGCGCAAACCGGCCTGTTCAAACACCTGTTTCGCCATCGGCTTATCCATAGCCACCGCCGACGCCAGCACGCCCGAATGCGTATACGGAATCTTCAAAAGCTCCAGCAATCCCTGAATGCAACCGTCCTCGCCGAACCGCCCGTGCAGCGCGTTAAACACCACGTCCGGCTTCAGTTTCAGCAACACTTCAGCAATATCCGGCTGCACGTCGATCTCGCTCACCTCATACCCCGACTCGCGCAAACCCTTCGCGCATGCCGCTCCCGACACCAGCGACACTTCGCGCTCAACCGACCAGCCACCCTTTAATACCGCTACATGTTTACTCATTGTCGAACTTCCATTGAATTACGTTAAGGATGTTTTACTGCAAGTAAACAAACTGTGCCAGAATTAAGTACGGCCAATCCGCTTGATTTCCCATTCAAGGGTAATCCCGGTGTGAGCGAGCACGCGCTTGCGCACTTCTTCGCCCAGCGCCTCAAGGTCGCGCGCCGTGGCATTGCCGGTATTGATCAGGAAATTGCAATGCTTCTCCGACACCTGCGCCCCGTTGATCGTGAGCCCCCGGCAGCCCGCTTTGTCCACCAGCTCCCACGCCTTATGCCCCTCAGGATTTTTAAACGTGCTCCCGCCCGTGCGCGAGCGAATCGGCTGGGTTTCCTCGCGCGATGTTGTGATCGCCTGCATCCGGTCATGAATTTCGTCGCTGTCGCCCGGTGTCGCCGTGAACACGGCCTTAGTCACGACACAACCATCCGGCAAGCCACTATGGCGGTAGCTGAATCCGATCTCGGAATTACTAAGCGTGCGAATAGCCCCGCTACGCTCCACGATTTCCGTCTCAATCAACATCGAAGCCGTATCATTGCCATACGCCCCGCCATTCATGCGCACGGCGCCGCCAATCGTCCCAGGAATCCCGCTCAAAAACTCAAGCCCCGCCACCCCCTGCTCACAAGCATAAAGTGCTACATTCTGATCCAGCGCCCCGCCCCCGGCGGTCAGCCTTTTCCCGTCCACGCTCATCCCCACAAACCCGCGCCCAAGCTTAATCACTACCCCATCAATCCCCCCGTCGCGCACGATCAGGTTAGACCCAACCCCCAGCACCGTCACCGGCACCGATTCCGGCAGTACCTGCAAAAAATTGGAAAGATCGCGGCTATCCTCAGGGCGAAACAGCCACTGCGCTGGCCCGCCCACGCGAAACCAATTGGTCTTTGATAAATCGACTTTTTCGCGAAGTCGCTCGCGGAACTTATTAAAAGCGGCGGATTGTAACGGATCGGCCTCGGCTTCTTGCCTTGCGGCCATCAGGACGCCGCTTTCTTCTGGTTAAGTTTTTCAAGTTCCGCCGGCAGCGCATACGCCCATTTGGTAATCGTCCCCGCGCCGAGGCACACCACCATATCGCCCGCCTGCGCAACGCCCGCCACGGTTTTCGCCAGCGCCTCCGGCGACTCCAGCTTCAACACATGCCGATGCCCGGCCGCCTGCAAACCTTCCACCAAACGCTCCGCCGAAATTCCCTCAATCGGGTCTTCCCCGGCGCTGTAAATATCGGCCACAACCACCGTATCCGCATCGTTAAAGCACGTGCAGAAATCATCCAGCAAATCGCGTACGCGCGTATACCGGTGCGGCTGCACCACCGCGATCACCTTGCCGGTGCCCGCGCTCTGCGCCGCGCGCGCCGCTTTCAGCGTCGCCGAAATCTCCACCGGGTGATGCCCATAATCGTCAATCACCGTAATCCCAAGCCCAACGCCGGTCTTGGTGAAGCGCCGCTTCACCCCGTCGAAATTCGCAAGGCCGGAAAGAATCGTCTGGTCCGACAATTTGAGCTCCCGCGCAATCGCAATCACCGCCAGCGAATTGCGCACGTTATGATGCCCATGCATCGGCAGCCTGATATCTTTAATCACATGCGCCACACCGTCGCCGCGCTCCGCGATTTCCACATCAAACATTTCCCCAACCGCCGAAGAACGCAAATTCACCGCACGAATATCCGCCTGCGGATTCGTTCCGTATGTAATAATGCGCCGGTCCGTAATGCGCGCCGCCAACGCCTGCACTTCCGGATGGTCCGTGCACAACACCGCAAACCCATAAAACGGCAGGTTCGTCACAAACGTCTGGTACGCCGCCTTTGCATTTTCAAAATTGCCATAATGGTCCAGATGCTCCGGGTCGATATTGGTCACCACCGCAATCGTCGCTGGCAATTTCAGGAAGCTACCGTCCGACTCGTCGGACTCCACCACCATCCACTCGCCTGCGCCCAGATACGCGTTCGTCCCGCGCGAATTGATAATCCCGCCATTGATCACTGTCGGCTGCAAATTCGCCTCTTCCAGCATCGCCGCCGTCAGCGCCGTCGTGGTCGTTTTCCCATGCGTGCCGCCCACTGCAATCGCCATCTTAAACCGCATCAACTCCGCCAGCATTTCCGCCCGGCGCACCACCGGAATGCGCAAGCTGCGCGCCGCCACCATCTCAGGATTTTCCGGTCTAATCGCCGAAGACACCACGATGACAGCCGCATTTTCAATATGCTCCGCCTTATGCCCGATAAACACCTCGATGCCTTTTTCCTTCAGCCGCTGCGTATTATAACTGTCCGACGCGTCCGACCCCTGCACCTTATACCCAAGGTTATGCAGCACCTCAGCAATACCACTCATGCCTATACCGCCGATGCCGACAAAATGCAGTACGCCCACGTCGAGCGGGAGTTTATGGGAAAGTGGTAACGGCTTCATGCGGCCTCCATCGAGGATGAGTTAGGAAAAGTAGTGGCAAGCCCTTTGAGGCGTTTGCTATTCATAAGCATCAGCCCGTCAGCGGTGTTAAGCACCAGCGAGGCAAGTTTTTCAGCAGCGTCGGGTGAGCCAAGCTTCTTCGCGTTTTCTGCGGCCTTCGCCAGCGTCGCCGGTGCCGTCAGAAACGC
Organism: Alphaproteobacteria bacterium; assembly: GCA_025362975.1. GTDB lineage: Bacteria > Pseudomonadota > Alphaproteobacteria > Rickettsiales > SXRF01 > JANYBV01. The sequence goes on along the minus strand of JANYES010000028.1, from coordinate 44,774 downwards.
TTCCAGCCGCGCCGACAACGAAGCAGGCGTAAATCCGTCCTGCGCCATCACCCAGCCGCCACCCACATCTTCCAAGGCGTTCGCATTGAAATACTGGTGATTATCCATCGCGCTAGGCAGCGGCACCAGAATCGCCGGGCGCCCCGCCGTCGCCAGCTCCGAAATCGTCGAAGCCCCCGAACGGCCAATCACGAGATGACACCCCGCCAACCGCGTCGGCAAATCCACAAAGAAACTCGCCAGATCCACATTCACGCCCAGCTTCTGATACAGCGCTCTTGCCGCTGGCAAATCCGCCTCGCGGCATTGCTGATCAATGCGCACCCGCGCCCGCAGCGGTTCCGGCAACAGCGCAATCGCCTGCGGCACCACTTCGGAAAACACAGAAGCCCCAAGGCTCCCGCCCGTCACCAGAATATTCAACTTCCCATCCTGCGCCACACTCGCATACGGCACCTCGCGCAGTGCCTTCACGCTGCTACGCACGGGATTCCCCGTCATCACCGTTTTTTGCTTATCGCGCTCCGCAATCATCTGAGTATTGGGAAACGACGTCGCAATATGCCGCACCCTCGACGCCAGCAAACGGTTCGCCCGTCCCAGCACCGAATTCTGCTCATGAATCACCGTAGGAATCCCCAGCCGCGACGCCGCAAACACCGTCGGGAACGACGGATATCCGCCAAACCCGACTACAACCTTCGGCTTCAACTCACGCACAATCTTGCGCGCCTGCCAGATGCCCAGCAACAACCCAATCCCGCCCATGATCTTGCGCGGCAAACTCCCGCCGACCGTGCCTGCGCGAATCGTGCGTTTCTCAATGCGCGAGAGCGCGCCCGTCGTAAAATGCGCAAAGCGCGAATCGGTCACCAGAATCACCCGCTGCCCCTGCGCCAGCAAAATTTCCGCCAGCGCTTCCGCCGGGAAAATATGCCCGCCCGTGCCGCCCGCTGCCAGTATGACCGGCTGATGCTTATCGTCCATCCGTCGTTTTCCGAGATTTATAGTAGTTAATGATTCCGTATATACTAATCATTGCCCACGCTGCTTCAAGTATAAACGCAGATAAATTCCACACGATCAGCAAAGAAATCATTAGCAGGATAGCGCCCGCAAGGTTGAGTAACAGATACGTCAACCCCGTATGCAGCAGCTTACCTTTCTGCAAAAGGTAATACGCCGCAAGAAAACATACGACACCGATGTTCCCAACAATATTTGCAACTATTTCCATCAGTTAGTGTGCTTGCCGAATCGTCGCCGCGTCAGCGCCAGCATCATGCCCATGCCCAGCGCAATCGCCACCACCGACGACCCGCCATAGCTCAAAAACGGCAGCGTCATCCCCTTCGCCGGGAAAAGATTCACCGCCACACCCATATTGATCGCCGACTGAATACCAAACTGCGACAGCAGTCCCGCCACCGCCAGCACCACGAACAAATCATTCTCCTCGCGCACCCGGCTAAGCCCGCGCAGCACCACAAATGCGAACAAACTTAGAATCGCCAGGCACACAAGCACCCCGAATTCCTCCCCCGCCACCGCAAAAATAAAATCGGTATGCGAATCCGGAATAAACTGCTTCACCTCACCCTCGCCCGGCCCGCGCCCCAGCAACCCGCCATTACGAAACGCCTCCAGCGACCGCCCGATCTGGTAATTATCCCCCGCCGAAGGGTCAAGGAAGTTATTGATGCGCTTGGCAACGTGTGGAAACACATGATATGCGCCGAACACGCCCAGCACCCCGAACACAATCATCACAAACACCCAAAGGAACGGCAGCCCCGAGATAAACAATTGAATCGCCCACATGCTCGTCACCGTCAGCGTCATCCCAATATCCGGCTGAATCACGAGCAAAAACACCACCAGCGCATACAGCGCCACCGCAATCCGATACCCCGGGAAATCAAGCCTGCGATGCTTCTCCGAACACACCCATGCCATCACCACCGCAAAGCAAGGTTTCATAAACTCCGAAGGCTGAATCGAAATCCCCATAATATCAATCCAGCGATGCGCGCCCTTCGTCTGCACGCCAATAAGCGGCACCAGAAACATCAGCGCAATCGCCCCACAAAACCCTACAACCGCCAAGCGCCGAATCGCCACCGGCGGCAACAGCGACACCACCATCATCGCCGCCAACCCGATCAGCAAAAACACCTGATGCCGATGTACAAAATAAAACGCCGGCAGGTCCAGCCGTCGCGCCACCGGCGGACTCCCCGCCGTCACCAGAATCGAACCAATCGCCGCCAGCAACAACAACGCAAAGAAATTCAGGCGATCCACCGTCCACCACCAGCGCCCCATGAGGCTCAAATTCGTCCGGTCAAATCGCATGTTTGGCATAGGCCCCCGCGTCTAATTTCCCTACAAGCTCGCAGAACACATCCCCGCGCTGCTCAAAACTTTTAAACTGATCGAACGACGCGCAAGCTGGCGATAACAACACCACCGCATCGCCCTTCCCTTCCGAAAACGCCATCGAAGCGGCCTGTTTCACCGCCTCATCTAGCGTGCCGCAGCGCGTATATTTCACCTTGCCATCCAGCGTCGCCGCAAATTCACTCTCGGCTTCCCCAATCAAAAACGCATACAAAACATGCGGAAAATACGCCCCAAGCGAAGAAATCCCCCCCGCCTTAGGCTTCCCCCCAGCAATCCAATAAATCGAAGAATACGGCGCGAGCGCATTCGCCGTCGCATCCGCGTTCGTTGCCTTGCTATCATTAATAAACCGCACATTCCCTATCGTCGTCACCAGCTGCAACCGATGCCGCAACCCCGAAAAACTTTGCATCGCCGTATAAATTACTTGTGCCGCAACCCCACACGCCCGCGTCACCGCAAACGCCACCGCCGCATTCTGCCAGTTATGCCGCCCCGTCAGCGTCTCGATAGTCGAAACCCGGTAATTTGTCTCCGCAGGTTCATCACCTTTATGCGCGATTTCATTGATATACCCATTAAACACATACACGCCCACATCCAGCTCTTCCTGCGCCGAAACCGGCAGTAGCTTCGCCGCGCCCTTCCACTCCCGCGCAATGCCTTGCGTATAACTATCATCCACCGCCACCACCGCGACATCGTCGCCAGTCTGCCGGTCAAAAATATACATCTTAGCCTTAATATACCCCGCCATATCCCCATGACGATCCAGATGGTCCGGCGTCACATTCAAAAACGCCGCCACATTAAACCGCGTCGTCTTCAACAAATCCAACTGATACGAAGAAAGCTCCAGCACATAAATCCCATCCGCGCCAAGCGGCTCCAGCGACAACGCCGCTGTACCAAGATTCCCGCCCACTTCCACCGTTAACCCGGCACTTTTCAAAATATGCCCAATCAACGTCGTCGTCGTAGACTTCCCATTCGTCCCCGTAATTGCCACATATTTTGCCTGCGGGCACGCCCCAAACAGCAACTCAATATCCCCAATCACCGGCACGTTATTTTTTTTCGCCCATTGCACCACTGCATGCGGCGCTGGATGCGTCAGCGGCACGCCCGGACTCAACACCAGCGTCTTAATATCACTAGGCCATTCATTAAATGAAGCCACCGTAATTCCAGCCCACTTACCCGTATCCACCGGCTTATCGTCCCACGCAAACACCTGCGCCCCGCCCGCCAGCAGCGAAGCAATCGTCGCCTCCCCGGCCTTCCCAAGGCCGAACACACCCACATTCTGGTTTTTGTATTGCGTAACCGTTATCATCTCAGTTTCAGCGTTGAGAGTCCAAGAAGCGCAAAAATCACCGCGATAATCCAGAAGCGAATCACAATTGTCGGTTCTTTCCAGCCCATCTTCTCAAAATGATGATGAATCGGCGCCATTTTAAACACACGTTTCCCGCGCGTCTTAAACGACACCACCTGAATAATCACCGACAGCGCCTCAATCACAAACAACCCGCCAATAATCGCCAGCACAAACTCATGCCGCGTCATCACGCTGATCGCCCCAAGCGCCCCGCCGCAAGCAAGGCTCCCGGTATCGCCCATAAACACCTGCGCCGGCGGCGCATTAAACCACAAGAACCCAAGGCTCGCCCCAATCAGCGCCGAGCAATAAATCGCCAGCTCCCCCGACCCCGGCACATAATGCAGTTGCAAATAATCTGCAAACACGTGGTTCCCCACCAGATACGTAATCAACGCAAAACATCCCGCCACCAACAGAATCGGCACAATCACCAGCCCGTCCAACCCATCGGTAAAGTTCACCGCGTTGCTCGCCCCTACCATTACAATCACCACGAACGGCACGAACATAAACCCGGCATCCACCAGCACGTTCTTAAAGAACGGAATCGCAATTTCCCCCGCGAGATTGCTCGGTGCGATCGCCTGAATAATGCACCCCGCGATCACCGAAATCACCGCCTGCCACACCAGCTTTTTGCGCGAAGACAACCCCTTCGGATTTTTCTTGGTGAGCTTCAAATAATCATCCCAAAACCCAATCGCCCCAAATCCAAGCGTCACAAACATCACCAGCCACACATACGCATTCGTCAAATCGCTCCACAACAGCGTCGACACCAGCAACGACAGCAGAATCATCACCCCGCCCATCGTCGGCGTACCCTTTTTCGTCAGCAAATGCGACTCAGGGCCATCAAGGCGAATCGGCTGCCCCTCGCCCTGCTTCGCTTTCAGCCAGCGAATAATTTTCGGCCCAAAATAAAAACTCAGAATCAGCGACGTAAACACCGCCCCGCCGCTGCGGAACGTCAAATAACGAAACAAATTAAACGGCCCAAACGCAGCAGCATGCGGCACCAGAAGATTATACAGCATGTTTATGCCCCGCATTTTCAGTCTGCAATTCGCTCAGCGCCTTGGCCAGCTCATACATTTTGCTGCCATGCGAACCCTTCACCAGCAGCACATCGCCGCCGCGCAGTTTTTTCTTCAGTAGCGGCAGCAGTTCCATCGCATTCGGCACATACCCTGCGCGAAGGCCGGACGGCAACACATCGTTCAAATGCTTCATCAGATCGCCCGCCGTAAATACGCCATCAAACGCATGTTTTTCAATATCCGGCGCCAGCCCCGTATGCAAACTCAGCGTATCCTGCCCCAGCTCCAGCATATTCCCAAGCGCTGCAAATTTCCGCCCCTTGCGTCCCGCGCTTTCCCAGACTTCCTGCGTCTTGGCAAATGCCGCGCGCATCGCCGCCGGGCTTGCGTTGTAGCTATCGTCGATAATCAGCGCCTCACCGTCCGCAACCGCAATCCTGATAATCCGCCCGCGCCCGTCCAGCTCGCCAAACGAAGCCAGCGCGCGCGCTGTTTTCTCATCGTCCAGCCCCAATGCGTGGCATGCCGCCAGCGTCAGCAGCGACGTCATTGCCCAGTGCCGCCCCACGGCTTTCAGCGTGTAATGTAAATGCTTTCCATGAATACTCGCCGACACCGAACAACCGTCCGCCGTCGCGCGATACTCATCCAACCGGCAATCCGATTTCTCATTCGCCCCGAACGTCACCACATGCTTCACGCCGTGCCCGCTCGCGGCCTTGGCAATATGCCCATACTGCGCATTATCGCGGTTCAAAACCGCATAGCCTTCACCGGTCATCACTTCAAAAATTTCCGCTTTTGCGTCTGCAATTGCTTCAATGTTTTTGAAGAATTCCATATGCACCGCTTCAATCGTCGTAATCGCCGCCACATGGGGCTTGACCATCTTCGTCAAATGCGAAATTTCCCCCGAATGGTTCATCCCCATTTCAAACACCGCAAAATCCGCATCCGACGGCAGATTCGCCAGGTTCAGCGGCGTGCCGATATGGTTATTATAATTCCCGTTCGTCGCGTATGTTTTTCCATGCGCGCTAAGCGCCAATCGAAGCATTTCTTTTGACGACGTTTTGCCGACACTGCCCGTCACGCCGACCACTTTCGCTTTCGTATTCCTGCGCGCCATATTCGCCAATGCCTCAAGCCCTTTGAGCGCATCATCGACAATCACCAGCGGCGCTTTTTCCAGCCCCGCCGGAACGTGGGCGACCAGCGCTGCCACCGCGCCTTTTGCTAACGCATCCGCGACATACGCATGCCCATCGAAATTCTCGCCTTTGATGGCGACGAACAAATCCCCCGCCTGCACCTTCCGGCTATCGATTTCCACGCGCAAAGCGGCCCAGCTTTCGCCTTGTTTTTTCCCACCTGTGGCGGCCACCGCTGTGCTATCTGTCCATAATATCGTCATGCTGCGAGCTTCAATTCTTTCGCCGCTTCGCGTGCCACTTCGGCATCGTCAAACGGCAGGGTTTTATCACCGATAATCTGTATCTTCTCGTGCCCTTTGCCCGCGATCACAAGGATATCGCCAGCTTCAAGGCCCTTAATCGCACCATAAATAGCTTCCCGGCGATCTGCAACCTCTTTGCTATGCTGCGTTGCAGCCATAATCGCCGCACGAATCGTCGCCGGATTCTCGCTGCGCGGGTTATCGTCGGTCACAATCGAAACATCCGCCAGCTCGTCGCCGATTTTTCCCATCTGCGGCCGCTTGCCCGCATCCCTGTCTCCGCCGCAGCCGAACACCACATGCAGCCTTTTTTGCGTATGCGGACGCAGCGTATTCAAAATATTCGCCAGCGCCATCGGCGTATGTGCGTAATCGATAAACACCGTCGCACCATTACTCAACCGCACCACCTGCTCCAGTCGCCCCGGAACCCCGGTAAACTGCGGCACCACAGCAAGTGCCTGTTCAATATTCCCCCCCGTCCCGACAACCAGCCCGAGTGCCGCCAGAATATTCATCACCTGAAACGCCCCGACCTGCGGCACATCCAGCGTATACGCCTTTCCCATCAGCTCCAGCTCCACCTTCTGCCCGTGCGGCAGCGGCTTCAATGACACCAGTTTAAACTGCTCACCCTTCTTGCCAAACCCGATCATTTTATGCCTGCGCTTATGGCAGATCTCCGCCACCAGCGCGAATTTCGGGTCGTCTTGATTCACCACCGCCGTCATGCCCACCGGCAAAAGATTGGCGAACAGACGCATTTTGGCAGCAAAATATGCCTCTTCCGTCTCATGGTAATCCATGTGGTCGCGCGCGATGTTCGTAAACGCCGCCGCCTGCAGATTCACCCCGTCCAGCCTGTGCTGGTGCAGCCCATGACTCGACGCCTCCATACACACATACAAGTAATGGTCGTGATGCAACTCCGCCAGAATCTTATGCAGCTCAATCGCGTCCGGCGTCGTATGCGTTCCGGGAAACAGCACTTTCCCCGTCCCGCTCAAAATCCCAAGCGTGCCGACAGAGGCCGAATGCAGCCCGTCCATCCCATACATCAGATGGCAGAACTGGCGGAAGAAATCCGCCGTTGACGTCTTCCCGTCCGTCCCCGTCACCGCCACCATATGCGCCGGTTGCAGCCCATAAAACCGCGCCGCAATCTGCGCCATCGCCAGCCGTGGATTCTCCACGCGCAGCACCGCGATGCTCTTCTGCTCCACTACCGTATCCTTATCGCACACCACCGCCACCGCGCCCGACGCGAACGCCTGCGCGATAAACGCCCCGCCATCCGCATGGCTCCCGCGCATCGCAAAAAACAAATTCCCCTTAGCCACCTTGCGCGAATCCACCGCCAGCCCGGTAATAATAACGGGCGCGGTACCTTGCGGAACATCCACAAGCTGCGTCGACGCATCAATCAAATCAATAAGAGGCAACATGCACAAACCGTTTATCAATAGCTGGAACAAGGGCAGCAGGATGGATTTTCGGCTTCTCCGGTATCTTCTCGCCTTTATTATCCACCCAGAATTTCTCTGCGTCATCGGCAGGCACGTCATATTGCGGGCGAATGCCCAGCAGCGGCCCCATGCGCGTAATCACATTATTTACCACCGGCGCTGAAATCCAGCCGCCCGTGGCAAAATTAAAGGTGCTCTTATTCCCTTTCGGCTCGTCGATCATGACCAGCACCACATATTGCGGATCATCCACCGGGAACGTCGCGATAAATGATGCCAGTTTCGCATTCCCGTCATATCCGCCATTGGTCGCCTTCTCCGCCGTGCCGGTCTTCCCCGCCACGCGATACCCCGCCACATCCGCCTTCGTCCCCGTGCCATGCTCCACCACAAGGCGCATCAACCTGCGAATATTCGCCGCCGTTTTCTCACTCACCACGCGCGGCCCCTCGGCCTTACCCTTATTCCCATCCTTAAGCAGCGTCATCCGCGGCAACGTGCCCGTCACCAGCCCGCCAATACCGCGCACCAGATGCAGCGGCGACACAGAAATCCCATGCCCATACGCGATCGTCACCGTGTTGATTTCTTTCCAGTCCGTCGGATACAGCGGATTCGCCCGCTCCGAAAGCTCGATTTCCACCGGTGCCAGCATCCCCATTTTCTCAAGGAAAGCCTTCTGCTGCTTCGTCCCCACTTCCATAATCATCCGCGCCGTACCGACATTCGAAGAATACGCATAAATCTCCGGCACGCTCAGCCACCGATGCATCGAATGCGCATCCGAAATCGTAAACGACGAAATATGCAGCGGCCCCGTCGCGTCATAGCTGCTCTTCATATTCGCTGTATTATTCTCAAACGCCGCCGCCATCGTGAAACTCTTAAACGTTGAGCCCATCTCGTAAGCCCCGAGCGTCGCCCGGTTAAACCGTGCCGCTTCCTCACCTTTTTTCATGTTATGCGGGTCGAAATCCGGCAGCGACAGCATTGAAAGAATCTCCCCGGAGCGCAAATCCATAATCACGCCCGTTGCGCCAATGGCGTTGAATTCCTCCACCGCCTTGCTCACTTCCTCATGCATAATCCCTTGCAACCGCACATCCAGCGACATCTCCAGCGGCTTGCCATTCACCGCCGTATCGCGCAGCTGATGATCGAACTGCTTCTCAATCCCGCCCAGCCCCTTGTTATCAATGCCCACATAGCCAATCACATGGCTCATCATATTCCCATAAGGGTAGACGCGTTTTTCCTCAGGCAGGAAATACAGCCCCGGAATCCCAAGGCTATTGACCAAATTTTCTTCCTTCGGCGTCAAATTCCGCTTAATCCACAAAAACGACTTCCCACCCTGAAACCGCGTCAGCAACTTCTGCTTATCCAGCCCGAGCGCATTGCCCAGCTTCGTCGCCGCCTCTTCCTTATCCCGCATTTCCTTCGGATTCACAAACACCGAAGCCGTCATCAAACTCGTCGCCAGCAACACCCCGTTGCGGTCAATAATATCCCCGCGCTGCAATACCGGCTGGTTGGTCTGTTGAAGATCCACCTGTTCGCTCTTGCCCTCATTATCGGCATCGGTGACGGTAATGGTCTGCGAATGGCGCTTATCAAACACGGCCACTTCGAACATGCGCACGCTGATGCTGGTGAAACATAAAAGGAAAAACAGTCCGACGCACAACAACCTGATGCGGCTCTGTTCAATAATCCGTCGTCCCGTGCTTTCTTTGAAGATAATTTTGCGGGATGTCCGGCTCACCGCATTACTCTGTTTTCCTTGGTGACATAATGGACCGGCTTCACGCCTTCCTCAGGATCGACCGATGCAACGCTCTGATTGGGGAACGGAATGGATTCGATATCGGCAATCTGGTTAACCGTCATGTCCGACGAGGCGAGGTATTTCATGGCGAGCTTCTGCAGCCGTTCGGGGCGGTTAAGATAAGCCCATTCTGCCGCTACCACATGCAATGCCTGTTTCTCCCGCTCCAATTCGTGCGACGCTTCCGCCACCTGATTCTTTAATGATTGCACCTCATATTTAACTTTGTAAAGCATAAATGCTGCAATCACGATCACCGCCAGCCATATGATATTAGAAAAGCGGATCATACAAGCGCCACCTTTCCATAGCTCATCATGCGCATGGTAGCCGAGCGCGAGCGCGGGTTTTCGCCGATCTCAAGGTCACTTGGAATGCGCTTCTCCGGTTTCGGTAAAAAAAAGCGGGGAGCATTCCATTCCGAACCAACGCCGGAATGTTGCGGCCCAACCATCGAAGGTAGGTGCCGCGAATGCTCCCCGAGTTTACCACAACGGGAGTGGGTAAAACGTTTCACGATACGGTCTTCCAGCGAATGGAACGTCACCACCACCAGCCTACCGCTGGGGGCGAGCAGATCTTCCGCCGCCTTCAAACCGTTTTCGAGAGATTCAAACTCCTGGTTCACGTAAATGCGTAAACCTTGGAAACTGCGCGTCGCCGGGTCGGCCTTCATATGCTTGCCGCCCACGACTTTACGAATAATATCAGCCAATTGCGACGTCCGCTCAATCGGCGCCACATTGCGCGCTGCCACAATCGCCGAAGCGATTTTGCGCGACATTTTTTCCTCGCCGTAATAGTAGAAAATATCGGCCAGTTCTTCTTCACCGAGTCCATTGACCACATCCGCCGCCGACTGCCCCGAATCTGACATGCGCATATCCAGCGGCCCGTCTTTCTTAAACGAGAACCCGCGCTCCGACTGGTCGATCTGCATTGACGACACGCCGATATCCAGCACGATGCCATTCACCGCATTCACCCCATGCATCGCAACCAGCGAGCACATATCTGAAAAATTCCCCAGCAGCCAGACAAACCGCTCGCCGAATTCCTGCTCCAGCTTCTCGGCAAACTTCTTAGTGCTAGGGTCGCGGTCAATCGCAAACACCCGGCAATTCGCCGCTTTCAAAATCGCCCGGCTATACCCGCCCGCTCCGAACGTCCCGTCGATATACACACCGTCATCCTTAGGCGACAACCAGTCGACCATCTCGCCCAGCATCACCGGCTTATGAAGAGCTTCAACCATTACGCGTCCCCCTTCAGTTGCAGGCGCTTTTCCTTCATCAGCTCGCGGGCGCGCAGCGCATGCGCTTCAAACGCCTTCGGCTCCCAGATTTCAAACACTTCGCCCTTACCCACGATCGTGGCGTTCTCCGCCAGATTTGCCGACGCGATCAGCGCATCCGGCAACATCACCCGGCCTTCGGTATCGAACGCCAACTGCACCGATTCCCCGAACAGCGTCGTCGTAAACGCATCATGCTCTTCCGAATACGGGTCGAGCTTTTCGACGCGGCTATTAATTTTCATAATCCGGTTCATGCCGCAGCCTTCGATACAGGCATGCTTGGGCGACGCATAGGCGATGATGCCGGGAAATTCCTGCGCCGTGAGAATGGCGCGGAACTGCGACGGGATGGACAGGCGTCCCTTCTTATCGATGCGATTGTGATAGGTCGATAAAAACAGCATCGTTGGGCCATGAATCTTCTTTAATGGGATATTATGGGTATTGATGGGATTTTATGCTTATCCTATGGGACAGTCAACCACTTTGTGGGAAAACCTATGCAAATTACGGATGTTTTTTAAGCCAAACATACCCATAATTTACAGCCACATAGCTAGCGCCCGCGTATTAATCCCACAAAGTAAATCAACTTGTACGAAGTGGTTAATAAATGTATAATTCCGGCAATTCCTCTTTCTGCATCTGAACCCGATTCGTGGCACTGCCACCTCGTTCAGGAAACTTCAAAGCCTCGTGGCAATGAAGGCAGATACAAGAGTAAGACCTCGCGAAAAGAAATGTTTTTCGTAAGGTTTCCGCCATTCCTCCCCCCGGTATCCACCGGGATCAGGAGTCTCAGATGAAGTACGCCATCCTGTTCATGGCCCTCGCCACCTCCCTCACCGCCAACCTCAAGGCGGCGGATGACGAGAAGGTCGACAAGGTCAAGCTGTCCAAGCTCGAGTTCGAGGTCCGCCCCGGCGGCCTCTGGCTCTCCGAAGGTGTCATGATCGGCATCGGCACCGGCAACGGCAAGAAGGACTACACCGTCGACGAGAAGACCAACACGGTCACCTTCACCGGCGGCACGCTCACCGTGTGCCAATGGCGCGGTGTCAACGTGGAAGCGAAGGTCAACGGCAAGGTCGTTGCCATTCGCACCTTCGACAACAGCTCGTTACCCGGCCCGATCAACAAAGGCGACGAAGTCACGCTCACCATCAAAGGCCTTCGCGAGAAGGTCAAGCTGGCGGGCAAGGATTTCGAGAAACGTGAAGACGGCCTGTACGCCTCGGAAGACGTGTACATCAAGGTCGTCTCGAAGAAGCCGTTCGACTACAAAGTCACCGGCACGACCGTCAGCTTCGCCAACAACGGCGGGGACTATGCCTGGAAGGGCATCGAACTGACGGCCAAGTCGGCCAACAAGGAAGTCGCCCAGTCGAAAGACGACCGCGACGAGTCCACCTTGACCGGCAAGCTGCTCGCCGGTGCTCAGGTCACCCTGACCACCAAGGCCGAGCCGAAGAAGAAGTAAAGCCGTCGCGCCCTCGACCGGGCCGGCAATAAAAAAACCAACCCACATTTCGGGTTGGTTTTTTTTGCATAGGAATTCGAAAGCCTGCGCTAAGCCCGCCCCTGCCCCGGTGCTTTAAACTCGGGAATCTGCAAGATATCGCCCAGAATTACCTTCGCGATATCCATACTCATGGCGATGCAGCCGTCATGCTGTATTTCCGGCTCCCTCGGCGCATTTTCCAGAAAATCCTCAAACGCGAAATACTTCGCCGTGCGCCTGCGGTCATCGTCGGCCAGCGCCAAATAGGTTTTATTAACGATAGTGGCATCGTCCGCAAACGCGCTAAGCGCCACCGTGCCTTCATCGCTCAATGTTTCCGCCGCCGCCCGCATGGTAAACACCGTCGAAGACCAGTTCGTAGTGTTCATCACTTCCGCCATCAGGTTAAAAAACATTTCCGCGCTGGACCCTTCTTTGGTGTCCGACAAATCGAACGAGCTGGATTTCTTAGCCACCTTCTGTTTTTCGCCCGTGAGCAAATCGGTAACCTCCACCACCTTCCAGCCGTGGCGCAAATCCCTCGCCATATTCTTGATGCACTGCTTCAATCGCGCCCCATCGAACTCGCCCGTAATCAAATTGTCGCGATTATCCGAGTAAAACTGTAACTGGTTGCTATCCCTATCATACACCGACGTCAGGTACGTATGCGAGCGCCCCGCGCGGCGAATCAACCCGGCGCTGATCTCATCCACGCCCTCCTGATCCTCCTTGCCCGCAATCAAAACCTGCGTCATGCGGTTATTATATTTCAGCAGCGCCTGATTCATCAGGTTGGACACAACAATCGCCTCCGCCTGCGTCATCCCCTTGGGAAGATCGAGGCAGATCCGCTCATGCACACTCTCTTTCGCCTCGCGGTCGATACGCATTATCTCAGGGTTCGCCTCATCCTTGCGTAAACCATCGATATGCCTGTCGCGATGTTCCAGCTCGCGATACGGCTCCAGCTGCTCATAACGAAGTGACCGCTCGAAATACTGTTGCCACCGGTTGGTATCCTCACTCACCAGATCGCGATCATCCTCCGGCAACGCCTCATCGCGCAAACGGTTGCGGTTTTCCCAAAGCCTATCGTAAATCCCCTTCTGCTTATCATCGAGCGTAGCCGCAAACCCGTCCCACTCGCGCTGCATGTCGCGCATCAGCCCCTCGCGGGCGTTCTCGAAACGCTCGGTAATCTCCGGATATCCCGGCTCAGTCACATGCGTGATGGTTTCAAACGCGCCCCAGCCTTCATCATGCGCCTTGTCCTGCAACGTCATCAGCGTCTCGAACGCCACTTTCTCAATATCCATAAACCCACCTTAAAACAAAAAAAAGCCGGCAATAAATGCCGGCTTTTTTGATATCGATACTCGAACCAATTAGCGTGAGTAATATTCGATGACGAAGTTCGGCTGCATCACAACCGGGAACGGCACTTCGGCCAGTTTCGGCTGGCGGATGTATTTGCCTTTGAGTTCCTTGTTGTCGAATTCGATGTAATCGGGAACCGAACGTTCCGGGTTCTGCACGATTTCGAGCACAACGGCCATCTGCTTCGATTTTTCTTTTACTTCGATGATGTCGTCAGCTTGAACCTGATAGCTCGGGATGTTGACTTTTTTGCCGTTCACACGGATATGGCCGTGGCTAACGAACTGGCGAGCCGCGAACGGCGTAGGCACGAGGCCCATGCGGTACACGACGGTGTCGAGGCGGCTTTCGAGCAGGCCGATGAGATTCTCGCCCGTGTCACCCTTCAGGCGCGAAGCCTTCTGGTAGATGTTGCGGAACTGGCGCTCGGTGATGTTGCCATAGTAGCCGCGCAGTTTCTGCTTTTCGCGCAGCTGCGTGCCGTAATCCGAAGATTTTTTGCGTTTTGCGCCCGCGCCGTGCTGGCCCGGAGCATAACCGCGTTTGTTGAACGGGTCTTTCGCATTGCCCCAGAGGTTTACGCCCAGGCGGCGGCTGATCTTATATTTGCAATCAAGACGTTTGGTCACGTTTCATTCCTATAGTTATCGATACGCCCCATATAATAGGGGAAATTTTTAACGGACGTGAAATATACAAAGAAAAAAGGGCGTGTCAAGCCATCGATGGGGTTTTTTTCAAAGAAAAGTTGGAATGGTTCCGCAGCCGTATTAAATAGCGGCGCTGGCGCTCGGCATGGACGCTTCTTTATTGAGGTCCTGCACATGCTTACCGTCGATCATCGAAAGACCTGCCGGGTTGGTAATATTAGGCGAGCTGACATCCGGTCCGGCGCTCGCACCGGCGCGTTGCATCTTAATTTTCTTGGCAAGCGCCCCTTCGACCGGTTTCATGCCCATCATCGTATTGGCACCGGCAGGCTCCATGCCCGGCGTATTGGGAACGAAATCCAGTAGCGGCGGCAGCGTATCGCTTAAATCTTTCGGCGCGGGAGCGTTGGTGGTTTCATCGTAAGCGCGGGCGGAGCGGAAGGAACCGGCGATGAATGGCAGAGCTACAGCACCAGCGGCAAGCGCCCCGACCATGTGAATCTTTTTCGCTAGGCTCCAACTCGGTAATCGCCAGAAAGCCATAAGGCTATCCTATTGCTGGGTGTTACGTGATTAAACGTGGTGATGAGCAGGCGCGTGCGCTTTTGCTTCGCGTTCGTGCAGCACCGCTTCGGCTTTGCATTCACAATTCGCCTTGGCCACACCGTCCGCGAATTTTTTCTCGGATTTCTGTTCCACGGCAGCGGATGCAAGTGCGCCAGCGCCGACAGCAGCTGCAACAGCCGGAGCTGCGCCGCCCTGTTCAGCCTGTGCGGCCTTCATCATCTGTTCCTGAATTTGCTGAACGACAACTTCCTGGCCTTTTTGGAAGGCTGCCTGTTCGCGCTGTTCAATCTGGCCGCCCATATCACGCGTCGCGAGCTGGTAGCCTTCTTCAAGACCTTTGTTTTCGCCGTCATTGAAGTTTTTCTGATCTTTGTTTTCGTCACCGCGCATTTTAGCGGCAACACGCGAACGGAACGCGCTGTTTTCTGCGCTGACCTTTTCGCTGCCTTTAAGAATGCCGAACGTGCCGCCGATAATCGCACCCGCAGAACCTAAGCCCCACGTTGCAAGCGCACCGGCAAGCCCCAAGGCACCAACGGCGATGCCGCCGGCGATACCGCCCACCGTGCCCGCTGCGATCATCGGACCGGCAACTAAAATTGCCGCACCGCCGATCAGTATTGGAAGGACAATGGCTGCAAGCCCGCCCAGAAGACCGAATTTTACGGCCTTGGAGCCTACGGTTGCTACCGTGCTTGGACCATCGTGGTTGATTGCGTCTGCCATAAATTCCTCAAAAAGTTCTACGATTTCAATAACTAGCTATTACTATGCTGTTATTATGACACAGATGCCAAGACAAACAAGTTAAGGTTTTGTTACAGCGTGGAAACTGGGATTATGCCGTTAAATCAACGGCCCTCCCAAACTGTTAACGACCAGCGGCGCGCGGATCGGGGCGTGCGCCCTGCGGCAGGCCTTGCGGCGGAACGACGGGGCCGACACCGCGTGCGGGCGGCTGGAGAGCAGGGCCACCGGCGCCTGCGGGCGCTTCTTCAGCGGCCGGTTTATCCCCCGGCATCACCATTCCCAGAAGCTGCGAACCGGCAAGACCGGCCACCGCGCCAAGCGCACCGGCAAGCACCGGGCCGCCCATCGCCATGCCAAGCTCAGGAAGGATGAACACACCGGCAACCGCGCCAACGCCCATCCCAAGAATGGTGCGCCAGTTGATACCGCCGTCTTCCTTGATGAACATGCCTTTAACCGAATTCAAAATACCTTCCATGACACTACCTACCTTTTAACGTTAAATTCCATATCCAGCACCGTTTTTACGCGTGTGCGAGGCCTGCTCCGTGTTGCGCCTGCTGCTTGCCCATCGGGATTTTCTGCCCCGGGCTGCTAAGTGCCGCAGCTTGTTTATCCATTGCAAATTTCTGTTCATCGCGGCGCCTTTCAAGGGCGGCTAAGCGCTGGCGGCGTTCTTCCGCCTGCTGGTATTTCGCGACTAATTTGTCTTCTTCCGCATCGGCCGCTTCCGAAGCGCCCGAGCCCGACATCACACCGCCGATCAAACCGCCGCCGACAAGGCCGACAATCGACGCGATCACGCCGCCTTGCAACGCCGCGGACGCCGCACCGGAGAATAAGCCCGTCACGACAGGCCCGATCACGGGAACCTGCGTCAGCAACGCACCGATACCAAGCGTCGCGCCGCCGAGGCTGACACCCAGCATAATTGTAGCGCCGGCAATCGCCACAGCACCGGCCAACGCGCCGACAAGCCCCCATTTAAGCACGCTTTTAGCGACATGCTTAAGCATAAACCCCGTGCGGTTGAAATTCCGCAGCGCCGGGTGTTTGCCGTAGGTTTCGTTATCGTCCTGCTCACTCATATTACTAGGGTCATTCCTTGATTTACCATTAACTCTAGCATTACTATCTCACAAAAGGATTAATGCCGCAAATTAAGGTTTTATGACGTGAAAACATAGCGTTTTTGCCTATGTCACAAATACGTCACACGCGAAAGCGCGCCAGATATAAGTTTAAATATCAGCCAATTACTACTTATCGGTTTCCAACTCAAGGCTACCCATCACATGGCCCGTGCAAACATCCATCGACACCACCTCCATACCGCCAGTGCCTTTCACCAGCGTAACCCGCATAATATTCTTTTCAATAAGCGTGTTACTGACATGCCCACGCCCCTTCAAATCGACCTTGCCGCCCGCGCATTCCGCGCCCAGCCTCATCTTGGTCGTCTCCGCGCTCACCTTCTTCCAAACCACGCCCATCAGCATGATAGTTCCGCCCACAAGTACGAATCCCATAGAAATGACTAGCGTTCTTAGCGGGTTTGCCCGATCTTGTTTATTTAAAGGGGCTTTAGCGGCCATAATAAGGATTCCACATGTCTGATTCATATACTGTCACTGCTGGCGAGACCGATAACGGCACCCGCCTCGACCGCTTCTTAGCCGGGCAAATCCCCGATCTCTCCCGCAGCCGTCTGCAGGACTTGATAACCCAAGGCTGCGTCGCATGCAACGGTAAGCTGATCGACGACAGCTCCGGCAAAGTTAAAACCGGGCAGGAATTCACCGTCACCATCCCCGAAATCGTGCCCTCGCACATCGTGGCTCAAGATATCGCCCTCGACATCGTCTACGAAGACGAACACATGCTCATCATCAACAAACAAGCGGGCCTCACCGTCCATCCGGGTGCCGGCAATCCAGATATGACCCTCGTCAACGCCCTGCTCGCCCATTGCGGCGATAGCCTGTCGGGCATCGGCGGCGTCGCTCGCCCCGGCATCGTCCACCGCATCGACAAAGAAACCAGCGGATTATTAGTCGTCGCCAAACACGACGCCGCTCATATCGCCTTATCCGCCCAACTCGTAGACCGTTCTCTCAAACGCACCTACACCGCCCTCATCTGGGGTGCTCTCAAAGTCCCGCAAGGCACCATCACCGGCAACATCAACCGCTCCCCCGCCAACCGTCAGAAAATGGCCGTCGTCAAATCCGGCGGCAAAGAAGCCGTCACCCATTATCGCACGCTGGAAGTCTTCACCCCCGGCAACATGACCGCACCCTTAGCTTCCCTTATCGAATGCCGCCTCGAAACCGGCCGCACCCACCAGATCCGCGTCCACATGGCCTACACCGGCCACCCCCTCTTAGGAGACCCCGTCTACGGCCAGTCCCCAAGCACCCGCCTGAGCAACAACGCCTACAAATTCCTCCCCCGCGAAACCCGCGACGCGCTGATGGGCTTCGAACGTCAGGCGCTCCACGCAAGGCAACTAGGCCTGATCCACCCCGCCACCGGCGAAGCGATGAAATTCGAATGCCCATTACCGCAGGATTTGGAACATCTTATTAAAGCTTTAAAGCTTTAACTGTCATACCCGCGCAGGTGGGTACCCAATGCGAAGGCGCGTCTGCGCCGGGAAGCGCTCTTACCCTCGCTCCGCAAGGTGGATTGCATACCCGCCTTCACGGGTATGACGAGTAAAATCACTAGCCTTGTCTTTCCAAATCCCGCCTGATAATCTCCTCGAGAAAACGCATAACAGGGCACAAAAAACATGCAGCAACACACTGTCGGCTCCTTCCTTTTCGACTACCTCTACAATCAGGGCGTCCGCACCGCCTTCGGCATTCCCGGCGACTTCGCCCTGCCCACCTTCCGCTGGCTCGAAGCTTCAAAAATCGACCTCATGACCATGACGCACGAACCCTCCGTCGGCTTCGCCGCCGACGCCTACGCGCGTGTGCACGGCCTCGGCGTCGCCTGCGTCACCTACTGCGTGGGCGGCCTCAACATGCTCAATCCCATCGCCTGCGCCTACGCCGAAAAAAGCCCCGTCGTCGTCATCTCCGGCGGCCCTTCGCCCAGCGACCGCAAGCACGATTCCCTCGTCCACCACAAAGTCCGCACCTTCGACACCCAGCGCCGCATTTACGATGAAGTGACCGTCGCTTCCGCCGTGCTGCTCGACCCCGAAACCGCCGCCGAAGAAATCATCCGCGTCATCACCGAAGTGCAAAAACAATCCCGCCCCGGCTACATCGAAGTGCCGTACGACATCGTCGACCTGCCCATTCGCATGCCGGTGATCAAAAATTATCCCGCCCCGGAAAGCGATCAGGAAAACCTCGTCGCCGCGCTTAGTGAAGTCAGCGAACGCATCGCCAAATCGCAGCGCCCCGTCATCGTCGCCGACGTGGAGCTCCACCGCCACAACTTAACCCCGCTGGCGCTCGCCATCGCCCAGAAATTCAACATCCCCGTGGCCTCGACGCTGCTATCGAAAAGCATCATCTCCGAAACCAACCCGCTTTACATCGGCGTCTACAGCGCCGCGCTATCCGAAGAAATCTGTCAGGAATACGTCGAAAACAGCGACTGCCTCATCCTCCTCGGCGCCTTCCTTTCCGACGTCTTCAGCGGCTTTCACGCCACCCACAAACTAGACCGCACCAAAACCATCCTCGCCACCACGGAAAAACTCCGCGTCGGCTTACATTCCTACGACAGCGTGCTGCTGAAAGACTTCCTCGAAGGCCTCGAAGGATGCGACATCAAACCGAAAAGCTTTAAAAATCCCTATAAGCAAATCGACCTCATCCCCCTCACTGACAAAGAACGCGCCGAACCGCTCGACGCCGACGCCTTCTTCCGCATCTTGGGCCTCACCATCGTCAAAGACGCCACCGTCGTGTGCGACACCGGCGACGCATTATTCGGCGCCGTGGGTCTGCGCACCACGCAGGCCTCCAACTTCCTCTCCGACGCCTATTACCTCTCTATGGGCTTCGCCGTTCCCGCCACCGTCGGCGCCATCGCCGCCAAGCCCGATTCGCGCGCCTATTGCTTAGTAGGCGACGGCGCATTCCAGATGACCGGCTTCGAAGTTTCGACCTGCGCGAAATACAAACTAAAACCCATCATCTGCATCCTCAACAACGACGGCTACGGCACCCAGCGCCACATCATCGACGGCCCCTTCAACAACATCCACCGCTGGGAATACGCCAAAATCCGCGACGTCATCAACTACGGCAAATCGGTGCGCGTCGACACCAAAGGCGACCTTGAAAAGATCCTCACCGAAGCCGGCAAAAACGACGAGATGTACATTATCGAAGCCATCATCCCGCGCACCGATTGCTCCCCGCCGCTCAAGCGCCTCACCACCAACCTGAGCGAAATCCGCGACGCACAGAAACGAAAGTAAAGCATGGCCCTAACCTTCAAACTTCCCCCAAAACGCATGTTCCCCCGCCCGAAAGACGCGCAGGAAGGGCAAGAACTCGAAGAAGAAATCCTGAGCAGCGTCGCCGACGCCGCACTCGACGACGTCAACGACATCCTGGAAAAACTCCCGGAAAAAGTGCACAAAAAACTCATCGCCCTTGGCGATGAATACGGCTGCGAGCCCGAAGTCGTCGTCGTGCAATACCTCGACTACCTCACCTCCGCCTACATCGCCGCTACCTCCAACCTCGCCAGCTTCACCGAAGAAGAATCCGGCAAGCCGATGAACCCCGAACTCGTGCTCGAGCAAGCCCTCGGCAACTTCAAAAAACTCGTCGGCGACCATAGCGCCAACGAAATCCTGCGTTCCGTCACCTACCACACCGACTCCGTCCTCGACGCCAAATACGGCACCCAACTCCACTAACGCAAAGGACCGCGCATGAAAACCATTGCCCTCCTCGCCACCGACTTCCACCTGCTGCTATCCGCCTGCGCCGACGACAAACCGATGGACGAAGCCACTCGCGCCCGCCTGCTCAAAGACATGCAAGACAGCGCCGCGTATCATTGATGCCGCCGCTCTATCGCCTCCCCGCCAAACGAAGCTACCCGCTCCCGCCCGACGGCGCCGTCGACGAAGGCCGCAACGTGGCAATCATGGCCGCCGTCAAAGCTGAATACCAGTCCGATGCCGCACGTGTCCTGCAAGCCGCGCAGGCCGACGACAGCCTCATCACTACGCTCAGCGAACGCGCTGCCCGGTTCGGCGCCACGCCGCAGCAGCACATCTCCGGCCTCATCAACTCCCTGCCCCTGCTTTACCTCGCCGCCACCACCAACCTCGTGCACGTGCCCAAAGGCAAAAGCGCCGACACGCTGCTGGAGCAGAACATGGCCGAGCTGGCCAAATGCCTTGGAAAATTCTCCGCACTGGAACTTTTGAAACAAGCAACGTATCATACCGACCTGGCGCTCGACACGCATTTCGGCGTGCAACTACAACAGCAATAATTTCGGGGGAAATAACATGCGCGACAACTCTGCCTTAAAACGCTTCGAACTCGACTTCGAAGACCACATCGTCCTCGCCGAGTACAGCCGCGACGGCCTGACCCTCGCCATCACCCATGTCGAAACCCCGCCAGAACTCCGCGGCAAAGGTGCCGCCGGCGTGCTGATGAAAGACATCGCCGAATATGCCCGCACCCACAACCTCACCATCATCCCCATCTGCTCCTACGCAGCCGCATGGATGGAACGCCACAAAGAATACTCATAAAAAACTAAAGGGGACTTCAATGAAAAAACTAATGCTCGCCGCCTTACTCCTGCTCACCGGCGGCAAACACCATCGAAGGCGCAGGCCAGGATATCAAAAGCGCCGGTCAGGGCATGTCGAACACCGCTGAGAAAGTTAAAGAAAAGCTCTAGCCTTTAATTGAAACCGTCCGTCAAGCTGAACTGGCGACGTACTTGCCGGATTTATCTTCAACCCAGATGCCGAAATTATTGTCGGCTTTCAAAGCAGACCACAGCATAGTTTTCGCCCGCTGTTGCATCTAGCTTTAAATACATGGACTTTAGGCAATTCTGCACACCAATCCGTCTCCGCCAGAGGCTTTGACACGGACAAGCCCATGTTTTTCCCAATTTTTATCAAATTCTCCGCCCATCCATATTTAATCTTTATACGCCATATTCAATCATGGAAACACAATCAGATAAAATAAAAACAAATAACGGAGACCCCTATGAAAACCACCCTCATCGCCGCAATCGGCGCCATGCTGCTTCTTTCCGCCTGCCAGAACACCGGTGAAGGACTGAAAGAAGACACCTCGCATTTAAGCAACCACATCAGCAATTCCGTTGAAGAAAACCGCGAGCACGACCGCCGCGGGTATTAATTCCCTCTTCCCGTACATGCGCGCCCATGATTAGCTGACCAAGTCATGCGCATGGCAACGGCCCGCCCGAAGGAAGCAGTTTCCCAAAGGCGGCATAAAGGACTCGGCGACACGCCTGGATGATTGCGCCAGGCGGGGTCGGATACAAAAACACGGGCTAACTGTATCAGGGTACCCGTGGGCGAGAGCCTTTATCCGGCACGCACCTCACCTACTCCTTCGTCACTGCAAGCAAACCTGCATGGGCGCGCCCAGTTTTTATAAAGCCGAACGCGATAATGTGTAAAAATGTGTAGAAATGTGTAAAAAAAGACCGCTTAAGCAGCCTTCACGATACCCTTAGACTCCAGCAACTCTTTCAGCTCGCCGGATTCATACATTTCGCGGATAATATCGCAACCGCCGACAAATTCGCCTTTAACATAAAGCTGCGGAATCGTCGGCCAGTTTGTAAACTGTTTAATGCCCTCGCGGATTTCCGCGTCGGCAAGGACGTTCACGTCTTTAAAATCCGCAACCCCGACGCGGTCCATCACCTGCACCACCGTGGCGGAAAATCCGCACTGCGGCAGCTGCCTCGTGCCCTTCATGTACAGCACGACGTCGTTTTCCTTGATTTCTTTTTCAATACGTTCGAATACGGGGTTGCTCATGTTGTCCTCTGATTTGGTTTAGAATTAGTATGTAGGTTGGGCCGCGCGCCGTGTAAAGCCCGTTATGCCACTTTCGTCGCCACCTGCAACGCATGCAGCACCGTCCCCATGCCGCCACCCAGTGCATCAAACACCATTTTATGCTGTTGAACCCGCGACTTGCCCGCAAACTGCGCGCTCGTAACGGTGATCGCATAATGCTCATTATCCCCCGCGAGGTCCTTCAACTCGATCGTCGCGTCCGGAATGGCTTTCTTTACCATCATTTCAATATCTTGCGCCTTCATGCCCATAAGTATCGCCCTTTGACTGTGGGCCGCGATCATAACCAAAGCCCGCGCCCCTGTCCACCTGCCACAAATCATTAATATCAGTTTACACCTCACCCCCACTGTTGTAAAACCCACATATTCCCAACATCTGAGGCCGCCCCATGACCCTCGACGACAACAAACTCACAACCTTAATGGCCCGCCTCGCCAAAGAGCTGCGCGAAATACAGCACACCACTGAGCACAATAAAAACTTCCGCATGGACGGTCTCGTCTTCGCCGAATCCGCCGAAGACGAAGCCATCCTGCGTTCCAAGGAACAAGAAGCCATCGCCTGCCGCGCCGCCACGGCGCTTCTCGATGTCTACGATAATCTGGGCGCGCTCGAACTTGCCAAAGTCGTCGCCGAAATTCGCGGTGCGATGAACGGCGAAAAAAACATCCGCTTCTCCCTCGCCGCCGCTGGCGTCATCTTAGAACATTACGACGAAGTCAGCCTCACCATCGAGCCGACCACCGTTGAAGAAAAGCCCGACACGACAACCGAAAAACCCGTCCTTATCGAAGCCCCGAAACCCACCAAGCCGTGGCGCATCAAAAAAGCCATCCCCACCCTCGTCAGCCTCGGCATCGCCGGTGCCTCCGCCGGTGGTTTCGTGATGGAGCGCAATGCCGAAGCCCGCGCCAAAGCGGACGTCAACACCGCCATCCGCGAATCCATCGATCTGCGCGTCACTCCCGACCAGACCGCCGCCCAGAAGCGCCGCCTCATGGAATTGCAGGAAATCGAAATCCCCGAACTGCGCGAGCAGATCGACCATTCCACCTTGCGTTACCTCGCCGCCGCAGGCTTTCTCAGCGGACTCTTCGCCGCATTGTTCTGCGCCTGTAAAATGTCCGTCGACGCCAACCTCGAAGCCGAAGCGGAAAATGCGCAAGCCCACTACCCTACCGAAGATAACGCCGAACTCCCCAGCACCCGCGCCGTCATGCAAAGCATCAACGAGATCATCGCCGAAGCCTGCTGCAACGCAAGGCCCAGCATCCGGCCTTCCGAACTCCCGGCGCGCCATTCAATGGGCCGCTGATTACTCTTGTCAATTACCCGTCATCTTGCTAACTACAGATCATGAAACAAAACGCCCATAAAACCGTAATCACCCCTGATGTCGTAGCCGAGCACGGCCTCAGCCCCGACGAATACGAACGCGTCTTAAAAGTCATGGGCCGCGAGCCCAACATAGTCGAGTTGGGCATCTTCTCCGTCATGTGGTCCGAGCACTGCTCCTACAAAACCACCCGCAAACACTTGCGTTCCCTCCCCACCGAAGCTCCCCACGTCATCTGCGGCCCCGGCGAAAATGCCGGCGTCATCGACATCGGCGACGGTCAGGCCGCCATCTTCAAAATGGAATCGCATAACCATCCTTCGTACATCGAGCCATTCCAGGGCGCAGCCACCGGCGTCGGTGGCATCCTGCGCGACGTGTTCACGATGGGCGCCCGCCCGATCGCTAACATGAATTCGCTGCGCTTCGGCTCCATCGATCACCCCAAAACCAAACATCTGGTAAACGGCGTCGTCGCTGGCATCGGTTCTTACGGCAACTGCGTTGGCGTGCCCACCGTAGGCGGCGAATGCACTTTCCACCCCTCCTACAACGGCAACATCCTAGTCAACGCCATGACCGTCGGCATCGCCGACACCGATAAAATTTTCTATTCCGCCGCCGCTGGCATCGGCAACCCCGTCGTCTATGTCGGTTCCAAAACCGGCCGCGACGGCATTCATGGTGCCACGATGGCCTCCGCCGAATTCGGCGAAAACTCGGAAGAAAAACGCCCCACCGTACAAGTCGGCGACCCCTTCACCGAAAAACTTTTGATCGAAGCCTGCCTGGAGCTGATGCAGACCGACGCCATCATCGCCATTCAGGATATGGGTGCCGCCGGTTTGACCTCATCATCTTTAGAGATGGCCGGCAAAGGCAATTGCGGCATCGAACTCGAACTCGACAAAGTCCCCATGCGAGAAGAAGGCATGACCCCTTACGAAATCATGCTCTCCGAATCGCAAGAACGCATGCTCATGGTTCTCAAACCCGACAAGCAGCACCTCGCGCAAGCCATCTTCGAAAAATGGGAACTCTCCTACGCCGTCATCGGCAAACTCACCGACACCGGCAACATCGTCCTCAAAATGCATGGCGAAATCGCTGCCGACATGCCCATCGCCCCCGTCTCCACCGATGCCCCCGTCTACGACCGCCCGTGGATCCCCACCCCCAAACGCGCCGACATTACGCTCACCGATAGCGACGTCGCCCACCGCAACGCCAAGGACGATCTCCTCACCCTCATGGGCTGCCCCGACCTCGCCTCCAAGCGCTGGATATACGAACAATACGACCACATGGTCGGCAACGACACCGTCGGCCGCCCCGGCGGCGATGCTGCAGTCGTCCGTGTCCACGGCACCCAAAAAGCGCTTGCTATCTCGACCGACTGCACCCCGCGCTACGTCTTCGCCGACCCCATCGAAGGCGGCAAACAAGCCGTAGCCGAAACATGGCGCAATATCACCGCCGTCGGCGGCACCCCACTGGCTATCACGAATTGCCTCAACTTCGGCAACCCGCAAAAGCCAGAAATCATGGGCCAGATTGTGGGCGCTCTCAAAGGCATGGCCGAAGCCTGCGTCACCCTTGCCTACCCCATCATTTCCGGCAACGTCTCGCTCTACAACGAAACCAACGGCAAAGGCATCTTCCCGACCCCCGCAATCGGCGGCGTCGGCATCTTAAAAGACGTAACAAAAGCCATCGGCGCTAGCTTCGTCAATGTCGGCGAAACCATTGTCCTCATCGGCGAAACCAAAGGCCATATCGGCTCTTCCATCGCGCTGCGAGAACTCCTCGGCCGCGAAGACGGCCCCCCGCCCCCGGTTGACCTCGCCACCGAAAAGAAAAATGGCGACTTCATCCGCGAACTGATCCAGCATTCCAGACTCACAGCCTGCCACGACCTCTCCGACGGCGGCTTGATGACCGCACTCGCCGACATGACGCTTCGCAATGGCATCGGCGCAAAAATCAAATTGCCAATCGCCATGAACCAGCCCGTCACCGTCTTCAACTACCTCTGCGGCGAAGACCAGGCCCGCTACCTCGTCACGCTCTCAACCGCCTCCCTCGCCGCTCTTGAAAAAGAAGCAGCCGCCAAAGGCATCGCGCTCACCATCCTCGGCATCACGCAAAAAGACACCCTCGAACTCGACATCTGCGCCACGGTCCCAGTCGCCGACATCCGCAAGGCCCACGAAGAATTCCTCCCAAAATACATGGCATAAACATGACCACCATCCCCCAGGCCCTCGAAAGCATCTACAGCTCCCTCAGCAACGATAACGACAACCTCGACACCCACATCGCCACGCTCAAATCTGCGCTGGCCGAACAGGGCACCAACACCGTTGAAGTCGATACCGCCCAGCTCGCCCAGCAGAACCGTCAGGGTCGAAAATACATGCAATCCTATTTCAAGCAGCGCGGCGTTCTGGTCACGTTTACCAAATAACGTAGTGTTACGTAACAGCCAAGCCCCTGTCTTTTTCGCTAAATCTATGTTTCATTAACGCTTATTTAGTTATCGCATCCCATAGTGTAACGTAGCTAATCCATTACCCGGCGTACACGCGCGATGAAACTCAACCTCAGCACCAAATTTCTGCTCCTTGCGGCCCTCGCCGTAGGCACGATTCTGCTTAGCCACATCAGCACCAACGCCGCGGCCATCACCGAAACCAGCGACCAGAAAATCCGCTCCCTCCTCGCGCTCGAATTCATCTCCATCCTTATCGCGCTGGCCGTACCGCTCTACACCATCCGCAAAATCTTCAAACCCCAGCGCCAGATGATCGAAGCGATGCATCGCATAGCGCAAGGTGACACCGACACCGTCATCCCCCACACTCAACGCAACGATGAAATGGGCGAAATGGCCCGCGCGCTTACTGTCTTCCGCGAAAACGCGCGCAACGTCGAGATGATGGCAGATGAAAAAGTCCGCCGCGAGCACGAAGTTGAAATGCAAAAGCGCAAAGCCATCCACGACATGGCCACCAATTTCGAAATAAAAATCAAGAATATCGCCGAAGACGTCGCCGTTTCCGCGCAACAAATGGACGCCACCACCAAGGCCGTCGCCGCCACCACGGGGGTGAATAAAAACAAGCTCGCCAACCTCTCCAAGCAGATCGGCGAAGCCAATAACAACATGTCGCTGGTGTCTGGCTCGCTTGCCGAACTCACCGACGCCATTACCGGCATCAACACGCAAGTCGGCCGCGCCTCCACCATCACCGCCATTGCCGTCGACGAAGCGCGCAAAGCCGACCGCACGGTCACCGGCCTGATCGACGCCGCGCAGAAAATCGGCGAAGTCATCGCCATGATCAACGCCATCGCCGAACAGATCAACCTGCTCGCGCTCAACGCCACCATCGAAGCCGCCCGCGCGGGCGAAGCTGGCAAAGGCTTCGCTGTCGTCGCCAGCGAAGTCAAAAACCTCGCCACCCAAACCACCAAGGCCACCGAACAGATCGGCCAGTACATCACCTCCATACAGAACGCCACCAAGGAAACCGCAGGCGTCATGAAATCCATCGGCGGCACCATCAACGAAATCAACGACATCTCCACCAGCATCCACACCGCCGTCAGCGCGCAGGGCAACACCACCCACAGCATTTCCCTCAACGTCGAATCCGCCGCCCAACACGCCACCGAAATCGCCGCCAACGCCGCCGACGCCACCACCGCCTCCAAAGCTACCGAAGAAGCCGCCAGCCTCATGCTGGTCGCCACCGGGCGCCTCACCGCCCAATCCGA
Organism: Alphaproteobacteria bacterium; assembly: GCA_025362975.1. GTDB lineage: Bacteria > Pseudomonadota > Alphaproteobacteria > Rickettsiales > SXRF01 > JANYBV01. The sequence continues at coordinate 16,861 of JANYES010000028.1, read as the reverse complement.
ATCACTAAAAAAAGAAATGGGCAGCTTCCTCACCGATATCCGCAATCAATCCTAACACGCATCGCGTCCTGAGGACGAACCAAGGGAAGCATCACGCGTCCTAAGGAAAGGTCACTCCCCGCTCTCCGTGGAGTGACCTTTTTTCGTTTTGGGGGAAAAATTACGCTGCGAGTAATGAGGTAAACAGCGTGGCGCCGTCCACGCCGCCGAGAAGCGCCTCGGAGTGACGTTCCGGATGCGGCATCATGCCCAGCACGTTGCGGGCCTTGTTGCAGATACCGGCGATGTTGAGCTGCGAGCCGTTCGGGTTCTCAACATAGGTAAACGCGATCTGGTCTTTGTCCTGCAGGCTTTTCAGCGTGGCGTCGTCGGCAAAATAATTGCCGTCATGATGCGCCACCGGCACGTTGATCGTAGCACCTTTGGTATATTTCTTAGTAAACGGCGTCGCGACGCTTACCACTTTCAGCGACACTTCGCGGCAGATGAATTTCAGCCTCTGGTTGCGCAGCAGAATGCCCGGCAGCAAACCCGCCTCGGTCAACACCTGAAACCCGTTGCACACCCCAAGCACCAGCCCGCCTTTTTCAGCATGCACCTTCACTTCACGCATGATCGGCGAGTGCGCCGCCATCGCGCCCGAACGCAAATAATCGCCATACGAAAATCCCCCCGGTAACATCACCAGATCGACCTTCGGCAAGCTCGCGTCGCCATGCCACACCATCACCGGCGCAAGGCCCGTGGCGGCAAGAACGGTTTTAGCGTCGCGGTCGCAATTGGAACCGGGGAAAACGATAACGGCGGATTTCATAACTTCTAACTCCTATTGGCGATATGCTTCTTTAAGTATGGCCTTCACATTGGCTTTAAACTGTCGGACTAATTCCTTGGCGCTGGCGTCGCCGCTGGCAATACCTGCGTCTTTCAGCGCTTTGCGCAAACCCATTTCTTCGCGCAGCGGCCCGTCGATCAGTAATTCGTCGTCCGGAAACATGTTCTGTGCATGGTGTTCCTCCGGGCGAAGCTCATACTGGTAAATCCCCAGCATGTGGCAAAAAACCCCGGCCTCGCCGCAGTATATTTCATTGGCTAGCCGCGCTGCGATATTGCTGGTGTCATACGGGCGCTTCACGGCGCCGAGCATCGTCATCATGTCCTTCAAATGCTTATTTTGGTCTGCTGGCTGCGCCTGTTCCTCCATCAGCGCTGCGCTTCCTCGCCGCGACGATGCAGCTTTTCCATCCGCAGGCTTTCCGCACGGTAGGCGGCGTGCACCTCGTAGTTCAACGCATCCAGCAGCCCTGTCACATATTCCTTAGCATCGCGTTGGCCGCGCACGCTCGGCATCTGCTTGATGTTGAACGGTTCGTCGGCGCGGATATGCACGCACAGCTTATCGACATGCTCAAGGAACGTATCGATCTGCTCAGGCAATGTCTTTCCGATCACCTGCGCGTTGGGCAGCAATGTGCCCTCATCGTTAAGCGGCATGTTAAAGAGTAATGCCACCGCGGATGTCAGAATCCCCGTATCCTGCTCGGCCTCCTGACGCTTGAATACCACCTCGCGCATGGCACTCAGCGCTTTCTTCCCCGCGTCGGAAAGTTGAGCGACCGGCGATTGCGCTGATGGCATCATCCCGGCGATATCGGTAGGCATTAAGTGATCTGGTTCCTGCATCGTCTCGTCCCCTCAAGCTCGTGCTACATTCCAGTGGAACATCTCAGTCGATCAGCTCGTACTTATAATTTTCAACGACGGTGTTGGCTAAAAGGCCAGCGCACATCTTTTCAATGGCAGCCTCAGCTTTCTTGCGGTCTTTTTCTTTGACTTCGACTTCTATATACTTCCCCTGCTTCACATCTTCGACTTCTGAAAAGCCCATGTTGTGCAGCGCACCGGCGATGGCGCGGCCCTGCGGGTCGAGCACGCCGTTTTTGAGAGTGATGTGGATTTTTGCTTTCATGGTGAAAACTCCCTATTTCTTTTTCTTCTTGGCAACCGTTTTCGATTTTTTGATCGAAACTTTCGGTGCCTTTGCGTTGACTTCGATCACGTAGCTGTCGCCTTCCTGCGGCAGAACGCCTAAGCGGCGCGCCACTTCTCGGTAGGCGTCTTCCACGCCGCCGAGATCCTGGCGGAAGCGGTCCTTGTCCAGCTTGCGGCCAGTTTTGATGTCCCACAGGCGGCAATTATCCGGGCTGATTTCATCGGCGAGGATGATCTGTTCGCGGTCGTTTTCCTGCAAGCGGCCGAACTCCAGCTTGAAGTCGACAAGGCGGATGCCGATGCCCATGAACAGGCCCGAAAGGAAATCGTTGATGCGGAACGCATACATGCGGATTTCGTCCATTTCCTGCGGCGTCGCCCAGCCGAACGCGAAGATGTGTTCTTCGGTGACGAACGGGTCGTTCAGCGCGTCGTTTTTGAAGCAATATTCGATTATCGGATGGCCCAGCGGCTTGCCTTCCTGAACGCCGAAGCGTTTGGCGAAACTACCCGCCGCATAGTTGCGCACGAGCACTTCGAGAGGGACGATCTGCACCGATTTGATGAGCTGCTCGCGCATGTTGAGCGTGCGGATGAAGTGGGTCGGAATCGACATTTCGTGGAGGCGCAGCATCAGGTATTCCGAGATGCGGTTATTGAGCACGCCTTTGCCGTTGATGGTGCCGCTTTTGGCGCCGTTGAATGCGGTCGCGTCATCCTTGAAATGCTGGATCAGAGTGCCCGGTTCCGGGCCTTCAAAAAGCTGTTTGGCCTTGCCTTCATAAATGGGTTTGCGCGGTGGCATCTTGAATATCTTTCTTTTGATTTGCATGGGGTGTCCTAAGGGTCAGGCTGTAGTCATAAAGCAAATTCTCTTGCACTGCAATATTGCATAACGCCCAAAAAAGGCATATAACTCGTACATAGGCAGGATCCTAGTAATTTCAATGGGAAAGCGAGATATTCATGTCCAGTTTTGACGAACGCGAGAAGGCCTGCGAAACCAAATTCGCCCATGACGAAGAACTGGACTTCAAAGTCCACGCCCGCACGGCCAGTGGCGCTGCCCTCTGGGCCGCCGAAAAACTCGGTAAATCCTACGCCGATGCGCAAGAATACGCCGACGCCTTTATCGAGCAGCGCCTAGGCGCTGACATAAGTGCCTTGTGCGACAAAATCACCGCCGACCTCGCAGCCGCCAACATCGATGTCTCGCGCAATGAGGTGATGCAGGAAATCACCTTGCTCGAAACCGCCGCGAGCGCCCATTTTTTCGGCGATAAAAAATAGTATCCTACGCGCGCGAATTGTCGTAAGATTCCAGCATGTCGCAGCCCAGCAAAAACAATCTCCGGACTTCCCGTTGGCCAATTCTTGGCAGCGCTGGCCTGCCGTTTTTTTCCGGCATGCGCTACCGCATGCAGGGCCTCACCGCTAAATCTTCGCGTCGCCTTCCCAAACACGTGGTCGACGCGATACTTTCCGGCAAGTATGACGGCGATTCCGATTTTCGTAGTCTGTCGTTCACTTTCTCCGTCATCGCGCTTTCGGCCAAAGTCGCTTGCGCCGATGGCGAGCTGACACGCGATAAATATGTCGCCTTCCGCGATTCTTTCCCGCTCAAGGGCAACATGTGCGGCAAAATCCGCTCGCTGTTTACGCTGGCCTGCAACAACACCACGCCAACAGAACACTATGTCGGCCAGATTAAACATATCTTCCCCGACCGCCCGGAACTTTTCACCTCGCTCATGGAGCGCCTCTTCGGCATCGCCACCACCGAAGGAACGCTCACCCGCGAAAGCGAGCGCATGCTGGGCGCCATCGCCCACGGCCTCGGTATCCCGACATCCGATTTTTCCGACATGTGCGCCCGTTATTCCCACCCGAACCTGACCAGCGCGCAAGCAGTGCAGGTGCTCGGCGTCACCGCGAAAATCAAGGCCAGCGCCCTTAAAAAGCGATACCACGAGCTAATGCGTTCCTACCATCCCGACCGCTTTGCCGGGCAGGACCTCTCGCCTGAAGTCTTCATGCTGCTGCAACTCAAATCAGCCGAGATCAACGCCGCATACCGCGTCCTCGCCCGCGGTTAGCCATGCGCCCGATCGATATTTTCTTCGCCATCCTTGTCGCCCTGCTATGGGGCTGCAATTTCGTCGCGGCGAAATTCGGCGTGGCGTTTTTCCCGCCGTTTTTATTGACCGCCCTGCGCTTCACCTTCGTATCGCTCGTGCTGGTACCGTTCGTCAAGCGTCCGACAGGCAAGCAGCTCAAACAGATCGCGGTGCTTTCTACCATGAGCACGTTGCATTTCTCGCTCATCTTCGCCGCTATTTATCATGGCCTCGACATTGCGACTAGCGCGCTGGTTGGCCAGATGGGCGTCGTGTTCGCCTGCATCTTCGGCGCGATATTCCTGAAGGATCGCCTTGGCTGGTATCGCCTCAGCGGCATCATGATTTCCATCATCGGAACCATGATCGTCGCGGGCACGCCCAATATCGCCGAGCATATGCTCGGCTTCTGGGTGGCGATGCTGAGCTGCTTCGCATGGGGGGTGGCCAATGTGCTGATCAAGAAAATCGAAGGCATGTCGAGCATGTCGATGCTGGCATGGATGGGGCTATGCACCGTGCCAATGTTGTTCGCGCTGTCGCTGATCTTCGAACCCGTCTGGCCGCGCCTTGCCGATTTGCCGCTCAGCGCCGGGGTGTCGCTGATGTACACCGCCGTGTGCTCCACCATCATCGCCTACGGCCTATGGTACAACCTGCTCACGCGCTACACTGTGTCGCAAGTAACGCCCTACAGCTTAATGACTCCCGTCTTCGGCATCGCCAGCGGGCAGGTATTTTTTACCGAAGAACTCACCTCGCAAGTCATCGTCGGCGGCCTCGTCACTATCGTGGGTGTGGCGGTGATCGTGATGCGCCGTCCGAAAACCATCATGCTCGGGGAAGCCACATGAACAACATTGACCTCCCCTCGCCCAACCACGATTCGCGCAACGGCCAACCCATCGACATGCTGGTGTTGCACTACACCGGCATGAAAACCGGCGCGGAAGCGCGTGCGCGGCTGGTCCACCCGGAAGCCAAAGTAAGCGCCCATTACGTCGTCGAAGAAAACGGTGATATCTACCGTCTGGTCGCCGAAGAAAATCGCGCGTGGCACGCGGGCGTGAGCCAGTGGCGCGGCAACACCAACATCAACCAGCGCTCTATTGGCATCGAGATTGTCAATCCCGGACATGAATTCGGCTACCGGGCATTCCCGGACGCGCAGATGGAATCGGTGGCGCTTTTGTGCAAGGACATCCTGTCGCGCCACGATATTCCAAAACGCAATATCGTCGCCCATTCCGACATCGCGCCGGTACGCAAGGAAGATCCCGGCGAGCTGTTCGACTGGAAGGGCCTTGCCAATCAGGGCATCGGCCTATGGCCCGAGGAAAAACAAATGGCGCAAGGGTTCAGCGGCATCCTCTGGGGTTTGTTTAATATACTAAGCCTGTTTAACCGGCAATGCGCGAGCCGCTGGTCATTACTGATTGCCCATCGCGGCAACGCTTCGCTCTACCGCGCCGCCACCGGCAAACTGCCCGATGAAGCGCAACTCGCCGACGCGCTCAATGCCTTCGGTTACGATATCGCCGATTTGCCTAAAGCCATCACCGCTTTCCAGCGCCATTTCTGCCCGGCGCGCCTTACTGGCATCTGGGACCGCGAATGCGCGCTGCGTTTAACCATGCTGAAAGCCACGCTCTGATGCTATATCTCGCCATTAAATCCGCGCTATCGGGCATCATCGTCATGCTTGTATCTGAAATCGCCCGGCGCAGCCCTGCTATCGGCGGATTGATCGCGTCGCTGCCGCTGATTTCGGTTCTGGGTATTATCTGGTTGTGGCAGGACACGGCCGATATCGAGCGCATCGCCTCCCATTCGCAGGCCACGTTCTGGTATGTGCTACCATCGCTGCCGATGTTCCTGATTTTCCCTGCGCTGTTGCGCCAAGGCATCAGCTTCTGGCTGGCGCTGGCCATCGCATGCGTAATTACCATGTCATTATATGCGCTTACCATGTGGCTACTGTCGAAATACAGCACGTGAGCCTTGCGACTTGCCCCGTAATAAGCTAGAAACCTGAGCCTAACCTCAAAAAAGAGCATAAAAATGTCCGACAAAGACGAAATGACCTTCGATTACAACGATATCACCAAACAGGTAACCGTTGTCTACGCCGGTAAAAAAACCAAACTCACCCCACAGTTCAAAGACTTCAAGCGCGCCAAGGAAGAAGCTGAAATCTTCGCCCGCAAGCAGGGTTGGCAGGGCTAAGCCGCCGCTTGCGGCTCCAGGCTATATAGTGTACACCCCACCTGCCAGACAGCCGGATGGCCGCGAGCAGCCCAAACCTATGGTAAGGGTGGCTTGAGGAAAGTCCGGGCTCCACGGAACACGGTGGCGGGTAACGCCCGCCGAGGGCAACCTTAGGGAAAGTGCCACAGAAAATATACCGCCTCATAAATGAGGTAAGGGTGAAATGGTGCGGCCCAGACTGGTTTACCAGAACGGGCTTAAAGTAAGAGCGCACCGCGCGTGTGGCAACACACGTGGCAGGGAAAACCCCACCGGGAGCAAGACCAAATAGGGATAGCTGCGTGTTCCGCGCATTAGTTATCCGGGTAGGTCGCGTGAGGCGCTGGGCGACCAGCGTCCAAGATGAATGGTCATCCCCTTAGCAATAAGGGACAGAACCCGGCTTATAGGCTGTCTGGCAATTTTTTATAATCAATTGGTTACTAAGAATACACATTGGTTTCAGGTAACCTTTTTTCATACTTGCAAGTATGGTTAATTTATGTTAACCTTCCCCCACAATTTAATTCAGGGGGGACTGCATGGCACATAAAGAAATTCTGACGGATACCATCAAGGCTGGCGTACCGCTCATCGTTAAAGTTCAGAAGGCGCTTGTCGCCGGGGAAGATACCGTCGAACTCAATGGCGTGACCCATTCCATCGTTGCCAATAAAGCCGATAAAAACGATAAATCCGCACTCTCCGTCGCCGATGGGCAATCGCAGCTCATTTTCGTGCAGACGCTCACCGATAAACTCACCGCTGCGGGCAAAAAAGTAAGCGCCGTAGCCGAAGAAGAAGGCCTCGACCAGATCAAAGGCCTGCTGCCGGAAGCCGAGTCCAACACCCGCGTGATCGTCGACCCGATCGACGGCACCAGCAATTTCTTAAAAAAACACCGCTCCAACACTGAAGAAGCCGTCGACGGCAAAGGCTGGGGCACCATGATCGCCATTCAGGAACGCCAGCCGGACGAGTCATGGAAAACCGTGTCTTCGGCCATTTATGAATCGTCGGAAAAAGACACGCCGGAACAGCTCACCGGCCGCCTCTTTATTGCCGAAGAAGGCAAGCAAACCACGGTCACCAAAATGGACTCCGGCGCCGAAACCCCGCTCAATACGCAAGCCATCGACACGACCGCCAAACACGTGATTGGGGGCTTTATCGAAAAAGCGGCACGTGCCCAAATGGACGTCACCATGAAGGAGATGGTATCCAAAGAACTCGACTTAAGCTGCGTGGCCCAGAGCGCCCTTGCAGTCGCCACCGGCAAAGCGCAGGCTTATTATCAGGAACACCCGAACTTGCATGACGTCGCCGCCATCGCCAACATCGCTGAGCAAAGCGGCGCGTTCGTGGCCGTGATGCCCGTGCTCAAACCCGGCAAAGACGGCAGGCCCACCGACAAAATCCAGGACGGCAAAGATCGCTATCCCATCGTCGTAGCAAAAAATCCGGAATTAGGCATGAAACTCACCGCCGAGTATGCCAAAGCCAAAGGCTACGACCTCGCCACCACCAAATTCCGCCGGGGCGATTTCACCGAAGTCAGCTTCGCCGAACTCGCCCAGCCGCGTGGTCTGGACACGGTATCCGCCACGGTGGAAAACCTTCGCGAAACCAAACAGGTCGCGAAAGGCTAATATCATGACAGCATCGCATTTTTCACGCCTCGGCATGCGCAGCAAAGATATGTTCGGCAGACCCTGCTTTTACGTGCTTTTGTGCTCAGCGGAAAAGCTGAAACTCCTGCTTGGCGCTAAGGCGATTGTGCGGGATATCCAGAAATATTCGCAGGTTATCGCCAGTGGATTTGGCGCTGTGCTTCCCGAAAACATCCGTGATAGACTGGTTAAAGAATACGGATGCCAATTTAACGCCTGAGGAAAACCTATGCCCGCCGTTACTGAACTCACCCCGCTTGCCAGAATGGTCAAAGAAGCTGGCCTTAAAATCCGCTCCATGCGCCAGGATATTTTCGACAAGAAAGACTGGGAAGAAAAATCCGACGGCTCACGCGTCACCCCCGCCGATCTCGAAGCGCATCGCATGCTCAAAGAACGCGCCTCGGAAATTTTCCCCGGCGTGGCATTCCTTTCCGAAGAAGGCACCAAGGAAGAAATCGCCGACGCGCTCAAGCATTCCATCCGCTTGGAAACCGATCCCTTGGATAATACCGGCGCCTACACCGGCGGCAAATCCGGAGACTTAAAGAAAAACATCGGCTACAGCGTCAATGTCGGCCTCGTCAAAAACGGCGTGCCCATCGAAGGCGCCATTTATTTCCCGGAAAAAGAAGAAATGTATTTCACCGGTAAGGATGGCAACGCTTATTTCCAAAAGGGCGAAGGCCCCATCCGCCAGATTAGCGTGAAAAAGGGTAAGCTGCGCAATCCGGTTGAAGTGGTCAGCGGTTTTAACGAAACCCATCTCGAACATTTAGGCGACCGTGAAGTCAACAAGGTGCAGCAACCCGGCCAGTATCGCGCCATGAAAGTGGCTGACGGCACCGCCGACGTTACCGGTTTCAACATGGGTGTAGGCGGTTTTAACACTTATGACGTAGCCGGGCCTGACGCCGTCACCCGCGCCGCTGGCGGCATGTATGTCGATCGCAACGGCAACCCGATTGTGTATGGCGACAGCACCAAAGTACCCGACCATGTCGTGGGCAGTATCGACGCGCTGATTGAATTGGGCCTCACAACCCGCGCCCAACTGCCCGGCCAGATGCAGAAATATTGCTGATTCAACCTCTTCCCGCGCGTAATAATTCTGCTTGAAGTTTAACGCCTGTTAACTAAAATTCCCCACAACATTAACGGGGGATATTATGGCGCTGCAAAAACAAACCGCAATCAAACTGCTCCAGCTTTCGACTAAAGCCTATCAAGACGGCGGCGTTTTAAACATTGAAATGCCGGGCTATCACTACGCCGGGCAAGACCCCGACCAAGGTGAAGTCGTCAAACCACAGAACCATCCCGCACTTGTCACCTTCTTGAAGGACCAAGGCTTGAATGCCGCCGAAATCGTCGCCAGCGCAGCCTTTCGCGGCCTGACCTCGAATCCAGAAACCGGCCTCACCACGCTGGAAATGTGGACCAATCGCGTAGAAAACGCCGCCACCATGTCTTATGGCCGCGCCCGCCGCGACTTAAAACCCGGCGAGCACGTGGGCTATGTCATGACAAAAGAAGAAGCGCTCGAAATCCTGCGCCCGATGGCAAATTTTACGACCTTAAGCGAAGCCTACGTCAACGGCCACGCGCCGCGTGTGCATGTCAAAGTTCCGTTTGAACGCGGCAAGGATTATGCCGATCAGGTAGGCGACGCCCTGATTGCTCTCGGCGGAACCAGCCAGACCGTTTCCGCCAATAACGGTCTGGGCAATGAAACGGCCCATTCGGTCATTGTTGAAGGTGGCATCAAACTTATGCAGGATGCGATGAAACAAGACGGCATTAAATTCCGCCGTATCGGCCTGCTGTCGGAGCACGCGCTTTAAGCTTGCGCTTCCGAAAGAATCCGCGGGGTCATGAAACCGGCAAGCGTCGTCGACGCTAAGGCCGCCTCGCGCCAGCTTATATCGCCAAGCTCGATCACGGCAAGCGCGCAGGTCGGGAATTTCAGCATGGCGCGGTCGATCAGCGCCTCTTCGCCGCGCTTGGCGAGCGTCAGGCACAGCTGGTGCAACCCCGGATTATGCCCCACCAGCATCACCCGCTCAAAATCCTCACTAACACCCGCAAGCAGGTTCAGCGTTTCATTGGCGCTGGCCAGATACAGCCGGTCGGTAAACGTTTCCTGCGGCACGAACTTTGCGGATTTTTTCACAAGGTCCCATGTCATGCGCGCGCGCGTTGCTGTGGAGCACAACGTCAGCTGCGGATTCGCACCTTGCGCGGCCATATATCGTCCCATCAAGGCGCAGCCCTGCACGCCCACATCGGTGAGTCCGCGCTCATAGTCTTCCTGCGTCGCATGCCCGGTTTCAGCCTTGGCATGCCGCAGAATATATAGGATTTTCCTGCCTGTCATAATTTCTGTTCGGCTTAAGATACCGATTTTAAGTGGATAAATTCGTTGCTTAAACGGGATTTTAACATACTATAAACCTATTCCAAGTATATAAATCATATGAACGATAAAAAGCCAGAACTCGTTGCAATTACCCCCGTCTCAACGCCTGCCACCAGCGGTAAAGCCCGGTTTATCAATCGCGAAACTTCGTGGCTGGCCTTCAACAACCGCGTGCTGGACGAAGCATGCAACCCTGAAAACCCGATTATCGAGCGGCTGAACTTCCTGTCCATTTCGGCTTCCAACCTCGACGAATTCTACATGGTCCGTTACGCTGGACTTAAAGACTACGCCGATAAAGGCATCACCAAAAAAAGCCTCGACGGCATGACGCCCACGGAAGAAATCGAAGCCGTGCAAGCCATCGCCACCCCGATGGTTATGCGCCAGCACACTTGCTGGCTAGAACTGCGCGCCATGCTCGAAGACGAAGACATCAGCGTTGTGAAGCCCGAAAACCTGCCCGCCACAAGCCTTGCGTGGCTGGAAGAATATTTCCTCGAAAATATCTTTCCCGTGCTCACCCCGATTGCCATTGACCCCGCGCATCCCTTCCCGTTCCTGCCGAACCTCGCGCTCGCCATTGTGTTCCTGCTCACGCATGGCGCCGACAACAAAGAACAGATTTCCATCATCCCGCTACCGTCGCAGCTCAAGCGCTTCATCCTGCTTCCTGGCAAGAGCGTACAGTACGTTTTGCTTGAAGATGCCATCACGCTGTTCCTCAACACGCTGATGCCCGGCTTCCACCGCGTCGATTCCGCGCTGTTCCGCATCGTGCGCGATAGCGAACTGGACATCGACGAAGGCGAAGACGATTTCGTGCGCAACTTTGAACGCGCGCTGAAACAACGCCGTCGTGGCCGCGTCATCCAGATTAAATTCTCCGCGCCCGCCTCCAAGCGCCTTGTCCACTTCGTCAGCGACCAGATGCATGTCGACATGCACGATGTGCTCGAAGTCGATGGCCTGCTGGGCTTAAGTAATTTGCGCGAACTCACCGAAAACGCGCCCGCAGAGCTGCGCTTTGAACCATTCCACGTGCGGTTCCCCGAACGCATCAACGATTTCGGCGGCGACTGTTTTGCCGCCATTGCCGCCAAGGATATCGTCATTCACCACCCGTTCGAAACCTTCGACGTGGTAATCCAGTTCTTAAAGCAAGCCGCCGAAGACCCGGACGTAGTCTCCATCAAGCAAACGCTGTATCGCACCAGCAAGGACTCGCCGATCCCGCGCCTGCTGATTCAGGCCGCCGAGGCAGGCAAATCCGTGACCGCACTCGTAGAGCTGAAAGCCCGCTTCGACGAAGAAGCCAACATCAAATGGGCGCGCAATTTAGAAGCTGCCGGCGTGCAGGTCGTCTACGGTTTCGTCACCCTCAAAACCCACACCAAAATCACGCTGGTCACTCGCCGAGAAAGCCACGCCGCTGGCAGCCGCATCGTCTCCTACGCGCATTTCGGCACCGGCAATTACCATCCCGCCACCGCCAAGGCCTACACTGATTTATCGTTCTTCACCTGCGACCCGGACATCTGCCGCGACGCCGCCTATCTGTTCAACTTCGTCACCGGATACGCCCCGCCACGCAGCTGGAAAAAACTCATCACCGCTCCGCGCGACATGCGCAAAAGCCTCATCCAGCTTATCGAGAACGAAGAGAACAACGCCAAAAGCGGCAAGCCCGCCGCCATCTGGGCGAAAATGAATTCGCTGGTCGACGACCAGATCATCGAAGCGCTGTACAAAGCTTCGCAGGCGGGCGTGGTCATCGAACTCGTCGTACGCGGCATTTGCTGCCTGCGCCCTGGCGTTCCCGGCATGTCGGAAAACATCCGCGTTAAAAGCATCGTCGGGCGTTTTTTAGAACACGCGCGCATCTATTGCTTCGGCAATGGCGCCGCGCTTCCTTCGCCGCAAGCCAAAGTCTATATCGGCTCCGCCGACTGGATGCCGCGCAATTTCGACTGGCGCGTGGAAGTCATCGTACCCATCGAAAACCCGACCGTGCACGAGCAGGTGATGGGCCAGATCATGGTGGCGAATTTAAAAGACGAAAAGCAAAGCTGGATTCTCCAGCCCGACGGCAGCTACAAGCGCCTCGCCTTCGGTCCCGACTCCTTGCGCGCGCATGATTACTTCATCAATAACCCAAGCCTTTCAGGCCGCGGCAAGTCGCTCAAAGCCGCCAAATCCTCGCAGATGCTGCGCCCCAAACCCGCCGCCAAAACCCCCAGCAAAAAACGAGGCTGATCATTCCCGTCAAGCCCCGCATCGCTTCGGTGGAAGATCCGCTGATCGGTGCGGCGGCGGGCGGGTTGTTCCGTTTCGTCTCGGAAAAACAGGCGCAAGCCAAGCTCGACCACATTGCCAGGAATTACCTTCGCTCCAAGGAACAGGACAGCGGCGTGCGCCTGTGGATTCGCGGCTTCGCCGTCACTCCCGAAGAAGAACACGAAGGCTATCGCGGCCATTTCGCACGCATTACAATTGCCGCTATCGACGGCGGGCGCTTCGCTCTCAGGGCTGAAAAAATTCCTACCGCGCTTGCCAAACACCCGCAAAAAGAACGTCCCAAAGAACGCCACCCCAACCACGGCCACCCCATCCTGCGCAGCGCCGAAACCGGCAAGCAATACGCATCGATCACAACGGCGCGCAACGCGCTCACGGTGCTGCACGAAGAATTCCCTGACGTGACCATCCCCGGCAAGGATTTGCTGCATGTGATGGTCTACAACCGCAAGCAGCCCGAAACGCCGATTGAAAAAACCATCGTGCATATTGTTCCGCTGGAAAATGGCAAGGCAAGACTGGCATTAAAAAAACCGAAGGCGAAAAAACCGAAGCCGAAGGATAAGCCTGAAGAGGGAAAATTCACGGCGATGTTGAAACAGCGTTCGAGCAAGAAGAAGAAATAATCCTTTCTTCCGCCGATTCCCCCAAAAAACAAAAACCCCGCACTGCTTGCGCAGATACGAGGTTGTTGTTCTGTCCGTTCAGGGGCAGGTCTTCGGTTACGACGCGTAGCCGGAGTAGAACTCCACCATCTTTTCCGTCGCGCTCAGGTAGGCCTGTTTGGCCACTTGATCGCGGCGGATGGTGAGGTATCCCTCCTGTTCCATCCAGAGGAACGCACCGACCACGTTGCCCGGCTCCACCTCGCACATGGCGTGGTAGACCGGGAACAGGTTGGCCGGCTGGCTCTTCACGAACTCGGCGATGTCCTGGAAGGACACCTCGCGAAACGTGTCGTCACCGCTGGCCAGCAGGGTGACGAAGATGGCGGCGGCGGCTTCCTTGGTCCCGCTCTTGAAGCAGGAGTTCGGGAAGAACGCGTAGACCGAAGACGAAGAGAAATTGCGCATGGCAATCCCTTCCAGCTTACATCCCTAACTGTCGGCTGAGCCGAGGATGGACGTAAGCGCTGTGGAACATGTCCCCAAGTTAATCCCTCAAAGTAAGGGCGAGGCATTTGCATGCAATAACTAGGAACCCTTTCATTATAGCATGCGCGCGGCTTGCCGTAAACGCCTGAACAACCGCGATATTTATTACAACATATTAAATTAAAGTAATTATATTATGAAATTTGCGTGACGGCCATGCAGGCATGGTCTTTTTCTTACTGCCCATGCGTATGCCGCTATTGCCGCCGCGCGGATTGCTGCTATAAGTGCGCGCATGATCGACGACGCACATGATTTCAGCCGCCAGCTAGCCAGCGAATCCGTTAAGGATGCATCGTTCAGCACAGGGCGCATCGGCATTATCGACATCGGCTCCAACTCCATCCGCCTCGTAGTGTACGACCAGCAGAAGCGCGCGCCGGTTTCCATCTATAATGAAAAAGTCATGTGCGCGCTGGGCAAAGGCCTCGCCTCCTCGGGCATGCTGAATCCCGAAGGCGTCGAGCTTGCCAAAGACGCCATGCGCCGCTTCCTCGCGATGGGCCGCAACATGGAAATTTCCGAGCTGCATATCATGGCCACCGCCGCGGTGCGCGACGCCTCCGACGGTGCGACCTTCGCTGCCTATCTCGAAAAAACCTTCGATATCGAAATCGACATCATCACCGGCAAGAAAGAAGCCAAGCTCGGCGCTTACGGCGTGTGCGCCTCCATCTATAAACCGCAAGGCATCACCGGCGATTTAGGCGGCGGCAGCTTAGAGCTGGTCAAAGTCGATAATGGCGAAACGCGCGACCACGCAAGCTTGCTACTCGGCAGCTTACGCATGATCGACGAAAGCCGAGGCGACCGCGACAAACTCAAGAAAATCATCGAAAAGCGCTTCAACGATCTCGACTGGCTCGACGAAAAGAAAGTCCCGAATTTCTACGCCATCGGCGGCACGTTCCGCGCACTCGCCAAAATGCACATGGAAGCGCACGGCTATCCGCTCCACATCCTGCATGAGTATAAAGTTGAAGCGAAAAGCTTCCTCGCCTTCGTGCGCGAAATCGCATCGATGTCGCCCGAGAAGCTGGAAAAATATCCCGGTTCAGCCTCCAAGCGCATCGCCGCGCTCCCGGGTGCCGCCATCGTGCTCGACCATATCCTGAGCCGTTCGCGCCCAGACAATATCATCTTCTCCGCCAGCGGTATCCGCGAAGGCTATCTCTACGAAAAACTCCCGCCGTATGTGCGCGCGCAGGACGGCTTGCTAGTGTCCTGCACTGAATTCGCCGTCAAGGGCGGCCGCTCCACCGCCTACGCCAACGAGCTATACACGTGGATGTTCCCGCTGCTGCAAAATGAATCCGACCGCGAGCGCCGCTTGCGCCTCGCCTTCTGCCTGCTCGCCGACATCGCCCAGCATATTCATCCTGAATACCGCGCCGAGTGGTCCTACCACCGCATCTTATATTCCGCCCTCACTGGTCTCACCCACCGCGAACGCGTCAAACTCGCCCTCGCGCTTTACCATCGCTACCAGTTCCGCCGCAAGGACGAACTGGTCGGCCTGTCGCTGTTGAAAGAATCCGATTACGAGTGGTCCCGCCTCGTCGGTTCGTGCGCCAACCTCGCTTATCATTTGTCGGGAAGCCTGCCGAACAACCTGCACAAATCCGGCTTCATCGTTGATAAAAACGAAGCCGTGCTCCAGCTCGCCGCCTCTATGCAGGATTTAAATGGCGAATCCGTGAAACGCCGCCTGGACGGCGTAAAGCAATCTTACCTCGATTATATAAAGAAATAATTCAACATCTTACGAGGAACTCGCCTCGTAAGCCATTGTTTAATCGTATTTTGCGAAAATAGGGCTATGGAAAGAAAGCCCCGCATCGCTTCTGTCGAAGACCCGACCATACTCGCCGCCGTGCGCGGCTATTTCCGCTATGAGCACGACTGGCAGGCCCGCGAGATGCTCGATAAAATCAACAGCACTTATTTACGCAGCAAAGAACAGGACGATTGCGCCAGCATGGAATTCCCAACTGTGCGTTTATGGGTCAGCGGTTTTTCCGTCACTAAAGATGAAATGAAAGAAGGCTACAAGGGCCACTTCACACGCCTGTCGATTAAAAACAACGCCGGGAAATGGTCGCTCGCGGCGGAAAAAATTCCTGTGCCGCTGGCCAAGCACCCGCAAAAAGAACGCAAGCTCGAAGCCCATCCGAACTGGGGCCACCCAGTGCTGCGCGCCGTGGAAACCGGCCGAAAATTTGCCAGCATCGACATCGCGCGCGCGCAATTGCAATCGCTGCACGGCGAATACCCCGACGCCACCATCCCCGGCAAAGACGTGGTGCACGTCATGATCTACAATCGCAACACCGACGCCGACATCCCGATTGAAAAAATCACCCTGCGCGTCAAGCCCTCCGCCGATGGCTCGGCCAAGCTCGTCGTCAAAACCGAAACCAAAAAACCGAAGAAAAAAGCGGAAGCCAAAAAGCCCGCGCCTGTGATCGAAGTTAAAGGCAGCTTCACCGCCGCCCTCAAAGAAAAACGCGATAAGAAGAAAAAGAAATAGGCCCGGCCCGTACGCGGGCAGCAATTTTTGATATTCCTTAGAACGTATTATGCGCCGCGGCTTTTGCCTTCGATACGTTCCACCATTGCGCGATTATCATCGTAATTGATGCCCGCGGCGGCAAGTTTCACCGGATCGGCCTTGATCTCTTCGATCAATTTTTTCAGGCGCGGTTGCGCATTTTTATGCAGCGGCTTGGCCGGTGTTTCCGTTTTCTGCACTTCTTCTAAAATCAAATCGGCCTTAGCCTGCATCGTCGCCACGTCAGTATCCGTCGCCTTACCGCTGCGCCCGTAATATGGCAACAGTTTTCCGGACACATTGTTAAGCGGATATTTGCATGGTTTCGTATTCCACTGGTGACAGGTAATCGTTAGCGGAATGGGTTCTGATTCTGTTATAGAACACCTCTATATATTCAAAGATCGCATACT
>JANYES010000027.1 GCA_025362975.1 Alphaproteobacteria bacterium | reverse complement strand
TTCGAGTTCCAGCCAGCGCTCTTCCGATGCAGCCAGCTCGCGTTGCGCGATGCCGATACGTTTACTCGCCGCATCAAACCGCGCCGCGTCGCTGATGTATAAATCCGGATCGGACAGAACTTCTTTCAGCGTTTCAATTTCTTTTTCAAGGCTTGTGATTTTTCCCGGCAGCTTTTCCAATTCATGGACAAATTTAAACGACATCTTGATGCCGCCCTTTGCTTTTAGCGGCTCTGGCCTGGCCTTTACGGCCTGCTTCGTCACCGCTGGTTTTTTCGCATTATGGTAATCGGTATAGCCGCCCATATATGCTTCAACCTTGCAATCGCCCTCAAACGCCAGCACTTCAGTCACGGTGCGGTCAAGGAAATCGCGGTCATGGCTGACCACCAGCAGCGTGCCTTCATACTCCGAGAGCAATTCCTGCAACATATCCAGCGTATCCATATCCAGATCGTTCGTCGGTTCGTCGAGGATCAGCACATTGCCCGGATTGGTCAGCAATTTCGCCAGCATCAACCGGTTCTGCTGTCCGCCCGAAAGTGTGCTTACCCGGTCGCGCGCGATGCGCGGATCAAACAGGAATTGCTTCAGATACCCGCAGACATGGATGGCGCGTTCCTTGTTTTCCTTGCCAAGGAACACATAATCCCCGCCATTGGGGCACAGCGTATCCCACAGCGTCTTGTTCGGATTAAGCGCCACGCGGTTCTGGTCGAAATACGCAATATCAATCGTCTTGCCGCGCTTGATGTTGCCTTCATCGGGCGTAAGTTCCCCCACCAGCAATTTCACAAACGTCGATTTGCCCGACCCGTTGCGCCCTAAAATCCCGATGCGGTCACCACGCAAAATACGCAAATTGAAATCCGTCAATATCGGCAGTTTCTTGCCATCGCGCTCATAGCTCTTGCTGACATTCTTAAACTCAACAATCACTTTGGAAGCCTGCGTAGGCGACATCTGCTCCAGCTCAATCGTACGCATGCGCGTCGCGTGCGCAGCCTTGTCCGAACGCAGCTTGTCGCGCAGGCGGAACAGCTCGTTAAGCCTGCGGATATTGCGCTTGCGCCTGCCGGTGACACCGCCCTGCGTCCAGTCCACCTCGGCGGCGAGTTTTTTCTGCATATTCTGCAACTCGCGCGCTTCCTGCTCGATAATCGCCTCCGACCATTCGTCGAACGCTTCATAGCCACCGGGACAGACGCGAATCTTCCCCTGGTCGATCCAGAACACCTTACGCGAAATCGCTTTTAAAAACGCACGGTCATGGCTCACGCATACCAGCGCGCCGCGATACCCGGCGAGATACGTCTCCAGCCATTCAATGGCCACCAGATCCAGATGGTTCGTCGGCTCATCAAGCAATAACACATCCGGCTCCGCCACTAGCGAGCGCGCCAGCGCTGCGCGGCGCAACTGCCCGCCCGAGAGCGTATTCATCGTCGCCGTGCCGTCAAGGTCCAGCGGCGACATCATAATATCGGCAAGGTGATGATGCGCCTCGTCGCGCTGGTCTTGGCGCAGTCCCGACAGCACAAAACTCATAACGTCTTCCTGCGGATCAAACGGCACGCTCTGCGCGAGGTAGCCGATGCTTAAGCCCGGCAGCGCAAAGCGCGTGCCGCCATCGAGTTCCAGCTCGCCGGTAATCAGCTTTATCAGCGTCGTTTTGCCCGCGCCGTTTTTGCCGATCAGGCAAATCTTGTCACCCTCGGAAATATGCATGCGCAATTCGGTAAACAGCGGCTTGCCGCCGAAGCTCAGTAGCGCATCTTCCAATGCTATTAAAACGCGTTCCGCCATAAGGGGGCATTAATGCTTGATGGTGGCTGTTTTACAAGGGATAATATCGAAATGGAAAGCGAGCCGAATTCCCCCTATCTGACCATGCCGCACTGGCCTAAGCTGTTGTTTGGCAACAGCACAGGCACGCCGCTGGAGCGAACGCAGGTGCTTTTGCAGCGCTTGGGCAATCCCGAAAAACGCCTCCCCCCGGTCATCCATGTAGCTGGAACCAACGGCAAAGGCTCCAC
>JANYES010000005.1 GCA_025362975.1 Alphaproteobacteria bacterium | reverse complement strand
CGCCAGTGTTACCGATGATTCCCGAAACTCCGATGAATAAACGGTGGATTTTCTTTTCTCAGTCATAATAGCTATTCCTTACCTTTCCTCACCCCATTATTACTTCAGGTGAGTTGTCCGGAATACTGTAGCCACATCATTACTGGTATGCGCTGCTACATCATAGGCTTCGGCACTTTTAATCTTGCCCGCCTGCGCCGCCTCGTTATCTCCGTCCTGAAACATTTTTTCCAGATAATCGTTCTCGGCGATATCTTTTTTCGTTGGCGTTGACTGGGTCATAGTGGCTCCTGTGGTGGGGATTAATGTTTCATCTGATTATTTTCCCTATAAAATCACCATACGGGATTAGCGCGCCTATCCATCCGTTGATTTTACACCTTTGTTAAAGCCACTCTTGGATTCGTGGTGGCAAAGTTTATTGGGCGTAAAAGCAAGCACTTGTCGTTGGTAATCCACTTCTGATTTTAAGCCAAGTTATACGGTTGCACATAATGATAAATAGCATTATAACCATTTGAATGTTTTCCCTTTCGGGGCCGTAGCTCAGCTGGATAGAGCACCGGATTCCTAATCCGGGGGTCGTGGGTTCGAATCTCGCCGGCCCCACCATATTTTACCTTGTACATCAACAGCTTAGAGATATGCGACGTGAGCGGCGCGGTTCCGGCCTCTCACATAAGCAACGCCACCAGAGATATAGATTTCTGGAGAATTTTGACGCTGATCACAGCAATTCTCTCTGTTCGGCAGTTCCGAGGTGTCGTTATCAAGTACGATAACCAAAAGCTATGCTTAAACAGTATTACATAGCACTAACTTGTTTAGAAAACTCATGTCTGATCGCACCTAAATACCCATCCAACTTATCAAACGATCCCGTCCAGCCTTGAGTCATACCACCTTTGGCTGTGATGAATGTTTCGAGTTCTTCACGCGTTGTGGCTCCATATGGTTCCCAGGTCACGGTCACGCGAGTCTGCTCCGGTCCCTCTTCCGTCAATGTCGGTCGTCAGCATAGTTTCAGGCCAGGTGGGAGACATCGAATGGCGAGAGACTTTCTCATTTTCATCGCAGAACTGTTGTGTGTATACAAGACAGTCTGCTTTGTGGATTTTTATATATTCGGCTCTACCGTACATTTTGACATTGCTATTTCCGGTCATACAATAGAAAGAGCTTCCGCCAAGTCTGATATCGGACCTGATAAATTGCATGGTAAATCCTGTCGGAGGCAGCCATTGGGAAAAATGTTTCGGGCTGGTCCACATCTCAAACATCAGTTCAAGAGGGGCATCGAAGGTCCGGTTGATAACGAAATTTTCTTTGCCGGATGATTCCTTTTCCAGATATTCCGCGAGCCTGTCCCAGGTCGCATTGCCGCCTGCCTTCTTGATAAATTTCCGGGTCTCTTCGGCAGCTTCGGGAGTGGGCAATGTCATGCTCATCTCCATCTTCGTCTTGCCTTTAATGTCAGAAAAAAGCACCGTCACCCGGAAAAGGGGGGCCTGCTCATCATTCCCGCCGTGGTCGTACACCAGCTTTGCGTGCTTGTCGACTTCAAAATAGTGCGTCTTATTGGGGTAATCAACGCCATCAGGACCGTGCATGGTGTAATTCCAATGGCCGCCCGGCTTTAGGTCTTTGCTATGGGTAGTGAGTGTAAAACCGCGTGGTCCCCACCATTTTGCCACTTGCTTAGGATCGGTCCATGCGTCCCAGATAGCGTGGACAGGAGCATCGTACATCCGGGCGATCCTTATTTCATTGGACTTATTTTTTGCGGCCATTTTTCTTCTCCTTAGCATTCTTTTTTGCGGTGACAGTTTTTAAGTAGGCGTCCAGCCGGTCAAAGCTTTCTTCCCAAAATATTCGATAGTGTTCTACCCAGTCCGACACATCCTTAAATGCGTCGCCGTTGAGTTTGCAGGGACGCCATTGGGCTTCCCGGGTTTTGGTAATGAGTCTGGCTTTCTCAAGCACCTGAAGATGTTTCGTGATAGCAGGCAGGCTCATGTTTTTTAAGAAAGGTTTGGCCAGATCGGATACGTTGGCTTCTCCTTTCAAAAGCTGAGCGAGCATGGCCCGCCTTGTTGGATCCGCAAGCGCCGCAAATGTCTGGCTGAGATTATCCTGCATGCTATTATACTAGATAGTTAATTAAATTGTTGGTTAAATATAGGACGCGTTACAAATTATGTCAAGAGGACACCATAAGGATTAACCGGGGAACAACGTGCAGAACAGTGAAGTAGCGAGATATCACTACAGAAAATGATTTGACTGTTGATATAACATATTGTATAATAAGTATATAATTTTCTAGCAAGATCGAGGATTCGAATCTTTCTGGGCCCACCATATTTATTGCTGTATATTAATAACTTGGAGATAAACACCATGTGCCGCGCGCTTCCGGGCTCTCACGTTCCTGACGACACCGGAGATATGGATTTCTGAAGAATTTTAGTGTCAATTCTGTTATTTCTCTCTGTTGGGCAGTTCCGAGGTGTCGTTATAGGATATGCAATATCCGCTAAGCCAATGTTCGTAAACTTGGTTCTCGATCCCATTGACGGATAGCTGCAGCTTCGATGAATTTATTATCCATATTCGTCACACCGGCATCAGCAACCACACCCGCTTTGTCTAATAACGGTTTTGCTTCTGGCGAATGAGCAATCGCTTTTAAATGTCCGAACGCATCCATTATCCATTGCACTGCTGCTGATTCGCGCAGCATGGCCCTGGTGCCTTCGACGGAAAGTGCTACCACAACGGCATCAAACAATTGCGACGGCGTGCCAGCCAACTGCCCATCGGGCTTTACAAACTGACCATCAGAAAATTTCACCTTTCCGATTTTCGGTGCGACTAGTTTAACTGTAGCACCTGCTTTTTCGATAGTTTTTTTCAATTTAGAAACAGCTTGCAAATCACTACCATCGGCAACCAGCATACCAATGCAACGGCCTTCAAGGGTTTGCTTCATGTTTTTTTGAATAGATAATGCATCAGAAGCAGGCAGGTCATAAGGCTCGCTTGCTGGAGGTGTTTTTTTCGGTAGCTCCAGCGCAAGACCGGCGGCAACGCGCTTAGCGAGCTCATCATCCACATTGCGAAGATTGGCCAGCATGCGGGGCGGGATATGCTCCGCCTGAACTTTTGAAAGTTCAAACACGAAGGATGAAGCAATATGTGCTCTTTCATTATCAGTCTGAGATTTCCAGAACAGGCGTGCCTGACTGTAATGATCGGCAAAGCTGGCGGGGCGTATCCGCAGCTTGTCACCTTGCTCGTCGGCCTGAGCACGCCCTGCTACGGTTTTAAAGCCGCTGAATGGGCATTCACGCGGGCCATTTTCTTCGCCGGCCTGAGCGAGGCTATTAGGCTCATAGTTGGCGCGGCCTTTAGGTACCATTGTTTGCATCATGCCATCGCGCTGGAAATTCTGCATCGGACATTTAGGGGCGTTGATCGGAATTTGGTGGAAATTCGAAGTTCCAAGACGCGATTTTTGGGTGTCCAGATAACTGAACAGACGGCCTTGTAGCAAGGGATCATCCGAAAAATCAATGCCCGGTACGATGTTGGCAGGGCAGTAGGCGACCTGTTCGGTTTCAGCAAAGAAATTATCAGGGTTGCGGTCGAGCACCATGCGGCCTACGATCTTTACAGGCAGGACTTCTTCAGGGATAAGCTTGGTGGAGTCCAGCACATCATAAGGCAATGAATCGGCAAATTTCTGATCGAAGAGCTGCATGCCTAATTCCCATTCTGGAAAGCCGCCCGTGTCGATGGCTTCCCATAAATCACGGCGATGGTAATCATTATCGGCGGCCTGCAATTTCAGCGCTTCATCCCACAAGGTGGACTGCATGCCCAATTTCGGTTTCCAGTGGAATTTGACGAAGGTGGTCTTACCTTTGGCATTGACGAGGCGGAAAGTGTGGATACCGAACCCTTCGATCGTGCGCAGCGAACGCGGGATGGTACGGTCTGACATGGCCCACATGAGCATATGGGTGGTCTCAGGCATGAGCGATGCGAAATCCCAGAAAGTATCATGAGCGCTGCCTGCCTGCGGAAATGCGCGGTCGGCTTCCATTTTCACGGAATGGATAAGATCGGGAAATTTAATGGCGTCCTGAATAAAAAAAACAGGAATATTATTGCCTACTAAATCCCAGTTGCCTTTTTGAGTATAAAATTTTACGGCAAAACCGCGTACATCACGTGGTGTATCAACGGAACCCGCGCCGCCTGCTACGGTTGAAAAACGCGTAAATACAGGCGTTTTTTCTCCTGCGCGCTGGAACAGATCTGCGGATGTATAATCCACTAGCGATTCATATAATTCAAAAAAACCATGTGCCGCCGAGCCGCGTGCATGCACAATGCGTTCAGGGATCCGCTCATGATCGAAATGGAAAATCTTTTCCCGAAGCATAAAATCTTCAAGCAGCGTCGGTCCGCGCGCGCCGGATTTCAAGCTATTCTGGTTATCGGAAACAGGGATGCCCTGATTAGTGGTAAGCAGATCTGTATCCTGATTTTCAGATGTTTGATGCGTTTCACCACCCTTGGAATTGATTTTCTTAATCATGACATCTCCTATTGTTTAGGCCTGATGCAATATCGTTTGTTACATAAGAATTCGATGGGGAACACGGCTTGAAATGCATTATCAATAAATAATGGCTGAGGATAGCAGTAAATATTGGCACATTCCTCATGCAGCACAGGGGTGCATTTATCATCGTGGCGAATGTTATGGAGAAGTAGCGTCAGCTTGATTAGGCAATTAGTCCAAAGTGAAAGAGTTATATCAGGTGTTGGTGCTCTATATCACGTTAAGTGACCACTTGACTTTTATATTAACATGCTGTAGTATAACACTATAATTGTATAGTTTGGTCGAGGATTCGAATCATTTCAGTCCACCATATTTTATTATTGTAAAACAATTGGCTATAATATTCCGCGTGAGCCGCGAGGTTCCCGCCTCTCACGTTCCTGACGATACAGGAGATATAGATTTCCTGAGAGTTTTATGGTCAATTATATGATTTCTCTCTGTTGGGCATTTCCGAGGTGTCGTTATGGATATGCTATCCAGTTAGTGCATCCGATGAGGATCGTTATCGGGTCGTCGTATATTCCGGGAAAACCTGTCTCCTTTGTGATTCTCAAAGCTAAATGTTCTGTTTGCGAGGTGGTGATTGCATTATCAAATAATTCGGTAATTCGCTCACCGCGATAAAATTCGGTTGGTTTAAGCCTATAGGCTACGCCATCTGCCCCATTGGCATTCGGGGTACGTCTACCCGCATAAGCGACGGGTACTCGACACACTGAAGACATGGAAGGTAGAGAAGTTTATATTTGTGGCATCGCAACGGAAGCTTGTGTGTTAAAAATGATTCTTGACCTATTTTAAACATAATATTTGGCCCCGGATTATCGAAGAATGCTACGCTAGTGATCAAGATAAGGATTACCACGATACATGGAGCTGATGGCTAAACTTGTGGGTAAGGACCAGATTATTTGCCTGGAAAATATTTGAATATGCAGCTGATCCAATTATTGCTTCCCATTTACGACAATGAAGGCCAGGCTTTTCCCGGTAACTATTACTCCAACATACGGCAGGAGGTGGCGCAAACCTTTGATGGACTGAGAGTTTACCGGCGCGCTGGGGGAAGGACTGTGGAAGGATAGAGAAGACAACATGGCGCGAAAATTAAAAACATACATAACCTCTATGGGGTTCTTCGAAGAAGCGATTGCAGCTATCTCGATGAAAGCCGCATTGGAAGCCTGGGGCAGTCACCACAATCTTTTTCATAAGGGATTTGCTCAGGAAACGCACGACCCTGATATAGTGAACGCTACGATGAACTATCCCGGAATAGTTTTGAAACGGCCTGTAGGTTCGAAAGGCCCCTTCAAAAAGCATGCCGCTTTACCCAAAGCTGATCTTATGGACACAATGTACATGAAGGCGGCAAAGCCAGAAAAAATTATTCTCATTAAGAAACACTTCGTAAAAGAGGATAGTAACGCCAGGAAAAAAGAACATAAGGCAGCTGAAGCTTATGAACGTGCAAAACAACTCCGGGAGATACAGCGCCAGAAAGAAGACGCCGCTGGTAAAAAACTTGCAGAAAAACGTAAAGCAGCGACCGCGAAAGCAAAACGGGCATTAGAAGAGGTTGGGTCGCGCCACGAACAAAAAATCTCGGAACTCCATAAGCAAATGGCGACAATTAATAAAGAAATCGAGAGTGAAGAGTCTCTCTGGGAGACGAACCGAAAACGGTTAGAAGAGGCCATAGAAAAAGCTAAACAATGATCGAATTGATTGAAGCCTTTCCTCCCATCCTGCCCGATAAGCCGCACACGCTTATCCTGGGTACTATGCCCGGTGGTAAATCGCTTGAGAAAAACCAATATCATGCGCACCCGCAAAATCAATTCTGGAGATTTATGGGTGACATTTATGGTGCGGGACTTCTTCTGCCTTATGAAAAGCGTGTTCAGGTTTTAAAAGATCATGGCATTGCCGTCTGGGACGTCGTGCGAGCCTGTACCCGCAAAGGCAGTATGGATGCCGATATTAAAAATGAAATACCGAATGACTTTGAACAGTTTTACCAAAACTATCCCAGTATTAAACTTGTCGTTTTCGACAGCTTAACCGCTGAAAATATTTATATGAAGCGGGTTGTTCCAACGCTCAGCAAAACGCTCAAATATGCGCGCGTACCGTCACCAAGCCCGGCCCATGCGCGTTTGCCTTACGCTGCAAAACTGGCTTTATGGCTTGAAATCCTAAAATCAGATAACTTCTAGATTATCATGCTTTGTACATCAGGTCTTCCCAGCGTCCGGCCACCGTCCATACCTAGCATTATCCGTTAAAAATCCTGCACCAGTGTAGCATTTTGCAGGATTTGAACCCTGTGACCTTCAAGTTAGGAGTACGCAAATCACCTTTAATATTATTTTCCATAATTGAGGTGATGAAATTGGTTTAGAAGGTTTAGAAAATTCGCTTTCTTTCTATTGAGAGGGGCGCGGTTTCCGACATTAGAATTATCCGTAAAAAATTTTAAAATGGCCCTATTTCCACTTAACAGCTATCGCACTGATAAAGATAATAATCCTAGCAATATTACCATTAGAAACGTTACCACACAGATATTTAGCAGTTTTTCTACCCGTCTATTTTTTTGATAATCACTTATGACTTTCATACTATGAATTCCTTTTTTGAGGTTTTAGTGAAGATCCCTATTTTCACATATGCTGAATATATTGAGCCGACCTGCGTGCGTCTGCATTTTCCTTGGGACATAAGGAGAGGTTGTTTCATCCGTATATACTGTATCCAAATCACAAAACATAATATTCTCCGTGCAATGTTTTAGGCTTAAGCCGCTTCAAACGATAACGCTTGCTGAATCATAAATTTGAGAGAGAATGCACTTTCGCGGCCTTTCACCAAATAATGTTTAGCCCCACACATTAGGGCTCCTTCACGTAATTTAGGGTCTTGAGTACCGCTGTATACAATAATAGGTGTATTGGGAATTTCTGCGTGTAATGCTGAAACGCAGGCGATACCATCAATGTCCAGTAGATTTAAATCCAAAAGCACGACATCAAATGGTGTTTTATCGAGCATTTCAAGCGCATCGGCCATGCGAGGCACATCAGTGATTTCAAACGTTTCATTCCTTGATATTCCGCATAACATTCGCTTGACTAAAAATACATCAGTACGACTATCTTCTATTAAAAGAATTCGCGTTAATGCTTCACCAACCTTTTGAGTCCTGGTATTCACTATAGGTAAATGGAACTTTTCTGTTATCATATTTACCTCTCTTATTGATTTATATTATGCAATATAACCAATATAGAGCATCCAAATTAATCTATTATTAATCTGAATTAATGCCATGCGTACTGGAATATGTACCATCAGCATTTGGGACGGTTTTTTTATCTTTTATCAGGCATTCATTAGATGAAACCAACATCGGACCTTTAATGAGCCTTTGTTTTGCATGTCTCGTGAAAAGCTTTAATTCAATTCCGTTTTATGGCGCGCAAGCACCTGCGTTTGAAGCTCATCCGTATAAAACTGGTAATCGCTATTAGAAACCCGTTTAGCGGCATACATTGCCTTATCGGCATGGCGCACTAACTCATCACGCGCTAAAGTCTCTTCAGTAAGACAAGTAGCAATGCCAATACTTACCCCGATTTCAGTTTGCTTATTGGCATGAATAAAGGGTTCCGCAAGTTTTTGGATTATTTTTTGTGCAATAGTGGCGCAATCCGCCGGCTGCTTAATTCCTTCAATCAATAAAGCGAATTCATCCCCGCCAAAACGTGCAACCGTATCATAAGGTCGCACCAATTGCTTAAGACGTCCACCAACCTGTTGCAGCAAACTATCGCCTGCAGCGTGCCCGTAATTATCATTTACCTCCTTGAAACGATCCAAGTCCAAAAACAATATACCAATGCCATCCCCTGTGCGTTTGCGACGTACAATTGCCATGTCCAAACGACTTTCAAATAACATTCGATTAGCCAGAGTGGTTAATGGATCAAAATTAGCACGCGTAATGAGCACACCCTCAAACTGCTTGCGTTGGATAGCATATTGCATGGCTCTCTTAATAAGATGACCATTAGCCTTGTCTTTAAATAAATAGTCCTGTGCGCCGTATTCTACGGCTTTAAGTGCCAGCTCTTCGTCAGCATGCGCAGTCAATATAATCACTGGCAACGTGGGTGCCATGTTTTGAATACTTAGCAAGCCGTTGAACTCAAAAGCATCTGGTAAGGAAAGATCAAGCAATATGACATCGAATTCATTTTCACCCACAGTTCGGAGGGCTGAAGCAATATTTTCTTCATGCGAAACACGATACCCATTTGGTAGCGCTTGTGCCAAAGTCTTTTCAATAAGTATGGCATCGGTTTTGGAGTCCTCAACCAGCAATATCTTTAATAATTCCGACGATGATTGATTTGCCGTCATTAGCTAACCTCGCAAGGCAAGGTAAATACAAAGGAAGAACCTTGGCCAAGAGTTGAATCAATCCAAATTCGGCCACCATGTCTATCTACTATTTTTTTTGCTAACGTTAATCCCATTCCAACACCAGAATATTCAATATCAGTATGCAGCCGTTGGAAAGGCTGCATAACACGCTTATGGAATTCGTGCTCAATTCCAATCCCATTATCGCGTACTGTGAATACCCAGATATCTCCGCTTCTTTCTGCAGAAACCCATACATGTGGTGTCGCACCTGCAACATGAAATTTTAATGAATTATCGATTAACGCTAGAAATAACTGCATAAGCTGGTCGGCATCTGCCATAACTAAGGGTAATGTCGCAATCTCTAGTTTCCCCTTGGTGGTTTCAATCTTATCTTTAAGCACGACTTTGCAATCTTCTAAAATCTTATTGCAATTCACTTTTGATAAAGGCTTGCTCATTGTGTTAAGCCGGGAGAAATCTAACAATCCTACTAGCATATTTTGCATTTTCTCGCCGCTTTCAATAATCAGCGCAAGATATTCCTTGCCCTCCTCATTTAGAACGTCGTGATGCTCTGCTTTTAATAGCTTAGAGAATTCGACCACACCACGCAAAGGAGTGTTTAAATCATGCGAGACGATGTAAGCGAATTCTTTGAACTGCTGTGCAATTTTCTCCGCATCGGGTGATAGAACTGTATTTTGCATAAAGTTCTTTCTCTATTCTATTGCTCATCTGTTAAGACGACAATCGTAAACCAGTACCGCTCAATGCTTGCGACAATTTCACTGAATTTTTGGAGATTTACTGGTTTAATAATATAGCTGTTAGCGTGTAGATCATAGGTTTTTACCACATCCAGTTCTGCGCGGGAGCTGGTGAGGACAACTACAGGTATATGCTTAAGTAGGTCATCCGATTTTATTTCCTGAAGTACATCCTTGCCACTTTTTTTAGGTAAATTAAGGTCTAGCAAAATTAAATCGGGTAGGTGTGCATCCGCGTACACCCCCTCACGACGCAAAATTTGCATCGCTTCCTCACCATTTTTGGCAACAGTAATGTTATTTGCTATTTTTGCTTGCTTGAAAGCCTTCTTAGTTAAAAGTACGTCGCCATGATTATCCTCAACCAGCAGAATTTCTGCCGGCCTACCCTTGTGCTGAATGGTATCCACTTTCATAACTCCTCCAGTTTGATTTTCGGGAGCGTAAAATAAATAGTGCTCCCTTTGCCCAGTTCCGACGTCGCCCAAATTCTTCCTCCATGATTTTCAACGATTTTTTTGCTTACAGCAAGGCCAATACCTGTTCCTTTATACTCAGCCCAAGTATGCAGTCGCTTAAAAGGTTCAAAAACTTGGGTCGCATATTCATTTGGCATGCCAATACCATTATCGCGGACTGAGAATAACAAGTTATTTTCTTGATCCTCTACTCCTACATGGATAGATGGTTTAGCTCCCTCCGCTTGGTATTTTAATCCGTTGCCAATTAAGTTTTGGAGCAACCGTATAAACTGCACCGCATTACCCTTAATTGGTGGCAATTGGTCAAAGGTTATGTTCGCTTTTTGTTCCTGAATGGATGCCGATAAATTGTCGAGCGCATGTTTTAATTCTTCGGCCCCATTAATAGTGACCAACCGTATGCCTTCGTTGCCTATCCGCGCATATTCCAATAGGTCATCTACCATATTCTGCATGCGTATAGCCGATTCTGTAACCAGATGAACATATTCCTTGCCCTCTGCATCAAGTTTATTGCCGTACTCCTCTGAGATCAGCTCACCAAAATTAGCAATCATCCGGAGTGGCTCCTGCATATCGTGTGAAGCCACATAAGCAAAACGCTCTAATTCCGTGTTGGATTCAGCAAGTTTCTCGATTAATACTTCACGCTGAGTGATATCACGGGAAACCGATAATAAATGCAAAATCGTCCCGTCGGTATCCAAAACAGGTGAAATTTGAACATCCCACCATTTAGGAGTTCCTTTGGCTGTAGGGCAAAAAGCCTGAAACCGATATTGATTACCTTTCGTGGCTTCTTCCACAGATTTTTTGACTTCCGATTGCGTAACTTCAGGCCAGAGACTCCACCATTCTTTGCCGCATAATGGACCAAAATCATCAATTTCCATAATACATAAACCCGGACTATTCATCCGCATCAACTGTCCCTTAATATCCAAAATTTTGATACAATCCCCACTAGCATCCATTAGACTACGATTAAACGATTCACTGATTTCCAATGATTCCTGCGAGTGCTTACGTTTATCAATATTGGATAAGAAACCAGTCATGCGTACAGGGTGATCCCTTTCATCCCAGACGGTTTGTCCCGTCGCATGACACCATATATAATGCCCTTCTTTATGCCGCAGGCGATACTCTATATCGTATGGAGCTTTACGTTTATGAGCTGCTGTAACCGCTTCAAAGGTTCGCTCAATATCGTCAGGATGAAGCAGGCATTTGAATGTCTCCAAAGTATAAGGCATTTCGTTTACCTCATACCCTAAGTGATACATAAACCTCGGCGAATAATAAACTTTATCCGTTATTAAATCCCAATCCCATAATCCGTCGCTTGTCCCGGAAGTTGCTAGATTGAGGCGCTCTTCACTTACCTTTAATAAGAGTTCCTCCCTTTTCCGTTCCCTGATATCGCGAATAATGGTCGTGAAGCAAAGAGGCTCACCTTTACCATTACGATGTAACGCTAAATTTTGCAGCACAGGAATTTCATGGCCATCTTTGTGTAATAGTGCTGTCTCACCATGCCAGGAACCAAATTCAAAGCACGCAGGTACTCCCTGTTCCAATACTAACTTTGAGGCCCACGCAGGGTGCATCTCAGAAATTTTTATTGTTGATAAATCATAATCCTCGGGCAAACCAACCATGCGTCTAGCGCTACGATTATGGTATTGTAAATTTCCTTGTAAATCCGCCACTCCAATATAATCAGTAGACTCTTCAATAATGGCAATTAACTTTTTCCGCTCTTCTTCCGTTTTTTTGCGATCGCTAATATCAATGACCGAGCCTGCCATGCGAACGGGCTCACCATTTTCATCCCATTGGGCTTGCCCGTGCGCGTGAATCCAAATATAGTCACCATTGGTATGTTTTAGCCTATATTCTACGTTGTATGAGCAAAGATTCTTCAAATGATCAAAGAGCATTTTCTCCGTGACTTCTTTATCATCCGGATGTAAACGGTTAACAAATTCTTCATAATGAGGCCTGAATTCTTGATCATTTATTCCCAGCATATCTTGAAATCTTTTTGACCAATATAATTCTCCGGTTGCTACATTCCAGTCCCATACTCCTATACTCATTCCCTGGACCGTTAGATCATAGCGTGCTTCGCTTAAACGCAGAGCTTCAAGTGCCTTATTTTCAGCACCTTTTTGGTCGGTTATATCCGTATTGGTTCCCAGCCATTTTGTAGTTTTTCCAGTGCCATCCTTGACGGGAGTGACACGTGTCAGGAATTGTCGGAATACGCCATCAGTACCTTTTAAGGGAAACACCATTTCAAAAGGTTCACTTGTAGCAATGGATTTTTGCCATTTTTCCATGACCGAGGGCAATTTTTCTTGATCATGTACCGATTGCCAACCCCAACCTTCCATATCTTTAGCTACAGTACCGGTGTATTCGTACCAACGGTCATTATACCAATATATCCAGCCGGTTTCATCTGCCATCCACACCAATTGCAAAAGCGAATTTGCTAAAAGTTGGAACTGTTCGACACTCTCTTTTAAATCATGCAAGGAACGTTTTTGATCTTGTATATCAGTACAAGTGCCAAACCATTTTACAATTATGCCATTAGCATCTCTAACGGGTGTCCCGCGCCCTAAATGCCATCTATAGGTTCCATCTGATACTCTTTTAAACCGGTATTCATTTTCAAAGAATTCCCCGTTCTTTATGGCATTTGTCCAAACATCTATGCAGTTCTGTAAATCATCAGGATGTAATACCGGCTTCCAACCCCATCCCTTGGTTTGCTCGAATGTCATTCCTGTATAATCAAACCATAATTGATTATAATAATCTAAATCGCCATCCGGTGTAGCAGTCCATACTATGTGAGGAAGCGCATCCGCTAGGGATTTGAAAGGCTTTTCGCTCTGCTTTAGTATTTGCTCGTATTTGCGGTGCGAATAGATGAGCGCGGCCACGAACCACAGCACGCATATCGTCATGAAACGGTTTAAAAGCACCATCCACATTGCAACATCACTTGGAGCCTTGACAAAAACCGCTACAATCGTCAACGAAGTAGCAATGGCAGCAAAAACAAACGTTATGTGCGGACGAGTATACCATAACCCGCATAAAATGAGCGGTATATAAGCAATGCCCATAGCCACACCACGCGGTGTAGCTAAGTCGAGCAACAATACAAAAAGGCAAAGTACTGTAGGTACCAATAGAGTGCGGGCGAGTGTGCCGCGAATCAGAGATTGTTGGCCCGGATGGCTTATGTCTTTCCTACGATAATGCTTTAGTAACTGCATTATACAGCCTTTCTTTGGTAAGATTTTTCTTATCCAAATAGGTATGCACACCTAAGGCTATCGCATCTTTCTCAACTACATCAGAATGCATGGCCGTAACAAAAATAATCGGAGGAATTTCAGGATTTTCTCTTTTCATCTCAAT
This sequence comes from Alphaproteobacteria bacterium, assembly GCA_025362975.1. Lineage (GTDB taxonomy): Bacteria > Pseudomonadota > Alphaproteobacteria > Rickettsiales > SXRF01 > JANYBV01. Next base: position 136,828 of record JANYES010000005.1, on the reverse strand, counting down.
TAGCAACTGAAAGCCATCTTTGCCGTACATCATAAAATCAAGAATGATGCAGGCAGGCGTATACTTGATAAACGCCTCATACCCTTCTTTTGCATTACCTGCTTCGATGATTTTGTATTTTTTATCGGGCTGCTTGCCCAACCATGCTTTGTAAAGTTTACGGTCTGATTGGCTGTCATCGATAATAAGCAGCGTAATCGTTCCACTATAGGGGTGAGGATGAGGGGGTTTTAAGCGAATACCTAGTTCACCAGTTTCCCCTTCAGTAAATTGAATTCCTTCTGCTTCCAGCGCTTTTTGTATGGCTTTTAATGTGCTCAATTTAGGATCTGTCTGTACACCCCGCTCAATATTATTCAGCGTACCTGTGGATAGCCCGGCTTTCTCTGCAAGTTCATGCTGTTTTAAACCCAGCATGGCACGCGCAGCTCTAATTTGTTCAAGTGTGATCATTATTTGTTTGCATTCTAATATGTTTTATACGCATTTATTGATTAAAATTATTGTTCCAAATATACTGAAATATCATTTATAAATGATTAATTAACCTTTATTATTGCTGATTGCGCCTCTTAATTAAGGTTATTTCTCGAATAATAAATCATAAATCTCAATAGATTGATTTCTTGTATGATTATGAGAGCTATTTCAAGACAACAGTAAAACTGTGTCGAACGGAGTTTCTATAAGAAAGCTCAATAACATTTTAAAATAAATGAAATCACTGAATAAAGTCCCAGAAGTTACCCTAATTTTCTGGATAATTAAAATTCTAGCAACGACGCTGGGCGAAACCGGCGGCGATACCGTGACTATGACCTGGCTCGGAAAAACCACATCTCATCCAAATCCCAACGGTTAACTTGTTTGCCTTACCTTTGTCTAATAAGGAATCTTTTGATGTTAGCTAAAACTCTCAGTATTTTTATAGTAATGGTCTGGCTATGGGCATTTCCTGCCGCGGCATGTGAAACACTCAGTGAGCCGCAAAAAATAGAGCAGGTTCTAAAGTTAATTGAAAGTTCCGATATGCAATTTCTCCGTAATGGAAAAGCGTATGATGGGGCTGCCGCTAGAAAGCATATGGAAGAGAAGTGGCAATATGCCGGTAATAAAATCACGACCGCCAAACAATTTATTCATTATGTTGGCAGCAAATCTTCGTTTACAGGTGAATCGTATTTTGTGCATTTAAAGGATGGAAAAGAGATGAAATCAGAGACCTGGCTCTCCGAGCAATTGTCTATTATCGAATCAAACCATTGTGCTTCCTCCATGCAGAAAAATTAGGGTATGAACCAAATTAATAATTGGGTGTTATTTGCCTTGGGTTCTGTCTGCTTCGCTGCACTAACTGCTATTTTGATAAGCTGGGGTGAGTGAGATAAATTTCAACCTCGCAACCTTTATCCTCACGATGGTCATTCTGATTATGGTTGCTATCATTGTAGCGTTTCGTAATGAATGGCAGCCGCTGGATAAGATATCCATTTTCGGTATATCCATGTTGGTGCTTTCCGGGATTGCAACGGGGTTATCCTAGCTGTGTTACTATCGTGCGCTCCAGCTTGGAGATGCCTCGCGTGTTGCGTCAGTCGATAAATTAAGCATTGTGTTGGTAATCGTTTTTGCGATTGCCTTCCTGGGCGAAGCAATAAAATTGGAAGGTGGCGATTGGTGGCCTGCTTATGGTTGCCGATAGCATTTTGATGGCGCTGATTAGTGACAGGTGAATTGTTATTCGTTTATTCCCGGTTCAACCAATCTTGCCAGATGGCGTACCGAGGCGATGATGAAATGCAGAAGATCAACGTTGCCAAGATCGAGGCGGCATACAGGGCGAGACCTTAAAAGTAAAGGTGGCTACTGTGGCGTAATGAGAGCACTAAGCTTTTCCTTCAATACATTAGGATTGAATGGTTTAGAAATGTAATCGTCCATACCGGCGCTGATACAGCGCTCTCTATCTCCTGATAAGGCATGGGCAGTCATACCAATAATGGGGACAGGTAATAAATTACCTTGCTTCTCATGATTTCGAATTAACTGCGTTGCGTCAAATCCATTCATTCCATGCATTTGAACATCCATCAATACTGCCGCAATGCCTCCCAGCTTTATTCTTTCAAATGCTTCCTTACCATTAGTAGCGACATCTGTACTATAGCCAAATTGTTCTAGAAATGTTTGAACCACGAGTACATTAGGCGCGTAATCTTCGACGATTAATATCTTGAGCTGATTTAAGTTTCTTTCCTGATCCGGTGGAGTTATATGCGCACCATTCGCATAAGCATGATCCATGCCTTCGACAGCTAAAGGCAGCACTATACAAACCATAAAATCGGAACCTTTTCCTACAGTGCTTTCAACTTTAATCGTGCCACCCATAATTTCTGCTAAAGTTTTAGTGATCGCTAGCCCAAGTCCTGTGCCGCCATATTTACGATTAATAGAACTATCGGCCTGTATGAATTTCTCAAAAATCGTTGCCAGCTGGTCAGGTGCTATGCCGATTCCGGTGTCTTTAACTGAAATACATATATCTTGTATGTGTGGTTGTGCAGCCGGTTTACAAGTGATGGCAATATGAATGCCGCCGTGGTCAGTAAATTTTACTGCGTTGCTGCAAAGGTTCATCATAATCTGACGTAAACGTGTTGGATCACCAATAAACGTCCAGTCCCTAACGCATTCATCATCCATCGTAAAGGATAAGCCCTTTTCCTTTGCACGGACGGATACGATACTGATGACCTCTTGAACCATTTGCGACATGACGAAAGGAATGTGTTCAAGTTCAACAGTTCGCGCTTCAATTTTAGCAATATCCAGCAGGTCATTTATTAAGCTTAGAAGTGAGTCAGCTGATAGCTGAAGTGTTTTAATGAATTCTTTTTGTTTTGGGGTTAGTGGTTGGCTCATAGCCAAAATATTGGAAAGCCCAATGACAGCATTCATAGGTGTGCGGATTTCATGCGACATATTAGCCAGAAACTCAGACTTGGCAATATTGGCTGCTTCTGCTGCATTGCGTGCCTCAATCATCATTTCCTCTGCCTTTTTCCGGCTTGTAATGTCACGGGCGATCTTTGTAAATCCCAACAGTTTCCCTGAATTGTCCTTAATTGCCGACAATATACCGCTGGCAAAGAAACGATTGCCATCTTTCCGGACATGCCAGCGCTCATCCATGGCACGTCCTGTCTCAGCAGCAGTTTTTATTTCTTTTACATCGGCTTCGGCTACACGATCTTCAGGTGTAAATATAAAAGATAGTGGAGTACCGATAATTTCACTCTTTGTGTAACCAAAAATCTCTTCAGCGCCTGAATTCCAGTCGATTATGATGCCTTTGGTGTCCATAGAAATGACGGCATAGTCCTTAATGCTTTCAAACATAAGGCGGGAACGTTCCTGTGCTTCGTAAAGAGCCTGCGCCGCATCTCTTTGATCGGTAACGTCAGTGTTTGTACCAAACCATCTTACAGAACGGCCCGATGCATCCTGAAGTGGGAATGCTCGTGAGAGGAACCAGCGGTAATCTCCCGTTTTACTACGTAAGGGGTATGTATCTTCCCAAGCTAGACCCATTTTTATGGCTTTTTTATAACCCTCGGTCACTCTATCTACAAAATCCGGGTGATGAACACTCTTCCATCCCCAGCCTTGCATTTCCTCCAGATCGCTACCCGTATAATCATACCAGCGTTGATTGAACCAATGACACGCTCCTGTTGCATCCGTCATCCATGCAAGTTGCGGTATAGAATTTGCTAGTTGGCGGAATTGCTCCTCCGATTCACGTAACTTTTCCTCACTGCGTTTCCGTTCGGTTATATCACGTGCAAATGCGGTAAAGTGCGTTTGACCTTTATACTGCTGGAAAGTTACGGTTAACTCGATTGGGAAAATCTCTCCGCGCTTACTTAAAGCGGTAATTTCAATTCTTTTATTGAGTATTTTCTGTTCACCCGTTTTTAAAAAATGGCTCATTCCTGCATGATGAAAATGACGATATTCGACAGGAATAATCATCTCACTCATTTGACTTCCCACCGCTTCGTTCTGGCTCCAGCCAAAGATTATTTCCGCTTGTGTGTTCCATTCAGTGATAATGCCTGAGCTATCGGTCACTATTACGGCATCTAATGCGGAATCAATAATCAGGCGAACACGTTTCTCGCTTTCTAGTAGCGCATGCTCAGCGTCTTTACGCTCCGTAATGTCAATAAATGTGCAAATTGCTCCAACATGTTCTCCATTATTCACAATGGGATAAACCCAATATTCAACAGGGATGCTTTGACCATCAGTCCTATAGAATACTTCATTATCTACATGCGCAGCCCCGCCATTTTTGGCTACATTATAAATTGGGCATTGCTCGACAGGATAATGAGTACCATTCGGGTGTTTATGGTGAATGGTGTCATGCAGTTTTAACCCCATAACCTGCTGACTACTTTCAAACCCAAGTATTCTTAGAAATACATTATTACAATGCGTGGTCGCGCCATCGCAATTAACTGCATAAAACGCTGACGCCTTTGAATCGAGCAATAAACGTAAATAGGAATCTTTGTTTAAATTTAGATTAGAGTTAGGGGAAGTATTCATAATTCCTAAATTTGCTGAACTTCAACTATTTAAATTAACAATAAGTAACTATTAGCGATTCAACATAGGTGGAGTTTATCATAATAGCAAATTGCGCAACTTTAGCGAGCCGTTGATTGCCAGCGTACTAAAACCTGACTATTATGGCATTTCTACAAGGCTTGTAATTGCCTTTTGTAGAGGAAATACAGCCCTCGGACGCGGGTTGAGCCGATGGTTGTCCACCATGCCGCCGCATGTAATATGTGGGTTAGCCTGCTGCTCCCCCCTGACGATAACCAAGCTCAGCCTGCACTGCCCGGCAAATACATTGGTGGAGAGCTCACGGCTGTATTCTCTGGCCATGGCACGCTTCACACCCTTAACGATAGTAGAAACCGGGCTGCCGTCATTCTCAAATTGTTCGGCCACATATTGCACGTCAATCCCGGCGCGGCGACAAATATATTCGTAATAGGCACTTTCATCCGCGTCATGAAACCGTCCCCAGCCAATTGGCAAACAATTTGTCATCAAAGTAAATTTATGGTGCAAGATCTTGCACTATAAATGTAACGCACGATATCACGAAAGCTGGAAAAAATTGAACCAACGGCACTTATGGTTTTTGGGACTGCTACAAAATGGGCACAAAATTAAAGTTACCGATATCATGGTCGTGTAGAAAGTGTCTGCTAGGGCGGCAGAATATGATGTGGCTGGATTGACAGATTTGGACCTGGTACGCTTTGTCGGTGCTCGCAAGACTGGATACTATGAATTCCTTGCTAATTCCCTGCAAGACTATGGGCAGGGAATTAGCAAATTGGACGGCTTATATACTCTATTTTATAAATAATAATTGGAAAAAAGCATTTTTTGCCAAGATACCGCCAATTTACGCTGCAACTTAAGATTTTCCCTGTAAATTACCCTCCTATAGGGAATTACCTCCGAAAGAGGTCTTCGCTGATGGCTGCAGCCACCACCAATTTTCTCGAATAAGGCTGTAGCAAGGTTACAAAATTATTGGCAGGGAATACATGCCTATTTACGAAATGAGGGATAAACAACTTAAACGCCTCGAAGAAACCCGCTTTCATTCCGAAAGTATAAGGGAGCGTCAGGATTTAAAGCGTCAACTGTGACAAGATATTTCCGTATTATCTAATGATTTGCTTGTGACTGCGGCGGAGTTTAGTCATTGGGCAGACAGCAAACGCCGCATTGATTTATTATTTACATCATACTCCGCAAAATGAATGTCCTGAAGTACATAAAAAATTGGTTAATGATATGATTAGGTTGAATAAGGCTATGCGTCCCTATATGAAAAATCTGGTTTATCTAATCTATAATCAACTCGGACAATTCTCGGATTATCAATAAGATTATATATAACAAGGGGGACTTATGAGTAAGAATGGGACAAACTGGCAATCTTTAGAATCTGCACAAGTCATCTCCCAATTGGAGGATATTATAGTTGGGTTGAAGGAGTTAGGGCCTCTTATTCAAAACACAGATATAGAAATTGACGTTCTGATTAATGCTTGGGAATCCGCTAAAAATATCCGCGATGTATTAAATAAATCTCATAACCTTCGGACCGGCGTTACTGCGGAGGATATGCTAGAACGGATGTCTGTTAATAAGGAACTAAAAACGATCCCTTCAAAAGCGAAGGACTTGATAACGACAATAGAAAATATTCTCAAACAGGGCAAGGAGGCGCAAACTCAGCACTTCGGCAGTGCGGAAATTATCCCGGGAATAGCTCACTCCAATGACGGAAAATTCGATTGCTATAAACTTGAACCTACCGATGACAAGGAACAAGATAAACGCGCAGTCGCTTTGCTTGATAACGGTTATCACTTATGCGTAGCCCTAACAAAACTACAGGCGTCTTTAGAAGGCGGCACGATGCGAATCGATAGTGAAGGAGCTTGCCGACGCCGCCGTGGAAGCACCGACCTCGCAGCATGTATCGAGCATGAAGCCGATAAAGTGTTGAAGGGCGGATATGTAAAATGACGTTTTGAAGTTCTTGCTGATACAACGGTAATGCAACAGGAAGAAGGGCAAAAGTGACACGCCTTCTTCCTGTAGATACTTTAGATATTGAGTGAGCCGCAGCGGATAACTTGCTCGATGAAGTACGGTTCGGCTCGGCATTAATCTTCTCGCCGTTCAATTAAGAAAAGAGTTATGTCGAAGGCATTGTAAAAATACTATGCGTTTAACAAATACCTGAAGGAATACACCACACTGCTGATGCGCAGAAATCGCTACCGAGCTGCCTTTCTAAAGCTTTTATAAAAGAGCGCAGAATGATAATATATAAAATGTAACGTCAGCCTATGTTTGCCCTAGGCTGACGTTACAGCACTTTAAAAACAATTTTTTATAAATTCAGCTATGGGCGTTTTTTGCGAAAGCTTACATAACGGCTAGCATCTACTGCGCCATCGCGATGCTCACCTCCAAGTACCCCCATCCGCCATGCAGCAACTGCGGACACAAGAGAAGTGGCCGCAAGAGAGAAGCCTAAGATAAGATTGGTTCTGTGAGAAACATCCACAGAAATATGAACGTCGTTATCTATAACACCGTGTTGTGCTACTAATGCGCTAAGGAAAGCTACCACTGCCGCAGCAGATACCGCAGTAATACTGCTGGTAGCCCAAACAAGAAGGCCATGCGTTCCATCCCGCAGTTCACTTTCATGCGTATGCTGGGCGTTTGTCCAAGGAGCACGCATACGTCCTGCAAGGTAACCACCGGATATGGAAGCCATGAGTTGCACCCACAGTAACCATACTCCTACTGTTATTACTTTAGCAGACGTAATATGCTCATCGCGCTGGAAATGCTCAACAGATAGGCCGAGGGTATTTCCAAATTGCAGTAATACAAGCGAAACCGCACATGCCAATACAGAGCCTGCAATAATAGCGCCCCATTCTACGTAAGATACTCCTGAGAGTTCAGGTATAATTTTGGATGACATATAATTACCTGACACCAACGAATGATAAAACAGCTAGCACTACCACTACTAGACCTACGAGATAAATCACCTGATTCATATTATGTTTCCTTTTATGATTAAGTAATAGATTTAATAGAATCTGGAAGATAATAGATCAGTCGGAAAGTATCATCGTTATTATAAACTAATGATAAAGGTGGCGAATCTTATACTTTAATAATGGATGCTTATCTGCATCAATGAGCTCCAGCCTTTCGGTGGGATGCGCGAACGATGCGCTTTCCATTACACGTTGGGTAATTTACGGATGCGTTACTTGCCCGCACATTCAAAAACAACCGCGCTCTGATGGACTTCCGATCGCACCACAATGCGATGTTCCTGGTGTAATTCTTGAGGGGGCCAGCGATAAGCGCTTAAATAATGGAATTTTCAGTGTGCGGAAATACCCTAGATTATTTTACGTGCCCGCATTTAGGTAAATTAGCACGTGTTTTACTAAGTATATAGTATTACGAAATTACAGTGCCAGATAGTTTTTTGTATAAATTTTACCAAGCTATTCCAGGCGTTTAAATTTATTGCGCAGTTATTTCTAGCAAAGCGCTGAGCTATCATGCGGCTAATTAAAGATCTGCTCTTATGCAGCTGTTTATGGTAGTCACACCCGATCATACTATGTAAGTTAATATTATAAATAACTTCATAAAGATAATGGCTAGTAAAAAGTTAACATTATTATTAGGGACATTACCGGTGTTAGTTCCGGGTCATGATCCTGTCAGCACCACGTCCTCAATAACATGGACCGCTTTAGCTACGCCTAATAGAGACAGACCGTTACTAAAAAGCGGTCATACTGACAACGATCCTCCCCTTAGCGAGGCACAAACATACTTCAAGAATGTAACGGGTTGTTTCAATCCAAGATTTCAACATTATGAAGAAAAAAATCCCGTCATCCTCGTTATTGAAGCTGATAAGGGTGACCATAAGGCAGAGGTCATCAAAGTAGTCCAATCCACTTATGGTTCGGAAAATCCGCCCAAAATAATCTACATCAATTGCAATTTGCTAGATGAGGATGCTGCCTTTTCCATCGGTGAGTTACTTCGCAAGGAGGGCGTTTCGCTCTCCTCGGTGCGTGCTGTGAATTTCAGCATGGGTTCATGGTTCGATTCCACCAGCCCTACTTCAGCGCTCGCTATGCGCAGCAATATACTTAAATTCACCGATACAATATTTGTGCACGGAGCCGGCAACATGTCTGGCGGCCAGCCCATTTTCGGCCTTACCACCCAGTCCGACCACGCCCTTGTGGTGGGCGCATCGGAACATGATCGCCATGAAAAACCGGTTGGCAGCATAATGGCAACAGATTTCACCGCCTCCATTGAAACCCCTACCTCAGCGGTAGACCTAGTAATGAAGGGTAGGGACGTTCCTATCGACAGCATTTCCGGGCGCTGGTCGAAAGACGGCAAAGACGACGATAAACCCCGCAAAATAAGCGGCACCTCATTTGCGGCACCGCAAGTCACCGGGGGTGCAGCTAAAATCGCCGCTCGTTACCGCTCCATGTTCGTAGGGGGCCTGCCGGGGCGGAAATACAAAGAAGAACTTACGCCTGAATTCATGAAGGCCAAGGACCAGCGTAAAGAAAGTTTTGTCGATTCCGTAACCTCAAGTCTGTTGGCAAGTGCCATGATGATCGATCCGGGCGATAAATCCGCTGTCATAAACACTCCCAGAAATAAAACATTCGATACCAAAGGTTCAGGCTTCGGCATGCCGCATTTCGGCCTGGCGGAGCGCATCCTGTTTGACCAGATGCTCGCCGCCCAGCTGGAGGGCAGGGTCGTCCAGCCCGAAAATTACCAAGCCTATGCCCCCGAAAGCAAGGAAGTGTATCCACGAACACACTTTGCCAATGCGCAGGAAGAGCGCACAGCCGTAAAGGGCGAGTTCCTGCGCCATAACGTACCCGTGCGCCTACCCTTGCCTCTTAAAACATATGTGATTGAAGATGAAGAAAACACGCTGGCAGTCGATATCCCAGCCTTCGATAAAAATATGTCCGCGCACATGCTTCGCGGTTCCTTGCTTTTTGTAGCTGAATCCCCACCAAAATCGGGTGAAAAAAAGAAAGAGGTACATTACGAATTATCCATCGAAAGCCCGGATCGTAAAACACGGATTCCGCTTAGCAGGTTCGGCGTAGAAAAAAAAATGCTCTGGCATACCGACAGGGAGCACCCCATCGACGATTTTCGTCTCGTAAATTTTCGTACCCGCGCACACATGCTTGGGGAAACAGCCCCTAAAAATGCCGAACATGGCTGGCGCTTTGTGATTAAAACTACCAACAAAGACCCTAAAGACGTAAAGCTATTCTCCTCCGGCGAGAGGATGCTACCCCTGCTGGAAATTACCGGGGTCGAACATGCACAGGAAGTGTTTAATCATCATCCGCCAGAAGCCAGCCGTCTGGGTTTTAACTCTGGTAAGGATTGGGTGGAAAAATACAGGGAGGCTTTTGAGGACCTTGAAGATAAGCTTGATGGCCAAAAGGCGCAAACGGTGCTGGAGGACTTTATCAATGGTGAAAAGGTGAGCTCGAATAGTCTACTAGACGTATTACCGGAACTGTTCGAAGCCGCACGCGGCGACAAGGCTTTACAACAGGTGCTTGGACTTATGATACATAATATTTTTGTTGAGCCAGTTGCCCGTAACGCTGCTGAACGACTTATGCATCTTGCCAGATATTACGAAGATAACAAAAACGATGAGTTAGGATCTACGACTGAAGCTTATTCAGATCTGTATAAATTAGTATTTTCTTATGAAAAGGCACTACTCTCCGGCAAATTTGAAGAATTGAAGCGCCATGTCGACGATATGTCGGCGGCCGTCAAACAAAATGCCCCGCATATTGCAAGCTATGCGAATGCGCTGGGCTCTATTTATGACGATGACAACCTAATAGCGCAGGAGGAAGAGCATGTTAAGTCCCTCTATGCAAATATAACGGGTAAAAATTTAAATATTACTACTGTAAATCGTAGATCTGCAGTGTCGCGTTAACAATAGTCCCAGTAATTTAATATTTAAGCGCATAACCTGAATAATATAGTTTTCATTGCTGACTCAGGCTTCTTCCTTTCAGAGAAGGATTTATATAAATTTCTCGATGCTGTTTTTAATTCCCTGTTCGGTGAGATAATTAAATGGGCAAAGCTATGTGCTTATTTGCGCAATCCAGCCTTAATAGCATTCATGAGCGCAGTGGTAGTTTCGGAAGCGATGCCGGACTGCTCAATGAGCTGGCGTAATTGTTTATGTGCAAATTTCAGTTTGCCGTCAGCCTCAGGAATTTCATACGGCGACGCGTTATCTGCCGTGCGCAGTGCGTTGCTATAATTGGCATACTCGGCCGTCTGGGCGAGAAGTGCCATACACTCTTCTATGCTCCTGTTATTCAACTCCAGAGAGGCTACAGCTTCTTGCATTTTCATAGCAAATTTTCCCGGGATGATGGCGTATAATAAAACGCAAAGTACTCTATATGAAATTCAATACAATTTGATTTTGTGCACACAAAAGCACATGGGTTCCCCTCGAGCAGGCGAGGGGAGACCATTTAGAGAGTGGGGAAATTTACATTCAGACTGGACAGTACGCGCAAAGAGCTGGAAAACTGCCCACACGCAAAGAAAAAGATGCGCGCCTGCTTGAGATTTTGAAAGATGAAAAGAAACGCGAGCAAGAAAGTTTGGAATTCCCGTTGATCGATGCGAAGTATCGTAGCGATGCATTTAAATACGTAAAAGGCGTGACGGAAGTCTATGATGCGCTGCTGAAAAAAGCGGGCGGCACGGAACAATTGCTCAAACTCATGCGCGAAGCGGGGCTGCTCGCCGAAGAAGAACAAACGGCGGTGGAAGCCGCTGCCGCGACTGCGGCGGCTGCACGGGTTGAAACACCTGCGGCGGCTGCCACGACGGTCGCGGGCGGTGTGACGGAAACGGCAGCGCCGGAACTATCCCCGGAAAAAACCGGCATGACTAAGCCGGACAATCTTGGCGATGCCATGCGGCTGGCCCTTGAGCAATTCGCTTCTGGCAAATTCGCCGGGCAGTCGAGCACTAAGGCCAACCCGTCAACCCTGCCTCCCGGCAAGGACAAGGAAGCAGGACGTGCCTAAGTAAACTTAATACATTGAAATTTAACAATAAACTAGCTACACAATTTTTTGGGTTGCCTCCATTATTTAATATCCAAAACTCCAAAAGTTAATTATTATAAACTAACGTAAAAACAGCCTCATTGGTATAAAAAAAGAAAGGGCGTCGCTTGGCCAAATCAAAAACGGGTTCCAAACAGGTCACATCATTCAGTGTCTCGGGCGAGGGCGTCGCCCCGCAACTGCGCGAAGATTTCATCGAAGCGCTCGATGGCTTTATCGATGACGACCGTTTTCGCCTGCGCGACGACCAGCCGGATTGTTATCAGGACCTGATCTCAACCCTCCATCAGGACGACCCCAAAACCGACCGCAAAAAAGAAGCGGGTATGTATTCACTGCCCACTGGCACCGGCAAAACCGCGCTCTACACCCACATCGCGCGCGCCGCGCTCAACATGCCAGAGCGCGAACGCGCCGACGGTAAAACGCGCAAGCCCCGCGTGCTCGTCGTGGTTCCGACAACCGACCTGCTCATGCAGTCGGCGCTGGAATTCAATAAATTCTTCCCCGAACTCGTCAACGACGATCCAGCGGTAGCTGAAGCCTTAGCTTCAGCTAAAAAAGTCAAACCGGCGCCCGCAAAAGCCAAAGGCAAGGAAGACGACGACCTCCTGCCGGAATCCACACCCGGCACCGACCTCGATGAACAAAAAAGCGCCTACCGCCAGCTCGGCCTGAAAGAGCGCGGCAAGCCGTGCCGCATCGGCGTGGTCTATGGGGGCAATCCGAAGCGCTGGAAGCAGTCCAAAGCGGGCGAAGAGCAGGAACAAATCCGCATCGGGCAGGACCGTGAAATCATCATCACCACCTATGATTCGCTGATGGCGGAGAGCAATAAAAAACTCTTCAAGCCAGAGAATTTCGAAATCGTCATCCTTGACGAAGCCCATATGGGCATGGAAGGCAACAAGCCTCAGAAGGTGAAGGAATTTAAAGGCCATTCCATCCGCGTCGGCTTAAGCGCCACGCCAAAACGCGACGCGAAAAACGACGCCATCAGCCTCACTGACGGCAACATGATCCGTGAAGTGACGCTCGATCAGGCGCACGGCCTCGGCGCGGTGTGCGATTTCAATGTCTGGCAAGTGAAAACCGGTATGGAAATCACGCTGCGCGCTTCCGACATCAAAGGCAAGGGGGACCACCGCCACGTCGATTCCGACGTGTTCGCGCAGCGCCTTTCCGGTTCGACCGATCAGGCGCTCCGCCGCGGCAAGGTGCAGCAGCTCTACCTCAACTGGAACGACCCTGAAACCGGCGAACGCCTGTTCGGCAAAACCGGCGTGATCAGCGCGCTCAACGTTGAAGACGCCAACGGCTACGAAACCGCGCTCAACGACGTGATTTACGGCGCCGGATACCAGCATTTCTTTGACAAATACGGCCGCCCGCCGAAAACCTAGGAGGGGCAGGATGATGCGCTGAAAATTGGCGTTCCCGCACAGCTCGCCAGCGATCAGGGCTTGCCTGAATATCGCGAATACCTTGAACGCCTTGCCGAAAAACGCGCGCAGGAATTCGAACACAAAGCCCAGATCGCCCATGATCGCGGCAATCTCACCCTTGAGGCCACGCATAAGGACATGGCGCGCCGTTTCCGCGACGAAGGCATCGTCGTGTGCAAAGCGGTGACGTCGCAGACCTCGCCGGGCGCGCGCGAAAAAATTCTTTACGATCACAAAGCAGGCAAGGTACTCATGATTTCCGGCGTGCGTATTCCCCAGCAGGGGCTTGATAATCCGCGCGCGGAAGTGTTGATTCGCACCGACCCGCTCTACTCGCCGTGGCGCGTGAAGCAGCTCGGCGGGCGCGTGCTGCGCCGAAGCGTCACCGACCCGGCGGACGTGGCGTATACGAACTTGTGGGATGATAAACTCGGCGACGCGAAATTCGCGCGGATGTTCGAGCTTAAAGACAACATCAAGTTGGAAACCGAAGAAGGTACCAAGCGCACCGAAATTACCGAAGAGCTGTCGTTCGCCGACGTGATGGACCCCAATTTCGTGATGCCGGGACCTGCGAAAAACGCCGCGCGCCGCCTCAATCCCGAGCTTGAAGACAAGGGCGCCAAGGACAAGGACAAAAAAGACAAGAAGGAAGGCGATGGGGCGCAGGAAGCCGAGGGCGACGAAAAAGGCAAAGCGCAAAAGCCGGTCGATATCGATAATCTCGAACTGCCCGAACCGCACCTGATAGGTACCGCCAGCGGCGGAAAAAACGAAATGGATTTATGGGCGACCGACGTGCCGCCGCAAAAACTCATGGAACGTTCACGCGAGCAACGGGCGCGCCTCGGCTCGCCGCTGCCTTCGGATAAGGGGCACTGGCTGAACGACGTTGCCATCGCACAGATGCTTGGCTTCGCCTCGACCCGCGGCTCGGTGCTTGAAGTGATCAACATGGCGCTGGAAACGCTCAAGAGCGAGAAAAAAGAATATAGCTTTACCATGCCGATCAGCCGCAAGAAGATAGTCGTCAACACGCAGGACGGCATTGCAGGCCCGCATCGCATCAACGATATGCGCTCGTATTATATCGAGCCGAAATTGTTCAACGCCATCGCCGAAAAACTCGGCCAGATGATCGAAGCCAAAGTGCCGGCGACGCGCATTGAAAAACGCAAGGATTTCGAAAAGCAGCATCTCGTGCCGGTGGCCATGTTGCCGGTGTATGCCGAGGATATGGGCGTGCCATCGCCGTCGATCGCTACGATGAACGGTGTTGCCGCGACGGTGGAAAAATATCCGGAATTTTATTACCGCGCCAAAGCCACGCCGCAGGATAAACCGAAAGTCATTCGCGGCATCGACCTCGTGTCGAGCTTCTTCGACGTGCCGTATAACTGCCGTCAGGTGCACCCGAACGCCGTATTTTCTATTATCGAAGCCGCAAAGAACCGCGAAAGCAAAGCGGCTGTGCCTGCGGACCAGAGCTTCCTGATTCATGACGGCTTCCCGCCGATGCTTAAGGCCGCTGAAGTGGCTAAAGTGCTCAATGTCGGTGAAGACAAGGTGCCGTTCATTGAAAAAATGATGACCGCACTCGCCGACGGCAACGCGAGCATGGACACGCTCGATCCCGCCATCAAGACGCGCATCAAACAGGCTCCCGATCTCGTTTCCAGCTTCCTCGGCGGCAACATCGATGTCGGCGGGCGCGGCAACAATAAGGATTCCATCGGCGGGCGCGAAGCCAATTACAGTTGGTCGAACACGCTTACTAAATCCGACGACGTGGCAAGCTTCGATCTTACCTCTCAGCCGAAAGAGGACGGTGTCACCGGCTTCGCTCGGGTTCCGATTATCTCGCGTGAAGTGATTCCGTTCATCGCGCGCATGCTCGACGTGCCGCCGCCGCCGTTCAACGGCGCCAACGAATGGTGGAACGCCTACGACATCCTGGCTCAAACCGACAGGCTCGATAACATTGATGATGTGGAAGGCAAAGTGCTCGAAAAGGTCAATGAGTTCGTGGCAAAATACCCGGCCAAAGACCGCCTGTGGCGCGGGCCGTTCCTTGAGCAGGGACCCGACGGGCCGTTCGTCAGCTACCGTCTGAAACCTGCCGACGGGCGCGCCATCGCCAGCACGCTGATCACCGGCATCGACATGGTGGAAGTCGGCAAGCACATGCGCGAATACGGCCGTTCGATTACGGCTCAAGAAGCGGAAGGTGCGGAAAACTTCGAAAAACAGGGCGCGGACATTCTGGAATCGCGCAAGCCGGAGGTCGTGGACGCGGTACTTTCGGAAATGAAACTCGACCAGATCGACGGCGAATCCGAATTTCACCTTTCCGACGATAAGAAAATCGAACTCCCGCCAGCGCGCGTGGGCATGGAAACCGCACGTACGCTGCTGGTCAACGAGTTGAATATGCGCATCAGGCAGCGCTCGGGCGAGAACCGGGATGACGCCATCATGCGCATGAAATTGTTGGAAGGCAAAATCAACCGCGAACTCAAACGCCGCTTCGAAGGCGACGGCAAAACGCCGCCCGACCCGCGCATCGAAATCGAAAAACGTTCGCACGTGGATATCCGCTATTACTTCCCCGGCCACTACATGGATGACGGCGCAATGGTGAAGGAAATTTGCGATGCCGTTGGGCTGGGCCTGCCGGTTCCGCACGGATATGGCGGCCCGGACGAATATTTCGCACCCTCATGGCTCAAGACCATCATGCCCGGCATGAAAGTCGACGATCCGCGAAGCGACGATGATTTTGCCAGAATTATCGAGCGCGTGCGCCTGCGCACTGAAAGCAAACCGCCCGGCAACGCACCGTTGCTGCTGGAAGGATTTTCCAACCGTGGCCACAACGCCACGCATGCGATGCCTCTCGTGCGCAAAAGCCTGATCGGCGTGCTGAAAGAAGAATCCGCCCTGTATTTCCGAGACCGCGATAACATCTCCGAGTATGAGCAGGGTAAACTCAAGCTTGACGACGTGGCAAGCTGGGTGCGCAGCGGGATGCGTGAAGAAGAACGCGGCGAGCTGTACGCCTTCCTCAAAAAACTGAGCGAAGACCCGGACCGCACGCTGGTGGTCGCAGAACCTATCGACATGAGCAAAACCGGCTTCGCACCGACATGGAAAAAATTGGGCAAAACCTCGCGCGAAGCGAAGATAAGCGAGTTGATCACCATCGGCGAGAATTTCGATTCGACGAAAATCAGCCCGGTGATGGTGCCGTATATCTGCCTTGCGCTGAATATCGACATGAATACCGTGACAAAACTCACCAACGACCGCAAATGCTTGTTCCCGCCGCATGACAAAGTTGCCCGTCCGTGGGGCCGCAACGAAAACAGGAACTATACGGTGGTGGACGGCGCAGGCGCAGTGGCCCAAGTCGCGCTCGGTGATTCGCCCGGCGGCACCAAACGCAAGCTCGACCATAGCACGCTGAACAGTATCATCGCCGCATGGCTCAAAGAAGATAAACGCATCGATGTTGACGGTGTTTCCACGCCGGTCAGCAGCCTCGTCACGCTCAGTCCGGAGTTGAGCCATGACGGCAAAGTGTGGCAGGACGGCAAGGTGGCGGCGCATTTCTCCGACCTGCTGCTCAAAGCCATCGAAACAGAAGTGGCCACCGCCGCGCCGGGCAAATGGTCCGCTAAGGGCAGGAAATAGTCCGTTTTCAAATAGCTAATCGCGCCAGTGGCACCGGATTTATGGTCCGATGCCTCTGAGAGCCGTTGTTGCACGATTTAGTTGCTATTAGTTAACCGTCAGCTAGAGTAATCACTATAAAAAAAGCGTATCAAGCGCGACTGAAAAAAAATATCAGGGGGATGTATGGAAAACGAAAAACCACGCGGTATCTGGCCGACCAATAAAATCAAGCCGCAAGGCACTGTTAAGCGGAACGTCATTTTGAATCCGGGCCAGCCTGAAGGCAAAGTGTTCAGCCATATCGAACTTGGCCTCGACGGCATCCAGTTTCAGGCGGGCGACGTCTGCGGCATCGTGCCGGTTAATGACCCGAAGCAGATCGATCATTTGCTGCAAGCACTCGGCATCGACGCGTCGCAAAAAGTAAAATTCGGTGCGGAAGAAATCACCGCGGGTGATTTATTCAAAAATAAAATTGAAATCGTGCGCGCTACGGACGGGTTTTTGAAGCTGCTTGACACCCACCGGCGCGACGGCAGGCTGGCCAGCAAGGATTTGCACATGATCGAACAGGCGTTCGGCGATAAAGCCGTACTTGAAGGGCTGAAAGCCAATGCCCTGGCGGATCTGATCGAGCATTTCGGAGTTGAGGGTGTCACGGTCGAAGACCTCGTCGCCACCCACAAAAAACTGACGCCACGTCTTTATACCGCCTCGTCCTCGCCATTGATGCATCCCGACGAGGTGCACATGACGGTGGCGCGCGTGGATTACGAAGTGCCGCTCGGCGACAAGAAAATCGCCAAGCGCGGCGTGGCCACCAGTTACATGGACGGCATGGAAAACGGCCATCAGGCGACATTCTTCATGCAGGCCAAAAAAAGCTTCCACCTTCCCGACGAGCTCGACAAGCCCATCGTGATGATCGGGCCCGGCACCGGCATCGCGCCGTTCCGCGCCTTCGCGCAGGAAATCGAAGCCAGCGGCAAGAAACATTCGGACGTCGTGCTCTACAGCGGCGGCCAGTACGAAATCGACGCGCTCTACCGCGAGGAATTGCAAGAAGCCCACCGCAAAGGCGTGTTGACCGAAGAACCGCACTACGCCATCTCGCGCGAGGGCAAGAAACAGCGCGTGCAGAAAATGCTCGAAAGCGACTCGGCGCACTTGCGCGAACTCGTGCGCAACGGCGCGATCTTCTACATCTGCGGCGGCGAGAAAATGGGCGAAGAGGTGGTGGAAACCTTAAAGCATATCGCCCCGAAACTGGCCGGGCACGAAAAGGAACGAATTAAAATGGACGTCTACTAAAGACAATTCCACTGCACTGTTTCAATGGCTTAGCATTTTATGCGCGCTCTTGACGAGGCTGTTTTCCTTGTCGACGAGCAGTGTTTTAACCCCGGCGCGCTGGCCACATTCAATGTCGGATTGGCGGTCGCCGATCATCCAGCAGCGTGCCATATCGATGTCGTATTTTTTCTGCGCTTCCAGCAGGAAGAACGGGGAGGGCTTGCGGCAGTCGCACGGGCCTGTGAAATCCGGATGGTGGAAGCAGTAAAAGCTTTCAGTAATGACCACGCCGTCCTCTTCGAGTTGGTTCATCAGCGCGTTGTGCACGGCAATCAGCTCTTCGCGCGTGTTCTTGCCTTTGGCGGCGTTGGGCTGGTTGGATACGATAAACAGTAGGAAACCGCTATCCTGGAAGTTTTTAAGCGCGCGCCCCACCCCGGGCAGGAGTGCCACGTCTGCGACGTTGCGCGGCGATTCAAACGCGGCCGTATCGGTGTAGAAAACCTCCTCGTTGAGCGTGCCGTCACGGTCGAAGAAAATCGCTTTTTTCAAATCGATTCCCATTTCATTTCGTTTTGCTTCAGCTTGGGATGCGACACGATAAGATGCCACACTACCGCCTGAAACGCTTCGGCATGCGGCGTTACCGTATGCGGGCTTTGCGTGGGCACGATGACGCAGGCATCGGCTACTGTTGCGGTATACCCGCCGTCGCGCCCGACGATGCCGACGATGCGGGTTTTTTTCGACTGCGCGAGCTTGAGCGCGTTGATGATGTTAACGCTCACGTTCTTTTCCAGATTGCCGCCGCCGACGGAAAACACGCATACCGCATCTTTTTCATTGGGTTTGCTGACTTTGAGCCATTCTGAAAACGAGGTGTCCCAGCCGTCGTCGTTGACGCGCGCGGTAAGCTCGGCGACATTATCCGTCGGCGCGTAGGATTCGATGCCGGCGATCTTGCGGAAATCGTTGACCGCGTGCGTCGCATTGCCCGCACCGCCGCCGACCCCTAAGAAAAACAAGCGCCCGCCCTTGTCACGCACGTCGATCATGATGTCGACCATGCGGTCGATCATCGTGGCATCGAGGGTTCTAGCAATGTTGGCGGCTTCGGCGAGGTAGGTGCTGGTGTATTCGGTGACCATATCAATTCAATAGACAAAAAGGTTAATGAACCTTATTTTAGGACGCAATTGATAAATTGCAATTCATTATATCCAGCAAGGACATGGCATGATCATTACCCGCAGCCCCCTGCGCATCACCCTTGGCGGCGGCGGCACCGACCTCCCGTCGTATTACCAGGAACATGAAGGATTCCTGATCGCTGCGGCGATCGATAAATACGTCTATGTCACGGTGCATCCGGTGTTCCAGGAAGAACTGATCCTCAAATATTCGCAGATGGAACGCCTGACCAGCCATAAGGACGTGCAGCACCCGATTATCCGCGAGGCGCTGCAACTGGTGGCCCTGCCGCAGCCGTGGATGGAAATCACCTCGATGGCCGATATTCCCGCAGGTACGGGGCTTGGCTCGTCGGGCAGCTTTACCACCGCGCTGCTCAAAGCGCTGCACACCTACTGCGAAAATTTCATCCATCCCGAAGCACTCGCCGAGCAAGCCTGCCACATTGAAATCGACCGCCTCGGCGACCCCGTCGGCAAGCAGGACCAGTATATCGCCGCTTACGGCGGCATTACGTGCTTCCACTTCGCTAAAGACGGCAAGGTGACCGCCACGCCGCTTAAAATGTCCGAAGAGGCGCGCTACACGCTCGAAGACAATCTCGTGATGTTCTTCACCGGCCAGTCGCGCAGCGCCGCCAGCATCCTCGCTGATCAGAACACCAAAACCAAGCAGTCGGATAAAACCATGTTGGAAAACCTGCATTTCGTGAAGGAACTCGGCTACCGCAGCAAAGAAGCGCTGGAATCCGGCGACCTCGCAGGCTTCGGTGCGCTCATGCACGAGCACTGGGAATTCAAGCGCAAACGCTCGCAGGGCATGTCCAACCCCTTCATCGACGAATGCTACGAACATGCGCGCAACAACGGCGCCATCGGCGGCAAGCTGATCGGCGCGGGCGGCGGCGGGTTTTTGATGTTCTACACCGAAGATAAAATGCGTCTGCGCACCGCCATGCGCGAGAAAAACCTGCGCGAAGTACGCTTCCATCTCGGCGTCGAAGGCACCAAAGTCGTCGCGTCATGAGCGCGAAGCTCGCGTTGCTGGCTGGCGGGCGGGCTACGCGTCTCGGGGCGCTGACCGATGATACGCCGAAATCCATGCTGGACGTAGCTGGCGAGCCCTTCATCGCCCATCAGCTGCGGCTGCTTGCAACGCAAGCCATCACCGATATCGTCATCTGCACCGGCTATCTAAGCGATGCCATTGAAAACTTCGTCGGCGACGGCAAACGTTTCGGCGTCAACGTACGCTACAGCCCCGATGGCGCAGTGCTGATAGGCACCGGCGGGGCGATTCAAAAAGCGCTGCCGCTGCTCACAGAGCCGTTTTTTGTGATGTACGGCGATAGCTACCTGCCCACCGATTTTTCTGCCGTCCAGCGCGCATTCAAAGGGCAGGGGTTGATGACGGTGTTTCACAACGAAGGCCAGTGGGACACCAGCAACGTGCAATTCGAGCGCGGGGAATTGCTCAATTACGATAAGAAAAACTTGACCCAGCAAATGCAATATATTGATTACGGACTCGGAGTGTTTACCAAGGCCGCGTTTGATGGTTTCGCACCCGGAACGTCTTTCGATCTGGCAGAGGTATTTCAAGATTTACTGAAAAAGAAGCAATTATCGGGTTACGAAGTCAAAGAACGCTTCTACGAAATCGGCTCGCACCAAGGGCTTGCCGAAACCGCGGCACTTCTAGCCTGACTGGTTTTGTACGCAGCGTCGATAATGCGCATGGCGGCCATCGCGTCGGAGATATTGCCCAGCGGCGGCTGCTGATTTTCAAGTGCTTCAAACCAGTGTTTCATCTCCATTTCCCACGATAAATCTTCGGCCGGGAATTCCCAGTGTTCGATTTCAGGCGGGCCCATCTGTGGCAGCATTTTGTAATAGGTGAGCTGTTCCTTGCCGTAGCTGCCGCCAAGCCCGTTGATGGTGAGCTTGCCGTCGCGACCGTAAATTTCGAAGGAGAAGGAGTTTTTCCATTCGGTCCAGCTGGTGTGCAGCCACGCCATCGAACCGCCCGGCGACATGAGCGCGAGGAATGCGTTGTCCTCGACGGGCATTTTCCAGAAATACGTTGGCAAATAGGCGCTCGCAAGTTTCAAATCACCCAAAAACCAGCGTGATAAATCGATGAGGTGCGAACCTTGGTCGATCAGCTCGCCGCCGCCAGCCATCGCGGGATCGCAGCGCCATTCTTTTTCGTAGCCGATGCGCCCGCCGTGGCCGTAATTGCCGCGCACATACATCAGCGGGCCGAGCACGCCGGAAAGCAGGAGTTCGTGCGCCTTGAGCATGGCGGGGTGGAAGCGGTGGTTGTAGCCGACTTTGACGGAAATGCCGTGGTGGCGCGCCGCCAACTCAATGGCCTGCACTTCCTGAAGCGAGAGCCCGGCGGGTTTTTCGACGAGCAGTTGCTTATTGGCTTTAAGGCACCGGATGGCAAGAGGCGCGAGTGCGTCATGCGTGGTGGCGACGACAACCGCGTCGGCGTTGGCCAGCAATGCGTCGACATTTTCAAAAACGGTGCTGTTCATCTCCTTGGAAAGGGAAAGCGCTTTGCCTTCATCCTTATCGTACACCCCGGCAATCGTGATGCCGAGTTTAACAGCAGCGCGGGCGCGTTTTAAACCGATGAGCCCGCAGCCGATAATGCCGAGTTTCATGCCGGTACTGTCGGTGGGATGATGCGCTTAAGCGTATAGGTATCGGCTGGTATAGGGGCTTCATGCAGCGTGCGCCATTTGTCCCATATGGCGCTGATGAGCTTGCCGGACACGCCATTGCTCTGGGGTGAAGCGAGGTATAGACACAGCGCCACAGGTTCTGCGAACGGGTCGGCTTCGGTGATTGGGCCGGAATACATGCGCGTGGGCATGACGCCGGGGGCGATGGCGTTGACGTCGATCTTGAATTCGCGGGCTTCGTCGGCCAAGCATTCAGAAAAGCGGGCGATGGCGGTTTTAGCGGCCGCATAGGCGGAGAAGTTCGGGCGCGTGCCAGTGGCGCCGCCACCGGAAATATTTACGATTTTACCGCCGCCTTTTTTAATCATGAAAGGAATGGCGATCTGGCAGATGCTGGCGGGCAGGATGAGGTCGATTTCGATGGTCTGCGCCCATGCGGCGGGGTCAACTTCCCATGTGCGCCCGATGGGGCCTTGCTCGGCGGCGTTGTTGACCACGACGTCGACGCCGCCAGCGTGTTCAATCGCCTGTTTGAGGGCGGAAGAAAATGTTTGGTCTTTCAAATCACGGTCGAACAGCGCGATTTTCTGGCTGGCGACGGCGGGGAGTGTGGCTTTAAGCGCTTCCAGCGGGGCGATGTTGCGGCCATGCAGGATGAGATGCGCGCCTTCTTCGTGGAAGGCTTGCGTCAGGCGCGTGCCATAACCGCCGGCAGCACCCGTGATGAGTACAGTTTTGCCTTTGAAGATCATGCGCGTTGCTCCAGAATATCGCCGTTGGATTGCAGCCAGTCGACGGTGCGCAGCACAGCGTCTCGAATCGACACTTTGGGCTTCCAGCCAAGCGCCTGTATATTCTTGGTGTCGAGGAAGATGAACGGGCTGTCGCCGATCCAGCCGCGCGTGCCGCCACTGTAGGAAAGTGCCGGTTTGACGCCTAGTTTCTCGCAAATCCAGCCGACGGAATCGTTGACTTCCATGTACTCTTCGGTGCCAAGGTTGAAGAGGGTATACGGTGCGCTTGCCTTCGTGACGGCGGTGTGGATGGCATCTAAGCAATCGCCGATATAAAGGTAAGATTTGCGCTGCTTACCGTCGCCGAGAATGGCCAGTTGCGTGGGGTCTTTTTTCAGTTTTTTGAGGAAATCGAAAATATGGCCGTGCGTGTAGCGTTCGCCCAGGATGGAAACGAACCTGAACACCCATGCCTGAAAACCAAAGCCCTCGCAGTACGCGCTGATCAGCCCTTCGCAGGCGATTTTCGATGCGCCATAGAGCGAAGTTTGCACTGGGAAGGGAGCGGTTTCGGGCGTTGGGAACACCACCGGCTCGCCGTAGACCGAACCGGTGGAGGAAAAAGCGATTTTCATGCAGCCATTGGCGCGCATGGCTTCGAGCACGTTGAAGGTGGCGATGGTGTTTTGCTGCAAATCTTTTTCCGGGTGGTGCGTGCCGAAACGCACGTCGGCGTTGGCGGCAAGATGGTACACCATCTGCGCGCCTTTGAGGGCGCTCGTGAGCTTGGCGGTGTCGAGCAAATCGCCTTCGACGAGAGTGAAACGCGGGTTTTTCGTAGCGTGCGTGAGAAACGCTGGCAGGCCCGTGGAGAAATTATCGTACACGGTGACGTGATGGCCGTCGGCGAGTAAGCGATCGGCGAGGTTGCTGCCGATGAAACCGGCGCCGCCGGTGATGAAGCACTGCGTCATAGTTTTTTGACGTTGACGGTTTTATCGACGATAAAATTCGGACGCGAACGCACTTCGTCGTAAATGCGGCCGATATATTCGCCGATGATGCCGGTGGAAATCAGCTGCACACCGCCAACGAAAAGCAGCCCGATTGTCATGGTCGGGATGCCGATGGGGTAGGCAGCGCCGAAGAGCAGCTTGTTAATGATGGTATAGACGATGAGCGCCATGCAGATGCAGCAGACGAACAGCCCCAGCCAGAGCACGAAGGTGAGCGGCACGGAAGAAAAACCGACGACGCCGTCGATGCCGATTTTGATCGAGCCGACGAAGCGGTTGTATTTCGTTACGCCTTCGAAACGTTCTTCGCGGTCGTAGTCGATGATGGCGTGCGGGAAACCGACATAGTTGACCAGCCCGCGCAGGAAACTGTGGCCTTCGCGTAAAAGCGACAGCTCGTCGACGACTCGACGGCTGACCATGCGGAAATCGCCGGTGTCTTGCGGGATATCGACATTGGCGATCTTGCGGATGAGGCGGTAGCCAGTGTAAGCGATCACCTTGCGGAACGGCGATTCGCGCTTGCGGCTAGCGCGGCGGGTGAGCACGACGTCGAAACCCTGCTTGCATTTGGCGTACATGGCGGCGATAAGCTCGGGCGGGTCCTGCAAATCGACGTCGATGGTGACGCACGTGTCGCCGGTGGAATGTTTGATGCCAGCCATCGTACAGGCCGTTTGGCCGAAGCGGCGGGAAAAGACGATCAGGCCGATGGATGGGTTTTTCGCTGCTTCCGCTTCGATGACTTCCTGCGTGCGGTCCGGCGAAGGGTCGAGGCAGAAGAGGATTTCGTAAGCGCCGATTTTTTTCAGCACAGGCACGATGCGCGACAGGAACGGCACGATGCTCGTTTCTTCCTTGTAAACCGGGACGACGACGGAAATCAGCGGGCGCATGGCTAAACCAATGTCAGGCCGGCCGCCAGCGTGTCGCGACGGAACATCTGCACGGTTTCGAGTGAGAATTCGTTGAGGTCTTTATTCGCCAGCGACAGCTTGTTAAGGATGTCGGGCGTGGCGGTGATGATTTGGCAGCCGCAGGATTCTGCATGGTAGACGTTAAGCAATTCGCGCGGTGAGGCCCAGAGCAGCTCGGCTTTTTTGTTGGGTTTCAAAATTTCAACGCATTGCGCCATGACGGGCACGGGGTCGCGCCCGGTGTCGGCGATGCGCCCGGCAAAGACGGAAACTACGGTGTTGGCGTTAGGGTCGATGGCGGCCGCCACGTCCTTCACCTGCTCGACGGTCATGAGCGCCGTGATGTTAAGGCTGGCGCCTTCCTTGGAAAGCTTTTTAATGAGCGGGAT
Organism: Alphaproteobacteria bacterium; assembly: GCA_025362975.1. Classification (GTDB taxonomy): domain Bacteria; phylum Pseudomonadota; class Alphaproteobacteria; order Rickettsiales; family SXRF01; genus JANYBV01. The sequence continues at coordinate 111,633 of JANYES010000005.1, read as the reverse complement.
GGAGGATTCGCCGACGCTGTTGGTGATCGGGATTTTGATGTAGGCGTTGGCGCCCCACGAGGCGATCAGGCGCGCTTCTTTTTCCATCACGGCAAAGTCGTCGGCGAGCACTTCGAACGACACCGGCAAGCCGTTGGCATAGCCCAGCGCTTCCTTAGCGAAGCCCGGATAATCGGTGATGCCGGATTTTTTCAGCAGGCTTGGGTTGGTGGTAAAACCTTTGATGTGGGGCAGTTTGGCGAAAGACTGCATGTCTTTCAGCTCGGCACCATCCATGAAAAGTTTAATGCGTAAATGGTTCATGTGAAATGCGCCCCTGAAATAGTTAGGATTCATTCATATGGCACTATTGTTTTTTTGTCTACTTATTAGCAATTTCGCTCCTGCCCGTCTTGATGTTAGGACGACGCAGCGGCGCGGCGGGTTCATTGGCGATTGCGGTCTGGCGGCGCAGTGCGCGTACGAGCAGCGCTAAGCAGCCGATCATAGCAATGTTGCGCCACTGCCACTTCGGCGGGCCGTCATACCATGCATTGACTTCGTAGATGCCGGGTTCGGGAAAGGTTACGGTAATGCGGCCATGCTCGTCATGATACCAGCTGGGCTGGTCAAGGTGGAAATTGGCATCGGCCGTATACAATGCAGTGCGGGCGTTGACAGTGACTTTCCAACCGGGAAAATCCATCTGGTTGATGACCACTGACGGCATGTGCGGGCCTGCTGGCACATTGGCGGTAAAATGGATCCGGTGGTTGGTGGAGTCACCATTCATGACGAGGATGCCAGCCTGGCTGGCGTCCTGCACCATTGGCACGGGCGCGAGCAGGCGGTTTGGCAGGCCTTCATAGTTAGCGGTGAGCGGGAAGAATTCTTTGTAAACGCCCGCATAGATGAATTCGTGGTGCTCCCATTCGTCCTTGTGCTTAGGGTAATCCATTGTGCCCCAGATCTGGTAAGGTTCTTTGCGCTCGACGAGCATGTGCTTGATATCGACGCTGTAGAGCGTAAAAAAAACAACCAGCGACGGAGCTACAGCCAACAATACTAAACGTCTGGAAGCGTTATGGATGTGGATGTCCATGCGGGCGCAGGCGAAACGCATGAACTGAATCATGCCCAGCAGTTGCACGACCGCCAGTACCGAGTTGATGCGCCATGGAAACTGCGAATATTTCAGTGGCGTTTCAAGGTGCCAGATATCATCGGAATAGCTGGTGAGCATGAACAGCAACGCGAAATGCGCAAGACAGGCCGAGAGCATGAACGGGCTGCGGCGAACGGTCAGCCAGCCAAGCATGGCGAGTACAAGTTGCAGCGCGCCGGGATCAAAGTAACCGTTGAATAAATCCGGCAGGTCTTTAGCGGTATCGGAAATGAACACGCCGCCCTGATTGATATAAGCTTTCATTTGCATGGCGGTATACCAATAGGGGCTGCCGAGGATGAAAGCGACGGCCAAACAAAGCACTGGCAGGATAAGAATGCTGCGCTCATGGCGGCTTTCGATAAACTTGCCCACGAGTAGGAACGCACCGGGGATGGCGCTGTAAAGGAAAACCAGCGGATGCATGACGATAAGCGCAAAAATTGTCGCCGTAAGGCCAATGATATCGACAGTTTTAACGGCTCGGGTTTCGATGCCAGTGGTCAGGCGGATGAAGAAGAACAGCAGCCACGGCCCAAGCATCATGCCAGCGAATTCGGTCACGTCGCCGCGCGGAAAAAGATTGATGGAGACGTAATGCGTCATCAAAAACAGTGTCAGGCAAAGCACGCTGGCAAGCCTTCCGCACCACAGGCGCGATAGCACATAGGCGCCGGTAAGGCCCAGCGCAGTAATCAGGAATATGGAGACATAGAAAGCGTGCGTCACATCGGAGAACAGGTAAGAAAATGGCAAGGTCAGATAAAAAAGGCCGGGTGCTACGAACAGAAACGTGGTGTAGCCGTAGCCGCCTTCGAGGCGCGGCAGCCAGCGTGGATAGAGGATGCCATGCGAAATGCTGTCCTTGAACTGTTCCATTTCATAGAGGTAGCTATCCTGCGCATGTGAAAAATACCATAGGCCAGTCGAAAGAATCGGCCAGAGATACAAGCTGGTCAACGAAATGATCGCAAACCCGACGCAGGCGGCGGCGGGTTTGCGCTTGCCCAGCAGGGCGGCGGTTTTAAGCAATAGGCCGCTGACTGTGCTCAGGCGGTAGAGGAGAAACAAGGCGAACGCTAACAAAGCGGTAGTAACGGTGATGACCCCGGCGCTACGGCTGATGCCCGCGTCAAGCCCGTATCCGCCGCCCTTATCGCTGAACTGTATTCCAAGATCGTTCTGCCCGGGGCGAAGGTAGGGCGTGATGTCGAGATGAACGCGGGTGTTGAGGTTGGCGTCGGAACAGTAAGACTGGGATTTGATAAGCTTGTCGTCGACAAGATGGCCGTTGATGCGGATTTGATCGACGCAGTCGTCAGGCCTTATCCACAGCTCGCCAGACTGGAACGGCCAGTAGTACAAAGATGCGCTGACGTTGAACTGCGCTGTGTTGTCCGAACTGGTTTCGAAGAAAGGCAGCTTGACGTAAGACGATGTGTCGCCGTCGCGCGGGTAGCTGATCTGTGTGCAGCACAAATAAGGAATCGTTCCCCACCACGCCAGCGCCGCCAGCAGTAAGCAAAGTAGGAAAAGACGTCCGGGATATTTTCGCAGCATTGAGCTTTCAGCTTAGGGCGTTGAGTCACTTGCAGAATTTAGAGGTAAGCGGCAAAAATACAATTGTTTTTTCGGGGGGCTTGGGATAAATCAAAAGGATGACACCTTTAGACGTTGCTTATGCTGTTTAATTCGCTGGTCTTTATCATGGCGTTCCTGCCCATGTCCTGGCTGGGATTCCGCATTTTTTCGATGATCGGAAGAAGGCTGGCGGTGGCGTGGCTGGTGGTGGTGTCGCTGCTGTTTTACGGCTGGTGGGATTCGACCTACGTGTCGTTGCTGATCATTTCGATCGTCTGCAATCACGTGATGGGCAGGGCGTTGTCGCTGTTAACCGGGCGGGGAAAACTCCAGAATTGGCTGCTGGCGGGCGGAATCAGCGCTAATTTGCTAGTGCTTTGTTACTATAAATATCTGGGTGCGCTGCTGCCGACCCTGGACAGCATAGGCGTGCATCTGTCGCTTGATCCGCAAAGCATTGCGCTGCCTCTGGGCATTTCGTTTTTTACCTTCACTCAAATCGGCTATTTGATCGATGCGAAAGCGGGGCTGGCAAAAAAAGACAGCTTCCTCGATTATGCGCTCTTCGTCACCTTCTTTCCGCATTTGATCGCCGGGCCGATCCTGCATCACCGCGAGATGCTGCCGCAGTTCCTGAATCCCGCCACGTACCGTTTCAACGGTGATAATGTCGTGGTGGGACTGGCGATTTTCTTTATCGGCTTGTTTAAAAAAGTCGTGCTCGCCGATGAATTCATGATTACCACGAATGTGTTGTTCAGCCATGTGCCGCAACTATCAGTCGGGCAGGCCTGGACGGCGATACTCAGTTTCGCGCTGCAGATTTATTTCGATTTTTCAGGTTATACAGACATGGCTATCGGGCTGGCGCTGATGTTCAACATGCGCTTCCCAGCGAATTTCGACTCGCCGTACAAAGCCACGAGCATGATTGAATTCTGGCAGCGCTGGCATATGACGCTGACACGATATCTGGCGCTATATATTTATGCGCCGATTGCGCTTCATGTAGCGCGCTATTTGGCAAAACGCGGCATAACGCCGCGCCAAGCGTCGTTGACGCCGGGCGGATTTACCAGGATGATTGCGTTCCCAACCATCACCACAATGACGCTCGCCGGTATCTGGCATGGGGCGGGTATTAACTTCCTGTGGTTCGGCCTGCTGCATGGCGTGTTCCTGACCGTGAACCACCTGTGGCGCAATTTCTTCCCCAAGGTTAAGGGCCGCACCCGTGAGTGGTATGGTCACGCGTCAATTGCAGTGGTTAAATCCGTGCTGACGATCGGCTGCGTGCTGATAAGCTATGTATTCTTCCGTAGCTCTAACACGCAAAACGCGCTGGCAATGCTGGGCAGCATGTCGGGGCTTACCGCTGCCAGCCCCTCCGATATGAATTTTAATTCGCAGTGGGGCGTAGTGGAACGCTACATGGGCTTTTGGTTTTATAACCTGGACGAAGTGCTCCATTTCTGGAAGCTTGGTATTCCGAATATGCTGACACTCATCGTCACCTGGGCGCTGGTGCTGACGCTGCCCAACGTGCTGCAGGTCTTTGAGACCTGCGAGCCGTCACTGACGCTGCCGCGCAATCCGGCGCCAGCATGGTGCAGGCGCAAGCCGGGGATGCTGCTTGGGATCGTGTTCGGCCTGGTCGCGGTCTACGCATATCTGCAGGTCTTTTACGAGCCTCAGCCGTTTGTTTATTTTAAATTCTGACCAGTATGAAACGTTTCAACGCAACGTTCTTAGGAACGATAGTCGCCATGATAGGAGGATGCTGGGTATATATCAATGCTCATCCGCTAAGCCTGTTCCACGGCGAGGACGTTGTGTTCTACGCCAAGGCCTCGATGGCACATGAATGCCATACTGGCAGGCTTGTTATCCTTGGGGATTCGCGCGCTGCGCTTGGTTTCGACCCCACTTATATTGATCCCGGCGTCACCAACCTCGCGCTGCCGTCGGGCGGGCAGGTGCAAAGCTACCATTTTGCCCGCCAGCTGGTAAATTGCCCCCACCCGCCAAAAGCGATTATCATTTCCTATGGCAACAACGCGTTTTTCGGTCATTGGGATTACCGCTACCCAATGCTGGAAAGCATAATGCGTTACGGGCGTTACGATTTCTCCGATATGGAAGAAATCCGCTATAACGTGCGACGGTTCGGCTATAATTTCCTCGGGCAGGAAACGCCCGGCGACCTTGAGCTGAGGCTGAGGGAATTCGGCTATGCCACGCGCTTCCCGGCTTATTATTTCCACAATCTGTATGAAGGCAAACGCTTCGGGCTAGAAGCAATAAACCAGCCGCTTTACGATGAGATGTACACGACGAATGGCGCGTTCCCGCTGTTTCTTAATGGATACGCCACCGCTAATATCCAGGGCCTCGCGCCGGTGACAGCCTTCACGCATTCAAAACAAGAGCCTTATTTCGACGATTATTTCGACCGTACGCTTGCGCTTCTGACGTCGCATCATATCTCGGTATACTTCGCTATGATGCCCCTGAACCAGGCCTCCAAAGATGCGCTGTCGCCGACACTGGTGGCCGATTACAAAGCTTACCTGAAACAATATACCGACCGCTATCCGGGGTTTCATTTACTGCTGCCTGATTACCCTGTGCAGCCGGACCAGTATTTCCTTGACCCCGACCACCAGAATTTCCAGGGGGCCGTTGTCTGGTCCAAACAATTCCGCACCATTCTCAACGAGGCTAAAGTCGAAGGATACCCTTATGCCGCCGACCCGCAGGCAGGCAGAAAAGACACGGTAAACATAAAGAAATGACATCCGCGCGCCGCTTCTGTTATGGCTTGTTACTGGCGTTCGCCGGGGCGTACAGCGCGTTGTGGGTGTATTTACTGCAACATCCGCTGGCTTATTTTGTTCTGATGCCGATTAGCAAGGAATCGAAAGCGATGCTGGACCCGCAATTCGTAATGGAGTACAAGGCACATTTGCAGCGCTATGCAGATAAATATCCTAATTTCCATCTATTGCTTACCGATTTACCGACCACACCTGAAAACCAGATGCACGATTCCGACCACCAGAATTTTATCGGGCGATTGACAGGTCCAGGCGTTTCCGCGTTATGCATCAACGATGCGAAGGTCGAGGGTTATCCGTATATTTCCGACTGGCAGGCGGAGCGTTTATTTGAGCAGCGCTAGTCATATGGGGCGTTTTGCCAAGGGATTTTTTGGCTCCTTTATCCTGCTGTTCAGCGCGATGTGGTGCTGGTTGCTGCAGACCGATCCGATCTGGCTGGAAGATTACGAGGCAATGACGCTATCAAAATCCGAACTAGTGCGCCAGTGCAATCTTGGAACACTCAGCATCTTCGGCGACTCGTCGGCTGCGTATGCCCTGCGTCCATCCATACTTGGCAGCTCGGTGGTGAATCTGGCTCAGGGAAGCGGAACGCCAGTGACTTCATATTTCCTGGCAAAAAAAGCGATGGCCTGCCCGAACCTGCCGCAATCCGTTATTTTGTCATACAACCCGCGCACGATGATGATGGCGCGGCCTTTTTTAGAAATGTACATCCAGCATTACGGCAATTACAGCTGGAGCGATTTTGACGAGTTCCGCGCTTATATGCGCGACGCCCGACTTGAATACTATCCGAAAACCTACCCTTACGATGTGGATATTATGCTGCTCGAATGGGCGTACGCAAACAAATTCCCGCCTTATTATTTGAAAGAGACAAAAGACGTTTTTATCAATGGTCACAACAGCCGCCCCGCTTTAAAGAAAGCTTATGTTAAACGCGGCGAAATGGAATACATCCCCAGCGGCGGGTCGCAGGAATTGGACCAGCTGGTGACCTATGATCAATTCGTGCCGCAAACACTCAACGACTACTATTTACGCAAGATGATTGGTCTATTTGCCGAAAAAAAGATCGATATTTACCTGGTAATTACCCCCTTTAGCGATATCACAATCGACAAGGTCAAACCCGATGTGATAAAAGCCTATCAGGCCTACCTGCAGGAGCTTGTGCAACAATACCCTAACGTTCATTTGCTGACGCCTCAAATGACCGCTTTATCGTGGCGGTATTTCGGCGACAGCCGGCATCTTAAAGCAAGGGGCGGGCGATATTTTTCCGAAATGATCGTTAAGCGGTTGCAGGAGCAGAATGTGCGCGGCTGGTCTTCCCCGGCGCGGGCTGGCGAAACAAGAAATCCGGTGCAGTAAAAACTGAAACAACAGGAGAAAACGCCATGATCGATGAATTTCTGTCGCATGTTTACAGGCAAGCCCCCTTGCAGGAAAAAAGCCTGACGCTTTTTTTTGCGCATACGCCGCAGGCGCGTGAGGATTTTGCCCGGTTCCTGCACCAGTACGAAACGTTGTGGAACCAGCCTGATATCGGCGGCCTCGAAGGGCTCGCCGCCAGCTATACCGGCATGATCCGGCAGTATATGATGTGCCGGATGGATTTTATCCGCTCTGGCACGTATTCGATGGACTCGCAACATGCAGCCCTGAACGAGATTTACAGCCAGCCCGACAAGATGCTGTCTTACATGCTTGGGCTAGCCGTTTCGGACTTTTTGTGGTTTTCGCATTATCGGCTGCTGCAGTTTTTTAAAAGCTGTGCCGATGCGCAGCCTGCGTCCGGCCGGTTTCTGGAAATCGGCTCCGGGGCGGGATTGTTTTTGAACCACCTTTTACAAAGTGTCAGCGACGGCGCCACCATTGATGTGGTCGATATCAGCAGCGCGTCGATTGAGCTTTCGCAGAAACTGCTGGCCGTCAGCAATCCCCGGCGCATGCGCCAGGTGCGCTTCATCCAAAGCGATATCGCCGATTACGCACCTGGTACGCCGTATGATTTTATCATCATGGGCGAGGTGCTCGAACATATCGATGACCCGGCCTCGGTGCTTAAAGTGCTGAAAAACCATCTTGCGCCAGGCGGCGCGCTTTATCTGACGACCTGCGCCAACTGCCCCGCGCCGGACCACGTGTACCTGTTCAATACGGTCGATGAAATACGTGACCTTATCCTCAATTCAGGCTTTGCGATCGATCGCGAAACCGTCATTCCGTCCCTGGAAGCAAAATCAATGGAATACCATATCAGGCATAAGCTCGATATTTCCTATGGTGTTTTGCTGAGGAAGCCGTAATGCCGTGGGACACGCTCGTTGCCGCAGCGCGGGATGCGAAGGGATTGACCGAAACCCTTAAACTGGATCGCATCCTTAAACGCGAATTCGCCGCCCCGCCCGAAGGGCTTGAGACCAAGCCCGTGCGCCTCGCCGTCCTTGGCTCGGCGAACACCGGCCATTTGCTGCCGGGACTGCGCGTGGCGGCGCTTGCCCGCCATTTATGGATGACTGCTTACACCTGCGGCTATGGCCAGTACAGGAAGGAATTGCACGATACGGATTCGCCGCTGCATCAGTTTAAACCCAATACGGTGCTGTTCGCGTTTGAAGCGAACCACATCCTCGGCAACCCGCCCGCCTCGGCGGACGCGACCACAGCGCAGGCGACGCTCGACGCCGCTTGCGCGCGCCTTGCGCAGCTATGGAAACTTGCGCGCGATAGCTTCGGCGCGCAGATAATCCAGCAAACGTTTATGCCGACGGCGCATGCGCTGCTTGGCGGGAATGAACATCACCTGCCTGGTTCGCTACGCCGCCTGACTTTCGCCCTCAATGAGCGTTTACGCCCGCTGGCGGCGGAAGAAGGCGTCGATCTTCTGGCGCTTGACGACCGGATAATGATGGATGGTATGCATGCCTGGCACGACCCGAAACTGTGGCACATGGCCAAGCAGGAAATCTCGCCCGCCGCCGCGCTTCTCTACGGCGAGCTAGCCGCGCGGCTGATCGCGGCGAAGCGCGGGCGTTCCTCCAAATGCCTCGTGCTCGATCTCGATAATACCCTTTGGGGCGGGGTAATCGGCGACGACGGGCTGGAAGGTATCAAGCTCGGGCAGGGTAATGCGACGGGCGAGGCGCATCTCGCGTTGCAGCGCTATGCTAAGGACCTGGCATCGCGCGGGGTGATCCTTGCAGTCTGTTCAAAAAACGACGAGGCGAACGCGCTGATGCCGTTTGAAAAACATCCCGACATGCTACTAAAACGTTCCGACATCGCCTGTTTCGTTGCCAACTGGCAAGATAAGCCGAGCAATCTGCGCGAGATTGCGGCAAGGCTGAATATCGGCATCGACTCGCTGGTTTTTGTCGACGACAACCCTTTCGAGCGCAGCCTTATGCGTAAGGAATTACCGATGGTGGCGGTGCCTGAATTGCCCGACGACCCGTCACTCTACCCGCAGACAATCGCCGCGCATGGCTATTTTGAAGCGCTCAACGTCACCTCGGAAGATTTCGACCGCACGCAGCAATATCAGGCCAATGTCCAGCGCGAGGCGCTGAAATCGTCGACGACTAACATGGAAGAGTACCTGCGCGGGCTGAATATGGAGTTGCTTTGGCGGGCATTTTCGCCCGTCGGGCAGCAGCGGGTGGTGCAGCTTATCAATAAGACCAACCAGTTCAACCTGACCACGCAGCGCTACACCGACAGCGATGTTCAGGCGCTCATGCTCGATCCGCGCGCCTTTACGTTGCAGCTGCGCCTGACCGACCAGTTCGGCGATAATGGCATAATCGGCATCGTGATAGGCAAGCTCGATGCCAATGGCGACGCGCTGCTGGACACTTGGCTGATGAGTTGCCGTGTGCTCGGCCGCCATGTTGAGGAAGCCACACTCAACCTCGCCGTCAGCGAGGCGCAGCGTCTGGGGGCGGTGAACCTTATCGGGCAATACCGCGCCACGGCTAAAAATGGCATGGTGCGCGACCATTACGCAAAGCTCGGATTCTTGCCTTGTGAGGGCAAAGATGCTAATGATGCCCGATGGATACTTCCGCTGACCGGGTTTGCGCAGCGTCCCACGTTTATTACAGTGAAAAAGGAAAATGGCGATGGATGAGGAGACGCTGCTGCAAGGGCTTACAGCCATTTTCCGCGAGATTTTCGACGATGAAACGATGGTGCTGACGCGCGCCACCACCGCACACGATATCGAAGAATGGGATTCATTTAACCATATCAACATCATCATCGCCATCGAAAGCCGTTATGGCGTGAAGTTCCAGATCGCCGAGATCGAGGGGCTTAAAGATATAGGTGATGCGATTGATCTGGTGCAGAAAAAACTCGCGGCCAAGGGATAGTGGTTCCTTAAGGGATAGTTGTGGCCATTAGCGAATCGGTAGTCGAAACAAAAAAAACGAGCATGGCCGCCAGAGCCTGTGTTGCGGCTCTGCTGCTGGCTGCAAGCCTTGCCTATACGTTCCCGATGTGGTCGCATGCGGGGATTATCGCCGTCCACGACGATATCTGGTGGCATACGCGTTTTGCCTACGAATATTACCGCGCATGGCGGGAAGGCCAGTTCCCGCCGCTGGTGGTCCCATTGGAAAACGGCGCGGCACGCATCCCGGTATTTCAGTATTATAGTGCCAACGGCTATATGTTCCCGGCGCTGCTGATCGCGCTGGGCGCGAATCCTTACCATGCCATGATTGCCAATACCTTGCTATGGTGTTTCGCAGGTAGCGCCGCGCTGGTGGCGGCACTTATGCGCCTTGGCGCCAAGCTTGCGTCCGCGACGGTCTGCTCGTTGTTATTCCTGTTTTTCCCAGTTTCGATGATGGTGCTTTACCCGATCGGGCTATATTCCGAATGGGTTTCGATTTTCGCCCTGCCGCTGGTTTTCTTGGCGCTGCTGCGCCTTAGCGATGGCGGTGGTAAATATTACCGGCTTCATATTGGCCTCACGTGCCTGTTAATCGGCTGGTATATCCCCATCCACCCGACCCATTCCTTCTTCACCTTTCACCTGGTTATGCTGCTCGCTTGCATACACGCCTGGCAAAAAAGGGCCTATCGCAGTATCGTTTCCATCCTGCTCTGCGAGTTGGCGGGCGGGTTGATCGCCGCATGGTACTGGCTACCTATCGCGCATGACCGCCTGATCGTCAGCATTCACACGGCGCTGGGTGTTTTATATTCTACGGGCGCCACTCTGACCGATACACTCTGGCCCGTCTTCCGCCCTGTAGGAGGCTGGGACGCCGGTATGCATGCGCCGCAGGTGGGCTGGTATTTCTTCGTTGCGGCGTTGCTGAACATGGCCTGCCAGCGTCGGGTGACGGTGGGAACAGCGGCGTCCTTCCTGTTCGTGTCGATCCTGCTGCTGGTGACACAGTGCCGCGACGTCGCATGGTATATACAGATCGTGAGTTTCTTCACTGCCTGGGACCATCCGCTTTTGCTGCCGCTTGGCATATTGGGCGCCATAGCGGCGGCGGATTTCCTCACCTATCTGGACCGTGTGGACCGGTTCCGCTACCGTGCGGCACTTGCCTTGCTGTCGGTGTGCGCCTTTGCAGGCGCGTTGCAATATCCGGTGGCGCTACGCGGCAAGCTCATCGCCGCCCACGCCTATAACGAAGAGGCTGTTCGCACCATCGGTAATGAAGAGTATTTTCATGGCAATACATGGCATTACCGCCTTCACGGCACAGATTTCCAGTCGTTGGATTTCAGCCAGCCCGGTTTTGAGGACCGTAGCTTTCCCATCGTCCAGGACGGCGTCCTCGACCTGCATTACATTCTGACATTCAAGACACATGGTTCGCCCCGCAAAGGCTGCCCTCTGAAAATCCTGCTTGACGATAAGGAACCGCAGCAACACTGCGAGGACTACGGTAACGGCAATTACGGCTTGATTGTGATCACGCCGGTAAACATGAATCAGCTGCGTTTTGCGCGCGCCGGGTCTGGGCCTTTCACCTTCGTCGATTTTTACGTGCGCGCCGAGCCGGACGCCGAAGAAAAACATTTTCGCCAGTTGCCGCCCAAACCCGTACGTGAGCACATTTCCGGCGGCATCCGCTTATCCCCCAACCTGCCTGAAGGCCGGGAAGGCAACTACCAGCTACCCATCGCCTACTGGCCGGGCATGTCCATACTTGTCAATGGACAACGCGCCACGCAGCAATCCTCTGATCTCGCGATGGTGGTGCTTGCGTTGCCTAAAGGCAAAAGCTCCATTGAGATTACCAATGCCTGGACACTGGCAAAAATCATCAGTGTGATCGGGTTATTGCTTACGCTCATGCTTGCCTGTATGGGCCATGCGCAAGCGAAGCATTGCGCATGGCGTGCGCAAGCCGTGTGGCGCGCATGTGAGCCGAAACTGAAACATGTGCCCGCGCACTGGACTATCGGGTGGGTGTTCGTACTCGCAAGCCTTGTGTATACCTTCCCGCTCTGGTCGGAAAAAGGCATCCCCACGAATGATATCCTGATCCACACCCGCTACGCCTATGAATATTACAGCGCATGGCTGGAAGGCCAGTGGCTGCCGTTGATGTCGCCATTGCAGAATAACGCAACGCGCATGCCGCTTTTCCAGTATTACGGCGCGACGGGCTATGTGGTCCCTGCGCTGCTGATAGCAGCTGGCCTTGGCCCCTACCAGGCGGTCATTGCCAATATCACGTTGTGCTGCCTGGCAGCCGGACTTTCGATTTATGCGATTGCGCACAAGCTCGGTGGTACGCGCAGCCTGTCGGTGGTGGCAGGATTATTATGCGTGTTCTCGTCAAAAAATATATCAGTGCTGTACCAGGATGCGCTCTATACGGAATGGGTGGCGATTTTCGTGCTTCCGGGGGTGCTTTTTGCGCTGATGTGCCTTGTGCGGCAGGAGACGTTGTCGCTGCGGTATAAAATTCGGCTCATGCTGACCAGCGTGCTGGTGGCGTTTTATATCCCCATCCACCCGATTCATTCGGTATTTTCCTATAACTTGATCGTACTGCTGGCGTGCATTTATGCCTATACAAGGGGGCTAGCCAAATCGATCAGCTATATCCTCCTGGCCGCGTTTGCAGGCGGGCTGATGGCGGCGTGGTACTGGTTGCCGATAGCGCTGCTGCCGCCTCTTGCGCTGCGTATTCAGGCCTGCTGCTGGGGTATGGGGGATTCGGGGCTCACGCTTTCCAACCTGTTCATCATGCGCGACTGGTGGTATCCGCAAGCCGCATGGCCAGTTATTGCGTTGTGCGTGGCAACAATAGTGATACGCAGGCGCCTGACGGTTGGCACGGCGGCGGCGTTCATGGCGCTGCTGATTATCTGGGTCGTGACACAGTCACGCGATTATCCGTCGCTTCACCCGTTGGTGTTCAGCCTGTTCAGCTTCGTGCAGTGGGATAACCGGTTGCTGATGGTGATTGCGCTGCTCGGCTCGGTGGCGGTTGCCGATTTTATGGTGTTCCTGCGCCCTCGTCACCTCCGCGTCTACCGCGTGGTGCTGGGCGTTCTGGCGTTGAGCGCGGTGTGGTCGGCAGGCAGCTACGCGCTGGGTTCATGGCATAATTTCGGTTATGGCGCACAGTACGATACCGTAGCGGCGGCTCATATCGCCGATGAAAATTACCTGATTGGCAACAGCGACCACCACGCCTATGTTGGAACGGATTTTCGGGATTTCGGCGATCTGCCTCCCGATATAACCAGCCACACCTATCGCTTACACCACGATAACGTGCCCGACCAGTCCTACCGCATCGGCATGCGCCTGCATGCTGGCTCGCGCGCATGCCCGCTGGAGCTTCTGGTCGATAAAGCACCGCCGCGGCAGGAATGCGGCTCGGACGGTAACGGAAACTTCATCCTCTCGGCAGATATCGGCATTTCGGCGAACGAGGTAAGCTTCGTAAAAAAAACCGACGGCGATGTGCGCGTCGATGATGTTTACATGCGTGCCAGCGCCGATAGCGATGATCGTAATTTCCGCATCCTGCCCAGAAGCGCGACTCGCTCGCCCGCAAGTGGCGGTCTGACATTGGCCGTGAACATTCCACCCGGCAGAGAAGGTCTATACCAGCTGCCGGTGTTCTATTACCCGGGGCTGAGCCTGACAGTAAATGGCGCGCCGGTGGCGCATGCCTCGGCAGATAAGGCAATGGCGGTGGTGAAACTGGCCGCGGGGCAAAACGACATTGTCATTACAAATGGTTGGACCTTTGGCAAAATCCTTAGCCTCACCGGATTGCTGCTGGCGGTTGGATTCCTGCGTCTGGATACCATCTGGCTGGAGCGCAAAGCGGCAGCGGCCGCATTGCCGTGCCTCGGTTACGCCATGCGCGCGCGCGCGCGCATTCAGAGCTGGTTTGCTCACGCGGGCTCCCATGCTATGATGCTGGCTAAAGCGCGTTCAGTGTGGCTGGAAGCGGCGTTGGTCGCGTTGCTACCAACCATGCTGCTCTGGGGTGGCTACGATTTTTACGGCGACTGGTTCAATCATATCTGGGAAATCGGCTACACTGCGGCCTATTTGCGTAGTCACTGGACCTTTCCCGGCGTGTTCAACACCTACAATCTTGTGGGCATTGCCTTTCCGGTTTTTTATGGGTATGGCTTCTTTCCGCTGCTTGGGACGGTGGCGTCGCTGGCGGGCGTGTATACGACGATCTGCGTCTGCGCATACGGATTGTATATGGTGCAGCATGCAGCGCTCGTGCGTTTGCTCCTGCGCCTCGACCTGCCGCGTTGGTTCGCAAGCATGGCTGGGCTCACCGTAACGCTGGCGATCTACCCGCTGACCAATATCTATAACCGCAGCGCCCTGCCGGAATTTTTTGCAGTGGTCGCGCTGTCGGCGGGGGTGATCGCACTGCTGAATAGTTTCATGGCACCAACCGCGTGGCAGAAACTCTGCTGGTATGATGGGGCGCTGCTGTTGTTTGCCCTCATGGCGGTGACGCATCCGCTGACCTTGCTCAACGGCTGCATCATCATGGCGGTGCTGTGCCCGTTATGGTGGTGGCTGGCCCCCGGAAAAGGCATGTTGCCCGCCATGGCGGGCATTCCTCTGGCGCTTGCGCCGCTGCTGGCGCCGTTTGCCTATGCGTACCTTGCGGCGTCGGGCAAGCTCGATGTGACTACGCGCGGGTTCTTCAATTTATATTCCGACGATATCGACTGGATCGTAACGCGGCTGTCGCCGTGGCTTTTCGACCGGCGTGTCTGGTTGACTAAAGGCCCGTTGGAAAGCATCAGCACGCCGTATCTCGATGCTCCGGTCAACTTTTTCATCGGCGCAATGGCGCTGTTATTTATAACAACCCTCTCCCGCCAGCAAAAGCTCGGCCATCGGCTGACCGCCTATGTGGCCTTGCTGTGCGTATTGTTCAGCTTTTATATCTGGTGCTCAGTCAGCCTTTATCCGTGGGATCACCTGCTGCCTCGTGCCATGCACGTGATGCAGTTCCCATACCGTCTGGTGACGCTCATCAACCTGATCGCATTGTGTTTGCTCCTGGGAGCAGCATTCTCGGCAAAAACACGCGGCAAACCTGTGAGGTTTACGCGCCGCACCCGCATTATCGGGCTGGTTATCTGCCTATGCGCGCTGGTTGCCTTTACCCAAAAAATCTCGCATGCGGCGGCCATCATGAAGCCGTCAGGGAATGCCGGGCTCTCCACGGACGAAAAACGACGGCAGCTTTTGAGGGTGCCCGGCACGTTCTGGTCGATCTGGAATTACAACACGCCGCAGTTCTTTGAAAGCTTTGAAGAAACAACGCTTACGCAGGTGGAGCTGGGTTCGAAGCTGTTAATTCTGGGTACTTATCCGCTGAACCACGCGGTGAATCTTTACGGTCTAAACGTCAATGTCTTGTGCCGCAATCACTTCCCCTTCACCTACGGTGTCGCTGATTTATATGAACCCCAGCCCATAGCAACGTTGCACAACTCCCGACAGGAAATCATCTTCGCTCCGGATGCGAATGATTTTGGCGATGTGCCGCCGGTGCGCCTGCGCAGCGGCGTGAGCGCCTGGCTCATGACCAACGCCACGCCTTTCATGTGGAATACGCTGAGCGTCGACGGCAAAAAAGCCGTACCGCGCGTGGCCGGCGACAGGTTGTTTGTCTACGTGACGCCCGGTGAGCACGAAATCAATTATGCATTTACCCCGCCTGCGATGTGGCGCGCGCTGAACGTGCTGGCGCTATGCTGGGCGCTGGCGCTGGTGTGCAGGCTATTGCGGAGGAAAAGATGATACAGCTGTTATTGAAGCTGGACTGGACGGTAAGCGCATTTTTTATCCTGTCGCAACTGTTGTACCGCTGCGGGCTGGGGATGCATTTTTATACCCTCCCCATGCTGCAATACCTGCCGATAGATGTGCTCAAGCGCGATCTTGCGGGGTCGATTTATTACATGCACATGCAGCCGCCGCTGATGAATTTCATAATCGGTATCATGGCAAAGCTGCCCTTCAACTACCCGGAGCTGCATAACGCATTGTACATCCTGCTCGGATTTATTTCCGTACACGTGCTGCACAAGGTGCTGTGCATGCTGGGTGTGCGTCGCAAGCTCAGTGTCGGCGTGATGGCGTGGCTTTGCCTGTTCCCGACCTTCATCATCTTTTCTAACTGGTCGTATACGCCGCATGTTGAATTCTGTCTGTGCTGCGCGACGATGTATTTCCTGCTGCGTCTGCGCGATGGGCTGACATGGCGCAGCGGGCTGAACCTGGCGGCGGCGTTATGCGTGCTGGGTCTGGTCAGGGCGCAGTGGAACCTTTCGGTGTTCGTTTGTTTGCTGCCGCTGCTGCTCGCAATGCACTGGCGGGAAAAGAAATTACAGTTCGTGCTGGGGTATTGCCTGGGCCTATCGCCGCTTGTGTTGCTGTACCTGAAAAATTTCGTGATGTACGGCTTCTTCGGCGTAAGCTCTTGGGCCGGGTGCAACATTGCGCAGGTGGCTGTGCAGATCACGTCCCCGCAAGAGCGGCAGGCGATGATGGAAAGCGGCGAACTTTCGCGTCTCTTCCCGGTGTATCCCGACTATAATAAGGTCGAAGCCGCTTCCCGCGAGCGCGCGGCCAGGGGTGAAGCGGAGCCGGTTTACCGGCATGATTCGTTCGTTGAGTGGAACCGTCTTGCCAGCATCGGCGGATGCAGGCAAGATGGCGCCGACGCGCTGGCGGTCATCCGCCGTTACCCGCAGCGTTATGCAATGTCGATAATTGGCAAAATGAATGGTATCGCACGGTCGCCGTCTTTCGCCGATAAATACCAGTTCCTGACCGACGCGACGCAGCGAACCTTCGGTTGGGATGGCGAACTGGGAAGGTGGTGGAACCTGATTCGTCCGATCTCTTTCATGTTTTATGCGGTGGTGCCGATGGCGGTGCTGGCGCTTTCGCTTTTGCCGCGCGGTTACGCGCGCGCTCATCGCGCCTTCGTGGTGTCCAGTGCCACGCTGGTGTTGGCGATGCTCGTAGTGTCGTGCGCTTTTAACGGGACGGAACAGGAGCGTATGCGCTGGGGCGTTGCACCGTTTTTCCTTGCCTACGCGGCGATGGGGATGGAAGTGTTGGCACAATGCATGCGCGGCAGACTTTCATATTTTACCGCGCCTATCCGCAGGCTTGACTTACGTGTCAGCCTGATTTTTATCATGTGCGGGTTGTTTTACCGCTATGCGCTGAACCTGACTTTCCACGGCTACTGGCAGGACCATCTACTGAGCAGCCAGCTTCTGCGCGACGATCTGTGGAACTCGTTATTTTATCTTCACATGCAGCCGCCTCTGCTCAACCTCGTGCTGGGCGTCATGCAGAAACTGCCTTACCACTACGACACGATGTACGAATGGCTGTATATCGGCCTTGGGTTCGCGGCGGTGCATTACCTTGCGCATGCGCTGGCGCTGCTGGGAGTCCGGGCATGGCTCACGCTGGCGACAGTGGCGTGGTTGTGCATATTCCCCACCTTCCTGACTTTTGCCAAATGCGCGTATGTGGCGGCGCATTTTGAATTCTGCCTGTGCGCCGCCGGATTTTATTATTTTGTAAAATACCGCAATACGCCAATGGATTTCAGAAGCGCGTTTAACGTTTTTATGCCGTTTTGCCTGCTTGGGCTGATTCGCCCGCAATGGCATTTAGGCGTATTCGTCTTGATGCTGGCGATAATCCTGATCATACGCCGCGGCACACCATGCAAACACTATTGCCTCGGGTTTGCGACCGCCATGTCGCCGCTGCTGCTGGTCTATTTAAAAAATTTCCTGGTATTCGGGTTCTTTGGCGCAAGCTCTTGGCTCGGTTGTAACCTTGCCCAGGTCGCGGCGAAGATCGTGCCGGATTTACCGGCGCTAGTGCAAAGTGGCGAAGTATCGCATTTCTTCCCTGTGCTGTGCCACATAGATAAAGCGCAGATCGTCGAGCAGGCATGGGAAGACAAAGGTTACACCCCTCCTGCCATAGCGCACCAGGCCGTGTCGTATGAATATAACCGCCTGTC
This sequence comes from Alphaproteobacteria bacterium, assembly GCA_025362975.1. Taxonomy (GTDB): domain Bacteria; phylum Pseudomonadota; class Alphaproteobacteria; order Rickettsiales; family SXRF01; genus JANYBV01. The sequence continues at coordinate 93,520 of JANYES010000005.1, read as the reverse complement.
GATGTTAAGCGCCTGCAGGCAGGATATGCAGGATTCGCTGGTCATCATCCGCCACCACCCGATGAATTACCTGGGTTGGATCGAGAATACGCTGGTGAATGTAATGGGCGTGCCGACGGTCAGCTACACATATTGCGGCTGGAATTTTCTCGGCATGGACTACGGGCAGTTGCCGTCGCTGGTAACGGCGCTGCTCCATTACGGCAGCATCGTGCTATATGCGGTTATTCCGATGGCAGTGCTCGTGCTGTCGTTGCGCCAAGGCTATCTGCGCGATGAGCGGCAGGTCATAGGGGTGGGGATATTCATTCTGGTCGTTCTGCTGGTCATTTCCGCCGGGTTTAACGGCTCGGAGCAGGACCGCATGCGCTGGGGCCAGGAACCCTTCTATCTGGCCTATGCGGCTATGGTGGCGGAATGGCTGCTGCGTGCGCGAAAGATGTTCAGCGTGCCGGCTGCACCTGCTGCTTAAGCTGTTCGGCGAGTTTTTTTACTGCCTTAAATTCATGCGAGTAGGTGAAGGATTCCAGCTGCATCGCCAGCACTTCCGATAACGGCAGCAGTTTCAAATCCGCGACTTCGCCGCCGCTGGCGGTAAGCACCGCGGCTTTGTATTCTGGGTCCTGCTCCATTTTGCGGGAATGTTCTTTGAGGCTCGCCAGTTCGATGGCGGTAAGCTCCAGCGTGTGGCCATTATAGTTGGTCGGCAGCTTCGCGTTTTTATAATCAATGCCGCTATCGATCAGCTTGAGGCGGTCGGGGTTCGGCGAGATGATCGGCTGGTTGTCGGGGCCGATAGCTTCTTCTTTCAGCTCGCGCACCGCGCCTTCCTTCGGCTGTTCGCCGCCGGTTTTTTCCGTGCCGAGCGTGGTGTAGCCGCCGAGCAGGCCGAAGCGGTCTTCGCCGTTCGGGCCCTTATCGGTGCGTTTGACGATGGCGATCAGCGGTTCGCCGCGCGTGGCGCCCGCCGCGGTATCAGTGCCGTGGCAGATCACGAACGAACCGACGGTCGCGGTTTTAACGACATGCAGGGCAGGGGCTGCAAGCGTGGAATAGCCCGGCATCTTGCCGTAGGCGGCGGACAGGAATTCCGACGTGAGCGAGGCTTTGATCTCGGCGGGCGTCGCGTCAGGATATTCCTTGTAGATAGCGGCCATGAGGTCCAGTTTTTTCGGTGCGTCTGCCATAAATTTTCCTGTTATTAAAGTGCGGCCTGCCCGGCCTCGGGTTTGCCGCGGTTACGCCAGCCTTTCGATTGCGCCAGAATATTGCCCATCGGGCTATTTTCCAGCAAATTGTCGAAGCCTTTGTCCTTGATGTGCTGCATCAGCGTCGCCGCTTTCATCTTGCGTCCGTCGGTGGCGTCGGGCGTGTACATTTTAGCACTCAACGCGGCTACAAACTTCTCGTCCACCAGCGCGCGGCTGGTGAGTTCTTTCAGGCTATGCCCGCAAGTAAGCGCTTCAAACGTCATCCCATCGCGCTTAGTCATTTCATCCAGCGTAAATAATGCCATCTGCGCCAGCTCCGGCGCGTGGAACGAGCCGATATTCGGCGTGCGTAAACTCGACTGGTGATCGACATTTTCGCCGTAGGTCGCGGCAATCGGGCTGCCGTGAATTTTAAACTGCGCATGTTTCCATTTGTCATATGACAGGCGGATACGGTCATGCAACGTTTCCACGGAATCGGCCGAGAACGCTGGGTGTTTCTGGCATTTGAGCAGCACTTCGGTCGGGTTGTTTTTGCGCTCATCCTGTTCCAGCGGACGATCGTAAAGCATGAATTTTGAAATCAGATTCATCTGCTCGAAGCTGCGGCCCAGCTGGTCTTCGTCGAACTGGGTGACCTGTCCGTCTTTGCCTTTGGGCTGCAATTCTGCCGACGGGCGGTTCTTGTTCGCCCAGTGCAGCGCCGCCACAGGGCGGATGCCCTCAAGCCCGAATTCTTCAAGCTGGCGCATATGTTCCAGCTGGCGCGCTTTATTCTTATGCGCGTTGCCCGCGATCATCCCGCCGTGCAAATCGCCACCCCATGTGGCGTAGGAATTGCGGCCTTCGTCGAGGTTAGGGTTGGAGATCGCGGTTTTATTTTCAACGTTGGAGAACATCATAATCAGCACCTGACGCAGGCGCGCCTGAATATTTTCATACGCCACCTTGTGCTCGTCCTTAGCCACCGACAGCACGTCATGCGACACTTCCTCAAAGCGCGATTTCAAATCCTCAACGCGCTTTTTAAGCTCGTCCGGCTTAATGTCTTCTTCGCGGGTTTGCAAAATCCCGGCGATTTCCTTGCGAATCTGCGTATCGCGCACTTCGCTGATTTTTCCCGGATTGGCGCCGGAGAAAATCTCCGCATAGATTTCCACAAGCCGCTGCACGTTGCGGTAGTAGAATTGTCCGCCGATACCAGCAAACACCTCAGGACTATCCTTATTCGCCTCCAGCAAATCCTTCACTTTCGCCGCCACCTTTTTATCCGTCTGCGTGCCGTCGATCAGCGTTTGCAGCTGCGCGTCGATATCCTTGTAAAGCTGCGAGGATTTATCGCGGGTGCCGCCGTTGATGAGCGTAAACGCCGCGCGCAACGTATCCAGCGAGCTGTTATCGGTGCCCATGTAAACGCTGGTGAGCATCTGGTCGGTGATGTATTTAACCGCTGCCTGTTCGCCGTCCTTGTGGAACACCTCCAGCGCCTTGGTTTTGAACTTTAAATGCTTCATCGACTCGAGTAATTGCTCCACGCCCACCTCGTGGCAGGCCAACTCGATCATCAGCGGCAGCTTCATGGCGTTATACGCAGAATCCGCACCGCCTGAAAGCGCCTGCGTAATCCCGTCGATTTTATTCTTTCCCATGTAATCATGCAGCCAGAGCAACTCATTACGCAGCTCTTCTTCCATCGCGCGGCGCGGCGAGGCTTCCCAAGTCGCAGGCCCGTCCTGCGTCGGTGCCGTGTATTTTTCTTTGAATTCGTGGGCGATCACCGCGTGTGGCGCGTGCCCTTTATCCATAGGCGGTTTAACCGTCACGATCTGGCTGCTATAGGCCACGTCTTCGAAACTGTTGCGCACGCCTTCGGAAATGATATTACTGTCCTGCGCCATCAGGCGGCTGCCGAACTGCGAGAAGGTCGAACCCGACGAGCCAAGCCCGTCCGTATGCGCGATCACCTGGCAATGCTTCGACGCCAGTTTGCACAGCTCATAATGCTTATCGATTTTATTAGCAACCGGCGGGCTGGCGTTCGGGTTGACCGTCACCGTGATATCAAAATCCCGCGCCTTCTGCGCGAGCGGGCTGTCGCGGTCATAATCCTTGTTATCCGCCGAGCCGTCAAAGCGCGAGCCGATCCAGTATTCCTCGCAAATCATGTGATACAAATTGGCCTTTTTCTCGCCTTCGCCGATCTGCACCACGGGGCTGCCGAACGGAATGGCTTTAGCGGGCAGCGACGTGCCGTCTTCGTACTTGATTTCCGGCAGTTCGATCATGATCGCGCCGTCGCGTCCCTTGCCGAATTTATTTTCATATTTATTGGCAAGTTCGTCGCTCCATTCTTCGAAATGGCGTTTTTCATAACCGCGCTCGTAGTTGAACAGGTAACGCTTGGCCGACATCGACAAGACTTCGCCGTTGGTGATCAGCGACTGCACGTTGAAATTGTTGTTGATGCGGTTATAGATCGGGTTTTTGCGGCGCTCATCGGCGTCTGGAATCGACTTATCGGCGAAGAACCACGGATGGCCCATCGACACCACGAGGTTGGGGTCTTTGCTCGCCGCGTAATCGGCGACGAGCTGGAGCATTTCGCGGGTTTTCATGTTGTCGGAATAATAAAAATCGTCGCCGCGCTCATAGCCGGTGAGGCCGAGTTCTTCAAGGCATAACACGTCGGCGCCGTCGGCCACGGCCTTATCGATAGCTTTGCAGACGTTCTTCACGTTGCGCGGCCAGTCGCCGCCGGTCTGGTTGCAGCTCGCCGAGGCGATTTTGAGCTGGAATGCGTTGCTGTCGGTCATGGGCGTGCTCCTTACGTATTGGTCTCTCAGCATCTGCGATGCGGCCTGTGCCAGTGAGTCGGCGGTGATGTCGCCGGAAATATGGGTCGCGATATCGGCGGTGGAAATGCCCGCTTCCTTGCGCATGCGGTCAAGTGCCAGGTCGAGGATGGTCAGCGGCACATGATGGTCGTCGAGAAGTTGGCAATCGGGATTGTCCACGCGGGCCTTGCGCGCGATGTCGACAATGTAATCGGGTGCGGCAAACAATTCGCGTTGCTGCGCGGTCAGCCTATCCAGATCGAACTGGCGCAAATCGGTAGCGTTGATGCGGTCATCGGCGGCGTCGCGGTTATAGGATTCCCATGCCGAAAGGCCCCGCTGCACAAACCCGCCCATGTAGGAGCTGAGCGGCTTAATGTCCCCGCCCGCCTGCGGCGCGTCTGAGGCTTTCGAACGGTAATGCACCACGGATTTACCGGCGAATTCCGTCTCGCCGAGGGTTTTGAAAAACGCGTCGAACCATTTTTCGCCGTTGCCCTGATCGGGCAGCGTGATGATACGCGCATGATCGTACAACTCCGGCACGGCAGTTTTGATCTGTTCTTTTTGCTGCTCGACAGTCAGCGGATTGCGAATGGGGTCGTAGTATTTACTTTCCGGCCCGTTGGTCGAACCGAAGAACACCACCGGTTGCAGCCCTGCTTCGGCGATTTCGCGCAGGCAATCGACATGCATGCGGTGCATCGGCGCGCGCCGGCCGATGGAAATACCGTAGCGCATACCGTCGCCTGCGAGGATTTCTTTGATCGATTCAGCATTGCCGCGGAATGCCTGTGCCATACTTTAGCCCGCATACCCGTGATCGTTGCGCATGCGTGCCATCAGCGCCTCGGGCGGCTCGACGCCGTATCCCGAGGCCAGCACCTTGCCGTAAAGCGGAAGATCGATGCTGCCGGACTGGATCATTTTATTGAACATGCGGTCCTTGGCGCTGTCAACGCGGACGAAATACCATGTCGCCTGTCCCGTGTAGTCGGCGCCGCCGCGCACGAGGTATACCTCGCCGCTGGCGGCAATTTCCAGAGGTTTGCGAACCGGTAGCATTATGCACCCAGCGCTTGCTGTTTCTCACCACTCGTCGCGCTCAATTCGCCGCTGGCGGTCATGCCCGGAGCGGCGGCTTTGCGGCCGGTTTCGAGTTCGCTGGCAAATATACCGTCCCACTTGGCATGCTTGCGGGCGAGGCCTTTATCGGCGCGCGCGCGCACTTCGGCAAGCGTCGTGTCGACCAGCATTTCGCCGTTGCGGAAGACGGGCTTGAGCATGTCTTCGCGCTCGCCGAGTTCTTCCTTGCGAACCGTGTGGTAATCGCCATTTTCGAAGACGAGGGCGAGCTGGCCTTTTTTCGAGGTTTTGCCCGGTGCGTCGATCGGGTCTTTGAACACGTCACGTTCGAAGACTTCGCCGGTAATCGGGTCATGGCCTTTCACCCACGAGTTTTTCATCGCCCACTGCATGGTATCGCGGTTGATATCGGCTTGCAGCAATTTGCCGCCCATGCCGAAGGCGAGGTTGTCCGCCGAGAAGCCCGCCGAGAGCAGGTTCTTCAGGATGGTTTTAATATTCGGGCGCGAAATCCCGTCGCCCTGAATCACGCGTACGCAATCTTCGAGCACGCGGAAACCTTTGTCGTTGGTCGGTGCGCTGAAGCGGTCGGCAAGTTTGGCAACGGCTTTCACCGGCACGGTAAGAGGATCGCCGCTATCCGGGCGCACGATCAACTGGCCGCCATTGCTGCGCACTTTATCGCGCAGCTCGTCGCCCCAGATTTTATCTATGGCGTTCCATAAATCGTAAGAATCACTGACCACTGCAAACAGCTTGCGCTGCCCTGCCATCGGATGGCCTTCGGGGAACTTTCCGCCGAATTTATCGATCATGTTCTCATACGCCTTGGCTTCGTTTTCGCGGCCCCACGAGGTGATGGTCGAATGTTCCGGCTGCCGGAATGGAAAACGCCGCCATGCGCTCATGATAGCTGCGCTGGAGTTCTTTAATGCCTTCCATCGTATCGCTACCACGGAAATTCACCAGATGCGCCGCACCGCCGATGGCGGCACCCTCATGCGTGTTGACGCCGCGCGCGCCGAAATCATGCAGCTTGAATAAAATCGCCGCGTCTGGATTTTCAGACGTATGATCGAGCGCTTCCTTGATGATGCCTTTGCATTCCCATGAATTGGTGGCAACCGTAGTAGGATACCACACAGCGCGTAAGAGCGCGGTTTCCACCCAGCTGGTCAGCCACGCGCATTCCGGGTCGGTGTTGACGACTTCCACGAGCGCGTTCTTCACCGGCACCACTTCACCTTCGGCCACCGCACGCACTTCCACAGGCAACTTGCCGCCATGCGCTTCGACGATGTGCATCCATCCCGCTTTGTTAAACGGCTCGCCGTGTATCAGCGCGTCGGCAGCGGCTTCTTCCACCATTTCCTTAGTGATGGGTTTGGTCAAAACGTTTTTGGTAAAATCCTGCAAGCCGAAGAACACGGCGTTGTCGAACTCGCCGCCGCGCGATTCGATGTAGCTCGACGCGTATTCGGTGCCCGGCGGGTATTGCTCGAAATGAGAAAGTTTATACGAATCGACGCGCCCTAAAATGGTATCATCGTAATGCGTGTCGGTAGTTCCGTCGGAATAGGTGCTGTTAACCATTGTTCATTTCCCCCTTAATAAATACCGCCTGACAGTAAACTATTTTACCCATAAGAACATGAAGTATTTATTACAATATTAATCTGTTGATTAAAACAAAGGCAGGACGTTAATCTGTAATATACCGCTTTTCCACACGCTTACTTATTCCAGTGAGTACTTCGTAGCCAATAGTATTCCATTGCAATGCAACATCGTCAACCTTGTACTGGCTGTTCATGAACTCGACGCGGCTGGCAGGACTGATTTTAACGCCTGTAACGTCCAAAGCGATCATATCCATTGAAACCCGCCCGGCATAAGGCACCGCGACTCCATCTACAAACGCAACCGGCTGATTTTGCGTCCGCATCCAGCCATCGGCATAGCCCAGGGCCATGATGGCGATGCTGCTGCTTTTTTTGGCCTTATAAGTGGCCCCATAGCCCACAGTTTCATCGCGGTCGAGCTGGCGAAGCTGCAAAATAGGCGCACAAAGGCTCGCCACCGGCAGCATCGGGTTATCGCCGTGCACGGGGTTGATGCCGTACAGCGCGCAGCCCGGGCGGGCCATGTCGAAATGGAATTTATCGGAGAGGAACAGCCCCGACGAGTTGCACAGGCTGCCGCGAACGCGCGGCACGAGCTGCATCGCCTGTCGGAACCGCATCAACTGCTCGGCATTTTTAGGATCCTCTGCCTCATTGGCGCAGGCGAGGTGGCTCATCAGATACGCGATGTTATGCTCAGCGAAATGCGGCTTTTTGCGCAGCAATGCTTCAAAATCCGTATGGGTAAAGCCCAGCCGCGTCATGCCGGTATCGACATGTAAAATCGCAGGCGCCGTTTCGCCGCCAGCCTTAGCCCAGCGCTCGGCCTGCCCCGGGTCGCACAGCACCGGCGTGAGCCGATTCCGCAAATATTTCTTTTCTTCCTTAGCCAGCAGCCCGTTGAATACGCCGATGCGCGCGTCGGGCAATAATTTGCGCAAAGCGACACCTTCGGCTAGTGTCGCCACGAAAAAAATCCGGCAGCCTTCGTCCCAGAAAGCAGGCGCCACTTTGGCCACGCCCAGCCCGTAAGCGTCGGCTTTCACCACGGCCGCGATGGAGCCTTTCGCGTGGCGCGCTTTTAAAAGCCGGTAATTGGCGCGTAAGTTCGTGAGGTTAACAGTTAAAACCGGCGTCTGCGGCAGCACGGGAATCCAATCGGTTATATTGAAAAACAGCAGATTATTATAGCATCTCAGGCGGCGCGGCCAACCCTATAATAGTTGACAAAAATTAACGCATCATTATGATGACCCCCTTAAAAAAAGGAGCTAACAATGGCAGCACCGCAAGACGTTACCATCACTTACAACCGCTGTATCACCGAGCCGGACCGCTTGCCAGCCGACATCGCGACAGCCATCCCGAAGCTGCGCGCCGCACTCAGGTGCCTGCCGAAAGACTATCACGATATGCTGCGCGCATGGAAAGTGCCGGTCGACATCGCCCCGGAGCTGGACGAGATGACACTAGGGCAGGGCGGATTCATGGGGCCGAAAATCAACCCGGTCTTGTTCAAAGACAAAAGCCATCATGCCAACAGCCTGTTTCAGGTACTGCGCGAAGAAGTCGTGCACACGCTCGACTCCCGTCTCAACAACTTCACCAGCCGCCGCGAATGGCGCGATGCCAGCGACGCCGATAGCCAAAGTTTGCGCGCCAAAGTGGTGTTGCAATTGCAACGTTACAGCGAAGATTTTAACAAGCGCTCCCCCACCAGCGAAGAGTATTCCAAAGACGGCATCACCCATATCGAAATGCTGCCCGAGCTGGTGGCCGCCGACGCCATGTTCAAGCACTGCAAAATCTGGGACCATGTGGTGTTGCATCAGGAACGCGTCGGCATGGACAGCTATGTCGATGCCGTGGCCGAAGCCCACGACATGAACAATGATTTCGATCGCGAAACGATCCGCGACCAGGCCATCCGAAGTTTTCTTTATGCGCGCGTGTCGCTGCAAGTGCTCGGGCTGGATGACGCGCTGGCGAAAATCGAAAAGCAATCCGGCTACGACTCCATTGCCCGCGACGCCAAAATTAACGAGTTATTCCAGCAGACCGCCCGCACCCAGCGCGGCCAGCTCGATAAAATTTCTGATTTGATCGACTACTATCTCGATAACGAGCACGGCAAAACCCCCGCGCAGCTGATGGGAAGAAGCCTTCCCGCGCCTCTATCCCGAATATCTGAAATTTAACGATCAGGTGCACGCCTCGATCCGGCAGATTGCTCACCGCGAAGCGCGCGAAGAACAGTATAATCTGCGCGACGCCTATCTCATAGGTAAGGAAGCGCCAGTCAATGACATCCTGACCGAAGGCAGGCTCACCGCACAAACGCTTAGCGATTGCCTGGACGATCTGGTCAAAGACACCTGCACGCCCACTCGCACGCAAGAAGCCCTGTTACGCATGCTCATCAACACGCGTGAGCTGCATGAGCGCGCTGGCAGAGTTGACGGCAGGATGGATCAAGCCCTCGTACGCACCGCCCAACTCGACGCCGTCGTCGACGGCAAAACGGCCCTGCAAAAAGCCATCGCCTGTGAAAATTACGAGTTGGCGGGCGCCATCAAATCAGCGGAAAAATCGAAGGTCGCGTCGATCCCTATTCGTTAGACGCGTAAATATCGTAGCTGCCTTCGGCGAGGTCGACGAACTGGGTGAGGTTGCCGTCGAAACGCAGCTTCACCGTGCCGATGGCGCCGTTACGGTGCTTGGCCACGATCACTTCCGACACGTTCATCACGCGGTCCATATCGGATTTCCATTTTTCAAATTTCGTATGGTCGTCCATCGACGGCATGGAGCGCGACAGGTAATATTCCTCGCGGTAAATAAACATCACGATATCGGCGTCCTGCTCGATCGACCCGGATTCGCGAAGGTCCGACAGCAGTGGGCGCTTGTCTTCGCGCTGCTCGACAGCGCGGCTGAGCTGCGACAGCGCGATCACGGGAATCTCGAGTTCTTTGGCGATGGCCTTCAGGCCTTGCGTAATTTCCGAGACTTCCTGCACTCGGTTGGCCTGCGAGGCCGCCGTCGACCCGCGCACGAGTTGCAGATAATCCACCACCAGTACTTTCAAATTATGCTGGCGCTTCAAGCGCCGCGCGCGCGCGCGCAGGCCCGAAATGGACAGCGCCGGCGTGTCGTCGATAAAATAGGGCAGGGTGGCCATTTCGTTGCTGGTGCGCACGAGCTGGGCGAAATCGTCCTGCGAGATTTTACCGTGGATAATTTTCGACGAGTTGATGCCGCTGGCTGACGATAACATACGCACAGTCAGCTGCTCCGCCGACATTTCGAGCGAGAAAAACCCGACGCTCCCGACATCTTTAATCGGCAGGTTCTTTTCTTTCGCCTGTTTAGCAAGCGCAAGGCAGGAATTATAAGCAAGGTTGACCGCAAGCGCAGTTTTACCCATCGACGGGCGCCCCGCGAGAATCAGCAGATCTGATTTCTGCAAACCCCCAAGCATGGCGTCAAGATCGCGTAACCCCGTGGTTTGACCGACCACGCCTTGGTGCTTGAACGCATGCTCTGCCTGCGCGATGGCGTTGAGGATGGAGCTTTTGATCGGCTTGAAGCCGCGGTCGCCCGAGCCTTCCATCGACAGGTTGAACAGCTTCTGTTCCGCCGATTCGATCTGCTCCATCGCCGGGATTTCGATCTTGTGCTGGTAGGCGTCATTGACCACGTCGCCACCGATGGTAATCAATTGGCGCTTGAGCGACAGGTCGTAAATCATCTGGCTGTAATCGGAAATATTAATCACCGTCACCGCCGAGGCCGCGAGCTTGGCCAGATACGCCCCGCCGCCGATATCGGTCAGTGCCGAATCCTGATCGAAGTAATGCTTGAGCGTCACCGGATTGGCGACCTGCCCTTTTAAATTGAATTTCTGGATGGCGTCGAAAATGCGCGCGTGCAGCGGTTCATAAAAATCCTCAGCGCGAAGCAAATCGCCGATGTACTGCAGCGCGTCGTTATTGACCAGCAACGCGCCGAGCAGCGCCTGCTCTGCCTGCACGTTGCACGGCGCCTCGCGATACGGCGTTGCGATAGCAGCGGACGCGCTTAACAGCTCTGGATTGGCACTGGTGAGGAGGGAGGACATTGTCAGCTACGTTGACAGTTAACTAGACAATAATGTCATCTGCTAACTGCCAACTGTCAACTGAAGTTTAAGCGGCTTCGCTTTCGATGCGAGCGACTTTGAGCGTAATGGTCGATACGACTTCCGGGTGCACGTTCAGGCGCACAGGGTATTCGCCGAGGGTTTTGATGATGGTCGAAAGCACGATCAGCGATTTCGGCACGTCCTGCCCGATAGCGGCGAGGGCTTCCGAGATATCGCGGATGGTGACCGAACCGTAGAGCTTGCCTTCCTGGCTCGCCTGGCGAGTGATGACCAGCGTGATACCGGCGATCTTGTCGGCGCGAACTTGCGCTTCAGCGCGGGACTTCGCGTTTTCAGCTTCGATTTCGTGGCGGCGTGCTTCGAATTCTTTTTTGCTGTCTTCGTTGGCGCGCATGGCTTTTTTCATCGGGATGAGGAAATTGCGTGCGTAGCCGTTGCGGACTTTCACGATTTCGCCCATGTTGCCGAGGCGGGCGATGCGTTCCAGTAAGATAACGTCCATGTGTATTACTCCTTGAGGGTTGGTCTTATAAGCGGCCCAAATACTAGTCGTTAGCGCCACTATTCCCGAGGCTTCAATCCAGCGGGGGGCTCAACGTTTAGTCGAGGAAACATGGCCTGACAAGCTTTTAATCTGCTGCACCAGCCCGAATCCGGCCACGATCAGGAACGGCCAGAACAGGGTAAACACCAGCACATAGACAAAAAGCAGGAAAAAACGGCCGCTTGGCCATGCGCGCACGCTGCGGTGCATAATGGTGCAGCCGAGGAAGAAATACGGCAGCATCAGCGATAACAGCGTGGATTTGCCCAGGAAACTCATCGACGGGCTGCCGATCAGCGAGGCTAGCGCGCAGATGGCCAGCAAGCTCAGCACCCAGCTCGGAATCACGAACGGCTTAAATACCATGTCAGGGCGCACATGCTTGTCCTGCTTTACCAGAATCCGGTTGGCGATCCACGCATGAGCAAACACCAGCATTCCCCACAGCCAGATAGTGATCGGGAACATCAAAAACGACCATGCGCTGGCCATACTCTCGATAATATCGCCGTAATTCCCCTGTAAATCGGTAAACGCCTCGCGGATATTCTGCGTCAGCAATTGCGGCAGCCCGCCGGGCAGGCTCGCGTAATACCATGTCATCAGCGCCACCAGCATGCTGGCCCAGAGGCTGAGTTTCAAAATAATCAGGCCAAGCGGATACCAGAACATATCGACGCCCGCAGTAGCAGGCAGATGCAGCAGCGCTTTGCGGCAGAAATACGCTGCCGGAAGGCCTAAGAACACGAGGTACAACGCCGCCGACGCCGGACCCGCCACCGCCGTAATGATGCCTGCGGCTCCCGCAAGTGCTGCCGTCAGCGAGCGCTTATACCCATAGCCCATCCGGCTTAAGCCTAAGAAAAACAAGGGCAGCGTCGGCAAAAACATAAACAGGAAGCCAAGCCCCGCGCCGAAGACGACGAGGAATAAACCGCTACTGAGCAGGCCTGCAACGAGAGCGGTAACTAAGGCCTTATCAGGCATGGTCGGATGCTTATGAAAATGAAAAAGGGCAAAGTGCGGCGGCACCTTGCCCTTTGACCTAGCACGAAACGATTACTTTGTCACGAAGGGTAACAAAGCGATGTTGCGGGCGCGTTTGATAGCGGTAGCGAGTACGCGCTGTTTCTTGTGGGAAACAGAGGTGATGCGGCTCGGCAGGATTTTGCCGCGTTCGGACACGAAGCGCTGGAGGAGTTTAACGTCCTTGTAGTCGATCTTCGGGGCGTTGGCGCCGGAGAGCGGGCAGGTTTTTTTGCGGCGGAAAAAGACTTTGCGGCCCTGGCCTGCGCTGTCGGATTGCTGTGCACGTTCCATATATGGTTCCTATTATGCTTGAGTTTCTTCGGTGGGAGCAGCAACGGCAGCGACGGCGACTTCCGGTGCGGTTTCGCCTTCTGCCGGGTAGTCATCGCGCGAGCGCGCCTGCTGCATCATGACGCTCGGGCCTTCTTCGAGTTCGTCGAGGCGAACGGTCAGCGTGCGGATGATGTCTTCGTTGATGCCCATGTTGCGTTCCATTTCTTTCACCGCGGCGATCGGCGCGTCAATAGCCAGCATATTGTAGTGGCCTTTGCGGTTTTTGCGGATGCGGTAGCTGAGGTTGCGAAGACCCCAGTATTCGTTGCGAACGACTTTGCCGCCGCCCTGTTCAACGATGGCGGTGTAGCTATCGGCTAATTTTGTGATGTCCGCACGGGATAAATCCTGGCGGGTAATAAAGGTGCTTTCATAGAAAGGCATACTTGATCTCCTGATTCAAATCACTGAAAATCCTTCGTATTCCGGTGTGATCTGCGATAACCGGCCTACAGGCCCCTGTAAAGGGGGCGTTACCAATAGCCGGATTTGGGAGAAAGGCAAGTGCAAAGGTGGAAATGCCGCGTTTCCGTCAAGTCGCAAAACCCTTCCGGGTTTGCTAAGTTTATGGTTTATTAGTAATTATTCTAACGTCAGCAATCGGCAAGGCGCACAAAATGTCAAGAAATGTCAAGAGAAAGCAAGGTAAACACGCCGAAAACCACTAAAATATTGTATAATATAAATTAATACAGGCTCTGAACGGTTCGCTATTGACCACCTCTCCCATAACTGTCACCCCGTCGCATGACAGGGTCCGCCCACGCTCTTCACAGCCCCCGTCATGCGGGGTGACAATGCGTCTAAGGGGATTAAGCCTGCACAATAACCGTTGCCAATAATTAGCAACTCCACTATTTATTCCGCCTTTATATGATGGAAAACCCAGAGAAACCAAAAGGACAGAAAATGAAAAAAGCACTGCTTTTCCCCGGGCAGGGGTCGCAGGTCGTCGGCATGGGCTTAGAGATGGCGAACCAATACGCAGCCGCGCGCGAAGTGTTTGAAGAAGTCGATAGCGCCCTGAACGAAAAACTCTCGGCTGTCATTTTCCACGGCCCCCAGAATATCCTTACCATGACCGAAAACGCGCAACCCGCCATCATGGCGACGTCGATTGCCGTGCTTCGCGTGCTGGAAACCGAACTCGGTTTCAAAGTGTCCGATTACGCCAACTATGTCGCGGGCCATTCGCTCGGCGAATATTCAGCACTATGTGCCGCCGGTGCGCTGTCGCTCACCGATACTGCGCGCCTGCTGCGTATTCGCGGTAAATCCATGCAAGCCGCCGTGCCGGTAGGGCGCGGTGCGATGGCGGCATTAATTGGCGCGGATTTCGACCTCGCCGAACAGATCGCCAAAGACGCAGCCCAGGACGAAATCTGCTGCGTCGCGAACGACAACGCTCCCGGCCAGATCGTCATCTCCGGCGCACGCACCGCCGTGGAGCGCGCCATTGAAATCGCCAAATCCAAAGGCGTGAAGCGCGCCATCATGCTCGAAGTCAGCGCACCGTTCCATTGCCCGCTGATGGCTCCCGCCTCAGGCGTAATGAGCGAAGCCCTCGGTGCCGCGAAATTCATGGCCCCCGTCGTGCCGGTTGTCACCAACGTTACCGCAAGTGCCGAATCCGATCCGGAAATCCTGCGCCGCCTGCTTGTCGATCAAGTCACCGGCATGGTGCGCTGGCGCGAATCAATGCAGTTCCTGAAGAAAAACCACATCAGCCGCGTGGTCGAAATCGGCGCGGGCAAAGTGCTCTGCGGTCTGGTCAAACGCATTGAAGCGGACATGGAAGCGTTCAATGTCGGCACTCCCGCCGATATGGAAGCCTTTGCGAAAGTTGAATAACATGGCCGCCACCTACTTCATTAACCGCACGCAAAACGCCCACGGGCTGAAAGCCACGGTTGCGGTACTCGCCATTGAAAACAACACGCTGCGCACGCAGATCACCATCGATAATTCCAAAATGGCCGAGCTGGACTACCGCAAAAGCGAAGCCACCGATTATGCCGCGAGCTACGCCGACACGCTCGCCTGCCAGCCCGGCTTGCCGGAAGGCTACGCCGCCGTGACGCGTGGCAACACCATCACCATCATGCGCCCTTTCGACGAAAACAAGCCAAGCTGGGAAGTGCTGGAAAACGATGGCAAGCTGATCGGCGACTGGTTCTGTAAAGCCCATGCGGCCACGCTCGCCTCCCTCGGCGAACCCAAAGAACGCAGTCGCGGCGGGAAACATTCGCACGTCTCGCGTGTCGCCTCCGACAAAATCGGCTGGGGCTCGGGCATGGCGTAAGCCGCCCATCCTATCAATCCACGTAAAGGAATCCATCGCATGAGTTTTTCAGTCGCAGGTAAAAAAGCCCTCATCACCGGCGCCACCGGCGGCATCGGCGGGGCCATCGCCAAAGCATTGCACGCCAATGGTGCGCAGCTTGCCATCTCCGGCAGCCGCCAGGAAAAGCTCGACGCGCTCGCGGCCGAACTTGCGGGTGCCATCCCCATCGCCTGCGATTTGTCGAAACTCGACACGGTCGAAGAGCTGGTCAAACAAGCCGAAGAGAAACTCGGCGGCCTCGATATCCTCATCTGCAACGCCGCCGTGACCAAAGACAACCTTGCGCTGCGCATGAAGGACGAAGAATGGCAGCAGGTGATCGATATCAACCTCACCGCCAGCTACAAAATGACCCGCGCCGCGCTTCGTGGCATGGTCAAACGCCGCTACGGGCGCATCATTTATATCACCTCGGTGGTCGGCTGGACCGGCAATCCCGGGCAGATGAACTACTGCGCCTCGAAAGCAGGCGTGACCGGCATGGCCAAGTCGCTCGCGCAGGAAATCGCCTCGCGCGGCATCACCGTCAACTGCATCGCCCCGGGCTTTATCGCGACAAATATGACAGATGTGCTCAGCGACGAGCAGAAAACCCGTATCAGCCAGAACATCCCGATGGGCCGCATGGGCGCCCCCGACGAGATCGCCTCCGGCGCCTTGTTCCTCGCCAGCGATCAGGCGAACTACATTACCGGCCAGACGCTGCACATCAACGGCGGCATGTTCTGCGCGTAAGGGGTTTGTAATTCGCGGACTCGATGTCGCAAATCTTTTAGACTTCCGGGGGAACCCCTATCATAGTATAAAATCCATACCGGATACGAAATAAATGTATGGGTGGAGTTTACAGATGATGGTGCGCGCACTGGCGGATGGTCCACGGATTTTCACCCGGCCTATGATTAGCCAGGCTCCCCTGCAAGGGGGTCAGGATTCGCGCGTTGCGCGATTGCGGCCATTATGTTTCGACGCGTATAAGGCGTCGTCGGCGCGCTTGATCAGCAGGGGCAGGGTGTCGGTTTCCGGGCGGAAGCGCGATACCCCCATCGACACCGTGATCGAACCGTAGTTTTCACCGGTATCTTTGCGTTTCAATTCCTTGCCGGCAATGGCAAGACGAGTCATTTCAGCCACTTTCATCGCACCTTCAATCGGCGTTTCCGGCAGGACGACCACGAATTCTTCGCCCCCGAAGCGCGCCACGATGTCGCGGCCTTTGAGGATTTCCGTCAGCGTCTTGGCCACGATCTTGAGCACTTCGTCGCCGAGCAGATGGCCGAACCGGTCGTTGAACTGCTTGAAATGATCGATGTCAATCATCATCAGGCACAGATCCTGATTGCCTTTAAGACGCGCGATTTCGATCTGGTCGTCGACGTATTTTTCGAAAGTTTTGCGGTTGTAGACACCGGTGAGGAAGTCGCGCTGCGCTTCGATGGTGACCTGTTTCAAATCCTTCTTCAGCGTGGTAATTTCCTGGCTGGATTCTTCGAGCTTCTTATTGATGCTCTCGCTTTTCTTTTTCAGATTCGAGGTCGCGCTGATCAGGTCTTTGACCACCGCGCCGATGCCCGAACTTTCTGCCTGCGCGGAAATCGTGGTCAGGTATCCGTCCACATCCTGGTGATAGCTTTGCGTTTCGCTGCCGAACTCGTTGATGACTTTCAGCACTTCGCTGATGATTTTCTGCGCGCTCATCGCCGCTTCATCGACCATTTTCTGGTTGCGGGTGGCCATGATGAATTTGTTATGAAAGTACGAGCAGGTGACCTGCGTGAATTCGAGATTGTTGTTGATGACGTTGTCGACTTCGCGCACGAGGTCTTTGTTATCGCCCATCGCATAGTGGAACCACACGGCATAGTTTTCCGGCGCCGGCGAGATAGTGTATTTCTGCATGAGCAAGAAGGCTTGCTTTGCATAAACCATATCGCTCTGCAGTTCATTATAGCGGGTCATAGGGGCGGTCGTCGTTTGCATATAAGGTGAGTATAGCGCTGAACCGTTAAGAACCGCTTACCAGACAGGTTTTCCTGTGCCGGGTAGTCCCAATTTGTCCCAAATGTCAGATACTTTATTTATAACATCTTGTTCCATAGAGATTTCCTTGCCCCATTCGCGGTGGGTCTCGGGCGGCAATTTATTCGTTGCGTCCAGCCCTATCTTGCCGCCCAGCCCGGATTCAGGGGAGGCGAAGTCGAGATAGTCGATAGGAGTGTTGCTAATAAGTGTAACGTCGCGCACCGGGTCCATGCGGGTGGACATGGCCCAGATGACGTCTTTCCAGTCGCGGCAGTTGATGTCATCGTCGACGACGATGATCCATTTGGTGTAGACGAACTGGCGCAAAAATGACCACACGCCCATCATGATGCGCTTGGCATGGCCAGCATAGGCCTTCTTGATCGAGACCACGGCGACGCGGTACGAGCAGCCTTCCGGCGGCAGCCAGAAATCGACGATCTCGGGAAATTGTTGTTGCAGTAGCGGAATGAAAACTTCGTTGAGCGCTTCGCCGAGCACCGAGGGTTCGTCGGGCGGGCGTCCCGTGTAAGTGGTGAGGTAAATCGGTTTTTCGCGCCGGGTGATGGCGGTGATGGTGAAAACAGGGAAGGGCTCAACGGAGTTGTAATAGCCGGTGTGGTCGCCGTACGGGCCTTCGTCGCCGTAATCTTCGAGGCTCACGTAACCTTCGAGCACGATCTCTGCCTGCGCCGGGACTTTGAGCGGAACGGTTTTGCAGTCGACCAGCTCGACTTTAGTGCCGCGCAAAAGCCCGGCAAATTGGTATTCCGACAGCGTATCGGGAATCGGCGTGACCGCGGCAAGGATGGTGCCCGGATCGGCCCCGATGACGGCGGCAGCCGGGAAAGGTTCGCGCTTTTGTTTGCCCCAGCGCGCGTGCTGCTGCGCACCGCCGCGATGCTTCAGCCAGCGCATCAGCGTTTTGTTTTTGCCCAACACCTGCATGCGGTAAATGCCGAGGTTGAAATTGTCTTCCTTGTCGTCGGTAGGCCCTTTGGTAACGACAAGTGGCCACGTAATCAGCGGCGCAGGCTCGCCGGGCCAGCAGGTCTGGATGGGCAGCTTGGAAAGGTCGATATCGTCACCGGTAAGGACGACTTCCTGACACGGCGCGCGGCTCACGGTTTTGGGCTTCATCGCCATGACGGTGCGCAGCATCGGTAGCATGTCGAAGGCTTCTTTCCAGCCGCCGGGCGGTTCGGGCTGTTTCATGAAAGCGAGCATCTTGCCGACTTCGCGCAGCTCATGCGGCTCGCGTCCCATGCCCCATGCCACGCGCTTGATGGTGCCGAACAGGTTGATCAGGCACGGCGTGTCGTAGCCCACGACGTTTTCAAACAGCACGGCGGGGCCGCCTTCAGCGATCAAACGCGTGCCGATTTCCGTCATTTCCAGCACAGGCGAAACCGGCTCTTTCACGCGGATAAGCTCGCCGTGTTTTTCTAAATGCGCGATGAAATCGCGAAGCGAGGAAAAGGCCATTATACGTCCAAGGGTTTGAGGTACTTTGTCATTACCACATCGTCGATGTAACTTCCATCGGCGAGCTTCATGATGCGCTTTTCCACGCCCCACGGTTCGAAGCCGAGGCTCTGGTATAGCGCGACGGTGCTGGCGCTGGCCAAATTCGTGCTGAGCATGGCTTGCTCAAGACCGGCGGCGCTTGCGTGCTCTAAAAGCAGGGAAATTAGTTGGAAAGCGAATTGATGCCCGCGCGCCTCAGGGGCGACATACACGCCCCAGACGACGCCTTTATGTTGGATGCGTGCACCCTTTTCGCGGTACAGACCCGACATGCCGAGCAACTCACCGGCGATAAACGCACCGGCGATCCAGCCATTGCCGAACCATGTTTCATAGCGCGCAAGCGGCCACTGTGCGGCTTCGGAGAAATCGTCTAAGAAAGCATCGGGATGGTCTTTGAGGCCACGCAAGCGTAGGCCGCGCATGGCTTTCACGTCGGCGATGGTGAGCAACCTGATATCACTCATCTTTGAGCACGGTGGCGCCGGGGATTTTGTCGCGAATTTCGGCGGCCTGCGTTTCTTTGGAGAATGTTTCCCAGATGATACCATTCACGTCGGTGCTTTCGCTAAAACCTGTGGCATCGTCGTCTTCAAAGCCGATATGGCGCACGAGTCCTGCCGGCTGGTCGGGTTTCTGGCTGATGGAAAAATTAAGCGTATCGGTGCGCCATAGCGCGTAGCGGTTGTCTTTCACAATCGAGGGCGACGTGCCCAGACGTTCACTGTAATCGGCGATGGAGGCGGCGAAATCGTCAACGGAAATGGAGATGTGGAAGCGTTTCATATTACAGCATGCGTCGCGATTGATGCCTGATGATACCGACATCGCGGGCGACTTCAAGCACGATGCGGCGGACTTCGCTTTCGTGCGGGTCGTCCCTGTGGCTGGCGTTCTCACTCAGGCGTGAATCGATGGTGTAGAAGCCTTTGCGCTGCGCTTTCGAGCCGCCGAATTTCTGCTTGTGGTGATAGGCTTCCTCGACGCCCAGAAGGAACATGTATTGCTGCGCGGTGACGGGGTATTCCTGCCGGAAATCGTCGGCGAAATAGGCCTGGTCGTCATTGGTCAGCATGCCGTTGAGCAGTGCGCGGCTGATGGTGATGGACTGGTCATCGGGGTCGTAGATGGCAGCGATCATGTTGCCGTCTTCTTCGAGGGCGAACGGGTCGTGGGGATTGGCCAGCGGCGCTTCATCAGAGGTGAGGCAATCGGTAAAGCCGATGGTGCTCGGCGCTGCGCCGTAATGGTCGGACACGTATTGCACGCCGGCGGCGAAATGCTGGCATAAGGCCTGAAGCGCGTGGTCGTCGATCTCGGGGCGGCGAAGGCGGCTCATTTCTTTGGCGAATGACGGGTGCGTGGGGCTCGTGCGTGCCAGGAAGTCGCTAACGCATTCGGGCTCTTTGCCTTTTTTGCGGTAGACCAGCCTGCGTATCATCGTTTTGTGAACAGCTCGTAGAGGGCCACGGCGGCGGCGTTGGAGACGTTGAGCGATTCCATCCGGTCCGACATCGGGAGTTTGACGAGGAAGTCGCAATGCTCGGTGGTAAGGCGGCGCAGGCCCGAACCTTCGGCGCCAAGCACGAGGGCGGTTTTAGCATCGAGCTTGGCTTCGGCCAGCGTTTGCTTGGCGCTACCATCGAGCCCGGCAATCCAGTAGCCGGATTTTTTAATGATCTCGATGGACTGGACGAGGTTAGTGACGGTGATGAGCGGCACGAGTTCCAGCGCGCCGGAGGCGGCCTTGGCCATGACGCCCGATTCGCCCGGTGCGTTGCGGTCGGTGGCGATCACCGCCCCCACGTCAAAGGCGGCCGCCGAGCGCAGGATGGCGCCGATATTATGCGGGTCGGAAATCTGGTCGAGCAGCAGCAAAGGCTTGTCGGCATGGTCGGCGAGAAAGTGTTGTAGCGAAGGCTGGGCGAGGGGCTCGCACTCGATGGCAACCCCTTGATGCACCGAACCCGGCGGTAGCATGTGGTCGAGCTTCTGGCCTTCGATGATGCTCAGGTTTTTAAAGCCCGCGAAATGATGGCCGAGCTCGGCCTGCGTGCTTTTAGTCACCATGACGCGCTTGATTTTGCGCATGGGGTTTGCCACCGCGGCGAGCACCGCGTGGTTACCGAAGAGATAGTGGGGGGCGTGTTTCATATGCGTGAAAAAAAAGCCGGGGAATAATCCCCGGCTTTTTCCTTGTTAGGAGCCCGTGGCGCCGAGCAACGGATTGTCGTTGCTTGCGTCTGCCGCAGCTTCCGCTTCGGCAATGGCTTTCTTCTCGCGGTCGCTTGCGATCTTGCGCAGGCGCATGACGGCAGCACCGGTACCCGCCGGGATGAGGCGGCCGACGATGACGTTTTCCTTGAGGCCCGAGAGTTCGTCGACTTTGCCCGAGACGGCAGCTTCGGTAAGAACTCGCGTAGTTTCCTGGAACGACGCGGCGGAGATGAACGAGTGGGTCTGGAGCGAAGCCTTGGTGATACCCTGAAGGACTGGCGATGCGGTGGCAGGCTTGTAGCCTTCTGCAATCGTTTTGTCGTTCACTGCATCGAACTCTTCGCGGTCGACCTGTTCACCAGCGAGGAAGGTGGTTTCGCCTGCGTTGTCGATTTCCACTTTCTGCAGCATCTGGCGCACGATTACTTCGATGTGCTTGTCGTTGATGCCTACGCCTTGCAGACGGTAAACCTGCTGCACTTCGTTGACCATGTAACGGGCCAGCGCTTCGACGCCCATGACTTTCAAAATGTCATGCGGAACCGGATTGCCGTCCATCAGCAAATCGCCTTTCTGGACATAGTCGCCTTCCTGAACGGTGATGTGCTTGCCTTTCGGAATCATGTACTCGATCGGCTCAGCAGTCGCATCGTCTTTGGAACGAACCAGTACGCGGCGTTTGTTTTTGTAGTCCTTGCCGAATTCCACGATACCTTCGGATTCCGAAATGATGGCGTGGTCTTTTGGCTTGCGGGCTTCGAAGAGTTCGGCAACACGCGGCAAACCGCCGGTGATGTCGTGGGTCTTCGTCGATTCGCGCGGGATACGGGCGAGTACGTCACCTGCATGGATCTCCTGGCCATCCTGAATGTTCAGGATCGCGCCAACAGGCAGGAAATAACGGGCTTCGAGACCGTTTGCAAGCGTGATGATTTCACCCTTTTTATCGCGAAGTGCAATACGCGGTTTCAGATCGGCACCGCGAGTCTGCTGGCGCCAGTCGGTTACGGTTTTCGAAGCGATACCGGTCGATTCATCCATGATTTCGCGGAGCGAAACACCTTCGACGAGATCGCGGTAATGCGTGATACCGGCGCGCTCGGTGATGATCGGGAGTGTGAACGGATCCCACTCAGCGAGCTTCACGCCTTTTTTGACTTTGTCGTTTTCTTTCGCAAGCAGACGCGCGCCGTACGGCACTTTGAAGCGTGCACGTTCGCGGTTGTTTTCATCGCGAAGCACGATTTCGCAGGTGCGACTCATAACGACGAGGCGGCCTTTGGAATCGGTGACGATGTTCTTGTTGGAAAGGGTGAGCGTCGCGTCATGCGTGGATTCCACGCTCGACGTTTCCGCGCCTCGCTGTGCCGCGCCACCGATGTGGAACGTACGCATCGTAAGCTGCGTGCCCGGTTCACCGATGGATTGTGCCGCGATAACGCCGACGGCTTCACCGATATTAACTTCGGTGCCGCGCGCAAGGTCGCGACCGTAGCAATGGGCGCAGACGCCGGTTTTGGTTTCGCAGGTAAGCACCGAGCGAACCATGATCGCTTCGATACCGGCTTCGTCCACCTTATCGACGATCTGTTCGTCGATGAGCTGGCCAGCGCCGATGATGACTTCATCGGAAACCGGGTGATGCACGTCGCGGCTCGAGGTACGGCCCATGATCTGGTCCGCTAGAGGCACGATAATGTCACCGCCGTCGATCACGGCTTTAGCGATAATGCCCCGGAAGGTGCCGCAATCGCGTTCGATGACGATACAATCCTGCGCCACGTCGACGAGACGGCGGGTGAGGTAACCCGAGTTCGCAGTTTTGAGTGCGGTATCGGCGAGACCTTTACGCGCACCGTGCGAGGAGTTGAAGTACTCGAGTACCGACAGACCTTCTTTAAAGTTCGAAATAATCGGGGTTTCGATAATTTCGCCCGACGGTTTGGCCATAAGACCGCGCATACCCGCGAGCTGTTTGATCTGCGCTGCAGAACCACGGGCACCGGAGTTGGCCATCATGAAGATCGAGTTGATCTCTTTGGCTTTCATCTTGCCGTCTTTTTTGCCGACATTCGAAATTTCTTTCATCATGTCGTCAGCGACAACTTCAGAGCATTTCGACCATGCGTCGATCACCTTGTTGTATTTTTCACCCATCGTGATGAGGCCGTCCGCGTATTGCTGTTCGAACTGCTTCACTTCGCCGAAGGTGTGGGCAAGGTGCTTGCCTTTGGTCTGCGGCACGATCATGTCGTCTTTGCCGAAGGAGATGCCAGCGAGCGCTGCGTGCTTGAAACCAAGCGCCATCAGGCGGTCGGCAAAGATCACAGTCTCTTTCTGGCCACAATGGCGGTAGACTTCGTAAATCAGGTTGGAGATTTCTTTTTTGGTCATGAGTTTATTCACAACCGCGAAAGGCAATTTCACCGATTTCGGCAGGATTTCCGACAGCAGCATACGGCCTGGAGTCGTTGAAACGATCTGGGTTACGAGCTGGCCGTCTTCCTGCATCGCTTTGAAGCGACACTTGATTTTCGAATGCAGGGTGACCTGTTTCGAATCGAGCGCGTGCTGCATTTCGGACGTGTCGGTGAAGATCATGCCTTCGCCCACTTCGCCGTCGGATTCAAGCGAGATGTAGTACAGACCCAGAACGATATCCTGCGACGGTACGATGATCGGCTTGCCGTTGGCGGGCGAGAGGATGTTGTTGGTCGACATCATCAGCACGCGGGATTCAAGCTGGGCTTCGATGGACAGCGGCACGTGAACGGCCATCTGGTCACCGTCGAAGTCGGCGTTGAACGCGGTACAGACGAGCGGATGCAGGTTGATGGCTTTGCCTTCAACGAGAACCGGTTCGAATGCCTGAATGCCAAGGCGGTGAAGGGTAGGCGCGCGGTTGAGAAGAACCGGATGCTCGCGGATGACTTCCTCGAGGATATCCCAGACTTCCGGACGCTCGGATTCCACCATGCGCTTTGCGGCTTTGATGGTGGTCGCGATGCCGTAGATTTCGAGCTTTGCGTAAATGAACGGTTTGAACAGTTCGAGCGCCATTTTCTTTGGCAGGCCGCACTGGTGCAATTTCAATTCCGGGCCAACTACGATAACGGAACGGCCAGAGTAATCGACGCGTTTGCCGAGCAAGTTCTGGCGGAAACGGCCCTGTTTGCCTTTGAGCATGTCCGAAAGCGATTTCAACGGACGCTTGTTAGCTCCGGTGATGACGCGGCCACGGCGGCCGTTGTCGAAGAGGGCGTCAACCGATTCCTGCAACATACGTTTTTCGTTACGTACGATGATGTCCGGTGCGCGCAACTCGAGCAGGCGCTTCAGGCGGTTGTTACGATTGATGACGCGGCGATACAGATCGTTCAGATCCGAAGTCGCGAAGCGGCCGCCGTCCAGCGGCACGAGCGGGCGAAGTTCAGGCGGGATGACGGGCACCACGTCGAGAACCATCCATTCCGGCTTGTTTTCGGATTCTAGGAACGCTTCAACGAGCTTTAGGCGCTTCACGAGTTTTTTGCGGCGGGCTTCCGAAGAAGTTTCGGTCAATTCCGTGCGGGCGACTTCTTTTTCTTTTTTCAGGTCAACAGCGGCCAGCATCGTTTTGATGGCTTCCGCGCCGATCTGGGCGGTAAACGTGCCGTCGCCGTATTTGTCCTGCGCGTCGTAGAACTGCTCTTCCGATAGCAGTTCGCCAATGGAGAACGGGGTCAGGCCCGGTTCAACGACGACATACGATTCGAAGTACAGGATTTTTTCCAGATCTTTCAGCGTCATGTCGAGCAGGATGCCGATGCGCGACGGAAGGGATTTGAGGAACCAGATATGGCAGACCGGCGAAGCGAGTTCGATATGGCCCATGCGCTCGCGGCGCACTTTGCTGGTCGTAACTTCCACGCCGCATTTTTCGCAGACGATGCCGCGGTATTTCATGCGCTTGTATTTGCCGCATAGACATTCATAGTCTTTGATCGGGCCGAAGATGCGGGCGCAGAACAGGCCATCGCGTTCCGGTTTGAAGGTACGGTAGTTGATGGTTTCCGGCTTTTTGACTTCGCCGAACGACCAGCTGTGGATTTTATCCGGGCTGGCGATAGAGATTTTGATCTCGTCAAACTGCTTAGTGGCGGTCAGTTGCTGACCGAAGAAACTCATTACTTCATTGCTCATATTCGCTCCTTGGTATCCGCTGCATCGGCGGATGTTTAAGCACACAATTCTTTAAAACTTCGCCGGGTGTCTGGCACCCGGCGAAGGCTATTAAACTTCTTTCTCAACAAGCTCTACGTTGAGGCCGAGTGAGCGCAATTCCTTCACCATCACGTGGAAGGACTCAGGGATCCCGGACTCGAAGCTGTTGTCACCACGCACGATCGATTCATAGATCTTGCTGCGGCCCGCCACGTCGTCGGATTTTACCGTGAGCATTTCTTGCAGTGTATAGGCTGCGCCGTACGCCTGAAGCGCCCAGCATTCCATTTCCCCGAAGCGCTGGCCACCGAACTGCGACTTACCACCCAGCGGCTGCTGCGTGACGAGTGAGTACGGCCCAATGGAGCGCGCGTGGATCTTGTCGTCGACCAGATGGTGAAGCTTCAACATGTAAATGTAACCGACGGTTACTTTACGGTCGAAGGCTTCGCCCGA
Source organism: Alphaproteobacteria bacterium (assembly GCA_025362975.1). Lineage (GTDB taxonomy): Bacteria > Pseudomonadota > Alphaproteobacteria > Rickettsiales > SXRF01 > JANYBV01. The sequence goes on along the minus strand of JANYES010000005.1, from coordinate 67,948 downwards.
ACGGCCATCATACAGAGTAACCTGACCCGAGGTCGCCTGACCGGCTTTTTTCAGCCAGCTGACGATGTCTTCCTCTTTCGCGCCGTCGAATACCGGCGTTGCGAACGGGACACCTTTTTTCAGGTTTACGGCCAGTTCATGGACTTCATCATCGGACATGCCCATGATTTCCTTGCGGTTGTCCTTGTCTTCGTACATGTCGCCTAAGAACTCGCGAACCGGTTTCATGGCAGCGGCACGATTGCTATTTTGCTGCACTTCTTCCAGCATCCCGCGAATCTGCTTACCGATACCCGCAGACGCCCAGCCAAGGTGGGTTTCGAGAATCTGACCCACGTTCATGCGCGAAGGTACGCCGAGCGGGTTGAGCACGATATCCACCTGCGTGCCGTCTTCGAGATACGGCATGTCTTCCACCGGAACGATTTTGGAGATAACCCCTTTGTTCCCGTGGCGGCCTGCCATCTTGTCGCCCGGTTGCAGTTTGCGTTTTACGGCGACGAAGACTTTCACCATTTTCAGAACGCCCGGCATCAGATCGTCGCCAGCCTGTACTTTGGATACTTTTTCTTCGAACTTCGAGTTGATGCGCGACACGGCGTTGTCGAGCTGCTTCTTGAGCGACTCGATTTCAGCCATAACGGCGTTGTCTTTCACCGCGAACTGCCACCATTGACCTTTGGAGAATTCTTCGAAGGTCTTGGCGTCGATATCGGCACCTGCTTTGAAGCCTTTCGGGCCGGAGGTCGCTTTCTTACCGTCGAGCAACTCGCGCATACGGCCGTACACGAAGCGTTCGATGATCGCGCGTTCGTCGTCACGATCTTTAGCTAAGCGTTCGATTTCGGCTTTTTCGATGGAAAGAGCACGTTCGTCTTTTTCAATGCCGCGGCGGGAGAAGATGCGCACGCCAACGATCGTACCGGCCACGCCCGGAGGCAGGCGGAGGGATGAATCGCGAACGTCCGACGCTTTTTCGCCGAAGATGGCGCGAAGCAGTTTTTCTTCCGGCGTCATCGGGGATTCCGATTTCGGGGTCACTTTACCTACGAGAATGTCGCCCGGCTGAACTTCCGCACCGATATGCACCACGCCGATTTCGTCGAGGTTGCGAAGAGCTTCTTCGCCGACGTTCGGAATGTCGCGGGTGATTTCTTCCGCGCCGAGTTTGGTGTCACGCGCCATCACTTCAAATTCTTCGATGTGGATAGAGGTGAACACGTCTTCGGACACGATACGTTCGGAGATCAGGATCGAATCTTCGAAGTTGTAACCGTTCCACGGCATGAAGGCCACGAGCACGTTGCGGCCCAGCGCCAATTCACCGAGATCGGTCGACGGACCGTCTGCGATGATGTCGCCAGCCTTTACGATGTCGCCTACTTTGATCAGCGGACGCTGGTTTAGGCAGGTGTTTTGGTTCGAGCGGGTGAACTTGATCAGGTTGTAGATATCAACGCCCGGCGAGCCTTCTTCGGTCGATTCCGAAGAGCGGATTACGATACGCGTTGCGTCTACCTGGTCGACGGTGCCGGAGCGGCGGGCCACGGTGGTTACACCGGAATCCTTCGCTACGATTTCTTCCATGCCGGTGCCGACGAGCGGCGCTTCCGAGCGCAGAAGCGGTACTGCCTGACGTTGCATGTTCGAGCCCATGAGCGCGCGGTTCGCGTCATCGTTCTCAAGGAACGGAATGAGTGCGGCAGCGACTGACACGAGCTGCTTAGGTGCTACGTCAATGAAGTCGATGCCATCGGGGCCAACGAGGACGAAGTCCCCGTTGCGGCGGCAGGAAATCAAATCGTCGGCGAATTTGCCTTTGTCGTCGAGGTTCGAGTTCGCCTGTGCGATCGAGTATTTGCCTTCTTCGATTGCCGAGAGGTAAATCACTTCGTCGGTCACTTTGCCGCTGATGACTTTGCGATACGGCGATTCGATAAAGCCGTATTTGTTGACACGGGCATAGGTCGCCATCGAGTTGATCAGGCCGATATTCGGACCTTCCGGTGTTTCAATCGGGCAGATGCGGCCGTAATGCGTCGGATGTACGTCGCGTACTTCGAAGCCGGCGCGTTCGCGGGTAAGGCCACCGGGTCCAAGGGCCGAAAGGCGGCGCTTGTGGGTGATTTCCGACAGCGGGTTGGTTTGATCCATGAACTGCGACAGCTGCGAGGAGCCGAAGAATTCGCGGATGGCTGCGGCAACTGGCTTGGCGTTGACGAGATCGTGTGGCATGACGGTGTCGATATCGACAGACGACATACGCTCAACGATCGAGCGTTCCATGCGGAGTAAGCCGATGCGGAACTGGTTTTCCATCAATTCACCGACCGACCGAACGCGGCGGTTGCCAAGATGATCGATATCGTCGATTTCGCCGACGCCGTCTTTCAGGCCGACAAGCAATTTGACAACAGCGACGATGTCGTCATTGGTCAGGATGCCGACTTCTTCAGCCGAATCGAGGCCGAGACGTGCGTTCATCTTCACGCGACCGACGGCCGAGAGGTCGTAACGTTCCGATTCGAAGAACAGCGAGTGGAAGAGGGCTTCAGCAGCTTCAGCCGTCGTCGGTTCGCCGGGGCGCATCACGCGGTAAATGTCGATGAGGGCATCTTCCTTGGTGGTGTTCTTGTCCACGAGCAACGTGTTGCGGATATACGCACCCACGTTAATATGGTCGATGTCGAGAACCGGGATGTCCTTGATGCCTGCTTCGTCGAGAAGGGCGATGGAGGCCGCGTTGATTTCTTCACCTGCTTCGATGTAGATTTCGCCGGTTTTTTCGTTGATGATGTCGTTGGCGACGTATTTGCCAGCGAAGTTTTCATCGCTCACCATGTATTCTTTGAGGCCTTCCTCAGCGAATTTCTTCGCCAGGCGGACGTTCATTTTCTTGCCGATTTCGGCGATGACCTTGCCGGTCTTCGCGTCTACGAGGTCATTGGCGAGTTTGACGCCTTTCCAGTTTTCCGGGTTGAACTTCGCAGCCCAGCCTTTTTTCTGTTTTTTGTAGGTGGTCTTGCCGTAGAACGTGTTCAGGATGGTTTCATTGTCCATGCCGAGCGCGCGTAAGAGCGACGTGACCGGGATTTTGCGGCGACGGTCGATGCGGGCGTTGACTAAGTCTTTCGCGTCGAATTCGAAATCGAGCCATGAGCCGCGATAAGGAATGATACGAGCGGAGTAAAGGAATTTGCCCGAGGAGTGGGTCTTACCGTGGTCATGGTCGAAGAACACGCCCGGCGAACGGTGCATCTGCGACACAATCACGCGCTCGGTGCCGTTGATGATGAAGGTGCCGTTATCGGTCATGAGCGGAATATCGCCCATGTAGACGTCTTGCTCTTTGATGTCCTTGATTTCGCGGGCGCCGGTGTCTTCGTCGACGATCCACACGATCAGGCGCAGCGTCACGCGAAGGGGAGCGGAGAAGTTGATGCCACGCGAACGGCATTCATCCACGTCGTATTTCGGCTGGTCGAAATTGAATTTTACGAATTCGAGGGTCGCGGTTTCTGCGAAGTCTTTAATCGGGAAGACCGATTTGAAGACGCTGTGCAGGCCGGTGTTGGTGCGCTTTTCGGCGGCGATGTTGATTTGGAGGAAGTGGTCGTAGGAATTTTTTTGAACTTCGATCAGGTTGGGCATCGACACAACGGTCTCAATACGACCAAAGCTTTTACGGATGCGCTTGCGAGCGGTGAATGACAGACGTGACTGCTGAGCCTGCACCATGGGAACCCCTTTAAAAACTGGCTTTTATAAAAAACGTACGTAGGAATCGTAAATCGTAAGCGTATAAACGGCAAAAAGGGAGTGCCGCCAACCCTTCTTTAGAAGGTGGCAGCACCCCTTATTGCTGTAGTATCAAGTAAAACTATTTAACTTCAACGGTTGCACCGGCTTCAGCGAGAGCTTTCCTGACCTTTTCAGCTTCGTCTTTGCTTACGCCTTCTTTAACAGGCTTCGGTGCAGCTTCAACGAGGTCTTTCGCTTCTTTCAGGCCGAGACCCGTGATTTCGCGAACTACTTTGATGACGCCGATTTTCTTGTCGGCAGGAGCCGAAGCAAGGATAACGTTGAATTCGGTCTGTGCTTCAGCAGCAGGACCTGCAGCAGCTGCGGCCGGGCCAGCGGCGGCAACCGGAGCGGCGGCGGAAACGCCCCACTTTTCTTCAAGCAGTTTGGACAGTTCAGCTGCTTCCATAACGGAAAGAGCAGAAAGCGTATCAACGATTTGTGCGAGGTTAGCAGACATTTTAATACTCCTGAGTTAAATACGTAAAATTATTATCTTATTGTATCAAGCGGCGTGCATCTCGCCACCAGAATTCCTTTATTAGCCTTCTTTCGTAGAATGAGCCGCGATAACACGCGCCACTGCACCGCCGGGTGCCTGAAGCACACTTGCGATACGTTGCGCCGGAGCCTGTAACAGGCCCACGAGTCTGCCACGAAGTTCGTCGAGCGAAGGTAATTTCGACAGGGCTTCGACGGCTTTCACGTCGAGCTTCTGGCCAGCGAAAGCACCGCCAATAATGACGAGCTTATCGTTAGTTTTAGCAAAGTCCACGAGGCCTTTAGCAACCGAAACCGGGTCAGCCGACGTAGCGATTGCCGCCGGGCCCTTGAGAAGGTCGGCGAGATTTTCGTACGGGGTGCCTACGGTCGCGATTTTGGCGAGACGGTTTTTAGAGACTTTGAAGTGAGCGCCTACGGCACGCATTTTAGCACGGAGGTCGGACATCTGTGCGACCGTGAGGCCGTTATTATGTACAACTAGTGCGATCTGCGCCTCTTTCAAGGTGGCGTTGACGCTTTCGATCGAAGCTTTTTTTTCTGCACGATTCATGAGTCAGCTCCTTTAAGCGGCTGCAAGGTCGGTAAGGTCGAGCTTAATGCCCAAACCCATCGACGAAGAGAGGCCGATTTTCTTGATGTAGTTGCCTTTGACACCGTTCGGCTTCGCTTTGGTCACAGCATCGATGAACGCTTTAATGTTCTGGATGAGATGCTCTTCGGAGAAGCTGGCTTTGCCAACGCCCGCATGGACGATGGAAGCTTTATCGAGACGGAATTCAACCTGGCCGGATTTAGCTGCTTTCACAGCGTCGACCACGTTCGGGGTGACGGTGCCGAGTTTCGGGTTCGGCATCAGGCCTTTCGGGCCCAGTACTTTACCAAGACGGCCGACGAGAGCCATCATGTCCGGGGTGGCGATCAGGCGGTCGAAATCAGTGAAACCGCCGTTGATCTTTTCGAAAAGGTCTTCTGCGCCAGCGAAATCAGCGCCAGCTTTAAGGGCATCCGCTGCTTTTTCCCCGCGGGCGAATACGGCAACTATGATGTTTTTGCCGGTGCCGTTTGGCATGGCAACCATGCCGCGGATGGTCTGTTCGGTCTGCTTCGGGTCGATACCGAGGTTCATGCAGATGTCGATGGTTTCATCGAATTTGCTGGTGACCGAGGATTTCACGAGCTTTACAGCTTCATCAAGCTTGTAACGCTTCGTGATGTCGACTTTAGCGATGAGGCCTTTCCTCTTTTTTGCTACGCGTGGCATGATCTTAAGCCTCCACAATTTCAAGGCCCATGGACTGGGCAGAGCCGCGAATCATGCGGGCAGCTGCTTCAACGTCATGAGCGTTTAAGTCTTTCATTTTCTCTTTCGCGATGTCGCGGATCTGCGTCATCGTGATTTTACCGGCGGTAGCGCCTTTACCCGGGGTCTGTGAACCCTTGGCAATCTTGGTCGCTTTCTTAATGTAATAAGAAACGGGCGACAGGCGGGTAATGAAGGTAAACGTACGGTCCTGATAAGCGGTGATAACCACCGGAATCGGAGCGCCCGGTTCCATTTTCTGGGTTGCAGCGTTGAACGCTTTGCAGAATTCCATGATGTTCAGGCCGCGCTGACCGAGAGCGGGACCTACTGGCGGCGACGGATTGGCCTTACCGGCAGGAATTTGCAGTTTGATATAACCGACAATTTTCTTAGCCATTTTATACTTCCTCAAGTGGTGTTAACGTCCGCATCAAGCCTTAAATACGGGCCGCACGGACTCCCAATGCTTTTTTCCCTTTACATTAAAGGGAGGCAGACTTATAGAAGCTGCCTATCGCCATTGCAAGAAAAAAATAGGAATAATTGCATCAGGCGAAGCGCCTGTGTAGCGCATGACATAGCGGATAGCAAGAAAAACAAAGATAAATAATGGTTTATGCCTAGGCACCAACTTAAAATACAAGGGCTGGAAGAGCCTTATGTAAGTCCCGCGCAAGGTATCGCGAGGAAAAAAAATGCGACGCAGGGCGACGCATACGCGCGGCTATGCGCAAAAGCGGTGAAAGAAATGCTGGCGCGCGGGGAGGAAGTGGCGGATGCAATATGTCTTGTGACAGAATTATCTGAAATATTGCACAATGACGGGCTTAAACAACTCCATCACCGCTCGGACGCGTATGTGATTCGCCTGCCTATTCCTAATAACCAGAAAGACCATGTGCGCGATGAAGCAAAGCGCGTCACCTCGTGGCATCAGCACCTTCGGGAAGCCGGTGATGAGGGCAGGGTGCTGACGTTTGAACAGGCGCGCACGCATTATGGCAATAGCTGGCCGAGCGATCGCGCTCCTGCACCGGCCATCGTTGCCAACGAAAACCATGTCATTCACGAAGCCTGCGACGAAGAACAGCGCTGGGCCATGCTGTCGCAGGCCTTTGCCGATGCGACGCACATGGACAACGAGTTGCAGCTGCGCAAACACGCCGCCATCGGGTTTTTCTGGTGGCTGGAGCACGATGTGATGATGCTGAGCGGCACCGAAACGTTATCGCTGATTGCGTTGGAATATCTGGCCCATCGCGCCGGATTTGAAGTGCCTGCCGTTCGGGAACGCAAATCGCTGGCGCGCTTCGCCCAGCTGCGCACACTGGCGGATTTTATCCGTGGTTGGGAAAGCGGCGAATATTTCGATTTCGACGCTCGCAACTCCCAGGTCATGAAATGGCAACGCGAACGCATGAGCACGACGGGCACGTCGCGCTAAGATTACCAAAGTACAAAAAAACAACGCGCCTGTTGGACGGTTGCTTCCACCCTGCCTGATGTCGAGTTCAGCGTATCCGGGATGCGGCGTAAGATTGTCGAGAATAGCAAACTCCTCGGTTAGAGAATGCGCATGTGAATCGGCGAAGTTGCCGGTTCACATTAAATCTTCGATGAAACATTCGGCCGAAAGGCGCGCGCTGAGCGGGCCTTTAACGGATAAATCCTAAATGACTGAACAGCAGAAATTATAAGAAAAAAGCGCCAAAAAGCAATTGCGAACCGGTTGGCTGAAAATCTATGAAAAACGTCCCGTGGCGATCACCGGACGTTCAATCTGGTCTTTGAGCTTGTCCAGCGCGGCGGTCAGGGCTTGTTTGAATCCGGCTTCTTCCTCGTGGCGTTCGGGGTGCATCACATCGCCGGTTTCGAAGAATGGCTTGCGCACGAAATCGACAGCGCCAAGCGCCATCGCGCGGTGTTCATAAGACAGCATGTTGCTGGCGAAAACGACTGGCAGGGCATCCGGTTCGCCGTGGTATTTCTCGAACCAACTGAGGCCGGCGCCGTTGGTATGGGTATCGATATCGCTGATGATGCCGACCGCTTCGGGATGGTCGCGTAGCACCTGCGCGACTTTGAGATAGTCATGCGCATGCACCACGGCAAAACCGCATTCTTCAATCAGGTATTTGATATGGTCGTAATAGTTGAAACCGTAGCCTTTGGGATCAAACCGGTCCTGATCTTCTATGTAGATCACGACCGGTTTGGCGTTGCCCATGTTACGCTACTTTTTCTACTTGCGAGTATTCCAGATCGACCGGAGTGGCGCGGCCGAAAATGGATACCGACACTTTGACGCGCGATTTTTCGTCGTCGACGCTTTCGACAAGGCCCACGAAGGATTCGAAAGGCCCATCGGTGATCTTGACGTTCTCGCCGATTTCGAAGCTGATCTGCGACTTCGGATGCTCGAGGCCCTCGCGAACCTGCGCGAAGATGGATTCCGCTTCTTTTTCGGTGATCGGCACGGGACGGCCTTTGCCGCCGTGGCCGAGGAAGCCGGTAACCTTGGCGGTGTTTTTCACCATGTGCCAGGTTTCGTCGGTCAGTTCCATTTTGATCATGACGTAGCCGGGGAAGAATTTGCGCTCGGCGGCGACTTTTTTACCGCGGCGAACTTCCACCACTTCTTCGACCGGAACCACGACTTCTTCGATCAAATGCGAGATGCCGTTCTGTGCGGCGGTTTCTTTAATGCTCTGTGCGACTTTTTTTTCGAAGCCCGAGTAAGCGTGAACGATGTACCAGCGGAATGCCATGCGAATAACTCCTGTTAAAAACTAAATGCCGATAACGGCGCGCACCAGCGTGCCGACCGCCCAATCAACGAAAACGAAAAACGTAGCCGCGGTGGTGGCGAGGCCCAGTACCATTGCGGTGGAAATTGTGGTTTCCTTGCGGCTCGGCCACGAGACTTTACCCATTTCCTGGCGGACTTCGCGGATGAATTTTGCGGGATTGAGGTTGGCCATCGGTGTTCGATTCTATGTATGCGTTTACAACAAGGGGGAAGCCGTCCTTATACCGCATCTGAAAATGTTTTCAAGCGTTTTTACCGGATAAAACCGGGTTTTTTGCCGCCAAAATGCAAAACACCCCCGCCTCTTGGGGAGGGGGAGTGTTTTGGCCGCTGGTTAAGGCGGCGGGTTAGTAGTTGGCGAGCTTACGAGATCTTGATCTCGCCGCTGCCGATGTAGGCCTGCAGCGGCGGGTTGATCTTGACCCCGATCGCCTTCCCGATGAACGGCAGGTCGACGAGGCCGACGTCGAGGCTGGCCGGGTTGTCGAGCACGACGTCGAGGATAAGCACTTCCTGGCCTTCCTTGACGGGCACGCGGGTGTAGTAGCCCGGCGGGATGGTCGCCGACTTCTTCAGCCCGGTGGCCTTGGGGTCGTGGTAGACCGCCGTCAGGTGGTCGTGGCCCTCGTTGAAGAGGTCGACGTGCTTGCCACAGTGGGGGCAGAGGGTCGCCGTCAGGTCGCCGATCGTTTTCGTCTTGGACATGGGAAAAACTCCACAGTGCCAATCGAGCACTTCTCCGGATTTCGATCCGGTGAAGCCTGTACCTCATTTCCCACTGAAGGGGGTCGATATGACATGAAGTAAAGGTAACTTGGTTAATAAAATTTAATTTTATAAAATTTCAAGAAAAAACGGTAACGGCCCTTGGCAAACAGGAGGTTGCCAAAGCCGTTACTCAAATAACATCTTAAAATATAAACGTTTGGCTTAAGCGGCGAGCGCGCGATTTTTGCGGCTTGATACAATGAACAGGCCAGCCACAGCCAATAACACCACCGGCAGCGAAGCTGGAAGCGGAATGCTGGAGACCACGTAAGTGATGATGCCGGTGCCGCGCGGGCTGCGGGTGATGGAGCCGAGGAAGGCGCTGGCGAAGGATTCGGCAAGGCTGGTGAAGTTTGCAACCGTGGTGGTGCCTGAAGCGTGGCCGCCGGTGATGGCGGTCATGTCGGCGGTGGCGAAGACCAGCGCCGTACCGGACACACCATTAACGCTGCCGAAATTGGTGACGCCCGTGAGCGAATCGCCGTTGGAGAAACCGGCGTAGTGGTTGCCGGCTTTGGTGTAGTTATAGCCGCTGGTGCTGTTGATAACGCCGCTGCGCAGGCCGGTGAACGTGTAGGTGAAGGTGATGATCGCGTTCTGCGGCAGCTTGCCGGTGATCAGGCTGCCGACGCTGATGGAGTGAGGCAGGGTGAGCACGGTGCCCAGCGGGTTGCTAATCGTGCCGGTCTGTCCGATGAGGACGGTGCCCATGCTGACCACGGCGCCGCTGTAATTGATTGCGTTTGCCTGCGCAGCGCCGGTGAACAGTGCGAAGGCAGCTGCGAGGACGAGAGAGCGGATTTTCATGGCTTATCCTTGATTTTTTGACAAAATTATTAATTATTTATAGGTTTTTTATACTAGACTGCCTTGAAACCGCAAGGATTAATTAATAACAATTAATTTCGGCCATTAACAATCAGTACTATAAGGAAAATCGATTAGCATTAACAGCTTGCTACCAGCAACATGATTGCCTATATTTTAGCGCTTGTTCTTGTAAAGAAACAAATTTCGAAGCTTGCCCTTGCCAATCCAAACGCCCCCAACCGCGCGAGCAGAACTGTACATGGCAATCGCGTTTCTGGCGGCAGCCATAATGGGGCTGGAACTGGTGCAGGTGCGTATTCTGTCGTCCCTTTATTATAACCAGATCGTTTATTTCACGGTCACCATCGCGCTGATGGGGTTTGGGCTTGCAGGGGTGGTGCTGAGCCTGATGTCGCATCGCGGGACGCCGCCGTTTCACTGGATCATGCAATTTACCGCGCTGTTTGGTGTTTCTTCGCTGCTGTGCCTGAGCTATGTCAGCCACATTCCCGTCTGGTATCCACACCAGTCCCAACTTTCGCAGACGGCGAACCTGATTCTGGTCGTTCCGTTTTTCTGCGGCGGCATGGCGGTGGGTTTGTTGTTGCTGAGCTACGGTGCTCACGTGCAAAAGCTTTATGCCGCCGATCTGGTGGCAAGTGCCGCAGGCGCTGTGCTGGTGATGCTGTTACTGCGCCCGTTGGGCGCGCCGACGCTGCTGTGGCTATGCTCGCTGATGGCGTGCATATCGCTGGTGTTGCAGGCATCGTTCGCGCCACGCTGGCAGTGGCATGCGCTCGGCTTTGCCGTATGTATAGCGCTTGCCTTCGCGGTGGTCGGCAACCGGCTTATCAACTACTGGCCGGGGCAGTACAAGGAGCTTGGCAGCCTTGTGGCAAAGGCTGCCGAGCAAAATCTGCCGCCGCCAATCGAGGCACAGGTGTGGACGCCCATCGCGCGCATCGATATCTCCACGACCGGTGAACGCAAGCTGTTAACACAGGATGGACTCGCGCCCAGCGGTATGCTGTCGCCAGTCGAGGTCGATGAAGCGTTGATGCACCATGTAATGGACACGGTTGGCGCGGTGTCGCTGCCGCTGCTGTACCAGATGAATACGAAGAATCGCAACGTGCTGATCATAGGCACCGGCGGCGGCGCCGATATTGTGCGCGCCCGGGCCTTTACCACCACCGACCATATACAAGCCGTGGAAGTTAATGCCGCCACGTATGATCTGATGATGGGAAAGTTTGCCAACTTCTTAAAATGGCCGCACTGGTCGGATGTCAAAGCCTACCGTGCGGAAGGGCGTAATTTCGTGCGCCAGCACCCGGGCAGTTTCGACAAAATCACCATGAGCGGCATCGATACCTATGCCGCCAGCAACGCGGGCGCGTATATCCTCACGGAAAATTACCTGTATACCGTTGAAGCGATGCAGGATTATTTGCGCGCGCTTAAACCCGACGGCATAATGGTCAGCATGCGCTGGCTGACCTATCCCGTGGCCCGCGAGGCGATTCGCATGTCGAGCAATTTCATCGAGGCGGCCAAGCGCGAAGGCATCGCCAATCCGGAAAAATGCATTTTCGTCACTGCCGAAGATTCCGGTTACCCGGGCCGTTTCTGGGGTGTGACGTTTGTAAAAAAAACGCCGTTTACGCCGCAGGAAATAACTGTGGCGCTGAAGAGCCTCTGGAAAAAACCGGCAGCCGTGGTGTATCTTCCGAAGCTGTTTGACCCTAAATTGCAGCTGAAGCTGGAGGAATGGGTCAATTCCTTCTATCAGCCGCAACTGGCAAGCGTTCGCGCCACCTACAAGCGCTTGCTCAACGCGCCCTCTGAAGACGAGCGCGTAAAATTGCTGGAACGATACCCATACGATATCGGGCCGAGCTTTGATGACAGCCCGTTCTTTTTCCAGGATATCAAAATGAGTGACACACTCGCCGCCCCGGGGTCTATTTGCCCGGTCTGCCAGCTGCGCCACTGGCTGGTGATGAGCACGGTCGTTTCGGCGGTTGGGATGGTGGTGCCGCTACTGATGTTCAACGCGAGCGGTTTGCTGGTCGCTGGCGCCCCGTTTTTGCTGTTGTATTTCGCGTCGCTGGGGCTTGGCTTCATTATGGTTGAAGTGGGGTTGATGCAGCGGCTTTCATTTTATCTCGGCGACCCGATGTATTCGCTGGCGATTATTCTCGGCAGCCTGTTGTTTTCCGCCGGAGTCGGCTCGTATCTCCGCAGCAGGCTGAAGGTGACGCCGGAAAAACTGATGCGCCTCGGCACGCTTGCGCCGGTGGTGCTGCTCGGGTTGTGGCTGTTGGCGGTACCCCCGCTGATGTCGGCGACAGCGCTGTTTGAATTCTGGGCGCGTGCGCTGCTGGTGATCGTGACATTGCTGCCGTTTGGCGTTGTGATGGGGGTGCCGTTCGCGGCTGGACTGGCGCATGTGCAGGGAATTAACCCGCGGTTTATTCCGTGGGCGTGGGGCGTCAATGGGCTGACCAGCGTGCTGGCGTCGGTGCTGTCGGTGATTCTGGCGATGAAGATCGGATTCACGCATGTGCTGATGCTGGGCTGGTTGGTGTATGTCATTGGCTTTATCGCTGCGATGTTGTATGGGCGCTGCATCCGGGCGTTATAGCCGTTCGACGCATCTTTTTGTTTTCGCCTGAAGCTCTAAAATAGTAACGTTCGAGAGCTTACGAGTTCTTCGTGAGGTGCGACAATCGAGCAAAAACGCCAATTATCGCTTTTATGTTTTCGAACTCGCGTTGCGAACTTCAAGTCTTGAATATATCTTGAGAAATCCCTTCCGTTTGATGGCTGGAAAGCGGATTTATCAAGAATGGCGGGCGACAGGATTCATATCAACCGCATAACAATTTGAATATAAATCATTTCTCATGCTATTGCCAGATGCATTACCCCCAGATTTACCCCCAAACTTGCGGCTGACTATCTTAATGAGACTTCCTACCGCAAGGTAAAGCACCAGCTTGAATTATAAGTACTCCTTTGGATTATAACGAATCACATTATATCGCATAGCACTATTTACGATTGACGTTCCCTGATTGCACCCTATCATCCAGTTCGTGAGCGCAATAGCGTTCGTGGGGCGTTGAAACCCCTGTCGTTAGCGGTTTAAGTGCGACCGCAAGCACTCCTCAGCATGGCTGGGGGAGGTGATAGTTATACAATAGGTCGAAAGATCGAAGGCTATCACTACCTAATCTAATGACAGGTTTTCAAACTCTCCCAGTTGCCATTGGTAACGCTGGTGTTATTGAATAAATAGGGGGGTAACATGACGAATGCATTTCAGAATTTTAACATGAATTTATGCTTAGCATTAGCATTGCTGGCGTTAAATGGGTGCGGCCTTGAAAGTCCATCGGATATTATGGATAAAAATGCGGTGACTGCTGGACAGCAATGTGATCAAATGAAAAGCATAAAAGTATTCAAGAAATGGTCTGAGGTTTCTGATTGCTATGATAAAACAGTGCTGCCAATTTATACGAAAACTAACTACCCTAATCCTGATTTGATAGAGCTTTTATACGCCAAATACCGAGTTATACATGAACAAATGGATGAAAAAAAGATTTCATCTAGTGAAGGTGACTTACAGAAAAAACAAGCTATTGTTTATGTTAACAATATCTTTTCTCAGAGGGCTGCCGTTGACGCTGAGGAAGAGGCGGCGTCTGCCGCAAGCTACAATGCGATCATGCAAAATTATAATGCAAATCGTCCGCGCACATGCAGCGGCTATGGCAATTCTGTAACCTGTTATTGAGGTCATGATACCATATGCCATTTATTAATATTGTGAAAAGGATGAAGTAGTGCTTGGCATAGTGAAGAGTTTTTCAAACTATTTGATCCAGCATTGGACAGGGGAATTATCTCTTGCTCGATCTTTTTGGATTAATTTTATCATTCCTCTTACTTTGCCGAGCTTAGTGCATGATGTGATATGCTTTACAGCAGCGTAGCCAGAAGTCCAATGAATGGAGCTATCGAATATATTTTATCCATTATAATAGTACCTACCTTTCTATGGCAAGTTGTAGGTGTTTGGCGTTCGGCAGAAAAATGGGAGCTAAAATATTTTGGAGAAAATCGCATATGGCAGGGAAACCCAGAAGCACCAAACGAATAGAGCTAAAATTCACAGTGTCAGAAGACACAATGACTTTTTTACAAACGATGGTAAACGCAAGGGCTGGCGGAGTAGGTAGCTCACCAGCGGAAATAGCGCGTAATATTGTGGAGAATAAAGTTTCAGAATGGGTGCAGTCTGGCTATTTAGGACAAGCAAGAAAGGCTGTAGAAGATAGGCTAGCAATTGAAGCTACTACTAAGAAATAAAATATTCTATTATGCTACTTCCCACACCATAAACATTCCCTCCGCTTGACTTGACTGCACCAGCCCATTGTCACGCTGGTTACGCAATGCCACACTGACCCGCTTTGTCATCTTGCGTAACAGCTTCACATCCGCAACATCCAGCCCACGGCTTACGATCAATTCCCGCGCTATATCCTGACTGGTGAGCGGCTCGGCTGCTTGCCTGAGTATGTCCAGAATGATGCGTGACATTTCGCCACGGCTTGCCCAATCAGCGGGAGGGCGGAACCCCTTCGGCTTTATTGCTTCCACACGGTAATCGCCATCAAACAGCCTTATCGTGCTGTCGAGGTTCTCAAGGTCGTGGATTAACTGCTTTACCCGCTGTTGCGTGTGTTCGATTTCACCTGCCAGTTCCGAACGGCGTGTGACCAGTGCGGATATAACGTGTGTTTCTGCCATGCTTGAAAGCTAACAGAAAAAGGCCTATATTCTAGGTGTGTTTGCTACATAATACCGCAGACCTGCGCCCAAACGGCAAAGGATAAATCTGAGGTAAAAATACATCAATGCCAGGAAGTAGAATTGAATAAAATGCTTTCAGAATATTCACCACATTATAAAGAAGTTTTTGAAAAATATTTTGCTCAAATTATTCCCCTAGCAGAACACTTTGATAATGGCGAGCTGACTAAAAAAGATTATAATGCGCAAGCACAGCAACTAGCTTCTATCACTGCCGCAAACTTAAGAGCGGCGACGATGGCGGTTAGCCAAGATCAAGCAGATAATCAAGCTTTAGGCATGTCTATGGCCGGTGGTATGACTAATTATTTCAACCAACAAGCCGCTTACTATAATCAGCAAGCATTGCAGCCGCAGCCGGTATTTGTTCCAACCCCCTTATATACCCGCCCGCCTCAACAACGTACTCCTATAAATTGTAATACCACAAAATCTGGTTATGGCATGGGGTGGCAGACATCATGCAATTAGATTGAATATGATAGCGTGTCAGTTTAAATTAAACCTATAAACAGATGCTTGAGCATTATGCACGTCCGTGGAATGCCAGAATGCAGAAAAGAAAAACATCTCCACAGACTTCCTATGTGTATGCCAATGCATTGCTTTACTTGCTATATGTACAATATATGAAATTCTCGTAGAGTTGTGAATTAATGGAGACGCTATTTATTATTGCAGCAGTATTCTTTACTGGTAGTTGGTGCACCAAAGAGGAAGGGGCGGATCAGCTTTTATTGTGGGCATCCATCATAGCGTTTGGAGCAGCAATCTATAAATTGTTTGCTCATGGCTAGTGCCATTAACCTTCAAACTGAGGCACTAATAAGCTATTTGATGATAACCAAACAATTGCATATACTTTTCATTTCTTCCCCATTTCAAGCTTACCATACTTTTTTCAGCCTATCATTAACGCTATCATCAACATGGAGGCTTTTATGCTACTACCCAATAAAATTTCTGCGCTATTTAAGAAACAAGCAATCAGTGCAAATATGCCCACGGCTGGCGATTTTCTTACCGCTAATCATGAACGCAACGACGATAAAATTATACCAATGTATAATGGTCAGCCTGCAACAATTCCGCGCTATCTTCAGCTTGCCCGCTCGATACATACCCGCATTTCATCCGAGGAAGAAAAAGAGCTGGCAGTGTACCGCGCGGCAGAAACACAAGCGGCAAGAAAAAATGAAATCATCATGCGAGCCGTGCAGGAGGTGGTAGATTTCTGCGCCGTTCTAAGACAGGTCCCAGAGCTTAACCGGATGCTGGATCAAAAAACCGTTGAAATAACGGAGCGGCTATACAGTAGTCGGTCAACCTATACCATTGAGGAAGAATCCATCTCAGTGCGCTATGAAGCACCTCTATATCAAGTTGATATGCATGTTTCCGACCATGTAAAGCTTACAGGATGCGATGGCGCACATATCCACATAGGTTTTAATCCAGTAAAATTCGTGATGACCGATAAAAGTTCTACCGTCACTCACTATCTCATGAGCAGGCAGTATCGAATCGAAGCCGATGGAACCTTCCATCGCGCTACAGGCGATGACAAACAACCAGCCGATCCGGTTGCGGAAATCCTGACAGATTTACGGCTTAAATTGGGATTTGAGTTTTTTGAGAAGACGCTTTTGCCTTATTTTGAAGAATCAACATTACCTCTCACTTGTAATTAAGCACAGAGATGAATCCTAAAATTTGTCGCCTGCTGATTACAATTGGCTTATGTCTATTGGTAGCAGCATGTGCAACGCAACCTATCCCAGACGCATATGATCCGCCGGGATTCTTTGCAGGAATTCTTCATGGCTTTTTTGTTGTCCCTACATTCATCGGCAGCATATTTATGGATATTCGCATATATGCCTTTCCTAATAGCGGTGGATGGTATGATTTTGGTTATGTATTAGGATTATTACCCGGCGTATTTTTGTGCGTCGCTATCGCTACGGGTGAAATTTAATACATGTAACAACAAAAACACTCGCTGTTTTTAAGCAGATGGCAACGCCGCGACTACCCTTTAGGGCAACGTAAGATCATTTACATAATGCTTCTCACTCTTTAGCAGGCTCTGTAAAATGTAAAAATCCCATATTAAGGCCAGCATTGATAATTTCCTTTCTGTCAGGTTCAGACAAATTATCCAAATACTCAAACGCCTTTGATGCATTATCATCGATACAATTTGCATCCGCAAATTCTAGGAATTGGTGTATCCTTTCAAGCTGCTCCTCGCTAAGCGTATCAAGATAATCCGGCGGCTTCGGTAATTGCTTATCAAGTGATTTAAGCCTGCGCTGGTAACGGCTCATGTACTATGCCCCTCTGCTGCGGTGGACGGGTTGCCCTCGTTTCCAAGGCTTCTATACGCTCTGCAATATCAGTAAATTCAATTGTTTTTCGGTAATTTTCTACAATCGATGCCAGTTGTTGTGCTTCCGATAGTGTAATATGCCCTAACGATGCTGCCTGTAATATGCAGCCCAATGCCGCCGCTAAATCCGTGGCGCGGTTTACCGAAGGTAGTTCAAAACTTATAGGAATTTCTTTGCGCGGCGGGATGATCCGCTCCATAACGAGCTTAATGGCAGTAATGTCACCAGCTTTTGCAAGCTCAATAACTTTGCGGGTGATGGTTTCAGCTTCCTCATCCAACAATGCCTGCGCTGCTAATGTGGCCTTATTTCTGGCGCCACGCGGGCGACCTGCGGGATTTCCTGATTGTCCCTCTATAAATGGCATTGTTTATCTCCTGTATTATCAATGTTACCGGGGGAGTGGAATACTATAAAGCCATATGGCATCTATTCAGAATTTTTCTCTTATTATCCATGTTCATAACCTTCACCATGTACATCATGAATATTGTGAACATTGCCTTGGCCAAAATTTTGCGTAATACGCAGCATATAACCTTTTGCCCTCCTGCCGCTGAATTCCACGATAATACCAGCCTTTTTCAATGCTGGCATAGAACGGCGTAAAGCATCGGCAAAACCCCGCGTGGTTTCAGGAAACCGTTGCCGGTCTATTTGTTGCTTCATTGTGCTGTAAACGTATCCCACGGTACCGTTAATTCCCTCTGGGTGCTTTTCCACATAACTTAAAATAGCAGTAGCTGTGGGCGATCCATCAAGGCCACGATACAATGACTCCGTGAGCATATCGTTATAATCATCTAAAAAATCTTGCTCTGATTTTTTTGCGTAACAATAGAGTGCCGCACCCAAATGAGCGAAATCAGCCATGCGTGGTAGATTTTTTAGTGAAATATCACTTAATTTTGCCAGAGTTCCTGCAAATAAATCGAGAATACCTGTGAATATAGAGATTTTATTTTCCTCATAATATTTTTTAAGTTCACTCTCTTTTATTCTGTCGGAAATGGGTTCAAGTTCAAAAGGAATTAGCCTTTCCAAAAGATCGGGCGCCGTTGCAAGTGCGCTTATTCCATTCATAGCTATAGGCCGTGTCGTTTCAACCGCCGTTTCATCAAAATTACTATAGAGAGTACGGGTTGCATAACCACCACCCGTTGCCATTACACAAAACGCATCCTGCATATCGTGAGGAAGGTGACTAAGATTATTATAGCATTGAAGCCAGGAATTTTGCGCACCCACAAATAAATCCTCACGATTCTTAGGGGCGCTGCGCAAATCAACTCTATTGGGGTCAATAAATAAGCGCAAATATTGCTGCGTGTTAGATTTTGCCGTTCCTTGTTGCCCTATTATCTCCAGTATAGGAAAAGGGGTATCACACCGATAACTTTCTAAAAGCCATGCATACATTAAAAGTTTTTTGCCCTGCGGAATATTTAATAATTTCCATATATTTTTTACATTGCCAATACCTGGTTGTGGTTGCGGCAAAGCAAGCATGCTGGAACTTCGGATAAACCTGATTGGCGGATCATTTATAACATTCCATTGGCCAGCCTTTATTTCGATTATTTGCCATTCATTATTGCAAAGATCGATATAATATACGTCATGATGTTTCCCGCATCGTATATAAACGCTGCGTTTCTGTCCTTCAAATTTTGCTTTGCCTGCAAGTGTATTAATCGCATCTTTTATGCAATTTTCACGTGGGACAGTACTGGTACGCTTATAGTGCGTATGCGAAAGCCATTGGCTGAATCCATTGGAATACAAACCCCATGTTTCTTTATGGCCATTATTTTCAAAAGTAGCGAAAGGCTCCTTTTGTTCATTATGGAATAACTCTGCGCTTGATGTAACAAACTCTACCAACTGCTCCGTCATAGAAGGAGTTGGATTTTCGCTTTCACTGGCTTGTCGAATATACTTTTCTAAATCTGCAATCGGGATAATCCCCAATTTCTTTATTCTTTCCCGGTAATTGTAATAAGTTTTTTTATCGGCATCCAATATTCTAGCAAGTGAATCGACAACTTTTTTGTCGCAGATAGCACCAGCATTATGCTCTGTTTCCTTTATTGCAGCCTCAATCCGCTGCTTATCAGCTTCAAGGGTATTATCGATAATAATGGTCATAATAACCTCTCAGCTATTTATTGAGTGCTATATGCGACCTGTACCCGCATTGGCTGGCATAATGAAAAATGGTGGCAATAGTTACAGCACCATTTTTAAAAGATTCCCATTTTTTTAATGCTTTTATGGAACCTTGGTATTTTGTGGATTTGCTACTCCATTTATCAAATATAGGAAAACCGGCATTTCCAAAATGTGAGCGCAGTGCCATACCGCACGTAATCCAAGTGTAATAATTATCAGACGGTATATACGACAATGCCTCAAAAATTGCATCGCCCTTAATTTCCATTGAAGGACTTGGAATTGCCGCAGGAACATGGTGACACTTAAAAAATGCCTGTACCGTTCGCATTTGTTTTTCTGTAATACTCGGCAGATCATCCGCGAGTACATTTTCTAATGTCCGTGAGGTAAGCCAGCTATAGGCCATGCCTTTGGGATGCAAGCTAGGCGGTAGGGTTGTGTTTCTACCATGCGAAAGTATTTCAACAATAACTTGACCATCGATATGAAAGGGTACGGATTTTTCGCCAGTATATTGATAAAAAGCGGTAAAGCCTTTAGCCCCTCTTTTAGCAACAGGGGAAATAGGAAAAATTGATTGTATTTTTTCATGTAAGCCATTTTGGTCATAATCGTAATCGACGGCGATGATACCGGATGCCTTACCGAGACAGATACCAATGTCAAAATTCCAACTGCGTAACCATTTTGTATGACGCTCAAGTGGTGGCATGTCATTACAATATTGTTGCCATCCTTTAATAGCAGGGCGTTTTTCGCCATGCCTGATGGGAATTGCAGAATAGCCATTTTTTCTTAACTTTTGGGCTGATAATACATACGCAGAAAGTTGCATGCTTATATTCCCGCCTGCTCAATCAACGCCCTTATATCCTCAACGCGCCAGGCAGTGATGCGCTGCCCTAAAGATTTAACCGGCTTAGGATAGCGCCCGGATGCTACACCCGCCCACCACGTAGATTTGCCGACTGGAATTAATGGCGGTATAGGAGGATTGGCTTTTGGATTGCCAATTATGTGAACTAGCCTGAGATAACCTGTCTCAGGAAGGGTTAAGCGATACGCCATGATTTGACTCCATCCAATTAGTGATGAAGCAATCCTAGAATGGCCATTATCCCAGAAATACAGGAATTAAATAGAGGCTAATATTGTTCTAATTTTTGGGATTTTCTGGCTTTACAAAGCTCATTGCAAAAGGTCTTTTTAAAACCCTTAAGATTGCTATGCGCACGGGTTTTTGATATATTTTTTTGAGCAGCATAAACATCAACCATACAATTGACCATTGCGGTTGCAGTCTTGACATTAAATGCAGCTTTTAATTTCTTTTCAACCACAAGCAAATCAATCTGTTTCTCTTTTCTTGGCCGACCGCGGCTTTGACGAGCAAGTTGTTCCTGAACCATTTTTTTAATATCAAATTGCTTTTGGGGACGACCGCGCCTTTTTTTAGGTATAGGCTTTAGTAGTGCTTCCGCAATACGCAGTCGCAATTCATTGTTATCTTTCCTATATAATTCTACTGTATCTGCGGCAAATTTTATCGGTTGTGGGTGACTAATCTCTTTTTTTGCCATAACTCTTTCCTTGAAGCATCGCGTTTTGCTCAGGTTTCCTACTTATTTGAACATCCAAATAATCCGCCCACCATTGCATCATTTTCCCACGCTCCGGTAGATGTTGAGCATGATTATATGCGGCGCGCACCTTATTACGTTCACAATGAGCAAGCTGGCGCTCGATTACGTCTGGAGCAAACCCTTGCTCATTGAGTAAAGTGCTGGCGGTGGCGCGAAAGCCATGCCCAGTGGTGCGGGAATGATAACCCATGCGATATATGGCATAAAGCATGGTATTTTCGCTAATAAAGGTAATCGGTCTTTTTTCGTTGGGAAATACATGCTGCCGATTACCAGAAATTTTTTGCAAATCGCGCAGCGCTGCAATTGCTTGCGTTGATAGTGGAACAATGTGCGGGTCTTTCATCTTCATGCGCGAGGCGGGAATACGCCACTCAGCGGCATCAAAATTAATCTCTCCCCATTCCGCGCCACGTAACTCTGTGGTGCGTACAAATGTTAACATTAATAATTTTAACGCCAACTTGGTTTGCAAATTGCCATCGTAGATTGCTAATTTTTGCAGAAATTCTGGCAACTCATCCGCCTTAAGGTGAGCATGATGCTTGCGTACCGGCGTTTTCAGCGCTCCACGCAAGTCTGCGACTGGATTACGGTCAGCGCGTCCGGTAGTGATGGCGTACCGAAAAACCTGTCCGCATGTTTGCATCATGCGTTGCGCCATATCTAATGCGCCTGATTTTTCGATAATACGTAATACGGAAAGGATTTCTATCGCGTTAATATCAGCTATCGGCCTATTGCCTATCTTGGTAAACATGTGCGTTTCAAGGCGGTTAAGAACGTCACCGGCATAATGAGCCACCCATTCATGGCGATGTTGTTCATGCCATTCGCGGGCAATTGCCTCAAAATTGTTATCAGCTTTGATAACCGCGAGGCGCTTTGCCTCTTTTTTTACCTCACCAGGATCATTGCCTGCCGCTAATGCCTTGCGTGCCTGCGAATGACGTTCCCGCACATCGGCAAGGCTAACATCTGGGTAACCACCCAATGCCAACAGTTTTTCTTTACCTGTAAAGCGGTATTTATAGCGCCACCATTTGCCGCCGGAGGGTTGTACCAACAAGAATAGGCCGCCACCATCCGATAGCTTATACGGCTTGCTCTTAGGCTTTGCAGTCCTCACTGTCACATCGGTTAGGGGCATGGGGGTAACTCCGCTAATGGTTTTTAAAGCTACCCCCACATTTACCCCTAATTACCCCCGGATGTCAATAATACGTCATGGACATTACTGGCCATATAAACAGCTATAAACGTGCTAATCTCTATACTTTATGGATTGTACCGGACATTGCCGGACTTAGAAATGGCAGGGGCGACAGGATTCGAACCTGCGGCCTACGGTTTTGGAGACCGCCGCTCTACCAGCTGAGCTACACCCCTATAGAATCGAAGGGGTTTATAGCAGACCTTCAAATGATGTCCAGATATTCGTAATTGGGGCGCGCGAAACGGTCGTAAAAAAACCATTGAATTAAACCGCCATTGGAATACAACGATAGGGCATAGAACTACTAAATATAGTAGGTAAGAAACGATTCCGCCAATATAACCAGTTATACTATCAGGGAGAATGGCATGAAACTCACTAAAACGCTGATCACCGCGACCCTGCTTGCGAGCACCATGCTTGCCAGTGTTGCGTTCGCCGAATCGAGGGAAAAAGCGCAGATTTCCGCTGAAGCCGCGACGCTGTCGCCAGATAAAGCCAAGCTGTATAACGACACGCTCAAAGCCGCCTCCGACAGCAACAAAGATTTGCGCGATAAAATTCATAAAGCGCATGACGAATCCGACGCCATCATGACGGCGGAAAAATTCGATAAAGCTGCTTTCCTTGCCAAGCAGGCGGAACTCGACGGGCTGTATTCGCAGGTGCGCACGAAAATGAATGCGGCGTATGTGTCAGTGGTGGAAAAGCTGAAGCAGGATGAACGCAAAATCCTGATCAAAACCCGCAACGATAACCGCCATAAACAGCCGTGACGCTTCAGGCATCGCTCTACTCATCGTACCGCGCCGACAGCGCGGTCGGCACCCCTTCGTCGTTCAGCAAACGCCGCTTCGACATGGCTGGCGGGGTGTGGCGCGAGCTGCCGCGCAAACGCGGGCGCATCCGCCGCTTCGCGATGTATCTGGCAGCGACGACGGCAATGGTGTGGGCGTTTAGCGATCATACGATCAACTATATTCCGGTATCAGTTGCCCCGGTAGAGGCGCGTGACATTCCGGTGTATCTGGATACGAATGCGATGGTGCAGGCCGGGCAGACCGTCAACGTGCACGTGCAGATGGACGGGCAGCTGAGCGAGATACTGTTCCGCGAAGGACAGGACGTGAAGGCCGGCGACGTGCTCGCACGGCTCGACCCGCGCAATTACCAGATGCAATACGATGAAGCCGTCGTCAATTTGAACCAGGATCAGGCGATGCTGGCGAAGATCAAAGCTACGTTGATTAAGCTGGCGAGCGCCAAAGGCAAGCGCGACCAGCGCGCCATCGATGAAACGCGTTCGCAGCTGCACCAGTTCGAAACCACCATCAAAGCCGATGACGTGACCATCGAAACGTTTAAAACACAACTGAGCCGCACGACACTCACCTCGCCGATCGACGGGCGCACGGGCATCCGTCAGGTCGACGCGGGCAATATGGTGCATGCGGCCGATGCCAATGGCATCGTGGTCGTGACCCAAATGGAGCCGGTGAGTGCGGTGTTCAGCCTGCCGGAAAAATCGCTGCGTCCGTTCGCGAACCGCTTGGCTAAAAAGGAGCCGATTCCGGTGCTGGCGGTGGATACCGATAATCAGGCGGTGCTGGATGAAGGCACGCTGGCGACGGTTGATAGCCAGGTCGATGCCATGACCGGGCAGGTGCACTTGAAGGCCTCGTTCCCGAACCATAAGCGCGTGCTGTGGCCCGGCGCTTCGATGCGTATTAGGTTACTGGCCTCGTCGCTTAAAAGCGCCACGGTAGTGCCAGCGACGTCGGTGCATTATCCGGATGCGAAGTCGGAGGATGAATCGCTGAAACCGTGGGTCTATGTGTATAAGCCGGACACGAAGAAAGTGGAAAAACGCTTCGTGACCGTCACCATGACGCAAGACGGCGACGCCGTGATCGGCGAAGGCGTGCATAGCGGCGAACAGGTGGTGACCGCCAGCGCGATGACACTATCCGGCGGCAGCCATGTTACGACGGCCAAAACAGATGCGGCGAAGTAAGCAGCCAATCATCGCAAGATAACGCCCTAGCCCACACGCGTAGTCACAAGGTAGTGCAGGCGGTCAGGCGAAACCCTCCAAACGTACCACCTGGTCTGATGGCCCGTAAGCCGTAGACTTGCAGATGTGTTCCTTGCGTTCAGGCCTTCGCCGGGTTCATACTCGTGACGATAGCTGCTTCGGCGCCGATTTTTAAATCGCTGCCGTTGGTAAGCGTGGGGCAGAAGGCCGGCCAAAGAGAAGTGCCGCATGAAATTCTTGGTGCAAGATTCGGATTGAACCGATTGTGACCACAGCGATGAACCAATTGCCCGTTTAGTCAATAGTTGCCCCGCCGGGGGTCGTTTGTCACCGCTTGTTTTTTACCCGCTTTTAAGAAAAAATATTCAATGTTAAGCGGTTGGATGGCTGTTTGACTGTTTTTCGGGGGTAATGGGGGCTGATTGGCTTGCGTTCTCTTGACATTTATTGACATTTGCATTTTTCTCCTTGTTTTTTAGCCGCTTAGTTTATGCTAACGTCAGCTTGGAAAGTCAGCAAGAGTCAATTTAGGGCAAGGTGCCAGCACGCATTAATGCTGTCTGCTAACACAAGCCCGAACCCCGCTATGCAGCGGGGGGTGGCAATTCGATTTGTGGAACGTGTCGTAGTGTCGGCTGAGACACACCCAGCCTTCGCGATGTAGCGCGGTGGCAATTCGCCGAAATAAAAAGGGCAGCCGGTGAGGGCTGCCCTTTTTGGTATGGGATGCGAAACGCTTATGCGGCGTTGACGACCGAGATGAAAGTCTTGCCGTTGGCTTTTCTCTGGAATTCTACGCGGCCCGGGATGACGGCAAAGATCGTGTGGTCGAGGCCGATGTCCACGCCAGTGCCGGGATGGAACTTGGTGCCGCGCTGACGCACGATGATGTTGCCGGAAATAACTTCCTGGCCACCGAAGATTTTCACGCCAAGCCTGCGGCCTGCTGAATTACGGCCGTTGCGCGAACTGCCGCCTGCTTTTTTATGTGCCATGCTACTCTCTTATGCCTTGATATCCGTTATTTTGATTTCGGTCAAATATTGGCGATGACCTTTTTTACGACGATAGTTGTGACGACGGCGTTTCTTGAAGATGATGACTTTTTCATCACGAAACTGACGTACGATTTCTGCAAGCACCTTGGCGCCGTTGAGCAGGGGTGCGCCCAGCTTACTATCGATCATCAGCACTTCGCCGATTTCGACTTTATCGCCTTGTGCGCCTTCGAGTTTTTCGACGGCAATAACATCGCCGCTCGATACTTTGTACTGCTTACCGCCAGTACGAATCACTGCAAACATGACTGAATCCTATGCGCTCTAATGAGTTAAGTTCTTGAAATTCAATACTAATAAAAGTATTATTTTCAGAAGGATGTGCAATCTAGGTGATTCACGGGCCTTTGTCAACAGCTAGGATGGGCAAATCCAAAAAGTTTTCCACAGGCCCTCTGGAAGCTAGGAAACTCCTGTTGTCCCGCACGTTAGGGCGGAGTATGGGAATGAGGAGGACAAAAACAAGCGTTAATCAATAGGGCGCTGGGGCAAAAAACCAGCAAGGGCGCGGCGTTCAAATCGTTCGTATGACAAATAAATGCTGATATTAACTAAATATTGTTAATATTATCACCCTATCTTAACCAAATCAGATAATGATGGTAAATATTTAGTGCCCCCCATTATAGAGGGGCCGCCACTTTGGATAAATTGAGCCCAATGATAAAATCCGTGCAAGGACGATCCAGTTCGCAGCGTGTCAGATACCTGATCGGTTTCTCAGCGCTGATCATGGTCCTTTTTTGCTCCATCGTCGCCTACCAGGGCGCCCATGCGTACAAGCAGGCCGTGGCCGAAGGCGACGAAAAGGCGCTGCGCCTGACGCACATCCTCGCTGAAAACGCGGAGCTGACTTTCCTTGGCGTCGATCTGTCGCTTCGCCGCGCCATCGAGCGCCAGTATTTCAATTCGCTGTTCGGCAACAACCTGCCGGAATACACCGAGCAGAATTTCAAAATCTGGCTTAATGAAACGCCGCAGATCGTCGCACTCGCGCTGATCGATGAAAGCGGTTCGGTAGCGGTGGCAGCACACAAGCGCGGCTACGACCACTGGCTGGATTATCACAAGACGCTGGTCGGCCAGCAATTATTCGAACATATGCGCGAAGCGGACGACACGTTCGTGTTCATCGGTAAGCACTACACCGAAGATAACAATTCGCTGATCATCATGTCGCGCCGGTATAACAAACTCAACGGCGAGTTCGGTGGCATCGTGGTGGCGGCGATCAATCCGGATTTCTTTACCGACTTCTACAGCTCCATCGCGTCGGGCAACCAGCGCTTCATGTCGATGATGTTGCCGGACGGCACGGTGCTTGTTTCCGGTCCGTATGCGAGCCCGGATAATGAAACGCTGTCGAAACGCTGGCTGGCAAGCCAGCCGAAAACGGGTGCTGAAGAAAAAAGCGAAACTGTCAATGACGGCAGCCTCAAGATCGTTTCTGTGAAGCGCCTGAAGAACATGCCCATCGCGGTGTCGGTGGTGGAAGATGAGGAAGACTTCCTCGCGAGCTGGCGCCAGTCGCGCTTCAAGGATATTATTTTCCTGGCGCTGTTTACGATTTCGGGTTCGGTGCTGTCGTTCTTTTCGGTGACACTGGCGAAGCAGATTATCCGCGTTGAAGAATCGGAAGCGGCGGCGATTTTAGCCAGTCAGGCGAAGTCGGAATTTTTAGCTAACATGAGCCACGAGTTGCGCACGCCGCTGAACGCGATTATCGGGTTCTCGGAGATGATCAATTCGGGGTATTTCGGGCCGCTGAATGCTAAACAGAAAGAACGTATCCACGATATCAATCTGTGCGGGTCGCATCTGCTGCAACTTATCAGCGACATTCTTGAATTCTCCAAAGGGGACGCTGGCAAGCTGGAATTGATCGAGGAAAAAGTCGACGTGTCGGAAATCGTCAATGAATCGGCGCGCATCATGAGCGGCAAAATCAAGACGAAGAATATCCATCTGGTGATGGCGGTGGAATCGAACCTGCCGATTCTGTGGGGCGACAAGCGCAAAATCCGCCAAATCCTGATCAACCTGCTATCCAACTCGGTGAAATTCACGCCGGAAAACGGCACCATTACGCTGGCCGTGCGCATGGACACGCATGATAACATGACGCTGATCGTGGCCGATACGGGCATCGGAATTGCCGAAGGCGATATATCGAAGGCGCTGTCTGTGTTCGGGCAGGTGCATCGCTCGAAGAGCCATGAGGGAACGGGACTTGGTTTGCCGCTGTGTAAGATGTATGCCGAGCTGCACGAGGGCAAGCTGCTGCTGACGTCCAAGGTCGGCGAAGGCACGACGGTGCGCGTGATCTTCCCGCATAGCCGCATGCTGCCAGGTAAGGTTGAATTGCTGAAACTGTAGCGATTCATTCAAGCGGCTGTAACGGCGACATAATAATTGTAACGATCTGGGCTTGAATCATACCTATTGGTATGGCATAATCGGCATGTTCAGTTTTATTTGAAGTTTTCAGATGACGCTTACGAGTCGTACTAACGGCTCTTCGCTTTGGTCAGTCGCACACCAATATACTACTTAAAGTGCGATTTTCTATGTTCCTCGAAAGGGAACTATGATGGTTGTTTTCATCACCAGGTCGGTTACGAAACACGGCCTCAAATTCGTGTGGGCAACCCCCACGCTGATCGGACGTCTCATCGGGAAGAAGGAATTCTTCACCATCGGCAACGTTGCCGAGTGTAATTGTAATTGGCATTTTCTGGCATTTTATATCGTGTCATAAATATCGTCAATAACGCAGATTTCCTTACTTTATCATTTTATAGCACTTCACAACGTGCCCCTGCATCCTGTATAACGTGTGTAGCTAGACGTGTAGCCAGAGGCTCTAGCTACACATTGGGGGGCGTATGAACAAGCTGACCGACATACAGATTCGTACATGGATAAAAATAGGAAAACCGGTCGCAAAATCCGACGGGGGCGGGCTGACCTTCACGTTATCGGCGAAGGGATTGGCAAGCTGGGTGCTGCGTTATCGTTTCGGCGGTAGGCCCCGTGAACTCACGATAGGCAGGTATCAGGATATATCCCTTGCCAACGCCCGAAAGGCGGCAACGGACGCCCGCGCTAAGATTCAGGGCGGCTTTGATGTGGCGCGTGAAAAACGCCGGACAAAGGTGGAAACCGCCGCCGCTATGAGTTTTCGGAAACTCGCTGCCGATTATATGGAAAAGAAATTCCCGCACCTCGCCGCTAACACCATATATCAACGTCGCTCGCATATTGAGCGTATCATCCTGCCTAAACTGAGCGGACTGGCGGCCCGCGATGTATCCACTGCCGACGTAGTGGCGATAATCGAGAGCGTGGGTGGACGTTCAAAAAGCGTAGCGGAACTGGTGTTTACCGCCATTTCAGAAATCTTTAAGCACGCCGTGGCGCGGCATGTTGTTATTGCTAATCCCTGCGCGGTGATTTCCGTGTCGGCGATTATCGGCAAGGCGGAGCCGAAACGCCAGCGACTCAAACTCACCGCCGAGGAATTGCGGGAGATATTGCCAGCCGTACACACTATCGGCGAGCAAAATGCGTTGTCGGTCAAAATCCTGCTGGCAACGTGCGTCCGTATCGGCGAACTGATAAAAGCGGAATGGGCGCATATAGATTTTAAAACGGCTGAGTGGTTTATTCCTGACCAGAACTCCAAAACTGGCAAAGGGTTCACCGTGCCTTTGACGCCAGCGGTGATTGGCTGGTTCACGGCGTTGCAGCCCTTTGCTTACGGTTCGCGCTATGTGCTACCGGCACGGCAAGCGCGCCGGATAGAGAAATATGGCGCGGATATTCATTTAAACCAGCATTCGCTTAATTCTATGCTGAATAAACTGTGTGACGCCCTCGGCGATAAGTGCCGCCGTTTCACTCCGCACGATTTGCGCTCGACAGCGCGGAGCCATCTTGCGGCGCTGGGTGTCAACATCATCATTGCCGAACGCTGCCTAAATCACTCACTTGGCGGACTGGTTGCAGTTTATGACCAGCACGACTACATGACTGAACGCCGCGCTGCCTTGGAATTATGGACGGATTTCATTTTGACCTGCGAAGCCGGGGAAAACTGGAAAATAATCCCTATACGGCAGAATGTGAGGTAATATGGGTACAGCTACAAAACCAAAATCACAGCCGGATATTTATCGGATTCCGGTCAGGTTTAATAAACAGGAACAACAAGAAATCGTGAACCACTTGGGGTATTGGGAACAACCGGTTGACGCACAAAAGACGATAATCAGGAAATTAAATCGTGAGTTGACGTTCTATTTTAACTGGCTCCGGCGGTTACGCAATCAACCGACGTCTGCCAGTGTTCGTGTTGAATTGGAAGCAATCGACAAACTTACGACCGAACTGGCAGATAAGTTGCATCAAAATACAATTAGTATGCGAGCAGCCGCGCTTTTAGGTTGTCAAAATGGCGAGCTATGGAGCGGCCTTACCTATCTGGCAATGAATGCCCAGCTTGGTATAGAACAATTAAAAAAAGCTGGAAAAAGCCACGGCGGCGCTCAAAATCGACACGAAAAAGATGTGCACGACAGCGTTAAAGCAGCACTGACTAATTTTTTTGATAAAAATGCCCTGTATGACAAAACGTCGCAAAAAGAAATAAAAGAAGCACGACACGATTTTTTAGATATTTGTTTGGGAAAAATGCCGTCCCGGCCTAACAAGAAGAAATCCTACAAAGCATAGAACCGCCGCAAAGCCGCTATCACCCTTGCTTCGTGAACACGGGTAATTTTCCCCGCGTTCACACCGCTGCATTTTTCAGTTCATGTAAAGCTATAATGGTTAATTACATGGAGTGACCCAGCATGAAAGTATCTCTTCCTACTAACGGCGAACTGCCCGCAACGGGCTTTATTCGCCAATCGCAATTAGTAAAAATTGTGCCATTTTCCAACTCGACTATTTGGCGCAAAGTCAAATCCGGTGAATTTCCTAAACCTGTGAAATTGTCCGAGAGAGTGACCGCGTGGCCAGTGCAATCTATTCGAGAATGGCTTGAAGTGCACGGGGCATGATGATGGTACAAAATACTGCCGCAACCCAGTTCCGCCGTTCCCGCCAAACCCTAATCAGAGATTGCCCTCGCTGTGGATACAAAAACGCCCTAAGCGTCATCGAAAAGGACGGGCGACAGTTGTACTACTGCCATGCAGGGTGTTCGCCAGATTCGCAGGGCGAGCTTTTGAGCGCGATAAACGGCGGCGTGTACAACCATGAATATGTCCGACCTGTCACGCATAAATCTACTGACACCAGCTTACAGAAATATATCCTGCGGCTCTGGCAATCAAGCCTTCCCGCTGGCGGAACCATCATTGAACACTATCTTCGCGCACGCGGCATAACAGCGGAAATTCCTGCGTCATTGCGTTTTTTACCGCGACACCCTCATAAGAGCACGGAAACTTACTGGCCGGTGATGCTGGCTGTCGTTACTGATATTGCAGGAAAAGTACAAGCCCTACATCGTACTTACCTTTCGATTGACGGAAAAAGCAAGGCTCCGGTGAAACCAGCAAAGATGACGCTAGGCGTCGTAGGTGGACATGCAACGCACCTATCCAAAGCCGGTAAAAAGCTAGCCATCGTTGAGGGCCTCGAAACCGGCATGTCCATCATGCAAGCTACCGACATCCCAACATGGGCAGCATTATCTGCTGGCGGCATGGAGCGACTAATATTGCCGCCCTTGCCTCTGGCGCAAGAGGTGATAATTGCCGCTGACAATGACGCCAATGGTGTCGGCCAACGCGCCGCCGAACTGGCTTCTTTGCGCTGGCTTGGCGAAGGACGGCGCGTGCGCATCGCACTACCGCCGAAAGCTGGTTATGATTTTAATGATATATTCATGGGGGGTATCGCATGACTGCCGAGGCTGTAAAAACCATGACTGATAATGCGGTTGAAGTGACATTACCATTGCCTGACCTGACCATCCTACGGCAAGGCCGCCGCGCACCCCCGAAATTACCTCTCGAATTATTCGGTACCGCGTTGAACGATTGGCTATCCAATGCTGCCGAGGGAGCCGGTGCGCCGGTAGATTATGTTGCCGGGGCGTTACTTGCCGGTGCTGCTGCAACAATAGGCAACGCCCGCCGCGTGGCGGCATGGGGGTCATGGGTAGAACCGGCGGGATTGTGGGTTGCGAACGTCGGTAATCCTTCAAGTGGGAAAAGCCCCGGCGCTGACCCGGTACTACATTTACTACGCGCCATTGAAAAGGATATGGCAACGGGATTCGAGGAAAAACAGCGAGAATGGAAAACCGCGAACGAAGCAGCCACTTGTGCTCGTGAAAACTGGGAAAAACAGGTTAGAAAAGCGGTAAAGGATGGTGCAACGCCACCCGTTATGCCTGCGGAAGCGGAAGCACCGCCGGAAGTAATACGTCCCCGCATTGTCGGAAACGATACCAGCACCGAAAAACTGGCATTGCTACTGGCGGCGCATAACAAGGGATTGTTGTTTCACCGCGACGAACTATCCGGCTGGCTGGGCGGCTTTGACCGTTACACCGGCAGCGGTGCAGACAGAGCTTTTTGGACGGAAGCCTATGGCGGACGCTCCTATACCATCGACCGTGTAAAACACCCGCTCCCGATACACATTCCCTATCTGCTGGTAGGCATCATGGGCGGCATACAACCGGATAAGCTGGTAGAATTGTTGCATGGTGCCGACGACGGCCTCACCGCTCGCTTCCTGTGGCTATGGCCTGACCCTATTCCACCCTTCCGACCACAACGCTGCGCTGACCCCGCACCTGTGCTGGCGGCATTGCAACGCCTTGCGGCGCTGGCACTTGAAGATGATGCTGGTGATAGTGTCCCTCGTCCTCGTGTAGTACCACTATCGAAGGATGCGAGCGAATTATTCCAATCGTGGCGAGTCGAACATTATGCCGCCGAGCAAAACGTCACCGGCTTATTGGCGTCATCCTACGGCAAAGCCCCCGGCCACGCGTTGCGGCTGGCGCTGGTGCTGGAATATCTATGGTGGGCAATCGTGCCTGATGCGCCAGAGCCGACTGCCATCAGCAAAAAAGCAATCGCTGCTGCCGCGCATCTTGTGGAAAATTATTTCAAGCCAATGGCGGAGTGCGTTTTCGGAGATGCCTCCGTACCGGAAGATGACCGCGTTGCCGCTACGTTGGCACAGTGGGTAGTGAAAACTAAGCCAAGCGTGATTAATTTGCGTGCCGTTCGCCGTAAGGCAAGATTACCCGGATTAAGGAAAGCAGAAAAGGTGAAGCTGGCAGCGGAGGTGCTCGTTGATGCGGCGTGGCTTTTCCCACCTACTTTTCCAGCCGGGGCAGGACGCCCTCGCGAGGATTACACCGTCAACCCGAAGCTGTGGGAGGCGTTGCCATGAGTAGCCAGTGGCTTACCGCCTTTCTTGAAGCCGGAGGGGACGCCCTTGTTGTCACTCTCCCTACTCACGTCAAAAATGCCAAAAACACCAAAAGTATCCGACCTCAACCGGAAAAACTTAATTTTGGCAATTCTGGCAATTTTGGCACGATAACGAACGAGAATGAAAAGGTCGTTTATCTAAAAAATTATCATAGGAAAAAATGATGGCTACTCCTGAAAATACAGGCAAAATACAGAGTGGTAAGTTTAAGCGGGGTGAATCTGGCAACCCCGCTGGTCGTCCCGCTGGTGCTCGCAATAAAACCACGCTTGCCATGCAAGCCTTGTTAGATGGTGAAGCGGAAGCACTGACCCGCAAAGCTATAGAACTGGCGTTAGGCGGTGATATGGCTGCATTGCGCCTGTGCCTAGAACGATTACTTCCCTCGCGCCGCGATATGCCCGTAACGATCAATTTGCCGCCCATTGTCACCGCCGCCGATACTGTCCGCGCCATGTCTGCCATTTTGGAAGCCGTAGGGCTGGGCGAACTCACGCCGGTCGAGGGCGAGGCATTGGCGGGGCTGGTAGAGGGACAGCGCCGAACCATCGAAACCGCTATGCTTGAAAAAAGGCTGCAAGCATTGACGGCGGTGCTGGAAGCGCGGAGAGCAAGTCATGCGTAATACTGCGATTGCCGGTAAAAGATTATTGGAGGGACTGACCGGCAAGGAATTGGTCGCGCTGGCATTACAGTGGCAGATAGATGCCGTCACACAAAAACCAGAAACCTTTACGATGCAGGAACTAACAGCCGCTATTGACCGCCTCTCTCCACATGAATTGCGTGAATATAACGCATGGATTCCCCTACTGCACCTTATGGAGTCGATACATTATGAGGCTCGTATTTCCGCGCTTCATGCGTTATGGCGGCTGTCACTGATAAATAATTCCTTGCTGGATTTCCGAACCGAAAACCTGGAAGATTTATTGCAAATGCGCGAACTTATCATAGGCTATGTAAGCAATTTTTACGAATTAGAGGCTGGCTTACGCATCATCGGCGAGGTCATGGGCTGCGACCTTATGCCGCTGGTGGAATACGAATCCGATAACTTGCAGGGTATGATTGAGATTCATAATAAATGCGTCGCCTTTGCCGATAATGTTTTAATGGAAAATGCCTATTGCACAGGTGATGTTATCAACGAAAATTCCCAATATTTCCCTGAACTTGATACCGCCACTATGCAGCCTAATAACACCGTCCTTGCCAAGATTAGGGATTGTATAGTAAGCAAACGGGGGCGGGAATGGTATACGAATCGCTAACCCGACCCAAAAGCCAAGAGACGGCATCGATAACGGTGATTAAGCCTCGTTTGCTACAAGCGGTAGCGGTTCATCCTGCGGCAATAATTCTGGTGCAACCGCTTCACTGGCGGGTTGCGTATCCACTGTACCGTCTAATACTTTCACCGGCTCCGATATGGCAACCTTTGGCGGTGCAGCTACCCATTCACGCAGATGCTGACCTACCTTATCATAGAAATCGAGAAGCAAGCCCTGTGTATCCTGCACAAAGGTTTGTGCGCCTTTGAAACGTGCCATTAGGTCATGCGTCAAAACTATATCGAAAGCCAACGGCGGCAGAGCGGTTTTATCCGTTAATAACGCATCCTCATTCGTCTTGAGTATGCCTAACGGGGCAAAAGTATCAGGTGTGCGGGACGGCCAATGCGCTTTCACCAACAAGCTGTCATCAGCAATATTTTTAAGCTGATTAAATATCCAATGGATACGCGCTGAAGCCCGTTTACGGTCTTCCGGTGCCTTTAATCTCATTGAACAGCTAACTGTACGGCACTTGAAATCAGCGGAGAATTTAATGCGGGAAGCAGCGTTGGGTATTTCAAATTCTACTTCCAATTTATTATTGGTTGCTAGTGCCAGACAATCATCAAGCAATCGTTTCTGGGGGTCATTTATATGCTCCCGTGACATAGGAACGGTAACGCTATGCCCAACGGCGATACTCATTTCCAATGACAAGTTACAGATAAACTGATGCCAGCTACGAACACTCTCAATAACGCCAGCATTGCCTTTATTTACAGGCATACCATTCTGAATGACCGTGCATATATCTTTCCATTCCGCATTCATTCGGTCAAAGGGAAGAACACCGGAACTTGGGTGCTGTAAATAACGTACAAATTCCGAAAGGATATAGGCTTGGTTGGCATCAGCCATTTCATAATGGTTTGTCCACATAATCGCCTTGGTAACCAGATTCATCCATGACCAATGATAAAGGGCGGTATTACGGGTTTTTAGCTTATTAAATTGCAGCGGATGATGGCTAGAATCCGCTACTGAAAGATTGGAAAGGGTAATGATTGCGTCAATATCGTATAACTTGCATAAATCAAGATATGATTCGATTTGGGCCTTATCTAATTCAGCTTTCCCAATCTTGCTTTCAACAAGCGCTCGCCATTCTTTGTTGCCGGTTTTGACAATAATTAATCCATCGGGACGTATCTTGCTTTGCCCATCACCTTTGAAAACAATTTCTGTAAAACATTGAATTTTTGATGTCTTACCCGCACGTACACCCAGAGTATTGAGCATACCCTTGCCGAACTCTTCTACGGACATCATGGTAGCAAGCAAAATGGAGGTAATGCGATTCTCTTTGCTGGTGTCAGCCACGGATGGAATAAGACGGGCTTTTTCACCGGATGCTAAGAAATCGGGGCGCGGAAGATCGAACAGAGCCATAGTAACTCCCTGAAAAGTTGTATTTTTAATATTCCATCACTACCTCGAACATCTTTATGCTGCAAGCAACTTATCGGTAGGCACGTGATTTTCTACATATCTTTTCCCTCTTCTATATTGCCAACCATATTAAAAATATCATTTTTTGGTTTTCATGTATAGGCAATGGCATCACGTAGAGTTCCCGTATTCGGCGCTACGGTATGGCAAAGAATCTGTAATCGTGATTTGAAAATTATAGTCCCGCTACTGACACAGTAAGAGGGTAAACCTTACGGAAAATGGTGTGCCTATGGCCGTTATTCCGGCAGGGTCAAGCAAGGATTCAAGCACAAGATGAGAGAGCAGCAGAAAAATAAGTGCCGATTTATGATTGCGATTACCGGGATTCCGTCTAAATTCTTAGATAGGCATATTCCGCTTTCAAGCGCATGGCTCTTGTGTAGCTAGATATGTAGCTGACCAATACAAAAATAATATAACATAATGATTATCATCAATATAATATGAATATAAAAATTGCCACGTGGGATATCAATACTCCCCGGATCGTCGAACTCGACGAATCGGTCAAAATCGCCAATCCGGCGGTTGAAATGTTCGTCATGAACACCGCCAAGGGCATCAAGCTTACGGGCTTCGGATTCTTCGCCCAGACGCCCGAGGTCGAAATGGACCTCGTCGCATGCCCGAAATAATAAGATAAAAATTGCTGGATAACTCACCGGCCTTCTAAAGGAACCCCCAAAAGGTTCCTTTAGTTTTTTAAGCAGCTTTTTCCCTAGCGCTTAACGAAATCCTGCATGGAGGCTTGCTGCTCTTCCATCGACGGCAGGCGCGAGACCCATGAACCGGCGTTCTGCCCCTGACCGAGCGACGGCATGGCGATACCGCCGAGATCGACGCTGCTGGTCTGGCCGAAGGCGATGCCTTCGTCGTCGTGGTTCAAATAGTTTTCACGCACGCGCACACGCTGGCTGGTCGGGATGGCTGCACCGGCGGCAACGACCGCGGCGGTCGCCGCACCGGCGAGAATGAGGTTAGACGCCATGCCGTGCGTGCCTTTAGCAAGGTTGACGATGCCTTTGCCGCTGATTTTTGCCATCGGCTTCATCAGATCCACGCTGCCGACCGCCACATCGCGTGTCAGGCCGGCACCGCCGACAATTCCGTTTTTAAGAAGGCTCGCACTGCCGGTCACAAGACCCACCGTGCCGCCGACAGCGGCATTGCCGCCACGTAAAATGCCCGAAGCCGCACGGCGCAGCAGGCCGGGACGTTCCGCCCTTGCGGCAGCTTCTTTCAAGAATGTGGTTTCCTGACTGATAATTTTACCTTCGGGGTTTTTCAGGAAGTCGAACGCGCCGGGTTCGGGCTTGGCAGCGGGAGCCGCTTTGACTTTTGGTTTGATTTTAGGTTCGGGCGGGGCGAAGGCTGCGGTGGCGGTGGGCGATTCGGCACCGCGTTTCCACGATTTGTCACTGGCGGGTTTGAGCGTTGAAGGTTCGATCACGGGTTTGGGGGCGACAGGCTTGGCGACGGGGAGTTTGCCATCGACGGCGTCGGCCCATTGGCCATGATGCTCGGCCTGAGCCAGTGATTCGGGCGTGGCGGGGGTTTCGATGGTGGCGGCAAGCGCCGTAGCGGCCGGGGTAATTTTCATACCCTTTGAGGTCAGGCGGGCGTTGCGGCCTTGTTCGGCGATTTCGGCAAACGGGCCGACTTCGGTCAACACTTCCGGTGCGATGGCGGCGGCGGCGGGTTTCGTGCCCAGCGGTGTGTGCATGCCAGCGGTGGGGTCGAGAACCTGATGCTTGAGAGATGCCAGCGTTTTTTCGACGCGCGCAGGAGTGATATCGGCGACGATCAGCTTGCCGTCCTTCATGGTTACGCGGCCGGGGGCGGCTTTGAATTCTTCTTCGAGGTGATGCTTAAGCGTGGCAGCCTGTGCTTCGCTGAGGCTTGACACATCGACCGCCGCATGGCGACGCGCCGAGCTGAGCAAACCGCCCGCACGGGCGACTTTGATGCCTTGGGGTGCGATATCCTTCAGCGTGGCGATCACCGGTACGGTAACGGCGGCAGCACCTGCGGTGACGATGCCGAGGCGGCCGATGCCTTCGCCGATATCGGTGGCCAGCGTGCCTTTAATACCGAGTGCGGAGTTGCCGAAATCGGGCCTGCCGCCCTGGAAGATCGAGGTGATGGTGGGCTTGCCCGCGGCAAGCGCCTCGGCGCCCTGCGTCGAATAGCCGCTGGCGAATTTGGTTTCCAACTCCTGCATCTGCGGGGTCAACTCGCCCATTTTGGACTGGAAGGCGTCCCACGCTTCCTGTGGGTAATAGCTTTTGCCGCTGACATGGTCGATGGCGGAGGTTTCGAGTTCGGTGAAGGCGGCGTGCGTGTGGCCTTTAAGAGCCTGCGCCGCTTCGTAATCGGCCAGCACCTGCGCTTTGAGGACTTCCTGTTCGGCGCCCATCGGCGCGGTCCAGTGCCGTTCGTTCTGGAGGGCGATGCCTTCGAGCGATAAGGCGCCGTCGAGTTTGCGTTTTGCACCCGCCAGCGCACCTGTTTCCACGCCCGTGACAGCTCCGCCGGTATACGGCACACGCGATTTGGGCGCTGCGGCAACGATGGGGGCGGGACGCGATGCAAGGTCCGCTGAGGTGGCGGTGGCAAGACCGGGATTGCTAGTGCGAAGCTGTTTCGGCCGCGATGCGGAGGGCGCGTCGACAAGGCCCTGGAACGGGCTGGCGGGCGTGGAGGCCGCGGGCACGCCGCGCGAGGCGCTCACCATGTCGCGCAAATGTTCGGGAATGGTTTCGAGATCGATGGTGGCGGCTCTTTCGATACCGGCCTGCGTGCCGAGTTCGGCGGCGGCGATTCTGGTAACGGGTTGCGCCACTGCTTTGATTTCAGGCGCTACCGGGGGTACTTCGGGAATATGCATAGCGGTTGCGAGTTCAGGATTACTGGTGCGAAGGCGCGACGGCGCGCTGGACGGGGCGTCGGCAAGGCGCGGGGTGAGGGCGGGTTCGACGGCCGTGCCGCGCACGCCGGAGACCATGCCTTGGAAACGTTCGGGAATCTCTTCGAGCGGAATGGCGGCGGCTTTGGCGATGGCTGCAGCTTCAACAGTAACGGGCGCGACTTCGGCAATAACGGTTTGGACTGGGGCAATTGCGGCGGCTGCTTCCGGCACGACGACAGGTTTTAGCGTCGGTGTCTCGGCGAGGCGGATTTTGACTGAGGGTTCGGTGGAGAGGCCGCGTGCGCCTTCAACCATGCCCTGAAAACGTTCGGGGACGTCTTCGAGTGCAATGGCGTTGGCCCGGGCGAGGGCTTCGGCTGCGGCAGTATCGACCCTGGCCACAGCCGGTGCAACGGTGGTGGGAGGCAAGGCGGCGGTGGCGAGTTCAGGGTTGCTGGTGCGCACTGTGCGCGAAATGTGGGTGGACGGCGCATCGACGAGGCCGAAAAACTGGCTGGCGGGGGTTTCGATGGTGCCGCGCACGCCGGAGACCATACCGCGCATGTGCTCGGGGATTTCTTCCAGCGGGATCGTAGCTGCTTTGGCGACGGCTTCGGCGGAGCCGAGGACGGGGGCTACTTCAGTAGCGGCGGTTCGGAGCGGGGCAATGGTTGCAGTTGCTTGCGATGTTACGATGGGCTTGGGCGTCGGCGTGTCGGCGAGGCGGATTTTTACCGAGGGTTCGGTGATCGTGCCGCGAGCGGCTTCGGCCATGCCTTGGAAACGTTCGGGTACTTCTTCCAGCGCGACGGTGTTGATGGGGGCGCGGGTGATGGCCTCGGTGACTGTAGGTGTTGGCGGCAAGGCAGCGGTGGCGAGTTCAGGGTTGCTCGTGCGCAGGCGCGCGGTGGTGGTTGATGGTGCGTCGGCAAGGCGTGGGGTGAGGGCGGGTTCTATGACCGTGCCGCGAACACCGCCGACCATGCCTTGCATGTGTTCGGGAATGTTTTCCATTGGGATGGCGGCGGCTTTGGCGATGGCTTCGGCAGAGCCGATGGCGGGAGCCACTTCGGCTGCAAGCGTTTGGACGGGGGCAACGCTGGTAAACTCCGGCACTGTGACGGGTTTTGGCGCCGGCGACTCGGCAAGGCGGATTTTTAACGAGGGTTCGGTGATCGTGCCGCGAGCGGCTTCGGCCATGCCTTGGAAACGTTCGGGTACTTCTTCCAGCGCGATAGTATTGATGGGGGCGGAAACGGCGGGCTTAGTTTCGGCTACGACATGCTGCGCGGCGATGACGGAACCGAGGGCGGCTGCGCCGTAAGTAGCTTTACGGGCGCCGGAAGATACGGCGCTGTCGATGAGGCCGGTAAACTGGCTGGCGGGGATTTCCGCGATGCCGCGTGCGCCTTGGGCGAGGCCTTGCAGATGCTCGGGAATGTTTTCCAGCGGAATGGCGTTGGCGCTCGCGATAGCTTCGGCAGAGCCGAGCGCGGGAGTGAGTTTTACGATTTCGGCTACTTCAGCGGCGATTTTGGTTTCAATCGTAGCGGCGGTTTCGGCAGCGGCGGCGGGAGTTGATTCACCCCATTTGAACGGGGTGCGGTCCGGGATTTTAGGTTTGAAATCAGTGAGGGCTTGCTGCACGGCCTCGGGCGTGACGTTGTTGGCGCCGATGGGGACGACGAGCTTCTGGACGAAGGTGACGGGTTCGCCGTTTCGCATTCTGGTGATGCCTTCGATACCGATTTGATCACCGCGAAGGCTTGGCGCGAGCGTTTCGTTCAAATGAGTCCTTAGGGCCTCGATCTGTTGCGGCTCGAGGTGGCGCACGCCGAGTTCGACGCGGTTTTTCCACAGGAAACCGAGGGCACGCGTGCTGCCGATCTCGATCTTGTCGATCTCCGCCATCGTGCGCAGGCGGGTGGGCAGGATGGAAGGTTTGACGAGGGCCTCAAGGCCGTGGGCCTCGATGGGGGCTTTGTTTTGCAGGTTTTTGACCAGCTCGTCGGTGAGCGCATTCTGGCGGGGCGTCTGGATAAGCCTGCGGGTTTCCTGCGTATTGGTCGGGCTGGTCAGGATGTCCTGTTCGAGGTTGTTAAGGCCCACCATGTGCATTTGCGCGGCTTGGGACACGGCATCGGGGTTCAGGCCCTGAAGCGTACCGACGCGTTGCAGGTTTTCAAGCTCACGCGAGACGACGGATTTGGCCATGTCTTTGGAAGAGTAATGGAAATGGTCAGGATGCTTGTCGTACAACGTGTCGATGGCCTGCGACGCAAGATCGGTAAGTTGATTTAAACTAAAGGCCATAGCTCAACCCGGGGTGCTAATCGTTAATGATTCCCGTAGTATACCATCGAAATTCTTAAGTTTTATGAAGGTTTCATGAACTGTCAGGGGTTAAAATGCTCAGATTTTTCCGGTAAGCACTTAAAATTCCATTATTCAGTAAAATGACGATTTACAGGCCGAGCACGTCTTTCATGGAGTATAGGCCCGGTTTCTGACCGTAAGCCCAGCGCGCGGCGCGCAGCGCGCCATGCGCGTAAATGTCGCGGTTGAAGCCCTGATGCTTGAATTCGATGACTTCGCCCGCACCGGCAAACATGACTTCATGCACACCCACCACATCGCCGCCGCGAAGTGCGGTGAAGCCGATATCGCCGGTACGGCGTTCGCCGGTGATGCCGTCGCGCGCTGAAACTTTCTTGTCGGCGAGCTTGACGCCGCGGCCACGGGCGGCGGCCTCGCCGAGCATTAGGGCGGTGCCGGAGGGGGCGTCTTTCTTGTGCTTGTGGTGCATTTCGTAGATTTCGATGTCGTAGGAATCATCGAGCATTTTGGCGGTTTGTTCTATCAGTTTTTCGAGCAGGTTGACGCCGATGGAATAATTGCCGGATTGTACGATGCGTGCTTCGCGGGCGTAGAGGCTCAATTCACGCTGTTGCGTATCGGTGAATCCGGTGGATCCGACGATGTGCACGCGCTTGTGCCTGGCGGCTGAACGCGCGATGGCGAGCGTGGATTCCGGGGAGGTGAAGTCGAGCACGATATCGGCGGATTCGACAAGCAAATCGGTGTTGGAGGTGATAAACAGGCCCTGGCTGCCAACGGTAGCTAAGCTCGCATTGACGCTGGCCTCGTCGAAGCCCTGGCGTTCGGAACCGGCGACTAAGCTGGCATCGCTGGCAAGCACGGCCTTGATGAGGGTGAGCCCCATGCGGCCGCAACATCCGGCCACGGCTATTTTAAGTGGTTTGGTCATGAATTCGTTGTAGCGAAGCTAACAGCCCCTGTCTACTCCTTCAGATCTTCCCAGAAATCCTTCATGCGGCCGAGGAAGCTTTCCGAAGCCGGGGAGGACCCGGCATCGGTTTTTTCGAATTCGCGGATGAGTTCGCGCTGTTTCTTGCTGAGCTTGACCGGGGTTTCGACGCTGGTCTGGATGTACATGTCGCCGCGCGAAGAGGAGCGCAGGATGCTCATGCCCTTGCCGCGCAGGCGGAACTGGTGGCCAGTCTGCGTGCCTTCGGGAATGGTGACTTTGACGCGCCCGCAGTCGATGGTGGGGACTTCGATGGCACCGCCGAGCGTGGCGGTGGTCATCTTGATCGGGATTTCGCAGTAGATATCAGCACCGTCGCGCTTGAAAATCGGGTGCGCCTTGATGGAGAGGAAAATATACAGATCGCCCGCCGCGCCGCCGCGC
The DNA here is from genome assembly GCA_025362975.1 of Alphaproteobacteria bacterium. GTDB lineage: Bacteria > Pseudomonadota > Alphaproteobacteria > Rickettsiales > SXRF01 > JANYBV01. Next base: position 25,667 of record JANYES010000005.1, on the reverse strand, counting down.
ATGCCCACTTCGCCTTCGTCAGAGAGGCGGATGCGGGTGCCTTCCTCGACGCCTGCGGGGATGTTGACGGCTAGCGTTTTTTCCTTGCGGGTGCGCCCTGAACCGGCGCAGACGCGGCAGGGGTCTTTGATGACTTTGCCTAAGCCCTGACAGGTGTGGCAGGTGCGCTCGACGGTGAAGAAACCTTGGGACGCGCGGATGCGGCCATCGCCGTTGCAGGTGGGGCAGGTGATGGGTTTGGTGCCTTTTTCGCCGCCGGAACCGTGGCAGGCGTCACAGGCCACCGAGGTGGTGACTTTGATGGTTTCGCTCTTGCCCTTGAAGGCTTCTTCGAGCGAGATGCTTAAATTGTAACGCAGGTCAGAGCCGCGTGCAGCTGCGTTGGCGGAACCGCCTTGCTGGCGCCCACCTCTGCCCGCGCCGCCGCCCATGCCGAACAGGTCTTCGAAGATGTCGGCAAAGCTCGACGAGAAATCGAAACCGCCCGCGCCGCCGCCCATGCCGCCAGCTCCTGCGCCGCCGGCTTGCGTAAACGCCTGATGGCCGTATCGGTCATAAGCGGCGCGCTTTTGCTCGTCGGAGAGGACTTCGTAGGCCTGGGAGATTTCTTTGAATTTTTCCTCGGCTTTTTTGTCGCCGGGATTGCGGTCGGGGTGGTGCTGCATCGCCATTTTGCGATAGGCTTTTTTCAAATCGTCGGCAGTGGCGGTTTTCGCGACGCCGAGGAGTTCGTAATAATCTTTGCTCATAATACTCTAATATCGGGGCATAATAAAAAGCAGTAGCCACATGACATGGCTACTGCTTTAGCGGGTTTCGGGCAAACTTAATTTGCGTTTTTCTTATCGTCGACTTCTTCGTAGGTGGCGTCAACTACGTCGTCGTTGCTGGCGGTGTTAGTGCTGCCGCCAGACGCGTTGTCGGAAGAGCCGCTACCCGAAGCTGCCGATTTTTCCTGTTCAGCTTTGTAGAGCGCTTCGCCGAGCTTCATCGAAGACTGGGTGAGGGTTTGCAGGGCTTCTTCGACCTGGCTGACGTTTTCAGTAGCGATGGCGGATTTGAGCGTTTCCATGTCCTTTTCGATGGTGGCCTTGTCGGCAGCCGGGATTTTTTCGCCGTGCTCCTTCAGGTTTTTATCGCAGGTGTGGATGAGACCATCGGCCTGGTTTTTCAGGTCGATCAGGTGGCGGCGCTTCTTGTCTTCTTCGGCGTGCTCCTGACCTTCTTTGACCATGCGTTCGATATCGGCGTCCGAAAGACCGCCCGATGCCTGAATGCGGATCTGCTGTTCTTTGTTGGTGGCTTTATCCTTCGCCGACACGTTCACGATGCCGTTGGCGTCGATGTCGAAGGTGACTTCCACCTGCGGCATACCGCGCGGTGCGGGCGGGATACCCACGAGGTCGAACTGGCCGAGGACTTTGTTGTCGGCGGCCATTTCGCGTTCCCCTTGGAACACGCGGATGGTCACGGCGGTCTGGTTATCGTCGGCGGTGGAAAACGTTTGCGACTTCTTGGTCGGGATGGTGGTGTTGCGGTCAATCAGGCGCGTGAAGACGCCGCCGAGGGTTTCGATGCCCAGCGACAGGGGAGTCACGTCAAGCAGCAGGACGTCTTTGACGTCGCCTTTGAGAACCGCGCCTTGAATGGCAGCGCCCATTGCTACCACTTCGTCAGGGTTCACGCCCTTATGCGGTTCCTTGCCGAAGAAGGCTTTCACGGCCTCGACGACTTTCGGCATGCGGGTCATGCCGCCGACCATGATGACTTCGTCGATGTCGGACGGTTTCAGACCAGCGTCTTTAAGCGCGTTGCGGCACGGTTCGATGGTTTTGGCTATGAGGTCGTCGACCAGCTGTTCGAGTTTGGCGCGGGTGAGTTTAACGTTTAGATGTTTCGGGCCAGACGCGTCTGCGGTGATGAACGGCAGGTTCACGTCGGTCTGGATGGAGCTGGACAGTTCGATCTTCGCTTTTTCCGCGGCTTCTTTCAGGCGCTGCAACGCGAGCTTGTCGTTGCGCAGGTCGATGCCCTGATCTTTTTTGAATTCGTCGGCGAGGAAATCGATGATGCGCTTATCGAAATCTTCACCGCCGAGGAAAGTGTCGCCGTTGGTTGCTTTGACTTCGAAGACGCCATCGTCGATTTCAAGCACGGACACGTCGAACGTGCCGCCGCCGAGATCGTAGACTGCAACGGTGGAACCGGTTTTCTTGTCCTTGTCGAGACCATAGGCGAGCGCTGCTGCCGTCGGCTCGTTGATGATGCGCATGACTTCAAGACCGGCGATGCGGCCAGCGTCTTTGGTGGCCTGACGCTGGGCGTCGTTGAAGTAAGCCGGAACGGTGATGACGGCCTGCGTCACTTTTTCGCCGAGATAGGCTTCGGCAACGTCTTTCATCTTGGTGAGGATGAACGAGCTGACTTCGCTCGAGCTGTGTTTTTTGCCGTTGACTTCGACACCGGCGTCGCCGTTATCGAGCTTCACGATTTTGTATGGCACGAGGCCCATGTCTTTTTTCACCAGCGGGTCGGTGAAGTTGCGACCGATAAGGCGCTTGATGGCAAACAGGGTGTTTTCCGGGTTGGTCACGGCTTGACGCTTCGCGCCGTCGCCGACCAAGCGTTCGTTGTCGGTGAATGCAACAACGGAGGGAACCACGTTGCGGCCTTCCGGCGAATGGATCACTTTAACCTGACTGCCTTCCATGATGGCGACGCAAGAGTTGGTAGTGCCTAAGTCGATACCGATAATTTTGCTCATAAGTCATTTGCTCCTGAATAATTAAACCGATCGCTGCGCCTCAGAGCCGGTATTCCGGGTGCTGCGCATCTTTCGTATAAGTTGAACTCCGATGGAAGAGATATAAGTGGCTATTTGAGATTCGCAACCCCGCAATGGCGTTTTCTGTCATTTTTTTAATTTAAAAACCTCAAAAGTACGTTTTTGGAGGCTAAGCCAACGGGTTGGATACTATAGTAGAGTTGAAACAGGGGCAGCTTATCGTGACATAAGAGCACAAAGGCTAAGAAATTAACTTTTCTTTAATAATTAACTATTATTAACAGCAACGTTAATTTTATAGCGAGGTGTTAACTATGAGTGTCGAACCAGCCCGGTTAATTGAGGCCGCCCAGGAACTTTTAAAACAATGCGGCTACTTCGTCGATAATCTATGGCATGTCGACGATATCCACTTCCTATGTGAGCAGCTGGAGTTGACCAGGCTCACCGAGGAAGAAGCCATGCAGGTCTTTGCAATCGCCAATGAACGGTTCGACGGGGAGACTGGACTTTCATGGCCTAAAGTTGAGGAAGCCACGCGCGCGTTCCTTGAGCGTAAACAGGTTCTTTCCACATTTCCTAAAATCTACGAAGCCGCGCAGGACGCGCCGTGATCGCGGCGAGCAGGTAGTTCGCCTCCTACTATTTCCCAAAATTTTGATAAAAAAAAATGGCGAGCCGAAGCCCGCCATTCGATATTCGAAACATGAAAGAGTCAGTCTTTCTTGTCTTCTTTCGGCTTGTCTTCTTTCGGGGTTGCAGTGTCTGCAGCCGCGTCTTTTTTGCCGGTGGCCGATGCGAACGCAGCGAACTTGTTCTGGAACTTTTCCATCTGGCCGGTTTTACGCAGGTTGATGCCGCCGACCCAAGCCGGGTGGGTTTTCGGGTCAACGTCGAGCAGAAGGACGTCGCCTTCTTTGCCCCAGGTTGAGCGGGTGTCGTATTTCATGCCATCCGACATCACGATGGTGATGTGGTGGTAATCCGGGTGAATGCCTTGCTTCATAACTCGTCTCCATATAAGGGCGCTCCTTTTAGAACACTCCGGCCCCGAAATCAATGCAAAAATGGACGCATGCGGGGTGACGGGACTAAATATTTTGCCGGAAATCCATAAAATTCTTGCGATAGAGTTGGTTAATACTGGTATTTCTTCGCTTGTGCGCAGCCAGCCAAGCGTTTATAACCGGAAATCCGCGCGGCAGCCGCGAGCCATGGGGGGTTAGCTCAGTGGTTAGAGCAGGGCGCTCATAACGACATGCTCTTTTGAAGGAATTTTTTTAATATTATAGTTATTTTACAATTTGTTGATTTGCATTTTTAGATGATAAAATTTTTGGCATAATTCTTATAATAAGAGCATAATAAGAGTCATGCAAAGAATTATATAGAAGCAAGTTTGAAATGTTTTATAACTCCATTCGCTCGTTTTACGCAATGGGGGGTTAGCTCAGTGGTTAGAGCAGTCCGCTCATAACGGATTAGTCGTGGGTTCAAGTCCCTCACCCCCCACCATTACCATCGTAATATAGCATTTAGAAATTCTGGTAGTGGGTCAGTTTGAAGTCGCTGTTTTTTTTGTTTCATTGTATATTGTCTTTAAAGACTTCTTTAAAGGGTCTGTAATGCTGTAATACTTTGAGGATATTTGCGGCTGAAATAACCTCGCAAGCGACAATACCACGCCCGCAATTGTCGATGAAGTTGACCGAGCCGTCTTTGTGCATAATGGTCGTAACATCTTCGACTGTATCAAACCAAAGCGCATCTTTAGTTGACTGTAGTATTAAGTCCACCCCTTCAGCTATATTAAGCTGTTCAAGTTCCTTCGACAACTGCGCTGCTTTATTCATATAGAGATTCCTCATTTGTTTTGTGACGGGATGTGAACGAACACTACATCATTTTTCAAATTGACCCACTACCAAATATTGTGGTATCTTGAAACTCTTCTGAATATACATCTACATCACCCAGAATTTCCCTAATGCGTTGCTGATTCTGCTGCACGGTATCATGTACTAGTGAAAAGCCTATAATTGCATCAAGATATAAGCCATGCATCTTTTTCCAGAATGCATCCATTTCCCAATAGAGTTCCAAGAGCCTTCTATAATTCATTATGGCGTGTGCTTTTGCAGTGCCGCATCAAATACTTGCTCAAGCCTCGTATAATCCTGCTTATTAAAAGCAGCGATAACAGCTTGCAGTAATGCATCAACAGCCATTGCAGACCAGTCTATCCTATATCCGCAGCGGCGAGCTATTTCATCAAACAGCAGCTTCTGTGTTCGGCCATTTCCTTCGCGGAAAGGGTGCAATACATTTAATTCCCCGAAATAATAAGAAAGTTTGGGAATAAGTTGCTTACGTTCCAATGTAGTCAGGTCTTCCTGCCCGAACGCATCAAAAATACGTTTTGCTTCTGCCTCAATATGCTCGGGCATGGCAAAGAGCGTATCGCCTTTAGCAAGCTGTACCATGCGAATCTGGCCAGCCCAGCTATATACATCCTGAAAAAGAATCCGGTGAATCATTTGCCATGTAGCGAGAGTCGCAGGAGCATCGGCAATAGCAACAATCATCTCATCTAGACGTAATGCAGTGGCGCGTTGCTCAAACACTTCCAGAGCCTCGGCATTGCGAATATCAGGTATATTTTTAAGTACAGTCGAGGTGGCATACTGATAGGGGTCAGTGCCAGTATTCCAAAAAGAATCTATCACTACGCTGTACCGTGGGCATCCAATAAGCAAAGTTCAAGGTATTCTTGCTTAGTTACTTTGCCAGCGGCTAGTAATTGGAACAGGCGCTCATCAACAGCAGTTGGGGTAATACCTTCAAATTTGTTGATTGCAGATAAATGGCGAAACATGGAAGTACGGCTGCTTTGTTCGGCGCTATTAAAAGCTGCCGGGCGTGTTTCAAATTCTTGGATTTTATCAAGTAATGCCATGTAACTATTATATCAGAGGTTTAAAGAAATGGAAGGGGGATTTTCTGACGTCATTGCCATCATTATCCTTATTTATTAATGGGCTGAAGACTTCAAATGTGAATGTCTATGCTGACTCAACACTATATTGGTATGAAATTTTAATGAGTGTCAAATTCTGACATAGATGTGCCGTATTCCATAGCTGCATACAGTTCTAGCAAATATTGGTCTATTGGGTCTTCCACATGCAGGAACTTTACCTGCATCAGTTTCACCAATTCAATCTGACGTGTAAATTCTGTCAGAAACGGGCTATCCGCTGCCACAAGAGCATTTCGAGACCCTTCCACCTTATACGATGCCTTTTCATTCCCTGTGGCTATTCTAGCGCGTTTAAATGCAAAGGATGCAGAGTAATGACTCTTTGCAATATGCCCTCTTGAACGTTTCTTTAAATTGCGAGTCCGCCCCACATGCACTGGCTTCCCGTTTTCAAGAAATACATAGATTGCTGGAACTGCTGGCAAAGACTTTGGCAGTAAGGTCAAAACAGGACTACTGTGAAGTTGCTCGAATAGTCCTTTTGTTTTTTCAATGCGTTTTTTGAATTCTAAATTCATCTGGTTAGTATGTGCGACTGGCCATAAATACGCAAAATTCCTGTATCAATACAGAGTGTCGATAATACTAATTATTGGCTTCAAGTTCAGCCATAATACTTAGTGTTGAATAATATCACCTTTAGCAATCTTTATGTGGCATTGTTTTTATTTAAAATGGCTTTAATAATTCAGGAATCACAAGACGAGCCAAATTACTGGCTTCGTTTGAATCAAACTTCACACACACTATTCCGTTCCCGCCAGAATTATAGTTCACTTCGTAGCTGGCGGCTCCTTCACCAAGAACATCAAGATTTTGCTTCATGAATTGCTGAATACAATTTCTTGTTCCCTTTGCTTTCCATACGTTAGACATAAGCTCATCTCCCCTTAAATCGCATCGGTAACTATTCTGGAATAGTTACTTCTATCACTAGTCAACCAAATTAGGCCACGCGTTTTTATTATTTCGCAGATATTGTAATATGCTATCTTTAACAGCATTCCCTTCGCCACCAGACACCAGCATATCATCAAAATCATAATGCCTGAGCCGGTTAAACAGGCAGAACATTCTTGGCTGCTGCAGGTAAGTTCCGGTATGCTTGTACGTTTCCCTCTTATCCCGTAGTTTATAACCAGTTGTCGGCAATTTTGTCATGTACCCGACTGCGCCTATTATGTTGTGCATTTTCTCTGCATAAAATCCATCAGCCTCATTCCTACCGCCAGAAAATGCTTCATTTAACTGTATTTTCTTTTTCTTTGTGAGTTCGTTTGACCAAAGAATTCCTTGCAGATGAGGACTTATGAGTTCCCCACCATCTGTATGTCTTGCTTTTTGAATTATTTTGCCATGCTTCTTTTGCTCAATAAAGTAGGCGAACTCCACCATAGCAATGAAGTTCATGCCATCCAGCTTATCTTTAAAATCCTGCTTTATTACTTCTAAATTAAATGCTGCGCTTTTAGCGTCAAAAACAAGGTTACTAGTTTCATGCTTTCCCTCAATAATAGTAAACATATAGGCATCTTTTAGGCGAATTTTATGAGCTTCCATAGCCTTTAAAATAGCTAAATTACATGGAATAACCCTATGAGGATTGAAGTAATTCAAATCCGCACATGTATTTTCAGAGATTAATTGCAGTAGCTTTACAGGATTCTTGATGTTTTTCACAATAGCGTTCCGCAGCTTTTTATCATTCTTATCTTTCTGCTTCTCAGCTAATGCTAATCCAGTTGTCTTTATTTTCCCTGTTCCACTTTTAACTCTGAACTTACGTTCTTTGTATAGTTTTACTAATCTATGATAGTTGCTGAGATTTATGTTCGTCATGCTGAATAATGATATTTATATGTGATTCTATGTGACCTTTATAATATTTAGTTAGTAAACATAGATATTGGAAGTTTTTAGCTACTTATTTATATTTATTTGCTATTTAATGCTTTGTTTTAGATGCATAAAACATTCACAACAACAATATAGAGCGTTATAATTTTTAGGCTCATAATTTACTCATTATGCCTTGGTAATTTCGCTTTTCAGTACGGTTTTTTTCCCAATTACGTTGAAATCCACAATTATCTTATCATTTTGCACTTTCATAATGGTTCCATAGCCATTATCGACATTATGACTCACCGTATCGCCCACCATTATTTTCTTTCTGTCAGTTATATCAGACCTATTATCAAGCAGAGAAAATGATGCTTTTTTGCTGCGTTTACGGAAACGGAAGTCTTTATCAATTTCATTGATAAAAATTGACTTTTCTACTTGCTTTCCTTTGTCAGCAGTTCTGCGCTCCGGCTTTATGATAGAAGTAATGAAAAGCCTTCTTTTTGCTCTTGTGATGGCGACATAGGCTAATCTTCGTTCTTCTGCAATATCACCAGCTGGGTGAGGGAACTGCCCCATCTCCCAGGCAGGGAGAAACACAGTGTCAAATTCCAGCCCTTTTGCCGCATGAATCGTCATTAGATACACTGTGGTTTCATTAGAAATATTTGGCTCGTTAGCGTCATAAGCAATCGCATCTAAAAAGTCGCTAATAGTATCGAAATCATCTGCTTTTGATAATAGTTGCTTTATATCCGCCTTTTCAGTGTCATTAAGGGACTTTTTGTAACCCGAATTAACAAGTATATAATTAAGCGCAAAACTAGCGGTCTGTCCTTTGCATCGTTTTTTCCAATTCTCAATATTATCAATAAATTTACGGCATTTCTTCAAATTGCTTGCTTCCGTTAATTGAGTCGCCGCTTGCCAAAAACTCAGCTTATTTTCATTGGCATAATCATGGATTTTATTGAGAGTAGCCTCATTGAGGCCGCGCCGTGGGTTTGCCATGACATTTTGAAACGCCAGCCAATTATTCGGATTATGTAACAGTTGCATATAATCAATGGCAGTCTGTATGCACTTTTTTTTGTAAAGAGCATTATTGCCATATTGATAGGGAATATTGTTTTGCTCTAGTATTTTCGCAATTTCTGTCAGGTGGGAATCGAGCCTTGCTAATACACCAATCTTCTTCTACGATTTTTTCTTGGAACCTTGAAATTCTTTGAGCCTTTTTTTAATATATTTCGCAATGAAACATGCTTCATCATATAGACCAGACAGTCGTTGAACTCTAATTGGCTGTCCGTTATCTCTCTTGGTAAAAAGTTCTTTTTGTATCCTATCTGAGTTATTAGTGATGACGCTATTGGCAGCTTTCAAAATACATCCGGTAGAACGGAAGTTCTGTTCCAGTGAGCATATCTTAGCTGAATAATCCTTTGTAAAACGCTGCATCAGCTTGGGGTCTGCTCCCCGCCAGCCGTAGATACACTGGTCATCATCACCGACCATGCAAATGTTCGCTTTCTTACCAGCTAAATATTGAATGAAGGCGTATTGCGCCGGATTGATGTCCTGTGTTTCATCTACAAATATCTGCTCCCACTGGCCATCAGGCTCATACTGTTCTTCATATGCCTTGCAGGCATATAAAATAAGGTCGCTATAGGTCAGACAATTCGCTGACATAAGCGTTTCTTGAAGTTCTTTATATAATTGCTTTAGGCGGTACTCTGAATCGGGAGCAATCTGGTTGGGGAATAATCCTTTAGCCTTAAACAATTCGATAGCATCATATTCTTCATCTAATTGTTTTTCCGTTAGACTGAGATTTTGAGAGGCGCAAATTCTTTTCAGTGCGCGAATAACGGCGTCATCGCCAATAATTGAAAACTGTTTGCTAAAACCCAATACTTTCGCGTTATTGCGTACAATGCTTGCTGCGTGGGAGTGGAGGGTGCTAGCGATAACATTATTAGCTTTATCACCTATAGCGTCTTTCAGCCTCTGTTTAATCTCTTTGGCGGCTTTCTTACCAAAGGTGACAGCGAGTATTTTACTCGACGTCGTAATTCCTTTCCTGCTTGACGCTAAAACGGCTGAAATCCCCTCTATAATAAGGGAAGTCTTGCCAGTGCCTGCACCAGCTGGAATTGCAGTCATTCCTTCTGTGATTGCCTTAATTGCTTGGCGTTGTTTATGCATATCACTTTTCTTTGACATAAGTATTCCTATCTAAAAACATCGGAGGTGGATTCATAAAACACATCTCCGATGCAGTAATTTTTATTTAATTCTATTTTAAAAAAGACCAGAAACTATCTCTTGCGCTTCTTTTTCTTGGGCTTATCGACTACGGATTTTATTAATTCTTGGTGCCCAATTTGCATCATGAGTTTCTTTAGCTCCTCGGTTAAGCCAGTATCAACGTAGTTTATCCCTACATGATTGGGGAGTCTTTGCGGGATAATAAATGCAAGGCGCACTGGTGGGTGTTGCTTGCGCTGCTTGTTTTTAGTTTCCTGCTTCCAAAAATTTTTATTTTCAAATTTCGCAGTACATAATTGCGGGAGTCGAGGAAGCCATTCATAGAAGGCAGATAGCCTTTCTTCTTCTGAATAGTTAATTGCTAACCCTGAGGATTGTTCTGCATTAGCCACAGCTGCTTTTGTGCCACTTTGCTTTTTACCATCAAATAATTCGTCCATGTCGGGGTCATTATTTAATTCTGTGCCAGCGTTATGACTCACATTATCCCCACAACTATCGAACACAATTGTCTTGCCGCGCTTGGCTAATGCAGTATAGCCGTGATTCATGACGTGCTTTTCATATTCTTTCTCGCTCCAGTTTTTTTCTTTTTTAGCGGCTATATATGAATAGCCATAATTTACACGCCGGTTCAAATGCTGCTGAGCAATATCTTCTGGCAGCACTCTCGTAGAAAACATTTTTTTATTTATAGGAAATAGACGCATATATGGCGTCATGACACTAAGGTCGATTCTTTCCGCTCTATCGGGGCGGTGCTTTTCGATTTGCTTTTCAGTGATTTTATTGAAGGTCACGCCGACAACTAAATCAAATTCGTCACATTCAAAACCCTCCAAATCTTTGCAAAACTCTGCATAACAGATGCAAGCCTGCTTCCGTGCGAGAATTTCGGCAGTACCCATTGACATTTCTATTGCGCTATCAATGCGCTTAAATTTAATTTTGCCGCACCTATGCTTAATCAGCTTTTCGCTTTTTTTATCAGAAATATTAATATTTTTACTTTGCTTGGTTTTAAAACGCTTAGTCATAGACCCTACCTTTAGTAATAAATTTCCAGTTCTAAAATTTTGATAATAGCCATCCACTGCGAGTTAATTCGCATTTTGGCACTTGGTCTTTTCCGGTCTTGGAGATTGATTGCACGTGTTGGTGCATTGATTATCCGCCATGTGCTGCAAGACAGCTTGTAAACGGTATCGAATTGCACCGGAGGAAAGCCTGATAAAAGGAATGCCTGCACCGCTTACACGGTCAGCCTCAATCTTCTTTTTGCTGACTTTCCAATAAATGGCCAGTTCTTTGCCAGTCAAAAGGGTAAGGTGAGGGTCAGCACTCTGTAATTGCTGTACCAGCTGAAGATGTTCCTCCATCTGAGTAGATACTGGCTTATTGTCAGTATCCGTTGAGTTTAATTTTTCAACATTCATACATTGCTCCGTTAGTTAATCAACAGAGCGAAATGTATTGTTATTCAAAGGGAAAGAAGTTCAATAACCTTAGAAAAACTCCTATTGGACAGAAAATTTGCTATTGGACTTTTTTATCTTCCTTCAAATATCCTAAGTATGTTTTCCATGAAGGAAGTTGTGTTGCTTTCTCAATTTTATCAGCAACATTTTTATGGCCTATTTCTATGCCATAATCAGCCGCCCAGCCTTTTATCTTATTGCCAATACTATGATAATTTCCCTCTATCATTTGTTTCCGGTGTTCTTTTATGCTCATGATAAGTATTATTTTGAGAAGAGAATTTCTTTCTCGTGAATCTATTTCATCATCTTCCCTGTCATCTTCATTTTCCTCAACACCAGATTGCGTATTAGGTACAGGCTGTATAGAGGCAGAGTCCTTATTGAGATTTTTTATACATTCCAATGCTTGTTCTTTTTTGAATAACAATCTGCCCCAAAGTCGTACAGCACCTCTTTTGATTGGAAAGCAACCAGTGCAGAATATAGTGTTGGGTTTCATTAACCACATTCCGGCGTTAATATCGCTGCTTTCAATAATGTTGCCATTATTTAGTAGGACACTATAAGGCAATTGAGTTTTATTAATTATCGACCATAATTTTTGCCTTATATTCATCAACATTTGCTGAGCTTCTAAAACCAAGGTGCTATCGTCTTTTTTATCTTTATATGCATGTGCGAATGGTATTATCCGACTAAATAATTTCGGCTCGTTATCTTGCATTATAAAAGTGGATATTTTAACCTCAGTTACCGCAGCACTCTTTCTCATTTTCTTCGGTACGGCGCGATGGAATGGCTCAACATCTGTAAAAGGATTATCTTTCCAAGCTGCCTCGTATAGTGATTCCCCGGCCTTATTGACCAGTTCATCAAAATGAATCATATCGTCTGTCTTAAATTTCCCATCAAGCGCAACAATTTTCATAGTAAATCCTAATTGTTAGATAATTCTTTATTACCTTGATTCTTTATTATCGGCATTAATTTTCTGCTGAATAAAAGTGGCTACTTTTTGCATTGGCTCTCTCAGGCGGTCAACGTTCATGACTATATAGCCAGTTGTCACATCGCGGCCTTGGCTGTGATTGACGAGTCGTTTGAGCGCATATGATGATATATCAAGACTCTCAGCTATAGTGATAAAGGTGCGGCGTAGGTCATGTGTCATAAATGGAACGCCAGATTTCTTTGCTATGTTTGCCATTGCCTTCTTGGGTTCAACAAGATGACCTGTTTTGCCAGTGCCGGGGAAAACCCATTTGCTATTGCTTGTGCGCTTTTTTCTAGAACTGAGCAAATCATGGACATAATCGCTCATAGGAATGATAAGGGGCTTGCCATTTTTGGTATCCGGCACCGTTATGACCTTTTCCTTAAAATCAACATTTTCCCAACGTAGCGATAATCCTTCGGTTTTTCTCATGCCTGTAAATAACAGTAGGCAAAGGTAATCCCGTATAATACTGCTTTCCACCAGCATTACCGCATCATACCAAGATTTCAGCTGTGTAGGCCTTATAACGCTTTGCCTTACTTCCTGTTTAAACCAACTTTTGGCTTGAGATAAGGTTCTGACAGGATTGGCGGGGAGGGTGCTATTGATAATAAGAGCGAAGTTATAGATTGCTCGTAACAATTTCAAAGCGTTATTAGCAGTTGTGCCGCCATGCTTCTTGCCGATTTTTGCATGGCGTTTAAGCACCATTTCCTTAGTGATTTGATTAATAGGAAGCCGCATCCAATCATCAAACCACTGCTCCCTGCATCTGCGTAACCTATAAAGACTGACTTTGCTTAGGTGTTTCTTGCCTTCTTGATACGCATCGCACGCTTGTGCCAGTGTTATCTCATTTGAAGCGATTTCTCGTTCTTCCAATATTATTTCACGTTTCGTTTGATTAGGGTTTTCGCCACGTGCCATACGGACGAGTAATTCCCTAGCATCAGTGCGGGCTTGCTCGCTGGTAAATATGCCGTGCCTGCCTATTGTGACCCTGACAGTTTTCCCATTAACGAAACGCTGGGCGAAATAAGTCTTGGAATTTTTGCCGACAATGATACCAAATCCTATCAATTCGCAGTCCGTATATACCTTTTGCCCCTTTGCGACGAAGGGTAGTGATTCAACAAAACGTACAGTCAGCTTGTCTTTCCGAGTATTACTCTTATTAATTTTAGACATATTGCTATTATGAAAAAAAACTGAAAATAATAAGAGTATAATAAGAGTGCTCTATGGAAAAAGCTAGCGGAGAATAGGGGGAAATGGGAAAAATATCTTTTTATATCAAGGATATTAGTGGTTTTATGGGGTCGATTGAGAATGGTTGGGAACCAAGACTATGTCACTCATAACGCCTTGGTCGTGGGTTCAAGTCCCTCACCCCCCCCCCACCAATATTATTGTTTAATAACAATAATATTATATATTTTCCGCGTGTGCCCCGCACACAGCGGGCCTCGTGGTGAGGAACCGACCGGAGATAACCTGCAATTGGGCTTTTCCGGCCTGATTATCGGGAATATCTCTGTTAGCGATTTCGTCGGTCCACTTAGGGGATTCAGGCAAAACCGAAAATCTGGCGCTGCTGCGCCCAGTCCATTGGAAGTTCGATGCGTTTGGTGAGTTTCTCTACGCTGAGATCCGGAGGCTGGTACCCTGCGATAATGCTTTCGGTAATGTCAGGGGCAAGGAAGACGAGATCCATGATACGGGCGACGTAGCTTTTATCAATGCATTCCCTTAATGCAATCTCAGCCATACTCTGCGCTTGTCCGGATATTAGCTCGTTGAACCATCTATGGGCGCGGATGATGGTTTTCAGTAATGTCTGATCCACTCTGGCGGGGCCAGCACTGCCGATCACGAGTCGCATCTCCACGCCCCGCCGTTTCATCTGCATCGGGATATCGTAGGTGATGGTTGCTTCCTTGCCTGATGCAAGCGATGCCAATGATAAAACGATGCGTATGCCATCTTGCTGCATCTCCACCCGCTGGATGAATCGATCAATTATGTTATCAGCATCGGGTTTTATCTTTCCAGCGGCATGGATCACCCCCGGAATCCGATGCGCTTCGATTTGTGATTTCTTCAGCGCAGTGGTGATGGCATTATCATCCTGCAGCATCTGTACCGCCGCATGCGCGATCACCTGCTCAATGTCCTGACCAGGTAATCGCCATCCCTCTGCCCATCGCTAAAGAAGATAGGCAATAAATCAGCAATAATAATCGATACAGTCATCAGCTTGGGCCTTAGGGCATCACATTCTTATTCAGTATTGATGTTATGAGATTTGTAGGAAAGTTTATCAGGAATGTGCAAACCGGAAACTGTCTCGACCGGCTTTTTTTACTTCATATAAAGCTTCATCTGCCTGACAAATAAATTCATCGGATTGTATTCCTTTTCCTGAAGAGAGTGCTACTCCTATACTCGTACTGACTTTAATTTTCTGGCCTTCCAGAACAAATTCCGGGCGCACGCTTTCTATTATTTTTGTAGCGATATGTACCGCTTCCTGTTTGTTGCGGAGATTTTCGGTAATCAGTGTGAATTCATCACCACCCAGCCGCGCAAAAGTATCTGATTCCCGAACGACTTTACGCACACGCTCGGCGAATTGCTGAAGCAGCGCATCCCCTACAGCATGGCCATAGGTATCGTTTACAGCTTTGAAATGGTCTATGTCCATGTACATCAATGCAAGCAATTTATCACTTCTGCTACTGCGCGCAATAGCATGTGCTAACCGGTCATAAAACAATGCACGGTTGGGCAACCCGGTCAGCGAATCATTCTGCGCCATATGACGGAGTTTTTCTTCCAGCTGTTGCTGGTCATGCATCTCAATTTGCTGGCCCAGCGCACCTCCCAGAAGTCCGGCTAATAACTGAAGGGTATAAACATCATGCTCGTTGAAAGCATATGCTTGATTTGAAATCACCTTCAGCACACCGACCACCTGATTTTTGCGTGACAGCGGTACAACCACCATGGACGCGGCACTTACTTTCTTACAGGCTGCCGCATCCACGCGCGGATCGTTGGCTGTATCTTCGAACAATGTGACCTGACCGCTGCGGACACAGTTCCCCGAGAGGCTGGTAGCCATTTTTAATCGTAGCCCTACATAAGTGCTTACACTGCCACTGGCGGCCCGGTAAACCATTTCGTCGCCTTCCACCAGTTCCACCACTGCACCGGTAGCAGAGGTGAATGTCTGCACGCGCTCTACGACATCCGTCATAAAGGCATCAAGGGCGAAATCTCCCGAAACTAAGGCAGCTTGCATCTCGATGATTTGCTGGAGATGGTTCTGTTTAAGCTGAGATGGTTTAGGAGACTGTGTCATGGGTATAAATGATGACGGGCATCAACCTTTCTTTTGCATTTTGTAATGCGTTTCGGAAAGGGATATTGCCGAGATTTCCGATTCTACAATTTTAGCCAGATCATGCATAATGCTTCTCTGTGCATCGGTCAGTTCTCTGGGCCTGGTGTCAATTGCACACAACGTACCAATATTGAATGCATTACGGACAGTGATGGGAATGCCTGCATAAAATCGGATGTTGGGTTCCGATATTACAAGGGGATTATCATGAAAGCGGGGATCTTTGGAGGCATCAGGCACAATCATCATTTCGTTTTCTAAAATAGCATGGGCGCAAAAGGAATCCTTACGGGAAGTTTCTGCGACACATATGCCCTGACCCGATTTAAACCACTGCCGTGTGTCATCAATCAACGTAATGGTCGCTATGGGAACATTAAGCGCATTGCAGACGATACGTGTAATGCGGTCGAATCGTTCCTCTATCGGTGTATCCAAAAGGTTGAGCGCACGCAGGATAAACAGGCGTTCAGCTTCATTATTAGGGAAAACCGCTTCTTGCATATACTACTCCGAGCCAGGTTTTATAGGAATAATACTCTCTTACAGTTTACCAATTAGCTATTACTAAATGGTAAAACCAGAGCGGGCTAGCAATCATACGAAAGCGGTTTAACAAATAATTAACCGTCATTACTTTCTGGATGTATTAAGGGCAAGTGCCGGTAAAAGAATATGTTATGTGTCGTTAAATTTAATAGCAGAACCCAGTTTCTTTAAGGTTTCTATTAGGGAAGCATGAGGCGTAGAGGAGCGCCAGGCGATGCCAATTTTGCGGTTGAAGCCTGACTCAGTACAGGGGATATAGACAATGCCATCATCTTTTTTAATGGCGGACTCCGGCATTATGGTGATTCCTTCCCCGCTTGCGACCATATAACGCAGGGTTTCTAGGCTAGTGGCGCGGAAATTTGTATTTTCCTCCATGCCGGTTTTACTACATAAGGAAAGCGCCTGATTACGTAGGCAATGCCCTTCATCCAGCAACAGGATGCGTTCGGAAGCCAGATCGTGGCTATTCAGCTTTTTGCGTCTAGCAAGGCGATGATTTTTAGGCGCTGCAATGAAGCATTGTTCCGTATAGAGCAACGCTGTTTTAAATGTGCCGGAATCAATAGGTAGAGCGACGATAATTCCATCAAGCACGCCTTTAGCCAGCATAATTTCCAGTTGCTGCGTCTGTGCTTCCACAAGATGAAGTTTCAGCGTTGGCAAGGCTTCGCGGATGCGGGGCACGTAATGGGGTAGAAGGTATGGGGCCACTGTGGGTATAATGCCTAAGCGAAACTCCATGCCCTTGCCTGCGAACAAGTTGGCGAGGTTACGCATTTCTGTCACTTCTTGCAGAGCCTGGCGTGCGCGCTCGATAATCGCTCTACCTGCTTGCGTAATGATAAGCTGGCGTCCACCCCGTTCGAATATGGTAACGCCTAGCTCTTCCTCCAGCTTTTTAAGCTGCATACTTAAAGAAGGCTGGCTGACATTGCAGATTTTAGCAGCACGTGCGAACTGGCCTGAGTCGGCCACGGTAACCAGATAATGTAGATCTCGCAGATTCATGGGATTTAGTGCGTTATTAGTTTTTGCTTATGTCTGATATAAGATACTTATATTTTACCTAAGAACAATATGTTTCTAAATTCGATAATCAATGCGAACCAAAAAGCACTTCAATGAAAGGAAATTCTGAGATGAAGAAACTCACCACCGCTGCCGGGGCACCGGTCGTCGATAACCAGAACACGCAAACCGCCGGGCCACGTGGACCTGTCTTACTCCAGGATGTATGGCACCTCGAAAAGCTGGCACATTTTGATCGTGAAGTCATCCCCGAGCGCCGTATGCATGCGAAGGGCTCTGGAGCCTATGGTACATTTACCGTCACTCACGATATTACCAAATACACTAAGGCAAAAATCTTCGCGACGGTTGGCAAAAAAACCGATCTGTTCCTGCGTTTTTCTACGGTGGCCGGAGAGCGCGGTGCTGCTGATGCAGAACGCGACATCCGCGGATTTGCCGTTAAGTTTTATACGGAAGAAGGCAATTGGGATGTGGTCGGCAACAACACGCCGGTATTTTTCCTGCGCGATCCATTAAAATTCCCTGATTTGAACCATGCAGTTAAGCGCGATCCTAAAACTAATATGCGTAGCGCTGAGAATAATTGGGATTTCTGGACCCTTCTACCGGAAGCTTTGCACCAGATCACGATTGTGATGAGTGATCGCGGTATACCGGCTTCCTATCGCCACATGCATGGTTTTGGCAGCCACACCTTTAGCTTTATTAATGCAGCCAATGAACGTTACTGGGTAAAATTCCATTTCGAATGCCTGCAGGGCATTAAGAACCTCAGCGATTCAGAAGCTACCGATCTGGTTGGGCGCGATCGCGAAAGCGCACAGCGCGACTTGTTCGATGCTATTGAGAACAAAGATTTCCCGCGCTGGAAACTACGGGTGCAGATCATGCCTGAGAAAGAAGCGAGTGCATACCATATCAATCCCTTCGATCTGACCAAGGTGTGGCCACATAAGGATTACCCGCTGATGGATGTCGGGGTAATGGAGTTGAATCGCAATCCGGAAAACTACTTCGCCGAAGTCGAGCAGGCCGCGTTCTCGCCTGCCAATGTTGTACCCGGCATTAGCTTTTCGCCAGACAAAATGTTACAAAGCCGTCTGTTCTCTTACGGGGATGCGCAGCGTTATCGCCTCGGCGTCAATCACCACCAGATTCCCGTCAACGCCCCAAAATGTCCTTTCAATAGCTACCATCGCGATGGCGCGATGCGAGTGGATGGGAACAAGGGAGCGACCATTGGCTATGAACCGAACAGTAAAGGTGAGTGGCAGCAGCAACCGGATTTTTCGGAACCGCCCCTTGCAATTGAAGGCGCAGCGGCACATTGGGATCACCGGGTCGATGAGGATTATTTCACCCAGCCCGGAAACCTGTTCCGCCTTATGACACCGGAAAAGCGGAAACTGTTGTTTGAGAACACAGCACGCTCTGTAGTCGGTGCCTCTAAAGAAATCCAGCAACGGCATATCGCCAACTGCACTAAGGCCGACCCGGCTTACGGCGCGGGTGTAGCAGCAGCACTGGAACGTGGCGTATCGGAAAGAACACCGAACCCGGTGATCTGACCGACCAATCATCAATTTATCATTTTTAATTAAGGAGATTAGTAATGGATCAGCCAAGCAAAATTATTTACACCGCTCATGCTAGTGCCACAGGTGGCCGCGACGGTCATGCCAAATCTTCGGATGGTGCGCTGGACGTAAAACTTGTGGCACCAAAGGAACTGGGCGGTGCTGGCGTGGGTGGCACTAATCCGGAACAGTTATTTGCTGCGGGTTATGCCGCTTGTTTCATCGGCGCGATGAAATTTGTGGCGGGCAAGATACAAATGAAACTGCCGGAGGATGCATCTGTGGCGGGTAGCGTCGGCATCGGTCCCATTCCGACTGGATTTGCCATATCGGTACAATTGCTAGTGACACTTCCTGGTATGGACCCAGTTGATGCCCAGAAATTGATCGACTCTGCTCATATTGTCTGCCCTTACTCCAACGCTACACGGGGCAATATCGATGTCAGCATTACATTTGCGTAAATCTTTGCGTTATTAATTGCCATAAAACGTTTCCCTGATGGCCCCTGATGTTTACCTGTTTCTTAAAACTAATTCCCTGTTATGGAAATATAATTCCCTGATATATTGTTTAGGGAATTTTATGGATAAGTCTTTATTATCACAGGAATCTTAATAACAGTTTATCGTCAATAGTGCCTAAAATTGACAAAATTCCCTGTAAATACCCTGCTAAAGAGGGAATTGCGCCGGAGACTGGTTCGCAGTAGACTCCGTCCACCACCATTTATTGTTGTATTTCAATATATTGTAGATATTTCCCGGTGTCGCCCGCACACCGCGGGCCTTATTTTGAGTGTTGACCAGATATAACCTGCATAGCGGCTTTTCTTGGGCGATTAGCGATATTATCTCTATGCACGATTTCGGCGGTCAAGACTCAAGATTTACGCGCAACCCAACAGGCGCTTCTGTTCCGCCCAGTCCATAGGTAGCTCGATTTTTTTGGTTAGCTTTTCGACGGTGAGGTCTGCGGGGTGGTGCCCTACCACAATTACTTCTATTATCTCTGGGGCAAGAAAGGCAAGATTTAGCATACGACTGAGTGTGCCCAGATCAATGCCGTCGCTGGATGCTATCTGTGTGAGGGTAGTTACACGTCCGGACACCAGTTCATTAAACCATCCACGCGCTTTAATGATGGCATTGATTAATGTAGGATCTTTTCTTACTGGGCTACTATTTCCTATTACCAATCGCATCTCGATGCCGCGCCGCTTCATTCGCATCGGAATATCGCGGGTAATTTTAACAGGATTATCTTCCACTGGAACCAGTGCTGCCAGAGACAATGTAAGACGTATCCATCTAGATTTATTGCTATTCGATCTACGAATCTGTCAATGATAGTGTCCGTCTGTGCGTCATTTGCGGTTTTAAGTGCTGCAGGTAGATGCTGGGACGCAATGCCTGCATCACGCAGCGCAGTGGTAATCGCATCCTGATCGTGCAATATAGAAAGTGTTGCTTGTGCAATGACCTGCTCTGTTTCTTGCCCCCGCAACCGCCAGCCGCTCATCGCCACTTCTTTGGGATTATTCATCAGGCTTTGTGAGATATAATAGCGATATCGTCTGCCCTTCTTATTTGCATGGATTGGCACTAGTCGTTCTCCTGGTACGTCGAATAGCTTACCGGCAAGCGGACTCGGATCGGTTTTGCGCGAGTGCACTTTATTTCCAATCCGGTTTCCGGTGAAACATTGCTGCACCGCATCCCATAGTTCCTGATCGACAATGGCTTCATGCTGACCGGGATACCATGTGCCTTTGAGAGTGATCTGGCCGATATAGATCGGATTGGAAAGCATCTTATAAAGTGCCCCGCAGGATAAAACGTAATTGGCTTTTGAACGAATGTCTTTTGCCTTTAAATCTTCCAGTAATAGCCGTACACAGCGCAGTTCTAGATAACGCTGGTAAATCAATCGTACGGTTTGCGCATTCGCAGGCACAATAAGCAATTTGCGTTCTTCAACTCGATACCCGCGTGGCACCGGACCGCCCATCCATATGCCTTTCTTCTTCGATGCGGCGAACTTATCCCGGATGCGTTGACCCGTAACTTCCCGCTCGAATTGAGCGAATGAGAGCAGGACATTAAGCGTAAGCCGTCCCATCGATGTAGTGGTATTGAACTGCTGGGTGACTGATACGAACGAGACATTGTGTTTATCAAAAACATCGACCATACGGGCAAAGTCATGCAGGGAACGTGACAGACGATCTACCTTATAGACCACTATCACATCTATTCTTCCGACCTTGATATCCTCCAACAATTGCCTTAGCGCCGGACGCTCCATATTGCCACCACTGAATCCACCGTCGTCATAGGCAGTTTTAATAAGCTGCCATCCCTCGTGCTTCTGGCTTTTGATAAAGGCCTCGCAGGCTTCACGCTGTGCATGCAATGAATTGAAATCCTGTTCCAACCCTTCCTCGGAAGATTTGCGGGTATAGATGGCGCAACGTTTTGTGCTCATGCTGTCTCCCGTTTCTTTAGCCCAAAGAATAAAGGACCTGACCAGCGTGCGCCGGTGATGACGCGAGCCACTTTCGAAAGAGATCGGTATCGTTTACCCTGAAACTGCACCCCGGTCTCCAGTACGAGCACTTCATGGGTGACGCCATGCCATTCACGCAGTAGGCATGTACCAGGCTTGACGCTGGCAGCGAATATCGACCTAGATGCATTGTCATCCAGAGCTTTTTCAAGAAAGCGGCGAGTAGCAGGTTTTATCTCGACCAGCGCCTGTTCCTGCAGGCGATAGGCAATAGGGAATTAAGCGTGTGAAGGGGGCTCTAAGAGAGGGCCGACGTTAATCGAGGCCAGATGGTTCTGCGCAGTAACAATAACGACAGACGCCTTTACTTGAATAGGGGCGGTTAGTGATAAGCCAACGCGCTCAATAACAGGATTGGTACAGCAATGATGCCCCGCGTTAGCGAACTTATTATCGTCCTGCTTTTTTTCTTTCGATGCCTCATCCGCGATGGTACTGCCTGTGTCAGCACAAATCCCTGCTGCATGAGCTAAAGGCCCGCATATCAAAGAAAAAACCACAAACAGACATACAAAAATGCGTTTCAAGCGCGGCATTATACCTAAATTTTCTACAGATTACCAGCCGATCATGAAATTATCCTTAATCGTTTTCATAAATTTCCTATTAAAAATGCAATTCATATTCCAGCTGGGCAATGGCTTCTCCGCTCGGCGCTGCCTGGGATACGCCAAATAGATAGCCTATGCGGTATTTGAGCGAATCTCCCCTATCCGTCAGGCCCAAGGGAATTTTGCCATAAGCAGCGGGACCAATGGAATGCTTCTGATTGTCATATGAGCCGGTATGCTTCAATTCACCGAAATCACTGCTGATTTCAAACCCAGGCTCGAAATATTGATTGTAGCGGTAACGGCTGCTCCATAATAATGTGCTTTCCAGACCTGCCTTGGGGCCTGAACTGACATCCTTCTCGACGATGGCATTGAAAGTGTGCGAGGTTTTGCCAATATCTTTAGCGAGAAGCAGACGGGCTTCAATTGTATCGGCATGGTTTCTCTGCGGCGTGTATTCATACGCTAGCGACGCGCCAACATCGAGCCAGTATTCCCCGCGCTCGGTAAGCTGAAAGATGTTTTCCCATTCCCATGCATCGAATGTAATGCGATTTTGCGGTTCCCTTTCAAACTTGCCGTATAGTTCCGATTTCCACCAGTTAGTAAAGCCGTAGCCCACGGAAAACTGCTGTTTTTGCGCGTTATACTCCGTGGAATCACTATCGGAACTGCGACTGCCAAAATATTCCACTTCCAGTTCGCCTTTTGTGACGTAAGGATAATAGAGCTTATCCGCAGCATGCGCGGAACTGACTGAGGCAGCTATGGCTACGCCGAGCAAGAGAGCGGAAAAGCAATGGATGGATGGACGATCTGTTTTCATGGGTTCCCCTTATCGATATGATTTACTTTATTTTGCGGTAATAGTGCCTTTGGTGGTGTCACGATGGAAGTC
The DNA here is from genome assembly GCA_025362975.1 of Alphaproteobacteria bacterium. Lineage (GTDB taxonomy): Bacteria > Pseudomonadota > Alphaproteobacteria > Rickettsiales > SXRF01 > JANYBV01. Next base: position 2,658 of record JANYES010000005.1, on the reverse strand, counting down.
ATCGAAATAAACGTAATTGCCCGGATTTAGCGGGCCTACGAATACGATGATTTCACTATTGCCACTGACAACCTTTTCGCGGTTTAGGTCGTAGCTTTCAAACTCCGCCGGTATCATGTCCTGATTCTTGACAAGAATTTTAACTTTTTGGTTGGCCGGTATGGTCAGTTCCTGCGGTGAGAACTGATTGTTTTTAATCGTAATGACATAATCCTCGGCATAAGCCGCTCCAGAAAAGAATAGTCCTGCGGATAACACCGTCATATATATTGCTTTGTTCATTGGGATGATTCCTTTGCATGAGTTGACTTGTGATTAACTAGAGGAGGCGGCAGTCGCTGCCGGTTTTGCCTGAGGCGTGTGGCCGAATAAACGCATCAGGGTAAATATGCCGACCAGCGTGGCGAGATAAACCATAAGCTGCATTCCCGTTGGCCGAGCGGTATATCCGATCAGGGTGTGCAATACTTTCCCGATCACGCTGCCATCGGAGATAAAGCTGGAGGTCTCCCATATCACCTGAGTAAAAGATGTCACCACTTGCGCTTGCTGGAGGAATGCTACTGCCTGCGATGCCATGCCTGCCGCCAGCAGAGCGATTAGCCAGCCCGTGACCGCAAACAGATAACGATTCGGAATGCGCAGCAGGCCGAAATAGGTGACAGCGCCCACGGCAACGCCCAATATTAAGCCAAACAAGCCGCCCGCTGCCATCGCCGCTGCTGTATCGCCTCCCGATATAGCGATGCCATAGAGAAAAAGCACGATTTCCGAACCTTCGCGCAATACGGCAATGCCGACAACAATCGACAACGCCACCAGTGAACGGCGACCTGCCGCCACCGCCTCGCCCATATTTTTCATCTGCATGGCGATCTGATGTCCATGCCGCGCCATCCAGACATTATGCCAGGTAAGCATAAGCACCGCAGCCAGAAGAATGGTGACGTTAAATAATTCCTGCCCCGCACCTTCCATGGCGGCGCTGATAGAACTGGCGAACGCCGACACCACGCATGCACCAATAATTCCTGCCAAGATGCCGTAACCCACCCACAAGCCGCGTCTGGGAACGCTACGAGTTGCGGCAAGCACGATGCCGACCACTAGCCCGGCTTCGATCACTTCACGGAATACAATAATCAACGTAGCGAGCATTAAACTTCCAGTTCGGATTGCAAAATAACAACTGAGAACGATTCGCAAGCATGCTTCTATATTAATCCAGCCGAATGATGTCAATAAGAATCATTCGCAGTTATGCTGCGCCGAAGTGAGGGGATAGAAAAATCACAAGAATCTGAAAGTAAATATTTTAAGACAGATAGCCTTATTTTTTGCTCTTTAATGGCACACAGTAAAGTTCCAGCCGGTGTTCTACTAGTTTGTAACCCAATTTCTCCGCGATTGTCTGTTGCAGGTGTTCAATTTCCTGATTACTGAATTCAATGACTTTGCCGCTTTTCAAATCGATCAGGTGATCGTGGTGTTCCTCACGTATTTCCTCGTAGCGGGCACGCCCCTTGCCAAAGTCATGCTTTCAATAATACCGGCTTCCTCGAATAGGCGCACGGTACGGTAGGCTGTTGCAATACTGATCCTGGAATCGAGTTTATAAGCACCCTGATGCAGCAATTCCACGTCCGGATGGTCGTGTGATTCTGACAAAACTTGAGTGATAATGCGCCGTTGTTCGGTCATCTTTAGACCTTTTTCTGTGCATTTTTGTTCAAGACGTGATGGCATTATATTGCTGCTTTATTGAGTTTTTCCAGTCTCCGGCCTTCATAAATATAATATACCACAGGAATAACAATAAGCGTCAGCAATGTGGTTGATACCATGCCGCCGACCATCGGCAGGGCGATGCGGCGCATTACATCCGAGCCAAAGCCTTCGGTGAAGAAGATTGGCAACAGACCAGCAATGATGACTGATACCGTCATTAGTTTAGGCCGCACGCGCAATACCGCGCCATGCATTACGGCTTCGAATAGTTCATGAAGGTTTTGGGGGGGATGGTGGCGCACCTGTTGATCGAGGTAAATCAACATAACCACAGCAGTTTCTACGGCGATACCGGCCAGGGCTATAAAGCCAATTGCCACGGCGACGGAGAAGTTATAATTGGCAAGATAAAGCGCCCATACCCCGCCGACCAGACCGAAGGGCAGGGACAACATCACCATCAGCGTGCGATCCAGCCTGCCAAAATGCAAAATCAGCAACACAAATATAATGGCAATGGTGGCAGGTATGGCAATATTAAGCCGTGCGCGGGCTTCCAGCATCTGCTCGAACTGGCCTGACCAGCCGATGGAATAGCCCGCTGGCAGCTTCACCTTTTCCGCCACGATTTTCTGCGCTTCCTGAACATAGCTGCCAATATCGCGCCCGACGATATCAACGAACACCCAGCCATTGAGCCGTGCGTTTTCCGAGACGATCATCTGCGGACCGGGCGCAAGTTTGACGGTTGCCAGTTCACCCAGCGGAAGTTGCGCGCCATCCGGTGCGGCAACTAATATATTGCTTACGTCCTCAATCGATTCACGGAAAGGACGGTCATAGCGCAACATGATACCGTACCGTTCCCGTTCCTGTACGGATTCTGCCAGCCGCATGCCGCCCAGTGCCGTAGCGATGACTTCCTGTACG
>JANYES010000006.1 GCA_025362975.1 Alphaproteobacteria bacterium | reverse complement strand
CGCCAGTGTTACCGATGATTCCCGAAACTCCGATGAATAAACGGTGGATTTTCTTTTCTCAGTCATAATAGCTATTCCTTACCTTTCCTCACCCCATTATTACTTCAGGTGAGTTGTCCGGAATACTGTAGCCACATCATTCTTCGGCATATACCACGAACATTTTCTGCGGCGGCGACTGGCGGTGCTTGTACTGCACTTCAACCGAGGCCGGTTTGCCTTCGAACGATTTAGGCGTAAGCGTGATCGTCTTTGCCATAAGAAACTCCCTATTTTATAACTATATCATAGAGTAACGGCGTTAACTTTTCGCTAAAACCCAGCGAAAACATGGCGCATAAAAAACCAAACCCCACGAACCCTTGCGGGTTGTGGGGTTGGGTACAGCTCCCGAAGAGCTGTTTACGGCCTTAGGCCACGAGCGTCAGAACCTTCGTCAGGTCGATCTCGGTGCCGTCGGCGTTCCGGTAGGTCCGCACGAGGATGTCGTCCTCGATGCGGCGCGGTTCGCCCTTGACGACGATCTGCGCGACACCGGAGGCGTCGCGGTAGACCAGGCACACGTCGCGGTCGTCCCGCTTGGTGATGCCCGCCGTGATCGTCACGATCTTGTCGCCGTCCGTCGTCAGCCCGATGCTCTCACCCGCGGGGGTGAGCTTGGACTGGACGAAGGCGATGTCGGTCGTGTACTGGTCCCCGAAGCCAGAGGCGTCGAGGGTGGCCAGCGCCGAGACGAGGGTCTCGATGCTGTACGTCGTCCCGAGGGTGGCGAGGAAGGCGTTGGCCGCTTCCCCCGTCACTTCGTTGACGATGATGTACTGCCCGGACTTCGCGCCCTGGTAGCTGCCGCCGTCGGTGCGGTTCTGCACGACGATGGCCGGGGCGACGGACTCCTTGCCGTACTGGCTGATCGTGACGCCGACGGGGAACGCGACCTTGCGGTCGGTCTCCGGGACGCGGGCGATCAGCTTGCGGGCGTTGCTCGTGACCTTCATGCCGTTGTTGGTGATGCTCATGGCATCTCCTAATACTCACACACCTGACTATCGGCTGAGCCGAGGATATGTGCGAGTTGCTTGGAACGTGTCCTCACAAAGTTTTCGCCTTCTCAAAAACGAGGGCATGTCAAAACAAAGTGGAACGAGATAAGTGTAGCATAAGCAAACGCGGATTTTAAGCCTCTAAATGGCCGTAACATAGGGTTTCACACGGCTGTAATATTTTGCAAATAGCTGTATTTTATGAATATACACGAAATTGGAAAGATTCTGCCCCCGGCACGGTTTTTAAATGCCTAAAGGTAAGGATCACTCTTCTGCAGGTAGTTCTGCACGAAATCCTTGATGCCCTCTTCCAGCGACGTGAACGGCTTATCGTAACCCGCCGCGCGCAGCTTGGTGATATTGCTTTCAGTGAAATACTGATAATTCGGAATCAGATCTTCCGGCATATCCGTATACATGATTTTCGCTTCGCGCCCGATGGCGGCGAACATCGCATGCGCCATGTCGTTGAACGAACGCGCCTTGCCGGTGCCCACATTGAACAACCCCGAAATCTTCGGATTGTCGAGGCACCACAGCATCACGTTCACTGAATCGCGCACATACACCATATCGCGCATCTGCTCGCCTTCGGCATACTTTTCATTGTACGAGCGGAACAACCGCACCGCCGCCCCCTGAATCGCCTGCGGCGCCATTTTACAGATCACGCTGCGCTGGTCTTCCTTGTGGTATTCGTTCGGCCCGTAATTGTTGAAAAATTTCAGCCCCACCCATTGCGGCAGCACGCATTCGCCGTCGGCAAGCGCTTCGGCCACGTGCGTGTCAAACAATTGTTTGCTCCAGCCATAACCGCTCATCGGTTTCAGCGTGTGCAGGTAATCCAGTTCCATGCTATCTTCAAATCCTGACGCACCATTGCCATATGTCGCCGACGACGACGCATACACCAGCCGCACCTGCCGCGCGTTGCACCAGCGCCAGACTTTCAACGACAGCGAAAAGTTATTTTTGAGAATCAGGTCGATGTCTTTTTCCAGCGTCGAAGAAACGGCGCCTAAGTGATACACCATCTCGATCTGCTGGCGGTTGACCTCCAGCCATTCGAACATGTGCACCGGTTCCACGACTTCGAACACATGGTGCTTGCTTAAGTTGCGCCACTTCTCGCTCGTACCGAAAATATCGCTCACCGCGATGTTATGCGTGCCACGGTCAAGCAATGCCGCCACCAGGTTAGACCCAATAAATCCGCCGCCGCCAGTCACCAGAATCGTTTTCATGTGCTTAACTCCTGACCTTATGATACAATACGCCTCTTACCAAAGCGTTAAAGCAAGGGCAACATGCAGAAAGATAACAAGTTTTTTGAAGATATCGCAAGGGTGGCCACCGGTGCGGCGGGCGGTTTCATGGATATGAAGCGCGAGCTGGAAGGCATGGTGAGCGCGCAGTTGGAGAAAATTTTGCAACGCATGAACCTTGTGACCAAGGAAGAATTCGACACGCTGCAAGCGATGCTCGCCAAGTCGCGTCAAGAACAGGATGAGTTGAAGAAGAGGCTTGATGCGCTGGAGAAGAAGGCGAAATAATAACCGTCGTCCTCGCGAAGGCGGGGATCCAATCCACCTCGCGCTAGCGAGGGTAAAAGCCCTCTAGCGCAGACGCGCTCTGCATTGGATCCCCGCCTTCGCGGGTATGACGAAAAACTACTATCTTACTATTTGCACAGCCGTCCTGCTTTGGCGCAGACCAATCACGCGATGGGGTGGCATGCTTCCCACATCCCTTCACCGTCATACAGCTGCCTAGCAGTATCCACTCCGCGTCTGCGGCGTACATACAACGAAAAACTACTGCCTCACACTCCCCACACCCACCTGACTCTCGCGCACCGCCGCACGGAAATCTTTCTTCCCTGCAACAACCGCTTCCAGCTCCTGCGTCAACTCCGCCGAATCACTCGCAAGGAACGGATACACGCGCTTCTCATCCCCCGCCTCATCACGACGCATGAACGACGGCGGCACCGCCACACTGAATCCCGCCTTCTCCAGCAGATACACCGCCGCCACCTGATCGTGCAGGTTCGGGCGTTCGTTGACATACACCGCGCCGTCACCGGAAATCAGCGCCGTCGCCGCTTGCGCCACCGCGTTCGGGCCTTTGGGTTTTGCATCCGTGCGCTGCGCCGTCAGTGCGTCGAGCTGCACGCGCTCAGCACGTTTGACATCGATGTAACCGCTGAGCAGGTAATTCGCATGTGGATTATCCTTCGTGCGCGGCGTTTCCACCACCTCGTTAGCCTTCGAAGCCAGATCCACAATCGTCACACCTGCAACACCGTCTTCCGCCACATAAATTTTCCCACGCAGATCGTCCGGCGTATCGTTCTTCGTCGGCGTGTAAATCCCCGCCGCTACCGTTTTCCATTCGCCCGCAGCATCGCATTCCTGAATTGCCATCATCGAACCCCAGCCGGTGCGCGGATAATGATCGTCGCTAACATTCGCTTCTGCGAGCGTGCTGTTCAGCCCACGCACGTAATTGCCCGTACCGTCAATCGGATCGACGACAATGCGCACCGTCGCTTCTTCCAGCGTCCGCTTATTCACCACGCCGTCTTCTTCCGCATGGATGTACACACCGTCGCCCAATCGTTCGCGCACCACTTTGATAATCGCATCCTGCGCTTCGCGATCGCCGATGGTCACCATCGACGTATCGGGTTTCACTTCCACGCCTTCGCTGGCACCGGGCTTTCGACCTTCTTTGATTGCGCGACGAATCGGAATCTGATGCAAAGTTGCTTTCTGGCCTGCGTCTTTGAGTGCGTCGACAATCACCGCGCTGTAATTCTTTGAAGTTACCATAAACAAAACCTTCCTCGTTATTTCAAATAGCGTAACACCGGAATCTTGCTTTTCCCTAAATCTCACCCCGCACGCCCTATATATAATGAGGGCTCCGGACCCCACGGATTATAGGTTAATGCGTTAACTTATTCACCTTTTTTCGTAACCCCTCGCCGGGGCTGGATTTTTGCCTTCAGACCCCGTAAAAACACCGTATATCCCCGCTTTTATGATGTACAATCAATGCATTGCAACAATTATACACAAAACCACCCACAAACCGCCACAAATGTTAACACGCAAGACATTGATATATCTATTGAAAATAAATGCTGTTAAACCTAATTTAAAGTGTTGGCTTTTTGAAAACTTCCATGCAAGCATAGCTCTCACAGAAGCTCTCGACCTGCTCTAACCCAGAGTGGAAGCCAGCTTTAGAAAGAACGAAAATATAATCGTTTCGCCGAAGGAATGAATAATGACTGCTGTATTAGTGAAATCCGAAAACGCATACAACCCACTCGATCTTGCCGAGCTCGTAGTGATGGATCGCGACTGGGTTTTCGACCGTCCCGCCGACGGTGAACTCATCGCTGAAGTGAGCGGCGCATGGTGCAACTATCGCATCTGGTTCAACTGGCAGGAAGACTCGGGTGGCCTCACCCTCTCCTGCGCGCTCGATAGCAAACTGCCGAAGCACGGCGCGAAGATTCATTCGCTGCTCGCGCTCGTAAACGAAAAACTTTGGTTAGGTCATTTCGATCTTAGTTCGGAAGACCATTCGGTCGTGTTCCGTCATTCGTTGCTTCTTTGCGACGGCGCGGGCACCACTGCCGAGCATCTTCAACAGCTGCTCGACATCGCGATTACGGAATGCGACCGATTCTATCCTGCCTTCCAGTCTGTCGTCTGGGGTGGCAAATCGGCGAGCGAAGCCCTCACCATCGCGATGTTCGAAACCATCGCTGAGTGCTAAAGCCGATCCGATAAAGGAAGACAAATGGGGGGATGATGCATTATCATCCTCCCATTCTTTTATGGGCTTTATATGGGCTTTATATGACCTCGATTCCATCACTCCTCCTCGTCGGCTGCGGCAAAATGGGCGGCGCACTTCTTGAGCGCTGGAAGCAATCCGCCATCGCCGCGCAATTCGACATCATCGACCCGACGCACGCGCAGAAGAACGAATCCAACGTCCACTGGCACACCAGCCTCGATGCGATTCCCGCGACCTGCAGCCCGAGTGTCGTCGTGCTCGCCGTCAAACCGCAACAGCTCGCGCAACTTCTCCCCGCCTATAAAATCCGCTTCGCCAAAAACCCGCCGCTGTACATTTCCGTCGCCGCTGGCAAAACGCTTTCGTTCTACGCCGCACAACTCGGCGAGCATGCGCATGTCGTGCGCGCCATGCCCAACACGCCCGCGCTCGTCGCGCAAGGCATGAGCGTCCTGTGCGCTGCATCGACGCTTCCCGCCTCCTCGCGCAAGATCGCTACCGATCTTCTCAAGTCCGTCGGCAAGTGTGAATGGATCGACGACGAAGCGAAAATGGACGCCGTCACCGCCATCTCCGGTTGCGGCCCTGCCTATGTATTCCTGTTCATCGACAGCCTCGTCAAAGCCGGTGTGGCGATGGGCCTTGCCGAACCGCTCGCCAAAACCCTCGCGCTGCAAACAATCTCCGGCAGCATTGAACTGGCAGCGCAAAGCACCCGCTCGCTCGAACAACTGCGTATCGACGTCGCCAGCCCCGGCGGGGCGACGCAAGCCGCGCTCGACGTACTGATGAAAAACGGCGGGCTGATTTCGCTCATCCGCGACGCCGCCGAAGCGGCCGAAAACCGCTCTCAGGAATTGTCGTCGGACGAATAATCCATATTGCAAACTTATGCGCGCGCGCCTATAAACGCACCCAAGTCGCGACAAAATCGGCTCGGAAATATTTTCCTGCCGCGAGCCTGACCGATAGGTCGAATTCAAACAACATCCTGAATAATATTAGAAATAATTACTTTTGTGCACTGCACAAAAAAGCCTTGACCTTTGATATCGTCACTGGCACAATGCCCTTCAATTCTGCTGCTACTGCGGAATAACATATTAGGAGATACACATGACCTACAACAACGCTTTTGCCGACCTGATGAAAAATGCCTTCGACATGAACCAGCTGTTCGCGACCCAGCGCCGCAACATCGAAGCCCTCTCGGCTGCCAACCAGGCAGTAGTTGAAGGCGCGCAGGCAATTTCGCGCCGCCAGGCCGAAGTAATCCGCACCAACGTTGAAGACGTGCTGAAAGCTTCCAAGGACCTGCTCACCAGCGGCACCCCGGAAACCAACATCACCAAACAGTCTGAATTCGCTAAAGGTATCTTCGAAAGCACTCTTTCGAACCTTCGCGAAATCACCGAAATGGCTACCAAATCGGGTTTCGAAGCTTTCGACGTGCTCAATAAGCGCGCAGCTGAAACGATGGAAGAAATCACCAAAGCATCGGCTACCGCTGCTCCTGCTAAAAAGAAAGCTTCTGCTGCTTAATACTAAGCGGATACTGATCTGCATAACCCCTGCCAGTTAAGCTGGCGGGGGTTATTTTTTGCCGAGCCCATTGCAAGAAAAATGATTTTACGATAGCGTGCCGACATTCTAACGTATTGTTTTGAGCCGACCGGATCATGAAAATTGAAACTCGCACCACTCGAATACTAGCTGTTTTGCTTGGCCTTTCCGTGATTGTAAACTGCGCTGTCGGCGCGTTCTTCATTACCCAATGGCTTAAACCCGTCGAGATGCTTAAAACGCCAGAGCAACGCCTGCAAAGCTACGCCCAATATCTGCCCCAGCATGTAAGGGAACAATACCGCCAACGAATCGGCGATCAGTTCGGCGAAGTCCTCACCTTGCAGAACCGCATTCGCCAGAAGCGCAAGACCGTTGCCGAACTGCTCATGGAGAAAAATCCCGACCGCGCCGCGCTGGAAAGCGCATTTGGCGATATTCGCAACAATAACCAGCAAATCAACCGCATCTACCAGATGACGCTGATCGAAATCGAGTTAGGCTTGTCTAGCGACGAGCGGCACAAAACGCATGATTTCATTATCGACGCCATCAAGCAGGAATCCACGTCCACGAGCATGCACTAGCGCGCCCAACCTTTTGCCGCCGCATCGACATCCTCGCCTCGGACACCTAACACGCCGCTCAATGCGCGCGTAGCGGGTAAGAAAACCTTCTCGCCTGTAAACTGGTCCCACTTCTCCGCCGCCCCCGGCATCAGCCCGCGCCCGCCTACCACCAGCGCCGCACTGATCGACGCCCCCGTCGCCTTGCCCGCCGCCAACTGCCAGAACGGCGCGCAATTGCCAAGCAACCGCTGCGACGTCAGATTCAACGCAATCGAAGACAAGGTCCACATCAGCGCCTGCGGCAAATGCTCCATCTCATGCTTATAAATCACATTCGCACGCTGCTGAAAATCCGGCGAATCCAGCCGCACCTTATTCTCAAGCGCCCATGATGTCGCCGAGCGCTCCGCCCCGCGCCTGAAAAACCCACCGAGCAGCGGCTCCATCACATGCTGCAATCTCTTCATCGCGCCTGGAAACATGCGCTGGGCTGCAATCGTCACCGGCACGGCGCCAAAATCGCCGATCACCTCGCCCATCCACCAGTATTTCAAATTGCTTTGCAGTGCAGGTTTTACTTTTGGCGCGTGATCGTGTGTATGCTTATGCGCCGGATTCGTGCAGGGTTTTTTCTTCGGCCCCGGTCCGTGGTCGTGATGATGGTCGTGCCCGCCATCCTTGCTGTGATCGTGCCCGCAGCCGATAGGCACGCGCTTGCCAAGGAATTTCTGCGTCCAGTTGCCCACATACGGGTCGATGAAATCCGTCGCCGTGCACGCCAACGCATGGTTGATCGTTTACGCGATATCCTGCGCCCTCTGCGATTCAGTCTGTTTCTCTTCGCTGCTGCTATCGGCCATGATCGCCTCTTATGTTATAACATAACAAGTTATAACCAAAGCGTCGCACGCCGTAAAGCACAATGCTATGTTATAACATCATACTATATTAAACTGCTGAAATATGATCATAAACAATCATCGCGCCAATCGCAATCAGGCATAGCCCGCCGATAACTTCCGCTGCCCTGCCCGCCTTGCTGCCGATGTAATGCCCCGTCATCACACCGATGGTCGCCATGATAAACGTCGCCATCCCGATCATCGCTGCCGTCACCCAGATATTCGCATTCACCAGCGCCAGCGACACGCCCACCGCCATCGCGTCCATGCTTGTACCGATGGCCGTAATCACCAGCACACCCAGCGTATGCGCCTCCGCCTTCGGCTTATGATCGCCGCGCCACGCCTCATAAATCATCTTGCTGCCAATGGCCGCAATAATCACAAACGCCACCCAATGATCGTATTTTTCAACAAACCCGCTCGCCGCCGAACCAATCAGCCAGCCAATCACCGGCGTCAGCGTTTCCACCGCGCCGAAAATCAACCCGACGCGCAACGCATCCGTCCATCGCGGTTTTTTCAGCTCGATACCCTTGCTGATTGCCGCCGCGAACGCATCCGCCGACATGCTAAGCGCCAGCGCCGTATTGGAAAGAAAACTCATGAAACCCTATTCCCCGTGGAAATGTTCGTAGATCACCTTAGCTGTAGATTTACTGATCCCCGCCACTTTTTCAATATCTTCGATACTCGCCGCCGCCACCGCGCGCGCAGAACCGAAATGCAGCAGCAGCGCTTTCTTCCGCCCCGGCCCGATAAACTGGATTTCATCCAGCGCAGAAGTCTGCATCGACTTACTGCGCTTCTGCCGGTGCGCGCCGATGGCAAACCGGTGCGCCTCGTCGCGCATGCGTTGCAGCGCATGCAGCAGCTTGTCGCCCTCAGGCAGCTGGAAAGGCTCCTTGTCCGGGATGAAGAACCACTCGCGCCCGGCATTCCTGTCCGGCCCTTTGGCAATGCCCGCGTAACAAATCGTATTAATACCCAGCTCCTGCATCACCTGCGTCGTCACCGATAGCTGCCCCTGCCCGCCGTCAATCAGCACGAGATCAGGCACTTTATCGGCATTGCCTTCCTCGGCAAGGCGCATAAACCTTCGCGTCAGCACCTCGCGCAACATCCCGTAATCATCGCCCGGCACCGTCTCTTTATTTTTAATATTGAACTGCCGGTACTCATTCTTCAAAAACCCGTCCGGCCCCGCCACGATCATCGCGCCCACTGCGTTGGTGCCCGAGATATGACTATTATCGTACACCTCAATGCGCTTGGGTGGTTCTTCCAGCCCGAACAATTTCTGCAACCCTTCCAGCACCTCGCGCTGCGTCGCGTTCATCGACACGTTGCGCACCAGCGCGCCCTTGGCATTGCGCAGCGCCTCATCCACCACATCGCGCTTGTCGCCGCGCATCGGGTGCAGCACCTCCACTTTATAATCGGTATTAAGCCGCAGTGCTTCTTCAAGCAACGTCGTCTCCTCCAGCATGTGGCTGGTCAGAATCAGCGGCGGCACCGGCTGCGACTGGTAAATCTGGCCGATGAAAGCGGTGATGATTTCGCTTTCGCTCACCTGCGCGGTGTGAATCGGAAACCACGTCTTATTTCCATAGTTGCGCCCTCCGCGGAAGCTGAATAGCTGGATGCAGCAATCCTTATTATCCCGTGCCAGCGCAATCACGTCAGCATCGCCAAGCGACCCCGCATGCATGCCCCCTTGCTGCTGCACCACCGTCAGCGCCTTGATGCGATCGCGCACGAGGCTGGCTTTTTCGTAATGCATTTTCAAGCTCAGCTCCTGCATCTGGCGAATCATCTCGTCCTGTATCTGCCTGCTTTTTCCCGAAAGAAACGCCGTCGCCTGCCCCATCAGCTCGTCATATTCTCCCTTCTTGATCTTGCTCACGCACGGTGCCGAGCAGCGTTTGATCTGGTATAGCATGCAAGGCCGGGAACGGTTCTTGAAAAACGTGTCCGAGCAGGTACGCAACAAAAACGCTTTCTGCAACAGCACCAGCGTTTCGTTCACCGCGCCCGCCGACACGAACGGGCCGAAATATTTTCCCTTCTTCGTCTTCGCGCCGCGATGTTTTGTTATCCGCGAGAACTCGTGATCGCCGGATAAAAAGATGTACGGAAAAGATTTGTCATCTTTTAGAAGAATGTTGTAGCGCGGCGAAAATTTTTTGATTAAGTTCGCTTCCAGCAGCAACGCTTCCGCTTCGGAGCGAGTCGAAATAATTTCCATCGACGCCGTCTGCATTATCATTCTTTGCAAGCGCGTATTCAGCGCCGCGACGTTCACGTAATTCGACACGCGATTTTTTAAATTCTTCGCCTTGCCGACATACAACACGTTCCCACCGACATCGATCATGCGATACACACCCGGCGTTCCCGTCATGTCGCGGACGTATCGGCGGATGACATTACGTCCGTCTTCCAAAGTGCTCACATAGTTTTCTGGCGTATTTTCCATAGGTTCAATCGAGGCGGCGCGACATCATTTTTGGCTAAAAAAAGTAATCCACGAAAGCTGTGGATAACATTGTGGAGAAGTAGATAAAGTTCTCATAAATGACACAGCATCCCTAGCATTATACCTGTTTGCTTAAAAAATAGGCAGTCATATAAGCTGCTGTTTTGCCGTTGAAATAACTTAAAGGTAAAGAGCCGCGAGAAGAGTTTAAACATTCTTTTACCATTGCGAGACAATTACAACCTTACTGTGAACAAAAACCTGCTCAAACAACCTAGAAAGCGGCATACTAGGAAAAATCTTCCTAGCACAAAAAGTATAACGCCGTTGGCATTTGCTTTGCCAGTTAAAAGTATTCCGAGCTGCTTGTATGAATTTATTTATGACCGCGCCGCGCATGAAAGACAAGCATACTGATCTACACATATAACGTTTGAAACCTGATACAAGGAACGGTACTAACTACTGCATGAATGAATCCGCCCCGCTTTCACAGATCGTCATACTGCTTTGTGCCGCAGTATTGATCGTAGCAATCAGCCGAATGATTCGCTTAAGCCCAGTCATCGGTTATCTCGCAGCGGGCGCTGCCGTCGGCAAATTCGGCCTCAACCTTGTCAACGACGTGGAAATGACATCAAGCATCGCCGAGTTCGGCGTTATCTTCCTGCTTTTTATCATCGGCATCGAACTTTCCATCGATCGCCTGCGCAGCATGCGCAAGCAGGTGTTCGGCTTCGGCAGCGCGCAGATGCTGATCACTTCTGCCATCTTCGGATGCTTCTTCGTCGGCATCGGCGGTCAGGCGGCTGCCGCCATGATCATCGGCGGCGGGCTTGCACTGTCGTCCACCGCCATCGTATTGCAGGTCATCAGTGAACAGGGCGAACGCGCTTCGCAGGTCGGTCGCCTGTCGCTGGCCATCCTGATCTTACAAGATTTAGCCGTCGTTCCTTTATTAGTACTCGTCTCCGCGCTCAGCGAGCACGATAAGCCCCTGATGTTCGCCCTCGCCGATGCACTGTTCAAAGGCACTATAGGTCTGATCGTCATTTTCGTCTCCGGCTATCTACTGTTGCGCCCGCTGTTCCGTTTCATAGCCTCGCTCGAAAACACCGAGTTGTTTTCCGCAACCACCTTATTAGTGGTCCTCGGCGCTTCGCAACTTTCGATCATGGCCGGGCTGTCGCCCGCGCTTGGCGCCTTCATGGCGGGCCTGCTCGTCGCCGAAACCGAATTCAAAGCGCAGGTCGAAGCCGACGTGCTGCCGTTCAAAGGCCTGCTGCTCGGCCTGTTCTTCATGACCGTCGGCATGACGCTCAATCTTGACACGTTGCAAAACAATTTCTTCAGCATTATCGGCCTGACCCTCATGCTGATGATCTGCAAATCCATCATCATCATGGCGCTGTGCCGCGTGTTCGGTTTCTCGCTGTCTACCGCCATCCACTCTGGCCTGATGCTGTCGCAAGGCAGCGAATTCGCCTTCATCCTGTTCTCCCTCGCCGCTAGTCAGGGCATCATCCCGCTGCACGTCTCGCAGGTCCTGCTCGTCGTCGTCACCGTCAGCATGACACTGACCCCGCTGGTCGCACAACTCGGCAAGAAAATCGCCTTCGCGCTGGAAAAATATGCCATTTCCCAGCCTGAAAACCTGATCGAAGAAACCCTCGACCTTTCCAACCACGTCATCATCTCGGGCTATGGCCGCGTTGGCCACACCGTAGCCCGCTTACTTGAAATGGAAGGCATCAACTATGTCGCCATCGACATCGACTCGTTCCTCACCGCCCGCGAACGCAAGCGCGGCATCCCGGTCTTCTATGGCGACACCGCCCGCGTCCATGTGCTCAACGCACTCGGCATCGCGCGCGCGCGCGCCGTCATCGTCACCCACAACGACACCCGCGTGGCCTTACAAACCATCATCACCGTACGCGAACTCAACCGCGATTTACCGATCATCGCGCGCGCCAAAAACTTAGAACAGGTGCAAAAACTCGAAGCCGCCGGTGCCAACCTTGCAGTCGCCGAAATGTATGAAATGAGCCTACAGCTCGGGGGCGCGGTGCTGAAATCCGTAGGCATCAAAGAAGCCGAAATCTCCCGCATCATAGAAGTCTTCCGCGCCGAGGACTACGCCGTCACCCGCGCTTCGGAAAAAGAAACCGGCGCGGCCTAACTCTTTTCGGCAATTGCCCAGCGCCCATTCCAACCCTTCAAGCCACCACAAGAGTATTAACGTTATATGACAGCATCTTAAATAATCCATCCACTTCTGAACCCCTTGGCAATCCTCGCGAATACCCCGATAAGAATAGAGTTTACTTTTCCCCAGATCCTGCTAGTTTCCGCCCCCTAATCAACTATGGCGGCGACCGGACCAACTTCCGGCGATCTCATCTGGAGCAATGCAGGTGGGCGATTCCGCTATGTGAACGGGAATGTGGAGACTTATGAAACTGCTGGCATGCAATAGCAATATCCCCCTCGCCCAATCGATGGCGGATTATCTAGGCGTGAAGCTCACCGAAGTGAGTATCAAACGTTTCGCCGATCAGGAAGTCTTCGTTGAAATCCACGAGAACGTCCGCGGCGAAGATGTGTTCGTCATCCAGTCCACCGGCTTCCCGGCGAACGACCATATCATGGAACTCCTCGTCTGCCTCGATGCGCTTCGCCGCGCCTCCGCCAAACGCGTGACCGCCGTCATCCCGTATTTCGGTTACGCAAGGCAGGACCGCAAAGTCGGCCCGCGCACGCCGATCTCGGCCAAGCTCGTCGCCAACATCATCGCCGCATCCGGCGCCAACCGCGTCCTGACCATCGACCTGCACGCAGGCCAGATTCAAGGCTTCTTCGACATCCCGCTGGACCATCTGTTCGCACTCCCGGTCATCGTCAAAGACATCAAGGAACACTATAAGAAATTAGACCAGCTCACCATCGTCTCGCCCGACGTCGGCGGCGTGGTGCGCGCACGCGCGCTTGCTAACCGCCTCGGCGTCCAGCTCGCCATCGTCGATAAGCGCCGCGAAAAAGCGGGCGTGTCGGAAGTCATGAATATCATCGGTGAAGTCGAAGGGCGCGATTGCATCTTGTTCGACGACATCGTCGATTCCGCAGGCACCCTATGCAATGCCGCCAAGGCGCTCAAGGATGCCGGCGCAAACTCCGTCGCCGCGTATGTAACGCACGGCGTGCTCTCAGGCGCTGCCATCGAGCGTGTCTCTAAATCCGTGCTCACCTCGCTCGTCGTTACCGACACATTACAGACCACGGAAGAAATGAAAAACGCCTCTAACATCCGCGTGGTTTCCATCGCGCCGCTGCTTGCGGAAGCCGTCAAGCGCATCAGCGATGAAACCAGCGTATCAAGCTTATTCGATTAACAAATTTCTATTTAACATTGGAGAAACACTATGCCTGCACCAGAAAAAAAAGTACCGAAAGAAACCGGTATTCTCGAAGCCAACACCCGTGAAGGCGCGGGCAAAGGCGTTGCCCGCGCGCTCCGCCGCGAAGGCAAAATCCCCGGCATCCTCTACGGCAAAGGCCAGACCCCGATCAGCATCGCCCTGTCGCTCAAAGAAGTAACGATGGAATTCCAGCGCGGCCGTTTCCGTTCGCGCCTGATCGACATCAAGCTCGACGGTAAAAAAGTTCAGGCCCTGCCGAAAGACCTCCAGTTCCACCCGGTCACCGACGTGATCGAACACGTCGACTTCATCAAAGTTGAAGCGGGCATGTCCTTACGCGTTATGGTTCCGGTGAAATTCTTCGGCCAGGACAAATCGGTCGGCTTGAAGCGCGGTGGCGTTCTTAACATCGTGCGTCACGAAATCGAATTCCTCTGCGCCCCGGATGCAATCCCTACGCATTTCGACATCAACGTTCAGGCCCTCGACATCGGTTCTTCGGTTCACATTAAAGATCTCGAGCTGCCAAAAGGCGTGACCCCGGTCATCAAACGCAACTTCACCATCGCGACCATCGCCGGCCGCCGTGAAGAAGAAGAAAAAGCAGTCGAAGCAACCGCAGCAGCCACCCCGGCGGCTGGTGCAGCCGCTCCGGCAGCTGCCGCAGGCGCCAAGAAAGAAGACGCCAAACCAGCAGCCAAACCAGCAGCCAAAAAATAATTTTGGCCCATGCGGTTTTCCGCATAAGGAATCGCCACCCCCGCTCATCCGGGGGTGGCATTTTGGTATATGGCACACTTCCTCATCATCGGCCTTGGCAATCCCGGCGCATCGTACGCCGCGAACCGTCACAACGCCGGTTTCATGGCCATCGAGCAGATCATCGCCGATTACGGGTTTTCCAAACCGCAGCGTAAATTCGGCGGCAGCCTGTCCGAAGGCATGATCGCCGAGCGCAAATGCTTCACCTTCTGCCCGCTGGGCTACATGAACACCTCCGGCGTGCCCGCCAGCGAAATGGCAAACTTTTATAAAATTCCGCTGGAAAACATTATCGTCATCCACGACGAACTCGACATCGATCTGGGCCGACTCAAAGTCAAGCGCGGCGGCGGCAACGGTGGCCATAACGGCCTGCGCAGCCTTGACGCGCATATGGGCGCCGACTACGCCCGCATCCGCTTCGGCATCGGCCACCCCGGCGACAAAAACCGCGTCGCGGATTACGTGCTGTCCGACTTCGCCAAAGACGAAATGCCACTGGTCGAAACCCTCGTCGAAGAAATCTCAAAGCACCTGCCACTGCTGCTAAAAGGCGACGAAGCGGGCTTCATGAACAAGATCGCGCTAGCCACCAAGGAGCCGACCAGTGCGACTAAATAAAGATCCGGCATCACTCGACGCCACACAATGGGCCAACGAAACCTGCCGCATCGCTATTGATCTAACTGGCGGTGAGGTCGACGATGCGATACAAACCCTGAAAGAAACATCCGTCCCGGCGGAAAAAGAACGCACAGCAAACAAGGAGCACAGTAAGTGAGTGGATTTAAATGTGGTATCGTCGGTCTTCCCAACGTTGGCAAATCGACACTGTTTAACGCGCTGCTATCGACGCAAGCCGCCGAAGCCGCCAACTACCCCTTCTGCACCATCGAACCCAACGTAGGCCGGGTGAGTGTGCCCGACGATCGCATCGACCAGCTTGCCAAAATCGCTGGCAGCGCGCAGATCATCCCCACACAGCTTGAATTCGTCGATATCGCCGGTCTCGTGCGCGGCGCATCCAAAGGCGAAGGCCTCGGCAACCAGTTCCTCTCCCACATCCGCGAAGTCGACGCCATCATCTACGTGCTTCGCTGCTTCGAAGACGGCAACATCACCCATGTCGAAACCTCCATCGACCCCATGCGCGACGCCGATATTGTCGAAACCGAACTCACCATCGCCGATCTCGAAAGCTTAGAAAAACGCCTCCCCAACCTGCAAAAAAAAGCCAAAGGGGGCGACAAGGATTCCGCAGCCCAGGTCTCCATCATGGAAAAAGTCCTGAAAGTCGTCTCCGAAGGCCACCCCGCCCGCACGACAAAAATCACCGACGCCGACGAGATACGCCAGTTCAAACTGCTGCAACTCCTCACCTCCAAACCGGTGATGTATGTCTGCAACGTCGATGAAGGGTCGGCTGCCACCGGCAACGCGCTCTCCGCCAAAGTCGTCGATATGGCCAAATCCAAAAACGCCCAGTGCGTTATCATTTCCGCCCGCATCGAAGCCGAAATCTCCACGATGGATACCCAAGCCGATAAAGACGAATTCCTAGGCTCGCTGGGCTTAAAAGAAACCGGCCTCTCGCAAATCATCAAAGCCGGATACCGCCTGCTCGACCTCGTCACCTACTTCACCGTCGGCCCCAAAGAGGCCCGCGCATGGACCATCACCCGCGGTACCCAAGGCCCGGGCGCGGCTGGCGTCATCCACACCGATTTCGAAAAAGGCTTCATCCGTGCCGAAACGATTTCTTTCGCAGACTACGTCGCCAACAAAGGCGAGCAAGGCGCCAAGGAAGCAGGAAAATTCCGTTTAGAAGGCAAGGAATATGTGGTACAAGACGGGGACGTCCTCCATTTCAGGTTCAACAACTAAGGCCGATGTTCTTCAGGAAAAAACGACGCAGGAAACCGGATACCAATCCCAACGTTCAGGCGGTGAATAAAATCCTGCTGGCTTTTTTTATCGTCGGCCTCGCTGCCACCTACGGCCAGAACCATTCGTTTATCCCTTCGAAAACTAACGCCGAGCTGAAAAAGAACATCGCCGACGCCACACCCGAAGTCGCCCTCAATACCGGCACCATTAAATCCCTGCTGCCCGAGCGCACGCCGATGCTCACCACCAAAGACGCCACCCCCGGCGACGGCCAGCCCGCCGTCTGCGGCCAGACCGTCACCCTCACCTACACCGCCGCCACCATCGACGGCACCGCCATCCCCGACAGCGCCACCAAAGAAAACCCCCTCACCTTCACCATCGGCGAAGATAAAGCCATGCCCGCGCTCGAACTAGGCATCGTCGGCATGGAAAAAGGCGGCCACCGCGTCATCTACGCACCTTACGACCAGTCCTACGGCGCTCCCGGCTACAAGCGCGACGATATCGATAAAGACGCCCGCATGGCCTTCGACGTCGATCTGCTTTCCATCGAACCAAAACTGCCGCTGCTCAGCGAAAACCCCTTCCGCATTTCCGATCCTAAGCTGGGCACCGGCCCGCTGCTTTTATGCGCGCAAACTGTCAAAGTGCACATCGACGTCTGGTCCATCGACGGCAAAAAAATCTTCACCACCCGTGGCGAAAAACCCGGCGACGCGGGCACGCCCCTTACCTTTACCCCCGGCAAATCCGAAGTTTTCCTCGGCCTCGAACAAGGGGTTATCGGCATGAATCTCGGCGGCAAGCGCAACCTCGTCGTGCCCCCCGGCTTCCAGAAAACCCTTCGCGGCAACGCAGCTAAGCCCGCAATTCCTTTCCCGCCCAAGCAATCTGTGCTTGTAGATGTCGAAGCTCTGCCGTAAATAAAGCGGTGAAACTCAACCAAAACGGACGTATTATGACAAATCTCGCCCTCAAACAGGAAGCCCCCATGTCTTTGATCGCCAACCGCCTCAACCTCGTCAAACCCTCGCCGACGCTCGTCGTCACCGCGAAAGCCGCTGAACTCAAAGCCGCCGGCAAAGACGTGATCGGCCTAGGCGCAGGCGAACCGGATTTCGACACGCCCGACCATATCAAAAAAGCTGCCATCGACGCCATCAATTCCGGCCAGACGAAATACACCGCGGTCGCCGGTACGCCCGCTTTGAAAAAAGCCATCTGCGATAAATTCAAACGCGAAAACAACCTCGATTACGCGCCCAACCAAGTGGTTGCCGGTACCGGCGGCAAACAGGTTATCTTCAACGCGCTGATGGCCACCATCAACGCCGGTGACGAAGTCATCATCCCCGCCCCGTACTGGGTGTCCTACCCCGATATGGTGCTCTTCGCCGAAGGCAAACCTGTCACCGTCAACTGCCCGGAAGAACAGAACTTCAAACTCGCTCCCGCAGATCTTGAAAAAGCCATCACCCCGCGCACCAAATGGCTCATCCTCAACTCACCCTCCAACCCTACCGGTGCCGCCTACTCGCAGGCTGAACTGCGCGCCATCGCTGACGTGCTCCTTAAGCACCCTCAGGTCTGGATCATGTCCGACGATATCTACGAACATTTGAATTATGACGGCTTCAAATTTATGACCATCGCGCAGGTCGAACCGAAGCTCTACAACCGCACCCTCACCGTCAACGGCCTCTCTAAAGCCTACGCCATGACCGGCTGGCGCTTAGGCTACGCGGGCGGCCCGAAAGAACTCATCGCGGCCATCTCAGACATCCAGTCGCACTCCACCTCCAACCCCTGCTCGATCACACAGGCCGCAGGCGTCGCCGCACTCAACGGGCCGCAGGAATTCCTGCAAGACTGGAAAAAAAGTTTCGCACAACGTCGCAACCTCGCCGTCAAAGCCCTGAGCGACATCCCGGGCCTCACCTGCAAAACCCCCGAAGGCGCGTTTTACGTGTTCCCAAGCATGAAAGGCCTGCTCGGCAAGAAAACCCCGTCGGGCGCAACGATTAATTCGTGCACGGAATTCTGCAATTACCTGCTGGAAGACGCCCTCGTCGCCGCCGTGCAGGGCAGCGCGTTCGGCATGGGTGGGTATTTCCGGATTTCCTATGCGACCAGTGAAAAACTGCTCACCGACGCAATGGCCCGCATCAAGAAAGCTTGCGAAGCCCTAAGCTAAATTCAAGATTGCTAAAGTCCCGCCTCGCGGGTGCCGCGTTCGCGCACGGTGGTCATTTCGTCGAACTTCACCTTGTCCGCGTTCGGGCCATAGGTGACGCGCGTGTAACCAAGGATATCGCGGCCCAACTCCTGCGCCGCTTTTTCCTGCTCCCAGTATTTCGGCAGCGTCGCCGCCACTTCTTCGACCATCCTCACCGCCTCTTCGCCGTAAGAGCCACGAGCTAGCGCTGCTTTCAGCTCGCTAGGCGAGTTCCGGTGTTTCGCCCATTCGCGGTGCGTTTCATAACTGATGTCGCCGGTCGCTTCGCGTGCGATTTTAGCCGCGAGGCTTTGCAATAAATCCGCCGCCACGTTTGCGAGTTTCGATGCTTTGTGAATCGTATCCAGCATGTGCGTATTGGTGGCTTTTACTTCATCGCGTAAGCCGATATAGGTCGCGCTGATGTCTTTTTCTTTATCGGTAAGTGTCATGAATAATCCCCATTATTGACGATTGAAGGGTTCAGAATAGCCCGAATCGTTAAATTAATAAACAAATCCCTCTTCCGGGCCACGCTTTTGCGCCGTACCGTAGGCTTTACCGGGCAAGTCACCCCCTGAGCCCTACCCGGGGATATTTTTCCTATGTTTCATACCGTGCTGTTAACACTATGACTCTACATACTAAAACCAAATACGACGACACGGCATGAAACGCCAGGAAGACAAAAAAAAGCCAGACTCGGGGGAGTCTGGCTTTAGCTATAACAGGGAGGATTACCAGACCGCTAGCATTGAAGCCTTTGGCCGATAAGGGAAGAGTGCGGGGGGGCACATCTTCATGTGTTGGAGTATAGGCATTCATTTTTGAGATAGAACTAGCAATATATCAAATCTATTATGCAAAAAATGCATAGCTAGGCGGCTTTGTTCAGCCCATCTTCTGCCAGTTTTCGGACTAGGAAGTCTCTGAATACTTTAATCCTCTTGGAATTCCGCAGTTCCATTGAGTAAATAAAGTAAACATCCGTCTTCGGTCCGGTTAATTCCGGCAGCACGCGTGTGAGGTTTGAAACCCCCTGCGTCATATAATCCGGAAGGCCCGCAATGCCGATGCCGCTTTCGACGGCTTTGAGCATGCCGATCAGGCTGTTAATCTTAAACGCCGGTTTGCGGGCCTCATTGGCGGCTGCGCCCGCCTTCAAAATCCAGTTCACTTCCGCAAACGGCAGGCGCACATCTTCGCCGAACGTCACCAGCCGGTGCCCCTTCAAATCCTGCGGCTTGCCCGGAACCCCGCTCGCGCGCAAATACTCGTTCGACGCATAGAGCGAGTTGTTCAACGATGTTAAATGCTTTTGAATCAAATCGGGATGTTTTGCCGGGGACAGGCGAATCGCCACATCCGCTTCGCGCATCGTTAAATCCAGCTCGCGGTCGTCGACCAGAAGTGTGACCACGATCTCCGGAAAACTCTCCGAAAACTCTTGCATATGCGGCGTCAGCCACGTCGTCCCGATCGCCACCGGTGCGGTAATTTTCAATGGCCCCCGCGGGCGCTCCTTACTTTCCAGCAGCGCATTTTCTGCCGCCGAAAGTCGCGTCAGAATATCGCTCACCGTTTTAAATAAAATCTCCCCCTGCTCGGTCAGCAAAAGCCCCCGCGCATGGCGATGAAACAACTCCACCTGCAACCCCTCTTCAAGGGCGCTGATCTGGCGGCTGATCGCGGATTGGCTGAGGTTCAAAACTTCACCGGCGCGCGTAAAGCTCTGCGCGGTGGCAACTGTATGAAATATCCGAAGTTTATCCCAATCCATCATAGGCTGGCTCCGTGTTTTTGTAATATTTCGCAGGTGTACTGCATTTTAAGGGGAAGGACAACTGGCTTTCCATGTTGACACATCCCAATACCCGTATTAACACAACCGTCATGTGTAGAATTAACCAGTTCATCCCAGCCTTGATTTTCCTGACTCTCACCCTCACCGGGTGCCAGAGCTCAGACGGCTACGACCAAGCCACATGGATCGGCCTGAACTACGCGCAGGTCGTTTGCAGCACCCCCGGCAGCTGCGCCCCCACCCCTGACGATGAGCTAGGCTCCATCGGCAAAGGCAAACGCTAAACCGTGGCGCGGTGGCGTTTTTTTAGCCTGAGATTAACTTTAGTGTCCGGCTAAAAACCGTTCTGCTTCTAGTGCTGCCATGCAGCCCGTGCCCGCTGCCGTTACAGCTTGGCGGAAGATTTTATCCTGCACGTCACCGGCGGCAAACACGCCTTCGATATTGGTCTTGGTCGAGCCCGGCACGGTCACGATATAGCCTTCCGGGTCCAGTGTAATATGCCCACGGAACAAATCCGTATTTGGCGTATGCCCGATGGCAATAAACGCCCCGTCGGTTTTCAGTAAACTCGTCGCACCCGTCTTGATATTTTTCAGGCGCACCTCGGTCAGCGACGGCGGATTCTCACTGCCGATAAACTCATCGACCACGCTATCCCAGATCACTTCCACCTTCGGATGCTTGAACAACCGTTCCTGCCCGATCTTCTCCGCACGCAACGAATCGCGGCGGTGAATCAGCGTCACCTTGGTGGCATGATTGGTAAGGTACAGCGCCTCTTCCACCGCGCTGTTGCCCCCACCCACCACGATCACTTCCTTACCCTTAAAGAAAAAACCGTCGCACGTCGCGCACGCCGAAATACCAAAGCCCGCAAATTTCTTTTCGCTCGGCATACCAAGCCAGCGCGCGGTGGCGCCGGTGGCGATAACGAGCGAATCCGCCGTGTAGGTATCCCCCGACTCGGCTTCGGCAACAAACGGGCGTTTGGAAAAATCCACCGACATAATGGTGTCATGGAAAATCTGCGTGCCTACATGCGCGGCCTGCTTTTCCATCTGTTCCATGAGCCACGGCCCCTTCACGGCGTGTTCGAAGCCAGGGAAGTTTTCCACATCCGTCGTGATCGTCAGCTGCCCGCCGGGTTGCAACCCGTGTACCATGATGGGGTTAAGCGAAGCGCGCGCGGCGTAAATAGCAGCCGTGCAACCGGCAGCGCCAGAGCCAATAACGAGAACTTTAGTGTGGTGCATGGTCATAAAACAATTTTTCTAAACAGGTGATTACTTTTTGGTTTCGGATTTAGTTACTTCTGCCGGTGCGGTAGCGTCAACAGCTTTAGCTTCCACCGGTTTTGCCTTGTGGTGATGCTTTTTCTTTACAACCGCAGGCTTGGCCGCCACCGGGTGCGCATCGAGCCATTTCTGCATGACGGTGATTTCTTTCGACTGAGAATTGAAGATGCCGTCCGCGAGCTTATGGATATCGGCATTCTTGCCTTTATGCAGCTCCACCGTGGCCATATCCACCGCGCCCTGATGGTGCGGAATCATGCCGCGCGCGAAATCGACGTCCGCGTTGCCGGTGTAGTCGATCATCACGCCATGATGCATCACTTCCATCACGTTTTTATATTCCGCCGTGGAAGCTGCCTCCTTCACCGGTGCGTTCGGATTGATGCGGCCCGTGGACCAGCTATCCATGAAACCGATTTCTTCCGTCTGTTCCTGCACAATCCAATGCGCAAGCTTCAGCATTTCCTCGTCTTTGCCGTATTTCAGTTCGACATTGGCCATTTCGACCGCGCCTTGATGGTGCGGGATCATTGAAGTCACGAAATCCAGATCGGTGTCGCCGGTGTAGCTCACCTTCATCATGCCCTTATGCATTTTGTCCATCGCGTCGTGATACTCGCAGGTCGAGCACAGCGCGTGCTGCTTGGCTTTCTTTTTATGGTGTTTCACTACTTTAGCCGGTGCTTCGGCAACCGGTGCGGCAGTAACGGCCGCAGGCGAAGTAGCATCCGCATACCCCATCACAGGCACAGCGGTGATAGCAAGAACAGCAAGCGTAACAGACCACGATTTCATAGACACTCCCTAAATTTTTGTAATTTTAATTTTAAAACGAAAGCCGGACGCCTTTGCAGCGCCCGGCTTTTTTAGCGCAACGATTAAAGTTTCGACGAATTTTTCTTGAGGTATTTAGCAACGCCAGCTGCGTCGGCTTTCATGCCTTCTTCGCCGCGTTCCCAGCCAGCCGGGCAGACTTCGCCGTGTTCTTCATGGAACTGCAACGCGTCGACCATGCGCAAAGCTTCATCAACGTTGCGGCCAAGCGGCAAATCGTTGATCACCTGATGGCGCACCACGCCTTCGCCGTCGATCATGAATGTGCCGCGGAACGCAACTGCGCCGCCAGTCAGCACATCGTAATCGCGCGCGATGGATTTGGTAAGATCGGACACGATCGGGAACTGCACATTGCCGATGCCGCCTTTTTCAACTGGCGTGTTTTTCCACGCAAGGTGCGTAAACTGCGAATCCACCGACACCGCGATAACTTCGGTTTTGCGCAGCTTGAATTCCTTCAGGCGGTTGTTGAAAGCAAGGATTTCCGACGGGCAGACGAAGGTGAAATCCAGCGGGTAGAAGAACAGCATGCCGATCTTACCCTTCTTGGTCACTTTGCCCGAGGCGTCTTTTTTGATGCCGAGATAGGAAAGCAGGTTGAATTTTTCTTCGATGCTGTCGTCCGGCATAACAGCCGCTGCGGTAAAGTCAGGGGCAGATTTTCCAACCAGTACACTCATGTGATTCTCCTTAGGGGATTTATCGTTAAAATGGGATAGCGCGATTTATGCGTTGTTAATATAGGCCCAAAAATATAAGGTTCAAGCGAAGTTCACGAAAACGTTAAAAGATCAGGTTCATGCGCCTTAA
The DNA here is from genome assembly GCA_025362975.1 of Alphaproteobacteria bacterium. Lineage (GTDB taxonomy): Bacteria > Pseudomonadota > Alphaproteobacteria > Rickettsiales > SXRF01 > JANYBV01. The sequence continues at coordinate 38,484 of JANYES010000006.1, read as the reverse complement.
TTCTACACGCTTGGCCATACGCCCGGCCCACCCCGGCTGGCTGGTGGCGATCGCCGTCATCTTCTTCGCCTCGATCTACAGCTACAATTTGCGCGCCCGCTTTGTTGGCACCCTGTCGGACTCCCACCACCAGTGGCTGACCGCGTCGACCCTGATATTCGTCGAAAACTGGCAGCTGGACGGCTTCTGGAACGATAAAGGCCTGATGCTGCAATACCCCGGCACCATCGACCGCTCCAGCCTCAATAACCGCGAACCGTACATGTCCTATGCGCAAGGCTCCGCGCTCGAAGTTTATTTATTCGCCCGGCTATTCCCCGGCACGCCGCTGCTGGAACTCATCCATAATTTCAACATGCTCAACCAGTTCGTTATAGCCGCGCTTCTGGCTGCCATCGTGGGCTTATGTTGCCGCCAGTATAACTACATTTTCGCCCCCTGCGCTGCGCTTATCTATATCTTCCACCCGGCGGTACTCTACTGGCAGGGGCTGGTGTTTTTCTCCGACCAGGGCGTGCTGCTGCCGGTGGCGCTGGCACTGTGGATGGAAGCAAAACTCCGCCTGAAACCCGACTCCCAGCCGCGCCTGATGTTCGCGCAATCCTGCGTGCTGGCCATCGCCACTTCCATCGACTGGTACAGCGCGATGCTGGCTGCCATCCTTGGGGTGATGCGCCTGCTGTTTCCCCTTTCCGGCAAGCATTCCCTCCGCGAATTGCTGCGTGACGCGCTTTACATCGCCACCGGCCCGGCGCTCGTCATCGGGTTCTGGTGGTGGCAGGTGATGGCCATGCACCAGCAGGTCTTGGTCATGTTCAAATACGGTTATCGCGCTGGCGGCTGGGCGCATCCTTTACTGCGCCTATGGCACATCGTGGCGGGCACCTACATCCATATTCACCTGCGCACCGAGGATATCTGCGTGCTCTACGCATCCTTCGCCATGTGCCTGTTTCGCCTCATCCGCAACCGCCGCGATACGGGCGCGCTCATCGGCATGACGCTGATGCTGGCTTGCGTATTGCAGCTCTATGTCTTCTTCGGCCACTCCTACAACCACCCATTCTCCTCACTCAAACTGATGATGCCGCTCGCGCTCATCGGCTACGGAATGCTGCCCGCATGGATCGTTGAAAAAACCGCGCATTACGCCAAAGACCGCACTTACATGGTCGCGCTTGCCACGCTCAGCCTGCTGATCGCCTGCAATCTGCTCACGCGCCAGTATTTCCCTTTCTGGAGCGCCGATTTCCCGGCGCCCTACGTGCGCTTCCGGGAAGTCGCCGAATGGCTGCGCAAAAATGCCCGCTACGAGGACATTTACGTCAGCCACGACTTCGCCATCACCCCCACCCCGCCGCAGCGCATCGCTCTCGCCCGCCATCCGGTTTACACCTCCAACAATGTCGGCGGCCTTGAGCATTACATGCGCATTCAGGACCCCCGCGCCCAATTCTACGGCATCCTTGATGAAAGCGACGCCGACACCTGCAACGTATCTCCCGCCGACATCGTCGCCACCATCCGCTCCACCGGCCACACATGGATGGTCGTAAAAATCGACCTCAAATCCGACCCCGTGATCAAAAGATGTTTGACCTTAACCGGTAAGTAATGGGATAATAGCCGCTTATGACATTCAGAAAACCCCAGCTCATCCCTACGCTTTTCATCGTCATCGCTTTTTCCATGTTATTTTCGCTCGGCATGTGGCAGGTGCAGCGTCTGCAATGGAAAAACACCGTCATCGCGCAGGTGCAGGAAGCCCAGAACCAGCCCATGCTCGGCACCCTGCCGCAGGAAATCGAAGGCCTCGACTACCGTAAAGTGATCCTCACCGGCACCTTCGTGCACGAACACTCCATGCACATGGTCGGCCGCCCGCAAAACGCACCCCCGGGCTTCTTCGTCGTTACCCCCTTCCGCCTCGACGACGACGGTCGCATCATCCTCGTCAACCGCGGCTACGCGCCTACCAACATGGAAAGCAAGCCCGACACGGTGCAGACCGTCGAAGGCATCATCCGCCCTATCCGCGCCAAGCGCCCCTTCTCGCCGCAGAACGCGGCGGATAAAAACGTCTGGTTCTATGAAGATATCCCAGCCATGTCACAGGCCACCACACTCGAACTCACCCCCATCGTTGTCGAGCAAACCGGCAAACCCGCCAAAGACGTTTACCCCCAGCCCAGCGACGGCAAAATTTCCGTGCGCAACGACCATCTGAACTACGCTATCACGTGGTTCGCGCTAGCCGCGATTTCGCTGATTATGTTCACCTGCTACCACTACGAAAAGAAGCCGAACGCTTAATTCGTTTTTTTCTGGTGCAGTTGTATGGGGTTTTCTTCGAGGGTTTTTTTCAGCAGCGGGTCGTCGACCAGCGTGCTCAGCACGCTCATCAGGGGGCCCAGCAATCCGGATTTTCCCGTTTGCTCAATGAGTTTCTTGGTGAGGTCATACCCCGTGGAAGTCAAGGGTTTGTCCGTTTTTGTGGCCGTCATGGCGATCTCCTAATTAGTTTGACTTACCTGTCCAACTAATTGCATTTTAGTATAGTTTGCATTTTTGCCTAAGAAAAATTATTTATGTCCGCATACGCCGAGTTAGAAAGCATTTTCCGCACCCATGCCGCCCTTCGCGGAGCAAGCTCCATGCTAGGCTGGGATAACGCCACGATGTTGCCCGAGAATTCAGGCGAAGCGCGCGGTGCCCAGCTCGCGGCTCTGGCCGAAGTATGCCACGACATCATCACCCAGCCCAAGCTCGGCGACCTTATCGCCAAAGCCGAATCCGAACACGGCGTCCTCGACGACTGGCAACAGGCTAACTTACGCGAAATGAAGCGCGCATGGCAGCATGAAACCGCCGTCCCCGCCGATCTGGTCAGCGCCATCAGCCACGCCTGCCACGAATCTGAACTTTTCTGGCGCAAGGCCCGCACGGAAAACAACTTTAAAGAATTCCTTCCCTATCAGGAAAAAGTCCTCGCCCTTATCCGCGAATCTGCGACCGCCAAGGGCGAAGCCATGAAACTGTCCCCCTATGACGCACTCCTCGACCAGTTCGAACCCGGCGCCACCTCCGCCATGATCGACGGCATTTTCGACGACCTCGCCAACTTCCTCCCGGGCTTCATCTCCGACGTCATGGGCAAACAGGCGCAAGAACCCGCACCGCTGGAAATCACCGGCTTCTTCCCCTCAGGCGCGCAAAAATCCCTCGGCAAAACCATGATGGAAAAGCTCGGTTTCGACTTCACCCGCGGCCGCCTCGACGAATCCACCCACCCGTTCTGCGGCGGCGTTCCCGGCGATATCCGCTTGACCACGCGTTATGACGAAAAGGATTTCCTCTCTGGCTTCTTCGGCGTCATGCACGAAACCGGCCACGCGCTCTACGAAATGGGCCTGCCCGCCAAATGGATGAACCAGCCCGTCGGCGAAGCCCGCGGCATGGGCATCCACGAAAGCCAGTCCCTTCTCGTCGAAATGCAGATCACCATGAACCTCGATTTCCTCACCTACGCCGCACCCCTTATGCGCAGCGCCTTTGATGTCGACGGCCCCGAATGGTCGCCGGAAAACATCTACACCCACGTAACGCGAGTAAAACCCTCCTTCATCCGCGTCGACGCCGACGAAGCGACCTACCCCGCCCACATCATCCTGCGCTACCGCCTAGAAAAACTCATGATCGCCGGCAAGCTCGAAGTCAAAGACCTGCCCGAAGCATGGTCGCAACAAATGCAGCAACTCCTTGGCATCAAACCCGACACCGACGCAAATGGCTGTATGCAAGACATCCACTGGCCCGACGGTGCTTTCGGTTACTTCCCCACCTACACCCTCGGCGCCATGACCGCCGCCCAGCTCGTAGCCAGCATCCGCAAAGACATCCCCAACCTCGGCAGCTTCCTGCGTAAGGGCGAATTCCACCCGTTGTTTGAATGGCTTGGAAAGAAAATCCACTCTCAAGCCTCGCGCTTCAGTTCGCCCGATCTGCTCAAACATGCCACTGGCCAAACGCTCAATAGCGCTCTATACAAGGAGCACCTGAAATCGAGATATTTGCAGTAACATGAGCGCGCAGCAACACCCCCGATATACCGCCCTCCGCGACATGGGCGCCGCCCCCACCCGCGTTTCCCGCGCCAAGGTGGACACCGACCATCCGTTCATCGCAAGCCTCGACACGCTTTTCAAAGAAGAAAAATCGACCTGGAAATTCATCGACCTGTGGCGCCGCAAGATAGCCCATAACGCCCTTGAGCGCGCGCGCCTGTCGGAATACATCGAAGTGAACGACAATTGCCATCCGCCGGAGCACATCGCTTTCGCGATGCGCATCACCGGCACGATCGGCGTCAAGCTCATCTTCGTCGAAAAAATCCTCAAAGGCCTTATCGTTCCGTCCGAAGCCCAGCTACACCAAATTGCCACCAATTTCGGCATGGAACCCGAAGCTGACAAAACAAAGGAATTCATAGCCCAAGGCATCGACTACGCCAACACCCGCACCAATGTGCTGCCCATGTCCGAAACGCCTACGGAAATCACCACACGCGCCACGGCTTCAAAGCATTTGCGCTCATCGCGCCCCGCCGTCTGCCGCGCCATGATCGACCTGCGCGAAAGCCGTCTGCTGCACCAAACCGTAGGCTTTCCCATCGTGCGCGATTCCGTGGAAGCGCGCAAAAAAAAGCACCGCACCGTCAGCATCGATACGCTCGAAGAACGATCCGGCCTTTCGCATGGCACGGTCAGCCTTTTCGAACGCGGCCTGATACCCATCGACCAGCATGTATGGGACCATGTCATTTTCCATCTCCTCAACACGCTCAAGGCAACGCCCGAAGAACGCGCCACCGTCGAGGCCGCCTTCAACGAATCCAAAGTCCGGAACTTTTCCTGTCGCTAACACCCTTACGAAACGATTGGCCTTATGAATTACATTTCAACGCGCGGCACTGCTCCCAACCTCTCCTTCGAAGAAGTCGTACTCGCGGGCCTTGCCAGCGACGGTGGTTTATACGTTCCTGAACATTTTCAGGAATTCTCAATGGCCGAAATCGACGCCATGCAGTCGATGTCGTACCCCGAACTCGCTTTCACCGTCATCTCCCGCTTCATCGACACCTCGATCAAGCCCGATGTGCTGAAGGACATCATCATCGAAGCCTACAAACCCTTCCGCCACACCGCAATCGCCCCGCTGAAACAGGTCGAAGCCCACAGCTTCATCCTCGAACTTTTCCACGGCCCGACACTCGCCTTCAAAGATTTCGCCATGCAGTTCCTTGGCCGCCTGATGGACCACATCCTCGACAAGCGCTCGCGCAAAGTCGTCATCGTCGGTGCCACCTCCGGCGACACAGGTTCTGCTGCCATTGCCGCGTTCCAGGGACGCAAAAACGCCGACATCTACATCCTGCACCCCAAGGGCCGCGTGTCCGACGTACAGCGCCGCCAGATGACCAGCGCTGCCGAACAAAACGTTCATAACATCGCCATCGACGGCACGTTCGACGATTGCCAGGACATCGTCAAAGGCCTGTTCTCCGATCAGGAATTCCGCAGCAAGCATCACCTGACCGCCGTCAACTCCATCAACTGGGCGCGCATCGTGGCGCAAACGGTGTACTATTTTTACTCCGCCCTCGCGCTGGGCGCACCCGCCAAAAACGTCAGCTTCTCCGTCCCCACCGGCAATTTCGGCGACATCTATGCGGGCCACATCGCGCGCCGTTTAGGCCTTGGCATCGACCAGCTCATTATCGCCAGCAACAGCAACGACATCCTGCCACGCTGCCTCCTCACCGGCACCTACACGATGGAAGAAGTCGTGCCCACGCTCAGCCCCAGCATGGACATCCAGATATCCAGCAACTTCGAACGCCTCCTGTTCGATTTGTACGACTGCGACGGTGTTGCCATCACCAACATGATGACTAAGTTCCGCGCCGAGAAAAAACTCACCCTGTCGCCACTCGCATGGAACCGTTTCAAAGCCGAATTCTCTGGCTGCTCCATCAGCGACGAAGACACCAAGCGCACCATCGCCACCACCTTCAACACCACCGGCGAATTACTCGACCCGCACACCGCCGTGGGCCTCGCCGCCGGCCAGCGCTGCCGCCGCAAAACCTCCGCGCCGCTCATCGTGCTGGGCACCGCCCATCCGGCGAAATTCCCCGCAGCCGTGCGCGCGGCTGCGGGCATCATGCCGGAACTCCCACCACACATGAAAGACCTTTTTACCCGCAAGGAACGCTGCGACGAGCTGCCCGCCGATCTCGAAAAGGTCAAAGAGTTTATCAATGCACGAAGCTGATACCGCCGCCGTGGCCGATCCGGTCCTCACCATCACCCAAGTGGAAAAACGCGACACGCTGGCGCATGTCATCATGCTCGCCCACCGCATCTGGCCGGATGCCTACAAGGACATCCTGACGCCAGAGCAGATCCGCAATATGCTCGATAAAATCTACAACTACGAGAACCTCGAAGCCGAAATGAAAGCCGGCCACCAGTTCTATGTCGGCTATCTCGACATCATGCCGGTCGCCTATTCCTCCGCATATCTCGAAGACGATATCATCTGGCTGAAAAAACTCTATGTCGACGCTGCGCAAACCGGCAAGCGCATCGGCGTGCGCATGATGCATGCGGCGGTGGCCTCACTCCTTCCTGCCTCTGAAATCCGCGTGCTCGCCAACGCAAAGAACACACCCGCGCACCAGTTCTACGAACATATGGGCTTTTCTAAAATCGACGAAGTCCCCGTCAAAATGGGCGACTGGGATTTTTGCGACTGCCTCTTTTCCATGCCCCTGACGGACAATTAAAAATGTACAAACTTACCACCCTGCCTAACGGTTTCCGCATCGCGACCGAATTCTTACCCGGCGTTGAAAGCGTCGCGGTCGCCGTCAATTGCGGCGTCGGCGCGCGCTACGAAGGCAAGGAAGAAAACGGCATCTCGCATTTGCTCGAACATATGGCCTTCAAAGGCACCAAAACCCGTTCCGCCCGCGACATCGCCGAAGCCTTCGACAATGTCGGCGGCCAGATCAACGCCTACACTTCGATGGAGCTGACCGTCTATTACGCCAAGGTGCTGAAGCAGGATGTGGGCCTCGCCGTCGATATCCTCGGCGACATCATGCAGAATTCCGTGTTCGACGAAGCAGAGCTCGCCCGCGAGAAGGACGTCATCATTCAGGAAATCGCCATGCATTTCGACACGCCTGACGATCTCATCATGGATTATTTCGACGAAACCGCCTTCCCCAACCAGCCGCTGGGCCGTTCGATTTTAAGCTCCGAAGAACGCGTAGCCTCCTACACCCGCGACGATTTAATCAGCTACATGCATACCCACTACCGTCCGGGCCGCATGGTGCTCACCGCCGCCGGCAATATTGACCACGATGAGTTCGTTTCGCTTGCCGATCAGTATTTTAACCTCCCCTCACATCCGCTCGGCCCCGATTTCGACATCGCCAATTATGGCGGAGGCGATGCGCGCATCGAGCGCGACCTTGAGCAGCTCCATCTCATTTTCGGCCTGCCCACCGTCACCATGCACACGCCCGATTATTACACGCTGCAAATCTACGCCAGCATCCTCGGCGGCGGCATGTCATCGCGCCTGTTTCAGGAAGTCCGCGAAAAGCGCGGCCTTGCCTACTCCGTCTATTCAATGGGCTCCGCCTATGAAGATTGCGGCATCCTAAGCGTCCACGCGGCGGCCGCGCCCGAACGCGCCGGTGAGCTTTCCGCCGTGCTCTGCGAACAGATAGCCAGCATGGGCGCATCCATCTCCGATGAAGAAATCCAACGCGCCAAAAACCAGCACCGCGCCGAACTCCTCATGGCCCGCGAAGCCCCCCAGACCGTCGCCACATGGATCGGCCGCCATTTGCTGATGTTCGACGAATACCGTCAGGCCAGCGACATCACCACCCGCATCGACGCCATCACCAAGGCCGATCTCATCCGCCTGAGCAAATCCATCGCCTCCGGCAAGCTCACCATCGCCGCACTCGGCGACGTGTCGAAACTCATGCCGTATGATGAATTGCAGGCAAAACTCGCTGTTTAACCCGTCATCCCCGTAAAGGCGGGGATCCAATGCGGAGCGCGTCTGCGCGGGAAAATACTTTTACCCTCGCTACCGCGAGGTGGATTGGATACCCGCCTTTGCGGGTATGATGAAAAGGCGGGGTATAACGACCGTTAATGCTTCCGCTTAAAATAGATAAACCGCACCCGGTCCTGCTCGTCCATAATCGGCCCGATGGCGTTAGGGTTCGCCCAGCCTTCGGCAGCGGCTTTCAGCGTGCGGTCGCGCGTGCGTTTCAGCTCATCGAGCAGCTCCGCCGGTGGCGTGACGTAGACTTCCACACGCTCGTAATCGCTCATAAACTCCGGCCTCCGGCTCATCTGCACGTCGCTGATAAACCACGGCCCCGGCGCTCCCCATACATCGCTGAAAATAATATAGTTCGGCTTGCGCGCGAGCACATACGCCCCGTCGCCCTTCAGATGTCCGATCACCGTCTGGCTTTGCACTTCGAGCCTGTCGACGCTGGTATGCGCGATATGCCTGTCGTTCAACCCCAGCATGTCGATATAATGATAATCATTATCCATGTAAGGCAGCGCCCCCGCCGGATTGATCGCAATCACCGACCCATGCGGCCAGTTCTCATCGATATATTTGGCAACCGCCGCCCCCGACAGCGCCCCGCGCGAGATCGGCTTTTCCTCCTCCACCAGCGCAAACTGCATCACCATCATCACCAGAATAATCGTCGACATGTTGCGCAGCCATAGCGGCTTGCCGTTACGCATCAACAACACCCCGCAGTGATACACCAGCAACGCCTGCACCGGCACGATCGGCAGCATGAAGCGGAAATACGGCATAAAATCCCCGCCGACCGAATAAATAAAGCCGAAGAAAAACACAATGAATGACGCAAGAAACACCGCAGCCGCCGTCAGCCTGCCACTGACCCCCGCCAGCACCAGCATCACCCCCGCCAGCACCGGAAGCGCCGGCGGCGCGAGCAGGTAGCTGCCTACATACAGCTTGCCGAACCGCGCGATGATCTCATGTGCGACATGATATTCCTTCGCGTAATACGTATTGGGCAGAAACTCCCCGAAATACCAAATGCGCCAGCCCGTATACGGCAGGTACATAATCGCAAAACAATTCGCCGCAATCACCAGCTGGCGAAACCGAATCGGCGCCCAGCGCGTCACCCACAACAATGCTAAAAATGCGCCCGTAAACGCAAAAAGCAACGCGCCTTCAGGCCGCGTGCATGCCGCCAGCGCAAAGCCAAAACCCAGCCATCCCGCCTCGCGATCTTTGCCCCTGCCCTCAATCAACCGCAGCGCATTGCACAGCGAAAGCGTCACAAAAAACGCCATCAGATCGCCTTCCAGACCGCCGAAGCACCAAGCCAGAAGCGGAATTGACGAGACCACCAGACTCAGCGCCAGCGCACTCGCCACCGACTCACCGTAAGAGCGCAGCGCCGTATGCGCCCGCATGTAATGATGCATCACCCACACCGTGCCGCCGAACGCCGCGAATCCCACCAAGCGGTTCGCAGTCACCAAATCAATGCCCAGCTTGCCAAGGGCGCTTACCAGCATAATCAGTAGGAAATTCGTATAACCTTCCAACCGCACGCCCGCGTTCCACACCAGCCCCTTGCCCTCGATCAAATTTTTGGCAAAGCGCAGCGAAATGAAAGAATCGTCTTCAAAGAAATTCCGGTTGCAATACAGCGCCACCACCGCAAACACCACCGCCTGCGCGATGATATACCCCGGCGGCCACCAATTTTTTTTCTCCAGCTCAGCCATTGGCGATTTTGGCGGGATTGACGCTGTCGTAATCCTCGCGCGCGCACGCCAGCGCTGCAATAGCCGCTAAAATACCGAAGCTGCGGAAGTTGCACGCATCTATCTTTTTCCACGGGTCGGCCAGCGATTCCATCTCGTCGCACATGCCAGTGAATTCCATGCCCGACGCGTTCAAATTGCCATACGCGTCGCGCTCGCCGTTAAAGCGGAACATGCCGCCGACGGGGATGCCATCGATCAGGTAAATCATTGGCTCGGCGGGTTTCCCCTGTACGAGGTCGAGCGTTGGCACGCCTTCTTGAATAATCACTTCGCTCACCTGCGTGCCCTCTTTGATGACCTGCATTTTGTTGCGTTCTTTCTTGTTCATCTCGAAGACTTCCTCCGGCGAACGGATGGTCATGATACCCATCCCATACGTGCCGCTATCTGCTTTGACAAAGACGTAAGGTTCGTCCTTGATGCCGTATTCGGCGTATTTTTCTTTGACTTTCGTGAGCACTTTTTCAATGCCCTTGGCCAGCGCGTCCAGCCCGGTACGTTCTTTAAACTCGATAAACCCGCACTGGTAAAATTCCGCGCTCAGCAACCACGGATCAAGCTTAAAGCACGCACAGAAATCATCCACCAGCGCGCGGTATTCAGCAAAATGTACGCTCTTGCGGCGGCGATGCCAGCCCATGCCCGGTGGCGGCAACAGTGGTTGGGTGATGCCTGCGAGAATCTCGGGGCTGCCCGCCGTCATGTCGTTGTTGAGCACGACCACATCGGGGGTGAATCCATTTTCCAGTTTCAGCGTAGCACCGTCGCGCTTCAGCGGATGTTCGATCAATTCGCGCCCGGACGGCGACACCAGCACAATCGGCTCGCCTGTCAGTGCCGCAAGGCTACCGAGCTGGACTTCCGCGCCTGCGTTTTCAAAGAGTGTCATCAGCGTGGCGAGATTTTCAAGATAGGAAAGGTTGCGCGTATGGTTTTCCGGAATGATCAACACCTTCTTCGCCGACCCGTGGCGCTCTTCAAGAAATTGCTGCAAAAAACGCGAAGCGCGAACGCGCGCGGCAGGCGACAAATTGTTGAACCCAGCCGGATATAAGTTGGTATCGACAGGCGCCAACTTGTAGCCGGAATGGCGTAAATCGACGGAGGAATAAATAAACGGATGCCCGGCGCCCCGTTGCTGGCTGAACCATTGCTCGATCTCGCTGCTCTGTTCTTCTTCTAATTTTTTCAGCAGCTGGAGAATATCGGTCATATCTTTTCTTTCTTAAGTAAAATTCGGCCTCGCGTCCCAGTCGCCTACCTGCGAGAGGATACATGCAAGCGCGGCGGTCGCCGCCGTGTCGGCGCGCAGGATGCGGGGGCCCATGCCAAACGCCTTCACCTGTGCAACAATGCGTAACATATGGTGCTCGTCTGCCGAAAAACCACCCTCAGGGCCAATTAAAAGTCCGAATTTTCCGGGCAGCAGTGTTGGCAGGAGTGTGTGCAGGAGTGTGTGCAGGTTTTCGCCGTGTCCACTTTCATCGGCAAACAGCAAGATGCGGTCCTTCGGCCACGCGCCGAGCAGCACTGAAAGATCCTTATGCTCGGTGATCTGCGGCACATCATGGCGCTGGCATTGTTCTGCCGCTTCAATAGCATGTGCCTTTAACTTTTCCATATTAACGCTTTTGACCACGGCGTGGTGGGTGAACACCGGCAGCAATTTCGAGACGCCCAGCTCGGTCGCCTTTTCCACCACCAATTCCGTCTTATTGCGAATCGGTGCGAAGGCGAGCCAGACATCCGGCGTGGTTTTCTGCGCCGCCAACTGGCTTACCAGCGAGAGCGTCACTGCTTTTTTACCCACCATCGACACTTCCGCCAGCCATTCGCCGTCCTGCCCATTAAACACCGCTATGCTGTCGCCTTCCTTAGCGCGCATGACATGCGCCAGATAATGCGATTGCCCCGCCGCAATATGCAATGACAGGCCCGGGCCAAAAGGCTCAGGGACAAACAAACGGATTTTCGGGCGGGCCAACATTTTTGAATAGGATTGGGGTGGAGCTTGATTCATATGCCTTAAGAAGCTAATGCTTTATCTAACTAAAGTAAATAGCCATGAATCTGCTCAACACCGCGCCTGCCCGCCTTATGCGCCTGCACCAACCGGTGGGGATATGGCTATTATTGTGGCCGTGCTGGTGGTCCGTCGCGCTGGCATCAAACGGCAAGCCTTCCTTGCTTTTGCTGGCGCTTTTTGCCCTCGGCGCGGTGCTGATGCGCAGCAGCGGTTGCATCGTTAACGACATCGCCGACCGCGATCTCGACAAGCATGTCGAGCGCACTCGCAATCGCCCGCTCGCCAGCGGCGAAATGACGCTGCATCAGTCGCTTTTGATATTGTTCGTGCTGGTTAGCATCGCCGGGCTAGATGCGCTGTATCTCGGTAAAACCGTGGTTTTATGGGCTTTGGCGTCCCTGCCATTGGTCATTACCTACCCGTTCATGAAGCGCATTACATGGTGGCCGCAGCTTTTCCTTGGATTTACCTTCAACTGGGGTGCGCTGATGGGTTGGGCTGCCGTGCGCGGCACCGTGGAGCTGCCCGCCGTGCTGCTTTACGCCGGGGGCATTTTCTGGACGCTGGGCTACGACACGATTTACGCCCATCAGGACAAGCTCGATGACGCCAAGGTGAGCATTAAATCCACCGCCCTACGCCTCGGCGAGCGCACACGCACCGTTGTCGGTGTGTTTTATCTGCTGGCGATTGCCTTCTGGTGTGCTGCCGGTTGGGCGGCCGGTAGCGGCATGCTTTATTTTACCTGCATGGCACTCGCCCAGCTACATTTCGGCCATCAATTATGTAAAGTGCAGCCCGATGACCCGCTATCTTGCCGCAAGACTTTCATTTCAAACACAAAAATTGGCTGGTTCATCTTCGCCGGAACCTTACTAAGCGGCATGTAAATAAACACTATCTTTACCTTTCGGTGCTAGGTTTTTGCCTTATCAAGGACATTTTAAATTCATTACGTTGTCCCAGACGAATTTAATAAAAATTTACCAATGTATGGGATGATAGATAAGTTGCAGAAGTGAATGATACGTTAGTAACCATTGGATTAATATCTGAATTTATGAAGAAAAACGACATAAGCCAGCTATTGATGCCGAGTGCGGGGAAAGACCTATAATGGCATCGCAGCCCGAGGGCCTTCCCCCAAGCACCCGCATTTCAGGTTCCGCCCCGCGCAAAGGCGAGCCTTCGATTGCCTCCGACCCAGAATTCCCGGATGTCGACCTGCCCGAAACTTTAAGCTACCCCGGCGGCGATTTTTACCCCCGCGATTTCGTCGATACGCTTGAAAAAGCCATCCAGAATATCATTTCCGAGCATTCCTCCGGCTCGCTCATGCTGGTGTCGATTTCCAACCTGTCGATGATTATCAATGCTTACGGCCACGACACGTCTGAAATCGTGATGCATGATCTAATCAAAATGATCGTCGCCATCCTGTCTTCCGGCGACACCGTGCAGCGCTTACAGCGCGACCAGCTTGGCATTATCTTGCGCAACACTTATCCTGAAGATTCCGCGATTATCGCGCAGCGCATCCACACCATCATTCAGAATTTCGGCCGCGACAGCTTTGCAACCGTAGCTCTCCACATCATCGGCGCCATCGGCTCGGTGAGCTTTCCCCAGGAAACCGCTGGCGCGCATGACGCGCTCGATAAAGCCTACGTCGCCGTAAATTCTCAGCAATCCAGTCCGCACCGCACCTATGACATGACCCGCCCCGAAGCGGACCAGTGCCGCCAGCAGATGGGCCTAGCCAATTATTTGTTCAAAGCTTACAAGGAAAAGCGCCTGCGCCTTTCCTACCAGCCGATTATCGAAAGCAAAACCGGCAAAACGTCGCATTATGAAGCTCTCTTGCGCTTGGTGAACCAGACCGGAAAAATCAGCTCAGCGGGAGCACTCATTCCGGTAGCGGAAAAAATGGGCATGATCGATATCATCGACACGATGGTGATGGAAATGGTGATTCAGGAACTGCGCAACGCCAACGACGTAACGCTCGCTTTCAACGTCTCCAACATGACCACCGAAAACGTCGGCTGGCTGGAACGCTTAAGCCAGCTCATCAAGGAAACGCCTTACATCGCCCCGCGCCTGATCGTGGAAATCACCGAAACCGCGATTCACCGCGATCTTCGCCGCACCGCCTTCTTCGTGGCCTCCTTGCAATCGATGGGATGCCAGGTAGCGCTCGACGATTTCGGCTCCGGCTACACCTCGTTCCGCCAGCTTAAGGCGCTCTCGGTCGACATGGTGAAAATCGACGGCGTGTTCATTAAAGACTTAGGAGAAAGCGCCGATAACCGCTTTTTCGTCAAAACCCTTCTCGACTTCGCGCAGGGCTTCGGCCTTACTACGGTTGCCGAGTTTGTCGAAAACGGCGAAATCACCAAAATCCTCATGGAAATGGGCGTCGATTTCATGCAGGGCTACTACTTCGGCAAGCCCGCTAACCACCGCGCATGGCTCAACGAAGGCGAATATAGCGGCGAATAATATATAATTCAGTGCATTAGCGCCGTTTTCATTATTAATCCCAGCAAAGTTGTAAATTTGCATCAACTTGTGTAAAGTTAGCATATCTTACAAACATAGCGTGACTGCTAAAGACTGCCGGGAACGATGGCTGACTCACCAACGCTTATCGATAAAATCAGCAAAGCGGAAGACACGATCGATCGTGCCGAGCAGGAAAAGCTGCACCCGCTGGTCAAAGCCGTCAAAATCCTGACCTATCCTGCCGCCGCTGCCACCGCCTGGTGGGTCGGGCGCACCGAAATCCGCAAAGCCATCTACAAGAACTTCGTAACCTCTGGCGCGTTCAAGCAATTACAGTCGGACCACCGCGGCGAGATGCTGAACATCTTCAACGAAGCCGAAAGCGGCATCGCCGTCAAAGGCCCGGCGCTTGCTGAGGCGCAAAACAACATCTATCGCGTCGCCGTGAAGGAAACCTTTGAAAAAGCAGGTTTCCACAACATCATCGACTATTGGCGCGGCATGCATCCCAACCAGAAAACCAACGCCATCGTGTTTGCCACCGGTGCCGCCGGTATCGTCATCACCACATCGCTGGCCATCGTCAACAGCAGGAGCCTGCTCGACCGCCTCACCGTCAAGGAACCCAGCCCCGCCCACGATAAGTAAACCACGACAAAACTATTGCACCTTACGCCAGTTTCCCTTAATCCCTAAGCCCATGTGCCGCTTTAGCTCAGCTGGTAGAGCAACGGTTTTGTAAACCGTAGGTCGTTGGTTCGAATCCGACAAGCGGCACCATTTCAAGATTGACGTTACCATACACCTCTTTTCGTCTGCTCACGCAATCGCTTGCGCTCCCCCACAGCGGAAAACGTATTCGCGCAGTTGCCGGGCATTGAAACATCGTCCGCCGGGTTGGCGCCTGATGCGGAAGAAAGGCTAACGTCAGAGCATCTCGAGGGCGTCGACATCGTGTTCGTGATGGAAAAAGCGCATAAGGTGATTATACCTTTATGCAGCCTGAACTGAGCGAGCTGCTGACAGCGCGGGTAATACCTTATCTTAAATCACCCTCGCGAGGCCGGTAGGCATCATCATTTCTTCTGCATGTTGGTATTCGCAAGATTCTGCAACATCGCGCAGTTGAGCTTGTCGCCCATGTATTGTTTCATCATGGCATACGCTTCTTCCGTCAGGTTCAACTGTTGCTCCCAGTTATCGCCGATGCCAAGGTGCAGCGATTCCGGCACGTCGAGTTTCCACTTCCCCTCCTCCTCCACGAACACCAGCCGCATGGTGCGGCTTCCCGCGTTTACACCGGCGCGGACGATAACTTCGCTACCAGCTTGTTTCTGCGAAATATAGATCGCGTCCTTGGGCAGGCATTTGGCCAGATCGTCGGCGATGAATCGGTCGTAGATGGCCACTGAGCTGACCGTAATCCAGTCGCGGCAGGTGGCGGTGTCCTGCGTGGTCACGCATTGGTTGATGCGTGTGAAGGATTCCTTGGGGCCAGCAGCAAAGGCGCTAGCGGCGGGAAGCAGGAGCAGGAGTAACAGGTGAATTGATTTCATGGGTGCCATTATAAACGGATAAGCTCCAGCTTACCATAAAAGGCGCGACATAAAATTATAATGTCTTATTTTACTTTGCTAATCGAGCGCGTACAGGCGTCGAACTGGGCGGCAAACCCGTCGAGCGGGATTTTGTTAGGGATTTCACGGTAACGATTATTTACCCCGAGGGTCAACTCGCGCTGCTCAGTATAGACGATACTGGCCGTTTTCATGTCGCGAATAATAGCTCTGGAATCGCGGTCGTTGAACCAGCTATCCTTCGTTTCATACGAATGCGGCCCAACCAGCACCTTGTAGCTATCCCCCGGGCTGAGTTTTACGCTGATAACCACCTGCTCAACCACCCGCCCATTGTCAAGCTGCTGGGCGACGCCCAACTCGCCGGCGCGCACTTCGCAGGTCGGCTTGCCCTTCACCACCGCTTCACCGGTGTTCCAGCTCCGATCGCCTAGCACGAAAGGCTGGGCGAACTGTACCGGCACCCCGCCGCGCTGGACAACATTGTCGCAGCCGGCAATAGCACAAAGCATGGCAATGGCAAATGTGAAACGGCGCATAGATACTTCTTTACATGATGCCACATAAATTTACCATGCGAACCAAGATCATATGGATTACTTATGTAGCCTGCGGCTCCAATATCCGCAACAAGGAGTGATAATGGCTGAGAATAATAAAAAGTCCAACCTGACGAAAATCATCCTCGGCGGCGTGCTCGTCGTCATCGCGCTGCAGCTGTACATCATGCTGCGCCCCTCCTCCATCTACGTGCAGCCCACCCATACAGAAATGAGCAAGCCCACCTCCGGCGGACAAGTGACCGCCGTTACCGCCCAACCGGCAGCGCCCACGGTCAACACGCAGGACATACCCGCCGCCTTCCACGTCGGCGGCCGCATCAGCCAGCTGTTTTTCGCCGAACATGCTCAGGTTCGCAAAGGCGATATCCTCGCCAAGCTCGACACTGCGCCGTTCGAGAAATCCATCACCAGCGCCCGCGCCCGCTTGCAAGCCGCAACAGCGCAGGACATGCAGTCCAGCACCGCTCCGAATCCTAATTTCACCGCCATCGAAACTGCCCGCGCCAATCTCGACGCGGACCAGCGCACGCTCGACCTCGCCCGCGACGATCTGGAAAAACGTAAAGCCCAGCAAGTATCTGGCCGTGTTGATAACATCTATCTCGACGACGTCCAGAACGCGCATGACGCGGAAGTGATGGTGGAGCGCCGCAAGCGCGAGCTGGCCCAGCAAGAAGCCATCGGCCGCGAACAACAAGGCGTCAGCGGTTATAAAGCCGCCATGCAGATTGCCCGCGGCAGCCTGACGCTCGCCGAATCCGAACTCGCCGACACCAAGCTGCTGTCGCCTGCCGACGGCACCATCTCCGAACGCCGCGCCGATGTCGGCGCACTCGTCGGCGCCAACGACACGGTGTTCGTGATTTCCGTTATCCAGCCGTAGACAATAGCCGGTCGAACGATTGCAGAAACTGCGAGCGGTCTTTCTTGGAAAAACTGGCGTTATAACCTTTGCTTTCGCCTGTTTCGCGCAAATGCGCGTTGAGTTCACGCATCGCCATCGCCGCGCCGATATTCTGCTCGTTGAACATATGCCCCGAAGGGCTTAAGGCCCGGCAACCTTTTTTAATGCTGCGCGAAGCCAGCGGAATATCGTTGGTGACCACCACATCGCCCGCCTGTACCTGCTCGACAATCCAGTCATCCGCCGCATCGAACGACGCGCTCACCACCACCTGCTTCACATTTGGCAAATGATAGGGCCGCATCCCCTGATTGCTGACGAACGTCACCATGCGCTGATAGCGAGTGGCCACCTTGATGACCTCGTCCTTCACGGGGCACGCATCGCTATCGACAAAGACCTGCATCCTACTGTCCGGCTAATGGATAATTTTTTGAATTTACTAAGCCAAAGCGCCTCATTTTAAACCTTCTTTAAATTTTCACCTGCATGATCAACAAAAATAATATCAAGCAGGGATGTCATGACAATGTTTAACAATCTTTCCATCGGCACCAAAATCGGCTTCGCCGTTGTACTGCTACTCGTGCCCATCACCTTGCTATGCTACTTCCTCTACAAGGAAAAGGAAGAATTAATCAGCTTCGCCAAAACGGAAATCGCCGGGGCGCATTACCTGCGCGCCGCCCATGAAGCCCTCGCCGCAGGCACTACCGCCCACCCCACAGCCGAGCTGTACCACAATGCCTCCACCGCGCTTAACCGCGCCGAACTCGAAGATAACGGCGTGCTGGCCGTCACTTCGCAGTCCAAAGAACTGTCCCAGATGCTGCAAAGCGCTGCCGATGGCACACCCACCGGCGACATCATCGGTAAAGCGACGGATTTAATCACCGCCATCTCCGATAACTCTAACATCACCCTCGATCCCGACGGCGACGCCTACTTCATCGGCGACATTACGGTCAACCAGATCCCCGCCCTGCTAGCCCGCGCCAGCGCCATTATTACCGACATCAAGGACCTGGACGCCGACGCCAGCGACGAGCACAAAATCGCCTATGCCGAAGCCCATGATGGCATCGTCACCAGCGGCGGCAACCTGACAGCCGATCTTAGCAAAGCCTTCAAAAACAACGTCGACGGCTCGCTCAAAGCCTCGCTCGACGCGCAAGGCAAAACCATCACCACCATCATCGCTGGTATCGACGCCGCCTCTAAAAACAACGACCACGCCGCGCTCATAAACAACGACGAAAACCTCATTGCAGAGCTGCATAAACTCGCCATCAAAGATAACGACGAGCTGGAACGCCTGCTGACCAACCGCGTCAACGATTTCTATAAAACCCTCACGCAGCGCCTGATGATGTCCGGTGGTTCGACAGCGATCGGCCTACTGATTTTCTGGCTGATCGTCAGCTCCATTACCAAACCGATCAAAACCATCACCGAACATATGTCCCGCCTTACTGCCGGCGAACTCGACATGGATATCCACCGCCTTGACCGCAAGGACGAAATCGGCGTGCTTAACCACTCGCTGCTCAGCTTCCACGAATCTGCCATCGAGCGCGAAAAAGCGGGCAAGAAGGAAATTGAGCGCCTTGAAAGCGAAAAGAAACGCGGTGAATCCATCCAGAAAATCACCGCCGCCTTCGAATCCAAGGTCAAAGGCATCGTCGCCACCGTTGCCTCCGCCTCCACGCAGCTGTCGCAAACCGCGCAGGAAGTGACGCAGATCATGAGCAAAGCCACCGAAAACGCCCAATCCGCTGCTAAAAGCTCGGTGGAAACCACCTCGAACGTGCAGTCCGTGGCGTCTGCCGCTGAAGAGCTTTCCGCCTCGGTGAAGGAAATCTCCGTGCAGGTGCAGCGCACCAACGAACTCGCCAACGATTCACGCAGCAAAAGCGACGCCGCCGACGAAAAGGCCACCACGCTCAGCACCGCCGCCCATAAAGTCAGCGAAGCGGTCACCCTCATCGCCAATATCGCCGGGCAGATCAACCTGCTGGCGCTCAACGCTACAATCGAGGCGGCGCGTGCCGGGGAAGCCGGTAAAGGCTTCGCGGTGGTCGCATCCGAAGTCAAAAACCTCGCCAGCCAGACCAATAAATCTGTCGAAGATGTCAGCCATGTGATCGGAGAGGTGAATTCCGCTTCGCGCGCTATTATTGAGTCGTTGCAGGGTATTAAGGAATCCGTCGGCAACGTGTCCAACGCCTCGGCCAACATCGCCGCCGCCGTCGAAGAACAATCCGCCACCACCAACGAAATCACCCGCAGCATGCACTCCGCAGCCGTAGGCACGCAGAACATTTCCAACAGCCTCGAACAGGTCAGCGGCTCCTCCGCCCAGGCCTCCGCCGCCGCCAATCAGGTTTTAAGCGCCGCGCAGGAACTTTCCCGCCAGTCTGAAGAGCTTAACCGTGAAGTGGTTGAGTTCTTAAGCGCTGTCCGTTCAGCGTAAGCCCGCTGTATTCCTATATTTTTTACCAAAGAAACGTCTCTTCCTAAACGCTAAGATTCGTCTTTACTTTATTAACAACTCCTTTACGTTTGTCGTCGTTTATAAACTCTTATAACAGGCAGACCTATGGCGATCACGGCAACCCTTCCGACGAACATCCTCGATCTTGAAATGCGCGCCGCCGACATGATCGCCACCAACCGCGTCGCCTTGGCCAAGCTGACCGTCAACCCTAAAAAACATTACAACATCGCACCCGACTACAAACCAAAAACCCTTTTGGAAAAACGCCAGAACCGCATCCACGATATCGTACAGATTTCAAAGATTAACAGCACGGTATTGTATGAAGACGACGCTGAATTCCTAAGCCTCAGCGCAAGGCTGTGCGAACGCCTCGACCAGTCCGATTTGCTTCCGACATCAGCAGGCAACGACGACAAGCATTATTTCAACCTGCAATACTATTTCGAAGAAATTGAATCCGCCCTGCTCGATAACGGCAAGCTGAGTGCCGCGCAGACCATTGCGCTTGGTACCCTACTCGGCTTCAGCACCAAAATGCTGCAAGACATCGCCGACGCCTCCGGCGAACCCCTGCCCTTCACCGCCGAAAAAGCCAAAGCCCTGTGGTGCGACATGGTCGCCGAGTTGCACCCACTCAAAAAGGGGATGCTCAACCAGCCGAAATTCAACATCGAAAAATTGCCCTACGGCAGCGAGAAAAAAATCCCCTCCAATTTCCGCATCATCGGCCAGTCCCATGAGGAAAATGACCTCGACGACGAAGCCTCGCTGTTGCGCAACGGCCGCAACGCGCTGAGCGCGGTGAAGGAACGCGTCTCGAAATGCACCTTCACCTTCAAAGAACCCAAAGACGAAGACCGCTATTTCGGCAACGCCATCTGCCAATTTGGTCAGCAGGCTCATGGAAAGCTATGGCAAATGCCATGAGCTGGACACAACCACCGTCGCCGACCAACTCACAGGCGCAATGGGCGAACCTAAACAAGGTGCAGCGCAGCTCGACCACACCGCCCTGATGCACCTGCTCAATAACGGCACCGTCGACGGCGAAAATATCCTCCCCGCCTCCGGCTGGGCGACGCTAGCAAAGCCGCCGCTGATCAAACTAATGAAAACTCTGCTCGACGGCGCCAACGGCAAAGCCCGCCAGCCGTTTTTCGAGTTCATCTGCAAAAGCACGCCCCCAGCTCTTCTGGCCGCTAACGCAGCCGAACCCGCCCCGAAGAAAAAGGCAAAAGCAAACTACAGCTTGCCCAAGCGCAAACTCTCGCCTGAATTCCAACTCATCCGCAGCGGCCAGCTCAAAGCGCTGCAATTCGCCGAAACCAAGCTCGAAGCCACCCCGGGTGACGCGCACACCATCGCCACCGATCTCTTCAACGAGCTTATCACCCTCAACATCACCATCTCCGGCAAGGAAGGCTTTTACCGCACCAACCACCAGATCGGCGACCTCCTCGCCCACCAATCCATCAGCCTGAAACCAATTAACTCCAAAAACGACGACGACAATCGCAACACCACGCTGGAAGCCGTGACGAAACTGGTAGAAGATATTCGCCACGGCGGCGATTTCGATGCCAAAGTATTCGAGCCCTACGGCGACAAAACCCTCGACAAAATTGTCGATCGCGTCCTGCTCAACGATAATTACCCCCTCAAAGCCCGCGTGATGACCGTCCTCACCGCCACGCCACGCAGCCGCTTCAACTTCAGCCATTATGCGCCCATCACCCCCAGCGGCGCAAAGCCCGCAACCCCCGCGCCAAGCACGAACGGCCACGCCACGCCCTCCACAAACGGTCATGCGAAACGTATCGCCCCAAGCGCCAACGGCCATGCCAAACCTGCGGTTCCAACCCCCAGCACCAACGGCCATGCAAAATTCCCTGTTCAAACACCGGTCATCGCCCCGCGCGCGCCCGAACCGGTAGAACCCGGCTTCGACTCTTTCGGCGATGGCATCAAAACCTTGCGCGCACGCGCTGGCTTCAGCGAAGCCGCCTATGCCGATGCTGTGTTAAAACAACTCACCTTCTTCGGCAATGAGCGTGACCGCCTACGCAGTAACGGCGAGCAATTCATCAAGGATATCGAGGACAACACGGCCCCTCCCAGCGACCATCTGATGCGCGAACTGATTGCGACACTCCGCAGCGCCAACGCCGTCAGCGACCTCGAAAGAAAGCAGCTCCATCTCGCCTTCTATTCCACCCCCGCAAAACGTTCCATCCCATCGGCCCCGCCCGCCCCCGCTGAAGCGGCCCCGGCCGCCAAGCTGGCCACGCATGTCGAGCGCCTCAGCGCGCTGAAACTCCCCGCCACCCACGAAGACCCCGAATTATTCCTCTCCTACAAGCAAACGCTGCGTAATTGCTTCCGCGAATCGGAATACGACCAGCCCGTCCCCCTCAATCAAATCGCCCACGGCACCAGCACCTACACCACCACCATCGACCTGGCAATGGGCGCCAACCCTGAAAACCCGTACCGCGTACTCACTCCCGTCATGCGCTCAAGGCTTACCAAATACCTCAAAGAAACCCTGCATACCGAAGAAAGCCATATAACCGCCATGCATACCGCTTTCGACGAGCTGCAAACCCTCGCCCGCTCCAAAGCCCAGAACCTGTCCGCCGTCGGCTAATTATTCTGGCGCATTTCCAATGCGTTGTCCCTGCCCTTCGCAGCCTGTGCCGTGCGCCCTAAATAACGCTTGACTAAATCACCCTTGCGGCTAATTTCTCCATCCTGATTTAACGGTAAGCACCAATACCGTAGATGGGGGCGTAGCTCAGTTGGTGGAGCGCCTGCTTTGCAAGCAGGATGTCGCGGGTTCGATTCCTGTCGCCTCCACCATTTAAGGCTATATTGCCCAGCAATTTCAACAGCTTACCCAATAAGCATTTAGCCATACCCACAACTGTACCCACAAGTGGAAGCTGGATTGCAGCGAACAATCACAATCAGATTTGAACGATTTATAGCGACAGTGTTCTCTGAGCTATACCAAGCTGCGTTATGAGTTCCTGCATCACCTTCGTGATTACTGCACACCCGCGCCTTCATGAACGGCTGCAAAATCACCAAAGACCGCGATGTGGTGCTTCATAATTCCGACATCCTCTTCATCGCCACCGGCAATAAATCCATTTCCGAAACCGATCTGCGTAACCGTTTTTTATCATGCCTTCGAGGAACGCCTCGGAGCTGTCGGTGGAGATGTGCGGATGGGACTGGCGGGATTTTTCCATCCATTCCTCAATCGTCATCGGACCGTAGGTGATGGGTGTGAGCAGGGTTTGCAGCGCATCGACCGCATTTTCCGCTTCGATGAATTCTGACCTGCCCTTAAGTGCGTAGGAGTGAGCCATGTATAATCTCCCTTAAAAGCCGTGTAGTAATTCAATTATAATAGGGTTATTGGTTAATATTTTGAGATATCGTTAACCATTGCGGGTTTGAATTAATGTAATATTGCAATAATTTAGCCCAAGAACCAAAAGTTTCTCCTTGCTGTTTCAACCAAAAACACTAAGCATTTGACCATTCGATTTGAACGGGGATGATGCAATGAAATACCTCATAGCGGCTCTGATCTACCTCGTGGCCTGCGCGCCCGCATGGGCGTATCTCGATCCCGGCACCGGCAGCCTCGTCCTGCAAGGCGTTATCGCATTATTCGCCACGATCAGCGTGTCCATCGGCATGGGCTGGCGCTATATTAAAAATGGCCTGCGCCGCATACTAAAGCGTGACCGCGATGACGCTGGAAAATAACGGCGCCGATCCCGCCTCGTTCCGCGACCCTTCCGGGCATGTGCATCACATAGACAGGAAAATCCTGCGCACCATTCTCGCCCACGGCGAGCACGCCTTCACCTCCGTCTGGCAAAGCGGCATCCTGCAACGCATGAGCGCAAGCGGCCGCATGATCGCCAGCGACCTGCTTCCCGTCGGCGACCCATTACATCAAACCCTGCAAGCCCGCCACATCCTTACGCATCCCAAACTCGACCTTATCACCTACCCCTACGAATGGCCGTTCGCCGCCCTGAAATCTGCCGCACTCGCCCATCTCGACCTGCATCTGGCGCTACTTAGCCAAGGCTTTACCTTATCCGATGCCTCCGCTTACAACATACAGTTCATCGGCACACGCCCGCTGCATATCGACCCGCTTTCCATAATCCCATACGAAAACGGTATGCGCTGGGCTGGCTACCGCCAGTTCCTGCACCAGTTTTTCAACCCGCTGATCCTCGAAGCCATCACTGGCGTTTCCTTCACGCCATACCTTCGCGCTAGCCTCGAAGGCATCGACAGCGCAACGCTGCTATCCCTGCTGCCCAAACACCACTGGCTGCGCCCCGCCATCGCCCTCCACGTCGCCGCACCGGCCTACGGCGAACGCCGCTCGCAGCCGCTCGAACAAGGCAAGATGGCCATCCTCACACCCCTACTCAAATCCCGCTACATCGGACTGTTAAAACACCTGCGCAGCATTATCGAACCCTTGCGCCCCCGCCGCGAAGGCGGTTGGCACGGCTACAACGCCACCACCAGCTACAACACCGCCAACGCCACCGCCAAACAAGCCATCGTCGCCCGCTTCATCGAATCCACACGCCCCGCGCTACTGCTCGATATCGGCTGCAACAGCGGCGACTTCGCCCGCCATGCCCTCGCCAGCGGCGCCACTCGCGCCATCGGTATCGACTCCGACCGCGCCGCCGTCAACGCCGCCTTCCAGCACGGCAGCACCCATTTCACCCCGCTGGTGATGGACATAGCCAACCCCTCGCCTTCGCAAGGCTGGCGCGGCATTGAACGCCCCGGCTTCACCAAGCGCATCAAGCCCGACGCCATCATGGCCCTCGCCCTCATCCATCACCTCGCCATCGGCAACAACATCCCGCTGCCGCACATCGCGCACTACCTCACCTCCCTCGCCCCGCGCGGCTTGCTGGAATTTGTCCCCAAATCCGACCCGCAGGTCACGGGCATGCTGCAACTGCGCCCCGATATCTTCCCCGACTATACGCTCGACGCCTTCAAGACCCATCTCAGCCAACACGCTAACATCAGCGAACACCCCATCGGCGATAGCGGCAGGATTCTGCTGCAATTCGAGCGCACCGCGTGAAGCTGCTCGCGCACATCGCGCTGTGGACGCTGGTCATCGCCGTAATCCCCCTCCCTGCATTATCCAATAGCGGCTACCTCCCGTGGATGATCGAATACCTCCTCTACGCGCTGGCCTGCCTGCTCATCGGCGGTACATGTGCGCTTCTGACGAAATTGCCTTATTTTTGCGGTGCTTTAATATTTTGCGCCACTATTTTCAGCGTTACACTGTATTACGAACCGCTGCTCAGCCAGAGCATGTGGCGCATGGTACCGTCATCGCTGCTGGCAGCGGCTTTCCTGATTCTATGTCACCGCCTGCCCGACAAGGCACTGATCTTAAGCGCCGTCGCGGCTTTTTCGCAAATCGCTACCGCCGCCATTTCAACGCCCGGGCAGAATCTCGGTCTGTCTCACTGGCAAGTCAAACATTCGGATCTTTTCCCTGTAGTCCATATTCTTCTAGACGAGCACACGGGCCTTGCTGACATCCCTCCGAAAATTATTTCCCCTGAGGAAATAACCACTTTTGAACAGGAATATGTCAAGCGTGGCTTCATGGTTTTCACCCATGCCTACACGGCAGATAAATTAACCATGACCTCCATCCCGCACATGTTCAACAAAAGGACCGATTCGCTTAGTAAACTCGTCGGTATAGACCACTTTAATGGCGATATCTACATGCTGCGCTCCAGTGCATTCGACGAGATAGGCAAAGAGCGCGCTATCGATATTACACAGGCGAAATACATATCGTTCAATTATGCACTAGCCAAAAATCCGGCAAAGGAACGTATTTACACTTACAACTCCCATAATCAGATTCCTTATATTCTTGGCATGAGCCTATACGACCGCATGATCGTGGCGACACTAGTCGCGGAGCAATGGACTCTAAACGGCGTGAAATCGCCCGTCGCGCGCGCTATCAACAGGCTTCTCCATCAGCGGTACTTATCTACCCTGATCTCACTAGGCTCGCATACAGCGATGCAGGATTTCGCCACGCGCGTTGGCACCGGCGGTGAACGCGGCACCTATTATTTTTCCCATAATCTACTGACGCATTACCCCTACATCATGGACGAAAACTGTATCTCAAGGCCGCTCAAATTCTGGCCGGGGAAATTCCGTGCGCAGACCGGTCTCACTGGTTCCGAATTGTTCAGGCGGCATTTCGATCAGGTGCTGTGCTCCCAGCGCGACGTGTTCAACATCACCGACGCGATGGATAAAAACCCGAAAATGTCCGATGCCGTCGTCTTAATCCACAGTGACCACGGCTCGCGCATTTGCCTGCGCGAAGACTGCTCGCAAGACCCAAAATCCTATATGGAAAACCTGACCAAAAAAGAGTGGTTCAACTCGTTCATCGCGCTAAAAATCCCCGGCATGCAAGCTCAGGTGATCGACACACCAGTGCGGCTTGACACGCTGTATAACAACCTGCTGGAAAACCATTTCAAAAAAATCGACCTGGATAAGTTGAATCAGCAAAACGACTCACCCTTTAACTAGGAAACGCTTCGTCCAATCGGCACCTGCTGCGAAGCGCGCGCCGTATCAAGCACAGGGTCAGGTGCCTCCCGGGTATGTAACTCCGCGATATCATGCGCGATAATCGCCGCCGCTTTATTCGGCGCATCGAGCGGCAGGCTAAAGCTTTTGCACTGGCCTTTTTCATACAGCTTATTCAGCCGCGTCGTGATGTCATTGACATCGTACAGATAATACTGATCGAGAATCGAAACCGGAGCGCCGTTATGGAGTATATTATTCACGCGTGTGCTCCCCTCCAGCGCCCCGCACGTCACCTCGGAAATATTACCCGTGGTCACGAATGCGGGCACGCCTGTGCTCATATCGTCCAGAATAAATGTATCGTACTGGCAGATGCGAAGCGCCGCATCGGCTACCTGCTGCTTATACAGCGCATCAGACACGCCGCGCCGCACCGTAATGCGCATATCCTCATGCTCGTTCAAATTCTCGGCATATTCCTTGATCATCGCATAATCCCTATCCGGGCATTTCGGCCCGACGATCACTTCCCACGGATGCTTGTTCAGCTTGTAGCTATACGACGCCGCCGACATCGTCGCTTTGAAATACTTTAAATAATTGTCACCGCTGAAATCGCTTTCCTGCGTACCGTAGGTAAACAGCACCTTGCGTTCCTTATCTGCCATTTCCGTGCGCGGCGGCAGCTTATTGACGAAATGCCCGACATAATGCAACCGGTCATGCGCGTAACGGCTCAGCGGAATATTCGCATCCAGCTTTATCGTCCCGTCACCGCGCACGAATGTCCTGTCCACATTATCAAACTGCTTTGCCTTCAGGCCTGGGTTGTTCAAATTGTAATCCAGATACGGAATATCGTTGCTGAGGCTGTAAACCTTTACATCGAACTTATATTTTTTCGCCCGCGCCACCATGTTATCCACCTCAGGTGTAAACGGC
Source organism: Alphaproteobacteria bacterium (assembly GCA_025362975.1). Lineage (GTDB taxonomy): Bacteria > Pseudomonadota > Alphaproteobacteria > Rickettsiales > SXRF01 > JANYBV01. The sequence goes on along the minus strand of JANYES010000006.1, from coordinate 10,887 downwards.
CCATACCCACCGGGCCATAGCGAAGTCACAATCGCATCCGGTTTCACCTCATCCATCACCTTGGAAATAGCTGCTTCGCGATTGCTGCGGATCGTCGGGCTGGCCATGAACTCAAACGGCAAGTAACGGTATTTGGCAATCTTGCTGATATCGGGCTTACTGTAAGTTTTTTGCGACACCAGCGGCGTCAAGAACGTCGCGTGTTCGCCGAAATCGATTTTGCTGCCTTCCGCGCAGCGATCGCCGTCGAGCTTACCCCCGGCTTTTTTAAACTGCTGAACCGTATCTTCACTGGTCAGCACCGATACGTCGAACCCCTTTTCGCCCAGCGATTTTGACAGCATTGCCATATGCTGGATATGCAGCTTAGTAATCGACGACTCAAGCCAAAGCACAGCCTTAGGCCGCTGGTCCTCCGCACCTTGTTTCGAGTTTTCCATATTAACCCCGCCCCTGATTTTTTTCCATAGGTTCGCTTTGCTTCGTCACATCCTGCGCCTGCCCCAGCACCGGATCTGGCAAATGTGCCGCCTTATATTCCGCCGCAATCGTCGCCGCCACCTTATCCGCCGCGTTGGCCGGAATGCTGAACTTATGGGCGTTTTTGTGGCTGAACGCAGCGTTGATTAATTGCCCCATATAGGCAGGTTCACCCATGTTGTTTTGCAGCATGGTCGATAGCGGCGCACCGCTGCGCTCAAGACTCTCCAAACGATCATCCCCCTCGTTCGCCCCGCAATTCAACTGCCCGAGATTCCCGGTGCTCACCAGCATCGGCACACCCGTGCTGATATCGTCCAGCACGAAAATATCAAACTGGTTGATCACCATCGCCGCATTGGCCACATCCTGCCGGTATTGCTTATCCGGCACGCCCTTGCGCACAGTAATATTCGCGTTGAACCGCTTATTGACCGAATCCGCATAGCGCTTGATATACTCATACGCTACATCCTGACATCCCCGCCCGATCACCAGCTCCCACGGATGCGCCGTCAGCGTCGTAAACCCGATAGAATCGATTACCGATTTAAAATATCCCGCATGTGCGTAACCATCCCAGTTGCTTTCGCGCGTGCCATACGTCACCAGCACTTTGCGCTCGCAATCGGGCATCTGCTGCCTCGCTGGCAACGGGTCGATGAAATGGCCGACATAATCGATCTTATTTTCGCTCTCATACGTCAGCGGCACGAAATTACTCATGCGCAACGTGCCATCCCCGCGCACAAACGTCCTGTCCACGAGATCAAACTGTGGCCCCTTCACCGAACGCGCATTAAAATCGTAATCCAGATAAGGAATATCGTTGGAAAGGCTGTACCTTTTGACTTTCGGATTCGCCGCGCGCGCCGAGCTGAACATATGTTCCACCTCCGAAGTAAACGGCCCATACCCGCTCGGCCACAGCGATGTCACAATCGCATCCGGTTTTTCCTGCGCGATCACTGCGTCGATCTGCTTGTTGCGCATCCGCGCAATCGCGGGACTGGCGATAAAATCGAACGGGCGATAGCGTGAATCCTCAATTTTTTTGATTTTCGGTTCCGCATACGTCGTCTGTGAAGGCAGCGCTCTAGCAAAGCGCGCATGCCCCCCGAAATCGATGTCGCCGCCTGCCACCAGCGTACGGTCATCGTTAAGTTTCCCGCCTGTGATTTCAAATTTCTTAATCGTATCTTCGCTGGTAACCACAGTCACGTCGAAACCTTTTTCCCCCAGCGCTTTGGAAACCATCGCCATATGCTGCACATGCATCTTCGTCATGGAAGACTCCAGCCATAGCATCACTTTGGGTCGTGTTGTTCGCGTCGTCATTATTCCTCTTAGTACCTTTTATTTTGTGAGCGCTCATCACCCTGCCGGGTCGCACGGCCCTTATCGAGAACAGGGTCCGGCCTTTCGCGCGCGCGGGGCTTGAGCATTTCGTAATCGCGCATCGCAATCTGCGCTATTTTGTCCGGTGCGTCCGTCGGCAGTTGGAAGGGCTTTCGCTTCGCACTCTCATAAGCCTCGTCAATCGCTGCCGCTGTGCGGCCCGGATATTTCAATTGATACTGGTCGTAATATTTTACCGGCGCGCCGATATCTTCAAGATTATGCAACCGCCCTGCGCCCTCGCGTGCGCCGCAGGCATTGCGTAAGATATTGCCCGTCGTCACCAGCGCCGGGATCCCGGTGCTGATATCGTCAAGCACAAAAATATCGTATTGGCTGACCAGCAACGCCGCATCCGCGACATCTTGCCTGAACGCTTTATCAGGCACAGCTCTGCGCACGCGAATATCCATGCCCGATTCCTGCGAGGTATATTCAGCTATCGACTTGAGGGACATCAGCGTAACGCTGGGGCAATCCGAACCTACAACCAGATCCCATGTCCTGTCGCGCAAATTCGTTTTCGGCACCGTCTGCATGATGCGCTTGAAATATTCGAAATACGCCGGCCCCGTCCAGCCGCTTTCTCGCGTGCCATACGTCACCAACACCTTGCGTTGGCTATCCGGCATCGCCGTTTTCGGCGGCAGCGCATTCACAAAATGCCCCATATACGACATTTTGTCCTGCGTATCCCGGTCGAGCGCCACGAAGGATTGCATCGGCATCGTCCCGTCCCCGCGCACAAACGCACGGTCGATGCTGTCGAACAACCGCCCCTTATCCGCCGGATGGTTATACGCGGAATCAAGATATGGAATATCGTTACAGAACCCATACGTCTTACATTCCGGATTATGATATTTCGCTTCGTTCACCATCTCCTGAATTTCCTTGGTGAACGGGCCATACCCACCCGGCCACAGCGACGTGAAAATCGCATCCGGCTGTTCCTGCGCCATCGCGCATTTAATCGTCTCATGCCGCTCATTTAAAATCGCAGTGCTACCGATAAATTCATACGGCGTCAGTGTCGGGTCATGCAGCTTGGCAACTTGCGGTCGCTCATAGCTCGTCTGCGACGCCAGCGCCGGCAGGAAGCGCGCCCGTTCACCGAAATCAATCTCACTATCGCGCGCGCACACATCGCCGTCGAGTTTGCCACCGGATTTCTCAAATTGTTTGATCGTGTCCTCGCTTGTCAGGATCGCGACATCGAACCCCTTTTTCTCCAGCCCCTTCGACAGCAGCGCCATATGCTGCACATGCAATGCCGTAATCGAAGATTCCAGCCATAACACAGCCTTGGGACGCTTACCGAGATTAGCCATGCGCCTTCTCCTTCGCCATCGGCACCGCCGAAATCACGCGGTTGGCCAGCACCTCCGGTATCGGGTAATCATCCCGAAACACCGGCACGAATTCCCCCTGACGCGAATGCGTAGCGAACCACAGCGGGTCGTTACGGATTTCTTCAATACGCTCGGGCTTATACAAACCCTGAATGCTTGGCACCTTATCAAGCCAAGACATCAAGATGCGCCGCTGCACCGTCGGCGACAGCATAATCAGGTTTTTCTGGTCATCTTGCGATTTCACCGGGTATTTATTTACATAATCGTAGCCCTGCACGATCGACGCCAGCAGGAACGAGGAAATCAGCTGCATTTCCTCCGGCGTGCCGCTACAGGTTTTGCCATCGAAATTGATTGGGAATCCCTGCTGCGCCACGCGCAGCTTACTGCCCTTGTGATTGATCGTCACGTCCCATCGGCTGCCCAGCTTTTCATCCGGTCCGTGATGTTTGAATCCTTCCGGCTGCTGCGTAATCCACTTAAGCAAACTCTGGAATTCCTTATCGCCCGACGACACGCTGATAAAACGCGTCTCGGCTATGGCCTTGCCCGGTCCCTGAAAACGCATCTTATCGAGATCGATATCGCGAAAAATATCCTTGCCCGTGCAACCGAACACATAGTTGCTGCTCTGCACCGCATGCTCCAGCGAATCGCAGATGTAATAATTTGAGCGTGACGGCGGATTGCTGGCGCGCAGCAATCTGGCGTTCGCTTTTTTCTCATTGCCCACAGGCGCTGCATACACATTGATACCAGCCGGAATTAACCCTTGCGGGTCGGAAAGCTGGCCATCGGAAATTTTTACCGCCGGATCGTACACAAACACACTGTTGCGGTTATCCGCCAGCGTCTCGCACAATGCCCCGCCGATCTTGCCAACCCCCACCACCGCCACGTCGCGGTTATGGAACATGCCAAGCTTGTCGCGCAATTTGCGCAGCGCCGCATCGGCGATGAACGGCGGTTCGAATTCCAGTTTCAGCGCCGACATCGCCGGAATCACGATATCGATCGGATGCCCGTGCTCACTCACCACGTCGAATCCATTCGTCGTCTGTTCAACGCCGACAATTTTGATATTCGGGTCCGAGATCATTTGCGGCGGCGTGCTGCGGAGCAACCGTCCGCCGTCATCCATCACGATCACCGTGCGTGGCTTTCCGTTGCCAGTGCTTTTGATTTTCTCCTGCGCGTGCTCCCAGAATTTTGGTAAATCGACATTCAGTAGCGTGTCGTAATACTGCCCCACCGGCGTCGGTGTATATTCCATCACGTCAATGCCCATGCCGATGAGCTTGTCGCGCGTTTCATCGACCTGCGAATATTGTTTGCCGATGAGGTGGATGTTCTGCGGCTTGATGCCAAGCTCGATCATCGCCGACAGCCAGTCCACCACGTCCGGCATGATGTGCGGCATGGCCACAAAATGTGTGTCCGGGTCGAACCCTTCGAAACCCTGATCGCGCAAATACTGCGCGATCTCGCCGGTAACCGGCAGCGTACCATTGCATTCCTGATTCACCGGGAGCGATAAGCGCGCCATAAGCCTGATAATCCTTTATTCTGCTACGCTTGTAGTATAATTTAAGAATACTTAATAAGTGTGACATTCCTGTTAATGTCGGCAATTATTCAAATATAGCAATTTCAATAGGATACATGACAGAGCCAACAGCTAAAACACACCTCCCCGGCCTCAAAGCCAAATCCGTCACTCACGACAACGAGTTGCTCTACCTCGTCCAGGGGCAGGATAAGCTCGGCCGCGACGCTTTTTATTATGTTCTGGTCGACCGCCTCAAGCGTGATATTTTTCTAAAAGAAGTCGAAAAACAAAACACCGATCTGCGCAAATACGGCCAGATCCTCATTAGCGGTTTTGGTTTAGAACCCACTGCCGACACCAAGCAATATTTAAAAAATAAATTCAACCTGAACGCGCTTTAAAAATGCCGCAGGCAGCATAAGCCGTTATCCTCGACAGACTGGCGCACCAAGACCGGCGGCAACGCGCTGCAAAGCGCAATCAACCCCGACGAATGATACACCCGCCCGAACGCCATAATATACTCGTTGATGTGCGATACATTCGCCGGGCGATAACTTTGCTTGAAACTGAGATAGGTAAACATATCCACCATAAGGTAGCGGTTCTCATCCTCAGGATGAATTCCGCACTTTGCCGCCGCCTGCAAAATGCGCGCGTAGCGCTCCGCATAATTCAGCATCGAAGCCGATTTCACCTGCCCCGGCATAAAACCATTAGTCTGCGCCGCCTGATTTACATCCTGCAACCGCACGTAACTCGTAAGCAGCAACGACTGGCTCATCAACGACAACACCTGCAACGCCACTACGAAATATGCATGCTCGCGCCTAATCAGCGGTGAGCGCGCCAAGAACACCATCGTCAGTACCATGCCCACCAGCCAGAAAAACAGCCCATCATAAAAATTCTTCGCCTGCTGGAATCCAGCCAACACAATCACCGCCGCCAGTATCAGCATCGGCACCGCCACATCGGGTTTGAGCAGCGCGCGCTCCCGCGCACTCACCATCACAATCCGCACAAGCGAATAAAACCACAGCACACCCACCAGCGCGATGCCGCCACGCATCAACCCGTTCACGGCCACATGCGCCCAGGAAATTTTTCCTCGCGGCAGCCACACCGACGCATAATCCTGCGAGAACATCATGTGGTCGATATACACCGTCACCGCGCCGACACCCCGGGTGAACATCTCGATAAACACACCCGCCTGCGCACTAAAAAGCTGCGGCTGCAATGTCGTTTTCTTGAAGAACGCATCAAACGCATGATCTTCAGGACAATACGTGCGCAGCGCGTGGAAGTAATACGACTGCACCACTATCGCCAGCAGCACCGCGATAAATCCCCATCCCCATGAGGATTTCGGCTTCAACGACCACGTCGCATAAAACGCCAGCGGCGCAAACAACATCGATTTAGGATGACACGAAAAGAACCACGACGAAAACACCAGTATCATCACACTCAGCAATATACGCTGCAACTGCGTCAACTCATGTTTCTGTGCATAAAACGGCAAAAACGCGTACAGCACAATCACCATTGCCATCGGGATTTCCGGCCGCGTCAGCACCGATAAAAAAGGCAATACCCCAAGGAAACTCGCCGCCAGAACCCATTGCAGCAGCTTACCGCGTGTTATGCCGATATCGAAACATTTCGGCGTCAGCCACACCAGCAATCCTATCCACGCCACAAAAACGCCCATACCGTACGATCGAATCGCACCTGGCGTGTAAAACGGCATATCCGTTACCCACGACAAGAACTTTCCCGGCCACAGCGTAACCGGAATTTTCGAATCGAAATTATGCTTGCACAGCGGCCACGCGCCAATCGTGTGCCACCCGTCAAACCCCGCGCGCGCCGAGGTAATCGGATAAATAATCTCATCGATGTAAAACGGCACGAAAAACGAAAGCGCGAACGTCGCAGCCGAGACGGCAAACAATGCAAGCGACAAAAAGCGACCCATGCGACGGCGTATCCCTATAATTATACAGGCTTCATATCATGTTAGCACATCCGCGCAGTCATTCCAGCCGCAAAAATGTTGTTGACCCCACGCGCCCACCGCTTACTCTTGCCCCAACAAAATGGAGAAAAATTATGTGGCAGAAACAAGGCTTATTGCTGGACGGTAACGCCGTTAGCGCCTTCTCCGCCTCGCACGCCGCCCTGCCTTTTGCGCTCGCGCTGCCCAACGACAGCCACCGTCTGTTTTTCGCCTCCCGCGACGCGCAGTCGCGCTCGCACGTCTTCGCCGCCGACCTCGATTTTTCTACCCCCATGCCCACCCTAGGCCCCGTCACCGAAATACTTAGCCCCGGCCCACTCGGCGCTTTCGACGACAGCGGCGCCATGATCAGCTGGGCCATCAACAGCGGCAACGACTGCTACCTTTACTACACCGGCTGGGCCTTAGGCAAAACCGTCCCTTTCTACAATTTCATCGGCCTCGCCACCAGCTCCGGCGGAGAATTCACCCGCGTTTCCACCGCGCCAATCCTCGGCCGTTCCATTACCGACCCCTACCTCAACAATTCCCCCTGCGTCCTCAAAGAAGGCAATCTCTGGCGCATGTGGTACGTCTCCGGTCAGCGCTGGGAAGAAAGTGCGTCCGGCCCCAAACACTACTACCACATCCGCTACGCGGAATCCGCCGACGGCATACACTGGAAACGCACCACCCGTCCCTGCATCGATTTTTCTAACGACGACGAATACGCCATCGCCCGCCCATGCGTCGTGGCGATCAAAGGTGGCTATCTCATGTGGTATTCCGTGCGCGGCATCGCCTACAAAATCGGCTTCGCCGCCTCGCACGACGGCATTAGCTGGAAACGCATCGATGACAAAGCGGGCATCGCAACAGGTCCCACCGGCTGGGACTCACAGATGATTGCCTACGCACACGTCTTCGCCGCCAAAGGCAAATGGTGGATGCTCTACAATGGCAACGATTACGGAAAAACCGGCATTGGCATCGCCAGTACCGAACGCCTACCCAGTATCAGTGAACTACTCTAAAAACTTCATCGTCTTCTGATAGCCATCGATACATACCTCAAGGCTATCGCGCTCCCAAAGCGCCCGGTTATACACCCCAAGCGACACCACGCCCGAATACCCCATCTCGCGCGCAATGGCGATAAAGCGCGTCAAATCCAGCACGCCATCACCGGGTAATATCCTATTCCGGTCGCGATACACCGCGCGGTCAATCTCCGGTGTTATATCATTAATATGCAGCATGCTGACGATGCTAACATCCGCCTTCGCAAAATCCTCAATCTTCCCACCGCCCCGCCATAGATGATACGAATCCACCACCATCTTCCCATCGGGATGATTCACACGTTTCAAAAAATCCATGCAGATTTCAATCGTGTTGATCTGCCCGCTCTGCCCCAAAAATTCAATCGTCGGCACAATCCCGACTTCGCGCCCCAGCTCAAGGATTTCATAAAAATAATCCACTCCCTGCTGCAACTCCGCCGAATGCCCGCGATGGCTGTAGCTCGGACACGCGATGATATACGGCGACCCCAAAGTCTTAGCGATTTCCATCCTGCGGCGGCACTCGCCCATGATCTGCCGATGGTCGTCAGCAACGCCCATCAGTTCGCCGTCATTTTCAAACCAACCCTCGATTTTAATCGTCGAAAGGCACTTGATATTGTTATCCGCCAGCATCCTATTCACATCCGCCAGCGTATGCCCCTGCTTACAATAATCCTCAACCTCGTCAATCCACAGCTCCATCGCCGTAAACCCCGCCTTCGCTGAATTGCGAATCTTATTCGGCAGTGTTTCCGCATAAATCGTCTGCGTATTCATACACGCGATCAGGCTCATGGCTTACCCTTGTAAAACTGTTTCACAATCGTATAAGGCCGCTGCTTCACCTCAATAAATATTCGCGAAATATACAGCCCCACCAGCCCCACCGACGCCATGATCACCCCGCCAAAGAACCACACCGAAACAATCAGTGATGTCCACCCGGTAATCTCGATATCGAAACACATCTTCTTCACCAGAATCATCGCAATATACATTGCCGTCAGCACCGAAATCCCCAACCCCAGATAAAACACAATCACCAGCGGCATCGTCGAATATGCCGTAACGGCATTGACTACCATCGCCATTTTCTTACGCAACGAATACGACCCCTTGTTCGAGCGTGTCTTCACCACCGCATGTTCCTTCTGCCCAAACCCCGTCATCTGGCACAACCCCGCAAAAAACACCGAGCGTTCCTTATGCTCCAGCAGTGCATCGGCAAACCGCCGCGACATCAGCCGCACGCTCGCCTCATTCAGCCCGAGCTTTACATCTGAAAGCATATTGAACAGTTTATAAAACCCTGTGCTGCACACGCGCTCGATAACGCTGCCGCGCTTCTTTTCCTGCACGCCCGTAATATAATCCACCTCCGGAAAAGACTGCATATCAACCCAGAAATTCACCAGACAATGCGGCGAAACCTCAAGGTCGCACTGAATCATGAACACATAATCCCCCGTCGCATGCGAAAGCCCAGTCATGCGCGCCTTATGCTCGCCGAAATTACGCGACAGATCGACCACGCTCACGCGCGGATCTTTCTCATGCAACTTAAGCGCGAGCGCCAGCGACGCATCCGGCGAACCATCATTGACCATGATGATCTCATAATCATGAGTAATTTCAGCCGCCGCCGCCGACATCTGCGTGTAAAATTCCTCCAGGTATGGTGCGGATTGATAAAGCGTGGTCACGATAGAAAGTTTCATGCTTACCCCTGGTTTTTTCGGTAAAGTCGTTCGTCCTCGGGACGGTAATATTCCTCAAGCGATGTCGGCGTACGCGTATACCAACCCAGCAATTGCTGGCTGCGTGGCAGCAGCCCAAGAATCGTCTTCGCTGGCAACGCCCGGCAATAATCGATCTGCTGCTTGATAAACGAGCGCGTAAACTGATGATTGATCGCCAGCCGGTCCTTGCCTGAAACATTTATCCCCGAGGCATGCCACAATGTGGAGTCGAACACCAGAGCCGAGCCAGCTTTACATTGCGCCGAAATGGCGTTTTTTTCCATGTACGCTTGCTCAGGCTTATCCGCCTCCTGTTGCGTGCCCGGCACCAGCGTCGTGCCGCCATTGTCACTCGTAAATTCATCAATCGCCATCAGCACGTTCACCGACGCCAGATACCCGTTCATATTTTGCGGAAAATCGCGGTGGAAATGGTTCTGGAAGTTCGCAGGCGTTTCCCCAGGCGGATAAGACGGCAAAATAAACCCATTCTGCAAGTGCAAAATCCCCGTATTCGACACAGTAGCATCCACTATCGCCAGCATCGCCGGATTTTCCAGCAGCGCCAGAAACTCCCGCTCAAACTTCATCATAATCCGCAGCACGCCATACTCGCCCGCGCGCTTCAGCTTGTCCGCCCCAATCTCAATAGTAATCTTCCCACGTGCCGAATATAGCCTATCGCGCAGCACCGCAAGCTGCGCCTCATCCACCATATCCTCCACGATGGCATACCCCTCACCTGCCAAATACTTGGCAAGCGCCTGCGTCCAGTTATCCTGTTTACAACTAACCCGATTCATGGTGCCCCCGCGATTGCATTACCGATTGCATCAGCCAGCATCGTGTTACCCTTCGCGTTCACATGACAGCAATTATCGACATAGATGGTTTCCGTCACATCCTTATAAATTCCCGTCAGGCTCTGGCTGTTGACACCATGCTCCCGAAGCTCAGCGATATGCGAAAGCAACTGCGGATACGTGGCAATCACCGCCGAACCGTGCACGCCGTTCGGCACATAAGCGATTTTATGTTCTTCCTCGTTCAACATTTTCGAATCCGCTACATACTGGTTAGGTTGCAGGAAATGAAAATACGCGAAATGATTCGCCTGCGACAGGTAATAAAGCTGCAAACTCCCCTGCATCCACAGCTTTACCTTGAATTCCTGCAACGCCTCGGGCGTCGCTCTGCGCATCGTATCCGGCCCCGTGGTCGAATAGCGCGGCACCGCATTTTCCTTGCGCAACCCAAGCTCGGCACGCACCATATGCGCCTCGAAATACCCATC
>JANYES010000024.1 GCA_025362975.1 Alphaproteobacteria bacterium | reverse complement strand
GTATGCGATCTTTGAATATATAGAGGTGTTCTATAACAGAATCAGAACCCATTCCGCTAACGATTACCTGTCACCAGTGGAATACGAAACCATGCAAATATCCGCTTAACAATGTGTCCGGAAAACTGTTGCCATATTACTATCGCTTGCATCACTTATTGCATCAACAGATGCTATAACTATCACCCGTGACATTCCTATGCAGATGAAACGACGCGGTGTCGAAATGCGACTTGTGATCGGTGGTGCCGGACCAGTCAGAACAGATCCAACACTTATTAAAACCATCGTGCGCGCCCATAAATGGTACAATGAACTGATATCCGGTCGAGCAAACAGTATGGTTGAAATAGCAACGCGGGAAGGTATCGACAAAAGCTATGTCGCCCGTGTGATGGATCTTCCTTTCCTCGCTCCTGACATTACCGAAAGCATCATCACAGGACAGCAGCCTGCCGATCTCAGCGTTGAGAAACTCACCAAGCGGATTGACCTGCCGATGAGCTGGGAGCAACAGCATAAACTCATGAGCTTTAGCTAATTCCTAAGTGGACCGACGAAATCGGCAACAGAGATATTCCCGATAATCAGGCAGGAAAAGCCTTGGGAAAGGTTCTATCCGCTCACCTATATGCAACGAGGCCCGCTGTGTGCGGGGCACACGTCGAAATCACATAACATGCTGTTATATAACAATAATATTGGTGGAGGAGGTTGGATTTGAACCAACGAACTCGTACGAGGATGGATTTACAGTCCATTGCCATTGACCACTCGGCCACTCCTCCACGCTATAAAAGAGTCCTTTCTGCTAAGGCAATACGCGCTGTCTGTCAATGTTTTAGGGCTATTTTTTTGGAAAAAACTTTACTAAGGTCTATTTTTGCGTACATTTACTGCTGCTGTATCAATAGTATCCTTGATATGCGCCGCATAATGCCGTTCGATCATTTCAACGCTGGTTCGGCAGTTTTTAGCGACTTGATAGATGTCAGCGCCTTCCATCAGGCGTAAGCATATGTAGGTGTGGCGGAAGCTATAAGACGTTCTACGATTGCCTTCACGGTCGAATTTGAGATCGAGTTCCTTAAGAATGGCGTTCATTATACCATGTTGCGGCAGGCCAAACACAATATCTTTAGGCTGAAAAACGTGACGTTTTACCATGCGCTCAAATGGCAGTACTGCCCCCGGCATGGATTTACACCAACCAGTACCGCGCTTGCCGCGCACAGCGATTTCGAGGATGCGTTCGCCCATTGCTTCATCGGTAACGATGGCAACGTCTCGAAATTCAATACGACCGGCCTCGTCTGGCCGTAACCCAGTATTCACCATGAACAGCGTATAATCATGAAAATTTTCGCTTGCGATGCGCCAGCAAGCTTTTCTCGGATTCTTGGCACGTTCACGAGTTGCTTCATAAAACTGCTTGTACTCTTCCGGTGAAAACCAAGCGCGATGGCTGATTTTGTTTGAAGCTTTGTATGGTGAAGACAGGTCAGGGAAAAAAGGCAGCCACCCGTGACGATTGGCTGTTTTAAGCACATGCCGGAGCGTAATGATCTCATGATGCAACGTTGTTCTGGCGGGCCGCATAGGTTCGCCAGTCTTCGGATGCTTTTTCGATGTCATCCGATGGGCGCGATATTCCTGCACAAGGCCAGGTGTGATGTCCGTTACGATTTTATCCCCAAAGAATGGGAGAAGATGGCAACGTAATCGGGCGCTATGACTTGCGATGTATCTAGGATGCCGTTCGCCTTGATTGATAACTTCATACTCTAATACAAACTTTTCTGATGCCTTGCGGAAGGTAACACCCGCTTTGAGTTCACCCGCTTGATATTTTCCCATCAAACCTAGATACCAGTCACGGGCAATGTCCTTGGCACGCGAAAGGCTTTCTTCTTTGGTGGTGGTGCGCCGTTGCTTGCCACCAACCGAGCATGAGCATTGCCAATGGGGACTATTGGGACGCATGTATAGTTGCACTGCATTATCCATTAGTGCGTGGCGTACCGTTTCCATAAAAGCCCCCCTAAAGTACTAGCGTGAATTTTGTGCTAGTTATGTGTTAGGAATCTATGGTCTAAAATTATCAGTAATTATTTGATTTTACAATGAAAATTTTTAATCTAAAAGTTCCTTATTGGCTTTACAGTCTGTTGCCATTGACCACTCGGCCACTCCTCCACGCGTCTGCTTCAGCAGGGAACCTGAGGTAAAGGACTGCCGGGAAAAAGTCAAGGCGCAAGCGTACGCCACCCGCCCAAAAGCACTATGCACCTATTATCTAAAGGTTTTTAGGAATAGGGGTTGATTTACCATCCACCGCTTGATAGCCTTGCTGGCAACAACCAGACTCCCTTTACCAGTGGAACCCGTATGTATTCAGCTCTTGCGTTTATCCTTACCGCCCTCGAAATGGGCGCCGCTATCGCTGGCTTTGCCCTGCAGAACCAGCTGATTTTTTACAACGTGCTGGTCTACGGCTCACCGTTTTACCTCCTCCAGCACGCCATCGGCCCGAGCTCGTTCCTGCATGACTCGAATTACATCTATTGGGTGTTCATCGGCTTCCACCTGATAAAATATTTCATGATCTTCGAAGCGCAGCGCCGCGAGGACCGCAACATTGTGCGCACCTTCGCGCTCCTGTTTGAAGCGATCTATCTCGGCCTCAGTACGTATTATTTACTCTAAGCGAGCGGCTGCTCGTGGCGGTCCTTGTAGAAGCAAAACAGCGTCACCACTGAAATCGCCGCACAGCTCATCACGTAATACGCGATGGAGAAATTGTTCGCCGTCTTGCCGATCAGCCACTCACACACCATCGGCGCCGTACCGCCAAACAGCGTGGCACAGATGTTATACGACAGCGACATGCCGGTATAACGCACGCGCGTCGGGAAGATTTCCACCAGCAGCGCCGGAACCGGCCCGATATAGAAGCCGACGATCACCGCAAACCACGCCTGTGCCAGCAGAATCGACGTCAGCCCCTGCGCCTGCATCAGCGCAAAAATCGGATAGGTGCAGAATAAAAACGCGCATGCCGTAATGCCCAGCACTTTGCGCCGCCCGACCTTGTCCGACAACCAAGCCGACAACGGCGCGAAGATCAGCAGGATCACCATATTGATGCTGTTAAGCAGCAGCGCTTCTTCTTTCGTGCGCCCGAGCGTGTTGATGGTAAACGTAATGAAATACGCCGAGAGCAGGTAAAATGGCATCGTCACCGAGATGTAAATGCCAATAGCCTGCGCCACATGCGTCAGCTCATGTTTGAACACATCCTTAACCGGCGTCTGCGACAGGATGCCGTCTTTTTTCGCCGCTTCATAAGTCGGGCTTTCTTCGCAGTGATTGCGGATATACAGGCCGACAAATCCAATCGGAATCCCCATCAGAAACGGTACGCGCCAACCCCAGCTTTCATAATTCTCCGGGCTTAGTATCGTCGTAAACGCCCATGCGATCACCGAGCCGAGCAAAAACCCGATCACCAGGCTCGCCACCGACGCACTGCCGACAATTCCTCGTTTCGACTGCGGCGCATGCTCCACAAGGAACGTCATCGACCCCGAAAACGCCCCGCCCAGCGACAGGCCCTGCATCACGCGCATCAGCACCAGCAGCAGCGGTGCTGCTATGCCGATGGTCGCATAATTAGGCAACATGCCGATAAGACCCGTTGGAATCGCCATCATGAAAATCGAGAGCACGAGCGCCGTGCGCCGGCCAAATTTATCGCCCAGCACCCCAAAGAAAATCCCGCCGAACGGACGGGCAACGAACCCGACTGCAAAAATAGCGAACGTCGCGAGCCTGTGCGCTTCGGCGTGGCCCTCCGGGAAGAATTGTTTGCTGATAGTGAGCGCGGTGAACGCGTAGAGCGCGAAATCGTACCATTCGAGCCCGTTACTAATCATACCCGCGATGATAATCTTGCGCATGCTGCCCCTGTGCTAGTGTTTTAGAAGTGTAATGAGTTTTCTTCTGTAACGGGTTTAGCGGGAAATGGCAAGGTTACGGTGCGGGGGTAATTCAACATATGCTTATTCATCATCCGTCGCATACTGATCGACGATGAATTCTTCCTCAGCCCGGTTTCCGACGGCTGAGACAGCATTAATTCGGATTGTCCTGCAGGTAGATTTTCTTGCCTTTTTCGCGTTCGGAATCGGACTTCAGCTGGCCGCAGGCGGCCATGATGTCTTCACCGCGCGTGGCGCGCACTGGCGAGGAATAACCCGCATCGTTGACGATCTGCGCGAAAGCATTGATGCGGTTGCGTGACGAGGTTTCGTATTTCGCGCCGGGCCACGAATTCCACGGAATCAGATTCACCTTGGCATGGATATCGGCCAGCAGCCGCACCAGCTCGCGCGCATCGGCATCGGAGTCGTTCACGCCTTTGAGCATGACGTATTCGAACGTAATCCGGCGCGCATTATTCGCCGCAGGATAATTGCGGCAGGCTTCGAGAAGCTGCGCGATCGGGTATTTTTTATTCAGCGGCACCAGCTCATTGCGCAAATCGTCGCGCACCGCATGAAGCGAAATCGCAAGGTTCACGCCTAATTCATGCCCCACCTGCTCGATCACCGGCACCACGCCCGAGGTCGAAAGCGTAATCCGCCGCTTCGAAATCGCAATACCTTCACCGTCCATCACGATGGTCAGCGCTTTTTTCACGTTCTCGTAATTATACAGCGGCTCGCCCATGCCCATCAGCACGATGTTGGTGAACAGGCAGTCCTCGCGTTTCTTGTTCCATTCGCCTAAGCCGTCACGCGCGATCAGCACCTGGCTGACAATATCCCCCGCGGTCAAATTACGCACCAGCGGCATCGTCCCCGTGTGGCAGAATGTGCACGCCAGCGTACATCCCACCTGCGACGACACACACAACGCCCCGCGATCAGTTTCAGGAATGAACACCATCTCGACTTTATTTTTATCCGGATATTCCACCAGCCATTTGCGCGTCCCGTCGAACGAGACCAGATCCTTTTCCAGGCGTGGCCGCGCGATGGTGAAATGATCGTCAAGCAGCTGATGCTTATCCTTGGCGATGGTCGTCATCTGTGAAAATTCGGTCGCGCCTTTGCTGTACAGCCAGTGCCACACCTGCTTGGCGCGAAACGCCTCGAAGCCGACTTCTTTAAGCTTTTCCGCCAGCTCAACCTTGCTCAGGCCGATTAAATGTATTTTCTGTGACATGTCCTATTTCGCATTCAGCATATAGCCGCCTTCCGTGGCGGCAATCATTTCGTTATCTTCGTCCAGCTCGCGCAGCTTGCCGCGCAGGCGGTAAATATGGGTTTCAAGCGTGTGCGTATCGAGCGCTTCGTCAAATCCCCAGACATTTTTAAGCAGCCGGTCCTTGTGCGCCACCTGCCCCTTCATTTCAATGAGGCTTTGCAGCAGCTTCACTTCCGTATCCGTAAGTGCCACGCTTTTATCGCCCAGCGATACCTGTTTCAGGCGAATCTGCAGGCTATAGCCCTCACCGAAAACTATGTCACCGGAGCTATGATTTTGCAGCAATTTGCCGATATCGTCCAGCAGATCGCGCAAGCGCACGGGCCGTTCTTTAACAAGGATCAACGGGCAAGGCAAGGATTCTTCCGGCTGCATCGTGGCGACCACGCCGAGCGCGCCGTCAAGATATTGTTTAATTTCACTTTCACCAGCACCTACCGTGCAAGGAATTTTCAGCTCGCCGCGCACCTGTTCCGCCAGCGTTTCGGCGAAATCCTTATCCGGGCTCAGTATCAGCAGCGCGGTTTGCAACATAAAACACGACATTTCTCTACATTTCTGGCCTTAGATGTAGTATGAATCAGGAAATTTCGCAAGCGTTATGGGAATTTAATGCAGGAAAAACAACCAACTATATCAAATTTCATGAATGTCGAGCGCGCCATCGACGAGCTGCGCCGCCAATCCCCCGTGGTGATTTACGAAACCGGCGGCAAAGCCGTCAGCAATTATCCGGCTGAATTCCTTAGAGAAATGGAATTTCAGCAGCTTAAATCCCCCGATATGCAGTTGCTCATCAGCGCCGCCCGCGCCAAAATGCTCGGTCTTGAGGGGCGCGACGTGCGCATCGACGCCAGCGCCATGACTTACGCCGATGTCATGGCCATCGTCGACCCCCTCTGCCCGCAAGCCCCCATCGCCAACGCGCTGATGCAGAGCGCCAGCCCCATCGATTCAATGGCCCTCAAGCTCGCCAAATACGCCTCGCTCATGCCCGCTTTGCTGCTCACCCCCGACAGCATGGCCCTTCGCCTCGATGCCGCCGACCTCAAAGCCTATATTGAAACCCCGCACACCAACGTACTCAAAACCGCCCAGGCTTCATTGCCTATCGAAGGCGCCGAAAACGCAAGGCTCGTCAGCTTCCGCGCGCAGCACGCCACCTCCGTGCATTTAGCCCTCGTCATCGGCGACATCACAAACGCCCCGCCGCTCACCCGCATCCACTCCTCCTGCGTCACCGGCGATATCCTCGGCTCCTTGCGCTGCGACTGCGGCGACCAGCTCCGCCTTGCGCTCAACACCATCATCAAAGCCGGCAACGGCATCCTGATCTACCTGCATCAGGAAGGTCGCGGCATCGGCATCACCAACAAGCTGCGCAGCTACCAGCTGCAAGAACGTGGCCACGACACCTTCACCGCCAACCTCATGCTCGGTTTCGACGAAGATGAACGCGATTTCGCCATCGCCAGCGCCATGTTAAAAGCACTGGGCGTCAGCACCATCCGCATGCTCACCAACAATCCCTCCAAACTCGAAGCCCTCGAAAAATCCGGCACCACGGTCAGCGAACGCGTACCACTCATCAGCGAAACCCACCCGCACAACCACGCCTATATCGAGGCAAAAGCCATGAAAGCCGGGCATTTATTCTAGTTTAACGATTGTTTGCTACGATCATGCATGGTTTACACCCTTAAAGACGCCACCGCCGCTTTCAAATCCCTCGCCACCGACGACCGCCTGCCGCACGCCCTGATGGGCCGCTGCGAAGACCGCCGCGAAGCGATGATCGGCATCATGCTCGACGAGCTGAAAGTCCCGCGCGAAAATATCGGCCGCATCGTCGTCGTCGCCGAACCCTTCAAGGGCATCGTCGTGCCCCGCCCGGACCGCATCATCGGCCCGAAGCGTTACGAAGAAGCCGCATGGCTCAAAAAACAAATCGAAGTTCATCAAGCGCTCCTCTCGGGCAAAGAACTCAGCGAAAAAGACAGCAAGGATTTCGACGCGCAGCATGTCGACTGGTCGTTCCATACCGCCGTGACCATCAAATGCTACAATCCGTTTATGGAAGAGGATGTCGTCATGGTCATCGACCCGCATTTGAACCCCACGCGACTGATTACCGCCCACGAATTCAACACCCATCTGCAACGCCACTCTCAAGGTCATCTGACCAGCGACATCAGCCCGCTCGACGAACCGAACACAGCGCTACTGCGCGCCCGCGGCGGCTTTCACCAATGGAATAATAATGCTGCGGATATAAGGGAGGATAAAGACAAAATCCTCAAATCGCTGGAATGGCCCAGCGACATTCTGCGCCAGCAAGGGCTGCTCGGCCAAGGCTACATTGACGCATGGCAAGCCATGCGCGACTGGTCGCAAACACCCGGCCTGTGATTATTTCTTGTCCTTATCGACAATCTTCATCAGGCTGTTTTTATCGCCTTCGGCCTTCACCGCTTCCGGCCATGCGCAGGTATCTTTTTTCCAGACACCTGAATCGGCGTCGAGGTTAACCTCTTTCCATTTCGGATGGCCTTTGTCCTGCAAGGTCTGCAGTTCCTTGCGAATGATCTTGGCGAGACCGCCGAGCTTTTCGCAGCGCTTCTTGTTCCCTTGCGAGAAATCATAGCTCACCATCACCGCCTGCACCGCCACGGTGGGCACCGGGTCGGTCACGAAATTATAATCCGCCTTGGTAATCTGCGCGGGCTTATACTCTTCCAGCATCTTCGGATTATCGAGCGCCACAAAATGCACCTGCTCCAGCATCGCGCCGTATTTCTGGTTTTCCGGCAGCGTCAGATCTTCGAGGTTTTTAAACAGGCGCACCGGTTTACCGCCCACGAAAATCGCCGCGTCTACTTCACCCTTCAGTACCGCCACGACGCCCTGCGCCGGCGGGATTTTTTTCGATTCGCCCGGCGTCACGTTCATCAGCGAAAAGAGGTTGATTGCGGTGAGCATATTCCCCGAACCGTCTTCGCCAATCGCCACACGCTTGCCTTGCAAATCGGCAAACGTCTTGATGTCCTTGCGCGCCAGCACGTGCACTTCTTCATTGTAGAACGGGAAGATCATGCGCAGATTGCTCGCCATGCGGATCGACTCAGGGCTTTTCGAGCGGCTGAGGAATCCCAGCACGTCCGACTGCACGATGCCGAGCGCGGCATTTTCCGAACTGTTGATGCGTTTGATGTTATCGATCGAGCCTTCGGATTGTTTGACATCCACGTCGATGCCGGCCTTGCCCGCGACCTGCGCGATGTCTTTGCCGAATGCGTAATACGTACCCGTCTTCGGGCCCGTCACGATACCGAGGTTATCATCTGCTTGCGCGCAGATGAAAGTGGCTGGCAGCAATACCAAAGCCGCCGCGATCGCCAGAAGCGATTTGCAGGACATACGTCCTCCCTATATTTTTAGAATATCCGACAACACGAAACGGTACGGGGCTATCCCGACGGTCCGGTCATCTAATAATCTGATTATCCGTTAATTAGTATTTACCGACGATGGAAAGTAGTTCGCGCCCGCCGCCGTTGTCAACATTGTTTATTGGTTTGACTTCGGTTATCTGCTCATTTTCGAGCGGAATGCGGGCCATTTGGCCCACGATGGCACCTGATTGATCTTTCAGCATAATCGTGGTGCCGGGCTTGCCGGTGCTGGGTGCGGCCTGTGCATCGCCGATGGCACCCGCAATCAGGCTGTCAGACTGGACAGGCGCGGGTTCCGCAGGGGGAGCGATACGATTCGAGACGACAGCAACCGGCGGCAGAGTCGTCGCTTCCTTAATGACCGGTTCTTTCTTAATGGACAGCGACAACACGATCAGCGCCAGCAAAACCCCGCCCCAGAACACAAGGAAGCCGGGCAACATCGGTTTTTTCTGCGATTTGCGCGAACCGACGAACGGCGGCCGGTGAATCTTCGGCCGGGACACGCTAAGCGGCAATGGAGGTGCCATAATGCTACTCATACGTTGATGCTCTTACGCTACAGATTGTGGTCTATAATTAACTAATACCCAATCTAATGTGGATTTGCAATCATTTCCGTTGAGTTTTTTTACTGGTTCATTGCACAAAACCGGATAATACTCTAGAACCGTGCACTTAAGAGAAATGAAACCTCATGTCTAAACCAATCGATACAATCTGCTGGCTGCTCGACCAGGCGCGAAGCCTCGGCGCCGACCAGGCCGACGCCGTCCTCTTCGACACGATTGACGCCAGCACCTCGCGCCGCTTAGGCAAGCCCGAAGGCTTGGAGCGCGCTGAAAGCAAGGCCGTGGGCCTTCGCGTCTTCGTAGGCGCGCAAGCCGCCATCGTCTCGGGCACCGACACCTCGCAAACCGCCCTGAAAGAACTCGCCGCGCGCGCCACCAGCATGGCTAAAGTCACCCCCGCCGATCCTGACAGCACGCTCGCCGACAGCACACGTCTGTGCACCACCCCGCCCGAACTCGAACTCTGCGACGATTCCGAACCCGAGCCCAAATGGCTCGCCGAACAATGCCAGATTGCCGAAGAAACGGCCCTTGCCGTGCACGGCATCACCAATTCCGAAGGCGTCGACGCGGGCTATTCCCGCTCCACCATCTGCCTTGCCATCAACAACGGCAAAAGCAACGTCTTCGCCCACTCCTACCGCAGCAGCCATTTCTCCGTGTCCGTCTCCGTCCTCGCTGGCACAGGCACCGGCATGGAACGCGACTACGATTACTCCAGCACACGCTTCCGCGCCGACCTCGAAGACGCCGACGCCATCGGCCGCAACGCATCCGCCCGCGCCCTCAAGCGCCTAAACCCGCGCAAAGTCCCCACCTGCAAGGTTCCCGTCATCTTCGACCCCCGCGTCAGCCGCTCGCTGGTCGGCACCCTCGCTGGTTCCATCTCGGGCGGTTCCATCGCCCGCGGTTCCAGCTTCCTCAAAGACAGCTTGAACGAACAAATCTTCGCAAGCCAAATCACCATCGTCGACGACCCTCACATCATCCGCGGCCTCGGCTCCCGCCCCTTCGACGGCGAAGGCGTTAAAAACGAAAAACGCACCATCGTCGACAACGGCACCCTCACCACATGGCTGCTCGACACGCGCACCGCCAACAAGCTCAAAATGCAAACCACGGGCCACGCCGCCCGCGGCATCGCCTCCCCGCCCTCGCCAAGCGCCTCCAACCTCTACATGCAAAAAGGCGTGCTCACGCCCAGGGAACTTTACGCCGACATTAAAAGCGGCCTCTACCTCACTGAAACCTTCGGCATGGGCATCAACACCACCACCGGCGATTACTCGCAAGGTGCCGCCGGTTTCTGGATCGAAAACGGCGAAATCGCCTACCCCGTCTCGGAAATCACCATCGCCGGAAACCTGCGCGACATGTTCTTGCAACTCACCCCCGCCAACGACCTCACCTTCCGCTACGCCACCAACGCGCCCACCCTGCGCATCGAATCCATGACGGTGGCTGGCACATGATTCTTCCTTCGTCATACCCGCGAAGGCGAGTATCCAATGCGCAGGGCGTCGGCGCGGGAAATGGCCTTTACCCTTGCTACCGCAAGGCGGATTGGATACTCGCCTTCGCGGGCATGACGAGAAAATCGCGCTCATGACCATCCTGAAAACCGACCAGCACACCTCCGGCGTCCTCATCCGCCGCCTCCTGCGCGAACACATCCGCCCCTACGCCAAACAGGCCATCGGCGCCATGCTCTGCATGGCCGTCATCGCACTCGCCACCGGCGCCAACGCCTGGATGATTCGCCCGGCCCTCGACCAGATTTTCATCGAGAAAAACGAAACGATGCTTAACATCATCCCCCTCATCGTCTTCACCATCGGCACCATTGGCGCTGCCGCCAATTATGGCAATATGTATTTCATGCGCTTCGTCGGCCAGCACCTCGTCGCCGACATGCAGCTTCGCCTATTCAAGCACCTCATCACCAGCGATATCGGCCTGTTCCACGAGCAATCATCGGGCCGCCTCATCTCGCGCTTCACCAACGACATCAACCTGCTGCGCAACGCGTTCACCACCGTGCTCACCGCGCTGGTCAAAGGCTCACTCACCACCAGCTTCCTAATCTGCTTGATGTTCTACCAGAACTGGAAACTGGCCATTCTCTCCACCTTCGCCTTCATCTTCGCCATCCACCCGCTCATTCGCCTCGGCAAGCGCATGCGCAAAATCTCCAGCAAAACCCAAGGCCAGCTCGGCGATTTCACCATCACCCTCGACGAAATTTTCCACGGCGTACGCACCGTGAAATCCTATAACCGCGAAGACTGGGAAGTCTCCCGCGCCGGAAAAATTATCAATTCGCTAGCGGAATCCTACCTGAAAGCCGCCCGCGTGCAAGCCGCCTCCACGCCCATGATGGAAGTCCTCTCGGGCGTTTCCATCGCGCTGGTCATCTGGTACGGCGGCTCCGAAGTCATGCGCGGCGAAACCACACCCGGCGCCTTTATGTCCTTCATCGCCTCGTTCCTTATGGCCTATAAACCCGTGCGCTCCATGAGCGGCTCCGGCGGCACGCTGCAGGAAGGCTTAGCCGCCGCCAACCGCCTGTTCAACGTGCTAGATACTGTACCGTCCATCACCGAAAATAAAAACGCCGCCGCGCTAGAGGTCACCAGCGGCCAGATTGAATTTTCCGACGTCAGCTTCCAGTACGGCGAAAACACCGCTGGCGTGCACAACGTCAACCTCTCCATCCCCGCCGGCAAAACCGCCGCACTCGTCGGCCTGTCCGGCGGCGGCAAATCGACGTTGATGAATTTACTCTTACGCTTCTACGACGCGCAATCCGGCAGCATCCGCATCGATAACCAGAATATCCGCGACGTCACCCTGGCCTCGCTCCGCAAAAACATGGCCTACGTCCCGCAGGAATCCATGCTCTTCGACGACACCATCCGCGCCAACATCGCCTATGGCCGCGAAGGTGCCACCGACGCCGACATCACCGCCTCTGCCACCTCTGCCGCCGCCGACGAATTCATCCGCAAACTCCCGCAAGGCTACGACACCATGATCGGCGCCCACGGCGTGCGCCTTTCCGGCGGCCAGCGCCAGCGCATCGCCATCGCCCGCGCCATGCTCAAAGACGCCCCCATCTTGCTGCTCGACGAAGCCACCTCCTCGCTCGACAACGAATCCGAGCGCAGCGTCCAACTCGCCCTGAAACAGCTCATGAAAGGCCGCACCACGCTTGTCATCGCCCATCGCTTAAGCACCATTGCCGGCGCCGATATGATCTATGTGGTGGAACATGGCCGCATCATCGAGTCCGGCAGCCATCAGGCGCTCATCGCCCAACAGGGCAAATACTACCAGCTCTACGCCCAGAATTTCGAGATGGAACAGGCCATCTGATGTCTTTTAAAAAGCGTTTGCTGAAATACCCGCGCACGCAGTCGGCGCTGGCCTTCATCCTATCGCTCTACATCCGGCTGGTCTACTGGACCAGCAAGCGCGTTTACTACGTTGAAGCAGGCGCAAAACCTCTGATGGAAGGTAGCGAAAACGCCATCTTTGCCTTCTGGCACGGGCGCCTGATGATGTGCCCCACCCTCGAGCCCCCGGGCCGCAAGATGCACGTGCTGATCTCGCACCACCGCGACGGCATCCTGATTTCCAAAACCATCGGCCATTTCGGCGTAGCCACCATCGCGGGTTCGTCCAGCAAAGGCGGCAGCGCGGCGGTGAAGGAAATCCTGCGCACCATCAAAAAAGGCGAAAACATTTCCATCACGCCCGACGGCCCGCGCGGCCCAATGCAAATCGCCCAGATGGGCATCGTCACCGTCGCCAAGCTCACTGGCAGGCCGGTTCTGCCCGTCACCTTCTCATCGTCTAGAAACCGCCGCATGCGCAGCTGGGACCGTTTCATGGTCGCCTTACCCTTTGGCAAAATTGCCTTTTGCGTCGGCGCGCCCATTTTGGTATCAAGGGAGTTGGATGCGGACGGCGAGGAACAAGCGCGGCTTGCGGTTGAGAGCGCTATGAACCGACTGGTGGAAATTGCTGATGCCATTGTGTCTTCCGCCCCGTAAGGGGATAAAGGATTGTAAATGCGTAATTACCGGCTGATAACGAGTCTCGTCGCCCCGCTGCTGCCCTTGTGGCTCCAGTGGCGCAAGCTCCACGGCAAGGAAGACGCAATGCGGCTGGGCGAACGCTACGGCTACGCCTCTGTGCCCCGCCCGCCGGGCACGCTGATCTGGCTGCATGCGGCCAGTGTCGGCGAAGCCAATTCCATTCTCGTCTTTATCCAGAAAATCGCCAAAAAATACCCGCACTTCACTCTCCTGCTCACCACCGGCACCGTCACCTCCGCCGCTCTCATGCAAAAGCGCCTCCCCAAAGGCGTCATCCACCAATATGTCCCCATTGACACACCCGACGCCACGCGCCGTTTCATCGCCCACTGGAAACCCAACATCGCCTTCTGGGTCGAATCCGAATTCTGGCCCAACCTCGTCATGGAAACCAATGATTCAGAAGCCTTCATGATTATCGTCAACGGCCGCATGTCGGAAAAATCCTTCGCTGGCTGGAGCAAGCGTCCCAGCATCTCCCGCCCCATGCTTTCCAGCTTCGACGCCACTTTCGCCCAGACGCCAGACGACGGCAAACGCCTCTCAGCTTTGGGCGCCAAAGGCGTCGAGTATGTGGGCAATTTGAAATACGACGCCGAACTCCTGCCCTGCAACGAAGAAGAACTCATCGACATGCAAGCCGCGCTTTCCACCCGCGCTGTCTGGCTCGCCGCCAGCACCCATCCCGGCGAAGAAGCATTGATCGCCAAAGCCCACACCATCTTAGCCGGGCGCCATCCCAACCTCCTCACCGTCATCGTCCCGCGCCATCCGGCCCGCGGCCCCGAAATCGCGACTGCCTTAAACAAAACCGCCACCACCCAACTGCGCTCGCACCAAAAAGACATCGCCCCCGCAACCTCCATCTACATCGCCGACACCCTCGGCGAACTCGGCCTGTTCTACCGCGCCTGCGAAATCGTGTTCATGGGCGGCTCGCTGATCAAGCACGGCGGCCAGAATCCGCTTGAAGCCGCGCGCCTGTCCTGCGCCATCCTCACCGGCACGCACACGCACAACTTCGCCGATATGTACACCGACATGGAAAGCGCCGGTGCCCTCATCCGCGTCAACACCCCCGACGCGCTCGCCCTCCACGTCGATCTTCTCCTCAAAGACCTCCCCTCGCGCGACAAGCTGCAAAACACCGTCAAACGCTGGATGGACGGCAAGAGTGGCACCGCCGACCGCCTGATGCGCGCGCTCGAACCCATTTTCGACCCCGCCCCGCCCGCACCGGAAAAACCCAAAGAAACACCTCAGGAAATCATGGCCCGCGAGGCAAAACCATGAAGACCCCCAAATGGTGGAGCGGCCGGGGTTTCTGGTCCACCGCCCTCATCCCCGTCTCCATTTTCTACGACATGGCCAACACTCTGAGACAGGCGCAGGTGCGCACCACACGCTTCAACATTCCCATCATCTGCGTCGGCAATCTGGTCGCAGGCGGTGCCGGAAAAACCCCGACCGCGCTCTATATCGGCCGCCGCCTGAAAGACAAAGGCGTCAACGCCTTTTACTTAAGCCGCGGCTATGGCGGTCGCACCAACGGCCCCATGCTGGTCAACCCGAAAAAACATAAAGCCACCGACGTCGGCGACGAGCCGCTCCTGCTCGCCGAAACCCTCCCCACGGTGGTCGCCGCCGACCGCGCCGCCGGTATCCAGTACGCCATTATCAAAGGCGCCAAAGCCATCGTCATGGATGACGGTTTCCAGAACCGCGCCGTCTACAAAAACTTAGCCTTACTCGTCGTCGACGGCATGCGCGGCTTCGGCAACGGCCGCCTGATTCCCGCCGGACCCTTACGCGAACGTGTCAAAGACGGTTACAAACGCGCCCACGCCGTGCTCGTCCTCAACCGCGCCAGCACCCTGCCGCCCCTGCCTAAAGACCGCCCTGCCTTCTTCGCCCGCACCTTCGCCAAGAACGGCAATATGTTCAAAGGCAAAAAAATCTTCGCCTTCTGCGGCCTCGCCTATCCCGATAAATTCTTCGAAATGCTCGGCACCACCGGTACCCGCCTCATGGGGCAGGAAGCCTTCCCCGACCATTACCAATACACTCCCCTCGACATGCGCAAATTACTGCTGCGTTCCTTCACCCTAGACGCCGTGCTCGTCACCACCGCCAAGGATTTCGTGCGCCTGCCCGAGCGCTACCGCGAGTCGGTCGCCGTGCTGGAAATGGACATGGAATTCGAAAGCCCGAGCATTTTCGACAGCGTCCTTGAGTACATCGTGAGGCTGAATGAAACAACTTAAATACCACTTAGAAGCCGCCGGTGTATCCATGCTATTCGGCCTGTTCAAAACGCTGCCCATCGACATCGCCTCGGCGCTCGGTGGCTTCATCGCCCGCAGCATCGGCCCCTATCTTCGCGCCCATATGGCGGCAACCAATAACCTGACCCTGATGTACCCGAAGATGACCTTCTCCGAACGCCATAAAGTCCTGATGGGCATGTGGGACAATCTTGGCCGCGTCGCCGCCGAACTCCCGCATTTGCCCGGCGACGTCCTCCTCAACCGCATGGAAATCCTCGGCAAGGAAAACATGCCCAAGCCCGGCGATGCCACCTTGTTCTTCTCCGGCCATATCGGCAACTGGGAACTCACCTATCCCATCGCCCCGCTCACCGGCCTGACCGCCACGCTCGCCTATCGCGAAGCCAACAACCCCATCGTCGATAAAATGATTCGCGACATTCGCTCCACCCGCGCCGGAACGCTCTTCGCCAAAGGCTCCAACGGCGCCATCAAAATGATTCGCGCCCTCAAGCAAGGCGACGTCGTAGCCTTGCTCACCGACCAGAAAATGAACGAAGGCATGCCGATTCCCTTCTTCGGCTACGACGCCATGACCGCCACCACCATCGCCGAACTCGCGCTGCGCTTCGACCTTCCCATCATCCCAATCCGCATCGTGCGCACCGGTGGCTGCCATTTCAAAGGCCATATTTACCCCGCCCTCCAATACGAAAAAACCGGCGACAAAGACACGGATGTGCGCACCATCCTCACGCTGATGAACGCAACATTCGAATCATGGATTCGTGAATTTCCCGAACAATGGTTCTGGGTGCACAAGCGCTGGCCGAAAGAGCCTAAAAAAAGCGACGTGAAAAGCGCTTAGCCTTTATGGCGGGTCGCGGGTTTCGGCGCGCGCAGCAACCCGGTTTTCATGGCAATCGCCTCGTCCTTGCGTTCCTGCGGCGTCACCTCTTCAAGGTGATCGAGCGTAAGACCGTCGAGCTTGCCGAGTTTAATGGCGTTATCAACTTTATCGATCACCTTTTTCGGGTCCACCGCGCCGGTGCACACGCCGTTTGACGAGCGCGAATCGGAGCTGAAAATACCGCCGACGCGTTCATTCATCTCATCAAGCAAACCAAGGCGCAAATGGGCTCGCGCTTCCGGCAATTCCACCGCCAGCTTCGGCTTCACATCGATATCGTCGCCCAAACCGCTCGGTATTTTCGTCGCAGGCAAAACACGGAACTTGAAATCCGGCATCACGGCGCGCAGTAATTCAGCGGCAAATGCCAGCGGCCCTTCGGTCAGCGATTGCGCGGTTTTTTCAACGGGTCCCATCGTACATCCTTCAAAATTGCTATGAGGCCACTATCATACACGCCCCTGTCAGGCCACGCAACAATAGTTAATAATAATTAATTCAAAAATTTATCTTAAAATTTCGCCTGGTGGCAAGTCGCGCACCCGCGCAGCCCAAGCCCTGTCAGCCGCTTCCATCGGATGATCGAGCAGGTATTGCCCGGCATAGGCCTCGCGGAATGCCATCAAAATCTTGTCCACCTGCGGCAGTTTTATCAGCATGTCTGTCCCCGGCGTAAAATCATGCGCAGGATTTTTGCGGTCGTAGATCCCCGTAGTGTCGTTGGGCAGCAGCTGGCGCGCAGCATTCACAAATTCATCCCGAAGCTGCGTCAGTTCCGGCTGATTCTGTTTTGGGTTATGCGCAATCGCGTAATCGGCCATGCCTTCCATCAGCACCGCATATTCATATGCGTCGCGGCATTCCAGTTCGCTTTGCGCAGGCCCCGCCCCCATCGCTTTTCGAATCTGGCGAAACGCCGTCACCAGCGAATCATTCTCCCCGCGCAATTCGGACGCCGTTTCATACACATCGGCAAACGCCATCAGCTGCGTAAACGCCGTGCGAATCACATCGCGGTCGACATCGCATTTCGAATCACGCAGGATTTTATCCGGGTCTTTATAGCCTTTTTCAATAAGCTGTGCGCTGATCTTGCGATAAGCATCGGCCATCACGGGCGGCAGTGTTTTGACGAATCCGCCCGTGGCATCGAACATAAAATTGCTTACCGGCCTGTTGCGGGTCCCCACTGAATCCCCCGCAAGCCCAATGGCCATAAGCACCTGCGCCATTGGTTTTTTTAGCGGCCCCACCGGTTCGTTGCGAATCTCTACCGTCGTCGGTTCGCCGTCGATCATGAAGCGCATCGCAATCACCGGGAAATTTTCAGGTCCCACCAGCCGCGTCACCTCATCCTTGTGATCGATGATTTTCCGGATTGTTTCGACACCGAGATTGTCGGGCAGATTCTCCGGCGGAATCAACTGCCCCATATTGTAACCGACATCAAGGAGCTGGCGATGCAGCTTATCGATCCCGTCGGTAAATTCGCTGATGGTCGGCAGCAGTTTGGAAGCTTCCTCCTCATCGTGAAACACAAAAACATCGGGGTCGGGCTTGGCGCGCATGCGCATCACGTGTCCGTTGGGAAATGTTTCGGTCAGACGAATCGGTGAGCCAAGCGGCACCTTCGACGACAGGGAATGTTTCATGGTGCTGGCAAACCCGCTTTTACCTCCGCTTGACGAATTGATAAGCCCTGCCAGCAACGGCGCCATGATGTTGTTGCCGATTTCGGTAATGCTTAAATCGTCCACGCTGCGGGGCGTTTTTTTCACCTGCTGCAATAGTGTATGTTCAGGCTCGTCTGCCATAGAATCCCTTTACGCTTGCAACCATTATACAAGGTATTTGTTAAGGGTTGATGACGGTAACGGATATATTAATCGTTGTATTACAGTAACTTAGTTAGTAAGCGTTCAATCCGGTAGCTCTATGCAAAAACACCCTGCCAGCCCATTTGCATAGCCGTTATAATTTAATTATTACAGTTGCTTGAAATGAAAATGTCAATGAATGTCAAGAGATGTCAAGTAAACGCGGCCTTTAATACGGGGTTTTCTAGCAATCTCACTGAATTATTGATATTTATTCCAAAAAACAAACAGTGCAATACAGCACCAGTCTTGCGCCAACCCGCCCACAGGGGCTAAACCTTGACCTTGATCGCACCGTCTTTAAACACCAACGACAGCTCGCCCGCTTCTTTCGCCCGCGCCGCCGACGTTACCACATGCCCGTCGCTATCTTTGACCAGCGCGAACCCAAGCTCCAGCACCCGCTGGTAATTGACACTTTCCAGTTGCACCGAAAGCGACTGCAACCGCTCGGCGCGGTTATCGACATAGCGCACAAACGCATGCACTAGACGGTGGTGTAATTCCTCGACGCGCTGTTGCGCCTGCGCCACGTCGCCGAGCAGCCGCTGCGGCCTGAGGCCCGACGACATCGCCCGCAACTCCTGTTCCTTGCGCGCAAGCATCGCAGGCAAGCTCGCATGCAGCCGCTCCGCCCAGTCGCCAAGCCGCTGTTGGAGATTCGCCATTTCGGCCATCAAATTCTGCGGCCGCACCAGCGCCGCCAGCGCCAGCAATTCCTTCTCTTTACGTTCCAGCATCAACGGCAGGCTTCGCTCCAGCCGCTCGCTCAACTCGTCCAGCCGCTGCGAGGCTACCTGCAACAGCTGCATCGGCTTAGGCAATCCGCGCACATAGCCTTCCAACTGGTCCTGACGCTGCGTCAGCAGGCGCACTACGCCCTCCTGCAACCGCGTCTCCATCTGCTGCACACCCAGCCACAATTCCTGCCGTACCGGCACGGCCATTTCAGCCGCAGCTGTGGGCGTCGGCGCACGCATATCCGACACGTAATCGATCAGCGTCGTATCCGTCTCATGCCCCACCGCCGAAATCAACGGAATGTCGGACGCCGCCGCCGCCCGCAGCACCACCTCCTCGTTAAACGCCCACAAATCTTCAATCGACCCACCGCCACGCGCCACGATCAGCACGTCGGGCCTGGGAATCCCGTCCCCGCTCAGCGCATTAAACCCCTTAATCGCCGCCGCCACCTGCTCCGCCGAACCTTCCCCCTGCACCATCACCGGCCACACAATTACATGCACCGGGAATCGGTCCTCGATCCGGTGCAGAATATCGCGAATCACCGCCCCGGTCGGCGACGTAATCACCCCCACCACCTTAGGCAGAAACGGCAGTTTTTTCTTGCGCTTCGGGTCGAACAGCCCTTCTTCTTCCAGCATCTTGCGGCGTTTTTCCAGCAGCGCCATCAGTGCGCCCACGCCTGCCGGTTCCATCGTGTCGATCACGATCTGGTACGACGACTTTCCCGGATAAGTCGTTATTTTCCCGGTGCAAACCACCTCAAGCCCGTCTTCTGCCTTAAACTTGAACTTGCTCGCCGTACCCTTCCAGCATACCGAGTCGATCACGGCGTTTTCATCCTTCAGCCGAAAATACACATGCCCCGAGCTGGCCGCCCGCCATCCCGAGATTTCCCCGCGGATGCGCACCACGCCAAACCGGTCCTCCACCGCCCTTTTAATAGAAAAAGCGACTTCCGAGACGGTATAAACAGGCTGGTTATGATTGAAGTTGGTTAAAGTTTCTGGCATGCAATAGACCCTATGCAACTTAATCGTTCAGGTAAAGGCGAAAAGAAATGAATAATGTTCTCGTAATCGGCTCCGGTGGCCGCGAACACGCCCTTTGCTGGCGCCTGAAGCAATCCCCCTCGGTGCGCGAAGTTTTCTGCAGCCCCGGCAACGGTGGCATCGGCGAAGACGCTACCTGCGTAACCTTGCGCAGCACGCAAGACATTATCCACTTCTGCGGCGAGCATAAAATCTCTCTCGTGGTCATCGGCCCCGAACAGCCGCTGGTCGAAGGCCTCGCCGACGAGTTGGCCGAAAAAGGCATCCCCGTCTTCGGCCCCGGCAAACAAGCCGCCGCGCTCGAAGGCTCCAAAGGCTTCATGAAAAACATCTGCGCCAAATACCACATCCCCACCGCCGCCTACGGCTATTTCACGGCGCTCTCCGAAGCCAAGGCTTTCCTCAAAGATAAAAAATACCCGCTCGTGGTCAAGGCCGATGGGCTTGCCGCCGGCAAAGGCGTCATCATCGCCCAGAACCAGAAAGAAGCCGAAGAGGCTCTCTCAGGCATGTTTGCCGGTCAGTTCGGCGATTCCGGCAAATCGGTCGTCATCGAAGAATTCCTCGTCGGCGAAGAAGTCAGCTATTTCGCCCTGTGCGACGGCGAAACCGCCATCGAATTCGGCTACGCCCAGGATCACAAGCGTGTATTCGACGGCGACGAAGGCCCCAATACCGGCGGCATGGGCGCTTATTCCCCCGCCCCGATCATGACGCCACCTTTACGCGAAATCGTCATGCAGACCATCATCCTGCCCACCGTGCGCGGCATGAAAAAAGAAGGCATCCCCTTCCGCGGCGTCCTCTTCGCAGGCCTCATGATCACCGCCGACGGCCCGATGTTGCTCGAATATAACGCCCGCTTCGGCGACCCCGAAACACAAGTTCTCATGGCCCGCTTCAACGCCGATCTTTTCGAAGCGCTCCTCGCCTGCAGCAAATCCAAAGCCGACGGCGGCGGCCTCGACAAAGTCAAAATCTCTTTCCGCGACGAAGCGGCGCTATGCGTCGTAATGGCCGCCAAGGGCTATCCCGGCACATACGAAAAAAACACCATGATCCGCGGCACCGAACACGCCAACGCGCTTGACGACGTCAAAGTTTTCCACGCCGGAACGGAATTAAAAGACGAAAAACTCCTCTCTAATGGCGGGCGCGTCCTCGGCGTCACCGCC
Source organism: Alphaproteobacteria bacterium (assembly GCA_025362975.1). Classification (GTDB taxonomy): domain Bacteria; phylum Pseudomonadota; class Alphaproteobacteria; order Rickettsiales; family SXRF01; genus JANYBV01. The sequence goes on along the minus strand of JANYES010000024.1, from coordinate 78,779 downwards.
ATCGGCCACACCATCGCAGCCGCGCAAGCCAAAGCCTACCAAGGCGTCAACGCCATCGACTGGCCCGAAGGCTTCTGCCGCCGCGACATCGGCTGGCGCGCGATCAAAATGGCGTGATATTTAGCCTGCCGGTTCTTCATCCACCCAGCACCGCTTGATCAGCGGCAACTGCGCGAACGTAAACAGCATGGTCAGGCTGAACATGCCGAACACCTTAAAATCCACCCAGAATTCCGTGGTAAAATTCCGCCAGATGCATTCGTTCAAAATGGCAAGAAAGATAAAGAAAATACCCCAACGCACCGACAGGCGTTTCCACCCCTCCTCGGTCAGCGTCATGGCATGCCCAAGCACATACTTGAACATCGGCCTGCCGGTATAAACCCCGCCGAGCAGCAGCGTGGCAAACAGCAAATTCACTATTGTCGGCTTGATCTTGATAAACGTATCGTCGTGCAGATACAACGTCAGCCCGCCCATGACAGTCACGATCACCCCCGACACCAGCGGCATCGGCGCAATTTTGCGCTCCTTGACATAGGTGATGGTCAGCGACACCAGCGTCATGACGATCAGTACCCCTGTCGCGGCGGCAAGTCCGGCTAATTTATAAGTCACGAAAAACCCGGCTAACGGGCTGAAGTCCAACAGTAAACGAAGCTGACTGTTCATGCTTGGCGGCGTCATGTTAAGCCTTTTGACATGCGTTGTTAACGAACAAATAAGAATTATGCTTTATAAACAATAAGCTGTACCTAGCACAAGCGCTAAGAAAATTTATTGCTTCGCAGCGTGAAATAGTGCTTATGTTAGAATGTAACAAATTCTTGAAAAGTAAATAAGGAACACCGCTTGGATACGTCAGTTCTCATTGTTGAAGATGAAGCAGCCATCGTGACCCTCCTGCGCTACAACCTTGAGCGCGAAGGTTTCCGCGTCTATTCAACCGGCGACGGCGAAGAAGCGGTCGGCATGGTGAAAGACTACAAGCCCGATATCATCGTCCTCGACTGGATGCTGCCGTCCATGTCCGGCGTCGAGATCTGCAAACAGCTGCGCTGGAATCCCGAAACCAAAGCCATCCCGATCATCATGCTCTCCGCCCGCGGCGAAGAGGGCGACCGCATCCGCGGTTTAGATGCCGGTGCTGACGACTACATCGTCAAACCCTTCTCCCCGGCCGAATTAGTGGCGCGCATCCGCGCTGTGTTCCGCCGCTTCCGCCCGGCACTGTCGGAAAAAGTCCTCGCCTTCGCCGGCATCAAGATGGACGTTTCGGCCCATAAAGTGACCCGTGAAGGCACCGAAATCCATTTAAGCCCGACTGAGTTCTCGCTCCTGCGCTACCTGCTCGAACATCCCGGCCGCGTCTTCAGCCGCGAACAGCTCCTCGACGCCGTCTGGGGCCATGACATCTACGTGGAACTGCGCACCGTCGACGTGCACGTTCGCCGCCTGCGCAAAGGCCTCGATTATGATGGCAAACAGCTTGACCTCATCCGCACCGTCCGCTCCGCCGGTTACGCGCTGGAAGAAAACACAGCTGGTGAAGCCTTCGTCGAAGAAACCGAAGCGAAATAATTTTTCAAAGATTTTTGCAGTACGACTTCGATAGTCAACTTGCAGATAATGACTATGCGGTGTTTACAAGCCGTTGCTGCTTAAAGCCTGTTCGGCTCAAGCAAATTATACTATTTTGGTCAGCAACTGCGTTTTGCTCAGCTTATAATCACTGTCTTCCCATTCCCGCTCCATCTTCTCAAGCAACTCCCCCATCGCCTTCCCCGGCTTCACGCCAACCGCGATCAGATCGTCGCCCTTCAGCGGGAAATGCGGCAGCTCCCAGCTCGCAGCCAGTGTCAGCATCGCAAAATATGAATGGTTCTCCCCAATCGCATCGATCCCCAGCGCCCAACTCAGCACGATGGACCAGATAAAATCGTCCTTGCCCATCTGGCGCATCATGCGTTTTTGCTCGGCCACATTCATCGTAGGGTGAATCATGCTCACCCATTGCAGCAGGATATGAATCGACCGCTCAACATGGTTCGATAAACGCAACCGGCTCGTTACCTTCGTAAACGCGTCCTCCGTATTGATCAGCGCCTTTTCGATAAATGCCGCCAGCCGCACCGCGTGCGGCACCGTCATCGGCACCAGCGGCTCAAGCTTAGCCAGCCTGTCGAACACCGCGCAATCTGATACCGCAAACCCCAGCACATACGGCAGCAAATGGCACGCCTGCATCAGATGCAGCGCTTCGGGGGCTGCCTTCGCCTGCAACAGGGAAAACAGCTCATGCTGCACCCGCTCGCCCGACAATGTGCCCACATAGCTCGCCTGATGTGAACACGCCGCAATCGCCTCCTTATCCGGGTGCCCGTTGCCGTAATGCGCATAGAACCGGAAGAACCGCAATGCCCGCAAAAAATCCTCCGCGATGCGCTTATTGGCATCGCCGATAAACCGCACCCGCCCGGCCTTGGCATCCTCCACCCCGTCGAAATAATCGTATAGCGTCCCGTCCGGCGTGCAATACAGCGCGTTCATGGTGAAATCCCGCCGCGAAGCGTCCGCCTCCCAATCGTCGGTAAACGCCACCTGCGCGTGCCGCCCGTCCGTCGACACATCTTTGCGCAGCGTGGTAATCTCAAACGATTTGCCGTTAATGACCGCCGTCACCGTGCCGTGTGCCACGCCGGTGGGAATCACACGAATGCCGGATTTTTCCAGCAGCTCCATCGTCGCTGCTGGCAGCAGCACCGTCGCCGCATCCACATCCTGAACAGGCCGCCCCAGCACCGCATCGCGCACCGCGCCGCCCACAAAACGTAAACTATCAGGCTGCAAGCTGAACGCCTTCACCAACATCTGCGTCTGGGGCCATTGCAGCCAGGAAGGATGCAGCGTTTCGTTCAAGGCTTGGGCTCCACATGGCCGGGAATGACTTTGCCGTTTTCCACATGCGGGGGAATGTAATCGCCCTTCACCGCCTCGCCGCTGCCCCCCCAGAATAAGAAACACAATACCGCCATGCCAAGGCTCGCCAGCACCAGCCAATACCACGGCCCGTCACGAAACAGCGGCGCGGGCTTACCTTCCTTGCGCGCTTTAGCCGCGACCGTGCGCAGCCACAACCAGTAGACAAGGACAGGAATCAGGACCGGCCAGAAACGAAGCAGCAATAACTTAATCATAAACGCTACAGTGGCAGACGGATGATTACACGCAAGCCATTTCTCGGCGAGTTATCCAGCGAGATGCTGCCCCCATGCGCCAGCGCAATATCGCGCGCGATGGTAAGGCCCAGGCCCACCCCGCCGGTCTTGGTATTGCGCGACGCTTCGAGCCGATTGAACGGCTTAAATACCTCGTCATATTTTTCCGTCGGAATCCCCGGCCCTTCATCATCCACCACGATTTCGCAATAATTAGCCGATACCCGCAAGCCCAGCTCGCAGCGCTCCCCATAGCGAAGCGCATTATCGATCAAATTGTTGAGCATGCGCCTGAACCCGCTCACGCGCACATCCACCTGCACGTCACTGGCCGCGCTGAACACCACATCGGCATTCAGCCGCTGATATCCGCCCACCACGTCTTCCAGAAATTCAACCAGCGAAATCCGCACCGCCTCCTCGCGCCCTTCACCGCGCGCGAAATCGAGATATTCCTGAATCATATGCTCCATCTGCTGCACATCACCCTGCAACTCTTTCGCAGCATCGCCGCCGAGCATTTCCAGCTCCAGCTTCATGCGCGTCAGCGGCGTGCGCAGATCATGCGAAATTCCGGCGAGCATTTCCGTGCGTGTGCGCAATTGCCTCTTAATACGTTCCCGCATCACGATGAACGCCCGGCTGGCTCGGCGCACTTCGCTCGCCCCCGACGGCCTGAAATCCGGCATATCCACCCCGCGCCCGAAACTACCCGCCGCTTCGGCGAGCCTTCGAATCGGGCGAATCTGATTGCGCAAAAACAACGTTGCGATCAGCAAAAATAGCGCCGACGCTCCCAGCATCCAGAACAGGAAAATAATCGTCGTCCTGCTTTCCAGCCGCTTAACGGTGGTTTCCATATGCAGCGTGCGGTCGGGTAATTGGATATCGATCTCAATGCTAGTGCCGCTCGCATTTTTATACACGGTAAACGGCTCTTTAATTTTGGCGTGCAGGCGCTGCTGGAATTCCGGAAACTCGTCCGTACCGCGCTTGACGTCATACGCTTCAGGCTTTTCAAACGTAGCGTCGATGCCCGTCGTCGCCTGAAAATCCAGCGCGAGCTGCTGGGCATCCCCAAGCGGCAATCCTTCGAACCGGCGAATGAAAAACGACATTTCCCCGGCCAGTGTGTTCGACATATGCCGTGTTACATTATCCCAGTGCCGGTCAAAAAACACATACGCCATCACCAGCTGAATCAGCACAGTCGGCAGCACTAAAATCAGCAGCGCCCGCCCAAACAGGCTCGATGGTAAAAGCGATTTCCCGATCATGCCGCATCTCCTTTTGCCCGCGCTTCGGTATACAGCACATACCCCGCCCCGCGCACCGTTTGCAAGTATAGCGGTTTGCCCTCGCTATCTTCAATTTTCTTGCGCAACCGCGTAATCTGCACATCCACCGTGCGCTCATTACCCGACCCCGGCATCAGCGACGACAGTGCCTCACGTGTCACCGGCTTGCCCGCGCTTTCGGCAAGGAGTTTCAGCATCGCCATCTCGTTCGACGTCAGATAAATTACCTCCGCACCACGCTTAAGCTGTGACGTCGCCACATCGAACCGGAATTCGCCGAACTGCACCACGCGCGATTTTTCCTTGTTCAGCGCGTTGCGCCGCAAGATGGTTTTAATCCGCAGCACCAGCTCTTTCGGCTCAAACGGCTTCACAAGGTAATCTTCCGCCCCCATCTCCAGCCCCTTAATCCTATCCTCCGCCTCGCCCATCGCCGACAACATAAGCACACTGCGCTTCTGCTTATCGTTCAGGCTTTCCAGCAACTCAAACCCGGTCTCGCCCGGCATCATCACATCGAGAATAATCACATCAAATGCAAACCACGCCATTTTCCGCCGCGCTTCAGCCGCTTCGGCCGCAGCGGTGACCATGAATTCCTGCTCATGCAGAAACTTCTTGAGCAGCGAACGCAAGCGGTCGTCGTCGTCCACCACTAGAATATGTGCTTTAATATCCACGATTACGCCTCAACAAAATATAAAACGCACCCGAACCGCCGTGTTTCTGCTTGGCACCATCGAACGCCAGCACGAGTGGCGCCAGCCTCGAATCGTCCAGCCACTGCGGCAACAATTCCCGCAACACCCCGGCCTTTTCCACCCCACCCGATGTCGAACCTTTGCCGGTAATCACCAGCACAAAACGGCTACCCGCATCGTAATGCGCCTTCACGAAACCAATCAGTGCCTTGTAAGCCCGCTCGCGGTTCATGCCATGCAGATCAATCGACGCATCCAACGGCAATTCGCCTTTACGAAACCGATCCGCCGTATTGCGATCAATCCCCGCGTAATTGCCCATCATCACCGCCGCATCGCCCGCGCTGAACGCCGGATACGCAAACGCTTCCATCGTGCGCGACTGCTCCAGCCGTATCTTGCGGTGGGTTTTGTCTTCGACATACGCCCGCGTCTCAATCGGCATGTCGCCGCGCGTCACATGGCTCCACAGCCGCTCCTCATCGGGTGTGAGCGTGCGTCGCTTCATACCGCTTCAAGCAGCTCCTGTCGTTCCATTGCATACTGCGCCGCGCGCTGCGCATGGATGAGTGTGGTGTTGAAGAGCGGCATGCCTTCGCACACATCGTCATTCAGCAACAGGCAGATTTCCGTGCAACCCAGAATCACCGCTTCCGCACCGCGAGCTTTTAACCGCGAAATCACATATTGATACGCCTCTTTCGAGCGAGGATTGATAATCCCTTTGCACAGCTCATCAAAAATCACCATATGCACCAGTCGGCGCTCTTCCATGTTGGGCACCAGCACCTCAATCCCGTATTTATCTTCAAGCCGCTGCTTATAAAATGGCTGCTCCATCGTAAATTTCGTCCCCATCAGCCCGACTTTGCTGATCTTCTGCGCGATAATTTCTTCCCCCGTGCAATCGGCGATATGAATCACCGGCAAACCGCTGATGCGCTCGACGTCCGCCGCCACCTTATGCATCGTGTTCGTGCATATCACCAACGCTTCGCAGCCCCCGGTCTTGAGCGCACGCCCGGCAGCACCCAGCTTCTGTGCCGCCTCTTCCCACGCGCCGATTTTCTGCAACACCACGATCTCTTCGAAATCGAAGCTGTACAGCATGAGGCGTGCCGAGTGCAGCTTGCCCTTGGCTTTGGCCACTTCATTGTTCATGATACGGTAATAGAGCAGTGTCGATTCCCAGCTCATCCCGCCGATCAACCCAATCATTTTCATCGCAAACACTCCTTAGTTGGCGGGCAACTGCCCAGCAATTTCCTTTGGCACCAGCAGACTGTACACGCCATGCCCCTTCATAAACCCGGCGAGGTATTCCGCATCGCTACCTTCGCCAAAGAAGATATCGGCCCGCACCGGCCCTTTAATCGCCCCGCCCGTATCCTGCGCGATCAGCACGCGGTGGAAGCTGGTCAGATTTCCATTCGGCGTCGCCGGTAAATCGGTTTCCATAAACACCGGCAGCCCATACGGGATGTATTTATTATCCACCGCAATTGAGCGCTGCCGCACCAGTACCGACCCGGCCGCACCCACCGCGCCTTGCTGGTCAAGACGCTTGAAAAACACGTAGGACGGATTGCGCTGCATCAATCCGAACGCCCTGTCCGGATGGTCATACAACCACTGCCTGATCGTATAAAAATTAATCTGGTCCTTAGGCAGCAATCCCTCGTCACCCATGATCTTACCCAGCGACACATACCCATGCCCGTTCTGCCCCGCATAGCCCACAAGCATATCACTACCATCGTCGAACTTCACGCGTCCGCTGCCCTGAATCTGCAAGAAGAACAACATCACCGGGTCATCCACCCAGACCAGTTCCAGCCCTTTGCTCTCAAGCGCACCGCGCGCAATCTCCTCATGGCTGTAATACGGCTTCATCCGCTCCAGCCCAGCTGGCGGCTGATACAACGCGTAAGTATAATGCCCTTTGCGTTTATGCGACGCATACAGCGTCGGCACGTAATACCCCGTAAACAACCCGCGTTCCTTGCCGTTATTGGCAATCTTATACGGCACGAACCTGCGTTCAAAGAAGCCCCGGGCTTCAATATTGTTATCTCGCGGCACCCCCGCCGCATCCGTGCACAGCGAGCGCCATGTGGCCGCATCCACCTGCAAATGGCTGCCGCTGGTAGCACTTCGTGGCTTGTTCATCAGCATCGGGCAGGAGCTCAAAAAGCTGGCCAGCGCCTCGGCGTGGTTATCGTCGCTCCATCCCTGCAACTGCTCGAACCCAAGCGGGTGCGATTCAAAATGGTCTGGCTTCGTGCCGCAAGCGCTGGTGGCGAGAACCAGCAGCACCATCAATGTGCGAACAGGCCAACGCATCAGGTCTCGATAATTTTCCAGTTCGGGTTTTTCGAGGTGATTTCACGCTCGAAGACCCAATGATCTTCCGTCGGGTGGATGTGCGAGGCATCGCCGCCGACGATCTCGCCAGCTTTACTACGCGAAATCCGCACCTGCTCGCTGGTGAAATGCACCGTCAGGCGTGCGGTGCTCCCGGTCAGGCTTGCCTGTGTAATTTCTTTTGCCTGCACCGACACGAGGGTGGTTTCAGCGCGTTCTTCCTGCGCTTCATGATCGGTAATCGCCGAGGCGAATTCCTGATAGAGTGAATCGCTCATCAGCATTTTCAGCGTCGCCTTGTCGCCTTTGGAAAACGCGTCGAACACCATTTCAAACGCGCCTTTGGCGCCGTTTAAGAAATGCGTCGCGGTAAAGGACGCGTCTTTCGCCTTGATCGCCGCCACCGCATCGATAATCGAACTATCGCTTACCGACAGCATGTACTGGTCCGGTTCGTCGCGCAGACGGGGCTTGAGCGACTTTTCATCGAGCGTCACCACCTGTTCGGGTTTCACGTCGATTACCACGGGTTTATTGAAATAGCTCGGCTTGTCGTTGCCTACCTTATCCCCCAGCACGCTGCGCAGCCGCAGCAGGATGAACCCGGCAATCAGCGCAAGGATAATGATATCAGCATAAGAGGTGCCGTCGGACATAAAAACCTTATTGAAATAATTTAATGGCTACGTCTGTTTTTTTGTATATGTTTTGGCCAGAAGAGTACACCAAATAAATACAAATTTTACCGTAAAGGAACGCAAAACATGAGCACCAGCACACAGGCCCCGCCGACTCAGGCCCAGAGCTTCTTCGTCAAGGCGCAGTATATTAAAGACCTCTCGTTCGAAAACCCACATGCGCCGCAAAGCCTGATCGCCACCAACCTGCGCCCCACCATCGAGGTCAATGTCGACCTGAAAGCGCAGGCGATTCAGGAAAACCTGTATGAAATGACCCTCCATATCGCCTCCCGCGCCGTGGTCGAAGGTTCCACCCTATTCCTCGTCGACCTCGCCTATGCCGGTATTTTCCAGGTTACGGGTGTGTCACAGGAGAACGTCGAACCGTTGATCCTGATCGATTGCCCATTTGTGCTGTTCCCCTTCGCCCGCCGCGTCATCGCTGATGTGACACGCGACGGCGGCTTCCCGCCACTGATGTTGGATCCCATTGATTTTCATGCGCTTTACCTGCAAAACCGCGAAAAGCAAAGCGCATTAGCGTCGTAAACAGTCCAAATTGCTGGATTTTTTTACGTTAAGTTCGCGCAAAGCCAAGCTCAGAGAGAGCTTGCTGCCACTGTTACGTACAGGTGCTAAATTCCCTTTGCCATCAGGCATATGTGGCAATCTGGCATCACCTCGCGACTTTTATGCATAAAACAACGGAAACAATATCGGATTTGATTCATAATTAATTGATTTTTAATGTCATATCCCTAACATTTGAGGGTACACGGCATATGGAAATTTGCATTGCGTTTAGAGGAGTTTTGAATTATTTTCCGAATTCAGCTAGTTATACCTAAGCCACCCAAATACTTAATAAAACACCTTCGAACCACTAATAACCAATAAAAGGAAAATGCTCATGATCAATTTTACCAAAGCCTCGCTGCTGGCTACCGTTGGCGTGATGCTTGTACCGGCAGCTTCGTTCGCCGCTACCAGCAGCTACCATGACGTCGTGAAAGACGCGCGTGGCAACGTTGTTGTCAGCACCAACGGCAACTGCGTTGAAACCCAGTGGGAAAGCTCCACGAACGAATGCGGCGGCAAAGTGCGCCACATCACCTCGAAGCTGACCAAAGAACAGCGCACCGTATATTTCGACTTCAACAAATCCACCCTCAATGCTAAAGAAACAGCAAAGTTGAATGAAGTCAGCAAAATCATCATCGATTCGAAAGAAGTGGCTTCGGTGGACATCGTCGGCTACGCTGACATGATCGGCAAATCGAGCTACAACAAGAAGCTCTCGGTTAAACGTGCCGCTACCGTTAAATCGTACCTCGCTGGCAAAGGCCTGAAGACCAAAAACGTCCGTATGGAAGGCCTCGGCGAATCCAACTCGGTGACGCATTGCGACGCGAAGATGGATCGTAAAGATCTCATCGCCTGCCTCGCTGGCGACCGCCGCGTAGAAATCGAACTCAACGTTAAGCCATAATAACGTTAAGTCTCGAACAAGATGAAAAGGGCCCCTCCGGGGGCCCTTTTTTATTGCCATAAAAACGAGCGCACACAACGAATTGCTGTTTACCTCGCCAGCTAACTCGGGTATAAAAGAGCAAATCAACCAAGGATTTGTGCCATGACCTTCAAAACTTTCCTCACCACCACGCTTTCTGTCGCCGCCATGTGCGTCGCCGCTAACAACGCGCTCGCCGCGGGCGACTACCTCACCCTTAACATGGGCGAATACGAAGCGTTGCGTAACGACACCCAGAACCGCGCCCTGCAATACGGCGTCGAATACCGCTTCAGCGACGTCGGCTATGGCTTCCATCCCATCGTCGGTGGCTTCGGCACATCCGACGGCGCAGCCTACGGCTATGCTGGCATCAACTGGGAAGTCGCCATTTTCCCAAACCAGCTTTATCTCATTCCAAACTTCGCCGTCGGCGCCTATAAAGAAGGCAGCGGCAAGCGTCTCGGTGGCGCCCTCGAATTCCGCTCCGGCATCGAGCTGGATTACCAGCTGCCGAACCAGCAACGTGTCGGTGTGGCCCTGAACCACATTTCCAACGCCGGTATCTACGACCACAACTCTGGCGAAGAAAGTATTCTTGGCACCTACTCGATCCCGATTTCGACCCTCAAAAATCTGGCGGGTTTCTAAGCCTTACGCTTCCAAAAAACCCCCGTCGGGCAACTGGCGGGGGTTTTTATTACCTGAAACTCATGAAACGCACTGTCATAAAAACTTAACCCAGCCATGCTATAGTGGGTCCAACCATTAAGGAGGCAACATGGACAGGGATCTGATCAACACCACCGGCGACATGCTTCAGGCAGGCCTCAACTTCACCCTTCAGGAATCCGCCGACGGCAAAGTGTTGCCGCCCATCCTGCTCATGGGCAAGGACAGCACCGGCAAGCCCGGTAGCAGTGCCCACGCTGAGTTCGCCTACCATTTCCAGGATTTCGACGCCGCCATGCAGAATCTAACCGTCAAATGGCAGGATATCGTCACCCAGACCGAAGGCAACCCCCTGCAAGGCGACATGCTCACCGCCTACCTGCAAAAGCCTGAATGGGAAGCCGATCTTCGCAAGGCCTACGAAGGCTCCACCATCCTCAAAAACATCCTCAGCGACAGCGCCAAGGCTCCTAAACTCATCGCCGACAAGCACCTCACCGAACTCACTGAATTCCGCACTAAATCCGAATCCCTGCTCGGCATTGAACAAGGCCGCGCTCAAGGCACAACCTAACCCGCTAGCCAAGCGCGGCAAGCTGATAGTCATGAAAAACGTCGGCTACAACTTCACCCAAATACAGGAAGCCGGAGTCAGCCCGAACGACCTGGCCGGATTATATGGTGCGGCGAGTGCATTGTGTACTTCACCATCGATGAAGTCGTCGGGGACAGCAAGCTGACCATCCCCAACCGGACGTGCAGCTATCTCATCAGTGCTGCCGACCTGTGCTGCACGGCAAGGCGAGCGTCCAGAAACTGCTGTCTCTGGGCTACAAGACGAGTGACTTGAAGGTCATCAACCTGACGATTCAGGAGATGTAGACCCTCGGCTTCGTTACCCCGCAGGAATTCGCAGAGGGCGGCGGTTTTTGAGAAAGGGCGATTACTCAGCGCTGGCAAAGACAATCAGCAACACCCCAGCCAGAAGCTTAACCGGGGTCATCGCATAAACATGGCTGGTGACACTATACTCCATTAACGGCGGCGCCTTCAACATGCTGCCCAGCAAATAGGCTCCCGGTATCGCGGCAAGCCCCGGCCGGAAGGCCGAATGTCAGCAAGACTTCCCGGCCCACATCGCGCCACAATAGGGCAAGTTTAAAGATTTTATTGCTTAAATGGACAATTGCCGTAACCGCGACTGCGATAGGCACGGGTAGAAAAATAGCCGCCACAGGCATCAAAAGCGTACCGAGGCCAAAGGCGGAGAACAGGGTAAGACCCGAGGCAAAAAAATCGTCAGCCATATCCACGCAACGGCACTCAGCGCGAACGCGGACAAAGCAACCCCTTAGCTAATCAACGCATAGCCCGGCAGCGTCAAGAATTCCGTAAACTCCTTCGGCGAGACCAGCTTGGTCAGCAATTCCGCCGCCAGATTATAAGGCAGGCCATTTGCGTCATCCCCTGGCAATTTCTTGAGTTCCTCACCCAGCAACGTTTTAAAAAGCTCCAGCGTCACTTTACGGCCATCGTCGAGCACACCCTTGTCATGATGAATCCACTGCCATATCTGCGAACGGGCGATTTCCGCCGTCGCCGCATCTTCCATCAGGTTAAAGATCGGCACACAGCCCAACCCGTTTAGCCACGACGCCAGATACTGCACCGACACGCTGATGTTATTGCGCAAACCACCCTCGGTAATCGTCCCCGGCGGAATGGCGAGCAGATCCGCCGCCGTCACGTTCACGCCCGGATTGATGCGCTCGAGCTGGTTCTTCCCCTTCATCAGACGGTCGAACACTTCCATCGCCACCGGCACTAAGCCCGGATGCGCCACCCACGTACCGTCATGCCCGTCGCCCGCTTCTCGTTCCTTATCGGCGCGCACCATCGCAAATGCTTTTTCATTCGCCGCCTCGTCACCCTTCACTGGAATAAACGCTGACATGCCGCCCATCGCAAACGCCCCGCGCTTATGGCAGGTGTTGATCAGCAGCAGCGAATACTGGCGCAGGAAATGCGTGGTCATGGTGACCTGCGCGCGGTCCGGCAGCACAAAATCGGCGCGCTGGCTGAACTTTTTGATAAAGCTGAAAATATAATCCCAGCGGCCGCAATTCAGCCCCACGCAGTAATCTTTCAGCGCAAACAGGATTTCTTCCATTTCAAACGCAGCAACAATCGTTTCAATCAGCACCGTCGCCTTGATCGTACCCTTGGCCAGCCCGAGCGTATGCTCCGCATGCGCAAAAATATCGGCCCAGTACTGCGCTTCTTCGTAGCTTTCCAGCTTCGGCAGGTAGAAATACGGGCCGGTGCCGTTTTCCAGCAGCGTTTTGGCGTTGAGGTAGAAATAAATACCGAAATCGACCAGTGCACCCGGGACAGGTTTGCCATCGAGCAGCATATGTTTTTCTTCCAGATGCCAGCCGCGCGGGCGTACGATAAGCGTCGCAATCGTCGGGTTCAGCTTATAGGATTTGCCTTCCGGACTGGAAAAGCTGATCGAGCGGTTCGCGTAATCGCGCAAATTAACCTGCCCGTTCATGATCGATTCCCATGTCGGCGCCAGCGAATCCTCGAAATCCGCCATGAACACTTTCGCACCGGAGTTCAGCGCATTGATGATCATCTTGCGTTCCACCGGCCCGGTGATTTCAACACGGCGATCAAGCAGCGCCTCAGGAATCGCGCCCACTTTCCACTCAGCGTCGCGGATGCCTTTGGTTTCCGGCAGGAAGTCCGGCATCTGGCCCGCATCGAGCTTTGCCTGGCGTTCCACGCGCTTGTGCAAAAGCTGGTTGCGGCGGTCGGCGAATTTATGGGTCAGACCCGCGATGAAATGCACGACATCCGGAGTCAGTATCGAATTATAGTCGTTTTTCATAGCGCCGGTAAAGGCGATGGGGCTGCTGGATGCGCGTGCGGTTTCAGGCATGGAAGTCGTCCTTTCGTGAATTCAAGGATTCCTGCATAGCCCACGCGGCGGTTTTTGTCATTTTATTTAAACTTATTTAAAGGGGGCCAGCTCTTCGTCCGTCACCGGGTAAACATCCTCCACATGCAGGCCCACCGCCAGTTTCTGGCGCTCGCGCCCCTCGTCCCCATGCCCCGCCATCTCCGCAAGCATCGCCCCTGACACCCACAGCGCCCCCCTGTGGGACGCTGATACCACCAGCATATCGTTCACCAGCGGCAACGCCTCTTCCGGCGGCACGAGCTTATGAATCTGTACGAGATACGGGGTCGCCTTCTCATCGCGCAGCGGTGCCACGCGCAGGCACTGCGTCACAATTTCCGGCATCCCCTGCCCCGCCGCATGCACCAGCGGCTCCATCACGTTCGACGACTGGAAATTCGCAATCACCCCATAGGCCAACTCCAGCTCCATCGACGCCACGTTGGCCCCCACGTGCTTCGAGCGCGCCGCATCATGCGCCGCTTCTAAAAACATGGCGTACCACGCCCGGTCATTATCGTCGAGCGAGCCCTTCCTTAGCTTGTATTCCAGCCAGCTCGCAAAGAACTGCTGCGAGCTGCGCAACCTGTCCCCGCCGCGCACCAGATCGCTCTCCACCCAGCTCAGCGGATAATCCTCGTACGGCAGCGCGTGTGCTGCCTCGCGCAACCTCTGCCCATAATGCATCGCCTGTTTCTGGCCGCTCGCACTGACCAGCATCAGCACCCCAACCAGCCCGTAGCACAGCGCCATGCCGCGCATGCGCGCTTCCCCCTTGCGACTCTGGCAGATCGCCCCCAGCGCCAGCGCATGGAACGGCACGCAATGCATCAGCTCGTACCAGACATTGTCCAGCCACACCAAACCCACCACCATCGGCACCACCACCCAGAACTGCTCGCGTTTCACCGTCGCAATCACCGCGCACGGAATCGCCAGCCACAGCAGCAACCCCGGTAACCCCAGCGCCAGCAACGCTTCCAGCGGCTGGTTATGGCTATGGAAGCTATACCCGTCCACCATCAAATTATTCGGCCGCCGCTGCCCATCCGCATACACATGGATGCCGTCTACCAGCGCATATTTGAACACCACATCCGAAAACCCGCCCCAGCCATTGCCGATCACCCAGCGCGCTGGCTCCTGTTGCATAGCCTCTACGCCCATCTTATTCAGCATCATCCGCGACGAAAGGCTGCTATCGGGCTGCGACATCGCCGCGACACCACTCAAATCAAACGACTGTGAATGCACGCTGAACGCAATCCATAACAACGGCAGCACACACGCGGCTATCGCTCCCTGCCGCCACACGCGCCTATATCCAAGCAATTGATGCCCCCACCAGCGGTAACGACCGAATAGCAGCGCCTTAAAGCTCGCCAGCATCGGCGCACCCAGCACCACCATCGCCGACAGATTGCGCGATACGATAAGCGACATCGCCATCACCAGCCCCATGCCAATCCAGCCGCGCAACCGGTGCTTACCGGCAAGCGAAAATGCGATCCACACATACCCCACCATAAAGGCCAAAAACGCCGCCCATTGCGACGGCCTGTAACTCCCCGGCACATAGCGCTCATTCACCAACGGACACAGCAAATACAACACCGCCTGCAACGACACACTCACCACCGCCGCCAACACCAGCACACGCGCATACCGCGCCCAGAGCACCGCCACCATCGCGCTCATCACTGCGAGCACCACATACCATGCCACACCCTCGCCCGATTCCGGCGGCCCGAACCACGCGCGCCACGGTGAAGGCGCAAACGCCGCCGCCACCATCTGCCACAGCACAAACACAACCAGCACCGCAAACACCGGATGCACACGTGACGGCACCAGCCATCCGCCCACTAACCCCGCCGCAGACCACAACGCCCCAAGCCCCGTCAGCACGAACGCTGCCAGCACCACATTCTCCGTCTGCAACCAGATGCCCGCCTGCAACGGCGGCAAGGCAAACATAAACAAAAACAGCGAAGCGACGCACAGCGCCGCTCCTGCCTTTTCAAACCATCCTCCTTGTCCACGCAATTCCATCATGAAGCCACGCTACCCTCTAAATTCCTTCTAATAAAGTTCAAAAATATCACGGGCTTTGCCCGAGATATTCTTTGTCAACATTCCCAAAGTAAATCGCAGCGAAGCGAGATTTACTTTGATAAAAAAAAGAGCCGCCCCGGAGGACGGCTCAAGTTTTGTGAGATGCTTTTTTTAATGTTTTAGTTGAACCTGAAGCGAATCATACAGCCCGGCGCAGTACCGCCTGTGGTTGTGCCACGGTTATACGTGTCGATCGGATCGGAGCCGTGTGCGCCGGTGGTCACGCAGTCGCCTGCAACCGCCGAACCCGGGGTAGCGGTCGACCATTTGGTGGCGTCCACAAGCGGAGTGGTGGTCGAAGTCGTGGCACCGCGAGCCTGGACAACGCCGGTCTCCGGCAAGCCGTCATCCAGTTTAATGTCCATGTTATAGGCTTCGATCGGGGTTAAGTTAGCCGTCAGCGTATATACGCCAGTGCTGACGGTCACCGCGCCGATACCTGCGATGAACCAGTAGTTGATCGAACCAGTCGAACCCGAAGTCACGTAGTTACCGCGACCAAGGCGTGCAGGTGGGAAGACTTGAGCAACAGTTGTAGCGGCAATGGCTGGTACAGCAGCTGCGTCTTTGTTGCCCGCGTTCTGGGTATAGTTACCGTCCATTATGTTAGCCGTGGAAAGATCGTTCCACAACATACCCGCTTCCTGGGTGAAGACCTGGCTGGTGACACCGCCGTTATTGCCTTGGATTAAGCCGTTGCCGTCGCCTTCGCCGATGGTGCCGGCGCGAGTGGTTAAGCCGAAGGCAAGAGCACCGTCGGAGGTAAGATCGCCCGGGATGCCGTTATATTTGCTGCGGAAGGTGTTGATCGCCGAGTTGTACTTTTCGATCTGTCCTACCGTTGCACGAATTTCCGCCGCACGGATCAAGTCCTGACCCACGAGGATACCGCCAACGATAAGACCAATGATCACGAGCACGATCGATAATTCGATCAGGGTGAAACCTTTCTGCGGTTTCAGCTTATCAGCCGTCTCCGGGGTTTCATTGTTTGTGATTTTATTCATGGTTGTTACTCCGTTTTTCATATGTGCTTAGTTGAAGCGGAAGCGAAGCGAGCAGCTGCCGTCATTGCCACCCGTTGCAGCGACACGGTTATACGTATCGGTAGCGACACCCGCGCCTAACGTACAAGTATTTGCCGTGGAGGCGGCGTTGTTCGAAGGAGCAGTGTTTGGCGTAACCGTGATGGCCTTCGCCTGCACGATACCGGTATTCGGCATGCCGTCATCCAGCTTGATATCCATGTTGTATGCCTGGATAGGGGTTAAGCTGACGGTATTGACCGTGTAAGCGCCAGCGGTTGTGATGGTGGCGATCGGCATGATCTGGAAGTAGTTCAAGCCAGCGTTGGAATAGACGGCAAAGTAATTGTTTGGCGTCGTTTTCGTAGGCGGCAGCGAGCGGCTTGGTACGCTCACCAAGGCGGTCACAAGGCCGGTCGTCACGTCAGGCAGTGCGTCCGAGGTGTTGGTGCCGAGCTGACCGTCAACCAGCTGTGCGTCCGAAAGATGACGCCAGAAGCTAAGCGTTTCGCCGCAAGGGGTCAGGACGCCGGAAGCGGTGCAACCTTCAATCAGGCCGTTACCGTTCTGGTGGCCGCTGGTACCGGCGAGGGTCGTTTCCGAGAACAGGCCAAAAGCAATGGCCTGAGTGGAGGTGATATCGCCCGGAAGCGCGTTATATTTAGTACGGAAGGTATTAACCGCCGAATTGTATTTTTCGACCTGACCGACCGTAGCGCGGATTTCCGCCGCTTTAATAAGGTCCTGCCCGACGAGGATACCACCTACGATTAAGCCGATAATCACGAGCACGATCGATAATTCGATCAGCGTGAAGCCGCCCTCTTTACGCTGGCCCGGGACTTTGAAGTCCTCCACCAGGTTTTTGTTGTTAATCTGACTATCCATATGCCTCTCCTGAAGGTGTTTCTTGTTTGCGTTTGTTATTATGTCCGCATTTGTTATCTATGCTTGTCTAAAAAACTTACTTTACAATTAATTGCAAATAATTTTATTTAAATGTAATCCAACTTTTATTCAAATTTGTCTCTAACAATACCTATCCTGCATTTAATTAGTGTTTGTAGCTACTTAAGTTTGCCCTATTACAAAATGAGTAGTCACTTGGGGAACCATAGAACGCAAAGATTACTAAAAGATTACCAGGAATGGCTTTCGTGTTATGGCAGAGTGGGTAGCAACCAGGGAAACCGGGGTTTTCTATGCTCAAATTCGCAAGTTTATGATTTAATGGCTTATTATTTTGTAATCATGTTACTTTAATGCAACATTTCCTGTTGCAACCACCAAGGGATTTCTTTTTTTGAGGTGTGATTTATCTGCCACAGGCAAATGCTTGTGGAATCACTGAAATATCCGCTTTATTCGTATTTAAGGACTAGGACTGAGCAGCAAAGTCCTTGTTTTCCAGCCCTTCAATCTTAATGGTGCCGACAGCGGCATCAAGATGAGTCTGGGTGCACAAGCCGAGCAACACCGGGTCGCGCGGCTTAATATTGCCGCTATTCCAATGCGTTTTACCGCGAACAGCCTGAATGGTGTTCTTGGTGGTGCCGATCAGCTTAGAGATCTGCGCATCGGTCATTTGTGGGAAATGCTTGACTAACCAAGCGATTGCGTCCGGCTTATCCTGACGTCGAGCCACCGGGGTATAGCGGCTACCTTTTGTTTTTTGAGCAATATATTGCTTTGCCGTACCCATGATTTCAAGGCGTCCCTTCGGATCGGCTTCTACGCGCTTGATCTCTTCCAACGTCAGCTGACCATTAACAACTGGGTCTAGGCCGCGGATGCCGCCGGACACTTCACCATCGGCAATTCCTTGAATTTCAAGCGGATGCATGCCGCAAAACTCAGCGATCTGTTCAAAGCTGAGCGCGGTGCTTTCGACCAGCCATACGGCTGTGGCTTTAGGCATTAACGGTAATGTCATTGGACGTCCTTAGCACTAAATGTTTGTTGAGAACGTCCTGTTTAGTGCTTTTGCGCGAAACTTCAAGCATTTTTGCAATATAAGACCATAAAAACAGTGTCGTTATTAATTGTATCGACAGCCCAACCGCCTCTTTTATCTAATGGAACAATAAGATATAGTAGAAAAGTCCCACCCAGCCACGGAATCTCCCATGCCAGCGCCAAAATCCAGCAAATCCCTCTCTCTCGGCCTTCAGGGGGGAGGCGTGCATGCCGCGTTCACCTGGGGAGTGATCGACCAGCTCCTTGCGGACGGGCGCATCGACATTAAAGCGATTACCGCCTCCTCGGGCGGGGCGATGATCGCCACTGTGCTCACGCAGGGCATTCTCGAAGGTGATTATAATCACGCGCGCGAACGCATGCAGACTTTCTGGAAAAAAGTGTCCATTGCATCGGGGCTGATGCCGCTGCGCATGAAAGCGGTCGATAGTTTCCTCGGCCATGTCGGCGTGGATTTTTCCGCGACGTCGCTCGCGCTCGACACCATCACGCGTATTTTTTCGCCGTATCAGTTCAATTTGTTCGACATCAATCCGCTGCGAGGCATCATCGACGAGATGGTGAATTTCGACTGGCTCGCCAAAGATAAAAATGGCCCCGCCCTGTACATCAATGCCACGCACGTGCGCACCGGCAAAAGCAAAGTCTTTAAACGAAGCAATCTCTCGCTTGAAGCGGTGATGGCGTCGTGCTGCCTGCCCTATCTGTTTAAAACCGTAGAAGTCGACGGCGAGCCCTATTGGGATGGAAGTTTTTCCGGTTGCCCGGCGCTCGCGCCGCTGGTGAATAACCAGCATTGCCCCGACATTCTCGTTGTGCAGATTCACCCGTCCACTGCACCCGAAATCCCTATCACCACCTCCGACATTTTAGATCGCGCCACCGAAATGAGTTTCAACGCCGTTCTGAATCAGGAACTGAAATCCATCGCGCTTTATAATCAAGCCATCGAGCTGGGAAAAGTCGACCAGAAACCGGTCTTTATCCACCGCATCGAATCCGAAGAAATGCTGGCAAGCTTAGGCCGCGCCAGCAAACTCAACGCCGATTGGGATTTCATTATCTACCTGCATGATTTAGGCGTCCAGGCCGCCAGCGACTGGCTGGAACAAAACTATGACGCCATCGGCAAAAACTCATCTTACGACATGGACGCCGCCGCTTAAAACGCCGCAATCCCGGTAATCGCCCGCCCCAGAATCAGCGCATGGATATCATGCGTGCCTTCATAAGTGTTCACGCTTTCCAGGTTCATCGCATGGCGAATCACATGGTATTCATCCGAGATACCGTTACCGCCGTGCATGTCGCGCGCGATGCGCGCAATCTCCAGCGCCTTGCCCGCCGAGTTGCGCTTGACGATAGAAATCATATCCGGATGGTATTTATCCTCATCGATCAACCGCCCCACGCGCAAACACGCCTGCAACCCCAGCGCAATATCCACCATCATGTCGGTTAGTTTTTTCTGAATTAGCTGGTTTGCAGCCAGCGGACGCCCGAACTGTTTGCGGTCCAGCGTATAGCCGCGCGCCGCTTCCAGACAAAACGTCGCCGCCCCGAGCGCACCCCAGCCTATCCCGTAACGCGCTTTGTTGAGGCACGAGAACGGCCCCTTCAATCCCGACACGCCCGGCAGCAAATGATCGTCCGGCACGAACACGTCTTCCATGCTGATCATCCCCGTTACCGAAGCGCGCAAACTCATCTTGCCCTCGATCTTCGGCGCCGACAAACCCTTCATCCCCTTATCGAGAATAAAGCCCTTAATCGTCC
Source organism: Alphaproteobacteria bacterium (assembly GCA_025362975.1). Taxonomy (GTDB): domain Bacteria; phylum Pseudomonadota; class Alphaproteobacteria; order Rickettsiales; family SXRF01; genus JANYBV01. The sequence goes on along the minus strand of JANYES010000024.1, from coordinate 58,478 downwards.
CATCAGGCGTCCCCTCCAACCCATACACCTTCGCCCAAACGACAAACACATCCGCCACCGGCGAATTCGTAATCCAGTTCTTAGCCCCCGACAAAATAAAGCCCCCCGTGCTACGGGTGGCGCGCGTCACCATACCACTCGGGTCGGAGCCGTGGTCGGGTTCGGTCAGTCCGAAACAACCGATCATGTCGCCGCGCGCGAGCTTAGGCAGATAATGTTCTTTCTGTTCTTCCGTGCCGAACGCATAGATTGGATGCATCACTAAGCTCGACTGCACCGAAAGCGCCGAACGATAGCCCGAATCCACCCATTCAATTTCCTTGCAGATCAGCCCCGACGCCACATGGCTTACGCCCGCGCAGCCATAGCCTTCGATGGTCGCGCCGAACAGCCCCAGCTCGCCCATTTCCTTCATGATGGCCGTATCGAATGTCTCATGACGATTCGCTTCGATAATCCGCGGGAACAGTTTCCCGCGCGCATACCCGCGCGCCGAATCCTGCACCATCCGCTCTTCGTCGGTGAGCTGTTCTTGCAATAATAAGGGATCTTCCCAGTCAAAGGCCATAGCATCTCTCAATGAACTATTGTTACTTGTGCTCGCGCCGCAAACCGCTATGCTCGCGCAGCATCTACAGGACGAGTATGAACATAAAACCCCGCCTAACAAGCATTTTGTTATTATTCCTGCTGGTCTCCTGCGGCCCGCCACAGCCCCAGTACCAGACCAATTACCAGCTCATACCGCCCAAAAGTGAAAACGGCCGCATGTGCCTGAATAATTGCCTTGGGATGCATCAGAACTGCCGCCAGTCATGCTCCATCCAGACGCAGCAATGCGCTATCAACATGAGCGTCGCCGAGCACAATGCCCGCTATCAGGCCGACCTCGATTTCGATTCCTACGTGCAGGAACGCAAAGCTCAGGGCAAGCTCATCAAGAAAGATCACAGCAATTTCTACTCCGCCCCCTCAGGTAGCTGCGAGCAGGAAGCGTGCCAGGCCCAATGCGCCGGGGATTACAACATGTGCTACAGCAATTGCGGCGGGCAGGTCATCCCGCATACGGCATGCGTCGCCAACTGCAACATGCCCGCCCCGGGCCAACCTCAATATCAGTAAGCGGGACTAAACTTTTCCGCCGGGTTGCGCCCATGCTGGCAATAATATTGCAGCGCCGCCACATTGCCGGTCTGCTCCTTATCGGCCGGGCATAACTGCCGTGCCGCGTCTGTCGAAAGCGCGAACGCGCCCGAGCGCATCCATTCGGTAAACACAAACCCCATCGCCGGTTTCTGGTCCCCGGCGTAAGACACCGTCACTCTCTCGCACAGCGCGCTCCAGATGGCGGTCGACACTTTCATCCGCTGCTGCGTCTTGGCAGCATATTCCAGCACGGTGGTAATCATCTTCTGGTCCCGGATGGTCAAATGCGAGGCCCTGCCTTCGCTGAATTCAGTCCCGGCCACGCCCAGCTCCTCAAACAATCGATCTCTGAAAAACAGCCGCTCGCGGCTCGTTCCGCGCACGGTCATTTCCAGCACCGCCGTCATCGGCGCATTGGTCATGCCAGCACGTTGATGCAGGGCAATTTTTTCCCCGTTGTGACCTTGCGAAAATTCGAGCCTGTTGGCGCTGGCGCTGAGCATGGCGTCGAACTGCGCTTTACGGCTCTGCTCATCAGCAGGCAGACTCACGTTCCTAACCACGGATAATTACACGATCAGGTTGAGGATCGTCCCGCGATCCCAGTAAACGCCCTTGCGCAGCGACGCCACGGCGCTGCTGATCAGCGTGCGCAAGCTTTCCGCCGCGGGGATAAAATTAATGTCCGAGCGTTTGGGCACAACATAGGCGCTTTGTTGCGCTTCGGTTTCCTGCTGGCGCTGCTGCGACGTTTTGCTACTGGCACCTCCGGATACGTTAATACGATTGGGATTAATATTAATGACCATATGCTACCTTCCCACCATGCCTGCTTTACGTTCCTGTTCCACCACCGGCACCGCCGACACATTCTTACCATAGGCGCTAATCGAGCTCATTTCTTCCCCACTCTGCAGCACTTCAAGATGCAGGAAACACGGTCCCTCCCCGCGCTCATCCGGGCGGCGCTTGAAAGTGAACACCTGTTCCTTGTTGCCGTCGAAACGCATTGAATGCGACACATCCCCACCGCGCAGTCCCGCGCCGATCAACACCAGCTCAACCGGACTATTATGGGACGCCCATGCGCCCGTGCAGATTTCTTCCCGTGCCCCGTCGCCTTGCGTGCCTTTAACCACAGGCGTCACCTTCACCGTCACCTCATTATCCTGCCCATAAATAAAGATATCGTCTTTGGGAAGGATCATTTCTATTTTAAATTCAGGATTTTCCATATGGCTCTTGCTGGGAAATGAATCTGGGTATACATCAGTCAAAAAACTACGGGCATTATGTCGTTTGTCGTCGCAGCATTCTACCACTTTTTTGATTTCCCCTATTTTGCGGAACATAAACAACTGCTTAAGGAGGAAATGGTGCGCCTTGGCATCAAAGGTTCCGTCCTCATCGCGGCCGAAGGCTTCAACGGCACCGTCGCAGGCAGCCGCGAATCCATCGACGCCTTCCTCTATTATTTAAAGGCAGCTTACGGCCCATTCGACCATAAAGAATCTACCGCCCCGCGCGAACCCTTCGCCCGCACCAAAGTTCGCCTCAAAAAAGAAACCATCTCACTCGGCGAGCCGATCGACCCGTCCCTCAAAGGCATCTATGTCGACCCCAAAGACTGGAACGCCCTCATCACCGACCCCGACACGATCGTCCTCGACACCCGCAACGCCTACGAAACGCATCTGGGCACTTTCGAAAACGCTATCGATCCCAAAACCCGTACCTTCAAAGAACTCCCTGACTTCGTCCGTCATAATATGGAGAACTATAAAGACAAGAAGATTGCCACCTTCTGCACCGGCGGCATACGCTGCGAAAAATTCACGTCATGGATGCTCGCCCAAGGCTTTGAGCACGTCTACCATTTAAAAGGCGGCATCCTCAAATACCTCGAAGAGGTGCCGGAAGCCGAAAGCACATGGAACGGCGAGTGCTACGTGTTCGACGAACGCGTAGCCGTCGGCCACGGATTAAAATCGTCCGAAACGGCGACGATGTGCCCGGCATGCGGACACGCATTGACGCCATCTGACCGCTCCTCACCACTATATGTAGAAAACATCGCCTGCGGACACTGTCCGACCAAGCGGCGCTGACCTGTCGTTTTTCCCTTTTTATCCCCAATATCCACACCGCTAAAAACTCATGTTTTTGCTTTAGTCGCGACCACTTATCCACATAATTCACATCCGTTTGATAACCGAAATATCCACAGCATCTGGTGGCAAATCGTCTATGGGCTCACAATATGTAGTTGTCATTACAAATTTGTAATGTTACATTTTGATTGCGAACTTTTTGGCAGACGCCAGACTAAATCACACCGGCTTCACACTGTTTTTTCCATGTTTAAGGAATCAAGAGGGGCAGCCGACACTAAATTTTGTGGCATAATCTCGGGGAAACCCTTGGAAATGCTGGCTTCAGGGACTATATATTAGATTATTGGGGGACCACATTATGCGTATTGAAAGACACTTCACCAAAGCGAGCGCGCAAGCATCAAAGAATGCACCGTCGCCTTATGACGCAATCGCCTTCAAAAAAGTCGACGTCGTGATGAAGAATCCGGACGGTTCTACCGTTTTCGAAGCCCTCGGCACCGAAGTCCCCGAAGCGTGGTCGCAGGTTGCATGCGACGTCATCTCGCAGAAATATTTCCGCAAAGCTGGCATCGCCGCTTGCCTTAAAAAGATTGAAGAAGAAACCGTCCCTTCGTGGCTGTGGCGCAATGTGCCCGACGAAGCGGCACTTGAAAAACTCTCGGTCGATCAGCGCCTTGTCGGCGAAACCTCCGCTAAGCAGGTCTTCAACCGCCTCGCCGGTGCATGGACATATTGGGGCTGGAAGGGTGGCTATTTCGACACCGAAGAAGACGCCCGTGCCTTCTTCGACGAAATGTGCTTCATGCTCGCAAGCCAGATGGCGGCCCCCAACTCTCCGCAATGGTTCAACACCGGCCTTCACTGGGCCTACGGCATCGACGGCCCGTCGCAAGGCCATTTCTACGTAGACCCCGAAACCGGCAAAGTCACCAAATCCAAATCCGCCTATGAGCGTCCGCAGCCGCACGCCTGCTTCATCCAGTCCGTCTCCGACGACCTCGTCAACGACGGTGGCATCATGGACCTCTGGGAACGCGAAGCCCGCCTGTTCAAATACGGCTCCGGCACCGGCTCCAACTTCTCCGACCTTCGCGGCTCCGGCGAAAACCTTTCCGGCGGCGGAAAATCCTCCGGGCTCATGTCCTTCCTCAAAATCGGTGACCGCGCCGCAGGTGCCATCAAATCCGGCGGCACCACCCGCCGCGCCGCTAAAATGGTCGTGATCGACATCGACCATCCCGACATTCAGGAATTCATTAACTGGAAAGTCTTAGAAGAACAAAAAGTCGCAGCCCTCGTCACCGGCTCCAAGCTATGCCGCAGGCATCTGCAAGCCATCATGGCCGCCTGCACCATCTCGGATTCCGACACGCGCTTTTCCGCCTCTGACAACCCGGCGCTCAAAACCGCCCTTCGCGACGCCCGCAAATCCCTGATCCCGGATAACTACATCCAGCGCGTCATCGAGTTCGCAAAACAAGGCTACACGGACCTCGACTTCCCCGAATACGACACCGACTGGGATTCCGAAGCCTACCGCACCGTCTCGGGTCAGAACTCGAACAACTCCGTCCGCCTCACCAACGAATTCTTAGAAGCCGTCGAAGAAGACAAACCGTGGCACCTCATCCGCCGCCGCGACTCCAAAGTGTCCGATACCATCCCCGCGCGCGACCTCTGGGAACAGATCGCCTACGCCGCATGGGCCTGTGCCGATCCCGGCCTGCAATACGATACCACCATCAACGAGTGGCACACCTGCCCGGAATCCGGCCGCATCCGCGCCAGCAATCCGTGCTCGGAATACATGTTCCTAGACGACACTGCCTGCAACCTTGCCTCCATCAACCTGCTCAAGTTCAAACAGGACAACGGCATCTTCGACATCAAATCCTTTGAATACGCCGCGCGCTTGTGGACCGTCGTGCTCGAAATCTCGGTTCTGATGGCGCAGTTTCCCTCCAAGGAAATCGCACGCCTCTCCTATGAATACCGCACGCTAGGCCTCGGCTACGCCAATATCGGCGGCCTGCTCATGGCGACCGGCGTTCCGTATGATTCCGCCGAAGGCCGCGCCATCGCCGGTGCCATCACCGCCATCATGACCGGCACCTCCTACGCGGCGTCCGCCGAAATGTCCAAAGAACTCGGGCCCTTCGACGGTTACGAAGCCAACAAAGCCCACATGATGCGTGTTATGCGCAACCACCGCCGCGCCGCGCTCGGCGAAGCCGCTGGTTACGAAGAGCTCTCCATCTCGCCCGTGCCGCTCGACATCGCCAAATGCACCGACAAAGCGCTGGTCAAAGCCGCTAAAAAAGCATGGGACTCCGCCATCATGCTCGGCGAGAAATACGGCTACCGCAACGCGCAAGCCACCTGTATCGCCCCGACCGGCACCATCGGTCTGGTCATGGACTGCGACACCACCGGCATCGAGCCTGACTTCGCCATCGTGAAGTTTAAAAAACTCGCTGGCGGCGGTTACTTCAAAATTATCAACCAGCAAGTCGCCGAAGCCTTAAAAGTCCTCGGCTACCCGCAAAAACAGCAAGCCGAAATCATCGCCTACGCGGTAGGCAACGGCACGCTCAAAGACGCCCCCGGCGTCAACCATGCGCTGCTTCGCACCAAAGGCTTTAACGACGAGGCCCTCGCCAAAATCGAAAAATCCCTCGGCGCCGCCTTCGAAATCAAATTCGCCTTCAACAAATGGACGCTTGGCGAAGAGTTCTGCAAAACCAAACTCGGTTTCACGCAAGCCCAGCTCGACGATTTCAACTTCGACATGCTCGCCTCCCTCGGCTTCATGAAAGTCGACATTGACATGGCCAACGAATATTGCTGCGGCACCATGACCGTCGAAGGCGCGCCGCACCTGAAAGAAGAGCACTACGCCGTGTTCGACTGCGCCAACCCGTGCGGCAAAAAAGGCAAGCGCTTCCTCTCGGCCGCCAGCCATATCCTCATGATGGCCGCCGTCCAGCCCTACATCTCGGGCGCCATCTCCAAAACCATCAACATGCCCAACAACGCCACCGTCGAGGAATGCAAAGACGCCTACCTCATGTCGTGGAAACTCTGCCTCAAAGCCAACGCCCTCTACCGCGACGGCTCCAAGCTGTCGCAGCCGCTCAACGCCTCCATCGCCGCTGAACTCAGCAACGTGGACGACGACGATCAGCGCCAGATCGAGGTCAAAGAACTTCGCCAGCCCGCCGCCATCGCGCAGAAAATCGTCGAGCGCATCGTGCACTCGACAGAACGCAAGCGCATGCCCGAGCGCCGCAAAGGCTACACCCAGAAAGCCACCGTCGGCGGCCATAAAGTGTACCTGCGCACCGGCGAATACGAAGACGGCAATATCGGCGAAATCTTCGTCGATATGCACAAGGAAGGCGCGGCGTTCCGTTCGCTGATGAACAACTTCGCCATCGCCGTTTCCATCGCCCTGCAATACGGCGTGCCACTCGAAGAATACGTCGACGCCTTCACCTTCACCCGTTTCGAACCTAACGGCATGGTCGAAGGCAACGAGGCAATCAAGATGTCGACCTCCATCCTCGACTACCTCTTCCGCGAACTCGCCATCTCCTATCTCGGCCGCAACGACCTCGCCCATGTCGAAATGGGCGACCTGCGCTCCGATTCCATCGGCCGCGGCGAGGGTGATTCCACCCGCGCCACCGACCAACCGGAACTACCGCAACTCTTCAACAAAGCCGCCAGCAACGGCTTCGTGCGCGGCCAGCTCTACGTGGTCTCCAACACAGCCCCGCAAGCCGTAAGCCACGGTGCGCTTGCGGTCGCCAACGACCCGGTGATTGAAACCAAAGCGTACCTCAAAACCGAGCACGAAGGCACCCCAGGAAATGTTATTGGCGTCCATGTCGGCGTCTCCGTGCAGGAAAACACCGTCGTGCGAGAACGCATCCGCCAGGCCAAAGCCAAAGGCTACGAAGGCGACGCCTGCGGCGAATGCGGCAACTTCACCCTGGTCCGCAACGGCACCTGCATGAAATGCAACACCTGCGGCGGCACGAGCGGCTGCAGCTAAACAATAAAATAACTACCCGCAAGGCGGAGCATGGGAAACCGGCTCCGCCTTTTTTTATTAAGTAGACCAATGAAACGAATATTTCTCGCCACTATCTTATTGCTATCCGCTGCCGCACGTGCGCTACCCAGCGAAAAGGAGTGCCTGCGAGCACACCCCGATTTAACCTCGCCTGTAGAAATGGCCACCTGTACGTTTGACCTGCCTGGTTCCGAACAGGCCTTTCAGGATGCTTTAAAAACCACCGCCGCAACCCCGGCCTTAAAAGAAGTGCAAACACGCTGGCTAGCATACCGCGATGCTGAATGCGCCTACCAATCCGACGAACGCACAGGAACGATGGCCAGCTCTGATACCATCGCCTGTAAAGCCACGATGAACCGCGCCCGTGCCGCTCAACTGCATTCAAACGCCGCAAAATAATTGCCCGCCGATTACTGCCGATGATATAATCCCTGAAAATAAAAAGGCCCACCCATGCAATACGAAATCAACGGCACCACCATGCAGACCGTCTCCATCGACCTCGCCCCCGGCGAGCAGGTCTACAGCCAGACCAGCACGATGGCATGGATGAGCGACAGCATCGACATGGACACCCACACCGGCGGCGGGCTCTTCGCCGGGATTAAGCGCAGCCTCTCCGGCGGATCGCTGTTCGTCACCAGCTTCACCGCCCGCAGCGGCGGCAACATCGCCTTCGCCTCCAAATTCCCCGGCACCATCATGCCCGTCACCTTAAAAGACGGCGAGTCGCTGCTGTGCCGCCAAGAAACCTTCCTCTGCGCCGAAAAATCCGTGGGCCTCGACATCGCATGGCAAAAGCGCTTAGGTGCTGGCTTCTTCGCCGGTGAAGGCTTCATCCTCCAGCGCGTCACCGGCCCCGGCACGGTCTGGCTCGACCTTGCAGGCGAGCTGGTCGTCAAAGACCTGCAACCCGGCGAACGCCTTCTCGTCCACGCCGGTCATATCGGCGTGCAAAACCCCACCGTCACCACCGATATCCAGATGGTGGGCGGGGTCAAAAACCTCCTATTCGGCGGCGAAGGCCTGTTCCTCGCCACGCTCACCGGCCCGGGACGCATCTGGTTGCAAAGCATGCCAATGATGAACCTCGCCGAATCCATCGCCAGCTACCTGCCGATGAACAATGCGCCCAGTAGCGTCGTGGCGACCAACACCATCAGCGGTGCCGCCGTCGGCGGATTGCTAGGCCTTGCGGCCACCATGCTCAGCAGCAAAGAATAGTCTTTATATTACAGTTGTTCCACTATCACATTCGACCGCGACGTTGCCATCGTCGCCCCGACACAGCTGGGTTTAACCGCCAACAGCGTCACCGGCATCCCGGTGGGTGGCGCGCAGATCTAATGGAATTATAACCCGGCTTATATCGGCGGCGGCATCCTTGATTTCGGCACCTACGACGAGTTGACTGCCCCGCGCGCGTCAAGCGCCACCACCCAAGTCGGTCTTGACGCCTTCTACAACATCCGCGATTTCGGCACCCCCGGCGATAACAGCCACTCCCCCGGCGGCCCGGTTATCGATTCCTACGTGGTCTATTCCCCCGCAGGTAGCCACACCAATTTCTTCTCCGCAGATGTCCTGAGCCGCAACAGCAGTGGACAGGCGGGTATCTTCCGCCCCACCAATATTTCCAGCTTCCACCCCGTTACGCCGTTATCCGCCGTGCCGCTTCCGGCAAGCTGGCCTGTCTTCGTGCTCGCCCTTCTGGGCATGGGCTACATGGCCCGCCGCCGCGTCGCTTTGGCATAACCGCCTTTCGCTTGTAAAAAAGGCAGCTCCCGGGCTGCCTTTTTTACAAGCTGAACAATGCTGCAAACTACCGCGCCGCAACCGCCATCCCTTGCGCTGCTTCCACACCCTGCGGATGCGGTTGCTTCGCCGCCGCCAGCTTCTGCTGCAACAGCGCGTATTCCTCGGGCGTCACCTGATACGGCTTGCTCTGCGATTTCTGGGCTTCGCGCTCGCGCCCTTCATAATGCCCGCCGTGACGTTCGAAATACGATTTCGCCGCGTCGTAATCCTTCACCTTACCCTGATGCGACACATACCCGATCGCACTACCAATCGCCGCCCCGCCCGCGACAATTCCCGCCGCAATCAGCACCATGCCCGACATCGCCAGCGCCGCCGCGAACAACCCCGCAACCACCCCGCCGACAATCCCGTTAAACGCCAGCTTCCCGCCCAGCGACCCCGGCTTATGCACTTCGCGCCCGTGCTCCGATTCATGCTGCATCCGTTCCTTGCCGATCATGCCGCCAATCGCCCCGCCCGCCAGCGTGCCTACGATATTATCGCTCAGCACATCACCCACCAGCGCGCCGGTCAGCGCCTCACCGTTTAAATAGCTCGGCGAGCGGCCCGCTGGAACAACGATCACATCTGGAAAGTCTTTCATGTTCAACCTCTGTGTAAGATACTGTATAGTTTACCACAAAATTTCTTAACGACAAGTAATAGCAATGACGCAGCCAACCCAATAGTTTGATATTAAAAAATTTATCGAAACCCATTTCGGCATTGTCCTGCTGCTTTCCTGCGGCGCGGGCCTCGCTATTCCCGCATTTGGCGCCATTCCCAACTTCGCCGTCGTCATCGCGCTCGCCATGCTGATGTTCATCTCCTGCTACCGCCTGCGCGACGGCGGTTTCGCCTCGCTGCGCTGGAAAAATATTTTGCTGTTTTATGTACTGCGCTATTGCCTCCTGCCCGGCCTTCTCTGGTTCATCGCCCGCCAGCTCGCCCCTCAATACGCCGCTGGCGTCTTTTTGCTATCGACGCTGCCCGCCGCCGTCTCCAGCCCCGCCTTCGCCTCCATCTTCGGCGGCGCCATCGCGCCTGCTTTTGCCATCGTCATCGTGAGCCAGCTCCTCACGCCCTTTCTAATCCCGCTCCAATTCGCCATGCTCGGCGGCATCGAAGCCACGCCCTCCCCGGCCGCGCTTTTCATGACTATGGTCTGGTGCGTCTTCCTACCGATGTCGATCTACGCCATCACCCGCCGCCATCACCGCAGCGCCGCCTACATCTATTCACAAAATAAAATCTGGTCCGTGCTACTTGTCGCCTTCGTAATCGCCATGGCCATCGCCAAACAGCGAGACGTCATCCTAAGCGGTGAAGGCCTCATCTCAGCACTACTCGTAGCGCTCTGCTGCTTCGCCACCTACATCGCCTTCGGCTACTATTTATTCCCCAAACGCCCGCGCGAAGAACGCATCACCTACACCACCAGCTCCAGCTTCAACAACGCTGCCCTCGGCGTCAGCCTCGCCCTGCTACACTTCTCTGCTCCGGTGATTCTCTTCGTCGCTATCAGCGAAATCGGCTGGGCCTTACTGCCGATGATGCTAGGCGTCTTCCTGCGCCTCACTGCGCGCTAACGGATGATTCTCCTGCACCAGCTTCTTCAGCCGCTCGCCCGCCACATGCGTATAGATCTGCGTCGTTGAAATATCAGAATGCCCCAGCAATTCCTGAATCACGCGCAAATCCGCCCCACCTTCGAGCAAATGCGTGGCAAACGAATGCCGAAGCGTATGCGGCGATAAGAATTCTGGATCGATCTTCGCCTTCACCGCCAGCTCCTTGAGCAGCACCCCGAATTGCTGCCGCGTCACAAACCCTTCTGCGCGGTGATACGGAAATAAAAACGCCGACGGTTTTTTCTCCGTCAAAAAAACTTCGCGCACGCCGATATATTTCGTGAGCGCCTTTTGTGCCTTGCCGTGCAGCGGCACCAGCCGTTCCTTGTTCCCCTTGCCGTGAATTACCAGAAAATCTGCATCGACAATTTTACCCTGCTTCACCTGCAACGCCGATAATTTCAGCCCCACCAGCTCTGACACCCGCAAGCCCGCGCCGTACAACAATTCCATCATCGCCTGCAACCGCACCCCCTTCGGCGAATCATCATCCCGCGCCACATTCAGCAACGCCTCGACATGTTCGATGCTCAACGTCTTAGGCAAATATTTCCCCATGCGGGGCGTTTCCAGCGTCGCCGATGGATTATCACCGCGCTGCTTCTCATTAAACATAAACTGGAACAGCTGGCGAATCGCAGAAAGCTTGCGCGCCGCGGTCCTCGGTGCAATCCCGGCCTTGCTCAAATGGCTCATGAACGCTTCAATATCGCCACGCGCCACCGTTTCCAGCGTCAGCGATTTTTTCTTCAGGAAGGCAATAAAATCAACAAGATCCCGCTGATACGCGTCGACCGTATTGGCCGAAGCCCCGCGCTCGGCCACCATCATTTCAATAAATGGCTCGATTTCGGAATTACTGCTTGGCAGGCTGCTCGAGGAACGCCTTGGCATCCAGCTCTTTCTCAATCGGGTGTTGCGGGGCCGGGATATTGGCCGTCATCAGCGAGGCGATTCCCACCACCAAAGCAAGGCCCAGAGCCAGTTTAATGAATCCAAATGGTGAAATAACGCGCTTATGTTGCATTCTTTGCATTTTCCTTTAAGTTTTGTATCTTCGAACGAAATATAACATAAGCAACGACAACGACAACACCCAATGACGAGCGGCCCACACATAACCATCTCAAAACCGATCGTATTGGTCGGCCTCATGGGCGCTGGCAAATCCACTATCGGACGGCGCCTCGCCACTACGCTCGATCTGCAATTCATCGACTCCGACAATGAAATCGTCGAAGCCGCCGGTTGCTCCATCGCCGATATTTTCGAAACCTACGGCGAAGCCATTTTCCGCGATCTCGAGCAGCGCGTGCTGCTCCGCCTTCTCAGCGGCCCGCCTTGCGTGCTCGCCACCGGCGGCGGTGCCTTCATCCAACCCGCCATCCGCGAAGCGATTCAGGCCAAAGGCATTTCCATCTGGCTCAAAGCCGACCTCGACATCCTGCTCGAACGCGTCTCACGCCGCGACACCCGCCCGCTGCTTAAAACCGGCGACAAAGGCGTCATCCTCACCCGCCTGATGGAAGAGCGCTACCCCATCTACGCGCAAGCCGACATCACCATCGACAGCAATGCTGGCCTACACGAAACCGTCGTCGACAGCATCATTGGCGAGCTTTCCAAGTTAAAGGCCACCGCCCAATGAGCGAAACCCTACGCGTCGAACTCGGCGACCGCGCCTACGACATCCATGTCGGCGAACGCCTCCTCGCCACCTGCGGCGAGCGCATCGCCGCGCTCGTCCCCGGCGGCAAAGTCATTATTGTCAGCGACTCCACCGTGGCGCGCTTCTACCTCCACCGCCTCACCAACGCTCTTGAAGACAAGCAGATCCGCTGCCGCTCCGTCATCGTCCAGCCCGGCGAAGGTACCAAAAGCCTAGACGCGTTTTCCAGCCTCATGGAAACCATCCTCGAACAAAAACCGGACCGCGCCACCACGTTGATTGCCCTCGGGGGCGGCGTCATCGGCGATCTAACGGGCTTCGCCGCGAGCGTGCTCTTACGCGGCATCCCCTTCATCCAAATCCCCACCACCTTGCTCTCGCAAGTCGACAGCTCCGTCGGCGGTAAAACCGGCATCAATTCCAAATTCGGCAAAAACCTTATCGGCAGCTTCTACCAGCCCCTGATGGTCCTCGCCGACGTCACCACGCTTGCTACCTTGGATAAGCGCGAGTTACTGGCCGGTTACGCCGAGATGGTCAAATACGGCTTCATCAACGACCCCGAATTTTTCCACTGGCTCGACAAAAACGGCCCCGCCCTACTCGCTGGCGACTTAAAACTCATGTCCCACGCCATCGTCAAATCCTGTGCTGCCAAAGCCGCCATCGTCGCTGCCGACGAAAAAGAACAAAACATCCGCGCACTTCTAAATTTCGGACACACCTTCGCCCATGCCCTCGAAGCAGAAACCGGTTTTTCCGACACACTGCTTCATGGCGAAGCGGTTGCCATCGGCATGGTCATGGCCTTCAAAACCTCGGTCCGCATGGGCCTGTGCCCCCAGCACGACCTCGACTCAGTCCTGTCCCACTACGAAAAAACCGGCCTCCCCTCTTCCCCGCTTTCAGTTAAAAAAGATTGGGATATCGAACGCTTAATAGAACATTTCACCCGCGATAAAAAAGTTGCCAACGGCAAGCTCACCTTCATCCTCGCCCGCGGCATCGGAAAAGCGTTTATTACGCAAGAAGTTAATCCAGATTTACTCCGAGATATCCTTGCGCAGGCCGTGGCCGCGTAATATAGTGCGCCTCCTATGAACGATGAGCTGATTTTCTACGGCGTTGCGATTTTCCTGTTTCTGTTGATTTCGGCGTTCTTCTCGGCGGCCGAAACCGCCATGACGGCCATCTCCCGCGCGCGCATTTACCAGCTCGTGATGGATGGCAATAAACCCGCCAAACTCGTAAGCAAACTTAAGCGCGACAAAGAGTCGATGATCTCGACGGTGCTGCTGGGCTACAACGTCGTCAACATCGCAGCATCGGTGATGGCGACCTCCCTCTCCATCAAATATTTCGGCAACGGCCAGGAACTCGTCGTCACCACGCTGGTCATGACCCTTCTGGTCGTCGTATTCACCGAAGTGCTACCCAAAACCTACGCCATCCACCATTCCGAGCGCGTGTCGCTGCGCTTTGCGCCCGCGCTGCAACTCTTCGTCTGGCTGCTTTATCCGGTGACGCGCAGCATTCAGGTGTTTATCAATTTGATTTTTAAAGTGTTCGGCATCAGCAAAACCAGCGGCAGCTCGCTCATCTCCGCCTCCGATGTTATCCGCGGCGCCATCGAGTTGCACCACAGGGAAGGCAAGATGGTGAAGCAGGACCGCGATATGCTCGGCGGCATCCTGGACCTCGAAGACATCTTCATCGAAAGCATCATGACCCACCGCAAGCAGGTTGAAACCCTCGACGCCGACATGCCCGCGCCCAAACTCATCGAACTCGCGCTTTCCAATCTCCACAGCCGCATCCCCCTATGGCGCGACGAGCCGGACAACATCGTGGGCCTGCTGCACGTCAAAAACCTCGTCAAAGCCCTGACCGAATTCAACGACCTCACCGGTGCCACCTTCACCACCAACTCCATTCTCAGCATCTGCGTTAAACCCTGGTTCATCCCCGAAACCACGAATCTGCGCGACCAGCTACTCGCCTTCCGCAGCAAGCGCCAGCACTTTGCCTTTGTGGTCGACGAGTACGGCGCGTGGAAAGGCATCGTCTCCCTTGAAGACATTATCGAAGAAATCGTCGGCGACATTGAAGACGAGCACGACGAAGGCGAAACCGACATCCAGAAAGCCGCCGAAAACGCCTACTACGTCAACGGCGCCATGAGCGTGCGCGACATGAACCGCCAGCTCGACTGGAACCTGCCCGAAGACAAAGCCAACACGGTGGCGGGCCTGCTCATCCACGAGGCCGAAACCATCCCCTCGGTCTCCGAACAATTCGACCTGCACGGCTTCCGCTTCATCGTGATCTCCAAGGAAGCTACGCAAGTCACCCGCGTACGCATCGAAAAGCTGCCCGATACCGTACTTCCCGAAGATGTGGAAGTATGACCGATGACAACGAAGAAGGCGTCATCGTGGAATTTACAAGGCTCGGTGCGTTCGTCAAAATCACTGCTATCGACACCGTCACCATGCGCGAAGTCTCCGTCATGGGTTCGCCGCGCGTGCCGCAAAAACAACTCGCCGACCTTGCCGTGCGCAAGCTGCGCTACGTGCTGAAAAGGGATAAAAAATAATGCTGAAGAAACTTAAGAAAAAACTGCGCAAAATTTTCCCGCGCAAGAAAAAGAAAAAATCGCGCGGCACACCGCAAATGGAATCCAAATCCGGCACCATCCGCCGCACGGAAAATTCGTATCCGAATTATAAACCCAAGCCGAAACGCCGAAAAAAATCCCGCATACGCACCTTCGCCATCCGCTTCGCTCTCGTGTGCGCCGTCGCCGTCGCGCTGGTCGTCGCATATTATTCCTACGATCTGCCAAGCATCAAGGACCTCAATAAATTCACCAAAGCGCCCAGCATCGTCATCAAATCCGAAGACGGAAAAATCATCGGCAGCGCTGGCGACGTCTACGGCGATTACGTCCGCTTCCACGATCTCCCCTCCTCCCTGATCGACGCCGTCGTTGCCACCGAAGACCGCAATTTCTATCATCATTTCGGCATCGACCCTTTCGGCCTTGCACGTGCCACCGTCGCCAACATCCGCGCCCACCACGTGGTGCAGGGCGGCTCCACCATCACCCAGCAGGTCGCCAAAAACGTTTTCCTCACGCCCGAGCGTTCCTTCGCCCGCAAAATGAAAGAAATGTTGCTTGCGCTCAAACTTGAGCACCACTTCACCAAAGAAGAAATCATCAGCATCTACTTAAACCGCGTCTATCTCGGCGCTGGCAATTATGGCGTCGACGCCGCCGCCCACCGTTATTTCGACAAATCCGCGCGCGAACTCACCCTCCCGGAATCCGCCATCATCGCAGGCCTGCTCAAAGCACCCTCCCGCTTCGCGCCCACCTCCAACCCGCGCCTCTCGCGCGACCGCGCAACGCAGGTCCTCATCAACATGCAAGATGCCGGATATTTAACCGAACGCCAGTCCCAGCACGCCCGCGAAGACCTCGTGCGCACCATGTCCGAACGCAAGCGCAACGCGCAGAGCACCTACTACTTCTCCGACTGGATTTTAGACCAGATCCCCGAATATTTAGGCAACCTGCAAGAAGACATCGTCGTCACCACCACGCTGCGTCCTGAATGGCAAGCCCTCGCCGAAAAAGCCGTCAACGACATCATGGACAAGGAAGGCAGCCCGCACAACGCCACCCAAGCCTCGCTCGTCTCCATGTCCCCCGACGGCGCAATCCGCGCCATGATCGGAGGCCGCTCCTATGCCGAAAGCCAGTATAATCGTGCCACGCAGTCGTTACGCCAGCCCGGCTCATCGTTCAAACTCTTCGTTTATCTCGCTGGCTTAGAGGATGGCCTCACCCCGCAAATGATGGTCACCGACCAACCCGTCAGCGTCAAAATCGTCGGCGGCTGGTGGACCCCGCATAACTACACCGGCAAATACATTGGCACCGTGCCGCTCAAAGAAGCCGTCACCCATTCGGTCAACACCGTCGCCGTACAAGTCGCCCAGCGCGTCGGCTTTGACCGCGTGGTCGCCATGGCGCACCGCCTCGGCATAAACAGCGAAATCGAACCACTCCCGAGCATCGCGCTCGGCTCCACAGAAGTCACCTTGTTAGAACTCACCAACGCTTACGCACACATGGCCGCCAACGGAGCCATCGTCAACACCTACGGCATCACCGAAATCGACAACGCCAAAGGCGAAGTCATCTTCAAACGCATCCCGTCAGATAAAGGTCAGGTCATCGCCACCGGCATCGTCGGCGAAATGAACGACATGCTGATGAACGTTATCGCCAACGGCACCGCTAAAGCCGCTAATATCGGCCGTCCCGCCGCTGGCAAAACCGGCACCACCTCGGATTACCGCGACGCGTGGTTCATGGGCTATACCCCGGACTTAGTCACGGGCGTCTGGGTCGGCAACGACAACAACACGCCAATGAAAAAAGTCACCGGCGGCATGATGCCCGCCGAAATCTGGCATAACTTCATGCTCGCCGCCCTCACCGGCACACCGGCCACCAGCCTTCCTGTCAGCTCCGGCTACGTCGCCCCTGCGGCCCTGCCGTGGCAGAACAATTCCAACGCGCCGCAATACCCGTCGCAGCCGAACGCGCCCGCGCAACAAGAAGAACCGCCCCAGGAATCGCGCGGTGCGCTTGGCAATAATTTCTGGAATAAATTGCTGCGGTAAGCCCTGGCTGGGCTGGCCATTTTCTGACTAACGCGCGTCCACGCCAACCGCCTGCCCTACATGCGTCAACCCATCGCGCTTCAGCAATTCCGCAAGCCCGACCTGAATCTCGCGCACCACGCCGAAGCCCTGATACACCAGTGCCGTATACAGCTGTACAAGCGATGCGCCTGCGCGAATTTTCATATACGCATCATGCGCCGACGCAATCCCACCGACACCGATCAGCGGCAGCTTGCCACCGGTGAGCGTATAAAAATTCCGCAGCATTTCCGTGGACAGCGAAAACAGTGGCTTGCCGCTCAAGCCCCCTGTCTGCGCCGCGTAATTACTCATCAACGACACCGGGCGGCTCACCGTCGTATTGCTGACGATAATCCCGTCAACGCCAAATTGCAGCACCATCTCCACCACGTCTTCCGTCTCGCCCGCCGTCAAATCCGGCGCCACCTTCAACAGCATCGGCGTGGTTTTGCCGCTAGTCGTCATGCATTCTGCGCGTGTTGCCTGCAACGCGCGCAGCAACTGCCCCAGCGCTTCACGCCCCTGCAACGCGCGTAATCCTTGCGTATTGGGCGAAGAAATATTGATCGTGACATAATCCGCCGCGCCGTACACCGCCTTCAACCCGATGACATAATCCGACACCGCATCAACGGTCGCTTTGTTCTTGCCGATATTCGCCCCGGCGATGCCTTTGCGCTTATCCGCTTGTGCGAAATTCGCAAGAAATCCCTCCAACCCGCCATTGTTAAACCCCAGCCGATTAATCACCGCCTTATCCGCTTTCAAACGAAAAATTCGCGGTTTGGGATTGCCCGGCTGCGCCAATGGCGTCACCGTTCCGGCTTCAATAAACCCGAATCCTTGCCCAAACAACCCATTCACCGCCACGGCGTTTTTATCGAACCCCGCCGCCAACCCCACGGGATTGGCAAATTCCAGCCCGAATGCGCGCGTTTTCAGCGCATCCAACACCAGCGGCGCCGCCTTTGGCACTAAGTTACGTTGTAACGCCCAGAGGCCGAGATTGTGGGCCGCTTCCGGCGGCAGGCATTGGGCAAGGGAAATCAGGCTCATGAAACATCCAGTTCAGCGTTAACTGGGAGCAGTTTAGCGGCCTTGACCGAAAAGGGAAATGATTTGCTTGGCCTGTTCAGCAGGCAACATTGTCGCCGACGCGCGGCGAAGGCGCGGCGTATCGAACGTCACATCATCCACCGGTTCAATCGCCGCTATCGTTTCATGAATCACCGGCTCGGGAAGCGCATTGTCGAAAGTGATATTTTGCGCGTCTTTCGGTTCCGCTTTTTCAACGTCTGCTTTTTCCGGCAACACGACTTCAGGCATTTTTTCCGGCTGCGCTTTCACCACGGCCGCTTCCGAGCTGTGGCTTGCGGGCAACGTTGCTTTAAAATTATGCGGTCCGATAGCGATGAATTGCGGCGTCGTTTTCTTTGCAACCGGGATCGGCTGCTTGCCATGCACGGATGTTTTTGCCGCTGAAAGCGCGACAAAACCCGGCGGCAGCGAAGGTGCTTCTTCTTCATCCGCAGCCGCAGGAACCGCCATCATCAGGCAGCTCACGCACAACATCATGTTAACAAATCGCATCATCATTTTTTCCCAGAAAGTCGTGCCTGAATATTTCATTTCATCCTCATAAGCAATTCGTATGCCGAAAATTATTCGTCTGCGCGGGGAAGAAGGATGTTTATTTTAATGCTATTTGTAGTGTAAATACATAGAATGAAACACAATATAATGTTTTTACAGTGGTCGGATGCTACGTAGGCGTAAACCAAAAATCACCTTGCTGTTAGGCACCGCCTGCATTGGCGCGCTATCGGGGCAATGTCTTGTTTATTCAGCAGGAGCTGACCCTCCACCTTCCTATTCTCCTTCGAAACATCCATCTTCTAACCCGTCCATGAATGATTTATCGGCGAAGTCAGGTCCCTCTGACGCGCCGTCTTTGCGCTTCAAAAAAGAAGATTTCGTCCCGATTCCTGAAATGGCTCCGATCCCGCTGGACAACCCCAACGCACCGGCGCGCAAACCCCTGCAGGTCAACGTTCCCAACATCGAATCCATCCAGCAGCCGCAGCGTGTGGTGCAACAAGCCGTGGCACAATCGCCGCAGCCAACACAGCAGGTGCAACAGCCCATCCAGCTACAACCCGTGCAACAACAACCCAACGCCGCTCCGCGCATCCTGCCACCCGCCCAGCAAGCCGCCGCTGTGCCGCCCGCCTTCAGCGCGCCGCAGCCGGTCACCAAAACCATCGCCAGCAAAACCGTCGTCATCGACATTCCTCCAAGCGAACTTGCGCAAGGCACACCCGACGCACCCGCCATCGCTTCCGCCACGACCAAACACAAAAAAGGATTTTTAGGCCGCCTCGTCTCCCACCTGACCCCCGGCGACGACGAAGACGACGCAGCCCCCACACCGAAAACCAGCGCGGCCGCCAAGCGCAATGCGCAGTATGAACAACTCTTCACCAACAGCGCAAACCCACCGCCCGCCACCAACGCGCCGTCCGCCGCGCAGCTCCAGCGCAAAGCCTTCCCCAGCGCGCCGCAACAAGCCGCCAGCACCGTCGCCAGCGTCCCTGTGCCGCTCATCGCCGCGCAGGAACTCGCCCCGCCGCAAAACACCGTCAGCAATCCGATCTACCAATCCCCCGGCATCGTCGTGCAACGCGAAACCGTTCACGTGAACCCATCCGGCAGCGCCGTTGCCGCCAACACGATCATCGCGCCTGTAGCTACACCAAGCCCGCGCAACTACAGCGCCCTCGCCCCTGCCGCCGGCGGCGACACTCCGCTCATCCCGATCGCCGACGCGCCCGCGCCACTTCCTCCAAGCCCAACCAAACCCATCGCAGTTGCAACCCCGCCAACCGCCCCGAGCGCCCCCGCGCCCGTTCTTCCATCCGGCGTGCCGCTCATCGCGCTGCCGGGTGACGCAACGGCAACGTCCACCGCTAACGCATCCGCCACATCGACTGCGAACGCTACATTAACCGCCACTGCCGCCAAACCGCAAGCTGCCACACCGCCTGCGACCGTTGTCGCCGCAACCCCGCCTGCCGCTTCCACCATCGCCACCCCGGTCGCCACCGCCGATAAAGCCCCGCTTCCGCCTGTTCCCATCGCCGCCGCAGCACCGCCGCCGCCACCGAAAGAACCCGTTGTCGCCGTCAAGCCCGCCGATGCGCCGCTCATCGCCAACCCCTCGGCCACAGCGCCCGCCACCGTCGCCGCAGCCCCACCCGAAAAACCCTCGGAAGAAAAACAAGCCGAAGACCAAACGCAAAAGCCCAAACGCGTCACTAAACATTCGGCCGCCAAAACAGCGCCGCCGAAAATGCTCACCTCACCGCTATGGGAATCGCAACCTAAACCGCAGCACGAACAACCCGCTGCCATCGCGCAAGCCCAACCCGAACAAATGCCGTGGGCCACGCAAGCCCCCGCGTCCAAACCTATCGACACCGCCAATTACGGCGCCTCCGCCCGCGCCCCCGAACCCACCATCACCTCCGGCCCGATCGGCCCCACCAGCCTTCCAGCCAACGTCCCCGCTTATGCCATCCAGCGCTGGTCCGGTCCCGATGCCGTCACCGCCGACAACACGCACACGCTACCATCCGCTATCGTCGCCCCGCCGCCGTCGCAAACCCCATACCCCGCCGACACCGGCGAGCGCGAACAGGAAATGCGCATGGAAGCGCAAGCAGCCGCGCAGGACATGACCCAACCTGCCAATCCGCAAGCGCAGATGCCGCAACAACCGCAACGCCCCATCGCCGCCGCGCCGGTTTACACGCCGCCAAAACAAGCCGCCTCGATGCAACCGCTACCCGCCGCACCGTTCGGCGCTGCCACGCCACCTGTTGCGAATACCCAACCGCCGCTTCCCGCCACGCCGGACACTTCCGGCGAACCGAAACGTTCACTATCGCAGGAAAGCAAACAAATCGTCCAGAACCTGCAAACCATGCCGGTGCAAAAAAACCGCGGGCCATCCAAGCCCGTCTTCATCGACCACAGCCGCGACCTGACCAATCTCGACGTCAAACCGCAGCCTGAAGCCACCGTCACGCATGAAACACAGGGCGTTAAAATCGAAATTAAACCACCCGCCATCAACTACGATTACGAGTTGGAAAAAGCCTACAACGCCCTCATCTCCGGCCAGTCCGAAGTCGCCATCGGCATCTACAAGCGCGTGCTCGACAATGAGCCGAACAACAAAAATGCCCTGTTCGGCCTCGCCACCACCTACCACCGCGCGGGCCAGCTCAACCTCGCCCGCCCGATGTATTCCCGCCTGCTCACCGTCGACCCCGGCAACAGCGACGGCTTAAACAATTTCTTAGTACTCTTGTCCGACGAAGCCCCCGAAGAGGCCCTCGTCGAGCTGCAAAAACTCTCCGAGCGCAACCCGCAATATAGCGCCCTGCCTGCCCAGATTGCCGTGATTTACCAGAAGCTTGGGAATTTCAACAAAGCCGGGGAATATATGTTCAAAGCCATTGAAATGGCTCCAGAAAATATCACCTACCGCTATAATTTCGCCATTATGCTAGACAAGCAGCATAAATACGACGAAGCAGCCAAGCTCTACCGACAGATCGTCCAAGCCTACCAGCGCGGCGAGCAAATCCCGGGTAATATTCAGAAAATTCAACAAAGATTAATCTTTATCAGTTCTAATAAACTCAGCTAACAGAGTTTATTAGACGGTTTACCATGTCACTCGATTTGACGGATCTGCTGCTCCTCACGCAGAAAAGCAAGGCGTCGGATTTGCACCTTTCGCCGGGCAATCCTCCGATCATGCGCCTGCACGGCGAAATAATGCGGCAGGAGCGTTTGCCCCTGCTCACGCCCGAAGGCGTGAAAGACATGCTCTACTCCATCATGACCGACCAGCAGCGCTCCGACTATGAGCGCGACTACGAACTCGATTTCGCCATCTCCATCGGCGACACCTGCCGCTTCCGCGTCAACGCCTTCAACACCCTGCGCGGCCCCGCCGCCGTCATGCGTACCATTCCCAATGAAGTGCTCTCACTCGAAGAATTGAAAACGCCCGACATTTTCAAAAAACTCGCTATGCTGCCCAAGGGCCTGATCTTAGTCACCGGCCCGACCGGCTCGGGCAAATCCACCACACTCGCCGCCATCGTCAACTACATCAACGCCGAATCCGCCAAGCACATCCTCACCGTCGAAGACCCGGTGGAGTTCGTGCATAAATCCAAGAAATCGCTGGTCAACCAGCGCGAAGTCGGCCGCGATACCAAATCTTTCTCACGCGCCCTTCGCAGCGCGCTGCGCGAAGATCCCGACGTCATCCTCGTCGGCGAATTACGCGATTTAGAGACCATCCAGCTGGCGCTCACCGCCGCTGAAACCGGCCATCTGGTATTAGGCACCCTGCACACCAGCTCCGCCCCCAAAACCATCGACCGTATCATCGACGTGTTCCCCGCCAACGACAAGGAAATGGTGCGCGCCATGCTGTCGGTCTCCCTCGAAGCCGTCATCGCCCAGACTCTGCTTACACGCAACGAAGGCGGCCGCATCGCCGCCCACGAAATTCTGCTCGGCACCGGTGCCGTGCGCAACC
Source organism: Alphaproteobacteria bacterium (assembly GCA_025362975.1). Lineage (GTDB taxonomy): Bacteria > Pseudomonadota > Alphaproteobacteria > Rickettsiales > SXRF01 > JANYBV01. The sequence continues at coordinate 35,695 of JANYES010000024.1, read as the reverse complement.
TTATCCGCGAGGGCCGCATCCCGCAAATTCATTCGCTGATGCAGATCTCCAGCAAAGTCGGCATGTGCATCATGAAAGACTCCATCGCCAAACTCGTCGCCGACGGCACCATCTCGAAAGAAACCGCCGCCGAAGCACTCGCCACCGGCACCAGCGCTGGCGTCAACGACGAAGAATTCAACGTCCATTCCGCCTCCGGTACAACCGGTAAGCCCACCCCAGTCGTCATTCCTCCTAAACCGCCCAAAACGAATTTCTGACCATGCTGGACCTCGACGCATTGCTTGAAAGCTTCATCGAAAAAAACGGCAGTGACATCTACTTAACCGTCGGCGCGCCCCCATGCTTCCGCCTTGAAAACGGCATCGAGCAACTCGAACTCCCCCAGCTCACCGACGATGACATCCGCCACGTCATGACCAGCCTTCTTACCGAGCAAGGCATGGCCGAGTTCGACGCCACGATGGAATACAACACCGCCGTCGACTGGAAAGGCCGCACCCGCCTTCGCATCAACGTCTTCCGCCAGCGCCAGCATTCCGGCCTCGTGATACGGCGAATCCGCAACGACATTCCCGACCTGAAATTCCTAGGCCTGGGCGATGTCCACGCCAATCTTATCATGGAGAAACGCGGCCTCATCCTCGTCGTCGGCGCTACCGGCTCGGGCAAATCCACCACCCTCGCCTCCATGCTCAACTACCGCAATTACCACGGCAGCGGCCACGTGCTGACCATCGAAGACCCCGTCGAATTCGTCCACGAGCATCGCGGCTGCATCTTCACCCACCGCGACGTCGGCATCGACACGTTCTCCTTCGCAATGGGCTTAAAAAGCGCTTTGCGACAGATGCCCGACGTCATCGTCATTGGCGAAATCCGCGACGTCGAAACAATGGAACAAGCCATCGTCTTCGCCGAAACCGGTCATTTATGTTTAGCCACGCTCCACTCTAACAATGCAACCCAAGCCATCGAGCGTATCGTCAACCACTTCCCCGAACAAAAGCACAAGCAGGTCCTGCTCAACCTATCCTCGAACCTCAAAGCCATCCTGTCGCAACGCCTCGTCGGCAATTTGCGCGGTACGAAAAGCCTTGCCACCGAAATCATGCTCAACCAGGGTTTCATCAAGGATCTGATCACCGAAGGTCGCATCAAGGAGATCAAGGACGTCATCGATAAAAGCAAAAGTTTAGGCATGCAAACTTTCGAACAGTCGCTTCTGGCGCTGTACACTGACGCCGTTATTTCCGAAGAAACCGCGCTCGCCGAAGCCGACAGCCCGGCGAATCTGCGCATCGCCATGCGCCAGCTCACCGGCCTGCGCAAACCCCGCTCCGCCGGTGGTGACGGCCTGATTGCCGAAGTGGAAAAAGCCGAAATCAAAAAGACCTTTTAGCCCTTATTGGCGCCGCGTTCCCACACCGAGCGCAGCATGCCCCTGAACGTGCGCACCTGCTGCGGATTCCAGCGCGCGCGCAGCAGCATGTGCTGCAAATTTGTCCACATCACCGGTTTGCGCGCCTCCACGCGGAAATAATCCACCGCGTCGAGATACCCCTCCATCTGCACGAACAATCCGTGCCAGTCTTCCATCGGTGCCGGGTCCGGCGCTTCCCGCGACAGCTGCGGCGCATCACCCGACGCGCGAAACCACTCATACCCTATCAGTACCGCCGATTGCGCAATATTCAGCGAAGAATTTTCCGGCGCGGTGGGAATACTCACCAGCGTATCGCACAGCGTAATATCGTCATTGGCCAGCCCCGAACGCTCCGGCCCGAACACCAGCGCCACATTCAGGCCCGCGTCGCAGTGCGCGCGGATTTCCGCCATCGCCGCCGCCGGTTCCATCACGCGTTTATCCGTGTTGCGCGGCCGCGCCGTTGTGGCAAACGCCAGCTGTACATCCGCCATCGCCGCCTGGAAATTTTCATACACCACCGCATTCTGGATAATGCTTTCCGCCCCCGCCGCCATCTCCAGCGCCTTCGGGTTAGGCCAACCGTCGCGCGGCTCCGCAATGCGCAGTTCCTTCAGCCCGAAATTGCTCATCGCGCGCGCCACCGCGCCAATGTTCTCCCCCATCTGCGGACGCACGAGGATAACAATAGGCAGCCCATTCAATTGCTTATTCATTTATAGAGACACCGTCATATTCATGTAAAAAATATCTTCATTAGTAGCTTTATCCCATGCTGATAACCCGTGCCTATGGCAAACGTATTGCAGAAGAATTTGCTAAACCTATCCCGGATCAAAAATATATCGCTGAGCTGGGAACCCAAAGGGCAAAGGTGATGGAAGCACTTGAGGAAATGGCTATTGAAAAACCCTTCGTTGATTATACCTACTTCGAGCCCATGAGCTTATACGTCACCGAATCGTGCAGCGCATTGAACGACGCATCGATCACATTGGCTGACACACCAATCGTATTCCACACTTTGCCCTTGCTATCCTGCGACTCGATCATAACGCGCGTGATGGCTTTCGTGCCGTCCTTAGGCGTCAAAATCCGCACCTTGTAATCCGTCAACTGAATGTCTTTGACGATCGGGTAATGCTTCACCAGCGCCTTGCGCAGCGCTCCGTCCAGCGAGTTCACCGGCCCGTTGCCTTCGGCCACCGTCATCACTTCTTCACCGTCGATCAGCAATTTAATCGTCGCCTCTGACGTATTGACCAGCTTGCCCTTGGCATTATGGCGGCGCTCCCCGATCACACGGAAACTCACCACCTCGAAATACTCCGGCACCGTGCCGAGCAGGCGTTTGGCCAGCAGCTCAAAGCTCGCCTCCGCGCCTTCATACGCATAGCCCTGTTTCTCACGTTGTTTCACTTCCGAAACGAGTTCGCCGACGCGGTCGTCATCGGGCTTTACCGCAATGTTGAACTGCTTCAGCCGGTCAAGAATGTTGGATTTCCCCGCCTTGTCCGACACTAAAATCGTGCGATGATTCCCCACCAGCTCCGGCTGGATATGCTCATAGCTCGTCGAATCCTTCGCCATCGCCGACACGTGCAAGCCGCCTTTATGCGCAAACGCCGCCGTGCCGACAAACGGCGCATGCGTATTCGACGCGCGGTTCAGGCGCTCATCCAGCATATGCGACACATGCGTCAGCTGCGTGAGCTTATCCTTGCTCACCCCCGTCGAAAACCCCATCTTCAGCATCAGATTCGGAATAATCGAAATCAAATTCGCGTTCCCGCAGCGCTCGCCGATCCCGTTGATCGTGCCCTGCACCTGCCGCACGCCCGCGCGCACCGCACTCAGCGAATTCGCCACCGCGTTTTCCGTATCGTTATGGCAATGCACCCCAAGGTTCTTCCCCGGAATCTGCTTCGCCACGTGCGCCACAATTTCCTCCACCTCAAACGGTAACGAGCCGCCATTGGTATCGCAAAGTACAATCCATCGCGCCCCGCTATCAAACGCCGCCTTCAAACACGACATCGCAAATTCCGGATTCGCCTTATACCCATCAAAAAAATGTTCCGCGTCATACAGTGCCTCGCGCTTATTCTTCACGATATGCGCAATCGATTCGCCGATCATGCGGATATTCTCCGCATTCGACACCCCAAGCGCCGACTTCACCTGCTTATCCCAGCTTTTACCGACAAGGCAAATCGCCCCCGCCCCACTCTCCAGCAGCATCGATAACCCGGGATCATTCTCTGCCGAACGCCCCGAGCGCCGCGTCATCCCAAACGCTGACAGCCGCGTCTTAGCCAGCGTCGGCGGCTCCGCGAAGAACGCGTCGTCATTCGGATTCGCCCCCGGCCATCCGCCTTCGATGTAATCAATCCCAAGCTTATCCAGCTCCTTGGCAATCGCCACCTTGTCCGCCACCGTAAAATCCACCCCGCGCGCCTGCGCCCCGTCACGCAGCGTCGAATCGTATAAATACACGCGCTCACTCATAGATCGACCCATCGATATGCGTGTCGCAGGTTTTAAAGAAATCGCACACCTTGTCCTGCTCTTTCTGAATCCCCTGCTGCTGCGCGCAACTACCCAGCATCAATGCGGATGCGATAAGGATAAAACGAATCATGCGCGCCTCCAGTCCGTCGTGCCATCGGGTTTATCTTCCAGAATAATATTCTGCGCGGCGAGTTCCTTGCGAATCCGGTCCGCCTCAGGCCAGTTTTTTGTTTTCTTAGCTTCGATGCGCGCGTCAATCAGCGATTGCACATCGCCAGCACCCTGGCCCTTGAACCACGATTCCGCTGGCTGCTGCAACAGTCCCAGCATCGCGCCCATATGGTAAAGCTCACTACCGCTGATTTTTGGCTCATGCATCAGCGCAAAAGCCCGCGGCGCATTCATGTCATCGCACAGCGCCTCAATAAACCCATCCATGTATTTAGATTGCGGCATTTCCTGCGAAGGTTTGGCGACACGATACCATTTATCCAACGTCTTCTTCGCGTCTTCGACCAGCTTCTCATTCCAGTCAAGCGGCTTGCTATACTGCGCCGAAAGCAGTGCCAACCGCACCACCTCACCCTTCACGCCCTTATCCAGCACATCCTTCACCGTGGTAAAATTCCCTAAGCTCTTACTCATCTTCTCGCCGTTCACCGTCAAGAACCCATTATGCACCCAGTAATTCGCAAACGCCGCGTCTTTATCCGCGCAGCGCGACTGCGCGATTTCATTTTCATGATGCGGGAACATCAAATCCGCCCCGCCCCCATGAATATCGAAATGCTTACCCAAATATTCCCCGCTCATTGCCGAACACTCAATATGCCAGCCGGGTCGTCCCGGTCCCCAAGGGCTTTCAAACACGCTCGAGGCGTCGTCCCCATCAGCGGCCGGTTTCCACAGCACAAAATCCCCCGGATGCTGCTTATACGATTCCACCTCAACCCGCGCCCCTGCGATCAAATCCTCCAGCTTGCGCCCCGAAAGCGCACCATATTCGCCGTAACTCGAAACCTTGAACAATACATGCCCTTGCGCCGCATACGCATGCCCATTGGCAATCAGCTTTTCAATCATCACCACCATCTGCGCGATATGCTGCGTCGCGTGCGGCTCCTTCGTCGGGCGCAGCACGTTCAGCGCATCCATATCCGCATGGAAAAACGCCTCGATCCGCCCCGTCAGCGCCGAAATCGGCTCACCGTTAGCCTTCGCCGCCGCGTTGATCTTGTCATCCACATCGGTGATATTGCGCACATACGTCACATGCTCGTTGCCATACAGATGCTGCAACAACCGGTACAGCACATCATACACCACCACCGAACGCGCATTACCCAGATGCGGGCGGTCATACACCGTCGGCCCGCAGACATACATGCGCACATTATCGGCCTCGATCGGCTCGAATTCTTCCTTGCTGCGTTTCAGCGTATTATAAAGAAAAAGGGTCATCACTACTCACACGTCATTTTATGTAAAACCGGCGGCCCTTGCGGCGTTGCCGGGTCTGGCTCAAAGTTCAAGCGGCAACGGGCAAGACCCGCGTCGATCTGCTGTTTCAGCAGCACCGACGTATGGCTATAAGCGCACACCACGAAATATTTTTCCTTGCCGTTATTATTTAGTTTCCACTCGGTAAAGCTTTCCGTGCCCTTGCTGGGGCTCAACTTTTCAAGCGTTTTGTTCTGGTGGTAAATCGAAACGGTCTCCAGCGCATAGGCCACATCGCCGTCATTAAAATAACGCCAGTCCGGCACTTTCTTCTTCAACTCCTGCAACCCCACATCTACGCTCTGCGGGCAGCTCAGCACCGTTTGTTTTTCAGCAGGCTTCGCAGCCACCTTATCTTTGGTTTTATCTCCGGCAGCAGCATATGCCGAGATCGACAACGTCGCGCACACCATCAACGTCAAAATTTTCATCCCTTGCATCTCACTGTCCTTTCAACCGTTGCAACACCTGCTCGCGCCCGAGCAGCGGCAGCAGCTTCTTCAACTCCGGTCCGTGCTCGCGGCCTGTCAGCGCCAGCCTCAGCGGCATGAACAGCAATTTCCCCGTGCGCGGCGTCGTCGGCTTAATCGCCGAAAGCCATGTATCCCACGTCGCATCATCCCAAGGGTTTTCCGGCAAAAGTGCTACCGTCGAGCGAATGAACGCCCACTCATCATCATTCAAATCCGCACTCACCGCTTCGTTGAGAATATCCCACCACTGGCGCACATCTTCGAGCTTTTTAATGTTGGCGCGAATTGACAACCAGAACTGCTCATCGATAAAATCGAATTGCGGCGCCACCGCTTCAAACGGCAACTGGTGCAACAGTTTTTCATTGATTTTTTCCAGCTCGCCCACATCGTAATTCGCGGGTGCGCGGCCAAACTTCGCAAAGTCAAAACTCTCGACCAACGGCTTCAATTCGGCAAACGGCAACGCCGGGTCCGACGTTCCCATGCGCGCCAGCAGCGAATCCAGCGCCATCGGCAAAATCCCCGCCTTGCGAAGCGAACGGATATCGTTCCCACCAAGGCGTTTCGACATTTCGCCTTCTTTCGTTTTCAGCAGCGCCATATGCGCAAATCGCGGCACCGCAAACCCCAGCGCATTATACAGCTGCACCTGCACCGCCGTATTGCTGACATGGTCCTCGCCGCGAATCACATGGGTAATCTCCATCTCCCCGTCATCCACCACCGACGCAAGCGTATACACCGGCCCGCCGTCTTCACGCAGCAGCACCGGGTCGCTCATCGTGCTCGCGCGCATCGCCACGTGCCCACGAATCAAATCGTCCCACGTCATTTCTTCGTCGTTGAGCAGGAAACGATAATGCGGATTGCGCCCCTTCTGCTCATACGCCGCTTTCTGTTCCTCCGTCAATTTTAGCCCCGCACGATTATAAATTGGCGGCAGCCCGCGGCTCGCCTGCATCTTGCGCTGCACGTCGAGTTCTTCCGGCGTTTCGTAACATGCATAGAGCCGTCCTTGCGCCACCAGCGTTTGCGCCGCCAGCGAATAGCGCTCGAAGCGTTTCGACTGGTGCTCTTCGCTATCCCAGTTCAGTCCCAGCCACGCTAAATCCTCGCGGATCGCATCGTTATATTTAGTTTCTGAGCGCTGCGTATCCGTATCGTCGACGCGAAGTACAAAATGCCCGCCGGATTGGCGCGCGAACAGCCAGTTGACCAGCGCTGTGCGCACATTGCCGACATGTAAATAACCCGTGGGGGAAGGAGCGAAACGAACTTTGACGGTCATGAGGATGCTTTGATTAATGAAGGCAGTATTTTCCAGTGCTTACGTGCAAAAGTCCAGTCATTGTATCAATTTCTGGGTATCAATTTCTGGGTATCAATTTCTGGCCGTGAAAATCATCGTCCCATCTCGCGTCGGCTCTCGGCAATGGCGTTTTCGACGAATTTGCCGACCAGGTTCATGCCCTGCGCCGCCATTTTCTTGAGCGTATCCTTGGAGTTCTCGTAAATCCCGAGCTGCGCCATGACGTAATTCAAATGCGCGTCTTCAATTCCGGCGATGGCGCTGTCCTTGCTGCCCGCGTGGCCTTTCAAAAAATCCATCAATTTCTTGAGGTTATCTTTTTTGGTATATTTCTGCTGCTGCATGAAATTGAGTAATTGCTGCCGTAAATCATCCTCGTCGAGGTGCTGGATAGCCGCCATCACCTTCGGCAGATTCTTGAAATCCCCCACCATCGCTTGAATACTAGCACTTAGCTTATGCAAATCCTCGACATCCTGATTGAGGCTATCGATGCGGTCCTGATAATCCCGGTCGGCGTTTTGCTTCAAAAGTGCCGCAAACAGCACCGCATAGTTCTGGTACAGCTCCGAAATCCGCTCTTTCACCACCCGGTCGGGCCGGCCGCGCTTCACCGTCAGCCCCGAATCGTCGACCACCACCACATCCGAACGCGGCGATAAATCCGGCGAATCCGGCTTAAACGACGCCAAAGGCATGCCCACCAGATAGCGCAAACAGCTCAAATCATAGGCCAGCAGCTCGACACTGAGCCGCTCATCGTCGGTCCCGGCCGAAAATGCCCGAACCGCGTCATGGAAATGTTCGATGCGCGGGCGAAAATCCCCGCCACCGGCAAGCAGTTGATATTGCGCTTCAATTTCGCTGATTTCGATGTAAATCCGCGTGAGTAGCCCCACGATGGATTCCTGTTCAGCCGTAGACATTTTCATATTTAGTCATTGGTAAATAGTATTTTTCAGCATTATAGACTATCCGTTAACGACTTCAACCCTGAACGCGAAGCACTCATGAAACCGCTCGCCGTCTATATCCACTGGCCGTTTTGCAAGTCCAAATGCCCGTACTGCGACTTCAACAGCCACGTGCGCGATCAAGTCGAGCAGGACCGCTGGAAAGCCGCCCTCCTTCGCGAGATGGAAACCACCGCCGCGCATGTGCGCGACCGCGAAGTCGCCAGCATTTTCTTCGGCGGCGGCACGCCGTCGCTTATGCCCGCCTCTACCGTCGAAGCGCTGATCGACCGCGTGCACAAGCTCTGGCCCACCAACCCCACCATCGAAATCACCCTCGAAGCCAACCCCACTTCGATCGAAACTGAAAGCTTCCCTAACTTCAAGCGCGCAGGTATCAACCGCGTCTCAATGGGCGTGCAATCCTTCGACGCGCAGGAGCTGAAATTCCTCGGCCGCGAACACAGCGTCGACGAAGCGCAACGCGCCATCACCCTCGCCCGCGACACCTTTGAGCGCTACAGCTTCGACCTCATCTACGCCCGCCCTAACCAGACGCTGACCGCATGGGAATCCGAACTCGCCCACGCCCTTACGCTCGCTGGCAACCACCTGTCGCTCTACCAACTCACCATCGAAGAAAACACCGCCTTCCACCACGCCTACGCCAAAGGCGGTTTCACTATGCCCGACGAAGCCCAGTCCGAAGCCCTCTACCGTCTCACCGAATCCATGCTGGCAGAACGTGGCCTTCGTGCTTACGAAGTCTCCAACTACGCCACTCCCGGGCAGGAAAGCCGCCACAACCTCGCCTACTGGCAAGGCACCGAATATGTTGGCATCGGCCCCGGCGCGCATGGCCGCCTGCATATCGAAGGCAAGCGCTTCGCCACCACCACACTCAAAAGCCCCGAACGCTGGCTCGAAGCCGTAACCCGCGACGGTCACGCCACCGAACTCTGGAGCGAAATCGACCGCCAGACTGAAATCGAAGAACGCCTGATGATGGGCTTGCGCCTAAGCACCGGCATCCGTTACGACAGCTTTAAAAACCAAACCGGCTACGATTTGCGCGACTATCTCGACCCCAAAAAACTCATCCTTTTCCGCGCCCAAAACCTGCTCGAAAATACCGACGATGCGATAATAACAACCCTAAACGGCCGTCTGGTCCTCGGCACGCTCACCGGAGAATTGCTGAAAACTTAGCCGTATCAATAGATAACCAATTATTAGGCTAATGGGATTGTGATCGTTGGCCTGGGCTATTTCCTCGACAAAGCGTCCAAAAAGCCGAAAGCCGAGGTCAAACCGACCGAAACCTCGCCGAAGTAAACGGACTGTCGGCCCCGTCCAGCGTCATCCCCGCAGGAGCGTGACTGCTGGCAGGACTTTTTTTATGCATGATTGGTAGATTAGCTTAGAAATTCAGCGCCGCCGGGTCGATCACCTTAAAGGTTCCGCCCGATACCTGCATGATCGCGAGCTTGCGCTCCGACGTGCCATCCTTGCTTAAGCGGAACAGTCCGTTGGCCGGGCTGATAAACCCTCCCGGAACCGTCAGCTCATCCGCCGCAATCGTCGGGCTTCCGGATGACATCGTAATCGTCGCCGCCAGCGTCACCGCGTCATAAGCAAGGCTCGCTAAGCGCACCGGCTTATAGCCATACGTGCTCACGAAACGTTTTTCAAACACGCGATACTGTTCCGGCGTCGAGCTTGGGAACCACGCCCCGTCCAGCTCGGGAATCTTGGCGATTTCCGCATCGTCCCACAGGCCTGTGCCCAGCAGCTTCACCTTCTTCAAATCGATATGGCTTTTCTGCAAAGAGGACACAATGTTCTTCAACTGGTTCCCGCCATCGGCGATAAAAATCGCCTGAAACCGGCGGTCTTCGCTCATGCTGTTATACGCCGCCGCAAGGCGCGACACCGCCGCGTCGATATTCCCCGGGCTAGGCGCATACAATTCTGCCGGTGCCACCACACCACCCTTAAGTGTGTAAGATTCGATCAGCGTTTTCTTAACTTTTTCCCCATACGAATCATTCGGCGCCAGCAGCGCCACGCGCTGGAGATTATGCAAATACGCATATTCTGCGATACGGTTCACCTGCTCTTCCGGCATGAAGCCGAACAGATACACGCCGTTACCCGCCACCACCTTGTTGTTGGAGAAAGTCAGCATATTGATATTGTGCTGGCGCGTAATCGGTGCCGCGATATTCACCGACTGGCTGAACAACGGCCCGATGACGAACGTCGCGCCCTGATTGATCGCCTCCTGCACTGCTGTGCCCGAATCCGCTGGCACGCTGCCGGTATCCTTCGGCATCAAAATAATCTGCGCATGAATCTTATCGCTCGGCACCGCGAGGTAGCTATCCGATATCGCCATCGTCGCCGCATCCATCATGGCATTGCCCACCGACACCGAATCCCCCGAAAGTGGCAGCAACAGCGCCACTTTGATCGGCAGCGCCGTCGTTGGGATCACGCCTTTTGGCGCCTCCGGCGACTGATCGGCAATGATGGGCGAGGTCGACTGCGTTTCCGGCACGGTTTTGGCTGCCTGTTGCAGCGGCGTTTTGCGCATGTCCGCATCCGGGTTGCCTGGCGCGCAAGACGTCAGCAAAAGGGCAAAAACAAGCGGCAGGGTCGACAAAGAATGTTTCATGAGCAAACCGGGCGGGGTATAAGGTGGATGAAGAGAAGGAACCCTATCGTGAAACCCGAGTCCAGTCAAACACAAGTACCGACACAACATTGCCCGCCGGGGCTCTACATTGTCGCCACCCCCATTGGCAATTTAAAAGACATCACCTACCGCGCCATCGACATTTTAAACCTCGCCGACCTCATCGTTTGCGAAGACACGCGCGTGTCAGCCAAGTTGCTATCGCATTACGGCATCAGCAAACCCACCCTCTCCTACAACGACCACAACGGCATCGAGCGCCGCCCGAAAATCATCGAAGCCCTGCAACACGGCCAGCGCGTCGCCCTCGTCTCCGACGCCGGAACCCCGCTCGTTTCCGACCCCGGCTATAAGCTCGTGCGCGACATCATTGAACTGGGCATTCACGTCACCACCGTTCCCGGCCCGTCGAGCGTCATGAGCGCGCTGTGCCTATCGGGCCTGCCCACCGACCGTTTCCTCTTCGCCGGATTCCTCTCCGCCAAAGTCGAAGCCTGCCGCAAAGAAATCGCCGAGCTTTCCAACGTCCCCGCCACCCTCGTCATCTTCGAATCCGCCCGCCGCTTAGAGCAAGTCCTGCCGCTCTTGCGTGACGGATTAGGCGACCGCGAAGCCGCCGTTGTGCGCGAAATCACCAAGCTTTACGAAGAAACCCGCCGTGGCACACTGTCGCAACTCATCGATTATTACGCCAAAAAAGGCGAGCCCAAAGGCGAAGTCGTCCTCGTCCTCGGCCCGCCTTTGCCCATCGACGAAAGTGCTGAAAGCATCGAAGACCAGCTGAAACTATTGCTGGAAAAAAACAGCATCAAGGAAGCCGCCTCCATCCTCGCCGAAACCACCGGCAAACCCCGCAAGGAACTCTACACGCTGGCGCTAAAACTCATGGGCAAAGATGAGTAACGCTTCCCCTCGTCATGCCCACGGGGCAGCATCATGAGCGAGAAACGCCTAGCCGCCTATAAATTCGGCATCGCCGCTGAGCACATCGCCGCGCTCTACCTGCGCTGCAAAGGCTATCGCATCCTCGCCAGCCGCTACCGCAATCACGCTGGCGAAATCGACCTGCTGGCTAAAAAAGGCCGCACCTTTATTGCCGTCGAAGTCAAAGCCCGCCGCACACTGAAAGACTGCGAAGAAACCATCCCCCCGTGGAAACGCCAGAAAATCGCCCGCGCAATGGAAGGCGCCCTTGCCAGCCGCGGTAAAATCGCTGGACTTGATGCCACCAAGGACCATAATGTACGCTTCGATGTCGTCTGGGTTGCGCCGTGGGCGTGGCCGCGCCATATCGCCGACGCCTGGAGAATATAACGTTGGAGAATATAACGTTGGAGAATTTAATGGAGAAAAAAATGCTGCGAATCGCCCTGTTGTCCTTAGCCGCTTTATCCATGTCGGGCTGCGCCGCGCTGATCATCAGCGGCGGCGCCGAAGGTGCGGTCATGGCCGCGCAGGAACGCAGCGCTGGCAACGCCGTCGACGACGCGGGCATCCTGCTCAAGATCAAAAATCACTACGCCCAAAACGACTATAAGGACCTCTTCGCCAACGTCGAAATCAAAGTCGTCGAGGGCCGTGTGCTCCTTACCGGCAACGTCGACAAAGCTGACTCCCAGATCGAGGCTGTCCGCCTCGCATGGCAGGTCAACGGCGTGAAGGAAGTCATGAACGAAGTACAAATCTCTGACAAAGCAGGCTTCTCCAACTACGCCCGCGACGTCTGGATTTCCACGCAGGTTAAAACCCGCCTGCTCTTCGCCAAAAACGTCCGCTCCATCAACTATTCCATCATCACCGTCAACCAGAGCGTCTACATCATGGGCATCGCCCAGGATCAGGACGAACTGGACCGCGCCACCTATGTCGCCAGCACCACCAGCTACGTGCAGCACGTCGTCAGCTACGCCCAGTTGAAAACCGACCCGCGCCGCCCCGGAAATACCCAATAATATGAGCCTGAAAGTCGCCGTCCAGATGGACCCCATCGCGTCGATCAACGCGAAAAGCGACTCCACGCTCGCCATCGCCATCGAAGCCCAGAAACGCGGCCATGAGCTGTACTACTACACCCCCGACACGCTCAGCGATTTAAATGGCGACATCACCGCCCGCGCGCAACGCATCAAGCTTTTCGCTGACCACGTCCACTATTACGAGTTCATCGGCGAACAGCAAAAACTAGACTTAAGCACGATGGATGTCGTCTTACTGCGTCAGGACCCGCCCTTCCACATGACGTATTTGACCACCACCTACCTGCTCGAAATGCTCCCGGGCAACACCCTCGTCGTCAACCGCCCCGCCAGCGTGCGCAACTACCCGGAAAAACTTTTCCCGATGCTGCTGCGCCAGTACATGCCAGAAACCCTGATTTCCGCCGACCCGCTGGAAATCGAAAAATTCTACGTCCACCACAAGGATATCATCATCAAACCGCTCTACGGTCACGGCGGCCGCTCCATCTTCCGCTTCAAAGAAGAAGACGGCAATTTCCACACCCTGCTCGAACTCCAGTTTAGCGCCAGCAAAGAACCCGTCGTCGTCCAGCGCTTCCTCCCCGAAGTCAAAACCGAAGACCGCCGCATCGTCCTCATCGACGGACAGGTCGAAGGCGTGTTAGGGCGCATCCCAACTGGCCACGAAATCCGCGCCAATCTACGCGTCGGCGGCACCGCCGCGAACGTCAAACTCACACCCAAACAAGAAGAAGTCTGCCAAGCCATCGGCCCCATCTTAAAAGAAAAAGGCATCCTCTTCGCTGGCCTCGACATGATCGGCGACTACCTGACCGAAGTCAACACCACCTCCCCCACCGGCCTTGTCTCGATCACCCAGCTTTACGGTATCAAAGTCGAAGAAAAACTCTGGGAAGCCATCGAGCGCGCGAAGTAAATCTCGCTTCGCTGCGATTTCCTTTGATAAACCGGCCAATAAAACATCCGAAGAAAATCGCAGCGAAGCGAGATTTACTTCGCCCACCCAAATGCCACAAACGCCGGATTCTCATACCCCGGCTTGCCATACACCAGCGGCTTCTCCTCCAACGTCTCAACCCGCCCACCCGCCGCCTTCAAGATCGCGTGGCCCGCCGCCGTATCCCATTCCATCGTGCGGCCCAAGCGCGGATACAAATCCGCATTCCCCTCTGCCACCTGACAAAACTTGATCGAACTCGACCCCGAACGCATTTCCAGAATCTTAAACCGCGACAAATACTCATGCGCCTTCGCACTCGGATGCGTCTTACTGCGCGTCACCACCAGCCCTTCCGGCGACGGTGTACGCACCGAAATCGCTACTGGCTCATCCATCCCGTTCTGGCGAAACGCACCCATGCCCACCCCGCCGTAATACATCGTCTTCTGCGGCGGCGCATAAATCACGCCCATCACTGGCTCGCCGGCTTTAATCAAGCCGATATTGACGGTAAATTCCTCTTCCCCGCGCACGAAGCTGCGCGTGCCGTCCAGCGGATCGACCAGCCAGAAAAGCGCGTGCCCAGAAGCGCTCTCTTCCTCGTCCTCTTCCGCGATCACCGCAATCTCCGGCGCAAGTGCCAGAAGCCCCCTTGTAATCAATATATTAGCCGCAACATCAGCATCCGTCACCGGGCTATTGTCTTCTTTCTGGCGGGTGTTAAACTGCCCGGCAAAATACGTCATAATCACCTCACCCGCTTCGCGAGCAAGTATTACGCATGCCTCTAGATATTTTGCTTGAAAACTGTTATCCATACCCCAGTCTTTAATCATAATTCTCTCCCCGGCGATATACAAAAAAATCCAGCAGGACCCGACATGAAAAACCAATACCAGCAGCAACACGCCACCCAGCTAGACCGCATCCTCAAAAACCTCCCCAAAAGCGCTGGCTCCACGCTCAAGCAGTTCATCCACCATTTCTACGCCAAGGTCCCCGTTCCCGACCTCGAAAAATTCGAGCCGAAAGTCGCCGTAGCGCTCGCCACCTCAGCCTACGATTTCATCGCCGAACGTCCCTCGGCAAAACCCAAAATGCGCATTTTCACGCCCCACATCAAAGAAGACGGCTACGACAGCCGCAGCACCGTCATCGAACTCCTTAACGACGACATGCCCTTCCTCGTCGATTCCCTGACCGCCGAACTCTCCCGCCTCGGCCTCGTCATCCGCGAAACGCTGCACCCGATTTTGCGCGTCTCCCGCGATAAGAAAGGCACGCTTGAAGAAATCAACGCTGACCACAGCGTGCACACCGGCACCAAGGTCGAATCCCTCATCCATTTCGAAGTCTCGCCCCTGCCGTCCGACATGACGCCCAAGCAGTTGCAACTCGATCTCGAAGCGGTCTTAAACGACATCCGCATCGCCGTCAACGACTGGCAAGCCATCATCGCCAAAGCTCGCGAAAACATCGCCAGCCTTTCCAAAGTCAAAAAATCCTTCGAAGAGCAAAGCATTTCCGAAGCTGGCGATTTCCTCAAATGGCTGATTGAACGCAACTTCGTATTCATGGGCTACGCCGAATACAATTTCTTCGATGCCAAGGGCGCTGAAAAACTCACCGCCGTTTCTAACTCCAAACTCGGCGTCCTCAAGATCGACGACGAAACCGCAGGCCCGCGCGGCCTTGAATCCATGCCCGCCGAAAACCGCCATTTCCTGCTCGTCCCGCAGCTCATCGAAATCACAAAATCCAACCGTCGCTCCTCCATCCACCGCCCCGTGCTAATGGATTACATCGGCGTGAAACGCTTCGACGACAAAGGCAACGTCATCGGCGAATCCCGCTTCCTGGGCCTGTTCACCTCCAACGTGTACTACCAGAGCGCCGAAGACATTCCGCTGCTGCGCCAGAAAATCTCGCGCGTCCTCAACCGCAGCGAATTCGACCTCAACAGCCACGACGGCAAAGCCCTCAAAGCTATCCTCGAATTCCTCCCCCGCGACGAAACCTTCCAGATGTCCGACGACGATTTATTCGAAACCAGCATGGGCATCTTAGCCCTCGAAGCAAAGCCCGGCATCCGCATGTTTGCCCGCAAGGACGCCTTCGAACGCTTCGTAAGCGCGATGGTCTTCGTGCCGCGTGAACTCTTCTCCACGGCCCTTCGCAAACAAATCCAGAAAATTGTCGAAAAAGCCTATAACGGCGCCACCACGGCGTTTACCACCCAGATCACCGAAGCCCCGCTGGCGCGCCTTAACCTCACCATCAAAACCAACCCCGGCGACATCCCAACCCCGAGCGTCGGCACCGTCGAAAACGAAATCGCCAAAAGCTCCTACCTCTGGAGCGATTTGCTCATGCAGGCCCTTCGCGAACGCCACAACGAAAGCGATTCCGAACAGCATTTGCGCAACTACGCCAACGCCTTCCCGCAAAGCTATATCTATCGCTACGATTCGGCCAGCGCCGTCTACGACATCGGCAAGATCGAAGAAGCCCTCCACTCCGGCGGCATGGCGCTCGAACTCTTCCACGCACGCGACGAATCCGAAGATTTCCTGCACCTGAAAATCTACAACCCGAACGAAGAAATCGCACTCTCCGACATCCTGCCGCTGCTCGAAAACGCGGGCTTCCGCGTCATCGAAGAACACCCCTTCCTCATCGACTTGCAAGGCACGCAAAAACAAGTCTGGATTCGCGACTTCAAGCTCAAACTCACCGACAAGCCCTCGCTTTCGCTTGAGCAGCTCAAGCCGCTGATCGAAAAACTTCTGATCAAAGTCTGGCGCGGCGAAGCGGAAAACGACCGCTTCAACACCCTCGCCCTCAAAGCCGGTATCAACTGGCGCCAGGTCGTCATCCTGCGCGGCCTCGCCAAATACTTAAAGCAAATCGGCTTCGCCTATTCGCAAGGCACCATCGAACAGGCGATGAACAACCAGCCGCAGATCGCCCGCCATCTGGTTGACCTCTTCATGGCCCGCTTTAGCCCCGACACCAAAGACCGGGCGGGCAAGGAAAAAATCCTTCGCGATAAAATCGACGAGGCGCTCGCAAACGTCAGCAACGTCGTCGAAGACCGCATCCTGCGCACCTATGTGGAAGTCATCCACGCCACGCTGCGCACCAACTATTTCCAGACACTCACCGGCGGTGCCCTCAAGCCCGTCCTCTCGTTTAAATTCGACAGCGCCAACGTCCCCGACCTGCCCCTGCCGCGCCCGTTCCGCGAAATTTTCGTCTACGGCGTACGTGTCGAAGGCATCCATTTACGCGGCGGCAAAGTCGCCCGCGGCGGCCTTCGCTGGTCTGACCGCCATGACGATTTCCGCACGGAAATCCTAGGCCTCATGAAAGCCCAGATGGTCAAAAATTCGGTCATCGTGCCCGTCGGCTCCAAGGGAGGCTTCGTCGTTAAACACCCGCCCCAATCTACTAATAATTCGGGTACCGACCGCGACGCCGTCATGAAAGAAGGCATCGCCTGCTACACCATCTATTTGCAGGGTTTACTCGACATCACCGACAATATCGTCGCCGGAAAAATTACGCCCCCACCGCAAGTGGTCCGCCACGACGAGGACGATCCATACTTGGTCGTCGCCGCCGATAAAGGCACCGCCAGCTTCTCAGACATCGCCAACGGTGTGTCCACCGCTTACAACTTCTGGCTTGACGACGCCTTCGCCTCCGGCGGCTCCGCCGGTTACGACCACAAGGAAATGGCCATCACCGCCCGCGGCGCATGGATTTCTGTCACCCGCCACTTCGCTGAATCCGGCGCCGATATCGACACCACCGACTTCACCGTGGCTGGCATCGGCGACATGGCTGGCGACGTTTTCGGCAACGGCATGCTGCTGTCGAACCACATCAAGCTCGTCGCCGCCTTCAACCACATGCACATCTTCCTCGACCCCACGCCCGACGCCGCCAAAAGCTTCACCGAGCGCAAGCGCTTGTTCGATCTCCCGCGCTCCACGTGGAAAGACTACAACACCAGCCTCATCTCCAAAGGCGGCGGCATTTTCGAACGCAGCGCCAAATCCATTCCGGTCTCGAAAGAAATCGCTGCCACCCTCGGCATCGACAGCGCGAAAACCTCCATGACCCCGGATGAATTCATCCGCGCCATCATTCTCGCCCCCGTCGATCTCGTCTGGAACGGCGGCATCGGCACCTACGTGAAATCCGAAGAAGAATCCCACGAACAGGTAGGCGACCGTGCCAACAACGCCATCCGCGTCAACGGCAAAGAACTGCGCTGTAAAGTCGTCGGCGAAGGCGGCAATCTGGGCTTCACCCAGAAAGGCCGCATCGAATACGCGCGCTCCGGCGCCGAAGGCTTAGGCGGGCGCATCAACACCGACGCCATCGACAACTCCGCCGGTGTCGATTGCTCCGACCACGAGGTGAACATAAAAATCGCCTTCTCCCAGGAAATGAGTAAAGGAAAACTCACCCGTGACAAGCGCAACAAGTTGCTGACCTCCATGACCGATGACGTCGCCGGTCTCGTCCTCAAAGACAACATCCTGCAAACGCAAGCCCTCACCATCGCCCAGTCCATCGGCGCGCCTCTACTTGAATCCCAAGGCCGCCTGATGCACACGCTAGAGCGCTTAAACCTGCTCGACCGCTCGATCGAATTCCTCCCATCCGACAAACAGATGTCCGAACTGAAAGCCGCCCGCCGCGGTCTCACCCGCCCGGAACTGGCCGTCCTCCTCGCTTACAGCAAGATGGTCCTCTACAAAGAGCTACTGGACTCCACCCTCCCCGACGAAGATTACTTCCTCGCCGATCTCAGCCGCTACTTCCCCCGCGCCATGCAAAAAGACTATGCAGCCGCGATCGCCACCCACGCCCTCAAACGCGAAATCATCGCCACGGTCGTCACCAACAGCATGGTCAACCGCGCTGGCATCACCTTCTTCTTCGACATCGCTGAAGACACCGGCTTCGCCCCGCGCGACATCGCCTGCGCCTACACTTTAGCGCGTGACGTGTTCGATCTTCGCAGCATCTGGAAAGGCATCGAATCCGCCCCTGCCAACGTCTCCGTCACCGCCAAAGCGCAAATATATGGCGCGCTCAGCGCCTTCTTGGAGCACACCACCCTCTGGCTGTTTCGCAACCTGCCCCACCCGCTCGACATCGACCGCGTCTCGCAGGAAATCGCCCCCGCCGTCGCCGAGATCGAAAAAGCCGTCAAAAGCCTGCACTCCGACATCACCCGCGAATCCGCCCACCGCCTGCTAATGGAACTGCGCGCCCAGAACGTGCCCGCCGCCTTGGCCGAAAAAATCGCGAATCTTGAGGTCATGGCCTCGGCTTTCGACATCATTTCCGTCGCGGGCAAAACCAAGCAACCGCTCGTCACCATCGGCAAAGTCTATTTCGAACTTGGCAAGCGCGTCTCCTTCAGCTGGCTGCTGGAAAGTGCTGCGCGCATCGTTAGCTCTACGCACTGGGAGCGCCTTGCCGTGCAATCCCTCATCGCCGATCTCTACGACGAGCAGCGGCGCCTGACACTCGCCGTCACCGAATCCTCCGGAGACACCGACAAATGGCTGCGCACCCGCGCCGCCGCGCTCACCCGTTTCGAGCGTTTTGTCGCCGACGTCAAATCCGGCGACACGCCTGACATCGCCAAGCTCACCGTCGCCCTTCGCCACATCCGGGAATTACAATAAATGGAAGCATCGCCGCACCTGCCGAAAATGTTCGAAACCGAAGGCGGCCTCGCTCCCGAGTCTCCCTCCAGCGTCGCCGCCACCGGCATCAGCCGCACGGTGCTTCTCGACATGGTGCTCAAAACGGCTTACAGCGTTTCACAGCTGACCACCGAAGGCGCTAGCGCCAAGCTTCACCTGCCGCAAGTCCTCGTTGGCGACCTCCTCGAACAGCTCCGCACCGAAGCCATGCTGGAAACCTTAGGCCGCGACGGCATGGGCTACCGCTACGCCATCAGCCAGCGCGGCCGCGACCGCACCGAACGCCTGCTTGAAGTCTCCGGCTATGTCGGCCCCGCCCCCGTCTCGCTCGACGCCTACCGCGCCATGCTCGAATGGCAAATGGCACAGGTCGGCCACATCAGCGAACAACAGGTCGAAGAAGCCCTCGCGGGCCTCATCCTGCCCAACGAAGTCAAACAAGTCGCCGGCCTCGCCGTCTCATCAGGCCGCAGCCTGTTCCTCTCCGGCCCCGCTGGCAACGGCAAAACCAGCCTCGGCCGCCAGCTCCACAAGGCCCTGCGCGGTGAAATCTGGATTCCCCACTGCATCGCCGTCGACAGCAGCATCATCCGCCTCTACGACCCCCACTGCCACGAGATCGTCGAACACGAAAGCAAAAAGCTGCAAACCATCGATAAGCGCTGGATTAAAATCAAGCGTCCCTTCATCGTCGCCGGCGGCGAAATGACCTTGGAATCCCTCGACATGGCTTACCTGCCCGCCCAGCGTTTTTACGAAGCGCCGCTGCACATGAAAGCCAACGGCGGCACCTTCCTCATCGACGATTTCGGCCGCCAGCACGTCGCCCCCGAACAGCTTCTCAATCGCTGGATCATCCCGCTCGAACACCGTCTCGACTTCCTCACCTTCCATAACGGCCAGAAGATCGAAGTCCCCTTCTTGCTGATGCTCATCATCGCCACCAACTTAAACCCCTCCGACGTCACCGACCCCGCCTTCCTGCGCCGCCTGGGATACCGCACACGCGTCAGCTCCCCCACGCCGGAACTCTACTCCGACATCTTCACCAAATACGCCGCTAGCGCCAGCCTGCAAACCAGCCCCGCGCTCATAAAGCACGTGCTGCAACGCTACCTCGCCAGCAATAAAGAATTACGCTCCTGCGAACCGCGGGATTTAATCGAACGCGTCAAAGACATCTGCGCCCACCGCCAGCAAGCGCCCATGCTCAATGAAGAGCTGCTAGACCTCGCATGGAGCGGTTATTTCGGCAACGACGCCGCATAAATATCCAATCCGTCATACCCGCGAAGGCGGGTATCTAATCCATAGTTGCGGCAGCAACGAAAAAAAACACGATTTCCCTCACACCGCGAGGTGTTTTGGATACCGCCTATGCGGGCATGACGAAACTGTCACTAATGCCTGAAATGCCGAATCCCGGTATACACCATCGCAATCCCCGCCGCGTCGGCGGCCTTCACCACCTCTTCATCACGAATCGAACCGCCCGGTTGGATGATCGCTGAAATTCCTGCCGCCGCCGCCATTTCCACATTATCCGCAAACGGGAAAAACGCGTCCGACGCCAGTACACACCCTTTGGTGTCCAGCCCCGCTTCCTTCGCCTTCCAGCACGCAATGCGCGTCGAGTCGATACGGCTCATCTGCCCCGCGCCAATCCCCAATGTCGCCCGGTCGCGCACCAGCACGATGGTGTTTGACTTCACATGCTTGGCAACCGTAAACGCGAACATCAAATCTTCGAGCTGTTTCGCATCCGGCGCAATGGCCGTCACCGTCTTTAATTCTTCCTTGGTCACGATGGCATCATCATCCTGCGCTAAGAAACCTCCGGAAATGGACTTTATAACCATCTTAGCGATGGGCCGCGGGGTTTCCCCCGTCAGCAACAGCTTCAGCTTCTTCTTGCCAGCCAGAGCCGCCAGCGCAGCCTCATCGGCCGCTGGTGCAATCATCACCTCAAGAAACAGTTTCCCCAACGCCTCGCAAAACGCCCCCGTCAGCGGACGGTTCGTCGCAATAATCCCGCCATAAGCGCTCGCCGGATCGCACGCCAGGGCCTTCTTAAATGCCTCAACAATATCCGTACCCACCGCCACGCCGCACGGATTGGCATGCTTGATAATCGCCACCGCTGGCTGATGAAACTCACGCACCAACTCAAACGCCGCACTCACATCGCTATAATTATTATAGCTCAGCTCCGCACCTTGCGTCTGTTTAGCGGTCGCCAGCGAAGGCGTCACAGCATCAGTCACATAATACCCCGCCCGCTGATGCGGATTCTCGCCGTAATGCAACTGCGCCTTGAGCGTCCCCGCCACCGTCATCGAAGCCGGGAACGGCACATTGTTCTGCGTATTAAACCACTGGCTGATCGCGCTGTCATACGCCGCCGTGCGGCTGAACGCTTTCGCCGCTAGTTTCTTGCGCGTCTCAAGCGTCGTCGAGCCATCCGCCTTCATCTCATCCATCACAGATGCATAATCCGCCGGGTCCACCACAATCGTCACAAACGCATGGTTTTTCGAAGCCGAACGCACCATGCTCGGCCCGCCGATATCGATATTTTCAATACAAGTATCGAAATCCGCGCCCTTAGCCACAGTCGCTTCAAACGGATACAAATTAATCACCACCAGATCGATAGCGGAAATATCATGCTTATCCATCGCCGCCACATGTTCCTTGTCATTGCGCACGGCCAGCAACCCGCCATGAATCTTCGGGTGCAGCGTCTTCACCCGTCCATCCATAATCTCGGGGAACCCCGTATGGTCCGACACTTCTTTCACCGCAATCCCCGCGTCGCGCAGCGCTTTCGCCGTCCCGCCCGTGGAAAGGATTTCAATTTTTTTGCTATCGAGGAAGCGGGCAAATTCAAGCAACCCGGTTTTATCGGACACGGAAATCAAGGCACGTTTAATCGTCATATCGCTATCTGTTTCTCATCTTTTTCAAAAAGGGATTTAAATTCAGGCACCATCATTTTCAACAATGCTAATGCCTCGTTGGCTTTGCGCTCACTGCTTAAGCCGAAAAGTTTCTCTAAATTCTTACGCAGCGTCGCCATGTCGGTGCCGCGCGGGCTAGCAAGGAAAATGCCCTCATGCGTCGTCTTCACCGCATTTTCCGAGAAGTGGAACAGCTCTTCAAACAGCTTCTCGCCCGGCCGCAATCCGGTAAACGTGATCTTGATATCCTCGTTGGGCCGCAACCCCGCAAGCTTGATCATCTGTGTCGCCAGATCGAGAATGCGCACCGGCTGCCCCATATCGAGCACGAAAATACATTCCTGGCGGTCTTTCATCGCATCGCCCAGCACCGCTGCCTGCAACACCAGCTCCACCGCCTCGCGCACCGTCATGAAATACCGCACCATATCCGGGTGCGTCACCGTCAGCGGCCCGCCCTTGGCCAGCTGCTCTTCAAACAAAGGTACGACCGAGCCTGTCGACCCCAGCACATTGCCAAACCGCACCGTGAAATACTTGGTATTCTTCACCGTCGAATATTTATTCTCCACTGGCTGCGACTGCCTTCCGAGCGTCTGGCAGAAACTCTCAGCGAGCCGCTTCGTCGCCCCCATCACATTACCGGGATTCACCGCCTTATCCGTCGAAATCATCACCATCACATCCGCGTGATACCGCTGGCAGGCCTCTGCAATATGGCACGTCCCGAACACGTTCGTCAGAATCGCCTGCTCGATATTTTTCTCCGCCATCGGCACGTGCTTAATCGCCGCCGCATGGAACACCAGATTCGGCTGGTGCTTTTTAAAAATCACATCGATATGCCGCACATCCCGAATATCGGCCAGCAACACGGTCAGCGATAAATCCGGGAACGCCTCACGCAGCTCATGCTCGATGTGGTACAAATTATATTCGCTGTTCTCAATGAGAATCAATTCCGACGGCCCGAAATTCGAAATCTGGCGCGTCAGCTCGCTGCCAATCGTCCCGCCCGCCCCCGTAATCAGCACTTTGCGTCCTTCGACGAAGCTCTGCATCCTATCGCGGTCAAGCACGTTTTGCGCTCGCCCCAGCAAATCTTCCACCGCAATCGGGCGCACCTGCAACCGCTCATTAATGCTATGTTTCAGCTCGCTCAACCTCGGCAGCCGGGCCAGCGGCACACCCATCGAATCGGCCAGTTCCAGCAGATGGCGCACCGCCGAACCGGAAATGCGGTCGTCGGATAAAATCCATTTCTGCGGCCGCGTGCCCTTGCGTTCCAGCTTCTTCATGATCAGCGGGATTGCGTCCGTCGCGCCGTAAATCGGCACGCGGTGAATCGTGCGCCCCTTCTGCTCGCGATCATCCACCAGCCCGACAATATCGTATGACCCGCTATGATCGCGGCTCATCTCACGAATAAACTGCTCCGCATCGTTGCCCGCGCCAATCAGCAGCACCGGAATCCGGTTCTTCGCCCCCGGCGACGGCGACCAGCTAAACGTCCGCTCCTTAAACGCGCGATACGCGAATCTTGGGCCCCCAAGCATAAACAGCAACAACATCCAGTTGATAAACAGCAACGAGCGCGGCAGGCCCGCAAGGCGGTTGAACGTAAACATCAGCACCGCGAAAATCAGAATCGACAGCGTTACGGCTTTGACGATCCCCATCATGTCCTGCATCGATGCATACCGCCACAGCCCGCGATACAGCCGCATATACATAAACACCGCAAAGCTCACAGCCGCAAACGTCACCGTCCCCGGCAACAAATAATCCACCGACTGCGAAAACTGCTCCGAGCCAAGCCGGATATACACCGAAAGCACAAAGCTCGCCGCCGCCATCAGCGCATCCTGCAAGGCGACCAGCGTATTACGGTTCAAACGGAGTTTAGAAAGGCTCATAATTTGGATCGTGGGCAGTATGGGCAAAAAAACCAAGAATCATAAACACCGACGCGTAGGCCAGCCCGACATAAAAAATCGCAAGCCCCGGGTCCAGCACCGAGAAAATCGCCTGGAAAATAAGCAGGAAGTTGATGCCGAAAATATAGCGCACCACCGCATCCTGCTTGCGCCCGCTGCGAAGCCCGCGCAGGTAATAATAATCCACGTTCTTGCTGCGCAAGCTTTTGCCTTTGACAATCCGGCGCAGCATCGTAATCGTCGCGTCTGACACGTAATACGCTGGCAGAATCGCCGCCGCATACTGATAGCCGTTGCCAATCGCCAGCACCAGCAGATACCCCAGTAAAAACCCAATCGGCACTGCACCCACCTCACCCAGCAGAATCTTCGCCGGATGCCAGTTCCACCACAAAAACGCGCTGCCCGCGCACGCCACAATCAGCGCATAGGTCGACAACGGGTCCGGAAACTCATGCCCCGACATGGCAATCATGATGCACAGCCCCATGCCGATCGATACCATTTCCATCGGCGAAATCCCGTCAATCCCGTCCATCATGTTAAACAGATTGATGAACCACACCCACAGCACCGCCGTAATCGCCTTATCCATCCACAGTGGAAACACCCCCGCAAACACCGGAACCGCCACCACGTTAAGCGCAATCAGCACCGCCAAAACCTGCACCAGCAACCGCACCGGCAGTGGAATATCGATCAGCTCGCCGAGCATCGAAATCGCCGCCAGCATGAACATGGAAAGGATAATCGCATAGTTGATATCCGCCACCAGCAAGCAGATGATCAGCGCCATCACCACCGCGATGCCGCCGCCCTGAATCGGCGGTTTTTTATAATTAGCCCGCAACGACAGCGGGTCGATCGGCACGATGCGTTTGCGGAACGTCAAAATCGTCAGGCGCGTGCCTAGCAACGTCAGCAAAAACGACGACAGGAACAGCGCAATGTAAAACGTCACCCGCGCCTCCCGAAGAGTTTTTCAATGTCCTTGCGCTTAAGCTCGATATAGGTCGGCCGTCCGTGGTTGCACTGGCCGGAAAACGGCGTGCGCTCCATCTGGCGGAGCAGTGCGTTCATTTCCCCGATGCTCAAAGACCGCCCGGCCCGCACGCTGCCGTGGCACGCCAGCGTCCCGCAGAGTTCCTCAATGCGTTCCTTCAGCCCCATAACTTCGCCGAATTCACGGATATTATCTGCCAGTTCCTGAATCATCGCTGCTACATCCACCTCGCCAAGCATCGCAGGCGTCTCGCGCACCACCACCGTCCCATTACCGAACGATTCGACGGCAAGCCCGAAATCAAGCAATTCCTGCTGACGAGCAAGCAAGCATTCCGCAAGCGCTTCGTCAAGCTCTACTACCTCGGGAATCAGTAATTTTTGCCTTGCAATCCCGCGTTCAGCCAGCCCCGCCTTCATGTTCTCATAAACCAATCGCTCATGAGCCGCATGCTGGTCGACCAGCACCATCCCATCCACGGTTTCCGCCACGATATAAGTCTGGTGCAGTTGTGCGCGTGCCGCCCCCAGCGGATACAGCGTCAAATCCGCCGCCTGCGGCAGCGTATCGGTCGCATCGCGCCCTTGCGGTGCCAGCATCGCCTGCGGCAGCAAATCCGAATCGAAACCGTAAACGGCGCCCTGCGGTTCGGCGAAATATCCGCCTGCCTGCGGACGCATCGCATAAGACGGCGACGCCTGATAGGCATAATTCATGTGCGGCATCATCGGTTGCTGTGCAAACGCCTGCAACGCATCCCCCGCCACGCTCGTCGACGCCCGGAACCCCGCCTCCGCCAGCGCATGCTTAATGGCCCCCACCATCAACCCGCGCACCACCGAGCTATCGCGAAACCGGACCTCGGCCTTGGCCGGATGCACATTCACATCCACCTCTTCCGGCGGCACATCCAAAAACAGCACCACCACCGCATGCCGGTCATGCGCCAGCACATCCGCATAGGCGCCTCGAATAGCACCCAGCAGCAGTTTATCGCGCACCGGCCGGGAATTCACAAACAGATACTGCTCCGCCGAAGTCCCTTTGTTAAACGTCGGCAACGCCGCAAATCCGGTAAGGCGAATCGTATCGCGCTGTTTATCCAGCGCCAGCGCGTTATCCGCGAAATCCCTGCCCATCACGCTTCCAAGGCGCGAAAGCCGCGTACTAGCCAGAATATTATCCGCCGCTTCGCCCAATAATTCCTGTTGCGCCACATCGGCATTAAACATCCGCCTGCCTTCAGACACCAAACTAAACGACACCGTCGGATGCGCCATCGACAGGCGCGTCACGATATCCAGCGCCGCGCTCACCTCCGTGCGATCGCTTTTCAAAAACTTCAGCCGCGCCGGCGTCGCATAAAACAAATCCCGCACTTCCACGCGCGTGCCCACGGCCAGCGCCGCCGGTTCCACGTCGCCTAAATCTCCGCCTTCAATGCTCATGCTCCACGCACGCTCCGACGCCACAGTTTTGCTGGTAATATTCATCCGGCTGATTGACGCAATCGAAGGCAGCGCCTCGCCGCGAAACCCTAAAAACCTGATATCCAGCAAATCGTCCGACGGCAGTTTCGAAGTCGCATGTCGATGCACCGCCAGCTCCAGCTCTTCGCGCGTCATCCCCTTGCCGTTATCCTGCACGACGATCCGGTTTTTCCCCGCCTGCTCCAGCGTCACATCCACCCGGCCTGCGCCCGCGTCGATGGCGTTTTCCACCAGCTCCTTAATCACGGAAGCCGGGCGTTCAATCACCTCACCGGCGGCAATGCGATTGACGAGGTTGGGGGGCAAAATGCGAATCATAGGCCAGTCTTTCTCAAATTCGAAGCGAGCATAGCATGGGAACAGCCCTGTGGCAGCTATTTCGAAGCAAGGTTAGGCTTACCCACCATCACCACCAGCAACCCATTAGGATTGATAAGCTTTTTGGTCACCGCCGTCACCTGTTCCTTTGTCACCGCCTCGATATAGCTATTACGTTTTTCAAGGTAATCGCGTCCCAGATGTTGCAGCTGCATATTGCTCAGGAAACTGGCGATATCGCCGTTGCTATCCAGCCCTAGCACGAACGAGCCGGTCAAATGCTGCTTGGCATCGGCGATGTCCTTATCGCTCGGCCCGTTTTTGGCGAACTCGTCCAGCGTCGCGCGCAGCGCTTTCAGCGCTTCGCCCACCTGCTCGTTGCGCGTGGCAAACCCGCCGCCAAACACCGCCGCATGGTTAAACGGCTCCATCTGCGTGTAGACCGAATAGGCAAGCCCGCGCTTCTCGCGTATTTCCTGCCCAAGTTTCGACGTCAGCGCCCCGCCGCCGCCAAGAATTTCATTCATCACATACGCCGCGTAATAATCCGGGTTATCACGCTTCATCCCGTTCATGCCGAAATGCACCATCGTCTGCGGAATGTCGTAATCGATCACCTCCTGCTTACCCGTCGCTGGCAATGTCGTTTCCGGCACCGTCACATCACCGGTATAATGCGCCGTCAACTTCCCCAGATGCGCGTCGAGCAACTGTGCCAGCTCCTTTGGAGTCACATCACCCACCACCGAAATCACCATGTTTTCCTTGCTCAGATATTTCTGCGCGAAATGCGCCATATCGGCCTTGCTGATCGACTTTACGCTCGCGGAATTGCCCGCCGCCTCGCGTCCGTAGGTATGATCACCGAACGCAATCTTTTCCCAGCGCCGGTGCATTAAATAGCCCGGCTGGTGCTCCTGTTCCTTCAACCCCGCCAGCGTCTGCGCCCGCACGCGCTCCACTGCGCTCGTATCAAAGCGCGGACGGGTAATCGCCATCGCGAAATAATCGAACGCCTTGTCGGTATGTTCGCTCAGCGTTTCAAACGACATGCGGAAATAATCGTCATCCGCGCCGAACGTCATTTGAATCGCATGGTTTTCAATCGCGCTGTTAAACGCGTGCGAATCCATTTCGCCTGCGCCCTCAATCATCAGCGCCGCCGTCATCGACGCCAACCCTTCCTTACCCTTGGGATCATACGCGGACCCCGCATCGCGAAACGCCACCTTCACCGCCACCAGCGGCAGCGCATGCTCTTCCACCAGCCACGCCTTGAACCCGCCCGGGCTTATGACTTCCTGCACCTGCGCGGCATACACCGGCAACGGCAACAGGCACATCATAATAACCAAAAGCCGCCTCATGGTTTATCCGCCTCTTCCGGCAGCAAAAACGCCGTCACCGACTGTGTCTCGACCAGCGTATCCTTGGCCGCCTGCATCACCTGTTCCTTAGTCACCGCCTCGATCATCTCGTTCCAGTGCGAGAAATAATCCCGATCCAGCCCGCACAACCGAATCGTCCCCATAATCCGCGCCATCGACGTCAGGCTATCGCGCGCATACACGCTTTCAGCTTTCAGCAGCGTCTTGGCGCGCAGCATTTCCGCGTCCGAAATGGGCGCCGTGCGCAATTTTGCCAACTCCTTATCCACTGCATGCTCCAGCGTTTCCAAGCTTACGTTAAGCTGCGGCGACGCCGCAAAATCCAATGTCGACGGCCCGATATCGAACCCGCCATAATTCACGTCAATGCCGCTCGCCAGTTTCTGGTCCACCACCAGCGATTGGTACATCCGGCTCGTCTTCCCGTCGCCCAGAATCTCCGCCAGCACGAACAACGCCATCGCGTCTTCTTTCTTGCCAAACGCCACGCTCGGCGCCACATACGAGCGTCCCCAGCTCGGCTGCCTCACCGACGCATGATGCATCACCAGCCTGCGCGCCACATTCTGCGGCGGCTCCACCGCCCATTGCCGCTTCGGCACATCCACCTTAGGCAGCACCCCATAATATTTTTCCACCAGCGGTTTCGCCTCGGCCGCCGTAATATCCCCGCTCAAAATCAGCACTGCGTTATTCGGATGATACCACGCCTGATGAAACGCCAGCACGTCGTCCTTGTTCAGCCCCTCCATCTCGCTCATCCAGCCGATCACCGGAATATGATACGGGTGGTTGCGAAACAGTGCCGCACTCATCTGCTCCGACAACGTCGCGTCGGGGCTATTTTCAATCCGCATGCGCCGCTCTTCGATAATGACCTGCTTTTCCTTCACCATCGCCGCGTCCGAGGGCGTTAGCGCATTCATCCGGTCCGCCTCCAGCTCCATCACCAGCGGCAGTTCTTCCTTGGGAATATTGATGAAATACGCCGTAGCGTCATGCCCGGTAAAGGCGTTCTCGTCGCCGCCGTGGCTCGCAGCAATGGCTGCATAATCGCCGTCCTTATGCTTGGCCGTCCCCAAAAACATGGTGTGTTCGTGAAAATGCGCAAGGCCGGATTTGCCCGCCGGGTCATCCGCCGCGCCCACCTTATACCAGATCATCTGGCTCACCGCCGGAATACGGTGGTTGGGAATCACGATGACTTCGAGCCCGTTATCGAGCATGAAGCTTTCCGTCGCCAGCTTAGCGTCGGCAAATGCCGGGGCGCTTGCAACCAGCGCCACCGCCATGAGTGCGCGTAAGCCCATTACTTGCCTAAGAGATCGTTCAGGATACCGGTAGAGTCGCTTTTGACGTCGGGCGTCGCGCCGTTGGTCACGGGTTTGCCTTCGTCTTCGTTTTTCTTGATGCGGTCGGCTTCTTTGCGCGAATCGACGATCGGCTCTTTCTTATCGTCGCCATCCCAGAAATTATACCACGATTTCTCTTCCTTTTGTTCCTGGATCACGAATTTTTCTTCCACCAGCGAATCACGCACTTTCGGATCGGCATGGTCCGCGCCTGCGTTTTTCAGGAACTGCTCATCCGCACCGTCAGTCCTGGCAATCGCCTTGGCGCTGTGCTTGCCGCTGCTAGCCGTCGTCGTCACCGGCATCACCGCCGTATCCGGCGTCAGGCTGCCATTGGCATCGCCCTTACCGCTCAGGAGCCCTTGGGCTTTCTTATCTGCCGACAACTGGTTCGGCGACGCGTCCGAGTTGCTCGGCGGGCGCAGCGAAAACTGCGGCGGCACCGACAAAGGCGGGCGCGAAACCACGCGAAATTCATCCGGCGGCGCGCGCTCCAGACCGAGCGTATCTTTCACCGTGTTGGCGCCGCAGGCGCTCAGCACCAGCAGGCTCACCGCAGCTAAAGCGAAACGTAAGAAGGCAGGCTTCATAATGCAATCCGTCAATTAAGTGTGTTTCTTAGGTGAGAACATACTGCCGCTGCATAAAAGTACAACCCCTATGAAGATGCAACTGTCCGCAATGTTAAACGCTGGCCAGTGATACAGCCCCGCGTGAAAGTCGAGAAAATCGACCACCGCATCCAGCCGCACCCGGTCGATATCGTTCCCGATGGCCCCGCCGATGACGCAGCCAATCGCCAGCGCCTCAATCTTTGATGCAGCTTTCGCCAGCCATATCAAAAGCATAATCACAATCACCACCGACACCGCCATCAGCAGCATCGGCTGGCGATGTGCTGCAAACATGCCAAAGCTGATTCCATGATTCCACACCAGCACAAGGTTGAAAAACGAACTCACCTCCACCACCGGCGCGGGCGTGCCCGCAAAATGCGCCAGCACCGCGGATTTACTGATCTGGTCCAGCACCACCGCCACCGCAGCCACCGCAATCCCAATCCCAAAAAGTTTTTTTGATGTCACCATGCTACCCTTCTACCAGCAACGCACGCGCTTTGCGACAGTCGCGCGCAATTTCATCTTTCAGTGCCTCCAGCGAATCAAACTTCACCTCGTCGCGAATAAACGACACGCACTCCACCTGCACGCGCTTGCCATACATATCCTGCGCCATGTCGAACACATGCACCTCCAGCAACGGCTCGCTCTCCCCAATCGTCGGGCGCACACCGATACTCGCAACCCCTTTATGCACAACGCCATCCACCCAAATCCGCACCGCATACACGCCGTAACGCGGCTTGAACAACCGGTTCAGCGACAAATTCGCCGTCGGATACCCAAGCTTCGCCCCAAGCCTCAGCCCGTGCCGCACCACGCCTTCAATAATATACGGATGCCCGAGCAATTTGATCGCTTGCTCCACCTTGCCCTCACTGAGCAAATGGCGAATCGCACTCGAAGAAATAACGGCGTCGTTGCTTGCAACCGGCGGACACGCCGTATAGCCAAACCCAAACTCGCGCGCACGCTGCGCCAGATATTGCGTCGTCCCCATCCGGTTCTGCCCGAACGCGAAATTATGCCCCGTCACCACCTGCTTCACGCGGAGTTGCTTATGCAGCACATCCTCCACAAAGTTTTCCGCCGTCAGCGACGCAAATTTCTGGTCAAACCGCACGATAAACACCCCGTCAATCCCAAGCCCTTCCATCAGTGCAATCTTCTGGCAAAAACTGCACAGCCGCAATTTCTGGTGTTGCTTGGAAAAAAACTCGCGCGGGTGCGGCTCAAACGTCATCACCGTTGCAGCCACATGATAGGAGCGCGCCGAAGCCACGCATTGATCTATGATTTCCTTATGCCCCACATGCACCCCGTCGAAATTTCCAAGCGCCACCACCGCGCCCTTGAACGCGTCGGGAGTCTGGTTGAAATCACGGATAATCTGCATAGGGGATTATTCCTTGGACGGCACTTTAATCAGCGCTTCGCCGTCAATCACCACCTCGCCCTTGACGTAGCATTTGGTGTCCAGAAGCGCGCGGTTTTTGCCCGGCGTCAGTTCCTTGATCGTGGCAATTGCATATACCGTGTCGCCCACGCGCACGGGAGCCATGAATTTCAGCGTCTGGCTCATGTAAATACAGCCCGGTCCCGGCAGCTTGGTGCCGATCACGGCCGAAATCAAACTCGCCGTCAGCATGCCATGCACGATGCAGCCGCCGAACACCGTTTTCTTGGCGAATTCTTCGTTCAAATGCATCGGATTGGTATCGCCCGACACGCCGGAAAAATTGCGCAGATCCGTTTCGGTGATGGTGCGGCTCATCGTCGCTGCCATGCCGACTTTTAGTTGCTCAAACGTATAACCGTAAAGCTCCGGATAGTTCATGGGAACCTCTTATGCAGGTTGCGTTTCCGGTATCGCCGGGCGCAGGTTCAGGTAAATCAGCGCCGGCGCGGAAATATAAATCGACGAATATGTGCCCACAAACACGCCGAACACCATCGCCGAGGAAAATCCACGAATCACTTCACCACCGAACACAGCCAGCGACAGCGAGGTCAGCATCACCGTCGTCGAGGTCAAAATCGTGCGCGACAGCGTGTCGTTCACGCTCAAATTCAGCAGTTCGAACACCGGCATTTTCTTAAACCGGCGCATGTTTTCGCGGATACGGTCATAAATCACCACCGAGTCGTTGATCGAATAGCCGACAATCGTCAAAATCGCCGCAATCGCCGTAAGACCAAACTCAAACCGCGTTACCGCGAAGAATCCCAGAATCATGATAGAATCATGCACCAGCGCCAAAATAGCGCCCACGCCATACTGCCATTCAAACCGGAACCATACATACAGCATGATCGCCGCGAACGACGACAGCACCGCCCAGATCCCATTGGACACCAGCTCTTCACCCACCGTCGGCCCCACGAAATCGATCTTGCGGTAATCGATCGGCACGCCCTTGGCTTCGGCAGCAAGCACCTCTTTAACCTTCGCTGTCACCGTCGACTGATCGTCATTCTTCGACACCTGAATACGGATCATGATGTCGTTCAGCGAGCCTTCATTCTGCAACGAAATTTCACCGAACCCCTGATGGTTCAGATTGTCGCGCATGGTGCCGAGATCGAGCGGCTGCTCGGTGTGGATTTCCATGAGGATACCGCCGGTGAAATCGATGCCGAGGTTCAGCCCTTTGGTAAAGATAATACCCAAGGAAAGCAGGGTCAGCGCAATCGAAACGCTGAACCCAAGCCAGCGTTTGCCCATGAAATCGAAATGCGTTTTTTCGGGAAAGAGGCGGATGGTCATGATGGTCCGGGGAAATGGTGGATGAGGGGCGGGAGTATACCGCCCGCATAACAAGAAAGCCAGCACTTCTACGGCTTGTTTTTCAACCGCTTACGCGACCGCTTCCACCGCAATCACTTCCGGCACGTAGTGCTTGAGCATGTTCTCGATACCGTTTTTAAGCGTCATCGTCGAGCTTGGGCAACCCGAGCACGAGCCATGCAATTCCAACTGCACAATCCCATCTTCGAACCCGCGGAACACGATATCGCCACCGTCCTGCGCCACCGCAGGGCGCACCCGCGTATCGATCAACTCGCGAATCTGCTTCACAATATCGCTGTCGTTTTCATTCCCGGCGCTGGCCGCGCCAGGCTCCAGCAATACCGGCTTACCCGAAACAAAATGGTCCATAATGGTGGTCAGCAATTGCGGCTTAAGCAATTCCCATGTCTGCGACACGTCGCGCGTCACCGTCACGAAATCACCGCCTAAAAACACTGCCGTCACACCGGGCGTTTTAAACAAAGTTTCCGCCAGCGGCGACAGCTTCGCATCTTCTTCCGAGGTAAAAAAAGCTGTACCCGTTCCCATCACCGGCACGCCGGGAATGAATTTAAGCGTCAGCGGATTCGGCGTAGCTTCGGTCTGGATGAACATGGCGTTGGCCCTTCAATGATTTGGATGTGCATTAAATAGAGCTTTACCCTTAAGTTTTCAATGCTTTCATTGCATTTTTTAAGCATTTAGCACTATAATAGCTTCCCGCCCTTTGCCTTTCACATGGAGAAAATTGATGAATAAGACTGTGTTAAGTGGACTAGTCTTCGCCAGCCTCAGCTCAACCGCGCTCTACGCCCAAGCCGACGATACCAGCCTCAGCCAGCCCGAAGCCGCTGGCGCGATGGTCTTCGACAAGGCCCACCCCACCATCGAGCTCGAAGGCAAGCAGGCCTACGCCGCGCTTGAGCTGCGAGTCGGAGGCGTCACCGACGGCGCGCCCATTCCCGATAAATTCGCTTACTGCATTCCCGACGGCAAAGGCCAGTCCAAAGACGGCGAAAACATCAGCCCCTCCGTCACGTGGCTCGGCGCTCCCTCTGGCACGCAATCCTACACCCTCATCGTGGTAGACGACGATGTGCCAGCCGATTTCACCAACGCCAACCAGCCAGCCAAGGAACTCCCCGTCAACGCCCCGCGCCAGCCGTTCTATCACTGGGTCGTCGCCGACATCCCCGCCACCTCGCTCGGCTTCATCGAAGGCGCCGACAGCAAAGGCATCACCCCGGGCGGCAAAACCTTCGGGCGCAAGCATTACGGCATCGACGGCCGCAACGACTACGCCAAGATGGGCTCCGGCGACCACGGCGGCTATGACGGCCCCTGCCCCCCGTGGAACGACCTTCGCATGCACCACTACCATTTCCAGCTCTACGCCCTCGATATCCCAAGCTTAGGCCTGCGCAATCCGCTCACCGGCCCGCAGGCGCTTTCCGTCATGAAAAATCACATCCTCGCCCGTGGCGAAATCACCGTCACCTACAGCACCAACCCGCGCTGGCTCGCCCAGATGAATATCGACAAAGCCAACACCTCTGACATGATCCCCGGCGAAAAATTCGACGTCACCCAGTAAAGGGTATAAAAAAACCCGCCAGCTTTCACTGACGGGTTTTTACGTCATCATCGTGAGCACTAAGTGCAGTTGGTGTTACCGGTGCCAGCGACGGACGATGAAGTCGTACCGCCGAGCAGTGCAACGATCGCGGTCGAGCCGAATACGATCGCCACGCCAACGCCGACGATCATCGCCATACCCCAGGAAACTTTACCGAGGAGGGCGCCGATACCGATGATGGTAATACCGATGGTAGCGATACCGCGACCGGTGTTACCCGTGATCCAGGTAGCAGCGATGCACAGCGCGTTGCTCATAGGCGACATAGAGGTAATCGACGAAGCGAATGCCAACTGTGGAAGCGAAACAACAACGACGCTCAGCATAGCCATTAGGCAGATTTGCCAGGCGATGCTCAAGTCTTTCGTTCGGGTCTTCATACGTACACCTTTCAGGAATAATGATATTTTTTGGGGTTATGTTCAGCAAAACTTTTAAAAAAAGCCTGCCAGTCTCCCGGCAGGCTTTTTTCGTAAAGTGCTTATTAGGTGCAGTTCGTGTTACCGGTGCCTGCGGAAGCCGACGAAGCGGTACCGCCGAGCAGTGCAACGATAGCGGTCGAACCGAAGACGATGGCAACGCCAACGCCCACGATCATCGCCATACCCCAGGAAACTTTACCGAGGAGGGCGCCGATACCGATGATGGTAATACCGATGGTAGCGATACCGCGACC
>JANYES010000021.1 GCA_025362975.1 Alphaproteobacteria bacterium | reverse complement strand
GCCTGCGCCTGCGCGCCATGGAAAACGGTGCGACGCTGGTTGATCCGGATACCGTCTATTTCGCCGCTGACACCAAGCTTGGCGCGGATGTCGTGGTGCATCCCAACGTGGTCTTCGGCCCCGGCGTTGCAATCGCCGACGACGTCGAAATCCGCTCATTCTGCCACATCGAAGGCGCATCGGTCGCCTCCGGCGCGATCATCGGCCCCTACGCGCGTTTGCGTCCCGGCACGGTGGTAGGGCAGGGCGCGCATATCGGCAATTTCGTTGAACTCAAACAAACCAAAATGGCGCGTGGCGCCAAAGCCAACCATTTAAGCTATATCGGCGACGCCGAAATCGGCGAAGACGCCAATATTGGCGCAGGCACGATCACCTGCAACTACGACGGCGTGGCCAATAAATACAAAACCACCATCGGAGCAGGGGTGTCCATCGGCTCCAACTCCTCACTGATCGCTCCCGTCACCATCGGAGCGGGGGCTATTGTCGGCGCTGGCAGCGTCATCACTGAAAACGTAGAAAAGGACGCCATCGCCGTCGCCCGCCCGCCGCAGGTCAACAAAGCGGGCAAGGCCAAAACCTTCCGCCAGAAACGCCTCAAAAAAACTTAAAAGAAAGCCGAAGTTTTCTTCAGCAACGACAACGCCGCATTGGCGCTTTTCGCACGAACCGCCGCGCGGTCCCCTTCAAAATGATGCTCAATGACCGCCGCATCGCTATGGCGGCGCGACGCCGCCGCGATATACACCAATCCAACCGGCTTCTTCTTCGTCCCGCCGCCCGGACCCGCAACGCCGGTAATCGCAATCGCCACATCCGCACCGGACTTCTTAATCGCCCCGCGTGCCATCGCCTCAGCCACTTCCGCGCTCACCGCGCCGTGCTTTTCAATCAGCGCTTTGGCAACGCCCAGTAGCGCAAACTTCGAATCATTAGAATAGGTCACGAACCCGCAATCAAACACATCCGAAGAACCAGCAATATCGGTAATCAGCTGCGCCACCATGCCGCCCGTGCAGGATTCGGCCGTGGCGATTTTCAATTTTTTGCGGCGATACGTATCGAGGATGGCTTGCGTTTTAAGCGACAGTTTTTTCATAGTACTATTTCAGCATTCCCAGGCATTCATAAATAAACTTCTCATCGCCGAAGCAATACGCCAGCGCCAGCGTAGCCACGAAAAGCACAATCGGGTAAAGTGCTGCAAGAATATCGTCAAACATGACGCCGAACCCACCCTTAAGCTTCGCATCCGCCAGCGACACCGGCCACGGCTTGATGATATCGAACAAGCGAAACAGCACAAACCCCACAGCATATGAACCAATCGTCGGATACAGCACCGACAATATCAGCCATTGGCCCGCCACTTCATCCACCACGATTTCGCTCGGGTCGTCATCGCGCCCGGTATACAGCAGGTAAAGATTAGACGCGTGCGTCCCCACCAGGAAAATCATCACCGACGCAATAAACAGCGCCACATTCCCAAGCGACAGCTGAATCGCCAGCGCAAACGGCAGCGCCCCAAGCGAGCCCACCGTGCCGCTTACATACGGCGACAACCCGCAGCCGAACCATGTAGCGATATACCACCACCAGCCGCGCGGCACTTCGAGCGGAGGAGCGGCATCTGCCGATTGGATTGCATTTTCTGGTGTCGTTTCCACTGATTACCTGTATCGGATTTTCTCGTGCCGCACAAACAAAAACAGCCACCCCTTGCGGGAATGGCAGCTATACGTCCTGAGCGGACGAATCGGAACGGTTTTACTTCGTATTCACCTTGATCTGAACGACCCGGTGAGCAGCGTGGCGCCGATGGCCATCGCTGCAAGCAGCGGTGAAACCTTGCGCATAATATCTCCTTGGTACGAAAGTACCAAAACTGGAAAGGGGTGGTCTGACGCGTGAGAGCGCTATTCCCGAGGCAGCCTGACCGTCACCACCGCCTGTGCCGCAATCCCTTCGCCGCGCCCTGTAAATCCAAGCTTTTCCGACGTTGTTGCCTTCACGCTGATGCGGTTGGGCGCGAGTTTAAGCATCTGCGCGATATGCTCGATCATCTGCTGGCGATATGGCGACACTTTCGGCGCCTCGCACACCAGCGTCACATCGAGGTGCACAAGCTCCCCGCCGCGCGCCATCAATAGCTGATACGCATGCAGCAAAAACTTATCCGAATCCGCACCCTTCCAACGCGGGTCCGAGGGCGGGAAATGCTGCCCGATATCGCCGCTGCTGATCGTCCCTAAAATCGCATCCACCAGTGCATGCAGCCCCACATCCGCATCCGAATGCCCAAGCAGCTTATGCGTATGCGGCACGCGCACGCCGCAAAGCTTGATCGTTTGTTTCTGCGGCGGCGTATCCATCTCGTGTTCCACCAGCTGGTGCACGTCATACCCCATCGCCACGCGCGTTTCCAAATCCATGTTCAGCATTGTCTGCATCGTTTTCAAATCTCCAGCCGTCGTAATTTTGATATTGCTTGCCTCGCCGTCCACCATCGCCACTTTTTCGCCCATTTTTTCCATCAGCGCCGCATCGTCGGTCAGCGATTGCCCCTGCAACGTGTGATGCGCTTCAAGCAGCGTCGCGTAATGAAATCCCTGTGGCGTCTGCACGGTATAAAGCTGCTCGCGATCCACAGTACCTTCAATAAACCCGCCAGCCCCGCGCTTCAACGTATCCGTCACCTTCATCGCCGGAATCACGGCTTTGGCCGTTTTTAGCGTCTCCACCACGCGAGAAATCAACGCATGGCTCGTATTCGGACGCGCCGCATCATGCACCAGAACCAGCTCCGGCTCCCGGTGCTCGATGCTTTCCAGTCCCCGGCGTACTGAATCCTGCCGCGACTCCCCGCCAATGACGCAAGGAAAGATCATCAGCCCATCAACCGACTGTTTATAAAGCATATGGTGCTCTCGGCGAATCACCACCCGGACCCCGTCAATATCAGGGTGTAGCATGAAGTTTTTGACCGTCTGCCTCAGCATGCTATGCGCACCTATTTTGATATAGGGTTTCGGCAGATCCGCTTGCATTCGCTCGCTTTTTCCACCCGCCACCAGAAGTGCGATAATCCGCTCACGTTTATTCTTTGGCATAGGCGCCGTAGTTCCTTGAAAAACAGGTGAAGATCGAGTATATCCCAGTCCAGTTAAAGACAGCTTAAATGCAAGCATTGGGCGAATCCATGAATATGTCAACAGCCTCCGTCGCCACCGGTATCATTGGTGGACTTTCCGTCGGCCCCATTTCCGTCGCCGATCCCGTCTGGCTCGCGCCGATGACGGGCGTGTCCGACCTGCCGTTCCGCCGCCTCGTCAAGCGCTTCGGCGCAGCGATGGTCGTCAGCGAAATGATCGCCAGTCGCGCCGTGCTTATCGAATCGCGCAACATCCAGCGCATGATGAGCTTCGACCCTTCGGAAACCCCGTTCGCCGTGCAACTGGCAGGCTGCGACCCCGAAGTCATGGCCGAAGCCGCTAAACTTAACGAAGATCGCGGCGCACACATCATCGACATCAATTTCGGCTGCCCGGTGAAAAAAGTCGTCGGCGGCCACGCGGGTTCCGCGCTGATGCGCGACGAGCCGCTCGCCGGTAAAATCTTAGAGGCTGTCGTCAAAGCCGTAAAAATTCCCGTTACGATGAAAATGCGCACCGGCTGGGACGACAATTCCCGCAACGCGCCAAACATGGCCCGCATCGCCGAATCCGCTGGCATCCAGCTGCTCACCGTCCACGGCCGCACCCGCTGCCAGATGTACAAGGGCCACGCCGACTGGGGCTTCGTGCGCAATGTCAAAGAAGCCACCAAACTCCCGGTGATCGTCAACGGCGACATCAACAATTTCGACGACGTCGACAAAGCGCTCGCCGATTCCGGCGCCAACGGCGTCATGATCGGCCGCGGTTCCTATGGCCGCCCGTGGTTCCCCGCCCAAGTCTGCCATTATCTACGCACCGGCGAACGCATCGCCGCTCCTACATTGCAGGAACAACGCGACGTTGTCCTCGAACACTACGAAGACATCCTCACGCATTATGGCCGTGAAAACGGCGTCCTGATCGCCCGCAAGCACATGGGGTGGTATTCCTCCGGTCTGCACGATTCCGCCGCTTACCGCAGCCGCATCAACAACCTGCTCGATCCCGATCTCGTCAAGCAACAGGTCGTAGAATTCTACGAAAACGCTCTCGACAAACCTGTAACCGTGGGTGCGGCCCTGCGTGAAGGCGACGAAGGCTTTGCCTGCGCTGCCTGAACTTGTGATGGACGATGAGGTGGCCCCCGCTTTGGAGGCCGCTAAAGATATGACGCACACCTCCGAATCTCTGCTGCTGCCATACCTCAACGCGCTGCCCTCGGCGCTGATCGTCATCGACGCCGCACTTTCTATCCTTTTCATCAACCCCGCCGCCGAAATGCTCATCGGCATCTCCGCCCATTCGGCGCTGGAAAAACAACTCTCCGCCGTCGCGGGTTTTGACGATGAATTGCTGAACCTATGCAAGCGTTCTCTCACCGACAGCCAGTCCATCAGCCTGTTCGACCACGTCCTGCGCCTGCCGCTCAACCACCGTAACGTCAACATGCATTTAACGCCTGTCATCGAAACCGACAGCGCCCCGCAATTGCTCATCACCATCGAAAAAGCCGACACGCTAGACCGCCTCGTCGGCCAGGAACTCAAACACGAAGCTTCGCGCGCCGCCGGCGTCATGGCCGCCATGCTTGCCCACGAAGTTAAAAACCCGCTTGCTGGCATCCGCGGCGCCGCGCAGCTTTTAAGCGAAGAAGTTTCCGCCGAACACATCCCGCTCACCGAACTGATCTGCATGGAAACCGACCGCATCCGCGATCTCTTAGCCCAAGTCGAAATCTTTGACATGGGCGCCGTCGAACACATGCAGTCCGTCAACATCCACGAAGTGCTGCAATACGTGCTCTCCATCGCCAAAAGCGGCTTCGCCCAGCACGTCACCTTCAAAGAAAAATACGACCCCTCGTTACCGCCCGTTCTCGGCCACCGCGATCTCCTCGTGCAACTCCTGCTCAATTTAGTGAAAAATGCCGCCGAAGCGCTCGCGGGCAGGGACGACGCCGTCATCACCTTCAGCACCGCCTATAAATCCGGTTACCACATCCGCAAATCCGACACGCCAGAAGAGCGCGTGCCGCTGCCCATCATGGTCACCATCGAAGACAATGGCTCCGGCATCCCCGACGAAATGCGCGCGCGCCTGTTCGAACCCTTTGTCTCCACCAAGGACGATGGAAGGGGCTTAGGTCTTGCCATCGTCGCCAAAATCGCCTCCGACCTTGGCTCCGTCGTCGAGCTGGATGAAGACTATAAGCTCGGAACCCGCTTTAATTTGTGGCTTCCCGTTGACAGCAAGCGGTAAAGGACAGCATTATGCAGCATGCAATCAAGCCACCGCTCACCGCCATGAACCCCACTATACTCATCGCCGACGACGATAAAACCATCTGCACCGTCCTTGCGCACGCTGTCAAAAAGCGCGGCTGGGAACCGATGGTCGCCCATAACGGCGACACGCTGATGGACTGGGTCCGCCAGGGCCTCGGTGACGTTGTCATCACCGACGTGCGTATGCCCGTCTCCGACCCTTACAAAAATGGCCTCGACCTGTTGCCCGTGCTGCGCCACCTGCGCGCCGATTTGCCCATCATCGTCATCAGCGCCCAGAACACTCTCCTGACAGCCGTGCAAGCCAACGAGCGCGGGGCTTATGAATTCATGCCCAAGCCCTTCGACCTGAACGTCCTGCTTGAACACGTCGAAAAATCTCTAGAAAAACAAGGCAAAACCGCCGAAATCTCTCCGCGCGACGCGCAAGGCGAAAAAGACGCCGAACATTTCATCGGCAAGTCGCCCGCCATGCAGGATATCTACCGCACCCTTGCGCGCCTCGTAAACAACGACCTCACCGTCACCGTCATCGGCGAATCCGGCACCGGCAAAGAACTCGTGGCCCGCGCGCTTCACCAACTCGGCAAGCGCAAAAAAGCCCCGTTCGTCGCCATCAACATGGCCGCCATCCCGCGTGAGTTGGTGGAATCCGAACTCTTCGGTTACGAAAAAGGTGCCTTCACCGGCGCGCAATCCCGCAAATCCGGCAAATTCGAACAAGCCGAAGGCGGCACACTCTCCCTAGACGAAATCGGCGACATGCCGATGGACGCGCAAACCAAGCTCCTTCGCGTCCTTCAGCAAGGCGAATACATCACCATCGGCGGCACGCGCCTTATTAAAACCAATGTCCGCATCGTCTGCGCTACCCACCGCGATTTGATCTCGCTCGTCAAATCCGGCCAGTTCCGCGAAGATCTCTACTACCGCCTCAACGTCGTGCCCTTACGCATCCCGCCGCTTCGCGAACGCCGCGAAGATATCGGCCCGCTCGCGCAATATTTCCTGCGCAAAGCGGAAGAGAAGGGGCTCTCCCCCAAACTTCTGGACTCCGAAGCCATCAACGCCATGCAATCCTATGAATGGCCCGGCAACGTCCGCGAGCTGGAAAACATGATGTACCGC
Organism: Alphaproteobacteria bacterium; assembly: GCA_025362975.1. Lineage (GTDB taxonomy): Bacteria > Pseudomonadota > Alphaproteobacteria > Rickettsiales > SXRF01 > JANYBV01. The sequence goes on along the minus strand of JANYES010000021.1, from coordinate 317,230 downwards.
CTAAGTGCGCTATACTCCGAAAGCATCATCAGCAAAGAAAGCCTCCTCAGCGAAATCAACGCTGGCAAAAAAGACGAATCGCCTGCGGGGCAGGCCGCCACTTTAGAAAAGAATGTCGAAGCCCACCTGCGCCAATACTTCAATGCCCACACAGGCGCCCAAAATGAAAATGCTCTCCCACCCCCCGGCCTCTACGACCGCATTCTCCCACTCGTCGAAAAACCTTTAGTCGAAATGACCCTCGCTGCCACCGGCGGCAACCAGCTCAAAGCCGCCTTCGTCCTCGGCATCAACCGCAATACCCTACGCAAAAAAATCAGCGACCTTGGCATCGACGTCGATCAGGTCGTCATGGACGGCGGCCTCAAAACGGACGATAAATGAGCGCTGAAACCGTCCGCACTCCCTCGCTCACTCCCGGCCTCGTTTTCGGCTGGCTCAAGCGCAACATCGCTCTCATCCTCACCTTCATCGCCTTTTTCTCTGCCATCGCCACCTACGTGACTATGACCGGCAGCACCGCGCCTTTGGGCATCAAACCCAAGCGCGTGCTCGGCTTCCTCATGTTCGATATCGGGCTGCTTACCGTCCTCATCGTCATCATCGTCATGCGCATCTACACGCTGTGGCGCGCACTTCGCGTCGGCTCCGCCGGTTCGCAGTTGCAAAAGAAAATCCTCGTCCTCTTCAGCATCGTCACCATCACGCCCACGCTGATCGTCTCGGTCTTCTCCGTTTTCTTCTTCAACCTCGGCATCCAGACATGGTTCAACGAGCGCGTGCAGACTACCGTCGATGAATCCCTGGTCGTTGCCGAAGCTTACCTCGCCGAACACAAGGAAAACATCCGCGGTGACGCGCTCGCAATGGCCGCCGACCTTAATCAGGTCGCGGGCATGGCCATCACTAACCCCGGCGAATACAACCACATCGTCGCCACCCAATCCACCCTGCGCCTGCTCACCGAAGCCATCGTCTTCCACGGCAATCGCGTCATCGCCCAAGGCCAGCTCAGTTTCGCGCTCGCCTTTGAACATATCCCGCAGGAAACGCTCGAGCGCGCCGACCACGGCGAAGTCGTCATAATCACGCCGCAGGAGGACAAGGTGCAGGCCCTGCTAAAACTTGAAGCCCCGCAAGACACTTACCTGCTCGTCGGCCGCCTCATCGACAGCAAAGTGCTCGCTCATATGAAGCACACCCAAGGCGCCGTCAACGAATACAACACGCTCAAAAGCCAGCTCGACAAGCTGCAGATAACCTTCTCCATCGTCTTCATCACCCTGGCGCTCCTGCTTCTTCTCGCCTCCATCTGGTACGGCATGGTCTTCGCCTCGCGCCTCTCGCGCCCCATTTCCAGCCTCGTCGCCGCTGCCGAGCGCGTTCGCGCCGGTGATTTCACCGCACGCGTCACCAGCACCATCGACAAAGACGAAATCGCCTCCTTGGGGCGCGCCTTCAACCGCATGACCGAACAGCTAGACGCCCAGCGCGCCGACCTTATCGAAGCCAACCGCCATATTGACGAACGCCGCCGCTTCTCCGAAGCCGTGCTCGCCGGGGTTTCCGCCGGTGTCATCGCGCTCGACCGCGACAAACGCATCACGCTTTCCAACCGTTCCGCTGGCACTATCCTCAGCAAAGTCGACATGCCCGTCGCCCCCGAAAAGCACATCGCCGAAATCCTCCCCGGCATTCAGGAATACCTGATGCAGGCCGAAGACCTCCCCGGCGAAGTTGTGCAGCACACCCTCACCATCAACCAGCACGGCAAAACCCTGACCCTCCACGTGCGCGTCACCGTCGAACAGCTCGGCAAGGAAATCGAAGGCTTCATCGTCACCTTCGACGATATCACGCCCTTAGTCGCCGCCCAGCGCAACGCCGCATGGGCGGACGTGGCCCGCCGTGTCGCCCACGAAATCAAAAACCCGCTCACCCCCATCCAGCTCGCCGCCGAGCGCCTCAAACGCAAATACCTCAAATACATCACCGAAGATCAGGACATGTTCGTCAAATACACCGACACCATCACCCGGCATGTCGGCGACATCGGCAAAATCGTCGAGGAATTCGTTTCCTTCGCCCGCATGCCCACCCCCAAATTCTCCAACGAAGACCTAGCCAGCATCGTCCGCAAAGCCGTTTTCAGCGCGCAAATCGCCAACCCCGGCATCGACTACAGCATCACCATCCCCGACGGCGAAATGATGATCTTCTGCGACGAAGGCCAGATGACGCAGGTTATGACCAACCTCCTCAAAAACGCTGCCGAATCCATCGACGCGCGCCTGAGTGCCAACACCGAAACCGAAAAAGGCCGCATGAACATCGTCATGGAACCCCACGGCGAGCAAATTGAGCTTCTCATCGAAGATAACGGCACCGGCTTCCCCGCCGACGCCTCCAAAATGCTAGAACCCTACGTCACCACCCGCACAAAAGGCACCGGCCTCGGCCTCGCTATCGTGCGCAAAATAATCGACGATCATAAGGGACGGATAAACCTTGAAAATATTCCTGACGGCGGAGCGCGAGTTAGGCTTTCTTTTTTGCAACAGTGTGATATAAATACGCCAACGACCCTCTAATTGACTCCTAGAATACATGACCGCAGACATCCTGATTGTTGACGACGAAGCCGATATCCGTGACCTCATCTCGGACATCCTCAAAGACGCCAAATATTCCACCCGCACCGCCTCAAATTCAGACACCGCCTTCAAAGCGATCGCCGAGCGCGTGCCTTCGGTTTTAATTCTCGATATCTGGCTGCAAGGCAGCGAACTCGACGGCCTCGGAATCCTCGAGATGGTCAAGAAAAAATACCCCCACATGCCCGTCATCATGATCTCCGGCCACGGCAACATCGAAACCGCCGTCTCCGCCATCAAAACCGGCGCTTACGACTTCATCGAAAAGCCCTTCAAAGAAGACCGCTTACTCCTGCTGATGACCCGTGCCCTGGAACACGCCCGCCTGCGCAGCGAAAACATCGAGCTGAAAACTCGCGGCAAGCTGGAAATGACCCTCAACGGCAACTCGCAGGCCATTGCCCAGATCCGCACCGCTCTAGAAAAAATCGCCCCCACCGCCAGCCGCGTCCTCATCACCGGCGCCCCCGGCACCGGCAAGGAAATGCTCGCGCGCCTTATCCACTCGCGTTCCCCCCGCGCCAACGCAAATTTCGTTGTCATGAACGTCACCGGCCTCACGCCTGAGCGCGTGGAATCCGAGCTCTTCGGCATCGAAGATTCAAACCCCACCGGCGGTGCTGAAAAACTAGGTCTCTTCGAGCGCGCCCATAACGGCACGCTCTTCATCGACGAAGTCGCCGACATGCCGCTCGAAACCCAAAGCAAAGTCCTGCGAGCGCTTCAGGATCAGGGCTTCACCCGTGTGCGCGGTTCGCGCCGCGTCGAAGTTGATGTGCGCGTCGTCGCCGGTTCCAACCGCGACTTAGAATCCGAAATCGCCCAAGGCCGTTTCCGAGAAGACTTATACTACCGCCTGAACGTCGTGCCGCTGAAAATGCCGTCGCTCAAAGACCGCCGCGAAGACATCCCCGAGCTATGCCGTTACTTCCTGCGCCGCGCCAGCGAAATGGCCGGCATGCAAGTGCGCGAGCTATCCGAAGAAGCCGTTGCCATGCTGCAATCCTACCATTGGCCCGGTAACGTCCGCCAGCTTCGCAACATGATGGAATGGCTTCTGATCATGACCTCCGACACGGTCGACCATATCAGCGCCGACGAACTGCCCCCGGAAATTCTCAGCTCCAACCCCGTCCTCGCACGCCCCGAAACCAACGCCGACATCATGTCGATGGCCCTGCGCGACGCTCGCGAACTGTTCGAAAAACAATACCTCGCAGCTCAGATCGAACGCTTCGGCGGCAATATTTCCAAAACTTCATCGTTTGTTGGAATGGAACGCTCAGCCCTGCATCGCAAACTGAAAATGCTAGGCATCACCGCGGCGGACGAAAAAGTCGGCTAACGCCGATACGTCGCCTGCATCGATTCCAGCACTGCCTGATACCGCACATGCAGCCTATCCAGCGCTTCCACCGCTTGTTTACGCTCAACCGGCCTTTCCGCACCATTCTTCTTTAGCACCACCCAACCATCGGCGTAATACACCACGCCCCAGCGCGGATCGTGCAGCAGCGAATCCACCGCTCCCATAAAACTCTTCCCCGCCCCGCCAAACGGCGCACCGAACACGCGCACCGCATGCGCAAACGGAAACCGTAGCTGCAACACCACATACTCCAGGTCGCCATGCCCATCTGGGAACGTACTCATGCGATAACGCGGCCGGAAATGCGGGAGAATATTCATCTGCGCGGCAAGCGCCGAATCGTCGCCAATCATCACCGAAATCTTACCAACCGCCTTCTTATCTGAATCCTCATACCCAAATCGCGGCGACGACAATTCCCAGATATTCCCCATCTCCGAAAACGGCAACGCCAGTTCCACATAAGCAAACCCCGCCGCCGCCACCATAATCGGCAACATCACATCATTCGCCGAAAACCGGCTGCCCGCACGCGCATATCGCTTAATCGTCTGGCAACACGCAACCGTCAAAACCGGCACCAGCGTCATGCTGTAATACGTATCCACCGAACGCATACTCTCCACTTTCGAAAGCACATTCGCCGCCACATCCGCCACCGCTGGCAGCAGCCACATAAAAGAAGCCAGCGGCAACAACAAATACGGCAGCAACAACAAAACCCCATAAAACACAGCCGCCCGCGCCAGCAGCGGCAATTGCTCGCTGCGCCCCTCGCTGCTTGCCATCCACCCAAACCGGTCACTCGGCGAATCCGCATTCATCATCGCCGGCAGATGCGTCGGGTTGAAATGCGGAATCACATACAAAAACACAAACGCCAGCACCGCACATCCTGCCACCACCAAACCCATCCCCAGTCGGGGCTGGCGCCACTGCCACATCCACAACAACCCAAACCCCGCCACCGAAAGCCCGTAATGCTCCTTGATGCACATCAACACCACACTCAGCGCCACCAGCACTCGCGCTTTCCCATGCACCACCGCCCACAACATCCAACTCAGCACCAGCGGCGCCAAATCCACCTCATGGAAATCCCACAACACCCCATTCACCACAAACGGATTCAGCAAATACAACAGCGCCATCAGTAACGCCTGAAACGAATCCTGCAAAATCGCGCTTGCCGTCAAATAAATGGGCCACGCGGCGAGTGCCACACACAAGCTGCCAACCGCCAGCAACGTCTGGAAATGCGGATAAACCCAATAAAACGGCACCAGAAAATAAAGAATCGGTGAAAAATGAAACGCCAGCCACGGCTGCGGCAGGTAAGGGTAATTTATGCTAGACACCAGCCCATTCCCATCCAGCACATTGCGCATGAGTTGCTCATACACCATGCCGTCCACGCCCGAGGTTTTGAACTCAAAATGCAGCGTCACCGCATAAGCAAACGTTATCAGCGCCTGCGCCGCAATAGCAATAAACAGAACCAGCTTAAACCGCCGGTCATCCCCGCCCAAATTCTGGTTGTTGAGTTTGGCTTGTATCTCGGGCAATGGTGCAGGCTTTTTCATGCGGCCATAAACGGACGGCGACTAAATATCCGCATACACATGCGTTTCAGCGCTACCGCCCGGATGCGTCACCGCGCCTTTTTCCGCCGGGCCTACCAGCTGCACATATTTCCACAGCGTACCCGAATTATAATCCGTCGCGCGTGGTTTCCATTCCTTGGCGCGGCTAGCGAATTCAGCGTCGCTGACATCCGCCGTAATCGTGCCCTTTACCGCGTCGATGGTAATCGAATCGCCATCCTTCAACAGCGCAATCGGCCCGCCCGCCGCCGCTTCCGGCCCGACATGCCCGATGCAGAAACCGCGCGTCCCGCCCGAGAATCGTCCGTCAGTAATCAGCGCCACCTTATCGCCCATGCCCTGCCCATATAGTGCTGCCGTCGTCGACAACATCTCGCGCATGCCCGGACCGCCTTTCGGCCCTTCATAACGAATCACCAGAACATCGCCTTCCTTATATTTCTTCTGGTCCACCGCCGCAAAACACGCTTCTTCCGAATCGAAGCACCGCGCCACGCCCTTGAACACAAGGTTCGTCATGCCCGCTACTTTCACAATCGCGCCCTCCGGCGCCAGATTGCCCTTCAGCACCACCACGCCACCTTCTTTGCGCAGCGGCTTATCATGCGGGTAGATCACGTCCTGATCGCTACGCAGCTTCACGTTTTTCAAATTCTCGGCAATCGTCTTGCCCGTCACCGTCAAGCAATCGCCGTGCAGGAACCCGCCGTCGAGCAGCGTTTTCATCACTGCTTCCACACCGCCAGCCTCAAACAAATCCTTCGCTGTGTATTTCCCACCCGGCATCAAGTCCGCCAGATACGGCGTGCGCTTGAAAATCTCGCCAACCGCATGCATATCGAAATCAATCCCGCACTCATGCGCAATTGCTGGCAAATGCAGCGCCCCGTTCGTAGAACCGCCAGTCGCCGCAACCACGGCGGCCGCGTTTTCCAGCGCCTTGCGCGTCACGATATCGCGCGGGCGAATCTTATTCTTCAGCAGCTCCATCACCGCACGTCCCGAATCAAACGCAAACGCATCACGCGATTCATACGGGGCAGGGGCGCCCGCCGAGCCCGGCAGCGCCAGGCCAATCGCCTCCGACACGCACGCCATCGTATTGGCCGTAAATTGCCCGCCGCACGAGCCCGCTGAAGGACACGCAACCTTTTCCAGCTCCGTCAGATCCTCATCGCTCATATCGCCGTTGGAATGCTTGCCCACTCCTTCAAACACGTCGACGACGGTCACCTGCTTGCCTTTAAATTTCCCCGGCAGGATCGACCCGCCGTAAATAAACACGCTCGGCACGTTCAGCCGCACCATCGCCATCATCAGCCCCGGCAGCGATTTATCGCACCCCGCCAGCCCAACCAGCGCGTCATAACTATGCCCGCGCATGGTCAGCTCCACCGAATCGGCAATCACCTCACGGCTCACCAGCGAGGATTTCATCCCCTGATGCCCCATCGCAATTCCGTCCGTCACCGTAATCGTCGTGAACTCACGCGGCGTACCGCCCGCGCTCGCCACGCCTTTTTTTACCACCTGCGCCTGTCGTCCAAGCGTAATGTTGCACGGCGCCGCTTCGTTCCACGTCGTTGCCACGCCGATCAACGGCGCATGAATGCCTTCTTCCGTCACGCCCATCGCATATAAATAAGAGCGGTGCGGGGCGCGTTCCGGCCCTTCGGTCACATGGCGTGAGGGGAGGCGTGATTTTCCGTAGGTTTTGGTCATGGCAGGCACTTTCAGGGAATGAAACAATTGGCCTTAAGTTATATGTCCATTTTCAGGCGGTTGCAAGCGCGTGAACGCAAACAGCGCCATTAGCAGGATCAATGCCCCCAACCCAAGTATCATGCCCTCCCGTTCTCCCGCAAACCAAGGCACACTCAGGGTTACGTCATATTCCCCCTGCTTAAGCGTAATCGCCACCAGCGCCTTATATTCCGACACCACCCCAACTGGCTCCATTTCCCAGCCCGGAAAATAGAAGCGTGGCAGAGTCACCTTGGCTTCCGGCGTGGTAATATCGGCGTGAAGGCGAATAGTGCGCGAATCCTGCCCGATAAGAGTCACATGCCCGCTGCCCGACACGAATGTCACCGGGTCGCGCTCGATAAATTCATCCGGCACATGCAGGCGGAAATCGATGCCCTCGCGCTCCATCCAGCGTGTCTGGTATTCCGGGCGCGGCAGCAAATGGTGGTCCAGAATCGACGCCACCGGCGAGGGCCGCGAGAAGAACACGATCTCCTCGCTGTAAATCGCCGCGCAAAAAAGCCCGATGGCAAACAGCATGTGATACACGTTGCGGCTGCGCGCCTGCGGTAGCCAGTGCAGCGCGATAAATACCGCGCCGGGCAGCATCGCCAGATAAAACCGGAACGGGAACTGCAAATGCTGCATCGGCGTCACGATATTCCACACCGGTTTTGAAATCGGCAGTGTCAGGAAGAAATACCACGCGTCGAGCGCAATCCAGAATTTCATCTGCGGCGTTAGGCTAGCGCGCCGAAACCCCTTCGGCAGCTCAAAATAAATCACTACCAGCGGCAGTACGGTGCACACCATCCCCAGCAGCGAATACGTATCGAGGAAGTTATTTGAAAAAACGAGATTTTCATCAAGGAAATGCTTCACCGTGATAAACGGCTTATTCAGGTATGTGGGAATGAGGCAAATCCCCGCCAGCGCAATCCCAAGCAACGCGCTGATACCCGCTAGTACCGCGCCCAGCGCATGTTTCCCCTTTGGCGAAAACACCATCACATAAAGCGGCGGCACGCCCGCAAACATGACTGCCGACGGCAAATGCGCGCAACACAGCAGCGTATACGTCACGATCATCGCCGGCATCGCCTTCCAGCCAATTCTCACCATCAGCCCCGCCGTTTCCAGCAGCAGCGGAAAAAGCGCAATCCCCATCAGCTGCGCGGCCGCAAACCCGCCATACATATGCAGCAGCAAATAAGGAAACCCCGCATACAACAGCGCGCCTGTTTCCGCCCTGTCCGCAGGCAACGTCTGCCTCAGCCAGCGTCGGCAGCAGATGCCCGACACCATAACCGACACCATGAAAATGCACACCACGCGCCCAAACCCGTGGCTGTCGATAGGGGCGAGGAACTCAAACACGCTGCCGACATAAAACGTCAGCGGACTGTAAAACAGGAAAACCGGGCTGCCATAACCCGAATTGGTATCGGTAAGCCATCTTGGATATATATCCCCCGCCCAGAACTGGCTGGAGAACGATTTGAGCGCCGTCGCATAAAACACGTAGTCCGAAGAGATCGGCCATTTGAAATACAGGATACCCCACAGGGGCAACGTCATCATTAGCGCCAGGATGCTAAGCCTCGTGATAAATCCCTGAGGCATGGCCGCGCGATACTTCTGCACGGCCTTATTTCGTCAGTTTCCGGATCTCGCGCTCGACAATGCGTTCGACGATCTGCGGCAGGTTGTTATCCAGCCACGCTTTCATCATCGGGCGGAGCATTTCGGTCACGAGGTCTTCCATTGTCGTGCCGTCGCGGAAAGAAGGCGCGGCGGAAACGGGAGCAGGGGGCACATACTGGTCAGCCGCCTTCAGCTTATTCAGCGCTTCGATGCTTGCGCTCGCGGCGCTCGCCGACAGTAACGAATCCGCAGGCAGCGTCACCGGTTCGGCAATTGGCGCGGCTGGCGGGCTTGCGAACATCGCGTCGATATCGCTTTGGGATGTGGCCGGAGCCGCCGGTTTGGCGGGTTCGGCTTTAGGTTCTGGTTTCACTGGGGCTGCCTCAGCTGGTTTTTTATCGGTGATAAGGGCTTCGTCGATTTGGTTAAGCACGTCGGCTGGGGGCGGTGCTTTGTCGGCTTCGGCCTTTACATTGACGACAGAGCCGTCATCCTTGAGTAATTCGGTAAGTTCAAACACATCGGAGCCGGGAACGTCGTCTTCATCCTTGCCCTTGGACTTGGCTTTGGAGGCGTCGGCTGGTTTTTTGGCGTCCTTGTCGTCTTCGGCGATAATGCGGCGGATGGACTGGAGGATTTCCTCCATCGACAAATCTTCATCGGAGGACGGAGCGCCTGCTGCGGTATCCGCGGCTTTGGCGTCTTGCTTAGCGTCTTGTGAGTTACCCTTAGCCTCCATGCACCACCCTGTAGATTTCCAGAAATTTTTTGCTAATACGGAACTGTATTATGTTCCTATTAAAAAACCATTATTGCAATCCAAGCAACATCTATTTTACCTTATAACGATGTTGAACGAAAGAATATGGTAAAGGAATTTTAAAAGGTGAAGCCCGGCACCTGTTCAAAGCTCGAAAGGATCGCGCACGAGGCATCGAAATGCTCGCGGTATTGCAGCTTTTGCTCGATGCGGTTGACCAGCAGCCCTTTGCCAAGCCCGATCGGCGTGTCCGGACGGGTGGCGATATTGCGCACGGTGACGAGGCGGCCCCCAGGCGCCAATTGCGAGCCGAGCACTTCGGAGATAAAGCTGATCGCGCCCTGGATGACAATCACGTCATACGGCGCCGACATTCCGTAGCCGTCGCTCATCGTCGACACGGGTTGTAAATTCACGTTAGCGATTTTGAGGCGCTGCATCTGCGTGCGCGCTTCGATAATGGCGTTCGCATCCGAATCCGTCGCCACCACATAATTGCCGAGCTTCGACAGGATCGCCGCCGTATACCCGTTCATGCACCCGATGTTCAGGATTTTGCATGACGGCGTAATTTCCGCGAGGTCGAGCAGCTTTGCAAACGTCAGTGGCGCCATCAGGTAGCGCCCGTTGCCCACATCAAGGTCCTCATCGACATATGCCGCGCCCTGCAACTTCGCCGGCATAAACGGCTCGCGCGCGATATCCGCCATCGCCTGTAAAATGCGCTTGTCGACAATATCGTTCGTGTAGAGCTGCCCGAGGATCATATGCTTGCGCATCACCGCAGACGGGTTGGTATTCTGCACTTTAACGTCGATATCGGTCATACATTTCCCCCAAATTAAACTTAAGCAGCCTTCACTAAAGAAATCACCACCTTAGGCTCATCGCCTGCGGCAGTGCCACCAAAGCTAAGCGCGCCTTCCGGCTTGTTTTCCGACAAGTCAACAGTGAGCGTCTGCTCCATGATATAATCACGATGCAGCTTCGCCGCCTTTAAAATATCTGCCGAAGCATCAAGGTGCAAATGAATCCGGTCGGACACATTCAACCCCGAGTCCTTGCGCGCCTGCTGAATCATCCGCACCAGATCGCGCGCGATGCCTTCAGCTTCCAGCTCCGGCGTGATGTCGGTATCGAGAATTACCAGCGCGTCGTTAGTCGAAAGCGGCTGCGCCTTGTCTTTGTATTCCGGTGTCGGTTCCAGTTGCAGGATGAATTCACCCGCCAGCAAAATCTCACCCGCAATTTCCACCGATCCGCTCACCTGTTTCCATTCGCCTTTTTTCGATGCCGGCAGAATCTGCTTCATTTTCTCCGGAAGCCTCTTGCCCAACACCGCCGAATTGATCGAAAGTTTCAGTGTCGCATATTTCGCAAGGTCGTCTTCCACGGTAATCGCCTTCACGTTCACCTCGTCTTCGATCAGCGAAATCAAACCGCGATTCCCCATAATCTCCACCGGAGCCGCCACCAGCTTCAAGCTCGCCAGCGGCTGGCGCACGCGAATGTTCACCTTATTACGAATACCAAGCCCCGTGTTGCACACGTCGCGCACGATATCCATATGGCGCGTCAGAACCTCGTCGTTATTTTCGACATGCTGCCAGCCTTCGCCGTGGCAATCGGGGAAATCCGCCAGATGTACACTTTCTTCGCCCGTAAGCCCGCGGTACACGTTTTCCAGTGTCAACGGCAGCAACGGCGCGCACGCTTTGCACATCGTCGTCAGCACGGTATATAAGGTGTCATACGCCGCCTGTTTATCCGCATCGAGTTCCTTCTTCCAGAAGCGTTCCTTTGAACGGCGGATATACCAGTTGTTCAGCGTCTCGAAGAAACGCATCACCGCATCGGTCGCCGTAGGCGTATCATACGTATCGAGCGCACGTTCCACCGCATCCACCGCCTGCTTGCACTTGGCGAGGATATAACAGTCCATCACATCCTTAGAATCCGTCGAGAACTTACCCTGCACCCCGTCCGCATTGGCATACAGCACAAAGAAGTTATAAGCGTTCCAGATCGGTTTAATCGCAAGGCGCACCACGTCGCGAATAAACTTGCCTTCCGGGTCCACCATCAAATCCTGCCCGCGCATTACCGGCGAGGCGATCATCAGCCAGCGCAGCGCATCCGCGCCGAACACGTTGATGACTTCCAGCGGATCTTTATAATTCTTCAGGCGCTTGGAATATTTAAGCCCGGTTTCGGCATCAAGCACCACCCCGTGGCAGATGCAATTCAGGAACGGCGGACGGTCGAACAGCGCCGTGGACAGCATAATCAGCGTATTAAACCAGCCACGCGTCTGCCCCACATATTCCGTGATAAAATCCGCCGGGAAGTGGTTGTCGAACCAGTCTTTATTCTCAAACGGGTAATGCATCTGCGCAAATGGCATCGAGCCGGATTCAAACCAGCAATCGAACACGTCTTCGACGCGACGCAGCGTGTAGTTCTCATCAAAAGGGTCCGCCTTAGTCAGCTCATCGATATACGGCCGATGCAGGTCTTTAATATTGGAACCAAAGAACGCATTTAACTCGGCAATAGAGCCGAATACATAGAGTTCTTTATTATTTGGATTATCTGAACGCCACACCGGTATCGGCGTCCCCCAGAAGCGATTGCGCGAGATCGACCAGTCAGGCGCGGTGGCCAGCATATGCCCCATCTGCCCGTCGCGGATATGCGAAGGAATCCAGTTAATCTCTTTGTTTAACTCGACGGCCCGATCGCGGAATTTCGTCACCTCCACATACCAGCTCGGCATGGCGCGATAAATCAGCGGCTGGTCGGTGCGCCAGCAATGCGGGTAGTTGTGCTTTATTTCTTCTTGTTTAATAAGCTTGCCGTTTTCCTTCAACCATTGGATGATGCGAAGGTTGGCAAGTCCGTATTTCTTCACCTGCTCCGGCTTATACGGCTCGTCCGCGCGCTGCCCCTGCGTCTCGGCAATCACGTTCAGCCCTTTAAGTGAAAGATCAGGAAGATCAAATATCTCACTGGTATATTTGCCTTGTCCATCCATAGGCACCACGACTTCAATGCCATTCGCTTCGCAACATTTTTGATCGGCTTCACCAAACCCCGGCGCCATATGCACGATGCCGGTACCGTCGGAGTCGGTGACGAAATCGGAGCCGTCGAGGATGCGGAAGGAATGTGGGTGGGAGGAGAAATAGCGGAATAGGGGGGTGTAAGATAGTCCCACTAATGAGCTTTTTGGTAACTCTAACCAATGGCGATTTTCAGGTATCATTTCAGCTTTATTGTATGCTTCAGTTACCTGATACCCCAAATGCTTTAAGCTCTTTTCATAATCAAGAACTTTAGTTTTAGATACGATGTGATGTTCGCGCTTATTGGTTTGTGGATGTATTGCAAAGACACATACATAAGTTAAATTGCCGACGGCTAATGCTAAGTTTGATGGTAGTGTCCATGGAGTAGTTGTCCAAGCAGCAATTTTATACACATCGGCATTGCCTGCACCTGAGGGCGGCGTATTCAATTCAAACGCAACCGTAACCGCCTTATCCTCGCGTTCACGCGTCGAATTATCCAGCCTCGTCTCGAAATTTGAAAGCGGCGTTTCCGCTGCCCATGAGTACGGCATCACCCGGTAGGCCTCAAAAATCAGGCCTTTGTTATATAACTGACTAAACGCCCAGAGCACCGATTCCATGAAGTTGGTGTCCATCGTTTTGTAGTCGTGCTCAAAATCCACCCAGCGCGCCTGACGCTTCACATAGGTTTCCCATTCGTGGGAATATTTCATCACCGACGCGCGGCAATGCTCGTTAAATTTGCCGATACCGTAGCTCATGATCGCTTGACGGCCCGAAATCCCGAGTTCTTTTTCCGAACCCATCTCCGCCGGAAGCCCGTGGCAGTCCCAGCCAAAACGGCGCTCGACGCGCTTGCCCTTCATCGTCTGGTAGCGCGCGAACAAATCCTTCACGTAGCCGGTCAACAAATGCCCGTAATGCGGCAGCCCGTTAGCAAACGGTGGTCCATCATAGAAGATGAATTCATTGTTTTTGCCGTCCGCAAGGGCAGGGCGGTCCTGCACCGATTTCTCAAACATCCTCTTATTTTGCCAATATCTTAGCACTTCCGTTTCGATTGACGGGAAATCGGGGTTCGGGTTAACCTCGGGATAGGGGCGCTGGGTCATAGGGGCTTTCGGGCGTTTCAAAAGGAGTATGTTTCTAACGGTTTTATGCAGTATTTGCAATAGTCTGCCACACACCGCAGCGAAGTTAATGAATGTTAATATTATTCGTTGGGATTGGCCGTCATTCCACTATAAATACCGCTTAAAATAACAGGAGTAGCCACCTCGAAAACAAACCCCTCGTCATCGTGCCAAACTACGAAGCCAGCTGCGGCTTATTAGGTTGAACCGCAAGGCAAGACACGCTACCTTTCCATCTTTAACAGCTTAAAGATGCCAAAACGGTTATGGATAAAGACACCCTCCTTGCCACGCTCGGCTGTGCGCCCGAAGACCACCGCGGCGTCGTAAACATCCCGGTTTATCGCGGTTCCACCATCTTGTTCCCGACACTCGCCGATTTCGACAAAGCCGAAAGCGGCACATGGCCGCATTCCGTGTATGGCCGCTACGGCACCCGCACCACCGAAGAACTCGAAGCAAGCATCGCCGCCATCGAAGGCGCGGATTACGCCATCGTCCTGTCATCGGGCATGAACGCCATCGCCACCGCGCTAATGGCCTTCCTCAAATCCGGCGACCATTTGCTGATGACCGACAACACCTACGGCCCATGCCGCCGCTTCTGCGACAACGAACTCAAGCGTTTCGGTGTCGAAACCACCTATTACGACCCCACCATCGGCGCTGGCATCGCCGCGCTCATCAAGGATAACACCCGCGTCGTCTATACCGAAAGCCCCGGCTCGCTCACCTTCGAAATGCAGGACATCCCCGCCATCGCCAAGGCCGCGCACGAAAAAGGCTGCATCGTCATCAGCGACAACACATGGGGCACACCGTATTATATGCGCCCGTTCGAGCTTGGCATCGACGTATCCATCCACTCCGCCACCAAATACATCTCCGGCCATTCCGATTTGCTGATGGGCACCATCTCCTGCAAAAAAGAACACTACGCCCAGCTCCTGCGCACCTTCCGCCACTGCGGCGGCAACCCCAGCGCCGATAGCTGCTACCTTGCCCAGCGGGGCCTGCGCACCATGGGCGTGCGCCTCAAACAGCATTACGCTAACGGCCTTAAAATGGCCGCATGGCTTAAATCCCATCCTTCCGTCGAAGCCGTCCTGCATCCCGCGCTCCCCGGCGCCCCCGGCCACGAACTCTGGAAACGCGATTTCCAAGGCGCCTGCGGCCTGTTCAGCTTCGTACTAAAAGACGCCGTCCCGCGTGAAGCGCTCGCGCGCATGATGGACAACCTCGTGTATTACGGCATGGGCTACAGCTGGGGCGGTTTCGAAAGTCTGCTTATCCCCATCGCGCCGAAAAAAATCCGCACCGCCAGCGAATGGAAATACACTGGGCAGGCGCTTCGCATCCATGTCGGCTTAGAGAATATCGACGAGCTGATCGCCGATCTCGAACGCGGGCTGGAACGCCTGCGTGGCTAAACGTTTCGCCCCGTCATCCCCGCCCGTACCTTTGTCATACCCGCGCAGGCGGGTACCCAATCCACCTTGCGGTAGCAAGGATAAGAACTCTCCTGCGCAGACGCGCTCCGCATTGGATACCCGCCTTCGCGGGTATGACGGTACACAATGACTAACCAAATCCCACGCTCCTACACCATAGCGCTGCTACTCGCCGCCTTCCTCAACATTTCCCCCGCGCTCCTGCGCCATGTCGGCGCCGACATCCTCGTTTACCTCGTCTGGATGCGCTGCTTCGTCGAGCAATTCTGGCAAGGCGACCTCTACCCCCGCTGGTGCTTCGACGTCAACGCTGGCCTCGGCACCTCCGTCTTCGTCTTCTATTTCCCGTTATCATTCTACATCGCCGCCATCTTCTACCCGCTGGTGCAGCTAGGCCTCAGCTATTACGGCCTGTTCATTTTCCTATGCTTCCTTTCCAGCGTCTTTGCCGCCTTCACCTGCTTCTCGTGGCTGCGCGACATCGTCAAACCCCCATATGCGCTCATCGCCAGCATCCTCTTCCTCTTCCTGCCATACCATTTAGAGATGATGTTCTTCCGCGGCGCCTATTCCGAACTCTGGGTCTTGGGCCTCATGCCGCTACTCTTCAAATACACCCGTAGAATGTCACAAGGGCAGGGCGGCATCGTCAAACTCGCCACCACCATCGCCGCACTCCTGCTCACCCACATCCCCGTCACCGCCGAAGCGCTCGTCTTCAGCGGCGTCTATCTGCTCGCCATGAGTGGCAAAGCCATCAAACCCAAACGCGACTTCGCACTCAGCGTCCTCTGGGGCGCCGCCTGCGCCGCGTTTTACGTCATCCCCGCCATGTATTACCACCAGTTCCTCGCGGGTTCCACGCTTGCCAGTGGCCTCTACGGCTGGCCCAACAACTTCCTCACGTTCGGCATGATGAAAATCCAGGGTCTCGACCGCCCGCTCATGGCCGCAGGCCTCGGTATGCTGGTATTAATCGGCATCTCGGCAAATGTCCTGTTCAAGCGCAAGCGCATTGAAGACCTTTATATCCAGCGCGAAACCACCGTCTGGATCGCCATCGCTTTCGCTGCGCTCTTCCTGCTCTTCCCCATCAGCTCCTTCATCTACGCGCTGGCTGGGCCAGTCGGCAAAATCTTCTTCCCGTGGCGGATGCAGATGCTCGTCCTGCTCGCCACCACTTATCTTCTGGCCGTATGGATGCAATGGCAGATCTCCCCCGGCAAGCGCAAAACATGGAAAACCGATTTCGCCATCACGCTTGCTTTCCTCTGGATTGTCAGCAACATCCTCGTCTCCACCTTCTCGGCCAAAGGCGACGCCCTCAACGAACAAATCGAAAACGCTAAAATCGTCTTTGCCCCCGAATACCGCAGCCAGTGGACCGACGAAGCCAACTGGGAATACGAATTCCTGCTCACCCGCCTCAAGCGCGACATTCCCAAAGCGCAATTCACAAGCGGCGAGGGCGATATCAAAATCGAACGCTGGAGCTGGAGCGGCCTCTCGCTTGACGTTAACACGCATAAGCCTGCTACCCTGCGTCTCAACCATGATTATTTCCCCGTCTGGCACGCCAAACTTTATCGCGGCAACATTGCATCCGCAGAAAATCTCAAACTATATCCCGAAGAGCACACCGGCCTGATGCTGCTCGACATCCCGCACGGACGTCATCTGGTAACTATTTCCTACGATATAGCGCGTGAAAATACGTTACTAATGCTCTCACAGTGGATCAGCGTCATTGCCTTTTTCTCTTTGCTAGTCTTGCTTTTACGACCAAAACTCTTTGACAACCCTAAAGGCAGGTGATAACCATTTCAGTCATAAATGTTATCTCTTCAAAAAATTCATAAGTCGCAGAACATCCTTTAAACACTCTTATTCTCTTAGGGGAGTTCTATGAAAAACCTTGGTAAGATTTTCGGTGGATTAGCGGTATTCGCGCTCATCCTGCTCACTACACACAATGCGGCCTTCGCTCAGGATGCCGCAACCGCAGCCCCCGCAGCTGCTCCGGCGATCGATACCGGCGCAACCGCATGGATGCTTGTTTCAACCCTTCTCGTTCTCATGATGACCATTCCCGGCCTTGCCCTGTTCTACGGTGGCATGGTGCACAAGGAATCCGTACTTGCGACCCTGATGCAGTCTTTCGTCTGCACCACGCTCGTCACGGTCCTGTGGATGATATACGGCTACTCGGCGATCTTCACCGAGCATTCCGGATTCATCGGCGGTCTGAGCAAATTCATGCTCGCCGGCGTTGGCATCGGTTCAACTTCGGGTACGGCACCTGCGCTTATTCCGGAAACCGTGTACATCATGTTCCAGCTCACCTTCGGTATCATCACCTGCGCCCTGATCTTCGGGTCGATTGCCACGCGTGTTAAATTCTCGTCGGCTATCGTCTTCGTCGCTCTGTGGTTCACCGCAGTCTACATTCCGGTCGCTCACTGGGTATGGGGCCCTAAAGGCATGTTAGGCGGCACCGGCATCGACGGCTATAAAGGCCTGCTCGGTTTCGGCGCAATGCTCGACTTCGCCGGCGGCACCGTGGTGCACATCAACGCCGGTATCGCGGGCCTCGTTGCTGCCATCGTTCTTGGTAAGCGCAAAGGCTTCGGTCAGGATGAAATGGCGCCTCCGTACAACATCGTATTCAGCGTTATCGGCGCGTCGCTCCTCTGGGTCGGCTGGTTCGGTTTCAACGCTGGTTCCGCTGTCGCCGCTAACG
The DNA here is from genome assembly GCA_025362975.1 of Alphaproteobacteria bacterium. Lineage (GTDB taxonomy): Bacteria > Pseudomonadota > Alphaproteobacteria > Rickettsiales > SXRF01 > JANYBV01. The sequence goes on along the minus strand of JANYES010000021.1, from coordinate 299,058 downwards.
GCAACGCCGGTATGGCCATGCTCGTCACCCATGTTGCGGCTGCGGTTGCGTCGCTGTCGTGGATGGGCGCTGAATGGCTCACCAAAGGCAAGCCGAGCGTCATTGGTATCATCTCCGGCGCGGTTGCCGGTCTTGTTGCCATTACCCCGGCTTCCGGCTTCGTCGACTTCCAGGGCTCGCTTGTCATCGGCTTCGTCGCCGGCGTCATCTGCTACTATGCGTGTAACCTGAAGTTCAAGTTCGGCTTCGACGACTCGCTCGACGTGTTCGGCGTTCATTGCACCGGTGGTATCATCGGCGCATTGCTCACCGGTATCCTGGCTGTCAAAGAAATCGGCGGCATCGACGGCAGCTTCGCTCAGTTCCTTGCCCAGTGCGAAGGCGTGATCTGCACCATCGTATATTGCGGTGTGATGTCGTTCGTTATCTTAAAAGTGGTGGATATCATCATGGGTCTGCGCGTTGATCAGCAAGCTGAGCACGCAGGTCTCGATCTCCACCTGCACGGGGATGTGGTTTACTCCTAATTCTGCATTATGAAGAACGGCCCGATTCCATCGTAAATGGTTTCGGGCCGTTTTTTTAACGGCATTACGAAAATAATAGCATGTCAAACAGAGCAAGGGCTATTTCCACGACGAGGAGGGCAACATCCCCGCCTACGCTCCCACGCTGAGCTATCAGGAATTCGATGGTCTAGGCTGATACGTCGTCATCATTCAGCAACCAGCTAAAGAGTAGTCAGTTAGCTTAATTTGCTGAATTTGTTGTCAATGGCTAATCCTCATCGCGTGAGTGATATTGATAATGACTTGCAACATTGCCATTGCATGTCCGACCAGCTAATGATAATCATTCTCAATTGAATCATTTTCATTAGCAAAGAGCGCAATGGCTAACTGCAAGGAAGACGAAGATACCGATGCTGAAAAAGCAGCAACGGACGAGTCGCGCTTAGGCCGTGACATCTCCTACGGTATCCAGCAAACCCTTGCTTGCTGGGCCACCGATTTCATAGATCCTCCCGTCAGCCGCTACCTGCAAAATAAATTCGGCAACCCCGAACACGAAGTCACCCACAAGCATGTCTGGTGGGGCGAAATCCTTGGCGACACCTCAGCGCTATTTTCCTTCCTCATTCTCAAACATGTCTTGCGCAAGCCCATCGACGGCCTGATCGACAAAACCGAATCCAACTTCGACGCCTATCTCGACCGCACCGGCAAAAAAGCCATCAAAGCTTGGGCCAGCGACCACCACGTTACCGAAGCCGATGACCGCTACCAGGCCAAGCTCAAGGAATACAAACACTATCAGGCCGAAAACATAGTAGATTCCGGCATCATCGCCTCCACCGCCACTATCAACAACGTCCTGCTCCAGCGCTACGCGCTCGGCAACCGCCAATCCTTGCCCGTCATTCTCGGCAGCAAGCTTGTCGGTGCCGCCGCCACGCTCACCCTCATGCTCGGCATGCGCACCGCGCTGCCCAACGCCACCAAAGAACTCGACGAAGAATTAAGCGGCCGCTATTTCTCCAGAGTCGCAACCGCCTTAAAACGCACCGTCGGCATCAAAGTAAAACCCGGCGGCAACAGCCTCGCATCCCCCGTCGAAGCCCGCCCCGGCATTTCGCTGACCGAAGCGCCGCTGATCGAAAACCCGCTCTCAGAAGACAAACAAAGCTCATTCCTCAACTATCTGCAAAAAGCCTTCAAAGGCGACATCAACAACGAAGCCGACATCGAAGCCTTCGGCAAACAGGAAAAAGAAGTCTGCCGCGCCTTTATCATGGCGCTTTACCCCGACGGCTCCTTCGCCCGCCATCTCGCCGAAGAACACTACTACGCCATGAAACGCCTCATGACCTTCCACGCGCAGGAGCTGATGCCCGACGCGGTCCTGCGCCAGAGCGCCACGCTGTCCATCCAATCCATCGTTATCAACCGCCGCGACGACATGCACGCCCGTCTCCGCCTGCTCGACGACCCGAAATTCATGGAACAGGCCGTCGAACGCATCAAACACCCCGTCGAAGTCAAACCGATGATGGCCCTTAACGCCAAAAAGCAAGACCAGCTCGTCGAATCCCTCGTCCAAACCAAAGGCCCGCTTGGCCGCGAACCCGCCGTGCATATCTACGCCAATGCCATCGGGCAGGTGATGGAACACCAGGCCCTCGCCGAATGCTTCAACCCTAAAGGCAGCTCCACCCGCGTCCTTGCCGCTGAACTCGTCAAATACGTGAAAGCCGACACCACCGCCATCGCTGAAGAATACACCGGCGACCGCAAACGCGCCGCCGACCTTGTCGTCGAAGCCCTCGCGCTAGATGGCGCCATCGTCAACGAAGCCATCCGCCGCAGCGAAAGCGTGCGCCAGAAAAACGAAAAATACCTGCCCGAAAAAGTCGTTCCCGCTGCCGAAAAAGCCACCCTGAAAACCGCCAAATCCAGCTGGGCCGACAACATCGGCCATGCCGACCTGCGCAACGGAAATCTCGCGCTTTCCGCCTGATGAGACTTACTTACCCCTTCATATTGATTAATAAGATTATCAATTTTAGGGGATTACCAATATAACGCATTGAATGACTCGCGGCCTTACTAAGTCATTGCAAGCGCAGCGAAGCAATCCAGCCGCCGCGTCTGCGGCGTAGTATACCTGCCTTTTGCACCCATCTTCATTGTCGCCTCATGTGCCGCATTTTCCCACTTCCGGGACATGGCGTTTCAAGCCTATCCTTAGTCATTCCTTTGCTGGCTGCGTATAAAGGTAAATGTGTAGAAATGTGTATAAATGTCGAAAAAATTGACCCCCATCCAGATTCGTGCCGCTGAAATGCTTGCACATGGAGAGAAACAACATGGCATCGCTTTTATTCTCAGCGTGTCCGATAACACGGTCTCCCGCTGGAAAAAGCAGAAAGCATTCAACGCCCTCATTGAAAAAACACTGGCAGATAAACGCGCTGTAGTTTTAAGTAAAATCAACGGCTTAGCAGAGGCGGCGGCGCTGGCATTATATGAGGAACTAAAATCCGATCAGAATTCCAAACGGGTCGAAGTCGCCTTCAGGCTGATGGACATCCTCGGCGTCGAGCGCATCCTTGGCCCGGCGCTGCCCGCGTCGAAGCCTGAATTGCTCACGCTGGAAAATGAGGCGAGACCGCCGTTAACCCTATCGCTTGAGAAGCCTTAGGCGCAGCGCGTTCAGTTTAATGAACCCCGCCGCATCTTTCTGGTCATACGCGCCCGCGTCGTCTTCAAACGTCACGTGCTTTTCGCTATACAGGCTCACCGGCGATTTGCGTCCTACCACGGAAACGCTGCCTTTAAATAACTTCAGCTTCACCGTACCCGTGACATTTGCTTGCGACTTATCAATCAGCGCCTGCAACATCTCGCGCTCCGGCGACCACCAGTAGCCATTATAAATCAGTTCCGCATAGCGCGGCATCAACTCATCTTTCAAATGCCCGGCGCCACGGTCCAGCGTCAGCGATTCAATCCCGCGATGTGCCGCCAGCAGAATCGTTCCGCCCGGCGTTTCATAAATCCCGCGCGATTTCATGCCCACATAGCGGTTTTCGACCAGATCAAGCCGCCCGATGCCGTTTTTCCCGCCCAGCTCATTAAGCTTGGTAAGAAGCATTGCAGGCGACAAGCGCGTTCCGTCAATCGCCACCGCGTCGCCTTTTTCAAAATCGACTTCAATAAACGTCGGCTCATTCGGCGCTGTCTCAGGTGACACCGAACGCACGAACATATCCTCATGCGGGGCTTCCCACGGATTCTCCAGCACCTTCCCCTCATACGAAATATGCAGCAGATTCGCATCAGTAGAGTAGGGGGCTTCGCCGCGCTTATCCTTAGCAATCGGAATCTGGTGCTTCTCAGCATACTCAAGCAGCTTCGTCCGCGAGGTTAAATCCCATTCGCGCCACGGCGCGATCACCTTGATATCCGGCTTCAGCGCATAATAACCCAGCTCAAACCGTACCTGATCGTTGCCCTTGCCGGTGGCCCCATGCGACACCGCATCCGCCCCGGTTTGAATCGCAATCTCGATCTGGCGCTTAGCAATCAGCGGGCGCGCAATCGACGTGCCCAGTAGATATGTGCCTTCATACACCGTATTCGCCCGGAACATCGGGAACACATAATCGCGCACGAATTCCTCGCGCAAATCTTCCACAAAAATCTCCGTCGCGCCCATCATTTCCGCTTTTTTGCGCGCCGGTTCGATTTCCTCGCCCTGACCCAGATCAGCGGTAAACGTCACCACTTCACATTCATACTTATCCTGCAACCAGCGCAGGATGATGGACGTATCCAGCCCGCCCGAATAGGCGAGCACCACTTTATTGATTTTCTTGGACATGATTAAACCGTGCGTTCCTTGGAGTTCAACTGGGCCATTTCCCGTTCGAACTGTGTACATAATTCATGAATATGAGGAAACAGTTTTTTCATCTGGGCGTTAATTTTATCCGGGGAATCGAGGTTCAGGGCCACATCGTCGCGCACATGGAAATAATCTACCAGCAATTCCACGGCCTTAGTCTGCGGATTGACATAATGCAGCTCGCTGCTGTCGTCATGGGCATACTGCTTGTAATCCTTCAGCGCCTTACGAATAGCCGCCTCGGATTCAGGAGACATTTCAGCAATTTGCTTCGCAGCCGCCTCGCGCCACGCCTCCGAATCGGTTAATCCCAACTTATGGTCAATATGGTGCAGCGCCTCTTCCTTAAGCACCAGCAGCGAAAGCTCGGGATTATCAAGAATAAGCGCGCTGATTTGTATCAGATCCGCATCCGGCATAGCCCACCCGTGCCCGCTTAACTGGCTGGACGCCGCAATGGTGACGCGCTCCTGTGTCAGTGCTTTTTTCAAATGCGCCGGCAACTCCTTGAACACCGCCCGCAGCTTCTCCATCGCCTCGTCTCGCACGTGCAGGGGCGAACTGGTTTCAGTACTTTCCCAAAAGCGTAATTGCTTGTCGATCTGCGCATGTTTTTCTTGTTGGTCGGCAACAAACGCCTCGTACCGGCCCGGCTCGAAAAAAAATTGATCGCGCTGCGCCTTTTCAAGCTCGCGAGCAATTACGCCTTGCAATTCATGCAGCCCGCACGCGCTATGATACTGCTCGTGATGCGCCGATTCCTCCAAAGCCTTGGTATCTGCCTGTTCCAACTTTGCTTTAAGCACCGTTTCGACAAAGGCGATTTGCTCTTCCTTGTCTGTGATGGCGCTGATGCGCTCATACAGCGGCGGCGCTCCTTCCAGCAGTTCAGGAAATTTCCAATGATGCTCAAAATTGACACTGACTTTCATGTGATGCTCAAAATTGACACTGACTTTCATGCGCATTTCGGCTTCGCTCATCCGATCTTCATCTGACTTAGGCTGTGTCTCGGCTGTTGCCCATTCATGGTATTGCGTGGCCTTATGCGCGACCACCACCGCCGCATGGCGCAGATTGCTGAATTCCAGCGCGCGCCGCACATGCGTTTCCCCCAGCTCCTTCGAATCCAGATACGCCAGCGCCGGTTCCATCCGCCGCGAGCTCATGCACTCCTTGCCATTCAGCGCAACGGGCAGGGGGTCGACGATGAAGCGTATATTCTCCGGTTTCACATTACCTCTGCTGTTTGGAGCTTACGCTCTGGCCAAGTTCAATTTCGAATTTCTCGCACAGCTCATGCACCTTAGAAAACAACAGCGCCATTTCCTCGCGCACATCATGAAGGTAGTTGCGCATTTGGAAATAATCAACCAGCAGTTCCGGCGACTGGCCTGCAAACTTCTCGTAAATTTTCCCGCCCTTGCCCTAGGACGCTTTATTCCCATCATTGTCAACACCGGTTCTTCAATAAATAACGCTGCGTTATTGCGCCCTTAAACCGCCTGTGCTATAAGCGCATGGCTATGTCAGAATCAGTAAACAAAGAAAAACAAGAATCAAAAGGCATGGTGGCCTTGTCCCACCTTCGCCGTCGCACCGTCGTCAGCCTCATGCGCACTTGGCGCGACGTGAAAAGCACCGCCCGTCATGTTATCGGTTCCGAAGTCCGCCCCAGCCTTCCCAAAGAAGACGTCGAACACCTGCAAAAACAAATGCAGCTGTGCTACCAATCCCCCGGCGGCGAAATCACCGAACGCGCCCACACCGCCGATCTCGGCACCACCTATCTCAGCCTCAACGAAGCGGGCAGGGCGAAGTTCCTCAAAATCCTCGCCACCGATTTCAACCTCGACCAGGCCAAACTCGCCAAACTCACCAAAGCCTATAACGCCGCTACCACCCCAGTCGAGGCGCAAAAGCTGGAAAACGAAATGCGCCACGTGCTCACCACCCCGCGCAGCACCATCCTGCGTCACTTCACCGCTCTGCCGGACGGCTTTAAATTCCTCGTCAACATGCGCGCCGACCTCCTGCCGCTCATCGGCAAAGACATGGCCCTCAAGGGCCTCGAAAATGACCTAAAGGCCATCCTGTCATCATGGTTCGACATCGGTCTGCTCGACCTCGCCGAAATCAACTGGAACTCATCAGCCGCGCTCCTTGAAAAACTCATCGAGTACGAAGCCGTCCACCGCGTTGCGTCATGGGAAGACCTCAAAAACCGCCTCGACGCCGACCGTCGCGTCTTCGCCTTTTTCCACAACAAGATGCCGCTGGAACCTCTTATCTTCGTCCACGTAGCCCTCGTCGAAGGCATGAGCGATAACATCCAGCACCTTTTGGACACTAAAAGCCCCGTCTCCAATATAGAAAAAGCTGACACGGCGATCTTCTATTCTATCTCCAATGCCCAAAAGGGATTGGCAGGCATCAGCTTCGGTAACTTCCTGATTAAACGCGTAGTGAGCGAACTGACTGACAAAATGAAAAACATCAAAACCTTCGCCACGCTTTCCCCAGTCCCCGGCTTCCGCGGCTGGCTCGACCCGGTACTGGCCAAGGGTGACGAAACCATCCTGCATCAGGACGAAAAGCAAACCATTCGCAAGCTGCGCAAGCACGACAATACCGCCAACGCCCTTCTGGAAATCTTGGAAAGCAACTGGACGAACGAAAAAGGCGCCCCCGAGGCGCTCAAGCCCATCCTGATGCGCCTTGCCGCGCATTATCTGATCGTAGAAAAAAGCAAATCCAATAAGCCATTGGACCCCGTATCGAATTTTCATTTATCCAACGGCTCGCGCCTCGAGCGCATGAACTGGCTGGGCGACACGTCCACCAAAGGTTTGAAACAGTCCTCGGGTATCATGGTGAATTACCACTACAAATTAGCCGAGATCGACGAGAATCACGAGGAATTCGTAACCGATGGAAAAATAGTTGCAGGCAAGCAGGTAAGGGGCTACCTTAAGTAGCTAAACTATACCAGTTACAATAAACAATAAAAAAAGGAAAGCCATCATGGCCGCAGAAAAATCGCAAAGTATTCAGGACGTTTTTTTAAATACCCTCCGCAAGAAAAAAATCCCGGTTACGATTTTCTTGTCCAACGGCGTAAAGCTGCAGGGCAACATTACCGGGTTTGACAATTTCTCCGTGCTCCTTCGCCGCGGCCCGCAAGTCCAGCTTGTCTATAAGCATACCATTGCCACCGTCGTGCCGAGCGCACCGGTCGTTCTCTATGAAGAAGAGGGCGTCGACGCTGCGCAAACGCAGCAAGCTCCCGCCCACGCAATGGCTGGTGAAGAATAATTTTCGATGAACGATAATTCGGAATCCCAACTTCCGGACATCTCCCCGGAAATGTCGATTGAGCGTTTTCTTAAAATAACGTGGCTGCAGCACGATCTTGAAGCTTTCTTCGCATTAACCCAACAGTGCCTCAACGACTCGTCCGGGTGCGCGATACGCTGGAACGACCTGCTTAAAAAGCACATCGAAGATCGCGGCGTCACCTACGAACAGATCGATAATCCGCAAAGTCCCGAACAAGCCCTCCTCAGCCAAAAACTGTCCGCCGTCATGGACGGCATCTTCGACGAGATGGGCTTATTGTTCTCTTCCGCCCAACCGCGCAATTTCGTCATCGGCGAAAAAGCCGCTCAAATGCTGCCTAAATCGCAAGCCAACCTGATCGGCGCGCTCACTACATTCACCGGCGACGAAACCGAATCCCGCGAAATCGCCGCCATTTTGCGCGCGCATTTCAAGGAAGAAATCAAACTCAAGCTCGACACCTTCCAGAAACGGCAAACCGGATGATGACTGCGCATCCGCGTGCCTTCGTCATGCATCCCGTTCTGAAACAACCGCAGCAAGGCGTTGTCCGCGCCCCCGAAGCCTGCCTCGAAGAAGCCATCGGTTTGGCTCATGCCATTGACCTCGTCATCGCCGATTCGCTCATCGTGCCCATCGCCGCCATCCGCCCGTCCACGCTGTTCGGCTCCGGCAAAGTCGAAGAGCTCAAAGAGCTGATCGCCACCGCCGAAACCGACGTCGTCATCGTCAATTTTTCTCTAAGTCCGGTTCAGCAGCGCAACCTTGAAAAATCATGGAACGTCAAAGTCATTGACCGCACCGCGCTGATCCTTGAAATTTTTGGCGCCCGCGCTCGCACCCATGAGGGCAAGCTGCAAGTGGAACTCGCCGCCCTCGACTACCAGAAATCCCGCCTAGTGCGTTCATGGACGCACTTAGAACGCCAGCGCGGCGGCTTCGGCTTCCTCGGCGGCCCCGGCGAATCCCAGATTGAAATCGACCGCCGCCTTATCCGCGACCGAATGGCCCGCCTCAAGCGCGAACTCACCCAAGTGTCGCGGACCCGCGAACTCCACCGCAAAGTCCGCCGCGATGTGCCATACCCCGTCGTTGCCCTTGTCGGTTACACCAACGCTGGCAAATCCACGCTCTTCAACAAACTCACCGGCGCCAGCGTCCTGTCGATGGACAAGCTCTTCGCCACGCTAGACCCCACTATGCGTTCGCTCGTGCTCCCCGGCGGTGGCAAAATAATTTTGTCGGATACGGTAGGTTTCGTCTCCGACCTGCCCACACAACTCGTCGCCGCCTTTCGCGCCACCCTCGAAGAAGTTCTCGAAGCCGACATCCTGCTCCACGTGCGCGATGCTTCACACATCGATTCCGAAGCGCAAAAGCAAGACGTCGAACAAGTCCTCAAAACCTTATTCAAAACGGACGTCCTTCCCGCCAATGTCGTCGAAGTCTACAATAAGATCGACCGCCTCGAACCCGACCATAAGGCCGCCCTCGAAGAAAAAAACATCGTCGCCATTTCCGCCGTCACGGGCGAGGGGATGCAGCGCCTGTTTTCCGCTATCGACACTGAAATGGCCAAAGGCTTCTTCACCTGCCACGATTACCGCCTGCACATTGAAGACGGCAAATCGCTGGCATGGCTCCACGCCCACGGCAAAGTGATGGAACAAATCGTAGAAGACGAGTATATACATGTCTCAGTCCAGCTATCGGAAGAAAATGTTCGCCGCTTCGAATCGATGCATACCTACGTGTAGAATTGCTTTTATCCGAGGCGCGCTCGTCCGCGGCGCGTTGCTGCTGTCGCTTTTCTTCGCACCCTCGGCCTACGCCATCACCTCCATCAACATCCTGGCCGACAACACGATGGGCGTCGCCATGACCCAGATCGCGCGCAACTATTCCCGCGAAAAACAAGTTGTCGTCAACGCTTCCTTCGCTACCGAAAAAGCTCAGGAAACGCAAATCAGCGAAGGTGGTGCGGCCGACATCCTCATCACCCCCAAGCTCGCATGGATCGAGCAGTTGAAAACGCAAGGCCTCGTCGACATCTACTCGCAAGTTTCCATCGCCAGCAACCGCCTTGCGCTTGCCGGCCCCGTCGATAGCCCCATCGTCCTGAAAAAAACCGACCCATTCCCCGTCGCCGCGCTCATCACTGCAATGGCAGGCGAGCAGGCCTTTCTCGTCGGCAACCCCGAAACCCTCACCGTCGGCACCTACGGCAAAGAGGCTCTGCGCACGCTCGCCGTCAATGACGATCTAGAGCCCTACACGCTCTACATCAAAGAATCCCGTCAGATGGATGAAATGGTGCAGAAGCAGCACGCCTACGGCATTTTCTACAGCTCCAGCGTCTACCGAAAAGAAGGCATGCGCACCATCCAGCTCTTGCCCAAAGAATCCCACCACCCGATTTCCTACTACGCTGTCGTCATCGCCGGTGAAAACATGAACGAAGCCCGCAAATTCCTCGATTATCTAAAAAGCCCGCCCACGCGAAAACTCCTGCGCGACAACGGCTTTGCCGTCGATTAGCGCAGCTGCGATTGCGGTTGGTTGGGAATATCAACCGCAGCAGGTAGCCCCGCCTTCAAATCCCTGTCTAGCAGCGGCACATTCTTCGACTTATCCAGCGTCGCCTGCATCTCAACCGATTTGCGGTAATTATCCGGCATGTGCGGGCCGAACTTTGTCAGCCCGTTGGTAATCAGCAAAGCGCTCATCCGGTCTGCCTGATCCGGCATATCAGGCTGCGAACCTACTTTAATCTTGCCGTTCCCGAAAATAATCGGCGGCACATGATGCACAAATCCCATCGACGTCAGCCCCGTATCCGGCACAAGATCCTTGTGCGAAACCACCCGAACGGAATTGCCCCCCGTAGCTTCCGACAGCGCCGTGCCAAATGCCGCATTGCCCGCGCGCGGCGCGCCGAACGTCACTAGCTTGGCTGGAATATCAGGATTATCTTTTTTAAACTTCACAGTGGCGATTTGCGTCGCCGCTCCGCCCAGCGAATGCCCCGAGAATGTCACGCTTTTAGCGTCCTTAAGGGCAGGGGCCAGCGTCGGCCACAATTTATCCGTATAATCTTTGAACCCCGCATGCACTTTTTCCGGTCCATCTCCCAGCGGCACCATCCGCGCATCGGCATCGTGCATAAAATCGCCCGGCGTTTTCGTGCCTTTAAACACAACGTGCGCATGCTGCGTAGTCTTATCGAAAATCACCACGCCGTCGACTTTATCGTCATTCGTATTGGCCTTAGTGATGATATAGCGTTCCGGATTATCCAGATATGGTTGAATGCCCTCTGGCGCCTTGTCCATATCGTAAATAGCTTCGCTGAGCTTGGCGGTTACCACCACGTCTTCGACGCACACCGTGCAATTATCGCCCGAGCTTTTCTTAATCGCTTCCTCCATCGAACCCACATATGTGCCCGTGGTGGAGTGTTGCTTATCCGCATTCTGCTCGATAGTCGTTCCCACTTCCCCGGCTTTTACGACGGCAGTTTTTAACCCGGTATGGATCGTAGCATTCGCTGTCGCGACAACCGTTGTCCCTGTCGTCATGGCCGCTTGCGCTGGCGATGTGTTCAGCGCGGCATTGGCAGCTCTTTCGCCTTCTTTGGCCACATTTTTAACGGCTTTTTGGCCTTCTCGTGCTATCCCGTTTATCGTGTTGAACGCAAACGCCGGAACCTGATTCGTCAGCTGATTGAAAATATTGTTGTCTTTATTATCTGCCATAATTTCCCCCTGTGACATGATTATCGTTGCGGCGAAGGAAAACCCTTCTGCGGCAGAGCCGGCGGTAGCAGCGAAGCCGACCGCTCCGGCATCGCGCTGGGCTGTCTCGCCAGCGCTTCTTGCAATTTCTGTTTATCCGTAGCGAACTGTGACTCCACGGCGATGCGGTAATTCCGCGCCGCATGGTCCGGGAAATTCGTCAGCGCCCCGTTGGCCAGCCCCGCCGTAATCGTGCGCGCCGAATCGCCAGTATCCACCGCCTTGCCGACTTTCATTCCGCCATCATCAAAAATAATCGGCTTGGACGTATGCACATACCCCGCCGTATGCAGATTCGCATCCGGCACCGGGTCTTTGCCCAGCACCACGCGCGCGTGGTTGCCCTTCGTCGCCCTATTCAGCGTATCCGCAAATGCTTGATTCCCCACACGCGGCGCGCCGAACGTCACCACTTTCACCGGCACCTCCGGCGATTCCTTGGCAAACTTCACCGTCGCCACCTGCGCCACCGCGCCGCCGAGCGAATGCCCGGTAAACGTCACGCTTTTAGCGCCCTGCAATTCCTTGCTGATCTTCGGCCACATTTGTTCCGTATAACTCTTGAATCCCGAATGCACCACTTCCGGCCCGCCATCGAGCGATTTCGGCCTGAAATTCGCATCATGCATCCAGTCGTCATTACTCTTCGTGCCCATGAACACGACCTGCGCATGCCCGTTGGTTTTGCCTTTCACGATAAACGCATCGATATACGCACCCGTGCGGCTGAATTCCGCCACCGTATAACGTTCGGGGTTTGCCGTAATCTGCGTGCCAAGCTGCGTATGGGCTTCGCCGTACCGGAACGCCATTTCATTGAACTTGGCACACTCGTCGATTTCCTCGGCGGTCAGTTTGCACTCGCTGCTGCTGCCAAGCCTGATCGCATCGGACAGGCTATGTGCCATATCGTGCGGCGTCGTCGTCTGCTTATCGGCCCGCGCAACCACCGCGTCGCCAATGCGACCACCTAATTCCACGCGTTTTTTATCAACCACCGCCACATTTTTTTTCGTGGTGTCGGTAATAGTGTTGCCGGCTTTCACGCCCGCAGATTTCAGTGTGGAAAATACGCCTTTTTTTTCATCAGCCATGAAATCATTATAGCAAAGTATTGCTACAATATTATTAAGGGTATTAACCTTTGCTGGCTCTTGGTTAATGAAAAATCAATAACTTAACTAAGCGGCCAACGTGCCCTCGGCTCAAAATTCAGCTCATCGAGCATACCCAGCCGGAACCGCTCCAGCCCTGCCCACGCAATCATCGCCGCGTTATCCGTGCATAATTTAATCGGCGGCGCCACCAGCTCCATCCCAAATTCCGCCGCCACCGTTTCTAACTTTCCGCGCACATACTGATTCGCCGCCACCCCGCCCGCGAGCACGAAATGCTTCGCCTTCGGATACCGCTCACAAAACACCTGCATGGCATGTCGCGTCCTGTCCGCCACGCTAATCCCCACCGTATACTGGAACGACGCGCAAATATCCGCCATCTGCCGTTCATCCACCGCCCCGATCTCCTGCACCTTCAACCGCACCGCCGTCTTCAACCCCGAAAACGAAAAATCACATCCCTCACGCCCTTTAAGCGGCACCGGGAACGTATACGCTCGCTCATCCCCGCTTCGCGCCAATTTCTCCACCGCCGGTCCGCCCGGATAATCCAGCCCCATCATTTTCGCCGTCTTATCGAACGCTTCCCCGAGCGCATCATCCATCGTGCCACCAAGTTTTTCATATTCGCCGACATTCTTCACAATCAAAAACTGGCAATGCCCGCCCGAAACTAACAACAACAAAAACGGAAACGGCACATCATGGGTCAGCCGCACCGTCAGCGCATGCCCCTCCAGATGATTCACCGCAATAAATGGCTTGCCCGTCACCGATGCAATCGCCTTCGCCGTCATCACGCCCACAATCACCCCGCCGATCAATCCCGGCCCGCCGGTTACCGCAATAGCGTCCAACTCCTGCAAGCTAACCCCTGCATCGTCCATCGCTCTTGCCACCACATCTTCGATATGGTCCAGATGCGCGCGCGCTGCGATCTCTGGCACCACGCCGCCATACGGCACATGCGCCTCGATCTGCGAAAGCACCACGTTGGAACGAATCTCGCGCTCGCCGGTAATCACTGCCGCCGCCGTTTCGTCGCAACTGGTTTCAATGCCTAAAATCAGTGTCATAGGCGCGTAAAAGAATAGAGTTTACATACGATGGCAAGACTTTATTATCTGCCATTCGAAAAACACAGGAAAAACCATGCCTTCCATCAAGATCGGAACCCGCAAAAGCCCGCTGGCGCTAGCTCAGGCCAACGAAGTGCGCGATTTGCTGTTGGCCGCCCATCCCGGCATCGACGTCGAACTTGTCACCATGACCACCACCGGTGACGCCATCTTAGACCGCCCGCTCTCCGAAGTAGGCGGCAAGGGCCTGTTCACCAAGGAAATCGAAGAAGCCCTGCTGGACCGCCGCATCGACATCGCCGTCCACTCCGTCAAAGACATGCAGACCCTGCTTCCCGACAGCCTCACCCTAGGCTGCATCCTAAAACGCGAAGACCCCCGCGACCGCCTCGTCGGCAATGGCATCCAAACCTTCGACGACCTCCCGCAAAACGCCCGCTTCGGCACCTCGTCGCTACGCCGCGCCGCCCAGTTAAAAATGCTCCGCCCCGACATCGAAATTGTACCCCTGCGGGGTAACGTCCAAACCCGCCTCAGCAAACTCCAAAACGGCGACATGGACGCAACCATGCTCGCAGTCGCAGGCCTCAACCGTCTCAAACTCTTCGACAGCCCCGGCACCACGCTTTCCACCGATGATTTCCTCCCCGCCATCGGGCAAGGCGCCATCGGCATCGAATGCCGAGAAAACGACGCCGCAATTCTGGAATTACTTTCCCCACTCGCCCACATCGAAACCGAAGCCGCCATCCTCTGCGAACGCGCCTTCCTGCAAGCCCTCGACGGCTCCTGCCACACCCCCATCGCCGGCTACGCCACCGTCGGCGGCAAATACCTCAAATTCCGCGGCCTCATCATTCGCCCCGACGGCACCGACTCCCGCGAAATCGAAATCAACGCCAGCAGCGACGACGCCGAAACCGCCGGCCGCGCCGCCGGTGAAGCGTTACTGGCCGACGCTGGCCCCAACTTTATCTGAAATAATGCACTTTTGCCGCATCGTGCTCAACCGCGATCAGCTCGGCGGCTTCCATCGCTAAATCATTGAGCGCTGCGCTATCGAAGCAAAACTGCCGGTTCTTTTTCCACTGATCGTTCAGCGGTTCCAGCGCGCGCAGCAATTCCCCAACCAGCTCCTGCACGGCCTTAGGCATATCGAGGTTCAAAAACCGGGTATTGCCGTAGATCGTATTCGCTTCCTTGGTGATGCACGCTTTCAATTCGCCGACCTGCGTTTCCGACGGCGCATAGCCTTTGCGTTTCGCATCGTCAGGCGTTTCAATCCCCGCTAGTTTTTTCTTAAAACTGCTCGTCTCATTAAGTTTTTTGCGGATGGCCTTATCCAGATGCTGTTCCAGTAAATGGGCGTAATATTCGCCGATGGTCGCGTGATTTTTCAACTTATTCCGTCGCCGGTACGGCAGGGGCCGCTGCCGCAGGAGCGGGGTTAGGAGCTGCTACCACAGGAGGCGAAACCGCCGCAGGAGCCGTTGCATCGGCCGACGGGAACAAATCATTTGGCATTTCCGCTTTGCCCGCTGTTTTGTTCTTGCCCGCATGCGCCTTCGTTTTCGTATGCGCAGCGCTCGTCGGCGTGGTGTTATCGTTCCCGTTCGCCGTAATATCCTGCAGATTATCCCACGCCTTCGCGTAATACACTTTGCTTTCCGTCAGCGCCATATTCAAGTACGCGCGCGCCATCTGGTCGTCCTTCGCCAAGTGCGCATACAACCCAAGATTATTATTCAGCGCCGCACCGTCGAGATACATTTCCGCCAATGCCTTAGCATCATCCAGCTTACCTGCCGACGCGTATACCAGCGCCAAATTCAAATCGATACGCTTGCGTTCGCTCGTTGCCGAATTCGCCAGCGCCGAGCCTTTCAGCAGCGAGCTGATCGCCGCATCGAACTTACGGTCCAGCGCCTGTGACAGACCAAGATTATTATAAATGCTCGCGCTATCCGGATGATATTTCAGCGCCTCATTGAAATACTGCTGCGCCTCCGGCTGCAAATTTCGCGTCGAGAACATGATGCCAAGTGCATTCAGCGTTTTCCAGCGTTTCGGGTCTTCCTTCATCACCGCTTCAAACAGCGGAGTGGGGCCTTCAAAATCGCCCTTGGCAATCAGCGCAAGGCCTTTGCTTTCTTTCGCCGCGATATTCTTCGGGTCCTTAGCGATCAGGCGGTCATAAATAAGAATCGCCTTATCAGGGTCGCCGCTGCGGCGATACGCTTCGCCCAGTGAAAAGGCGGTGTCCACATCGTCCGGCTTCTTATCCATGATCTGCGTATAATACTGCGTCGCCATTTTGTAATTGCCCTCAGCCTCGGCCTTTTTGGCCGATTCTGTCAGCGATTCTGCCACCGTCTGCACTTTCGGGCCGTCAAGACCGTCCAGCAGCTTTCTGGAATCAACCGGCATCGGCCCGCCGTTACAGGCCACAAGCGCCAGCATAACAAGGGGAGGGACTGATAAAAGAAGGTATTTTTTAATCATAAGCCGAAACTTACATCGTAAACGGCAAACTACAAGTATTATTTGCCTAAACACAAAACCCTGATTATTGTACTGCGCATGAACGTACATTCCACCCACACAGCCGCCAACGGCAGCACCCACCGCCACCTCCTCGGCATCGAAGATTTAAGCCGCGAGGACGTGTTCCGCATTCTCGATCGTGCCATGTTCTACATCGAGAACAACCGCCATCAGGACAAAAAGCACCCGATCCTCAAGGGCCGCACCATCATCAACCTATTCTACGAAAATTCCACGCGCACGCGCACATCGTTTGAACTCGCTGGCAAACGCCTCGGCGCCGACGTCATCAACATGACCGTCGCCAGCTCCTCGGTTAAAAAAGGCGAAACCCTCATCGACACCGCCATGACCATCAACGCCATGCACCCCGACTGCATCGCCATGCGCCATCCGGAATCCGGCGCCTGCCACCTGCTTGCGCAAAAAGTCAACTGCTCCGTCATCAACGGCGGCGACGGTATGCACGAACACCCTACCCAAGCGCTCCTCGACGCACTCACCATCATGCAGCACAAGGGCAAAATCGAAGGCCTGCAAGTCGCCATCTGCGGCGACATCCTGCACAGCCGCGTTGCTCGCTCCAACATTAAACTCCTCAACATGCTCGGTGCGAAAGTCCGCATTATCGCCCCGCCGACGCTCATGCCGTCCTGCCCGGAATCCTTCGGCGTCGAACCGTTCCACGACATGCGCAAAGGCCTCAAGGGCTGCGACATCATCATAATGCTGCGCCTCCAGCTCGAACGTATGGAAGGCAATTTCATCCCCAGCGTGCGCGAATATTTCCACTTCTGGGGCCTCAACGAGGAAAAGCTTTCCTACGCCAAGCCCGACGCGCTCATCATGCATCCCGGCCCCATCAACCGCGGCGTCGAAATCGACAGCAAACTCGCCGACGATTTAAACCGCAGCGTTATCCTGCAGCAGGTTGAAATGGGCGTCGCCGTGCGCCAGGCCGCCCTGGAATTCCTGCTTCATGACCACGGATGACCGCCACTAACGCAGCCCAAAAGGCTTGCGCCGCCATCGAATATACCTGCGCCGCACTCGCCGCATGGTTCATCCTCGCCTTCGTCTACGTAGCGTTTTCCTCCATGCCATACCCCTTCAACCTGGAATGGATGGAAGGCCAGAGCATTGACGTCATTCAGCGCATCGAAGAAGGCAAACCCTTCTACACCAAACCCTCCATCGAATACGTCCCCTACATCTACACGCCCTTATATTTCTATGTGTCCGCACTCATCGCCAAACTCACCGGCGTCGGCTTCTATCCCGCGCGCCTCGTCTCCACACTCTCCGCCCTCGGTGCTGGCTGGGTAGTCTACGCATGGATACGCAAAGAAAACCACGACTGGAAATCCGGCCTCATCGGCGCAGGACTCTTCTTCGCCACTTACCGCCTGAGCGGCCGCTGGTTCGACAACGCCCGCGTCGACAGCCTCGCGTTATTCCTCACCTTCTTCAGCGCCTACACCTACACTCATTACCACACCAGCCGCAGCGCCATCACCGCCGGAATCCTCGCCACCATCGCCTTCTTCACTAAACAATCTGCCCTGATCATCCTGCTCCCCGTCTTCGTCTGCGGCCTCTATACCGACCGCCGCAAATCCATACTGACCCTCACCATTTTCGCCGCCACATTAATCCCCGCCATCGCCCTCTACGAGTACGCCTCCAACGGCTGGTTCATCTTCTACACCTACCGCGTGCCCGCCGGCCATGAAATGGTCCACGCCATGATCCACCAATTCTGGCACGGCGACCTCTTCGACGCCCTGACCATACTCTGCCTCGCCGCCCCTGCTTTCATCATCCTCACCTCTCTGAAAAACCCCAAACAAGCCCTGAAATACGCAAGCCTTTCCACCGGCGCCATTACCGCCGCCTACGTCGCCCGCCTGCACGGCTACGGCTACATCAACGTCCTCATGCCCGCCCATTTCCTGCTTGCCTTACTCGGCGGCCTAGCCCTAGGCTACGCCAAAACCCGCAACGACCCGTTTCTCACCACCGGCTTAACCCTCGCACTCATCCTCCAACTTGCCATCCTGCTTTACAACCCCAACCCGCTCATCCCTAATTTCGCCTCCATCGAAACCGGCAATAAGTTCCTCGAAAAACTCTCCGAAATCGACGGCGACATCCTCATGCCCGAACTCCAGTTCGTCCAGACCCGCGTCGGCAAAAAATCCTTCACGCTGGGGATGGCCGCCTTCGATCTCATCCGCGCCGACTTGAAAACCCGCGATTACATTAAGAAAGACTTCGAAAAAGAGCTGACCCAGTCCCTCGAATCCGGCCGCTTCGCCGCCGTCATGCCCGGCCGCATGGTGCCCACCCCCCATCTGCGCAGCTACTACAGCTCCTTCGAAACCCTGCAATACCCGAAAGAATATGTCACCGGGGCAATAAATTTTTTGCGCACGGAGGTTTTTGTGCGTATACCTACTATAAATCAAACTGAGAACCCCTATGACCGCTAATCACACCCATTTCGCCCTGCCAACCCACAACATCGGCCCCGACCACAAAGTCGCCTACATCAATGCCCGCCTCTACGACCCCGAATCAGGCCTCGACCAAAAAGGTGCACTCCTCACCAGCGGCACCACCATCGCCGATTTCGGTCCTTCGCTCTTTAACGACGGCGTCCCCGAAGGTATCACCGTGATCGACTGTAAAGGCCACATGCTCACCCCCGGCCTGCTCGATATCCAGGTCCATTTCCGCGAGCCCGGCGAAGAATACAAAGAAACCATCGCCACCGGCAGCAAATCCGCAGCATCGGGCGGTGTCACCACCGTGGTCTGCATGCCCAACACCAAACCCGTGATCGACGACGTCTCCGTCGTCACCTTCATCTACAAACGCGCCCGCGAAACCGCCTACGTCAACGTGCTGCCCTACGGTGCCATCAGTAAAGGCATGAAGGGTCAGGAAATCACCGAAATGGGCCTGCTTATGGAAGCCGGGGCCGTCGGTTTCACCGATGACGGCCTGCCGGTCATGAACGCTGGCGTCATGCGCAAAGCGCTCACCTATTCTAAGGAATTCGGCATCCCCATCGCCCAGCACGCCGAGGACCTAAACCTCTCCGCTGGCTCGTGCATGAACGAAGGCAAAATCTCTGCCCACCTAGGCGTCGGCGGTTGCCCCAACGCCGCCGAAGCCGTCATGGTCGAGCGCGACATCATTCTCACCGAACTCACCGGCGGGCGCTACCACGTGCTCCACATCTCCACCGCCGAAGCCATCGACGCCGTGCGTCGCGCCAAGCAAAAAGGCCTGCGCGTCACCTGCGAAGCCGCCCCGCACCACTTTACCCTCACCGACGAAGCCGTCCTCGGCTACCGCACCTTCAGCAAAATGAACCCGCCGCTACGCGCTGAAAAAGACCGCATCGCCGTCATCGAAGGCCTGAAAGATGGCACCATCGACGCCATCGCCACCGACCACGCCCCCCACGATCAGGAACACAAGCGCGTCCCCCTTGCGTCCGCCTCCAACGGCATTGTCGGCTTAGAAACCATGCTCCCCTTATCACTCGCGCTCTACCACAAAGGCCTCATCCCCTTACGCGACGTCATCGCCGCCATGACCTACAAACCCGCCGACATCATCAACCAGCCCTTAGGCCGCCTAAAAAAAGGCGCCCGCGCCGATCTAACCCTGATCGACCTCAACACCAAATGGCTGCTCGACCCCAAACAATTCAACAGCAAATCCCTCAACTCCCCCTTCGACGACTGGGAAGTACAGGGCAGGGCGGTACGCACAATTGTGGCCGGTGAAACCGTTTATTCTTTTGAATAATTAATTCTCCCGACCTGCGCCAACCCGTTGTAAATGTTTTTATTACCCACAGCATTGTCAACCGCATAGCAATATGGTTATATCCTTGAAAAAGGACGCTCCATGCAAAATCCCATCATCTGCGCTGTCGACACCACCGACATAGCAGCAGCCAAAACCCTCGCCGCGCAGGTGAGGGGCCATGTCGGTTCCCTCAAACTCGGCCTCGAATTCTTCACCGCCCACGGTGCCGCCGGTGTCTCCCAGATCGCCAGCCCCGAATTCCCCGTCTTCCTTGATCTGAAATTCCACGACATCCCCCACACCGTCGCCAAAGCCATCAAAGCCACCGCCGCCATCGACACGTTCCTGATGACCATCCACACCGCTGGCGGCAAAGCCATGATGCAAGCCGCTGCCGAAGCGGTCAGCGAAAACGCCGCCAAAACCGGCAAAGCCCGGCCGATGGTCGTCGGCGTCACCATCCTCACTAGCCTCGACCAGAACGACCTGTCTTCTATCGGCGTATCCTTGCAAGTATCCGACCAGGTTGTCCGACTTGCCGAACTCGCCCAAGCCTCCCGCCTAGACGGCGTCGTCTGCTCCCCGCACGAAATCGAAGCCATCAAACGCGCCTGCGGCAAAGACTTCAAGCTTATCGTCCCCGGCATCCGCCCTGCCGGTTCCGAAGCGGCTGACCAGAAACGCGTACTGACTCCAAAAGAAGCGATGGATAGAGGCGCTGATTATCTCGTTATCGGCAGGCCCATCACAGGAAGCACCAGCCCTGCGCAGGCCGCTAAAGAAATTTTTGCAAGCCTGAAATAAAACCACTTTCGATCGTTCTTCGTTCCCACCCCATGTAAAGAACTAAAAAAAAGCCCCTCCGAAGAGGGGCTTTTCAACATGTATCGTTGAGCGGCCTAAGCCGCTTCTTCAAATTCCGGCACCATGCCGAGCGCCAGCAGGTACGTATCGAGAATGGTTTCCGCTTCTTCGCGTTCCGAAGCGTCCATCTTGCGGATCTTGATGATCGAGCGAATGGCTTTCACATCGAAGCCATTGCCTTTTGCTTCCGCGAACACGTCGCGGATATCGGCGGAAATGCCTGCTTTTTCTTCTTCAAGCTTCTCAACGCGCCCGATGATGCTTTTCAATTGATCGACGGCAACGCCGCCCACTTTTGCTTTTGCCATGTGGATCTCCTTAAATATGAATTGGACTTACGATAGTAACTGCAAATCACGCATCCATCAATAACATTAATGCATGGCGAAGCCCGGAGAATCGTCGTCGCTGCTTTGCGCGCGCACGCGAAAATTTTTATAGATTGCTTTGTTCAACGCATCGAGTGCTGCGCTCACCAGCGTTGTGTTGATTGCAAACGCCGCACCGGGCGTCGGATCTTCAAGATTCGATTTCAGCACGCCGAGCCGGTTCAAAAAATTACTCGCCATCATTCGCCGCTCCTCGCGGTCTTCGCCGTGCACGAACGCTTCATCGAGCAGGATGTCGCACTGGTCGAGCGTGGTCTCTACCTCTTCACAATAATCGGGAAACGATTCGCGTAACTCGTCGGTCATGTTCTGGTCCACCTCATGCATGATGCACGTGAGATACCTGCGAGCTTTTTTTACTGGTGAATCGTGTTGCAATTGGCCCCCCTACGGTAAATGCAAATTAACCATAAGCAGCCCCACCTATTGCGTCAAGCCGGGATATTAATTCTTTTGTTTTACAAGCGTCTCAGCAATTAAAAACGCCAGCTCCAGCGACTGCGAAGCGTTTAACCGCGGGTCGCAATGCGTATGATAACGGTCCGACAAATTGATCTCCGAAATCGCCTGCGCACCGCCGAGGCACTCGGTTACATCCTGCCCAGTCATTTCAAAATGGACCCCACCTGCAAACGTGCCTTCCGCCTTATGAATGGCAAAAAACTGCCGCACCTCGGCGAGGATATCCGTAAACTTGCGCGTCTTGTACCCGTTGGGCGATTTAATCGTATTCCCATGCATCGGGTCACACGCCCACACCACATTGCGGCCTTCTTTTTTTACCGCCCGAATCAGCGGCGGCAACAGCTCGGCGATCTTGCCCGAGCCCATGCGCGAAATCAGCGTCAACCGTCCCGCCTCATTCTCCGGGTTCAGCACATCGATCAGTTTCAGCAACCCATCCACCGTCATGCTTGGCCCGACCTTGCACCCAATCGGATTTGCTACACCGCGTAAAAACTCCACATGCGCTTCATTCGGGTCGCGCGTGCGGTCCCCGATCCACAGCATATGCGCCGAAGCAGCATACCATTTCCCATCCGTTTCATCAAAGCGGGTGAGGGACGACTCATACCCCAGCAGCAACGCCTCATGCGACGTAAAGAAGCTGGCTTCCGAAAACTCCTCCACCTCATCCAGCGGCAAACGGCATGCCTGAATAAAGCCGATACATTCATTAATTCGGTCAATCAGTTCCTGAAAGCGCTTGCCCTGCGAAGACGAGTGCACAAATTCCATGTTCCACCGATTGATCTGTTTCAGCGAAGAATACCCGCCGCGCGCCAAAGTGCGCAAAAAGTTCAGCGTCGCCGCGCCCTGATAATAAGCGCGCAACAGGCGTTCCGGGTCCGGCTCCCGGCCCACGCCCTCGAAATCCATCCCATTGACCATATCGCCGCGATACGCGGGCAGTTCCTGCCCATCTTTCGTCTCGGTGTTTTCCGAACGCGGCTTGGCAAACTGCCCCGCGATACGCCCGACTTTCACCACCGGGCAACTCGCGCCATACATCAGCGCCATCGTCATCTGCAACAGCACCCGGAAGAAATTCTTCAAATTATCTTCCGAAAATTCCGCAAAGCTTTCCGCGCAATCGCCACCTTGCAGCAAAAACGCCTTCCCAAATGCCGCGTCCGCCAGCTCGCGTTTCAGCGCGCGCGATTCCCCCGGCGAGGCCAGCCCCGGCAGGTTCGACAAAGACTTCTCAACCCCTTCTAAAACCGCATTATTTTTATAAATAGGCTGCTGCTTGATAGGGAAGTTCCTCCAGCTATCGGGGGTCCAGTACTGTAATTTAGGCTTTGTGCTCATTTGCAATCGCTTGAAAACATGTTATGAAATCTAGCAAATATGTAGGGTTTATATCACGATATGTCTAGTACAACCGTAAAAAATACCGGCCCCGATCCTGAAAATACCATAGCTTTCATGGGTGTAGAAGGCGCCAACGCTGATCTCGCCTGCCGTCAGGCATGCCCCTACATGCACACGCTCGGCGTTCCCTCGTTCGAGGACGTCTTCGAAGCCGTCGCCACCGGCAAAGCCCAGCTCGGCATGATCCCGATCGAAAATTCGCAAGCTGGCCGCGTCGCCGAAATCCACAATCTCCTGCCGCGCACCAACCTGCACATCATCGGCGAATATTTCCAGCCCATCGACCACTATCTCCTAGCGCCCAAAGGCGCGACGTTAGAAACCATCAAAGACGTCTATTCCCACCCGCAGGGCCTGCTCCAGTGCCGTGACCACATCCGCGAAATGGGTTTCACTGCGCACACCTATTCCAACACCGCGGCGGCCGCCGCCGACGTCGCCAAATGGAACGACCCCACCAAAGCCGCCATCGCGTCCCCACTCGCCGGTGAACTCTACGGCCTCACCACCTTGCGCGAACACATGCAGGATTCCAACACCAACACCACCGTCTTCGTCATCATTGCCCGCGAACCGCTCGACCCCGAGCCCCAGGAAGATAAAAATTCCGGCCGCATCCTCACCACGCTGCTCTTCGCCGTGCGAAACCTCCCTGCCGCACTCTACAAATCCCTTGGCGGCTTCGCTACGAACAGCGTCAACATCCTGAAGCTTGAAAGCTACATCCCCGGCGGCAGCGCGCGCGATTCCGCGCAATTCTTCCTCACCTTCGAAGGCCACCCGCGCGAGCGCCACGTCCAGCACGCGCTGGAAGAACTCGGCTTCTTCTGCAAAAAAGTCACGGTACTGGGTGTTTATCCGGCAGACGCGAAACGCTTTGAATAATACATTGTAACCAGTCACCCCGTCATACGATGGGGTTACAATCCAAATTGTTATTCATCCTCAAGGCTGTCACCCCGCTGCATAGCGGGGTCCGTGGCTCCACCCAATACTACATGCGCCCGATCTGCTTATCCAGCATCGCCCTCACCGGCGAGTTCTCCGGCAGCGAATGATACAGCTCCTTCATCGCTTTCATCGCCTGTTGCGTCTTACCATTCTGCAACATCCACACGGCCATCAAATACCGCGCCTCCGGGTTCTGCGGCTGCTGCAACAGCACCATATCAAGGCTCATCTTCGCTTCATCCGTCACCGCCCCATCCGCCTGCGAAATCAACGCACTCGCATACGCCAGAATCACCAGCGGATTCCCCTTCGATAGCATCACCGCCTGTTTAAACGCCCCGATAGCATTCTGAAACTGCCCCATTTCCATAAACGTCTGCCCAAGCTTCACCCACGCGCCCAAATCCTGCGGCGCTCGCTGAATCTCCTGCGCCGCTTGCGCCACATCCTTATGCAACTGCGCCATATGCGCATGATATTCTTCCAGCTGTGGCAGCAACCTAGGCGCGCCCAGCATCGCATACATCCCAAACGTTCCCACCGAAAAAAACACCACAATCCCGCCAGCAACGCGCTTACGCACCCGATATTCCAACGCCCTGCTATGCCAAAGCGGTGCCAGCAACACATACAACGCCACCCCCAGAACTAACGCCAGCAGGGAATAAATCATACGCGCCCCGCCTTAAAAATTCGCCGCGCGAACCACGTACCACTCAGCAAAATCAACCCCGGCCCAAACCACAATAACCCCGTCGAAGAATCCAGCGGGGGCCGCATCAAAATACTATCCCCATAATGGCTCACCAGCTCGCCAGTAATTTGCGCGTCACTCTTCCCACCCGCAATCTGCTCCCGGACATTGCGCCGCATGTCGGCTGCTACCTGCGCCGGTGAATCCGCAATCGACTCGCCCGCGCAGATCACACAGCGAATCGTTGTAAACAACGCCCGCGCGCGCGCTTCATCCGCCGCAGCTGGCAGGGGCGCATCCAGCCCCAGCGCAAACGCGCCATGCGCCCACAGCAACATCACCAGCACCACCCTCACGGTTTTTTCTCCAGCGATGCCAGCAGTGGCAGAATCCGCTTCTCCACCACCTCATCCGTCAGCATCGAATTCGTATGGAACCGCACCGTCCCGTCGCTTGCGATTACAAACGTCTCCGGCACCCCCGTCATCGCAAACGGAATCGTCGTATCCCCCCTATTATCCATCGCCACCAGCGCATACGGGTTTCCGTGCCCCGCCAGCCACGTCTTCACATTCTCGTCCTTATCCTTCCACACGATTCCGTAAATCGGCACCGTCGTCGCCTTCGCCAGCCTCAACAACACCGGATGTTCCATCTTGCAAGGCTCGCACCACGTAGCAAAAATATTGATTACCACCGTTTTCCCCTGCCAATTAGCTGGCGACAGCATCTCCTGCGCTCCCAACTCCGGAATCGAAAACGCCTCAATCGTCTGCCCCATCATCCGATCCCGATGCTGCACCGGCTCCCCCCAAAGTCCAAACCCCATCGCCACACACAGCAGCAACACCACCATCACCGGAATTTTATTGGCAACCGAATCCGCGTTCACGCCCGCCTCCGAACCCACGCGGCAACGCCGCCCGCCATCATCGTCACACACCCCAGCCACATCAAGTTAACCAGCGGATTATAATAAATGCGCGCCGCCGTGCGGCTCCCATCCGCCGAAGATTCCCCAATCACCGCATACAAATCATACCCCAATGTCGAATGAATAGACGCCGTACTCGTCGCCGTCTTACGAATATGATACATCCGGTATTCCGGCTTCAGCACCGTCACAAACACCCCGCCGCGCGTTACGCGGAACCGCCCTTCCTTCACCTGATAATTCTCCGTGTCATGCAAACTCTGCCGCTCATACACAAGGTGATACCCCGCAATATCCAGCGAGTCCCCCACCGAAATCCCTTTTTCCACTTCCTCTTTCCACACGCTCGCGCCCGTCACCCCCGCAATCACCAGCGCCGCCCCGATATGTCCTAAAAACACTGGCAAGGACTGCCTCCAACCCTTGCGCACCCACTCCACACTCCCCGCCACCAGCCACACCGAAAGCCCAAGCCCCAGCACCCCCGCCACCGCCTGCGCATGCGTCACATACAGCATCACCAGCACAGCCGACCCCGCGGCCATCACCGCCGGTCGCAACCCGCGCCCCACGCGCCGTACATCCGCCTTCACCCAAGGAACAAACCCCGCCATGCCCGTAAGCACAAGCGGCACCGCCAGCAACGGCAAAAACACCGTATTAAAATATGGCGCCCCCACCGTAATCCGGTCATTGCGCCACCATTCCATCACCATCGGATACAACGTGCCCAACATCACCGTCGCGCACGCCGTCAACAGGAACAGATTATTAATCACCACCATCCCCTCGCGCGACACCGGCGCCACCGGCGCAGGCGTTTCCGCCACCACATCCCCCGCGCGCAGAGCGTAAAGCAGCAACGCCCCCCCAACACTCAACATAATATACACAAGAATAAAGAACCCCCGCGCCGGGTCCGCCGCAAAACTATGCACCGACGTCAGCAACCCCGACCGCACCAGAAACGTGCCCAGCAAACTCATCGCAAACGTCACAATCGCCAGCAACAACACCCACTGATGCAACGCCCCACGCTTTTTCAACACAATATTCGAATGCAACAACGCCGTCCCGCAAAGCCAAGGCATCAGTGAAGCATTTTCCACCGGGTCCCAAAACCAGAACCCGCCCCATCCAAGCACGCGATATGCCCACCAGCTCCCAAGCCCAATCCCAAGTGTCAGTGAACTCCACGACGCTAAAATCCACGGGTGCGCCACAACCGCCCATTGCCGTGTCATCTTCCCTTCAATCAACGCCGCCACCGCCAGCGAAAATACCAGTGAAAATCCCACATACCCGAGATATAAAAGCGGCGGATGAATCGACAGCGCCATATCCTGTAAAATCGGATTCAGCGCATCCCCATCCTCAGGCGGTGGAAACTGCCGCGCAAACGGATTCGAAGTTGCCAGCACAAACAGCAAAAACCCCGCGCAAATCGCCGCCTGCACCGCACTCGCCAACTGCTTCAACCGATCCTGCCCGCTAAACGCCAGGCACGCCCCATACACCGCCAAAACCCACACCCAAAGCAGCATCGAGCCTTCATGATTCCCCCACGTGCCCGCAATCTTATAAAGCGTCGGCAACGCCAGATTCGAATTCGCCGCCACCACGCTCACGCTGAAATCCGAATCCAGCCGCAACGTCACCAGCAGGGCAAGGGCCATCGTAATGCACAAAGCCTGCAACCACGCCCCCGCCACCAGCATCGGTGCCACCGCCACCTTCACCCGCGCTACCGGCAGCAGAAAACTAGCCTGTAATAAGGCAGTTAAAAATGCGATAATGAGAAAAAACAACCCGAACTCAGCGGTCATGCCACAACTGTCCCCGTCATCCCCGCGAAGGCGGGGATCCAATCCATAGCTGCGGCAGCAGCGCAAAAACTCTTCCCGGCGCAGACGCGCCTCCGCATTGGATACCCGCCTACGCGGGGATGGTGAACTAGCGCCTTCACTTCTCTCCTTCCTTCCACCGCCCGGAACGCTTCAGCGCATCCACCACATCCCGCGGCATATACCGCTCATCATGCTTAGCCAGAATCGTCTTCGCCTGCAAATGCCCGCCGTCAAATACCCCTTCCGCCACCACACCTTGTCCTTCCCGGAACAAATTCGGCACCAACCCCTTATACGACACAGAAACCTTCGCCTTCCCATCGGTAATCGCAAACTCAATCGCATCCGCGTCGATATGCTTCACATCCTCCACCAGCCCGCCGACGCGCACGTTCTTCCCGGCATCCGGCGCGTGTGTTGCAATATCCGAAGGGCTATAAAAAAACACCAGATTATCGCGAAACGCCCGCAGCGTCACGATCACCGAAATGCACAGCAGCACGACGCTCACGCCGATAAAAATCAACCGCTGGTGTTTAGGCTTCATTGGAGTAGCTGGCAGCCTGTAGTTCGGCCAGCGTCTTCTGCGCCTTGCGCAGCGACCTGAGGCTCGCAATCACCATGAACGACATGGCAACCGCCGCAAGGATAAACGAAGGCCACACATACATGCCATAGCCGCCCATCTCAAGTTTCCGGGCTAAAACTTCCGTCATATTTTCCATGCGATTACAATTTGGGGGAAGGGGGATTCTGGCGGGGATTAAACCGTGGGCGGCCTGCGCTGTCAAGCGTCAAGAGCGCGCCCGAGTGTCACATTTTCGGAGCTGTAAATACGGGCTGAAACAGCTTTCTTCGTGCTATGGTGTGGCAGAATGCGCCCTTATTAACCTGCAAGTAACCATTTTGCCAGTATCCTAGGTTCCAAAGGGGCTGCTGGTAACAAAAAGCTTGGATATTTCAGTGTTTTATAGTATATTGGCCAACGTTACGGATTTTCCTGCCCCAGTCACTTCGCGCGGATTTATAGACAGTTATGCCTGATTCCCCCTCCAGCCTGATGCAAGAGCAGCAGCTCAAGGCTAAAAAACAGCAGAAAATCGCCGAAAAAGTGCGTACCGGCGAATATTTCCGCGAAGCCCGCATGATGTATGATTTCACCATCAACGACCCTATGTCCGAGCGCTACATCTACGTGTTCATCACCTTCTGCGCTGCCGTCATCCTCATGATCGCCGTCATCGCCATGAATAATCTGTATCCGTTACAAAGCGCCGTGCCTCTGACCTACATCACCCACGACATCGTCGAAGACATCCCCAAAGTAAAGGGTCTGCAGACCTACAAAAATGAAAATCCGTCCGAAGCGCTGCTGCGTTTCCTCGTCAAAAACTACGTCATATTGCGTGAAGAATACGACATCGCTACCTTCGATCGCGACGTCAACGGCGTCAAATCCCAAAGCTCCGAAGGGGCCTTCAAGGACTTCCAGCAATTCATCGATCCCCACAACCCCGAAAGCCCCATCAAAGTCTACCAGCGCCATTCCAAACGCAAAATCACCGTGCTTTCCATGCGCCGCACCTCCGACGGCATGGAAATCCTCTTCGAAGCGCTGATCGACAGCCGCACCGATGTAAAAAAGTCTCACTGGCGCGTAAATATGTCTTTCCAGTACAGCGGCATTGAGTTAGACCCAAAAACTGATACTGTTAAACCGATGAGTTTTGTGGTAACCGATTATACTAGCAAACGCTTGCAAGACATAAAATGAACCTGAAACACTTCGCCCGCACCGTCGCTTTTGCCCTCTGCGCCACCTCCGTCGCCGCACCTGCGTTCGCAACGCGTGAAGCGCGTCCCATGCAGGTCGACCACCGTGTTCGCAGCGTCGTCTACCAGCCCGACGAAGTCTATAAATACACCGGCCACTATCGCTACGCTTCGCAAATCGAATTCGGCCACGACGAAGAAATCAAAACCATCTCGATGGGCGACTCCACCGCGTGGCTGCTCAACCCCTCCGGCTTCCGCCTGTTCTTGAAACCGATCGAGCAGGACGCCACCACCAACATGACGCTCATCACGAATAAGCACACCTATATGTTCGAGCTGCATGCCCGCGAAACCGACGACATCGACGATAAGGACATGGTCTTCATCATGCGCTTCGTCTATCCCGGCGGCGAAGACGCAGGCGCTACCGTCAGCTCGTATCTGGATAACGTCCCGTCGCCCGACAGCGAACCCGGCAAATACAACCTGAAATACACCATCTCAGGCACCGACGAAATCGCCCCCATCCGCATCTTCGACGACGGCCAGTTCACCTACTTCCAGTTCCGCAACAAAAACGCCGACATCCCCGCCTTCTACATGGTCGACGACAAGATGAACGAAGCCCTGATCAACTACCGTGCCCGTGGCGACTACATCGTCGTCGAGCGTGTCGCCAAGAAATTCACCCTGCGCCACGGCACGCAGATCGTGTGCGTCTTTAACGAGGCATGGAACGCGGTTCCGGTTCTTCCGCCTGATACGCTGGGGCAAGCGAGAAGCAAGTGAACACTAATAACTATCGAGTCGGTGTAATCGGAGGCGGTGCCTGGGGCACGGCGCTCAGCATTCTGTGCAACCGTGCCGGTTCTTCGGTCATGCTCTGCACCCGCAACACCAACGTCATCCAATCCATCGAAGAGCGCCGCACCAACGAAGCCTATCTCCCCAGCGTCTTCGTCGACCCCAACATTACCGTCTCCGACAACCTCGCCGAAGCCTGCAAAGGCGACATCCTCATCATTGCCGTCCCCTCGCACACGCTGCGCTCCGTCTGCATCGCCATGTCCGATCTGCTCCCCACCAACCTGCCCATCGTGCTGGCAAGCAAAGGCATCGAACGCGGCAGCCTCATGCTCATGAGCGAAGTCGTCAAATCTATCCTGCCGCACAATCCTGTCGCCATCCTTTCTGGCCCCAACTTCGCCGAAGAAGCGGCGAGGGGCCTTCCCACCGCCACTTCCATATCGTGCAGCGATTCGAGCCTATGGGACATGCTGATGTACGCCATTGGCGGGCGTCTCTTCCGCCCATACCTCACCACCGACATGGTCGGCACCCAGATCGGCGGCGCCATTAAAAACGTGATCGCCATCGCCTGCGGCATTGCCATCGGCAAAGACTTCGGCGAGAACGCCCGCGCCGCCATTGTGACGAGGGGCTTCGCCGAAATCGCCCGCCTGACCCTCGCCAAAGGTGGCAAATACGAAACACTCATGGGCCTCTCCGGCCTCGGCGACCTAATACTCACCTGCGGCAGCCTGAAATCCCGCAACATGTCCTTCGGCGTGGCCCTCGGCCAGGGCAAAACCAAAGAAGACATCCTGCGCCTTCGCGGGCGCACTGCCACCGAAGGCGTCATCGCCGCGGAGTCCGTCGTCAAACTGGCCCGCAAACACGGCGTGCAAATGCCCATCTCCGACGCCGTCTACCGCATCCTCTACGAAAACGCCAATGTCGATCAGGTCGTCGGCGAACTGCTGGAGCGCCCTTTCGCCAGCGAATAAATGCTCCCAAGCCTCACTGTCGATATCTATCAATGGCTTATCAATTAAAATAAATTAAGTTAACAGACTGACTGCCATTTAGTATAATCGCTTCACTCGATTTAACCATAGTCCCGCAAACCCTATGACCAACGAAGACTTCCTCACCAGACACTCCGCCCTCATCGAAACCGCCAAACAGCAATGGGCGAGTTTCACGGAAGATAAACCCGCCACCCACGCGGAAACCGAAGCCAACCGCCGTAGCTACATGGACACTCTAGGCCTCCTCAAAGCCGCCTACGTCGAAGACGGCCTTCCCGCCGGCGACATCGAAACCGGTTCCAAGGACGAAAAGAACAGCAATTTCCACCACATCTTCGAAGCCATCACTGGCCTTAAATCATTCCCGGCCCGTGCCGTAGTGTAACATGCAAACAGACCTCAAAGAACCGTCCCTCCCAACCCGTATCCCCCCCCCAAAACTGGATTACGAAGCCGAGATCGCGCGCCTGCGCAAAGACATGAACGCCGTCATCCTCGCCCACTACTACCAAGACGACGACATTCAGGAAATGGCCGATTTCGTAGGCGATTCCCTCGAACTCGCACGCAAAGCCGCCCGCACCACCGCCGACGTCATCGTCTTCTGCGGCGTCCGTTTCATGGCCGAAGGTGCCAAGCTCCTCAACCCTGAAAAACTAGTCATCATCCCCGACCTAGCCGCTGGCTGTTCCCTCGAAGATTCCTGCCCCCCCGCCGAGTTTAAAGCCTTTAAAGATGCCCACCCCGACCACCTCGTCGTGACCTACATCAACTGCTCCGCCGCCGTGAAAGCCCTGTCAGACATCATCGTCACCTCCAGCAACGCTGAAGCCATCATCAACCAGCTTCCCCGGGACCAGAAAATCATCTTCGTCCCCGACCAATACCTCGGCGGCTACCTCAACAAAAAAACCGGTCGCAACATGCTGCTGTGGAAGGGAAGCTGCATGGTCCACGAGCGCTTTTCCGAAATCGAACTTATCAAGCTAAAAACCCGCCACCCCGAGGCCACCATCATCGCCCACCCCGAATGTCCCGGCAATCTGCTCGCCCACGCCGCGCATATCGGCTCCACCTCATCGCTCATCAGCTACACCGCCGAGCGCCCAAACCAGAGCTTCATAATCCTCACCGAACCAGGCATCCTCCACGAGATGAAAAAACGCTCCCCTGGTTCCACATTCTACGACGTCCCCGGCATCAGCTCCGACACCTCCGAAGGCGCCTGCATTTCCTGCAACGCCTGCCCCTACATGAAGCTCAACACGATGGAAAAAATCTACCACGCGATGAAAAATCGCGCCCCCACCATCGAACTCTCCCCCGACCTCATGATTGCCGCCCGCAAGCCGCTAGAGCGCATGCTGGAAATGAGCAAGGCAATAGGGCGTAATTAATGAACCTTTTTCCCGAACGCAACCGCGCCAGTCTTCTGGCCTGAAATAATAAAACGCGGCCACGACATCGAGCTACCCGATTCCTTTATGTCGTGTCTCGCCGTGAACATCTCATCTACGAGGCGAACCGTTGCCGGAATTAACAACGTATTTTGTTGCGCATTTTTTCCCCTTCCGGGCCACACGCGCCTATGTTTCCATGTACATGTCAGGCCTGACACCCAGACCGTCCGCGGGACAGTAGTTCCCAAGGGCGGCATGAAAGCATCGGCGACACGTTTGGATGATTGCGCTAAACGGGGTCGGACACAAAAACTAAGGGAAACTGTACCAGGGAACCTTAGGGCGGAAGCATGTGTCCGGCACGAACCTCACGAAAGCTCTCATAACGTAAGGAAACTGCATGGGCGCGCCCAACATTTATGGTTAGGAAAGTACGAATGAGACACAAAAAAAGGGATATATATACACAGACAGCCGCCATTGCGAACGGAGCGAAGCAAGCCAGTCGCCGCGTCAGCGATGTGAATGGTATTTTTGCCGGCGCAGTCGAGCCTCATACTGGATTGCCTTTGCCGCCATATAGGATGGTGCCGCGTCGGCTACGCCCCCTCACAATGGCGGCTGGCTGTGTATATAGATCTCCAAAAAAAGCCCCCGCCGTTATCAGGCAGAGGCTTTCCAGAGATCGAAATAAAGCCGTTAAGCGATCGATTTACCCGTGGACGGGGCTTCCGCTCTAATCGCCGCCGCGTGGCCTTCTTCGCGGTTAGTCTTCAACTGGCTGAAGAATTTCAGCGCCGTACCCGCCTGTCCGCTTTTACGTTCTAGGTCCAGCGCTACCAGCGCGCCCGTGCCGCTCTGGTGCGGGTTGTTCATAAAGTTATAGAGCGTTTTGAGGCTCACCCCTGCGTCATCGGCGGCCTTTTGTAGGCTGTTGCCGTTCGTAGCTTTCAACATTGCCTTGACGCTATCCAGATCGAGCGTGCCCGAAGGCGTGTGCACCGCGCCCACATCCGTACTGCCCGTGGTAAAACCCACCGAGGTTGCCGGAGTAGTCGCAAGTTTTTCTAAAATTTCGGGTCTTTCTAAAGTCGTTATATCGTTCATAAAAATGTCCTCGTTGATCTTCAGTTTGTTGTTATGCCGGAAGTGAAGCGCCGATATCGGCGTCCTTTCCACTTTTTTCAAGATCGTCCACACGCTTCATAAGCGCGCGGAAGAAGCGAATAGCCTCGCCCTCGCCACGGGTTTTCATTAAATAATGCCCCAGTTTCTCTACAGTGCCGATAGACGGGTCGTCGCTGACAAAACGTTTCAGCGTGTGGTTGTTAATACCTGTTGCTGTCGCCAGCTGGTTCATGTTCAGCGTCTGCCCGTTGAACTTCGACAGCAGCGCCCCCACGTCCACCTTATCCACCGCCGAAAACGCCACCGCGTCGTCTTTCGGTGTAAGAGGTGCAATCTCAATAAGCCCAGGCTTGCGCGTGGCCACCGCGTTTTTCGTGTGCGACCAGCGCAGCATATGGGGCGTCACCGTATCCTGTTTCGCATATTCCGCCCGCACCACCGCGCGCGCCACCACGTTTTCGAGCTCGCGGATATTGCCCGGCCAGTCGTGTTCGGTCAGTAGCTGCATGCTATCGGTATCGAATTTCGGCGGCTTCGGGCAGTCGCAACCCCCCCCCGCGCATCCACAACTCGCCGCTTCTTTCTTCGCGAAATGCTCGACCAGCACCGGAATATCCATCTTGCGCTCGCGCAAATCCGGCACATGCATTTCCACCTGCGCGAGGCGATAATACAAATCGCTGCGCAACCCCTCCGCCGGGTTGATCTTATTACGCTCCAGCGCCCACGGAATATCAATGTTCGTCGCCGCGATAATACGCGCCGTGACCGGAATCTCTTCATTCCCCCCCACGCGCATCACTTTTTTCTCCTGCAACACCCGCAGCAACTTCGTCTGCATCTGCGGCGACATTTCGCCGACTTCGTCGAGGAACAGCGTGCCGCCATTGGCCGCTTCAAACGCGCCGATGCGTTGCTTATCCGCCCCCGTGAACGAGCCTTTTTCATGCCCGAACAAAATCGATTCCAGTAGCGTTTCCGGTATGCCCGCGCAATTAATCACCTTGAACGTATTGTCTTTGCGCTTAGAATTCTGGTGAATCAGCTTGGCAATCGTTTCCTTACCCGTGCCATTCCCGCCGGTGATCAAAACATTGCGGTTACTCGGCGCGAAAACGTTGATTTCCTTCGCCACTTCCTGCATCGGGGAGTGGTCGTGGAAATCAAGTGCGCGTTCGCTGTTTTCAACCTGTAATTGTGGCATAGCCTACCTGTTAAGGCATAAATTAGTACCAGCTAAGGGCAGGGGCTTCAAATGACAGTTTGATGACTTTTTCGGCTTTTAAGCGGCCGCGTCTTCGTCCTGAAGGGTCACGTGCTGGGTCGCTGCTTTGGCGGCTGCCGCTTCCGGATCAAGAATTTCCTCATACACGTCAAGCGTTTGCTGGCACATATTATCCAGCGAGAACCGGCGCGCGTTGGTCACGGCCTGTTCAGCCATCCAGTGCATCGAATCCTCGTCCACCGACAGCGCATAATCGATACATTGCGACAGCACCTCGACATCCCCCGGCGGAATCAGCCACCCGGTCGCGTCGTTCAGCACCGTTTCCTGCGGCCCGCCGTGGTTCGTCGCGATTACTGGCTTACCCATCGACTGCGCTTCCAGCACCACGCGGCCGAAGGCCTCCGGCTCCAGCGACGTGGCCACCACCACCTTCGACAGCATATACGCCTCGCTCACGTAATGCGTATGCCGCGCAATGCGCACATGGCCTTCAAGGTCGGATTTCGTGATAATATTTTCCAGCTCCGTCCGGTAGCTCTCATGCCCCTTGTCGTCGCCCAAAATCACCGCGAAAAACTTCCGGTGCGGCAACTGCGCCAGCGCCCGCAGAAACACATCCTGACCCTTCCAGCGCGTAATGCGCCCCGGGAACAAAATCATCGGCAACTCATCAGGCAGGCGCCACTGGCGCGTCAATTCGATCATCCGCTGCGGCGAATGTGCGAACGGATTGAACAATTTCAAATCCACCCCGCGATGAATCACCCGCACCTTATTCTCATCAACGCCGTAATGCTTGCCGATATGATCGGCGATAAACTGTGAAATCGCAATCACCCGCTCGCCGCGCGTCATGATGCTGTTATACTTTTTCTTGAACGTGCCCTTCAAACCATACGTCCCGTGGAACGTGGTCACATAGTGGCACCCCGTGCGCTTCGCCGCCATCCACGCGCTCCACGCCGGAGCGCGGCTGCGGGCATGGATAATATCGACATTATGCTGCCTGATAATCTTCGAAAGCCGGAAACTATTGCGCCAGATTTTGAAAGGATTTTTCGTCGCCAGCGGCAATTCAAAATGCTTCGCTCCGCAATGCTGCAACTGCGACACCATCGGCCCGCCCGAAGAAGCGACCAGCGCAACGCCGTCCGCTTTCATGATGGCGCGTGCGATTTCCACAGTACCGCGCTCGACCCCGCCACTACGCAGCTCAGGGAGCACTTGTAAGATCACTGGCGGTTTGTCATTTCTCCGTTCCAGCTTATTCGCTGGTTTCCCGTCAGGCTTATCTTTTGTTTCCGCAATTTGCATTTGCATGTTAGCTAATTTATATACCCGTTCAAAAAGGCTGTAAAGATGAACACGCACCCCGTCAAGGAAGAAACTGAAAAAACCCCCGATTTCGTCGATTTTTCTTCCGGTAAGCGTCTTGCATATCACTTGAGCGAAGGAAAAAATCCCGGCATCGTTTTCCTCGGCGGCTTTAATTCCGACATGAACGGCGGCAAAGCAATCGCGATGGAAGCGCGCTGCAAAGAAGAGGGGAGGCGCTTCCTGCGCTTTAATTACAGCGGCCACGGCAGCTCCTCAAGCCATTTCGAAGACGGCACCATCGGCCAGTGGAAACAAGATGCAATCGACATGATCGACCGACTCGCCCCCGGCCCCAACATCCTCATCGGTTCCAGCATGGGCGGCTGGATCATGTTACTGGTAGCACTAGCGCGCCCCGATACAATCACCGGCCTCGTCGGCATTGCCAGCGCACCCGATTTCACCGAAGAACTCCTCTGGGACACCGCCACACCCGACCAGAAAAAACAACTCGCCGAAACTGGCCGCGTCGAAATCGCCCCCTGCATGCCCGACCAATCCCCATACCCCATCACCATGAAGCTGATAGAGGAGGGTCGCAACCACTTACTCCTGCGCAACCCCATCCCGCTTTCCATGCCCATGCGCCTGCTGCACGGCATTCGTGACGAGGATGTCCCGTACAGCGTTTCCCAGCGCCTGTTAGACACCGTCACCTCCACCGACGCGCGCTTAACGCTGGTTAAAAACGCCAGCCACCGTTTTTCAGAACCGGAGCAGATCGAGCTCATCTGGCAGCAGGTAAAATCTTTGACAAAATAGTTAATCCCTGTTAATGCTGGAGTTACAAAAAAATACGACAGGACGCTATGCAAAAATCCCTCCATAAGCCCGCCTCCCGCAACGGCACAAAACCCGACGAAAAGCTGAAAATGCGCGAGCAGCCTTTTTTCGATCAGGACGATAAATACACCGCTGGCAACGCCGCTATTTTAGCGCGCATGCGCAACATGGCATGGAAAGAATATGACGGCACCT
Organism: Alphaproteobacteria bacterium; assembly: GCA_025362975.1. Taxonomy (GTDB): domain Bacteria; phylum Pseudomonadota; class Alphaproteobacteria; order Rickettsiales; family SXRF01; genus JANYBV01. Next base: position 261,700 of record JANYES010000021.1, on the reverse strand, counting down.
ACGTCACCCAGATCGCCCCGGAATATGTCGACCGCTACCATACTTTTTTCAAACTCGTCGGTGACGAATTGCGCGAAAAAGGCAAGGATTTTGCCAATGTGGAATCCGGCGGCAGCCGCATCGTCACCGTCCCAGGCTCCGAATCCCCGTGGGACCCATCCGAAATTTTCTACGAAATCCGCCTGTCGAAACAGGACATGGAATTGCTCAATCTCAAACCTGCCGTGCGCGAGCGGGGTTAAGGCAGGTTCGAGTCGCGTCGCGGCCTTTTGCGCGCTTCTTCTTCGGAAATGGCAATATCCTTCTGGTTGGCATGCCGCTCCAGCGCCGCCAGATCGCCGATGCTGCCAAGCTGCTCCTTGAAGCTGTTTAAATGGATACGATCGTCGTCATTCTCCGCCACGTGGTTGATGATGCCCGCCGCCACGCCTTGCTATTCAGCAGCCTGTCTTGCGCGGGTTCTAAGACAATGCGGCACCATGTCGTCATGTTTAAGCCCAATCGCCTTGCGGTAGCTTTTAAGCAGCTTGTAGGGGATCTGAGGTTTGAATTTATATTCCACCGGTGCCTCGCTTAGTTGTTCATTTATCGCTATTTATGCAACAGCCCAGAAAAGCCTTTGCAAGCATGCAGATTTCGAGTAAAAAAACCCGTCTTTTAACCATTGGAAATGCCGACATGAAACCGACCGCAAAGCCCCAGAATCCTTGTTTTTCCTCCGGCCCGTGCGCCAAGCGCCCCGGCTGGTCGCTCGACGTTCTTAAGGACGCCGCCGTCGGCCGTTCCCACCGTGCTAAAATCGGCAAAACCAAGCTCGCCGACGTGATCGAGCGCAGCAAAAAAATCCTCGGCATCCCGGAAAACTACCTCTGCGGCATCGTGCCCGCTTCCGACACCGGCGCCATCGAAATGGCTATGTGGTCGCTGCTCGGCGCTCGCGGCGTCGACGTGCTGGCATGGGAATCCTTCGGCTCCGGCTGGGGTGCTGATTGCAAAAACCAACTGAAACTCGCCGACCTCAACGTCATCAAAGCCGATTACGGCAAGCTGCCGGACCTGACCAAAGTCAACTGGGACCGCGACGTCATCTTCACATGGAACGGCACCACCTCCGGCGTGCGGGTGCCTAACGGCGACTGGATCGCCGCCGACCGCAAAGGCCTCGCCATCTGCGACGCAACCTCCGCCGTGTTCGCCATGAACATGCCGTGGGACAAGCTCGACGTGGTCACCTGGTCATGGCAGAAAGTCCTCGGCGGCGAAGCCGCGCACGGCATGATCGTGCTCTCCCCCCGTGCCGTAGAACGCTTAACTTCCTACACTCCGGCATGGCCGCTACCAAAAATCTTCCAGATGACCAAAGGTGGTAAACTCATCGACGGCATCTTCAAAGGTGAAACCATCAACACCCCTTCCATGATCGCTGTCGAAGACGCCATCGACGGCCTCAAATGGAGCGAATCCGTAGGCGGCCTCGCCGGTCTCATGAAGCGCTCGGAAGCGAACCTCAAAGCCATCACCGACTGGGTGTCGAAATCCAGCTGGGCTGGCTTCCTCGCCGAAGACGAAAAAATCCGTTCCTGCACCTCCATATGCCTCAAAATCACCGACCCGTGGTTCTTAGGCCTCGGCGATGAAGCCCAAGCCGAAGCCGCTAAAAAAATCGCCACCCTTGCCGAAAAAGAAGGCGTCGCTTACGACATCGGCGCCTACCGCGACGCGCCTGCGGGCCTACGCATCTGGGGCGGTGCCACGGTTGAAACCAAGGACATCGAAACCCTGCTGCCGTGGCTCGACTGGGCATGGGCCGAAGTCAAAGCCAGCGAGGCGAAGGCAGCGTAGGCCATGCAGATTCTACTCGTGCGCCACGGAGAATCTCTCGCCAACATTGATAAAAGCTACGAACGCGAAACCCCCGATTGCATGATACCTTTAAGCGAAAAAGGTAAATTGCAGGCTGCGGACGCGGGCAAATTCCTGTTTGCCTTTCTCTCACAAGCCGAACATAAAGGCCAGAAAGTCCGCCTCTGGAATAGTGGTTACAAGCGTACCCGCGAAACCACCCACGGCATCATGCGCAACTCCGCCTCCGTCATCCCGGAAATCGTCGAGGACAACCGTCTGCGCGAGCAGGATCACGGACTGTTCGACGGTCTCAATGACGCCCAGCGCGAGGAGATGTATCCTGACTATTTCCGCCACTTTAAAAAATTCACCGGCGACGCGCGCTACTTCGCCAAATACCCAATGGGCGAAAGCCGCGCCGACGTTGAAGGGCGCATCCTGCCATTTTTTGATAAACTCAAACTCGAGCAGGAAAAAGGTCTCAACACCGCCGTTATCGTCACTCACGGCGATACCATCAAATCCTTCATCAAAGGCTTGATGAACCATCCCTTCGAATGGGGTAGCCACGAACTCAATCCCGGTAATTGCAGCATCCGTTTGTTGGAAACTGACGAGCACGGAGCATGGCAGGATAAGGGCTATATCTACTCGGGAAAAAAAGAAGAAATCGACTCGGTTTTAGCCAAATCCGGCACCTCTTTGCCGTCGCTCGCTATGGCGTAAATTCAGTAGTTTCAAGCAAATAGCGCTCGTCCCACAAAAAAACTTGAGAATTCACTGCCAATCCTATAGCTTGCGCCCACTGCGTGCGTGTTGTGCGCATCTTATTATCCCCAATAAAAAGTAAGGAAAATAACCATGACGAAGCCTAAAGTCCTCATTGCCGACAAACTTTCCCCGCAAGCCATCGACGTATTCAAACAAAAAGGCGTCGACGTGGATGTGAAAACCGGCCTGACCCCCGAAGAACTACTCAAAATCATTGGCGAATATGATGGGCTCGCCGTCCGCTCCGCCACCAAAGCGATTGCGGCCGTGCTCGAAGCCGGTAAAAAACTCAAAGTCGTCGGCCGCGCCGGCATCGGGGTCGATAACGTCGATATCCCGGCCGCCACCGCCGCTGGCATCGTGGTCATGAACACCCCGTTCGGCAACTCCGTCACCACCGCCGAACACTCCATTTCGCTGATGATGTCGCTCGCCCGCCAGATTCCGCAGGCAAATGCCTCGACGCATGCTGGCAAATGGGAAAAGAACGGCTTCATGGGCGTTGAAATCGCTGGCAAGACGCTGGGCCTCATTGGCTGCGGTAATATCGGTTCCATCGTGGCCGACCGCGCGCAGGGCTTGAAAATGAAAGTCATCGTGTCCGACCCGTTCCTCACCAAAGAACGCGCCGAAGCGCTGCATGTTGAAAAAGTCGAACTCGAAGACCTGCTCAAACGTGCCGACTTCATCAGCTTACACACCCCGCTCACCGACGGCACCCGCAACATCCTCAACAAAGATTCGATCGCCAAATGCAAAAAAGGCGTCCGTATCGTCAACTGCGCACGCGGTGGCTTGGTCAATGAAGTGGATTTGAAAGCCGCGATGGAATCAGGCCAGGTGGCCGGTGCCGCCTTCGACGTGTTCGAAGAAGAACCCGCCAAAACCAATATCCTGTTCGGCATGCCGAACTTCATCGCAACCCCACACCTCGGCGCATCCACCACCGAAGCGCAGGAAAACGTCGCCGTTCAGGTTGCGGAGCAGATGGCCGATTACCTGATCACGGGGGCAATCACCAACGCGCTCAACATTCCGTCCATGTCGGCGGAAGACGCGTCTAAGCTGAAACCGTATCTGGAACTCGCAACCCAACTCGGCGGGTTCGCGGGCCAGCTTACGGAAAACGGCCTGAAACAGGTGAAGATCGAGTATGAAGGCAAAGCTGGCATGCTTAACACCAAGCCACTCACCGCTGTTGCGCTTAAAGGTCTGCTCGCCCCGCTGGTCGAAGGCGTGAACATGGTCAACGCCCCCGTCATCGCCAAGGAACGCGGCATTGATGTCAGCGCCACCAGCCACGACCGCACCGGCGATTACCAGACACTCATCCGCATCACGGTGGTCACCGAAAAACGCACCCGCACCGTCGCGGGCACGCTGTTTGGTGACAAGCCGCGCATCGTCGAAGTCAACGGCATCAAGCTCGAAGCGGGCCTCGGCAAATACACGCTATACGTCAACAACGACGACAAGCCCGGCTTCATCGGCGCCCTCGGCACCGTGCTCGGCAAGGCGAAAATCAACATCGCGAACTTCCATCTGGGTCGTAACGACGCAGGCGGCGAAGCCATCGCGCTGGTGAACGTCGACCAGCAGGTATCCGCCGATATCCTCGCCGAAATTGGCAAACTCGCCAGCGTGAAGCAGGCGAAATTGCTGACCTTCTAACAATGCAGGCATTCGAATTCGCCAAAGAGCTGCTCCTCGACCTTCGCCGGCTGAAAAAAGACATGCTGGAGAAGGGCGGGGACAGCACTGCCTCCGAGAAAAAACCCATCTATCTCGGGACCTATCTCGACGGCGTCACCTATGACGACGACGTGCAGCCACTGAAGCAGATCGAACTTGAATTTCGCCTCGGCGAAGGCAAAAACGAGAAGAAAAAAACTTACACGCTCGACATACCTGACGGCGTTCCTGTCTACGGCGAGAGTGAAATCGACCCGTGGCTGGAGGCGGTTTTCGAATTCGTCGCCACCTGCCACGGCATGTCGGTGATTAAAGCCGAAGCCGCCGAAAGCAGCACTAAAACGGAAGTGTTCATGGACGGCGGCGTCACATGGAAAACTACCAGTGGTCGTTTGAGCGATATCCCGCTTGAAAGCGCAGGCGTGCAGATGGACATCCAGATGAAACGCACACTCGAAGGCTGGACCGACAGCACCACCCGCTGGAACGACAACCCCGACGACACCGAAACCTACACGGAAAAAAGCTTTAAAAGCCCGCGTCAGGCGCAGGTCGTGTCCGATCTGATGTATCAGATACTCATCATGAGCGGCCGCAGCGAAGAACAGCTGACGGACAACATCGAAATCGACGACGGCGACGAGGGCAAAACCCGTATCAAAATGCCCAAGGAATATTTAGGCGAAGCGCTCCGGGCCGAGCAATATCTGGGCCTGTAATGGCGAGGATCATCTTTTCCGGCATGAAACAGCAGATCGCTGAGTTCGACGCCAGCGAACTAGAATTCACCCAGCAGGACGGCGGCCTGCTGCTCACCGCCAGCGGCAGCATGGTTGCGCAGGAAACCCACCTTGTCGAAGAGCTGATGCAGGGCGATGCGGCCTGCACTATCACCATCGTTAAAGACGCCAAACCGGTCATTGACCAAAAATTCAATGTCACCATATTCGCCTTCGAATCGGATAATCTGGCGATATTGCTGCACTAAAAATTAGCGCATTGCGTATTGCTTCACGCGCGGTGGGCGCTCATGCTCGATCATGGTGCGTAGGGCGTCTTCGTCGATGGTGACAATGTGCTCGTCGTTGGCACCGCAATCGGCAAGCACTTTGCTGTCTTCGTTGTAGGTGCGCACCAGCTCGTGCAGGGCTTTGGCTTTCCAGACTTCGTCGGCATCGAACACTTTGGTGTAGCCGTCGGTGCTTTTGCCGTTGTCGCCGACGAACTGGCAAGCGTGGTAATTGCGTATATCCATGATCTCGTCGCGGAAGGCGCGGATAAAGTCCTTCATGTCGAGCGCTTCACGCTGGCTGAATTTCTGGTCCTGCATGGTGATGTTCAGGTAGCAGCGTTTTTTGCCGTCATAGGCCGTGGCGGTTACGCCGTCTATGTTGATGTCGCGCCCGTTATTGTGCTCGCGCGCCAGAAGCGCCGCTTCGAAAATATACCCCAGCGCCGTCACCGCGCAGTGGTCCATGTTGCCTAGCGGAATTTCCTGCTGGAAGGGATAGCCGTCGTACAAGAAGCTGGGGCGAGGGTGCTTTTGCGTGCACAGCGACGCTAAACGCTGCGGCACGGTTTCGGCGATGTTAGACAACCCCGTCTCAAAATCCCCCTGCGGCGTATGTAAAACAACCATTGTATCCCCCCAATTCGTCGTGCGTTACGTGGCAATCGTCCCTGCTATCAAGCAGGGACGATTGCTAGCGCTGCTTACTCCATGTACTGGCCGCCGTTGATCGACAGCGTTTCGCCGGTGATGAACGAAGCCTGGTCGTCGGCGAGGAACACTACCGCGCGGGCAATTTCTTCCGGTTCGCCGATGCGGCCGACTGGAATGTTGCTGACGATCATTTTCATGATGTCTTCTTTTACGGCTTTGACCATTTCAGTGGCGATGTAGCCAGGGGCGATGGCGTTGACGGTGATGCTGCGGGAGGCGGTTTCGCGGGCGAGGGCCTTGGTGAAACCGAAGATACCGGCTTTGGCCGCGGAGTAGTTGGTCTGGCCGAACTGGCCGAGCTGGCCGTTCATGGAACTGATATTGATGATGCGGCCGAACTTGTTATCGCGCATGGAATCCAACACCGAACGCGACATGTTGAACGCGGAGGTAAGGTTGGTGTCGATGACGGCGCCCCAGTTTTCCGGAGTCATTTTATGCATCGCGCCGTCGCGGGTGATGCCGGCGTTGTTGATGAGGATATCGATCGGGCCGCCGAGGTCGGTGGAAACCATTTTTACGCCCTGCTGGCAGGCTTCATAATCGCTGATGTCCCATTTGTAGGTGGCAACGCCGGTGACTTTAGCGAATTCGGTGGCTGCCGTGTCGTTGTTGGCGTAGTTAGCGGCGACTTTATAGCCTGCGTTTTTGAGTGCGAGCGAAATAGCCGCGCCGATGCCGCGGGTGCCGCCGGTTACAAGTGCAATACGTTGGGTCATGGTGTTTTTCCTTGTTGGTTATTTAGTTGGATAAAGGTTTATAAGCACTTCGTAAGCGAAGTGATCAATCGTAATGTCTTCATTCGTCGCCATGCCCATAGTGGCATCGAGCAGGTGGTTCACCGGCGTTGCAATCGCCAAACCGGTCGGACTTAGCGGATTACCTACAACATGAGCCGAACTCTTGCTTGCCTGCGTGTAATAAACCGCATGCCTGTCGCCGATCACGGCATGGGTATCCGCATCCACCAGCGTGATATTTCCTTCCATGACGGGGCTGCTTGCGTTCTTGATTTTCACCTTCACAAGCTCAATACAAATGATCACGCTTGGTGGCGTTTTTTTAGAAGATTTGAGGTATTCGTGAATATGCGCCTTCAGCAAGGACGCGACATTTTCAAAATCCGGCACCTGTGCTGCATCAGCCTGGGTGACGTTTATTTCCTTCACATAATAATGCCCCGGGGTATAGCCATCGGCCAGCTGCCACGGTTGCGGCTTAGGCGTCGCGCAAGCGCTGATACTTAAACCTAACAGCAATGAAACAAGCCATTTCCGCTTCATTTATTGAGTGCCTCACTTCCACGAAAACCACCTTGTAACTGCCTGCAATCCATCCGTTCTTCAGCGGAACGGATGGATTGCAGGCAGTGATAACGCATCAGCAGGAGCAAGGTGGCTAGACGTTTCAACATAAAAGCTACCGGTGAAACTAGCGTCAGGTGCGTTAGACGCGCTCAACGCACATCGCAACGCCCATGCCGCCGCCGATGCACAACGTAGCGAGGCCTTTTTTCGAATCGCGCTTGTTCATTTCATAAAGCAGGCCGGTGAGCACGCGGGCTCCCGATGCACCAACCGGATGGCCGATGGCGATGGCGCCGCCGTTGACGTTGACTTTCGAAAGGTCCCAGCCCATTTCGCGGTTAACGGCAATAGCCTGCGCGGCAAACGCTTCGTTGGCTTCGATAAGGTCGAGGTCTTCATGTTTCCAACCGGCTTTTTCCAGCGCCTTGCGCGAGGCGTAAATCGGGCCGACGCCCATGATGGCGGGGTCGACACCGGCATGCGCCCATGATTTGATGGTGGCAAGAGGTTTCAGGCCGCGCTTGTCGGCTTCTTTGCGAGTCATGAGCATGACGGCGGCTGCGCCGTCGTTGATGCTCGAAGCGTTACCAGCGGTGACGGTGCCTTCTTTATCGAATGCCGGACGGAGTTTGGCGAGGCCTTCGATGGTGGTTTCGGCGCGCGGGCCTTCGTCGTTTTCAACAACGACGTCGCCTTTTTTGCTGGCGATGACAACCGGCACGATCTGGTCTTTGAACACGCCGTTTTTGATGGCGGCTGCGGCTTTATGTTGCGAGGCGAGGGCGAATTCGTCCTGCTCCTGACGGGTGATGCCGAATTTCTTGGCGACGTTTTCTGCCGTAACGCCCATGTGGATGTTATGGAACGGGTCGACGAGCGCATCATACAGCATGGTGTCGACCATCGTGGCCGAGCCCATTTTGACGCCCGAGCGTAAGGGAATGGCGTGCGGGGACAGGGTCATGGATTCCTGACCGCCAGCAAGCACGATCGAGCTGTCGCCTGTTTTGATTGCCTGATAGCCGAGGCACACAGCGCGAAGGCCCGAGCCGCAAAGCTGGTTCATGCCCCATGCCGGGGTTTCTTTCGGGATGCCTGCGTCGAGCGACGCGCGGCGGGCCGGGTTCGGGCCGCAATGCGCGGTGAGAATCTGGCCGAGGATAACTTCGGAAATATCTTCGCCTGCCACGCCGGTGCGTTTGAGCAGTTCTTTGAGAACGGTTTCGCCGAGCTTGTGGGCGGGAACAGAGGCGAGGGTGCCATTGAAGGAACCGACCGGGGTACGGACGGCGTTTACAATCACTACATCATTCTCAGAAGTCATACATTCTCCATTGCTTTATTGGGAGTCATGTATGTAGGTACAGTGCGCACGATTGTCCAGTATTTATTGCGGGACAAGCGCAGTCTTGCTGCATTGCAGCAATATTAATGGAATCTTTATGCGAGGCTATGAAAGCCTACGCGGCCTTCTCATCTTGCATGTTCAGGTCGGAAATCCAAGGCTGGCCGGGGATGACATCCTGACGGCCGATGGAAACGTAGTGGAAACCGTTTTTCATCATATCCTGGCGCTTGTAGATGTTGCGCAGATCGACCACGAGCGGCTTGCGCAGCGCGGCTTTGACTTTCTTCAAATCAAGGCTGCGGAACTCGTTCCATTCGGTGAGCAGAACCAGCATATCGGCCTGTTCGATGGCCTCGAACACGTCTTTGCACCATGCGATGTCGCCGTTGAGGTATTTCTGCGCTTCTTTCATGCCTTGCGGATCGTAAGCGCGAATGGAAGCGCCCTGTCTCAGCAGCTCCGGGACGATGACGAGGCTGGCGCCTTCGCGCATGTCGTCGGTTCCGGGCTTGAACGTGAGGCCAAGTACGGCAATCGTCTGGCCCGCTACAGAACCGCCATTGGCCTGGACGATCTTTTCGGCCATCTTGAGCTTGCGTTTCTCATTACTATTGATGGTGGCTTCAATAATGGAAATATCGACACCGACCTTACGCGCCATCTGTTGCAGGGCCATCGTGTCCTTGGGGAAGCAGGAGCCGCCGTAGCCGGGGCCGGGCTGGAGGAATTTTTCGCCGATGCGGTAATCCATCCCAACACCTTTGGCCACGTCGCGAATGTTGGCGCCGGTTTTCTCGCAGAAATCCGATACCTCGTTGATAAGCGCAATGCGCGTCGCCAGCATGGAATTCGTTACGTATTTAATGGTCTCGGCGCTTTCGAACGTGGTGAAGAACAGCTTCGCGCCGTTGAGGCAGATCGGCTCGTAGAGCTTAGTCAGCATCTCCATCGCCCGCTTGGAATCGATGCCCGCTACGATGCGCTCAGGCGACATGAAATCTTCAACAGCAGCACCTTCGCGCAGGAATTCCGGGTTGGAGGCGACGTCGAAATCGGCGTCCGGGTTGGTTTCGGAAATGATTTTCGCCAGCTGGCGGTTCGTGCCCACCGGCACGGTGGATTTGGTGACGACGAGCGTGTAATTCTTGAGCGCTTTGGCGATTTCGCGGGCGGCGGCGTTAAAATAGCTCAGCTCCGGCATGCCGTCGGTATCGTTCTGCGGCGTGCCCACTGCGATGAACACGATGTCGGCGGCACCTACGGCCTGGGCAAGGTCGGTTGAAAATGACAGGCGGGCGGCCTTGCGGTTGTTTTCGACGAGCTTTTCAAGCCCCACTTCGAAAATCGGCATGATCTGCTGTTGCAGTTTGGCGATTTTGTCGCTGTCGTTATCGATGCAGGTGACCCTGAACCCGAATTCTGAAAGACACACACCCGTTACCAACCCGACATACCCCGTACCGATAACCGCGATTTGCATCACTATACTCCAAGCTATAACATTTCATAATAGGGCCACTGGCCTTGCATGATGGACTGTAGCGGATTCAACAGTGCTGATGCAATAAACTTATAATTTGGCGCGTTTGAACACTTCGTCGAGTTCCTGCTTCACGCGGTCGCGCGTTTCCTCGCGTTCCAGCGCATAGGCGACATTGGCTGCCACGAACCCGACCAGCGAGCCGCAATCATAGCGCACGCCATCGAAGCGGTAGCCGTAGACGTCTTTGTCGCCGATCATGGCACTGATGGCGTCGGTGAGCTGGATTTCGCCGCCAGCACCCGGTTTAGTGCTGTCGAGTATGCTGAAGATATCCGGCTGTAAAATATAGCGGCCGATAATAGAGAGTGTCGAAGGCGCGTCCTTCGGCTGCGGTTTTTCCACGAGGCCTTTGGCTTTAACGAGGCGCTGATCCTTGTTTTTGGCGTTTTTGTCGATATCGACGATGCCGTAGCTGGCGGTCTTTTCCAGCGGGATGTCCATCACCGCGAGGATGTTGCCGGGCGTATGTGCATGGGCTTCCGTCATCTGTTTCAGGCAGCCTTTTTTGGAAAGCACCATATCGTCGGCGAGGATGACGGCGAACGGCTCATCGCCAATCAAATGGCGCGCGCACCACACGGCGTGGCCGAGGCCCATCGGCTCCTGCTGGCGGGTGAAGATAACGTTGCCAGCTTCCGGCAGCCAATCACTGGTCAGTTCCAGCTCTTTTTTCTTATCCTTTTTGCGCAGCGTGCTTTGTAATTCATAGGAGTGATCGAAATGGTCTTCGATGGCGTGCTTGTTGCGGCCCGTGACGAAGATGAACTGCTCGATACCGGCTTCCTTGGCTTCTTCGAAGGCGTAGTGAATCAGCGGTTTGTCGACCACCGGGAGCATTTCCTTAGGCATGGACTTCGTAGCGGGCAGGAAGCGGGTGCCAAGGCCGCCGACTGGGAAGATGGCTTTACGTACTTTTTTCTCGGACATTTTTTATAACATTAGTTGTTTTCAAGGGAGTTACGAGAGATCGCACCAACAGTAATTCGTCAACAGAGTTGAGCACTTAGGCGCAAAACCGGAGAAAAGTCAAAGCAAATAGCACTGCATGGCGCGCGCGCCTTAAGTTTATGCTTGACAGGCAGGGTCTGCCGACTATGTTACTCGCCTCTTATAAAACCTAAGGATAACTAGTCATGGCCAAGAAAAATATTGTGTTGATCAAGCTGTTAAGCTCCGCCGACACCGGTTTCTACTACGTTGCTAAAAAGAACCCGAAAAAGCACACCGAAAAGCTGAAATTCACCAAATACGACCCGGTTGTCCGCAAGCACGTCGTCTTCAACGAAGCGAAAATTAAATAGCAGGGCGTAGCAATGGCTGCCTCCGCTTCCGAAACCGCGACGTCTGAAACCACGCAGGTTCCTGCCGACCAGACCCCGTACGAGCTTTCCCCAGAAAAGATGATGATGGACAATCTGTTCATCCTCGGCATGCTTTTCTTTATCTTCTATTTCATCCTCATCCGCCCGCAGCAGAAACGCTTGAAGTTCCAGCGCGAATTGATAAAGGGCCTGCAAAAAGGCAATAAAATCCTGACCTCCGGCGGCATCATCGGCACCATCGTCAAGCTTGAAGGCGACGATATCGTGCAGGTGGAAATTGCCCCGAGCGTCAAAATCCGCATCGCCCGCTCCGCCGTTTCGGAAGTGCTGAACGACAAAACCGCCGCTGAAAGCGCCAACGACAACTGATGTTGTATTTCGCCCGCTGGAAGATTGTTCTGATCGTAGGCTCATGCTTACTGTTCGTTCTTCTGGCGATTCCGAGTTTCCTGCCGGAGTCTACGCGCGCTAAATTCCCCGATTGGATGCCTAAACACGCTGTAAACCTCGGCCTCGATTTGCAGGGCGGCTCGCAGCTCCTGCTGGAGGTCGATTTTGATGCCTACAAGCACGAGCAGCTTTCCAACCTTGTCGACGAAATCCGCAACAAATTCCGCGAGCAGAAAATCGGCTATCGCGGCCTAGCCGTGATCGACGGTAAAGTCCAGTTCACTCCGCGCGAAGATACCACCGTTGATATCGGTAAAGTACTGGCTGAGATGAATCCCGATCTGGCGGTGACGAAAGACGGCGCCAATTATAATGTCACCTTCAGTGACAAATGGGAAAAAACAAGCCGCCAACAGATCATCGAGCAGTCGGTTGAAATCGTGAACCGCCGCGTCAACGAATCCGGCACCAAAGAGCCAATTATCCAGCGTCAGGGCGACAAGCGCATCCTGTTGCAGGTTCCGGGCCTCGCCGACCCTGAGCATTTAAAAAACCTCCTTGGCCGCACCGCTAAGATGACTTTCCACCTCGTTGACGGTTCCGTTTCGCCGCAGGACGCCGAGAAAGGCATTGTGCCGCCCGGCACGCGCGTGGTGCCGACCGATGACCATGACAACGAACGCCACGGCGGCGCTGTGCGCAAATATGCCATCTTCAGCCGCGTCGAACTCTCCGGCGACATGCTGATTGACGCTCACACAGCGTTTGACAACCAGAGCAATGACCCCACGGTTTCTTTCCGCTTCAACAACACAGGTGCGCGCCGCTTTGCAGAAATTACGGCGCAAAATGTCGGCAAGCCATTTGCCATCGTGCTCGATAATAAAATCATCACCGCACCGGTGATTCGCTCGGCGATCATGGGTGGCAGCGGCGTGATTTCCGGTGGTTTCACCGTTGAATCCGCGAACGACTTATCGCTGCTGCTGCGCGCCGGTGCGCTGCCTGCGCCGCTTAAAATCATTGAAGAACGCTCCGTCGGCCCGAGCCTGGGCGCAGATTCCATCGCCGCTGGCACCAAGGCGTCGGTCATCGGCATCGCGCTAGTGGTAGTGTTTATGTTCGTATTTTACGGCCTGTTTGGCTTGTTCGCCGATATCGCGATGTTGATCAACGCCTTCATGACGCTGTCGTTGCTGTCGCTATTTGAAGCCACGCTGACGCTGCCGGGCATTGCGGGTATCGTGCTCACCGTCGGCATGGCGGTGGACGCCAACGTTCTTATTTACGAACGCATCCGCGAAGAAATCCGCAACGGCAAATCGCCGTACGCCGCCGTGGAAGACGGTTTCCGCCTTGCATTCGGCACCATTTTCGACAGCCATGTCACCACGCTCGTGGCGGCATTGCTGCTTTACCAGTTCGGCACCGGCACGGTCAAAGGCTTCGCGGTGACGCTTGCCATCGGCATCGTCTGCTCGCTGTATACAGCCGTACTCGTCACGCGTTTGATGGTGGTAACGTGGCTGCATAAAGCCAAGCCGAAAACGATTCCCATTTAATCGCGTCCGTGATATGGCTTAAGTCATGGATATCACACCCGTAACACCCAGAGGCAAGCAGACAATCACCAGCTACGGCGCGGGGCAGTTTAAAATATCCGGTGAGGTATATACCACCAATGTCCTCGTGTTTCCCGACCGCACCGTGCAGTGGACTATTCCAACGGACGCGAAGAATATTTCTGTTGATCACCTGTCCGTCGTGCTTGAAGAAGAGGGCGAGATCGACCTATTGCTCATCGGTTGCCCTAAGCCCATGCAAGCTATCCCTATGGGTATCCGCATGGCGTTGAAAGAGGCGGGAATCAATATGGAAATCATGGATACTGGCGGGGCGGTGCGCACGTATAACGTGCTGCTGGCCGAGGGCCGCCGAGTTGCGGCAGCGCTAATTGCCGTTTAATATGTGACATAAGTCAAAACGCACTCTGTTTAGTTAAACCATCGCCCACCTTAAGAACTGCCTTGAATTCACGCTCGATGGTTTGTGGCAAAAGCTTCCAGTGATGGACGAAAATGATGCCGTGAACGAAACGGACACATTTGTGAGCGCCTGCAATCTGCCTGAAGAAAATCGCGATTCGATCAACGCGTAGCTGGTATCTTTCAATCAGGAAAATGCGGGTACGGTGGAAGCTGAATTCCAAAAAGCATCGAACGTGCTGGAAATGTTGCTAAACACCGAAACGCTGAACCATCGCGCGCCGGTCCATACCGAGATCAGTGATGCAGTTGAAAACTTACGTGACGCCATCAACGATAGCATCGCCCAAGGCCTGTCGACGCTGCACACAAGCTGCCGCCGAAAAAAGTCGCCCGCGGCCGCTAGGACTGCAACTAAAAAGGGCCGCCTGAACAGATGTCAAGCGGCCCTTTTTTCATCGTAAATGATTAGCCGAGGTTTTTCTCAGCGAAATCCCAGTTCACGAGCTTGTCGAGGAAAGTCGTAATGTAATCCGGGCGACGGTTCTGGTAGTCAAGGTAATAGGCGTGTTCCCAGACGTCCATCGTGAGCAACGCTTTCTGGCCATGCACCATCGGTAAATCGGCGTTGCCGGTTTTGGTGACTTTCAGCGTGCCTTTATCTTCGACGAGCCATGCCCAGCCGCTGCCGAATTGGGTGGTGCCGGCCTGTTTGAAGGCTTCTTTGAATTTATCGAAGCTGCCGAAATCCTTGTTGATCATTTCAGCGAGCTTGCCTTTTGGTGCGCCGCCGCCGTTTGGTTTGATGGAATTCCAGTAGAAGGTGTGGTTCCACACCTGCGCGGCGTTGTTGAAAATGCCTGCTTTGGCTGGGTCTTTCGCCGAATCATGAATCACGTCTTCAAGCGAAGCGGACGCCAGCGGCGTGTCCTTCACGAGGTTGTTCAGATTGGTGACATACGCCTGATGGTGCTTGCCGTAATGGAATGACAGGGTGTTGGCGGTGATGTGCGGTTCAAGCGCATCCTGCGAGTATGGAAGTGGCGGAAGGGTAAAAGTCATAGAATCCTCTTTTTTGAAATTGGCAGTATCGGCTGCAACGGGAGAAAATCACATCGCCGCCGGGGTAGACATCACGCAAAAGGCTGCGACGCTTTTGCAGAATTGCCTTCTTGATGTTTCCATAACTGCCTATGTATGTTCGGTTGTGTAAAGATGCAATAAGGAACAATTGTGACCGTGAATTTATCCTATCCCGCTAAGGAAGTATACCGCTATGAACGCGCTGATTTTTTCCGCTGCCTGTTCGTGCCGGAGAGTATCCGCGAAACATTTTTCAGCCTGTATGCGCTGAACGGCGAACTGGCGCGGATTCCTGCGATGGTGAGCGAAGAAATGATTGGGCATATCCGTTACGCATGGTGGGATGAGGCGCTTGAAGCGCTGTACGATAAGGGCGAGGCGAGGGGGCATCCGCTGCTGGAAGCGCTGAAGGAAAATGCGGTGCCGAAGGCGTTGGCCGTGCGGCTCATGAATGCGTACCGCGAAGCGTATCCTGATCCGCCTACGCCCGTTGTAGAAGAAATCAGCACAGCGCTGGTGCAGGAATTATGCCCGCAGGCAGGACCGGCATGGGCAAAGGCAGGAAGGATTATCGCCCGAAATGGCAAAAAATCGACCGGCTGGCTTAGTCTTAAGCTGTTGATTGCCGGGCTTTTCTGAAAAATCCCATTGTCACACGCTTGTAACTTTAAATTTTTTACATTTGCGCTATGATTAGCCTGAACAAATTTCAGCAGGCATTACATGGCCGACGAAGCACCACAACGTTTTAGTGAAGATCTGGCGAACAACCGCAAGAAAGCTTCGTGGCACTCCACGATCGGACTTGCGGCGGGTTCGGGGCTGGGGGCGATTCTGGCTTCCAGCAATAAGCTCAAAGGCTGGAGCTTTGCAGCGAAGGTGATGGACATCGGCTTCCTCGGCTGGGCATTCGGCCTCATCAGTGGCATGTGGAGCGAAAGCGGCGCCAACCAGAATTCGGCATTGAAACTCGATTCAAAGATGATCGGACTTGAGCATGAAAATGCAGCGTTGAAGCAAACGGTCACGCAGCTCGGCGGGCATGTGGTTGAAACGCATGAAAATCATGTTGAAAAAGTTAAAGCCGCTAAAGAAGAATGCTGCGGCTGCCACTTGAAGCGGTAATTATTTCCATATTATTTTTAGCCTGTCACCCCCTTGTATGTAGGGGTCTGTGGTTCTACGCTGATACCGCCATTCGGCAGTATGACAGATTGCGAGTTAAGCTAGCAACGCAAGTGCGGCGACGTGTAATTCTTTTGTCGCGGCTGCTATCACGCTACCATCGCTCGTCGTCGTTAATGCTTTTCCCGCCCAATCCGTGATGACTCCGCCAGCGCCTTCAATCACAGTTTTCAGTGCGCAATAATCATACGGTTTCATGCCTGCGTCAACGACCAGATCGATGCGTCCAGAGGCGAGCATAGCATACGCGTAGGCGTCGCCGCCAAGGATGGTGCTGGAAATTTGACTTTTCAGCTCCTGGAAAATCTGCGCCTGTGCTTGTGTAAAATAATCGATGGAAGTGGTGGCGAGCACGGCGTCAGAAAGCGTGGTGCAGGCGCTGGTTTTAACTGGCGTTCCGTTCAACGTCGTATCGATGCCGATGGCGCCCAGCCAGCGTTCGCCGGAGACGGGCTGGTCGATGATGCCGAGTACCGGCGCGCCGTTTTGGGCGAGTGCGATGAGGGTGGTGAAAAGCGGGTAGCCCGCGATGAATGAGCGCGTTCCGTCAATCGGGTCGATCACCCACTGGTAGTCAGAGCTGCTGCGGATGTTGCCGAATTCTTCGCCGATGATGCCGTGTTCGGGATAATGCGCTTCGATCATTTCGCGCAGGCGCTGCTCGACCTCGCGGTCGGCAAGCGTTACCGCGCTGGAATCGCTTTTGCGGTTGATGGTGGTGGGCATGCGGTAGCAGCGGCGCAGGATGGCGCCGGATGCCTCCGCCATCTGCTCGGCCAGCGTGGTAAAACGTACATCGAGCGGTAAATCGTGTGCGGACGTCAAAATAGCGTTTCCCAAAAACGGTTTTTATGTGCAATCATGCACCTCATGGATGTTCATGCCTTAATTCATGCGTTTTTGCAACAAAAGACCATCGACTCGCTGGTATCGGTGCCCCCCGAGCTGCACGACGAGCAGTACACCAAAGCGGGCGTGGTGCCGTTCGTCATTGAGGACGGGCAGTTTCGGTTTTACTTCATGAAACCCGTGTCCAAACGCCCAGATCGTGGGGAGCCAAACCTCCAGATATGCAAGGGCACGCGCATGCACCAGTCGGCCAATAAAGGCTGGGTGGACATGAAAGAGGATAAGCAAAATAACGGCGAACAGGAAACGCTGGTGGTGACCGCGATTCGCGAGGCCATTGAGGAACTGGGGTTGAAACTCGAATGCATCGGGCGGATGATGGATGTCGGCCCGTATCGCTTCTCTTCGGAAAAAACAGGTAACAGCAAACGCATGTGGCTTTTCGCGTTGGAAATGGCAAACACGCATGACGTGCTGCCCGCCAGTCAGATCGAACCGAGCACCGCCGAGCGCGGCTGGCTCAGCCTTGAGGAATTCGCGATGGTGGGGCGCGCCGACCACCGATATATACTACGCGATATCGCTACTAAACTCGCAGGACATTACAAAGCATGAAGCCGTTTGAAACCAATCAATGCTTCACCAATCCGCTTGCAAGCTCCACTAGCCCGTATTTGAAACAGCACGCGCATAATCCCGTGTATTGGTATCCGTGGGGCAAGGAGGCGATTGAGCGGGCGCGGGCGGAGAATAAGCCGATTCATTTATCGATTGGGTATTCCAGTTGCTATTGGTGCCATGTGATGGAACGCGAGGTGTTTGAGAATCTTTCCATCGCGTCGTTGATGAACCGCATGTGTATTAACATCAAGGTAGATCGCGAAGAACATCCGGCGCTGGATGAAATTTACATGGTGGCGCGGCAGGTGATGACGCGGCAGGGCGGCTGGCCGAATACGCTGTTTTTGACGCCGGAGTTGAAACCGTTTTACGCGGGCGGTACGTTCGCCGCCGATGAATCGCAAGCGGGGCGCACGTCGTTTCCGCGCTTGCTGGAATGGCTTAATTTCGTCTGGACCACGCAGGAGCAGGAAGCACGCAGCATCGCCGACCGCGTGTTGGAAGACATGCGCCCGTTCCTTGTGCATATACCCCATGACGATGTGCAGGTGTCGGATATTTCGGCGCGCAGCGGCGAGCTGTATCATGCGCTTAAGAAATATCATGATGAACGCTCCGGCGGTTTTTTTCAGGCACCTAAATTCCCGCATGAAGCCTATCTGTCGTTCCTGCTGCACTATCACAGCGCGACAGGCACGCAACAGGCGCTGGATATTGTCACGCATTCGTTGCAGAAAATGGCCGCTGGGGGCATTTACGATCAGGTGGGTTGTGGGTTCCACCGCTACGCTGTCGATAAGGAATGGTATGTGCCGCATTTTGAAAAAATGCTGTATAATCAAGCCCAGCTTGCGCGTGTGTATACCGACGCCGCGCGTATTACGGCAAGTCCGTATCTCGCTGACATCGCCAAGGGTATTCTTGAATTCGTCGGCGGGCCGCTGACATCGGGCAACGGCACGTTCTACAGCGCTATCGACGCGGAAACGGACGGCATTGAAGGCGCGCATTACGCGTGGGAAGCGGATGAGTTCAACGCCTTCCTCACGCCGCAGGAAATCACGCTGCTGACAACGTTTTATGCGCTTGCTGATATTCCGCATTTTCCGGGACACAAAAAAGTCAAAGGACAGGCGCTCATCCTGCGCAAACCGTTGGACGAGGTGGCGCGCGAGCGCAATATCCCCTATCTTGAACTTTCCGCCGTGTGCGCTCAGGTGATGAATAAACTGCTGCTGCGCCGCAACACCCGCGCCGCGCCGAGCCTTGACGATAAAGCTATCGTAAGCTGGAACGGGCTGATGATTGATGCGTTTGCGCATGCGGGCAAGGTGTTTAACCGCCCGGGGTACACGGCGCGCGCGCGCGAAGCGGCGGATTTCCTGCTTGAAAATGCGATCGACAATACCGGCAAGTTGCACCATATCTACGCCGGGAATCGCCCGCAGCTTGACGCGGTGCTGGAAGATTATGCGTTTCTTGCCAAGGGACTGATTACGCTGTGGCGGGTGACACCGGAAGAAAGCCTGCTGGAGGCGGCGCAGTCGCTGATGGAGAGCGCGGAGGAATTGTTCGCCGACGAGGTCAGGGGGTATTTCTCGACGCAGGACGTGTCGGATATGCTGATCCGCATTAAGAATTGCGACGACAGCGCCACGCCAAATGCAAATGCCGTGATGGTGGAAAACCTGATAAATTTGTATGATATCACCAAGGAAAAGCACTATCTCGATAAAGCCGAAAGCACGGTGCGTTTTTTCCTCGGTGCTCATGTAAATTTGCAGGTCGAGCATGCCAGCTTTATTTCCGCCGCGCTTAAGCTTGAGCAGGTGCGGGATGGCAAGGCCATCGGCGTGACGCCCGAAATGTTTATCAACGATACGTATGCGCTTGAAGCGAAGAACGCGCCGTCGGACGCGGTGGTCGCGTCGGTTGCGGTGTTCCCTGCCGATCCGAAGCCGGGCGGCACGTTTGAACTGCTGCTAACGTTGGAAATCAAGGATGGCTGGCATATTAACGCGTCGAAGGTGAACCAGCCGTTCCTCGTGCCGACAGGGTTTGATGTGCAGGGCAACGGCGTCAAACTTACGAAAATCGACTGGCCGGAACCGCTGCGCCGCCCGGGGCAGGCGGATAACGAGACGCTGCTGGTGTATGAAGGCCTCGTCAACGTAACCGCGCATTTGAAACTTTCTGCAAGTAGCAGACGGCCGCCTATTAAGGCGATGCTGCGTTTTCAGGCCTGTACGGCAAGCACGTGTTATGCCCAGCGTGACGTGGTGCTGAGCGCATAAGCGCCTGATAAAAAATGTGTTTATCCCCTTTGACAAAGCTATCTGCGGGGGGTATGATGCATGTTCGACTTTAAATGCAACATCGAACAAATCCGAAAAGGGGGTATATTTCCTTTGGTTGAAGTAATCGTAAGAGACAACAATGTTGACCAGGCGCTGCGCGCTTTGAAGAAAAAGATGCAGCGTGAAGGCCTTTTCCGTGAAATGAAGATGCGCCGTCACTACGAGAAACCCTCAGAGGCACGAGTTCGTGAATCTGCAGAAGCGAAGCGCCGCGCGCGTAAGCTCGCTCGCAAGCAGTCCGAACGCAACGACTAATAGTCGTTTTTCAGACCTTTAAAAAACGCATGTACTGGGCACTATCTTTATAGTGTCTCGTCATGCGTTTTTTATTAGCGGCGGGCCGCCACGGGCAATTTATTATATTACAATGGCTTGACTTGCTCATCTCTTGGGTAAATTTAAGTAGCGAGATGCCATGCAATCAATTGAAAAATCCCCCGAAACCAGATCGCACCGCTGCCGGAATAGTCGAGCATTTCCACAGCTCTGTGCAATAATTATAACAAAAATGGCGCTGTGAATAAGACGTTTGTTCTTAACAATACCGCTAAAATTTGCTACAATTAAAAAATCGAGATATTAAATATTAGCCGGTGGAGCCTTTATGAAGAAGTCAGCCGTTGCCATAGCAATAACTGCAGATTATGCACAATATCAGGAAAGCCCGTTTGCCGCGCTCCTCGATTCCGCGAAGAACCTCGGGTCCCTGGCATTCCATTTCATGTACGGCACGCCCGAAAATTCGCGCCTGACGTATATATTCGCCATTGCGCTCACGTTGTTCGGCATCGGCCTTGACCATGCTCAGCACGCAAGCCTGTTGCAGGCCTGCCCCGCTTAGCGCTTATCAGTTTACCTAAGGTGTTTCTTCCTTGGCGCTTATCCATTCGTGGATAAGCGCTATTTCTTTGTTGTCCATGAGGGATGGCGCGTGGCCAGCATGTTCGACTTCGTGGAACAGCAAATCCTGATGGCGTTCTTCCATTTGCAACGCAGTGCGGCGAGTCAGTAAATCCGAATGTGCGCCGCGGATAAGCAGCACCGGCAGGTTCGAAATCGCACCCCAGAGCGGCCATAAATCCACATCGACCACTTCCATGTCCTTGGGGAAACCCACGGTGAAAATCGCCGGATCGTAGGTAAAATCGGTGATGCCATTGCTGTGCACGCGCAGACCGTGGGTGAAGATGTGCTGCCATTGCTTTTCGCTGGTAATGCCAAAACTTTCGCAGCGCTGGTGCAGGGCTTCTTCGGCTTCTGCCTTGGTGCGGTAGCTTGTTTTCATGTCGGCGATGTCGCGGATGCGCTTAAGGCCGTCGGCGGGAATGAAGGCGCCGATGTCGTTGAGCGTGAGGCTTTTGAGGAGTTTGGGATGGCTGTTGGCCGCGAGCATGCCCATGATGCCTCCCATCGAGGTGCCGACCCAGTGTACTCTGCGCACGCTTAAAGCGCGTAGGATGATGGCGACGGTGGAAACATATGCCGCGTTGTTATAGCCATCTGTTTTCTTCAGCCACGCGCTTAAGCCGCGCCCGGGCATATCCGGACAGAGCACGTGGTAATCTTCGGCGAGCGACTGGGCGAGGAAATCAAAATCGCGACTGGTGCGCGTCAGGCCGTGCACGCACAGTACGGTGGGCTTGGAAGGATCGCCCCATTGATAGCATGCGACGCGGTGGCGCGTGCTGGGCTGCGTGGCGTCGGGGATGTCAAAATGCAGCAGCTTGGGTTCCATCAGCTCAACACTTCCAGCCAAAAATTTTACTATAAACGCCGTAAATCACTTTGCGCACAACAAGTACGACAAAGAAACTGATGAGGAAGCCACCAGCGACGTCCGCCGGAAAATGCATGCCCATCGCGATGCGCGACCAGCAGACGGCGAAAATCAACAGCGCGCCGAATTGTGATTTTTTGCCGACGAGGGCTGGCCAGAGACTGCACACGAGTACCGTGATGAACGAGGCATGGCCGCTTGGGAAGTTGTGATGGTCGTCACCGTCCTTGCCTGCGCCGAGCATGTGCACGCCGTCGAGCGCTACGTAGGGGCGAGGGTAGGCGAAGTTGTCTTTCAGCTGCGTGACGATGTAGCCGTCGAGGAAATACGCCGCTGCGAATACGGACAGGATGCCGATCCACATCACCAGCGTCTGGCCACCGCCGACGCGCTTGCTCAACCGGCGGGAGATGCAGTCGATGGCACCGTATATGGCGATGGCGATGAAATAATAGATGAAATTATGGTGGTCGGCGATGGCGCTTAAAAATACCATCAGGGAATTATACGCGGGAATGCCATCGAGTTTATTGATCTCGTGGAACAGCCACTCGTTGGCGCCTGCCCAATCGTAAGCAAGCTTTTTTTCAACGATCATTTCACGTATCTTTCCAGCGTCAGCCCTTGCAGGAGAATTCCGGGTATTTTGCCTTCCATCGCGTCGGCGACGATGGCAGCACTCCCTGCGGCCTGCGTCCAGCCGAGCGTGCCGTGGCCGGTGTTGAGGAACAAGTTGCTATAAGGAGTATTACCCATGATCGGCGGGCCGTCCGGGGTGCTGGGGCGCAGGCATGCCCAGCGTTTTATTTCCTGATTCCAGTCGGCTTTGGGAAGCAATTTTTTGGCGGCGCGGATGATTGGTTCGATGCGCTTTTCATTCAGTGCCTGGCTGTAACCGGCAAATTCGGCCGTCCCCGCGATGCGGATGCGGTCGCCCAAGCGGCTGTAGACGATTTTGTGCGTGCCGTCGGTCATGCTGATATTCGGGCAATGCTCGTTAGCGTTGATGGTGATGCTGTAGCCTTTCATCGGGTAGATCGGCACGCTGATATTGATATCACGCAGCATGGCTGCGCTGTACGAGCCCATCGCCATGACGTAGCCGTCGGCGACCATGTCGCCCTTGTCGGTGGTGACGGAGACGACGCGTTTGCCTTTGACATTGATCTCTTCAATGGTCACGCCGTACATGAATTTCACGCCGTAGCGCTTGGTGGCCACTTCGGCCAGCGCGTTGCAGAACAAGAACGGGTCGCCGGTTTCGTCTTCCACGGCGTGGATGCCGCCGACGATGACGCGCTCGCTGTGTTTCAGCGCGGGTTCCAGCGCGTAGACTTCATCTTTGGTCAGGATTTTCTGGACGCAGCCGAATTTCGCCTGGAATTCAAGCTGGGTTTTGGCGTGGGCGAAATCTTCGTCCTTGCTGTAAATATGCAGGATGCCTTTGGAGCCAAAATCGAACTGTACGCCGGATTCCTCGCGCATTTCTTGCATTTTTTTGCGGCTGTAAAGGCCGAGGCGCAGCATGTTGACGCAGTTCATGCTGGCTTTTTTAGTGGTGCAATTGCCGAAGAAGCGCAGACCCCATTTGATCATCTGCCAGTCGGCGCGGAGTTTGAATTGCAGCGGCGCGTCATAGCGGCCAATCCATTTCGGTAATTTTGACAAAACCGCTGGCGATGCCCACGGTTCGGCGTGGCTATACGATAATTGCCCGCCATTAGCATAGCTGGTTTCGCGCGCACTTTCTTCGTTGCGATCGATAACTGTTACGTCGAACCCGCGCTTGCCGAGTTCATATGCGGTGGTGACGCCAAGCAGACCGGAGCCTAAAATCAATACTTTCATATACTACAGCTTGTTGCGGATTTTAAGGGGTGAGGAAGGGACAACTCTTGTAACTAGACTAATAATCAGACCCTTACAGTTTGTCCAAAGGTTTTTAAAACGCCCATGCGTGCTTGCTCAAACATCGAATTTGCAAGCAGTATTTTTGCAATTGTGACATTTTTTTGACAATGGCGCCAAAATCGTCGCAGATAGCCAGCAATTGCAACAAAACTGCAACAAATCTATGCTATCCTATTAACTAGTGATCGCTCTGTTCACTATTTGTTAAGCAACCCATTGTAAAATCAAAGATCACAAAAGGATTTTTCCATGTCGTCAGGCCGCCTCTCTTCCGATCCGTTATTTCAGGGTTTAACGCGCCCGACCATGATCATGGGGGTGAGCTATATGTACTTCGTGATCAACGCCATCGTAAGCATGATCACGTTCATCAACACGCAGGATT
The DNA here is from genome assembly GCA_025362975.1 of Alphaproteobacteria bacterium. GTDB lineage: Bacteria > Pseudomonadota > Alphaproteobacteria > Rickettsiales > SXRF01 > JANYBV01. The sequence continues at coordinate 237,606 of JANYES010000021.1, read as the reverse complement.
TTAAAATCCTGCTCATGGTTGCGCCGACGGTCCACCTGATTGGTTTCTTGATCTGCTTGAAAGAGCCGCGGGCGATCGAACTCTTCATCATCAAAATGGCGAAGGGTTATAAATGCGTCAATCGAGGTTTTCATGGATTTACCAATTCGTATGATCCATACTAAACACGATGTGGCCAAATTTCATTTCTGATAATGTGGCCGCATTCCCGGAGAAGCTATGAGTTTCACGATATCACGACGCAAAACGCAGAAAGCGACTTATTCCAAGCTGGAAGTGTCTGCTGCTACGTTTATTCCATACGAGTATCACTGGGATCGTGAAACGATTCTCACCAAGAAAAAAGAATTCGTCCAGATTTTAAAACTCGAAGGCTTCTCGTTCGAAACGGCGGACGACGAAGACGTCGACATGAAAAAATTAGTGCGCAACTCGCTGTTGAAATCGATGGCGGACGGCACGTTCGCCGTGTGGTTCCACACGCTACGCAAGCGCCAGAGCGCCTATCCGTCAGGCAAACAGCCGCCGGGCTTTGCCGCCTATGTCGATAAGCTGTGGCACGAGAAGCACTCGAACAAAGACTCGTATATCAACGAAATCTACATCACTGTCGTGCGCAAAGCCGATACTAAAGGCGCGGCGAAGATACATCATTACCTGAAAAAAGCTTCGGAAGCCGGTAATAAAACCGCGCAGATCGACTCGATGCGTGACGCGCACAAGGAACTTGCCGAAGCCGTGGCGCGCTTAGGCGCGACCTTGCGCGATTACGGCGCGAAGCTACTCACGACCTACGAAAATGAACATGGCGTGTTTTCCGAGCCGATGGAATTTCTGGCGATGATCATCAACTGCGGATTTACACAGCCGATGCGTTTGACCGCGACGAACATGGCGCATTACCTACCGCTGTATCGTTTGTATTTCGGCAGCCGCGCCATCGAAGTGTCTGGTGCGCCTCGAAAGCGATTCGCAGGGCTGATCAGCATCAAAGAATATTCGCCCGCGACGGCGGCGGGGTTGCTCGACGGGTTTTTACAGTTGCCATTTGAGTTTTTGATCTCGCAATCTTTCTCCTTCCATAACCGCTCGGTGAACATCAACCGCATGCAGATTCGCCAGCGGCGAATGATGGCGGCGGAAGACGCGGCTATTTCGCAGATCGCGGAAATTTCCGACGCGCTGGATATGGCGATGTCGGGGCACGTGGCGTTCGGGCCGCACCATCTGACGGTGATGTGCTTTGAAGAATCGCTGCCGGAATTGGAAAAAGTATTGTCGCTCGCGATTGCCGAGCTGGTGAATTTGGGCATCAACCCGGTGCGTGAAAAATTCGTGATGGAGCAAGCGTTCTGGGCGCAGCTTCCGGCAAACTTCGATTGCGTGGCGCGTGGTGCGGATATCAATACGATGAATCTTGCTGGTTTTGCGAGCTTGCATAATTACCCGACGGGCAAGATTGCAAACAACCATTGGGGCGATGCGGTGACGGTGTTCGATACGTCGTCCGGCACGCCGTATTTTTTCAACTTCCATAACCGCGACGTGGGACATACCACCATCATTGGGCCTACTGGCGCGGGTAAAACCGTGCTTCTTAACTTCCTCTGTGCGCAGGCGCAGAAGTTCAATTGCCGCGTATTCTTCTTCGATAAGGACAGGGGCGCGGAAATCTTTATCCGTGCGATCGGTGGTAAATTCACAATCATCGAGCCGGGTGAGAAATGTAATTTCAATCCTCTGCATTTGCCGGATACGTCGGAAAATCGCACGTTCCTCGCCGAATGGCTGCACACGATGGTTACCGTGCATGACGAGCCGTTCATGGCCGAAGATATGGAGCGCATCAACGAAGCCATCGCCGGTAACTACAAGCTCGCGAAAAAAGACCGCATGCTGCGCAACATCGCGCCGTTCCTTGGCATTGAAGGCCCGGGCACACTCGCAGGGCGTTTGAAAATGTGGCATTCCGGCGGCTCTTATGCGGGCTTGTTCGACAATGAAACCGATGTTGTAGATTTCACCATTGGTAATTCGTTCGGCTTTGAAATGGGCGAAGTGCTTAAAGAGCGCGTAAGTCTTGAACCGACGCTGCTATATTTATTCCACCGCATCAACCTGTCGCTCGACGGCACGCCCACCATCATCATTCTCGACGAAGCATGGGCGCTGATTGATAATAAAATCTTCGGCGGACGCATCCGCGATTGGCTCAAGACGCTTCGCAAGCTCAATGGCATGGTGGTGTTCGCGACGCAATCTGTCGAAGACGCGACGAACTCGGCGATTTCCGAAACGCTCATCCAGCAAACGGCCACGCAGATCTTCCTGCCGAACCCGAAAGCAACGGAGGCGTACCGCAAGGCCTTCATGGTCAGCGACCGCGAATTCAATTTGTTGAAAACCACCGACCCCGGAAGCCGCTACTTCCTCGTGAAGCAAGGCAAGGACGTGGTCGTGGCGCGTATCGATTTGTCGGGCATGGACGATGTGATCAATGTACTGTCGGCGCGCGCCGAAACCGTTTCGATACTGGATGAAGTACGTGCTGAGGTTGGTGACGCACCGGAGGCATGGATGCCGCCGTTCCAGGCAAAAGTAAGATTGGAGAGGGAAAAACTTGCGTCCAAAGAAGGGAAAAAATGACCCTAGCGGGTTAGAGATTTTCCGGTCCGTGGTCTGGCTGGCGCTGCTTTTGCTTACCTTTTTTCTAACGCTAACCCCTTCAAATGCGCAGGCTTACGGCTTTGGCGGGATTCCTTACATGTACGACGAGCAGACCGGCGACAGCTGCCCGGGCCCTAATTGCAACAACGTTATCCTTAATCCCCAGCACCACAAGATAGACGCCTGCCCGGGCTTCGGGCTAGTGCGCCGCATGATTCCGTGCATCAAGGAAACCATCCTTGCGGGCACCAATGATTTCCTGATTCCATTCTCGACGTACCTCGCTAACACGGTGTCGGTGTGCTGCATCCTCGCGGTGATGTTCTGGGGGATAAAGATGGTGACGGGCACCGAAACGGCGCCGCTGCGAGACGCGCTGGTGATGGCGATGAAAGTCGGGTTTGTGACGACATTCAGCATGAATTTCGGCGGTAATTCTCTCGATATGCTGGGCCTGCATAACGGTAATTTCGGGCTGTTGCTGGATATCATGGAAGAAATGCTTTCGGTGGTTTGCGGCTACGTGCTGCTTTCCAGCCGCTTCGGCCTGATGGGCGATTGCCCGAAATTCGGCGATACGTCTGGTGTGCTGCTGGTGTGGGACTCGGTGGATTGCGCTATTGAAACGCTGATCGGCGGTATTTTCTCGCCGTTTACGATTACTGCCGGTGTCGTGGGCTTCATGACCGCGTGTTTGTTCTCCAACACTATCGGTTTTACCATCGGCCTGATAGGCATTTACCTTATTTACAAGATGGTCTATGCGATTATCAAATGCTGTTATATTTTCTTGTCGTCGTATATGGGCGTGGCGTTCATGGTGGTTATTTCACCGATGTTCATCCCCATGCTGCTGTTCAAGTCGACGAAGACGTATTTTGACAAATGGCTAAAGTTGCTTACCAGCTTCATGATTCAGCCGATGGTGCTTTTCGGCTATCTTGCGATGTTGCTCGCCGCGTTCGACACGGTGGTGTTCTCCGGCAAAAACTCGCTGTATAACTCGGTGGCGGGCAGAGATCCGTGCTTCTCGCAGCCGTTGACCGTTGCCTGCCCGAACGGCAGGCCCGGCGTAAATGGCCCTACAGGCTGGGATCAGAAGCTGGGTGACTGGGTGAACATGAAAGGCATGTACACGGAAAAAGACACTAAAGGCCGCGCCATCACTATCGACAGTAAAGCGATCAAAGCGTCGCAGCAGCAGCCTAACGGCGCTGCGGACGATGGTGCCGGCGGCAAGATCGCCAACCAGATGGTGGACTATATTGCGTCGCGCAAGGAAGGCGTCATGAACGTGCTGGGCATCGGCGGCCCGAAACCGAAATTCTTCGAAATCGATATCCCGACCCGAACCGTGGACTGGGACCATCTTGCCGTTGCCAATGGCTTTGACGGCTCTTCGGACGATAAAAATACGACGTCGTATATTCTCAACGTGCTGGTGTCTTCGTTCATGGCGCTCATCACCGGTTATATCTTTATTGAAATGCTCGAAATCATTCCGTTCATCGGCAGCGGCATGGCGATGGGCGGCGGTATCGCCGATGGTAAAGCGCTGTTCGGCGGTCTCGGCACTGAAAAAATCGCCGGTGGGGGTTCGGACTTTATGAAGAACCTTAAGTTCAACGCACAGGCAAATAAAGGCTAGTATGCAGCAATCACACGTACAGGGCAGGAAAGGATCGTGGAAGCAAATGCTCGCCGCGCTCGCTTTTGTCTTTGGCGTGACGATACTTGCCCCGGCGCCAGCAATGGCGCAAATGGCGGGCATGACTATTCAGGATTGCTCCGAAGCGGGCGGATTCCCGCCGGAAGCGCTGACAGGCCCGATCGTCTTCTGCGTCGAAAGCACTATCCGTAACGCAACTGTGAGCGCCCTGGCGCAGATATCGGATTATTTCCGCGGCACGGTTGCCACCGTACTCATCGTCGCCGTTACTATGCACGGCGCGCGCATTGCCGCCGGTGAGCGCGGCTTCAATAGTAAATCCGTGACTGAAGCGCTTAAAGTCGCGTTTGTTGCGGTATTCAGCTTTAACCTCGGCGGCTTCGCCCAGAATGTCTTCGACATCATGGATGAATTACTCACATGGGCGGTTATGGCGCCCAATATGTCGGGATTCGCGAGTTATACGCCGTGGGGAATGATTGATACTATTTTAGGCACGTTGTTCGGATTTTCGCCAGGCATTGCGCTGTTCCAGGGCCTGATGTGGCTGGGAACCGGCATCACTTCGGACACGACAAGCTTTGCAATGTCGTCCGGCGTGATCGTGGCGTTCCTTGAATTTTTATTGTTCCTTATGGAAATTGTCTACACGTTCCTGACGGCGTACTTGATCGTGGCGTTCATGCTGATTATTTCGCCGATGTTCGTGCCGATGTTCCTGTTCCAGCAGACGGAGCGTTATTTCAGGAAATGGCTGGATACGATCATCGGTGCCATGCTGGTGCCGGTGTTTATTTTTGCGTTCCTGTCGATATCGCTCGGGGTTTATATAGGGCTGATTGCGCAGATATTTACCATTTTGCTACCGACATTTAACTTCACCATGCCGATGGACCCCGCTAATCCGCCTGACTTCAGCCACTTCTGGAAGATCAACCAGCCGCTCTTCGGCTTCAGCATGGGCATGGACCCGAACTACACGAATGATTTGAGCAAGACACTGGATAAAACCAAAGGGCAGGTGAGGAACGTGCCGATTGCGCAGGGCAACATCAATCCGTTCAATCGCGGAGGCTTCGATCCTAACGGCATGAATCCGCCCGGCATCAATTTCGGCCCGCACCATAAGGAGGTGGGGCAGAAGGTGCTATTTGCACTCATCAGCCTGTGGATTTATACATCTGTGCTGAAGCAATTGATTGAAAAGCTGCCGGGCGTGGCGCAAGAAATCGCTGGTTCGGCGGGTACGCTGTCGTTCAAGTCGCCGTCGCTCAAGGAAAAAGTCAACGAGGTGAAGAGCGAATCCGCGCAAGGGCTGACAACAGTCGCCGGAGGCGCGCTCGGCGGCAACGTGGCCTCGGGATCGGGAAGCAAACAAATGACGGAGGCCGGCGCAATCGGCGGTGCTCTGATGGGAAATATGTTAGGCAGGAAAGCTTTAAAATGACACAGCTCATCCATTCCATCATCTCACGGTTCGGTATTTCTCGCGGGCTTGCTTTCGCAATCATGTGGGCGGCGCTCATCTTTACCGCGCTCCCTGGTGCAGCTTTCGCCGATACGTGTAACGGCACCAATGGGGGCGCGATCTGTATGTCCGACCGCAACCTGCCCGGCACCTGTCAGGACGGCAGCGACGTCTGTAAAGAAAACGCCGACCCCGACGGCACCTGTACTTCCGACCCGGAATACAACATCAAATGGCCCGAACCAGGCAAAGGCATCGTCGCCACGATTATCGCCAACCTCAAAGCCGCCCTCAACCCGATGGCAGCCGCCATGTTTTCCTCGATCATGGCCGCAAAGGGCTTCCATGATGCCATCACCGCCGCTGTCGTGCTGTATGTAACTGTATACGCCGTCAGCTTTACCTTCGGCATGGTGCAGCTCACCGTGTACGACTTTTTCATCCGAATGGTCAAAATCGGCATCATCGGCATGCTGCTCAACGGCAATGCGCTTGGCATGTTCGGCGATACCTTCGTTAAATTCTTCAACGACGGCACCGACGATATTATTACGCACGTGTCGCAAATTTCCATCGGCGGCAACAACCTCGGCGGTAATCCGTTCGACTGGATGGATAACGCCATCGTGGAAGCGGTGTCGACTAAAATGCTCGTGACACTTATGGCCGCCGCGCTCACCGGCCCGTATGGCTGGGTGATTATTATCCTGCTGACGGTCAGCCTTTATACTTTCATCAAGGCCATGCTCAACGCTATCTGGGTATACATTATGGCGCTGGTCATGCGCACGCTGCTGTTTGGCCTCGCGCCGTTGTTCCTCGCCTGTATCATGTTCTCGCGAACGCGGCAGTTGTTTGACGGCTGGCTCAATCAGGTGGTCAACTCCTGCCTGCAGCCGATATTCCTGTTCACCTTCTTCGCTTTCTTCGTGCAGCTCATCAAATCCGGGCTTGACCAGCTGATCTCGATGAAAGTCTGCTGGACCGAATGGGCTGAAACCTTGCGCGGCGCACCGTTCGCCGAGCATTACTGGCGCTTTGCGGTGTGGGATTGCAACCTCGGCATCTACGTGCCATTCGACGGCACGTGGGGTTATACCGGCCCTGATAACACCGGTTGCGGCGGGCAGCCGATTCATCCGGTAGGCATCATGCTGCCGCTGACATTATGGATTCTGGCTGACCTTGCCAAACGCTTCAACGTCATCGTTGTGCAGATCGCCAAAGATATCGCCAACGCTTCCACGAGCTTTGAATACAAAGGCTCGCCAGGCGGCGGTGACGCAGGGGGCGGCGCTAAAGGCGGCGGTGGCGGCGCTGGTCCGGGCGGTAAGCCGGGCGGCGGCGGCACGGGCCGGGCTTCTTCGACCGTCACTCCGGGCGGCGGCAGATTCGGTGCAGGCCGTACTGGTGCGCAGGTGGCTGAACTTACCAAACGTCAGGCAGCGATGGTTAGTGGCCGCGGCACGCTGGACGCCGGTTCGATCAAACCGCCGATGCCGATTCCAGGCGCTAAACCGCCGAGTAAATAATCGCCTGCCGTGGCGTTACCAAGCGGTTGCCATTTGTTTGGTGCGGGCGTAGTATCGCTCCAACCACTATCATTCTGCACAAGCAAATGAGGACCCTATGACTAAATGGCTTCTGATCGGTATCGCGCTTTCGCTGCTACCCGCATGCTCCAACAAAGAGCCTGACCTGAAAAGCCCATGCGTCGGCGCCGATAACAGCCCGTGTGCGCGCCGCCCCGTCAACGACTGGTGGCAGCAGGGCTGATTATTTAGCTAAAAATTCCGCAACGTCCATCGCCGCATACGTAAGTATGGCGCGTGCTCCGGCGCGTTTGAACGCGAGCAAATGCTCCAGCATCACCTGATCGCCGTCGATCCACCCTTGCACGCCCGCAGCCTTCACCATCGCGTATTCGCCGCTGACATGGTACACCAGCACCGGCACATTGAAGTTGCTTGCTGCGCGGTAAAGTATGTCGAGATAGCTTAAGCCCGGCTTCACCATCACCATATCCGCACCCTCGGCGATATCGAGCGCAATTTCGCGCAAAGCTTCCGCGCTGTTGGCCGGGTCCATCTGGTAGGTGCGCTTATAGGCAGCGCCCAAAAGTTTTTTGGAATCCACCGCATCGCGGAACGGGCCGTAATGGTGCGACGCATATTTGGCGCTATATGCCAGAATTGACGTATCGATCAGGCTTTCGCTATCGAGCGCTGCACGGATCGCGCCGACGCGCCCGTCCATCATGTCCGAAGGGGCCACGATATCGCAACCGGCTTTGGCCATCACGACTGCCTGTTTGCATAAAATATCGATGGTGGCGTCATTGAGGATGACGCCGTTTTCCGCGACGCCGTCCTGCCCGTGCGAGGTGTACGGGTCGAGCGCTACGTCGCAAATGATGCCGATATCCGGCACGGCGTTTTTGAGTTCCTTGATTGCACGGCATACCAGATTGTCCGGCTGCAACGCCTCATCTCCCATTGGCGTTTTCCATTTCATATCAATCACCGGAAAAAGGGCGAGGGCAGGAATGCCTAGCTGTTTAGCTGACTTAGCTTTTTTAACAAGCAAGTCCAGCGTGATGCGCGACACGCCCGGCATGGATAGGATCGGCGTTTCAGTATTGGTGCCCTCCTGAATGAATATTGGCAAAATCAAATCCGACGCATGCAACCGGTGCTCGGCCAGCATCTCGCGGCTCCACGCGTTTGCGCGGTTGCGGCGCAGGCGGACCTGCGGGTAGGCACCTGAACGATGGCTCATGGGCGTTTCTCCAATGGTTTAAGTCTCTGATATACCCCAAACCCCATAAATCCCGCAAGGGCTAGAAATTACCAGTTGCGTGGCATCGCAGGGCTGGTAGTAAGATGCGGTAACTTTTTGATGGAATTTGATAGCGTTATGGGTCGTATCCTCTCCGGCGTCCAGCCGACCGGCAACCTGCATTTAGGCAATTATTTAGGTGCCATCCGCAACTGGGTGGCCCTCCAGCACGATTACGAGTGCCTGTTCATGCTGGCCGATTTGCACGCCATCACCGTGGCACAAGACCCGCAAAAACTCCGCGCCAACGTGCGCGAAACCGCCGCCGCCTACATCGCGTGCGGTGTCGACCCAGAAAAAAGCGCCATTTTCCATCAGTCGGCGGTGTCGGGACATGCGGAACTTTCATGGATGCTTTCCTGTCATACTCCACTTAGTTGGCTCAGTCGTATGACGCAGTTCAAAGAGAAAATTCATAGCTCAAAGAAAGCTGTCAATGAATCTTGCGGTGAATTAAAAAATGCAGCCGAAATGATTAAAAAAATTGCTACTGATGGGATGATTCCTACTGGTGCGTCTAATAGAGTTGAAATTGAAGCCGATAAAATCGTTGGGTTAATTGATGAAATAAATGATAGTTTTAATAAGTCCGAGAAGTCAAATTTAGCCCTTTTTTCCTATCCTGTATTAATGGCCGCCGACATCCTCGTCTACAAAGCAACCCACGTCCCCGTAGGCCACGACCAGAAGCAACATCTCGAACTCTGTCGCGACATCGCGGGAGCCTTCAACCGCGCCTACAACAAAAACTACAACGTCACCGAAAACAAAGGCGGCTTCTTCCCGCTGCCTGAACCCGTCATCATGGGCGAGGGAACGCGCGTCATGAGCCTGAAAGACGGGACCAAGAAAATGAGCAAATCCGACGAATCGGATTTATCGCGCATCAATCTGACTGATGATGCCGATGCCATTGCGAAGAAATTCAAGAAGTCCACGTCCGATAGCGTGATGACTATTGGCGAAAACAATGAAAATCGTCCGGAAGCCTCCAATCTAGTCAACATCTATGCCGCACTTAAGGGCGTCAATCGTGAACAGGCGCTCGCAGAAGTCGGCGATAAGAACTTCTCCGCCTTCAAGCAAATCCTCACCGAAATCGCCGTCGAACGCCTCACCCCCATCACCCAAAAAATGCGCGAACTGCTGAAATCCCCTGACTACATCGACGAGGTCCTCGCCAAAGGCGTCGCCAAGGCCAAAGATATCTCCGGCAAAACAGTAGCCGAAGCCAAGGAGCTGATCGGTTTCCTGCCTTAAGCCATCGCCGCAATTTGGCTGCCTAATTCGTTGTTTTGCATTAATTATAAAGCTGCAACATTGCTTTGCGTGCGCGCACACACCATGTTAAAACTATGGCCCATAAGGACATAAACAAACGCTGCACTCATGCAACAGAATAAGCCCGTCATCCCGTTTTCCACGCTGCTAAAGACGATCATGGTGGTGTCCAGCCCGTCGCTGCTGGTGCTGTCGCTCTTTGCCATCCTCGGCGCGCTGGATTTCAGCTATTTTGTTTATGGCTATATCGGCACGATGATGGTGTCGGCGGTGTTTGTCATCCCCTTCCTGTCCAATATTTCAGCGCTTACGCACTATGTAAACGACCTCGCGCTTGATCGCCGCGTGCGCTCGCCGGATTTGAGTTTCCTCAGCAACGTCGGCGAACTTTCCGGCGCGCTCAACCGCTTGCAGCAATCGTGGGAAAATAAGCGGCAGGAGATGGAAACCGTCATCACCGAGCGCGAAATCCTTGTCGATACGCTGCCTGACATCCTCATCATGACCAACGACAGCAAAGTCATCGTGCGCACCAACCGCGCCGCGCGCAATATTTTCGGTCAGAATCTGGCGCACCGCCATTTGCGTGATATCATCCCCAACGAAACGTTGATGAACGCCATTTCCGCCGTGATCGACGATCTGCACGGGCAGGAGGTCGAATTCCACCTCGGCGAGCCGTTCATGAAAGATTTCCAGGCGATCATCGAACGCTTCCCGATTCCGTCCGAAGGCGGCATTTCCATCGTCATCACGCTCACCGACATCACCCAGCAAAAACGCATCCAGCGGATGCGCGCCGACTTCGTGGCGAACGCCTCCCACGAAATCCGCACCCCGCTGGCGTCGATTATTGGCTTTATCGAAACCCTGCGCGGGCCCGCTAAAGACGATGCCGGGGCACGCGATGAGTTCTTAAAAGTCATGGCCGATCAGGCCGAGCGCATGAGCAAGCTGGTGAATGATCTGCTGTCTCTGTCCAAAGTCGAAATGAACGTCAATGCCGCGCCGATTTCTAAAGTCGACCTGCTGCGCATCATCAAATCGGAAAAGCAGCATTTCGAATGGGCGTGCAAACAGAAGAACGTGTCCATCCGCCTTAAGCTCAACGAAAACCTGCCCGCCACCAAAGGCGACGACGAGGAATTGGCGCAAGTCGTGCGCAATTTAATCGGCAATGCTATCAAATATACCAACTCGGATACCGAAGTTATTGTTACTGCGAAACTGACGTCCAGCCTACCGGACGACCCGTCCTTCCGCAACCTGTCGCGGGCCATTTTCTTCTCGATTCAGGACCACGGTGAAGGCATTTCCAAAGAACATATCCCGCGCCTGACCGAACGTTTCTACCGCGTTGACACAGCGCGCACACGTAAAGTAGGTGGCACAGGCCTAGGCCTTGCCATCGTCAAACACGTTCTTAACCGCCACCACGGCGTGCTGACCATCGAAAGCGAAGTGGGCCACGGCAGCACGTTCGGCGTGTATTTACCGCTGTATGAAGATCTCGTTCCCCAGCTGATTGAGAAAAAAGACGCACCGGAGATGCCGCAATGACCACAGCCGCCATTCGCCACCGAACGCTTCCGGCCTCGCGCCATCTGACATCCAAAATAATCACGTGGCTGCTGGCCGCTGCATCGACCGTGTCTATTTTAGTGACACTGATGATTGTGTTTTCGGTACTGTTTGAAGCGCTGCGCTTCTTTAAAATCGTGCCCATTACCGACTTTATTTTTGGACTGCACTGGAGCCCGCAGATGGCGCTTCGCGCCGATCAGGCGGGCAGTTCCGGCGCGTTCGGCGCGGTGCCGCTTTTTGTCGGCACGCTGCTGATTACGCTGATCGCTATGTGCGTGGCTATTCCCACTGGGCTGCTTTCGGCCATCTATCTTTCTGAATACGCCACGCGGCGCACGCGCAATATCCTCAAGCCCGTGCTTGAAATACTCGCAGGTATCCCGACGGTAGTGTACGGCTATTTCGCCATCATCCTACTGGCCCCGGCGCTGCGCGCCATCGGCGGCGTGTTCGGCCTCGATATCGCCTCGGAAAGCGCGCTTTCGGCGGGGCTAGTGATGGGTGTGATGATTATCCCGTTCATCTCGTCGTTGTCGGACGACATCATCACCGCCATTCCCAAGCATCTTCGCGAAGGCTCCTACGCGCTGGGCTGCACCAAATCCGAAACCATCTGCAAAGTGGTGCTGCCGGCAGCTATTCCGGGCATCATGGGCGCGGTGTTGCTGGCAGTATCGCGCGCAATTGGCGAAACCATGATCGTGGTGATGGCGGCGGGCATTTCCGCGCATATGACGTTCAATCCGCTGAAATCCGTCACCACTGTCACGGTGCAGATCGTGTCGCTGCTGGTGGGCGATCAGGAATTCGACAGCCCGAAAACACTTGCCGCATTCGCTCTTGGGCTTACGCTGCTGTGCATTACCCTCGCACTCAATATCGTTGCGCTTATCATCGTAAAAAAATATAAGGCGAAAAATGAGTAGTTCCATTCGCGATATGACACGGCACAACAAACGCCTGCGCGCCGAAAAACGTTTCCGCCGTTATGGACAAGCAGCGCTCAGCCTTGCGGTTTTGATGCTCATCATCTTGCTCACCAGCCTGTTCGCCAACGGCCTGAAAGGATTCTTGCAGACCGAGATCCGCATGACAGTACTCTATGATGCCGCCACGCTCTGCTACGAGCCCGGCAGCGACGTCACCGATATCTCATCCGCCACGCACATGCTGCTGGCCAAGGCAACCATGCGCAGCATGTTCTACGACGTGACTGACCCCGCACAGCAGCGGCTGGTTACCGCCATAATCAGCAACAACGCGGGTAAAGCGCTTAAAACCGCGCTCGACAAAAATCCGGCGTTGATGGGGCAACGGCAGGATGTGTGGGTGACCGCCGCGAGCCTTGCCGATATGTATTATAAAGGCGTGATCAAGGAATCGACGCCCGAAGAAAGCCGTCAGCTTAACAACCAGCAAATCGGCTGGCTGAAAACGCTGAAAGAAAAGGGCGCAGTGCGCACCGTGTTCAACATTACGTTCTTCACCCACGGCGATTCCCGTTCGCCTGAACAAGCCGGATTCTTAAGCGCAATGGCCGGTTCGGGCTTTACGCTACTGATGTGCCTTACCATCGTATTTCCGCTTGGGGTCGCCACCGCTGTATACCTTGAGGAATTCGCAAGGAAAGGCAAGCTGGTCGACATTATTGAGGTGAACATCAATAATCTCGCCGCCGTTCCTTCCATCGTATTTGGCCTTCTGGGCTTAGCGGTGTATATCAATCTACTCGGCATGCCGCGCTCAAGCGCACTCGTCGGCGGGATGACGCTGGCGTTAATGATTTTGCCCGTTATCATCATCACCACGCGCGTATCGCTCGCGTCCATTCCCCGCTCCATCCGCGATGCGGCGAGGGCGCTTGGGGCCACGCCTGTACAGGTCGTGTGGCATCATGTGCTGCCATTGGCCATGCCCGGCATCATGACTGGCACCATCCTTGGCCTGAGCCGCGCTATCGGTGAAACCGCGCCTTTGCTGATGATCGGCATGGTCGCGTTCGTCGCTGATATCCCGGGCAGTTTCACCACGTCCGCTACCGTCATGCCGGTGCAGATTTACCTCTGGGCCAGTAGCCCCGACGCCGGGTTCGTCGAAAAAACAGCGGCGGGCATTTTAGTGCTGCTGATGCTGCTTTTGATGATGAACGCGCTCGCCATTTACCTGCGCAAACGCTTCGAAGTCCGCTGGTAAAACGAAATGTACCCCCTTGGGGTATCCTTAAGCCTTTGGTGCAGTTGCAGACTTCGCCGCCACCTGCTATAAGCGCAGTCATGACAGGCAACGCAAAGATTTCCGCACGCAATATTAATGTCTTCTATGGCCCGAAACAGGCGCTGTTCGACATTAACATCGACATGCCGCCTAATAGCGTAACCGCGCTGATCGGCCCGTCCGGCTGTGGCAAATCCACCTTCCTGCGATGCATTAACCGCATGAACGACACGATAGAAAACTGCCGCGTACAGGGCGAAATTATCGTTGACGACACCGATATTAACGCCCGCGAGCAGGACGTGGTCCATCTGCGCTCGTGGATCGGCATGGTGTTCCAGAAACCTAACCCATTTCCCAAATCCATCTACGAAAACGTGGCATACGGTCCGCGCATCCACAATCTCGCCGCCAAGAAGGCCGACATGGACGCGCTGGTGGAAAAAAGCCTCGTAAGCGCAGGCATCTGGAGCGAAGTTAAAGACCGGCTGCATGAGCCCGGCACCAGTCTATCCGGCGGCCAGCAGCAGCGCCTGTGCATCGCGCGTACCATTGCCGTCAATCCTGAAATCATCCTGATGGATGAGCCATGTTCGGCGCTCGACCCCATCGCCACCGCGCGCATCGAAGAGCTGATTATGGAACTCAAAGACCAGTTCACCATCGTGATTGTGACGCATTCGATGCAGCAGGCTGCGCGTGTGTCGCAGCAAACCAGCTTCTTCCATATGGGGAAAGTCGTCGAATCCGGCGAAACCAAGCAAATTTTTACCAATCCGGTCAATCAGCAGACCCGCGATTACATCACTGGCCGCTACGGTTGAAGCCTACCTCCCTAATTCTTTACGCTAATTAACAATTCATATAACGGAAACTTTGGTTTACCACCATGTTAATAAAACGTGCTTGCGTAATCAAGTGAAAGCAAGTTATAGTTAAATAGTGATGCAGATAGATAAAATTTTACATAAATTCAATCGGTTGGAACCTATGGACGAATCGCTGTCTGTGGAGCGCAGGATTAACTTACGCTTGCTTTCCTATTGGGAGAAATTGCGCCGCGGCAGGCCCATGCCCGCGCATACGGAAATCAACGCCGAAGACCTGCGGGATTTATGGGATAGCTGCTTTATTATCAGCGTGTCCGAACTATCCAAACCCGACGCCAGCTACCATTATATGGGCCAATATATTGCCGACGCCTATACTCAGGGCAGCCTAAAAAGCGACGCCTCGCAGATGGTTTCGCCTAAGGCCTCTGGCGCTTCCAGGCATTTCCAGAAGGTAGTGGAAACCGGAAAACCGCTTATCGAAGAGGGCGAGTTCGCAAACGAGCGCAGCGAAATCGTCAAATACCGCCAGTGCCTGCTGCCACTGGGGCATGGCGGAACCGTCGAAATGATCTTCGGCGGCATGACTTTCAAAGTCTATACAGCCAATTAATCCCTTCAAAACCCTAGAATTTGTTCCGCCCGCAGAACCGTGCAGGGGCAGGGCGCACCGATATCTGAAAGAATCATGGAATAAGTCGAAATTAGGGGTTGACTTGCTGCGATCTGTGCAATAAATTCCAGCTCCTTTTTAACTTATTTATATATAGTTTGGTTATGTACACTTATTCGGCAAAACCCTCTGAAGTAACGAAAAAATGGCTTGTGATCGACGCTGAAGGCGTCATCCTGGGTCGCCTTGCTTCTGAAATCGCTATGCTGCTGCGCGGCAAGCATAAAACCATCTTCACCCCACATATCGACACGGGTGACCATGTCATCGTCATCAATGCAGAGAAGGTGAAACTCACCGGTCGCAAGATGAAAAATAAGCTGTATCACCGCCACACCGGCTTCGCTGGCGGTATCAAAACCGACACCCCGGCATTCCTGCTGGCTGGCAAGCACCCTGAGCGCGTGATTGAACGTGCTGTTGAGCGCATGCTGCCGAAAGACAGCCCATTGGCCCGTGACCAGTACGCGAAACTCCGCGTTTACGCTGGCACCAACCATCCGCACACCGCACAACAGGCTGAAGTCTACGACTTCGCTTCCAAAAATCCTAAGAACAAGAGGTAGTTTCCGTGGCTAAAGCAAAAACCGACAGCAAAGAAACCATCACGGTTAAAAAAGAAAAAGCCAGCACCGGCCCGAAAGAGCTGATCACGTACTCGACAGGCCGCCGCAAAGCAGCCGTCGCCCGCGTATGGGTTAAGCGTGGCAATGGCAAAATCACCGTGAACGGCAAAGGCCTCGAAGAGTATTTTGCTCGCCCGGTTTTGCGCATGATCATCAACCAGCCATTCGCTGCCATTGATCGTATCGGCAATTTCGACATCAACTGCACCGTTGTTGGCGGTGGCCTCTCGGGTCAGGCTGGCGCGGTTCGTCTCGGTATCGCTAAAGCACTCGACGAATATGACAACACCTTCCACAAACCGCTTCGCACCGGTGGGTTCCTCACCCGCGATAGCCGCGTTGTTGAACGTAAGAAATACGGCCATAAGAAAGCCCGCCGTAGCTTCCAGTTCTCCAAACGTTGATCGGCGTATTTTTTGCTACAGAAAAAAGGCGCCGCAACCCGGCGCCTTTTTTATTATCTATCGCTATGTAGGGTGACATTATGACCAAACCAATCTCCATCGCCATTATCGGTGCCAGCGGTTACACAGGGGCGGAACTAATCCGCATCCTGCTGGCACACCCGCATGTCAAAATCGCAAAGCTCACCGGCGATTCGCAGGCTGGCAAGGAGGTCGGAGACGTCTACCCTCACTTGCGTTTCAAAGGCCTGCCAAAGCTTATCAGCCTTGAAAAGCTGGACTATAACGGCATCGACCTCGTGTTCTGCTGCTTGCCGCACGGCACCACCCAATCCGTAATCGCCGCCATACCCGAGCATGTCAAAATCGTTGATCTTTCTGCTGATTTCCGCTTGTTTGACACCGATGTTTACGCCAAATGGTACGGCCATGTGCATAAAGCGCCAGACTTGCAACTTGAAGCCGTGTACGGCCTTACAGAATTAGTGCGCGATGAAATCAAAAGCGCGCGGCTGGTTGCCAATCCGGGTTGCTATCCAACCTCTGTTTTGCTGCCTTTGATGCCGCTATTGCAGGCAAAAATGATCGAGTCCGAAGGTATCATCATCGACGCTAAATCCGGCGTGACCGGGGCAGGGCGCAGCGTGAAACAAGCCAATCTATTCACCGAAGTGAATGAGGGCATTTCTGCCTATGGCATCGGCAATCACCGCCACAGCCCCGAGATCGAGCAGGGCCTGACTTTTGCCGCCGAAAAGGACGTAATTGTCAGCTTCACCCCGCATTTAATGCCCATGAATCGGGGCATGCTGTCGACCATGTATGTCAAAATGCGTGGGCGTCACAATGTCGACGAGTTGCGCATCACGCTGCAAAAACAATACAGCTTCGAACCGTTCGTGCACATGCTGCCGCCTGACGCGACGCCGTCCACGCAACAGGTGCGCGGCACCAATGACTGTGTTATCGGCGTGTTTGCAGACCGCGTGGCCGGGCGCGCGATCATTGTAAGTGCCATAGATAACCTCGTTAAAGGCGCTTCGGGGCAGGCGGTGCAGAACATGAATGTCATGTTCGGCTGGCCAGAAACCACGGGATTGCAACTGTCGGCCGTATTCCCATAAGCCGTGAGGTATGCAGGTGGTGAAACTGTGTGAAATACCCCATAATTCCCTCTGGTATGAGAAATCTAAAAACCTGCGTCAGGATATTCTGAGAACCCCGATAGGCCTTCTCTTGAGTGACAAGGATACCGCCGGTGAAGACCAGCAGATTCACATCGCCGCTATCGATAACGACAAAGTGGTCGGCTGCATTCTGCTCAAGCCACTTCCGGGCGGGCGTATAAAATTCCGGCAGGTTGCGATTGCTGGCCGTTTGCAAGGGCAGGGCTTTGGCCGCAAACTGATGACGTTCGCCGAAGAATGTGCCAAAGCACGCCAGTTTACTTCCGCCGAAATGAGTGCACGCATCAGCGCGCAAGTTTTTTATGAAAAACTAGGTTATACTGCCACGGGCGAGCCGTTCAGCGAAGTCGGCCTGGCCACCATCAAAATGGAGAAGATTTTATGAAGCGCCTCCTGATTTTTCTGCTGTGCATGCTGCCGTTTTCCGCGCTTGCGCAACAACAACTGATGACCGCCAATAAAAATGGCAAACTTGAAATCCACATCATGCTGGCCGATAATCCCGACTTCATCAAGCAGTGGTTCCAGACACCGCCCGCCGATGCGCCGAAACTTAAGGGCACGCATACGGCGGTGGTCGATCGCCGCATGACCTGCGCGTTCATCCTGAACGGGCTTAAAGTTGACGATAAACACCATTACGAAGGCATCGTCAGCGTCAAAGTGATTAAGCCTGATGGCACGGTATTGTTCGAGCAGAACGACTATGCGGGCGTGAAAGCGACCGCACCCGATCGCTACAAGGATTTCCTTGGCGCCTATGTCATGGCCGACCCGGCGCTTGACGTGGTCATGGAGAAAAAGGACGATAAAGGCAAGTATCATATTGAGGCCATCGTCAAAGATAAAAACTCCGATAAAACCGCCACAGATTCCTATGAGTTCACCCTCGAATAAGCTATAATCACGCCATGCACGACAAACCTTATATCCTTCCCTATCGCGGCGAATACAACCTCGCCGGTATCGAACCCAACATCTCGCCGAAGGCGTTTATAGCGCCGGGTGCTGCCGTTATCGGCGATGTCGAGATTGGCGAAGACACGGGCGTATGGTTTGGCTGCGTGATTCGCGGCGACGTGAACACCATCCGCATCGGCAGCCGCACCAACATTCAGGACGGCACTATGATCCATGTTACACGCCATACCGGACCTACGACTATCGGCTCCAACGTAACCATTGGACATGCCGCGCTTTTGCATGCGTGTACGCTGGAAGACACTTGTTTCGTGGGCATGCGGGCTACGATTATGGATGGGGTAGTGGTTGAAACCGGCGCTTGGGTTGCCGCCGGAGCGCTAGTGACACCGGGCAAACGCATACCCTCAGGCCAGCTCTGGGCT
Organism: Alphaproteobacteria bacterium; assembly: GCA_025362975.1. Lineage (GTDB taxonomy): Bacteria > Pseudomonadota > Alphaproteobacteria > Rickettsiales > SXRF01 > JANYBV01. Next base: position 218,819 of record JANYES010000021.1, on the reverse strand, counting down.
GGCAGTCCCGCTAAGTTTTTCAGGGACTTAACCCCTGAAGACAAGACATTTATTCCCGTATCCGCCGAAAACTACGTGAAACACGCCCGGGAATACCTCGCCTTAAAGGCCTGATTTTCACAAATCTTTCACATTTCCCCAAGCGTTTTGCTGTACAATGGCTTAATCACTGGAAATAGGATTTATGGCTGAGCCCATTATCAACGACCCCACGAAAGAAATTGGCTATTTTGCCAAGCGTAGCGGGCTGTTCGCCGTCGGCAAGCAAACTGCCGAAGCGGCAGGGCATAGCTTTGCTGGTACTTTCGAAGCCACCGCTGGCTCGCAGGCCGCCTCAATCGGTTCCAGCGCAGCGGGCTACGTTGGCTCTTCCGCTGTCGCCTTCAAAGGTCTTGGTGGCATTGTTACGATCGGTCTTGCCGCAACGGTCAGTGCCGTGCTCACGCAGATGGATTACATCCACCGCAAGGACAATCTGAAAGATTTGTACAAGGAAGAACTATCGCACAAGCTACACAAGCCAGCCAAAAAACTCACTCGCGACGATCTCGACGAAGCTTCCAAAAGCAACCATGTGATCGATGAGGAAATGCACCGCAACCGCAAGCAGCGCAATTACGGTATCGCGCTGTCGTTCATGGCCAGCATGGCGTCGCTTGCCGTGGTGATGATTGTGCTGCCGGAAGTATTGACGCTCGCCTTTGGCGCCATTGCCGCAGAAGCGGCCGTTGCCGGTATCGGCGGGTTCTTCTTGAAAGCCGCCGTCGGTCTCGTGACCTATCATGCGGTGAAAGATCCGCTGCACTGGGTTGCCGATAAGCTCTTTGGTATCGATGAGCGCACCACCAACGATCTGATCGTCAACATCAAGCGCGACCGCGAAGCGGGTAAAATCATTTCGCGCGAGCAGATCATGGCCGTCTTCGTCGCATCGAACCCCGAACTCGATAAATACATCGTCTCCGAATACGGCAAGCATTTCGATGATTTGCCATTGGGCGCCAAACAGAAAGCTACGCAGGAACTTAGCCACATGCTGCCGCTGGATAAGCTCACGCTTGAAATCAATTCGGGCAAAGTCAATGTCTCTGAACTGGCGTTCGCAGTGGAAGGCCAGGCCTCCGGCGTTAGCCACACTGTGGCTCAGCCTCATGAAGAACGCAGGCCCGGCCTGTTGGTCAAGATGCTCGCAGGGCTCGGCACCGCCATCGGCGGGGTGAAGGGCGGCGTTGCCAAAGTCATCGGGCCGGATGCTGCCAGCCCGCAGGAAGTGAGCATCGGCTCTATCATGCAGGCATCCAAAGTCGCCGTTGAAAAAAGCCATCACAGTGAAGATAAACAAAAGAGTTTTGTTAACAAGCTCTCTGGTCAGGCCGCGCAGCTGAGCCATGTCGAACGTCTCGAACAATCCCGCGAGCACGCGAGCGCCACGCTCGGCATTCCCACCTGAATTATTTCGCTAATGTATGCGCATGTTCCAAAGGCCCGTGGCCTTTGCCGATATTGGGCGCGAGTTCGATGGCTTTGCGCACGTAGTCGCGCGCGCGCGCCACGGCTTCAGGCAGCGGTAATTGCTGGGCGATACCGGTGGCAATCGCTGAAGCAAGCGCGCAGCCGGTGCCGTGCGTATGACTGGTTTCGATGCGTTTCTGGATGAAGCGCTGGCTGTTTTCAGAGGTTTCCAGAATGTCGACGAGTGTGTCGCCTTCCATGTGTCCGCCTTTTAGCAGCACGGCTTTGCAGCCAAGCTTTAAAATGATGTCGGCGGCTTTGCGCATATCGTCTTCGTTGGCGATCTTCATGTCCGCGAGGAATTCCGCTTCGGGGATATTCGGCGTGATGAGTGCCGCCATTGGAATCAACACGTTTTTCAGCGTATCCAGCGCATCCGGGCGCAGCAGCGCCGCGCCGCCTTTGGCGAACATCACGGGGTCGAGCACCAGCGGTATGTTGAATGGCGCAATCGTATTCGCAACGATTTCGATGGTGCTTTTGTTATGCAGCATGCCGGTCTTGATGGTATCGGCACCGATATCGTCAAGCACCAGCTTAATCTGGTCGGCGACAAAACTATCCGGAACATCGCTGATTCCAAATACGCCAAGGGTGTTCTGGGCCGTAAGCGCGGTGATGGCCGTCGTGGCGTAACCGCCGAGGCAGGTGACTGTTTTAAGGTCGCCCTGAATGCCCGCACCGCCGCCTGAATCGGAACCGCCGATCAGTAGGACGCGGGCCTTAGCTTGCGTCATGACGCGCTGGCTGCCTTGCGCACGGATTCGCAGATCGCTTCCACGAGTATTGTAATTTCTTTTTCGCTTTCGCCTTCGGCCATCACACGCACGAGCGGTTCGGTGCCGGATTCGCGGATGAACAGGCGGCCTTTTTTGCCGAGGCTGATGCCTGCGTCGGCGATGACCTGCTTCACTTTGGCGTTGCTAAGCGGCGAAGCGCCTTTGTACGGCACATTGCGCAGCAGCTGCGGCAACGGTTTAAAGAGCTTGCCGCATTCGCTCAGCGGCTTGTTACAGTCGATCAAATATGCCAGCACTTGCAGACCTGCGATAATGCCGTCGCCGGTGGTGTTGTAGTCGCTTAGGATGATATGGCCGGATTGCTCGCCGCCGATGTTGAAGCCGTGCTTGCGCATGCTTTCTACTACGTGGCGGTCACCCACTTTCGTGCGGTCCAGCGAAAGCCCGATAGTCGCGAGATAGTGCTCGAGTCCGAGATTGGACATCTGCGTGGCTACGATGCTTTTGCCGCGTAAGTTGCCCGCGCGCTGCCATTTCGTTGCGATGATGGCGAGTAGCTGATCGCCGTCGAGCAGCTTGCCTTTTTCGTCGCAGACCAGCACGCGGTCGGCATCGCCGTCGAGTGCGATGCCAAGATGCGCTTTTTCGCGCACTACGGTTTTGCACATCATCTGCGGTGCGGTGGAACCGCAATGGTCGTTGATGTTGGTGCCGTCCGGGTTAATACCCACCGACACGACTTCCGCGCCGAGCTCGCGCAGGATCATCGGGGCGACGTGGTATGCAGCGCCGTTGGCGCAATCCACGACCACCTTAATGCCTTCGAGCGTCAGGCGCTTGGGGAAGGTGCTTTTGGCGAATTCGATGTAGCGACCCTGCGCGTCGTCGAGGCGTTTGGCGCGGCCAAGTTTTTCGGGCGCGGCGAGTTTGTCGAATGTGTTGCTCTGCACCGTTTTTTCGATAGTGGCTTCAACCTCGTCGGAAAGTTTGAAGCCGTCGGGGCCGAATAGTTTGATGCCGTTATAGCGGTATTCATTGTGCGAAGCGGAGATCATCACGCCGAGATCGGCGCGAAGCGAGCGCACGAGCATTGCAACCGCCGGCGTGGGCATCGGGCCTACGAGAATCACGTCCATGCCCGAGGCGATAAAGCCAGAGGTAAGCGCCGGTTCGATCATATAACCTGAAAGCCTTGTATCCTTGGCGATGACCACGCGGTGGCGATGGCTGCCGCGCATGAATTCGCAACCAGCTGCCATTCCGACTTTCAATGCAATATCCACGGTCATTGGCGGCGTGTTAGCCGTGCCTCGAATGCCGTCAGTTCCAAACAGTTTCATGGTGATAAGCTTTATTAACTTTGTTTCGCTATCATGTAGAATTATACTAAACAAAGGTATAAAAAAAGCCCTATCTATAATGCGTCAGGATGTTTTTGATCAAATCCGCGATTCTCTTGTGGCATCGCCACTCTGGCCTAAGATTGAGGCTGGCAAAACCGATACGCAATGTATCGGCATGTCGCGCGATGCGTATCAGTGGCTGAACAAGTCGGAACATAAAATTCCGGGCCTGTCGCTGGCTATCGTTTCCAATTTTGACGATCGTTTCCCTATCGAGCATGTGCGGCTTTGGAAGGATTACGATTTTCCCGTGGATACTCTAAGCATACGCATTTGCAAAAATTGAACTCCAAGGCATGTCGGCAGCGAAGCTTAAGCGAAGCGTCATCGGTTGGCGCAGCCTGATGGGGCAGTACGAACTCAACCGTCAGGATTTATGGCCCGACCCCGCCAAACCTGAGCATGTGTCGCTTAATGAAAAGATAGAAAAAACGCGTGACGGTTATCTCAGCACCCACGAACAGCAAGGCAATCCGCACCTTGAAAAAGTGCAAACGGGCCAAACAAATTTAAGTTCGGATAACTCGTGCTAGGCTTCAGCTGAAGACGGCGGCATGGCGTCATCACCCGCTTTACGACGTGACGGCAGGGTCGATTTAGTCGCCTGCGCCTTCGGTGCGTTCGGGTTAGGACGCCTGATCTCACCGCCATCGACGATGATCTTAATCTCGTCGCCGCTGAGGGTTTCATACTCGAGCAAGGCGCCTGCAAGGCGGTGCAACTCGTCGAGATGCTCCGTGAGCATAGTGTGAGCTTGATCATGCGCTTCCTGCACGATGCGTTTGACTTCCGAGTCGATCAAATTGGCCATCTGTTCCGATACCGCCGAATGCGGCTGGCCCATGCTGTAACCGAGGAAGACTTCGCCGCCTTGATCACTGCCGTAGAATAGCGGTCCGATTTTGTCGCTCATGCCCCATTCAGTGACCATCGCACGCGCAAGTTTCGTGGCATATTTAATATCCGACGACGCACCGCTGGAAACTTTTTCGTAGCCGAAGATAATTTCTTCCGCCACGCGACCGCCCATCGAAACGGCAAGGTCGGCATACATTTTCTCGCGGTGGTAGGAAAGCTTATCCGATTCCGGAAGACGCATGACCATCCCGAGCGCACGTCCACGCGGGATAATGGTCGCTTTATGAATCGGGTCCGACGCCGGAAGGTGCAGCGATACGAGCGCGTGGCCGCCTTCGTGATACGCTGTCATGCGTTTTTCTTCTTCGCTCATAACCAGCGATTTGCGTTCCGCGCCCATCATGACTTTATCTTTAGCCGCTTCCAGCTCACGCATGGTCACGACTTTTTTGCCTTGGCGCGCGGCCAGCAATGCCGCTTCATTGACGATATTGGCAAGGTCGGCACCGGAGAAGCCGGGTGTTCCGCGCGCAATGACTTTCGCGTCTACGTCAGGCGCTTTCGGCACTTTGCGCAAATGCACGTCCAGAATCATCGAACGGCCATTCATATCCGGGTTCGGCACCACGATCTGGCGGTCGAAACGGCCCGGACGCAGCAGCGCGGGGTCAAGCACGTCCGGACGGTTGGTCGCGGCGATGATGATGACGCTTTCGTTCGCTTCGAACCCATCCATTTCGACGAGCAACTGGTTGAGCGTCTGTTCACGCTCGTCGTTACCACCGCCGAGGCCTGCTCCGCGGTGACGGCCTACGGCATCGATTTCATCGATGAAGATAATGCACGGCGCGTTTTTCTTACCCTGTTCGAACATATCGCGAACGCGGCTTGCGCCAACGCCTACGAACATTTCTACGAAATCGGAACCTGAGATGGTGAAAAATGGCACTTTCGCTTCGCCGGCGATAGCGCGGGCGAGAAGCGTTTTACCAGTACCCGGAGGGCCTACGAGCAAGCAGCCGCGTGGGATTTTGCCACCGAGGCGCTGGTATTTCTGCGGGTCTTTTAAAAAGTCCACCAGCTCATACAATTCATCTTTGGCTTCCTCGATACCTGCAACGTCTTCAAACGTGACGCGCTCGGTTTTTTCGGTGAGCAGTTTTGCACGCGATTTACCGAAGCCAAGCGCACCGCCGCGGCCACCGCCACCCTGCATTTGGCGCATGAAGAAAATATAGACGCCCACGAGTAGCAAGATTGGGAACCACGAGAGTATCACACTCCAGAAGGAATCCATCTTGCCGTCTTCGCTGATGGCGGAGACTTTTACGTTTTTGGCGGTCAGGCGGTCAACGAGGTTAGGATAATCGGGGGCCTGTGTGAAGAACGCCGTGCCGTCGCTGGTATGGCCGGTCAGCACCGAGCCTTTGCCCTGCGTATTGCGGATGACCACATCGCCCATCTGGCCCTGATCGACTTTTTCGAGGAATTCAGAAAACACGATGCGATTATAGCCGCCGTGCTCCATTCCGCCCTGGAACATGCTGAACATAGCAACCAGTAGAATGCCAATAATAAGCCAGATAAAAATGTTTTTTCCGTAGTTTTGCACGTTGCTTACGCTTCCTTTGCTTAGGCTTGTTACGACAGAGTCAGGCTGAAAAAACCGCGCCCAGCGAGCGGTTTGACAGGGAGGTAGCGGGCAGTAAACCGGTAGTTTTTATAATCGCTTGCGACGTAGTTAATATGGGGAATTGCAATCACTTCTTCAAGATGCCAAAACGCGGGAAGACTGGCAAGTACGATTTTCGATTTGGCGAGCGAATTGTGCTTAAAAAACATCGGGTCACTTTCTAGCAACATTTTGATGCCATGCGGGCCTACGCCACGGACGTTTAGTTCATCGGGGGTAACACTCGTAGCGTCGCCCTCCCAAGCGACGCTAAAGCGGTTATCCCACTCTAGCGGCGTATTCGCGCGAATGGTCAGGATGCCCTCCATCGCGTTGGGTTCGCGGGTGATCAGCCAGCCGCCGGCGCCTTCCTGCCATTCGAACATCAACCCGCTGAAACTGCGCTTGGCAACACCCTCCATGAGCTCGCCTTGTAGGCGTTCCAACTGTCCGTTTCGGGGGATGGCGCTCTCGCCGCTCAAGGTCATCATGGCCGATGAGAGGGCGCCCATCGATAGTTCGAATGGACTATCCATAAAGGCTGATCTGTTCAGGATGGCGTAGCCTTCCGGGTAAATGAACAGCATGCCAGCTAGTTGACTGGCTAATTTATATTCCAGTATCTTGCGGGCATTACCGAAGCTTTGCGATAGTTGGCTGACTTGCTGAGAAACCTCGTGCGCATCGGGCAACAATGTCAGGTTATGGCGGATGACGTTACGGGTGTAGGCTGGATTGTCGTTGCTCGGGTCTTCAATCCACGGATGGCTTTGCGCCATAAGCGTATCGAGCAATCGCTCCTTCGGCGTTGTGAGCAGGGGGCGGAGCAAACGAATACCGGAAATGTCGCTGATACCTGCCATTGCGGCGAGTCCGCCAATGCCGCTGCCGCGCGCTAGACGGAAAAGTAGGGTTTCTGTCTGGTCGTCGCGATGATGGGCGGTGAGGAGGTGGAGGATATGGTGCTCGCGGCAAAATGCGGTGAGGATGCGGTAGCGCGCATCGCGGGCGGTGGCTTGAATGGAAGAATGCAGCCTCGGCAGGTTAAGGCTGAGGATGTGGTGTTCCATGCCCGCTTGCGCGCACCATGAGGCGACTTGCTCGGCTTCGGCAGTGGATTCCCTGCGTAGCCGGTGATCGACGGTAAGCGCCACGGCATGTCCGCCGCTGGCGCGCGCCCAGTCATGGGTAAGCAGGGCGAGAGCCATGCTGTCGGCACCGCCGGAAACAGCGACGGCAATGATGGGGTTGGATTCAAACGGAGCCAGCTGCGCCATCAGCGCGGCGAATTCTGAAGTCGTAAGGGGATTCAGGCCGTGTTGCATGGCCTTCGGGAAATCAGGATTTGTGGCAGTTGATGCGTTTTTGTTCCGATTCAGCTTTATCGGCGACGCTCGAAGAGGTTTTCTTATACTTGCTGACGATCTGCTGCAACACGAGGCAGGCTTCCTTGTCGCGGCTAAGCGCGTTGAGCGACATGGCGAGTTTCAGCAGGTTATCGGCGGCTTTCGGGCCTTCCGGCATGGCTTCAAAGCCTTGGCGGAAGAAGTCGGCGGAATTTACGTAATCGCGGCGGATATAATAGGTTTCGCCTTCCCAGTAGAACGCGTTACCCACCAGCGGGTCTTTCGGGTATTTCTTGGTGAAGGAGTCGAAGGAGGTGGCGGCTTCTTCATACTGGGTCTGGTTCAGGAGGCGGAACGCGTAGTTGTATAGTTCGCGCGGGGAGGAGAAGTTGGTTTCCTTGGCGCCGCCTCCATCGGCTTTCACCCTGGGTGCAGTCGCAGCTGCGGCGACGGGGGCAGGAGCAGGAGTGTCAGACACGTCGCCAGCGTCGGTTCCTGCGGATTTTGCGGGGGAGGCAAACGGCGCGTTGGCGGCAATTGGCGTAGGTGCGGACGCCATAGTTGCGCCGGGTTTAGCGCTGAGTTCGTTGAAGCGGAAATCGGCGTCTTTGTGGAATTTGGTGAAATCTTCGGTCAGCTTGCGCGTGCGGTTATCGCTTTCTTCGACTTTGCCGCGCAGTTCGCGCAGCTGGTCCTCAATGGCACTCAAGCGTACTTCGAGCTGGGCAGAACCGCTGACGGGTGCGCTCCCGGCATCAGCTGCACCGGCGGGAACGCCGTCGCGCGAGATTTGGCGTTGCATGATCTGGAGGTCGTGTTCAATGTGGCTTAAGCGGTCGTTGGCCTGTGCGGGGTCGGCGATTTGCGCACTCGCACCTGAGGTCATCAGTGACGTGTAGGTTAATAACAGGAAGGCAATGGAACGAGTGGCTTTCATAGGGGCGTATCGTAACGTAATTAAAAGATATTTGCTACTTAAAACTTAGCGGTAGATACACTTCGCCCCGCGATCTTTACAAATCGCAGGGCGAGAGCGTTAGAATTAGATTACTGGTTGGTGAGAACGGTTACAGCGCGACGGTTCTGGCTCCATGCCGATTCATCCGAACCGATAACAGCCGGGCGTTCTTTGCCATAGCTGATAGTCGAGATGCGGTTGGAAGCAACGCCAGCTGCAGCGAGGTATTTCTTCGCAGCGGCTGCACGGCGTTCACCCAGAGCAAGGTTGAATTCGCGGGTGCCGCGTTCGTCGCAATGACCTTCAACGGTCACGTTAACGTTGGAGTACTGTTTCAGCCACGCAACCTGACGGTCGAGGGTGTGCTGTGCTTCGCCGCTGAGGATCGAGCTGTTGTCGTCGAAGAAGACGCGGTCGCCGACGTTTTGCGTCAGGTCGTCTGCGCTGCCTGGCTTAGCGTTGCCGGCGTTAGCGGAGGTGCCGCTGCCGTTTTTGCCACCAGCAGAGGAACCCGGGGTCGAGTCGCAGGCTGCGAGTAAGAAGAGAGCCGAAACTACGGCGAGGGATTTAGCGAATAAATTCATAAAAACAACTCCATAAACCAAAAAAGTGTAATGTTAAATCAGCAAAATTGGGTGCTATCCAGCATATTTATCACGCTATGAATTGAACCAAAGCAGGTGATAAATCAATGAGGAACTTGTGAGAATCCACAAAAACACCTAATTGTGTTATAAAGGCAACAGTGGCGACCATGCCGGATCGGATGCATCAATCGGGGTTACGACTTCCCTAAGGTTATAACCGGTCACGTCAACGGTATAAAGCTTTGTATTACCGGCATGTCCGTGCGCCGCAGGGAACTGGCGGTGGAACACGATCACACGGCCGTTGGGCGACCAACTTGGACCTTCATCCAGATAGCTTTCCGTCAAAGTGCGTTCGCCCGAACCATCGGTTTTCATCACGCCGATGTAGAAGCGGCCATTGGCCATCTTGGTGAATGCCACCAGATCGCCGCGCGGCGACCATACCGGCGTGCCGTAACGGCCATCGCCGAAGCTGATGCGATGCACGTTGCTGCCGTCGGCGTTCATGACGTAGAGCTGCTGCGAGCCGCCGCGGTCTGAATTGAACACGATCTGGCCACCGTCGGGCGAGTAGCTCGGCGAGGTGTCAATAGTGCCGGTGCCGGTTGTGAGCTTGATCAGGCGGCGGGTGCGAAGGTCCATTTTATAAATCTGGGTGCTGCCGCCTTCGGCGATTGACATCACGATTGAGTTGCCGTCGTTGGAGAAGCGCGGTGCGAGCGACATGCCGTTGAATGCTCCGAGCGATTCCTCGCGGCCGGTCTGCAAATCGCGCAAGAAGACACGCGGCTGTTTCCCGGCGTAGGACATATAGAGAATTTCCTGGCTGTTCGGAGAGAAGCGCGGTGTAAGCACGAGGAACTGGCCGTCGGTCAGGAATTTATGGTTTTCACCGTCTTGGTCCATGATGGCGAGGCGCTTGAGGCGCTTGGTATCCGGGCCGGATTCAGACACGTAGACGACGCGTGAATCGAAATACCCGTTTTCACCAGTGAGGCGTTTGTAGATTTCATCAGCGATGATGTGCGCGATGCGGCGCCAGTTGCCTTTGAGGGTGTTGTATTCTTTTCCGGCAATTTGCTCTTCACCGTAAACATCCCACAGGCGGAAGGCAACGCGGACTTTTTCGCCGCCTTCGCTGGTGACGGCGCCAGTGACTAGACCGGCGGCGCTGATCTGGCGCCAGTCGGCAAAGCGCGGAACCGAAGTCTGCACGTTGATCTGTTCAAGGAAGGATTCTTTCGCGATGGGGCGGAAGAGGCCCGAACGTTCAAGATCCGCCGACACAACGCGCATGATTTCCGCGCCGATCGGGTTGCCCGGCAGGTCGGGAAGTGCGATGGGCACAGGCGTCGGATTGCCGGTGGTCACGTCGATATGCAGCGGCACAGCCTGTGCTGCGGTGGCGCAGGTGATAGTCGCGAGGATGAGGAAGAAGCGTTGGATCAGTCGCATGGCGGGCCTTTCGTAAATGCGATTACAGGTTTTTAAGGTGGTCGAAGTCAACATCATAAACGATAAAATTACAATATTAATTAAAGCATATTTTTGGGGTCGAATTTGAGTTCCATGTAGTGCCAGATATTATAGTTCGCCGGCAGGTTCACCAGCGGTGTGCATTGCTTGACGGCGCGGATCGCGCTTTCGGCGGCGGAGCGGAAGAAGGAATCGGAATTGTAACGCGCGCGGCTTTCATCGGCGAGCTCTACTTTGATAACCGCGCCGTTGGGGGCGTATTTAGCATTGAGTAGTACGACGAGGTTAGCTGCGTCCTTCGCGCCGATCGGCGGACTCCAGCATTTGGCGAACTGGCTCATGATGGCATCTTTTTCGCTGATGCTGACTTGCATGTTCGGGTCGAAATGGCTGGAGATGCTTTGCGTCTGCGCCGGGTCTTTCTTCTCTACCTGTTTATCTACTTTTTTTACGTCTTCCTTGACCTTATCATGATGCATCCCCTTCATCATGGCGTTGAAATCATCTTCCTCTTTCTTCTTTTTCTTTTCTTTTTCTTCTTCTTTTTTCTTTTTATCCTGCACGGCTTTTTCGCGGGCGGCTTTTTCCAGCGCGAGTTTTTCCACGGCTTCTTTATTGTCTTTAGGCTTTTCAGGCACAACTTCCGGCGCGGGCGGAGGTGGGGCGGGATTATCGGCGCTCTTGACTGCTGGGGCGGCTTTTTTCGCGGTAGCTTCCTGTACCTTGTCCACCTTGACGTTCTCAGGCATTTTTTCCTGCGGCTTTACGTTGGAAATGGCGCTGATGGGCAGGATTTCGACGCTGATGGCCGAAGGATCTTCCGGTATTTCGGGTTGGAGGAATTTGGGCAGCCCCACTATCGCAACAATTAGGAACAGCACGTGCATGGTGGCCGAAACTGTCCGGCCCTTGCGACGCTCACGTTCATAATAATGGGATTGGTTACGCATGCTGCGCCATGAGAAAAGGGGTTATTTTCCTTTTTCCGGCGTCACAGGCGCCGCGCTGCCCGGATCGGTGATTAGCGCCACCTTGCTGAATCCTGCTGCGTTCACTTCGCTGACGACGGCCATAACTTTGCCGTAATCGATATTCTTGTCCCCCCGGACGAAGATGCGCGTGTCTTTTTTCTCACCAGCCACGTCCTTCAGCTTCTGCTGGAGCGCGCCGAGTTCGATCTGTTGGGTTTGCAGGAAAATCTTGCCGTCGGATTTGATCGAAACGGTGAGCGGCTCGTCCTGACCTGCGATGGGCGAGGCTTTGGTCTGCGGCAGGTCCACGGATACGCCTGTGGTCATCATCGGTGCGGCCACCATGAAGATAATTAGCAACACCAGCATCACATCCACCATCGGGGTGATGTTGATTTCGGCGAAAGGTTGCGAGCGCGCCCGGCGTCTGTCGTTGCCGCCGTTATTCATTCCCATTCCCATGTGGCTTACCCTTCGAGCTGACGCGAGAGAATGGTATCGAATTCAGTGCTGAAATCTTCGAGCTTGTTGGAGAAGCGCACCAATTCATGGGAGTATTTATTGTAGGCGATAACCGCCGGGATAGCCGCGAACAGGCCGATAGCGGTGGCGAAAAGCGCCTCAGCGATGCCTGGGGCTACGGCGACGAGGGAGGTATTTTTCGACATGGCAATGGCGTGGAAGCTGTTCATAATGCCCCACACCGTGCCGAACAGGCCGACGAAGGGCGCAGACGAACCAACGGTGGCGAGGAAGCCGAGGCCGCTTTCGACATTTTCAATTTCGCGGTTGCGCGATACCTGCATGACCTGCACGATGCGTTCGCGCAGCGACATTTTTAAGCCGCCGCCGGTGGTGGGGCTGCCGGTTTTGGAGCGGAACCATTCTTCCATGGCGGCCACGAAGATGATCGCCATCGGGTGGTTGGCGCGTTTTTTGGATTTTTCGTAGAATTTGTCCAGCGCTTCGCTTGACCAGAATTCGTTTTCAAAGCGCTGCGCCTTGGCTTTGATGTTGCGGAACAGGTACCATTTTTCAAAAATGATCGCCCAGCAGCAAAACGACGCGAGCAACAGCATCACCATGACCAGCTTGACCACCATGTCAGCGTTCATGAACATTCCGATGATTGAAAAATCATGGACGACGGCGGTGCCAGCGAGGTTTGCGGAATCGACGCTCTGGACGGCGGTAGAAACTGGATCTGCCATTTCGGTTACTTTCACCTGTGAGTGTGGTTAGTGATTAAAGATTTTCAGCATGGCCTTACGCACGAAATCGGGTATTTTCGCCAGCTTGAGCCCGGAACCCACGACGACGAGCTTAACCTCCATCGTCACAAGCGTTTCCGTGCCTCGGCGGATCGTCTGTACCAGTTCCATACTGACCTTGTTTATATCCGCCAAACGTGTCTCGATTGTCAAGAGATCATCCAGCATAGCTGGCTTTAAAAATTCGACAATGCATTTGCGGACCACGAAGCCGATGTTCTGGTCGCGCAGCAGCTCGGACTGGTCGATGCCCGAAAGCCGCAGCGCCTCGGTGCGCGCGCGCTCGGCGAAGCGCAGGTAGTTTGCGTAGTACACGATGCCCGCGGCGTCGGTGTCTTCGTAGTAGATGCGGATAGGGAAAGAGTGGGAGCCTTTGGTCATGGGATGGGCCTTCGCAGGATTAATTCGCGGTCAGCGGTGTCGCCGACAATATAGAGGTATTCCGAGAACGGGGCAAAGCCATACTTGGCGTAAAACCGTTGCGCGCGGTGGTTGTTTTCCCAGACGCCGACATAGATGGGGCAGGGGCCGAGCGCGGCGAGCGCTGTTTTCATAAGTGGGTGGGCGATTTTTTTGCCCTGATAGGCTTCGCCGACATAGAGCCGCTGAAGTTCTTTTGAGCCAAGTTCCGGCGTTCCCACGGGAAGGCCGAGATAGCCGGCTTTTACATAGCCGACGATGATGTCCCCATCGAGCGCGACGGAAATATGTTCGCCGCCCGCCAGAGATTTGTCGAAGAATGCGATCGAGCAGGTTTTGAGCAGGTGTTCGGCCAATGCTTCGGGTTTGTAAAGATGACCGAAATTCTTGCTGAAATTCTCCGCAGCGAACACCGCCAGCTGGGGCAGGTGCTTCGGCTGCGCTTTTTCAATGCGTATATCCATGCCAAAACCCGACAGGGTTGCCTAAAATCATTATTCCTCCTCAAACAGTAGCGGTAATTCCGCCACCTGCATCGGTGCTTTCAGGCCCAGATGCGCGAAGCATCCTTTCGTGAGCAAACGCCCGCGCGGTGTGCGCTGGATGAAGCCGATCTGTAGCAAATACGGCTCGATAGTTTCTTCAATCGCGTCGCGCTGCTCAGAAAGCCCGGCGGCGATGGTTTCAACGCCGACGGGGCCGCCTTGGTAATGGTCGGCAATGTAGCGTAAGTAGCGATGGTCTGCGCTGTCGAGGCCGAGCGCGTCAACTTCGAGGCGCCTGAGCGAATCGTCGGCGAGTTTCTTGTCGATGATATTTTTAGAAGCTGCGTGGGCAAAGTCGCGCACACGGCGCAACAGGCGGATGGCGATACGCGGCGTTCCGCGCGAGCGGCGGGCGATTTCGTGGGAGCCGTCCGGTGTGATGCCGATATTTAGGAACGTGCAGGCGCGTTCCACGACGCTTTGCAGCTCTTTCGTGTCGTAAAACCGCAGGCGTAGCGGAATGCCGAAGCGGTCGCGCAGCGGCCCGGTGATCAAGCCAAGGCGCGTGGTGGCGCCTACCAGCGTAAACTTCGGCAAATCGATGCGCACAGTGCGCGCCGCTGGGCCTTCGCCGATAATCAGGTCGAGCTTGAAATCTTCCATCGCCGGGTAGAGTATTTCTTCAACGGCTGGGTTTAAGCGGTGGATTTCATCGATGAAAAGTACGTCTCCCGCTTGTAAGTTCGTAAGCACGGCGGCGAGATCGCCCGCTTTGGTCAGAATCGGACCGGAAGTCGGGCGGAAACCGACGCCCATTTCCTTTGCGATAATCTGCGCCAGCGTGGTTTTTCCTAAGCCCGGCGGGCCGTACAGCAACACATGGTCCAGCGCATCCGCACGCCCGCGCGCGGCGTTGATAAACACGCTTAAATTGCCGCATATTTCCGGCTGGCCGGTGAACTCATCGAGCGCGAGCGGACGGATTGCCTGGTTAAGCTGGTCCGCCTCGTTCGATGCCGGGTTCAGGATGCGTTCGTCTGCTTCCATTTAGGCGCGCACCAGTTCTTTCAGGCTTAAACGAATGAGCTTGTCGATGCTCGGCACGCCGTCTGCTTCCTGACGGGCTTTCATCGCCGCGCCGTACGCTTCCGTGCGGGAATAGCCGAGATTGACCAGCGCCGAAATCGCATCGTCGATGGTGGTGTCGGCGGAGGGATTTGCTTTGCCTTTGATGGCGGCGGTGGCCGTGCCGGCGCTTGTGGACTGGAAGCTGCTGGTCGGCAGTTTGGTGACTTTATCTTTCAGCTCGGTGACGATACGTTCGGCGAGCTTCGGACCGACGCCGCTGATGCGGCTGAAGGCGGAGGTATCTTTCGCCAGAATTGCGTTGGCCAGTTGTTGCGGCGTATACGCGCCCAAAATCGTCAGCGCCATTTTATTGCCCACGCGCTGGACGGTGGCGAGCAGGCGGAACCAGTCGCGTTCCACCGTGTCGGGGAAACCGTAAAGATGGATATGGTCCTCGCGCACGTGCGTTTCGATTATCAGTTGCGCCGCTTCGCCTTCGCCGGGAAGGGCTGAAATCGTGCGCGACGAGCAGAACACGTTATAGCCGACGCCGTTCACATCTAAAACAATGTTGTCTTCATCCACCGCATCGACTTTGCCGCGTAATTTTCCGATCATGTGAGCACCTTTGCTTTAAGCTGGTTGGCGACGCGGTGATGCGCATGGCAGATGGCAACGGCCAGCGCATCAGCGGCGTCGGCCCCACCTGTTTTAAATTTTGTGGCATCGCTTGCCGGTAGCAACATTTTTACCATCATGCCCACCTGATTCTTGCCGGCATGGCCCGCGCCGACGACAGATTTTTTAACCATATTGGCACTATATTCGCAAACGCTGAGCCCTGACAAGGAAAGCGTTAAAAGAATCCCGCCGCGCGCCTGACCGAGTTTGAGCGTCGAGGCGCCGTTCATGTTGACGAAGGTCTCTTCCACGGCGGCTTCCTCTGGCTTATAACGCACGATGGCATCGAGCAAGCCGTCGTGTAATTGCTTGATGCGTTCGGCCAAAGGCAGGGTGTTGTCGGTTTTTACGACACCGCAGGCGATGAAGGAAAGCTGGTTGGAACGCGAGGAAATGATACCCCAGCCAGTGCGCTGTAATCCCGGATCGACTCCGAGGATGAGCGTCATGCCGTGAGTTTCGCCATCAGCGATTCGGGAATTTCCAGATTGGTGTACACTTCCTGCACGTCGTCGTAATCTTCGAGGGCTTCAATGAGTTTCAGGCACTGCATCGCGATTTCTTCGCTCACTGGTGATAGGTTTTTGGGAATCCATGTGAGCTTGGCCGAGGCCGACTGCCCATAAGATTTTTCCAGCGCGTCGCGCACGGCGGCTAGCTGGTCCTGCGCGGTGGTAATGATATGGCCTTCCGGCGACGATTCGCAGTTGTCCGCGCCCGCTTCGAGGGCGGCTTCGAATATATGCTCTTCGGTAGCGGCGGTTGCGGGGAAGGTGATGAGGCCTACGAAATCGAACATGAAGCTGACGCTGCCGGTTTCGCCGAGGTTGCCGTTGTATTTTGTAAACGTCGCGCGCAGTTCTGGCGCGGTGCGGTTGCGGTTGTCGGTCAATGCCTGCACGATGACGGCAACACCGCCCGGACCATAGCCTTCGTAGCGGATCGCTTCATAATTATCGGTATCGACGGCGCCAGAGCCGCGCTTGATAGCCGCTTCTATGCGGTCGCGCGGCATGTTTTCCGAACGGGCCCACAGCACCGCCGTGCGCAGGCGCGGGTTGGTGTTGATGTCCGGCGCACCGCCTTTGGCAGCGGAAATGATTTCGCGCGTGATCTTGGTAAATACCTTCGCTTTTTTGGCGTCCTGTGCGCCTTTGCGATGCATGATGTTTGCAAATTGTGAATGGCCTGCCATGATTTTTTGTCCCTGAATTGGGTTAATGGGTGCTCCGGCGGACCGGCGCGCGCAACGTTTAAACGTTACGGCGCGCTCTGGTCCCCAGTAGCTGAAACGATCAGATCGACGCGATCGGGATCGCCGCCCGGATTCTTGTCGCCTTCTGCCTGCACGTTAATGCGCAGGTTGTTAACGCCAGCGTCAATCAAATAGGCGCGAACCGAAAGAGCACGCGACAATGAGATGCGCCGCGCCGTGCTCACCTGGTCGCCGATAGCGGCGGCGTAAGCGATGAGCGTTACGCGTTCGTTATTATTAGAGATAAGGCGCTTGGCGATTTTGTTGATATCGTCCTTCACGGAGAGCGGAACGGTGGTTTCCGTGCTCTTGAAGTCGATGGTCAGGGCCGGTTTTCCGGTGGAGGCAGCGGCCGGTTTTTCAGCAATCGCCTGGTTGGTAGCGGTCACCGCTGCCGAATCGGCAGGTGCTGCTGGAGCGGCGTTGATCAGTGGCTGCTGCCCAGCCGGAGCGCCCGGAGGCGGCGGAGGCGGCGGCGCAGCAGGCTGCTGCTGCGACGGTGATGGCGGAGCGCCAGGTGCAGACGGAGCGCCCGGTGGTGGCGGCGGAGCTGGCGGATTGGCGTTGTTCGGAGCTGGCGGCGGCGCCGGAGGAGTCGGAGCGGCGGCAACCGGCGGCTGTGTGGCGGCTTGCTTTGCATCTTCGGCCGCTTTGGCTTCCGCTGCTTTTTTCGCGTCGTCGCCAGCTTTCATTTCAGCGGCGTGCTTGGCGTCGTCGGCAGCTTTGACTTCGGCGGCATGCTGAGTATCAAGTGCTTTGCGCGCGTCTTCAGCTTTGCGGCCTTCGTCGGCATGTTTGGCATCGTCAGCGGCTTTAACTTGGGCAGCTTTCTGTGCCTCGGCGGCGGCTTTGGCTTCAGCGGCTTTGCGCGATTCATCCGCTGCTTTCATTTCAGCGGCTTTCTGGGCTTCCTGAATGGCTTTCTGCTCGGCTGCTTTTTTTGCATCCTTAGCGACTTTAGCTTCGACGATTTTCTGCTCGGCGGCGGCTTTCTTCGCATCAGCAGCCTGTTTAGCGGTCATGGCTTTGGCGGTTGCTTCAGCAATTTTGGCTTCTTTAGCTGCTTTAACTTCCGCTACTTGCTCGTCGTGCTTTTGCTTGCGCTCAGCGGCGAGGCGCTTGGCTTTATCTTTTTTGCTTTCTTTCGGAGTGACGTCAACCGGAGCGGCAGCGGCTTCTTTATGCGTTTTGACGGCTTTGGCTTTCGCGTGGGCTTTAACCTTGGGCGCTTTTTCTTTTGGCTTTTCCGGCAGCGGCTGGCCTTTCGGGCCTTCTACCCACACAAGTCGTGGCGGCTGGCTAACCTGAACCTGGCCCTGATCCACAATCTGCGGGGCAGGGATCGGTTGTGGAGCAACTGCCTGTGCGGGCTGTTGTCCATAAAGCTGCTGGATGTCCTGCGCCTGCGGCGGAGCGCTGGTCGGCTGGGCGTATACGGGTTGCTGCTGCATCGGCTGCGGCGCGGTCTGCTGGTCGGCGGGGTAGACGACCTGTTCGGTCATCTGGCCGGGAGCGACCGTGATGGTCGTTGTCGTGGTGGTCTGATTTTCGTAGACCGGCTGCTGGTTTACGTCGCCGGGCTGGCCATCCTGATTACCGGCAGCTTGCTGCTGGGCCTGTGCGTTGGGATCGGTAAGCTGGTTTTTATAATATTGCGAGAAGGTCTGGCGTTCCGGGCGATAGCCTGCGGCAGGCGCGAGCTGGCCGTACGGCTCTTGCGCTTGCTGCTGTTGGGCTTGCTGTGGCTGGGAAGGTGCGGGCTGGAGCAAGGGTTGCATCGGCTGGCCGGAATTGGTGTTTTCGCTCTGGCCGGTGACGTAAGCGCCGTTGATGGGCATGCCGGGGTTGGTCTGGGCGAAGGCATGGCTGGAAAGAACGAGTAATCCGCCAAGCGACGCAGCGCGAACGCACGCGGAGAAATCAGAGGTTTTAACGAGCGATACGAGGTTTTTCAGATAAGCCATAGCAATCCTAAAAATCAGCCAGCAACTGGCACACTTAATTCAATCTACTGATTAAGTCAAAAAACATGCTTTAAGCAACTGAAATCTCGCTGCCTAAATTAATTATATTTTGGCTGTGTGGTTTAAAAGCGATTTACGCGAGAGGCGAGAGGAGTTTCTGCATCGGCGCGTGCAGCGATTTGTTGGCGGCGACGAAGCCTTTGCTGTTCATCGTGGCAGTGCTGCCGTCAAAGCCGGTGACGATGCCGCCCGCTTCCTGCACGATGATGATGCCAGCTGCGACATCCCACGGTTGGGCGGTGTAGTACCAGCATGCGTCGATGCGGCCCGAGGCGAGGTAGGCGAGGTCAAGCGCGGTTGCACCGAAATAACGCACAATGGAACCTTTTTCCAGCAGCGTGCCGATGATCTTCGAGCGGTCCGCGCCCGGAGCTGCGCCGGGGTTGCCGGTGACGAGCATCGAATCTTCGATGGTCGGGCGCTGCGACACGGAGATCTTGCGATCGTTGAGGTAGGCGCCTTTGCCTTTTTCGGCGGCGAAAACTTCGTTATGGATGGGATCGTAAATTACGCCAGCGACGAGCGAGCTTTTGCCGCTTTCATCGCGCTCTTCAACGCCGATGGATATGCAGAAATAGGGGATCGAATGGATAAAATTGCTGGTGCCGTCGAGCGGGTCGATGACCCAGCGGTACTTGCCGTCCTTGCCTTTGACTTCTCCACCTTCTTCCATGAGGAAACCGAAGGTGGGGCGCACTTTGGCGAGTTCGCGCTGCAGGAACTGCTCGGTGCGGATATCGGCGGCGGTGACGAAATTAGCCGTGCCTTTGCGCGAAACTTCGAGGTTGTTGACTTCGTTGAAATCGCGCAGCAAACCCCGGCCAGCCTTGATGGCGGCAGCGGACATAACATTGATTAATGGCGTGGTCATAGGGCAATTGGAGCCTTACGCTACTTTGGCACGTTCGACATATTCCAGCGAGCTGGTGTCGACCACGATGCTTTCGCCCGCGCCGATGAACGGCGGAACCATAACGCGTACGCCGTTTTCGAGGATAGCGGGCTTGTACGACGAGGATGCCGTCTGGCCTTTTACAACCGGATCAGCTTCGGTGATTTTAAGTGTGACTTTCGAAGGCAGCTTAACCGAGAGCGGCGCGCCTTCGTAGGTTTCGATTTCAACAGTCATGCCGTCCTGTAAGAAAGCGAAGCGCTCGCCGAGCATGTCTTTGTTCATGGTGATCTGCTCATAGCTTTCGTTGTCCATGAAGGTCAGATTGTCGCCGTCGGCGAACAGGAAGTTGTATGGCTTGGAATCCAGCGTCACGCGCTCGATCTTTTCGTCGGAAGCGAAGCGGGGGGTGTTTTTAGTGCCGTTGCGGATGTCCTTAAGTTCAACCTGATTGAATGAACGGAGGTTGCCGGGGGTGCGGATTTCGTGTTTCACTACGAGCCACAGCTTGTCCTGCCACTCAATCACCATGCCCATGCGTACTGCGCCACCATCAATTTTCATAATTCTCTTCCTTTGACTCTCGTTTTTGTTCGCTCTGCCAGAACGTCCTGTGTTTGCGCCAGTTTATATTTATTTACCAGCTTGTAAACATCCACGTAGGCTTTATCTTTAGGCATCTGATTCATGTCTGCGCCGATGTAATGCTCCAGCAGGTCGCGCACGGTGCCGCCGGAAGGCAGCAAAGCGGTGTGCGAAACATGGTTGCATGACGCATGAACCACTTCATGCAGCAGTTCTTTATCTGATTTACCGCCAGATGCAAGTTTAGAGTCAATTTTATCGAAAATATGTTCAAGGCCCTGCACGATAAGCCCGGTAACGTAGGGACGATCATGGACGGGCATATCTTCGGTGCTGCCGAGCATGTTGGCGACTTCAGTAAAAATCGGTGTTTTTGAACGCACGACACGTGTGAAGCTGCTGACCGTATAGTTCTCGATGATTGCGTCGATGCTTTCATAATCCTGCAATGTGAAGGCCTTATATAAGGCCTGCGTCACATCTTCAAAGCGGGCGGGGATGGTTTGAAGATGCATACTGAATCTGTTCGTTGAAAGCCGCTACGGCCTTGGCTGGGCCTTCGGGATGTTCCCATACGGCGGCCATGGCCGCAATGAAATCGGCGCCAGCCTGCACCAGCGGGGCGCAGTTCTGAGGGGTGATACCGCCGATGGCAACGCATGGAATGACCGTCAGCGATTGCCACCAGTCGAGGATTTCTACCGTTGGCGTGCCGTATTTGGCGAGGGCTTCCGGGCTTTTGCTTTTGGTGGGGTAGAACGCTCCGAAAGCGACGTAATCCGCGCCTTCTTCGCCGCCTTCCATCGCCATGTGGCGGGAATCGTGGCAGGAAATACCGATGACGCGGTGTTCGCCGACAATGGCGCGGGCTTTTTTCACCGGGCAGTCATCCTGCCCCAGATGCACGCCGTCGGCGTTGCATTGGATGACGAGATCGGGGCGGTCGTTGAGGATGAAGGCCGCCTTGTGCGCGTGGCAGATGGGAATCAGTTCTTTGGCGGCCGCGATGATGTCCGCGTCGCTGGCGCCTTTGAGGCGCAACTGGAAACTGCCGACATCACCGCCCGAAAACGCTTCGCCGAGACTTTTGGCAAATGCCTTAAGCTCAATGGTCGGAGGGCTGATGAGGTAAAGGCGGCAATGGGCCAATTACAGCTCGTCTTTGTAAATTTTAATAATGTTATCCAGCAACTTCAGCGCTTCTTCGCGCGGGCGCTGGAAGGTGTTCCGGCCGATGATCGAACCGTTGGCGCCGCCGTCGCGAAGGCCGCGGATTTCGTTTAACAAGTCTTCTTCGCTTTTGGCGTTGCCGCCGGAGAACACCACGATGCGCTTGCCGTTGAAGCACGCCTGTTTAACGTGCGCGATGCGGTCGGCCATCGTTTTGACCGGGATTTTTTCCGCCTCGTAGACTTTTTTGGCTTCGTCCTGCGACAGAATTTCAGTCGGCGGTTTCACTTTAATGATGTGCGCGCCAAGAAGGGCCGCCATGTGCGCAGCATAGGTGCACACGTCCAGTGCCGTTTCGCCTTCCTTGGTGACGCCCGCACCGCGCGGGTACGACCAGATGACGACGGCAAGGCCGGCGGCTTTGGCTTCTTCCGCCAGTTCGCGGATTTCTTCCATCATGTCGAACGTGCCGTGGCTGCCGGGATAGATGGTAAAGCCAATGGCCGAGCAACCGAGGCGCAACGCGTCGGATACGGTGCCGGTAACGGCCTGGTCCGGCACGTCGTCTTTGGGGGCGAGTGAGTTGGCGCTGTTGACTTTAAGAATGAGCGGAATCTGGCCCGCGAAAGTGTCGGCGCCTGCTTCGATCATGCCAAGCGGTGCGGCGTAAGCGTTCAGGCCCGCGTCAATGGCGAGCTGGAAATGGTAGTGCGGGTCATAGGCCGCCGGGTTTTTTGCGAAGCTGCGCGCCGGGCCATGTTCAAAACCCTGATCGACCGGCAGGATTACCATGCGGCCCGTGCCGCCGAGGCGGCCCTGCATCAGCATGCGGCACAGATTCGCTTTCGTGCCCGGGCAGTCGCTTTCGTAGTGGCTGAGGATTTGTTTAACTTTTGGCGTGATATTCATGGGAGTCTCCGAAAACTGGGGATATGGGATGGCAGTTGATAACCTGTTTTGTTACAGGTTTCAATTGGTGAGTTGGCAAAAACTCACTTTAGTGTGTAAGCCCCACGGAAATCGGGTAACGGGGCGAAAAGCCCAGTTGGATCAATAAGGTTTTCGGTCGAGCCGAGAATGAGCACGCCGTGCGGTTGCAACGAGCGGGCCATTTTGGCGGTGATTTGCGCCTTGGTACCATCTTCAAAGTAAATCAATACGTTGCGGACGAAAATGATGTCGAACTTGCCGTGACGACTGTAATCTTCCAGCAGGTTCTGCGTTTGGAACTTCACCATGTCTCGAATGTTGTTTTTAAGCTGCCATGTCGTATTCGGCAGCGAATCGAAATACTTGATAAGCATTTGAATCGGAAGCCCTCTTTGTGCCTCAAACTGCGAGTAAATGCCAGACTCGGCCTTATCGACCACCTTTTTGGCAAGGTCCGTCGCTAAGATATCGAATTTCCAACCCGGCAGGTTGGCCGCCTCTCCTTTCAGCGTCATCGAGATGGAATAAGGTTCCTGACCGGTCGAACACGCCGCGCTCCAGATACGCATCTGCTTGGAATTGTTAGCCGCGATGATTTTCGGCAGCACCAGCTTGCGCAGCAGTTCATATGGCTTGATGTCGCGGAAGAAGGACGACTCGTTGGTGGTCATCGCTTCGGTTATTTCGACCAGCCATTCTTCGGTCGGGTTCGCGCGCAGCTTGGCGCAGAGTTCCGACAGGGTGGTTAATTGTTTACTGCGCGCCAGCGGCATCAGGCGGCTTTCGACAAGGTATTCCTTGTCATCAGTCAGCGTGATGCCGGACCGTTTCTTAATCAAATCTGCAAAGAATCGGAACTCGCCAGGATTCATCCGCCAATCCTGTCTATCTGTTGAATCAGAAATGGCGCGATATCGTTCAGCGGTAGCACCGCTTTGCATAGCTTGTGCTCCACGATGGCCTTTGGCATGCCGTATACCACGCAACTAGCTTCATCCTGCGCGATCACGCCGCCGCCGTTATTGACGACGACTTTAGCGCCTTCCATCCCGTCTTGTCCCATGCCTGTCAGAACCACCACCGCAAGATGGCTGCCGTAAATGGCGCTAAGCGAGCGGAGCATCGGGTCGGCCGCCGGGCGGCAGAAGTTTTCCTGCGGATTTTTGTTGAGTGTTACAATCGTTTTACCTGCGCCATTTTTTTCCATCACCATGTGGTAATCCCCCGGCGCGAGATAGACGTGGCCGTTGACCACTTCTTCGCCGTTTTTGCCTTCGGTGCAGGGGCGGTTCCCGGTTTTGGTGATATGTTCCGCCAGAATCGTGGTGAAGGTCGGCGGCATGTGCTGCGTAATGAAAATCGGAATATTATTGAGCTTGCCCTGCAACTGCGTAAACAACGACAACAGCGCCTGTGGGCCGCCGGTCGATGATGCGATGGCAAGGGCGGTTACGCCCATCGGGTTCAGGCGTTCGCCGGGATTAAGCTTGGGAACCGGCTTGGCATCCACCTTAGGCGGTAAGGGCGCAGCGGCTATAGGTTTGGCAGCTTGCGCGGGAGCGGCCGTGGCATGAAGAGTCGTCGCGGGCGGGGCGCCGCCAAGCGCAAGGATTTTATTGATCAGCTCGAAATAAAACTGCTGCACTTCCTCGCCGGTGCGCGCCGAAGGCTTGGCGAGATAATCCGTAGCGCCCAGCGATAAAGCCTGCATACTGATCGACGCGTTGCGCGAGGTGAGGGTGGAGGACATGATGATTTTGCTACCCGGCGCCGTTTTCAGCAATTCCGGCAGGGCCGTGATGCCATCCATGACCGGCATTTCGATATCGAGGATGATAATTTTCGGTAGTAGCTCTTTGGCCATCTGGATCGCCTGCAAGCCATTGGAGGCGGAGCCGACGATCACGATGGATGGATTTTCGCTCAAGGCCTTGTTCATCAGGCCGCGAATAATCGCCGAATCATCAACAAGCAAAACAGAAATTGTCATGGAAGGCTCGCTGATGGAAATTAAAGCATATTTATTTGTTCAAGCTTGCCCCGGATAATGCTGGCGTCGAAAGGTTTCATGACGTATTCATCCGCGCCGCAGCTCATCGCTTCGATGATGTGGCTCATTTCGCTTTCGGTCGTGCAGAATAATACTTTGGGTTTCGCCCCGTCCGGCATAGCGCGCAGCGCCTTGAGGAACTCCAGCCCATCCATCACCGGCATGTGCCAGTCGAGCAGGATCAGGTCGGGTTTCTGCGTGGTGCAGAATTCCACTGCTTTTTGGCCATCTTCGGCTTCGGAAATGGTGAACCCGAGTTCTTCCATGATGCGGCGCTCCAGCTTGCGCACGACTTTAGAATCATCGACAATGAGACAGGATGGCATGATTTATAACCTTAACAGTGCTTGGACATCGACAAGAACAATCAGCTCGTCAGGCAGTTTGTGAATCCCGGTGGCGATATCTTTCCACGTCAGGCCGAGATTGGCGGGCGTTTTTTCAATTTCTGCGCTCGGAATCGTCAACACTTCCGACACGCTGTCGATCATCAGGCTGTATAGCTCGCCTTTTTGTTCGATCACCACGAACGTGTTTTCGCCGGGCGTCGTCTTTTCGCCGAGCTGTAAACGTTTGCGCAAATCGATCACGGTCACAATGCGGCCGCGCAGGTTCAGCGAACCGGCAATTTCCGGCGGTGCGAGCGGAATGGGTGTGATTTTCTGCTGGCGCAGCACGTCGCGCACGTTGCGGACTTCAATGCCGAACAGCTGCCTGTCGACACGCATGGTGACGTACATCTTGCTTTCGACTTCGTTTTCAACGCGGATCATGGATATGTTCGCTTGCATTAGTGCCTCACTGCCGGCATGTCACCCACTAAACAATGGGAGACGGATTCCAATAGCCCCGTGCGGTCGGTCTTCACGATGCAATCGTTCAGGCCGATGCTGCGGCTGCGCTTGAGCGTCGCTTCGCTGATCGTAGCGGTGTAGGCGATGATCGGGATATGCCCGGTTTTGGGCGAATTTCGGCACAGTTCCGCAAAGGCAAACCCATCCATGCCCGGCATTTCGATGTCAGTGATGATCATGTCGAATTTCGAGTTGTGCTGCTGCAACACTTCCAGCGCGTCTTCGGCGCTGTCGGCGGTGGTAACTTTATAACCGACCGAAGCGAGGAACGGGACGGTCAGGTTGCGGAAGAACGGGCTGTCTTCGACGAGTAGTACCTTGCATTCCGCGGCGCGGTTTTTGCTGATGCCGTTATGGTCGCTGACGGCGCTTTCGACCATATCCGAGAGGAAATAACCCACGTCGATCACGTCCGTGCTCTTACCGGCAACGACCATGCTACCAAAGCAACCCTGGCTCTTAGCTTCGGAACTGCTGATCTTGATGGCAAAACTGGTGTACACGATGTCGATGATTTCCTTGACCACAAGCCCGATGACTTTTTTGTCATAGCTAAACACGATAACATCCACAGCGCCGCTCGTCGGCAGTTCGAAATCGTCATTGAGCGTAATCAAGCGCATCAGCTCGTCGCGGTACTGCACGACCGGCCTGTCACCGGCAATTTCTATGCTGCTGACTTCGATTTCTTCAAGGCGTGATACCAGTTCCAGCGGCACGGATTTTGGCGCCCCCTTGCCGGTGGAGAAGAGCAAGAAGCCAACCAGTGCGCCGCTTTCCGACATGTCTTTGGCCGTTACCGTGCTAGCCGCATGCTCATGCAGGTCGGCGTTGCTGATCGATTTGGCGACACCGTTCGGGTCCAGAATCATGATCACGCTACCGTCGCCAAGAATGGTGTTACCCGCGTAAACGTTGAGGTGCTTAAGGATGCTCGGCACGGGTTTCACCACGATTTCCTCCGTATCGTACACGCGCTCAACCAGAATTCCAAAATCGTAACCGCCGACGCGGCAGACCGCGACATACAGTTCACGCGTGAGCAATTTTTCCAGATCCGGGGCGGCGCCAAGGATTTCCGATAGCACCGCCAGCGGCACCAGCTTGTTGCGCAGGCGCAGCACAGGCTTGCTGTTGATTGTTTCCACCTTCAGCTCCGCCGTCGGTGAAACGCGCACGAGCTCCAGCACGTTGATCTGCGGAATCGCGAATTTCTGGCCCTGCACTTCCACCAGCAATACCGACACGATGGCCAGCGTCAGCGGAATTTTGATACTCACCTGCGAGCCTTTGCCCCAGACCGAATCGAGGTCCAGCGTGCCGCCGATTTTTTCGATGTTGGTTTTGACCACGTCCATGCCCACGCCGCGGCCAGACACGCTCGTCACTTTTTCCGCCGTCGAGAAACCGGGTGCGAAAATGAACTGCGCGATCTGTTTATCCGTCATGGCTTCCAGCTGCGCTTCGGTGGCGACACCGCTGGAAACGGCTTTTGCTTTCACGCGGTCAATATTGATGCCGCGCCCGTCATCCTTGATTTCGATGATGATGTGCCCGCCTTCGTGATAGGCGCTGAGAATGACCGTGCCGGTTTCTGGTTTGCCCGCAATCACGCGCTCAGCGGGCGTTTCCAGCCCGTGGTCGCAGGAGTTTCGCACCATGTGCGTCAGGGGATCTTTGATGACTTCGAGCAATTGCCGGTCGAGTTCAGTTTCGGCGCCGACCATTTTTAGGTCGATTTTCTTGCCGAGGTCATTCGATAAATCGCGAATCAAACGCGGGAATTTCGACCATGCGTTACCAATCGGCTGCATGCGGGTTTTCATCACACCGTCCTGCAATTCCGTCGTGATATGTGACAGCTGCTGCAGCGGCGTCATGAAATCCTTGTCTTCTTTCGTGCGAACGATCTGCATCAGCTGGTTGCGGGTGAGCACGAGTTCGCTCACCATCTGCATCAGCGTTTCCAGCACGTCGATGTTCACGCGGATGGATTGGTTGGCGCCACCGGCGCCGCCTTCCTTGGCTTCGCCGTCATCGGCTTTCGCCGCCGGTTTAGCGGCAGGTTTTTCGACAGGTTTAGCTGCCTGCGGTGCAGGTGCGGCGGCTGGTGCTTTGGCTGTCAGAGCCATTTTTTCCAGAGCTTCTTTAATGACCGGATCGTCTTCGCCTTTAAAATGCGGGAAATTGCTATTATCGGCAGGATTTGCTACTGGCGCGCCGCCGTTGACTTCCGCCGCTTTGCGCGCTTCGTCAGCCGCCATTTTTTCTAAGGCTTCCTTGATAATCGGATCGTCTTCGCCTTTGAAATGCGGGAAATTGTTGTTATCGGCGTGGTTGACCACCCCGTTATCTGCCGGAGCGGGCCCAGCTTCGGCCACAGGGGTAGGTATATACGCGGCAGGAGGCGCTTCGCCGAGCACGGTGCCGGTATCGGCATAATGATTGAGGCGGCCGATCAGCGCGCTGTCTTCGCCTGCCTGTTCTTCGCCTTTTTCGTCGAGATAATCGATCAGCCCCTTGATGGTGTCGAGCGATTCAAGAATGAGGGTGATGGCTTGCGGCGTGGCTTCCAGCTCTTTATCGCGGATTTTGCCGAGAACGTTTTCCCCGGCATGCGCCACGCTTTCAAGGCGCGGCAAACCAAGGAACCCGCAGGTGCCCTTGATGGTGTGCATCATACGGAAAATATTGCCAAGAATTACCGAATCGTTGGGATTCTGCTCAAGTTTCACCAACTCCGAATCCAGCGTTGCCAGGTTTTCGGTTGATTCCGTAATGAATTCACTAATCAGGTCATCCATTGCATCGCCATTTCTAGCCGTTCGTTTGAACGACTTTCATTTCTAGTGTTTCGCCGTCAACTTTATGCGTAAAGCTTGCATTCAGATCTTCGATAAAGCGCTTCGTCAAATACGTCTGTACATTCTTTGGCGTCAGCTGGGCGGGCGTTACCTTGCCAGCGAAGACGGAATCGATTTCATCGTCCCATTTCAGGTTGGTACCCTGCACCTTGAACGTCACGATCTTGCTTTCCTTCTCGTCTTGCATGATGCGAACCGCAATCGAGCCGCCGCGAATCAGAGTGGCGGCTGCAACGATCAGCAGATTGAAAATCAACCGCGACATTTTCAGGCTGATGGAAACGCCCACCGCGTCGGTGTGGTTATCCGGCCAGTCGAGGGTGATCTTCGTGTCGGCAAAGAAATCCGCCGCGAGTTTTTGTTTATCGGCAAGGCTGGCCTCGCCATGATCGCGCACTTTGCCGTACGCCATGCGATAATATTGCAACCGCGCCACCGCCGAAAACGCGCTCGACGTGATCAGCTCAATCGCCTGTCCTTGAAGGTTGAAACCTTCTTCGCTCAAAAATTCCGCGCCGTTATTCACCGCGCCGATCGGGCCAGTCAGGTCATGGCAAAGACGTGTGCACAGCAGCTCCGCCATCAATAGTTCTTCTTGCATCATTTATTCCATACATCTTATTGCTTTAACGTCACCCTACACTATTCATCAGAAACACTAAGATTTAGTAAACAGCGGGATAGCTTCGTTACTATTCGGACGGGAAAATGGGACAAGGCTTAAGCGCTGACATTTTTCGGCTCTAAGATGAGCAAATTTTTTGGCGCAATTCGCTTAGTATGAAAGCGTTTTTTTAAAGTTCAGGCCTTGCGCTTGGTGTCGATAAGCTGCTGAACGATCTCGGGATTTGTAAGGGTAGAGGTATCGCCCAAATTGGACGTATCGCCTTCGGCGATTTTGCGCAGGATGCGGCGCATGATCTTGCCGGAGCGGGTTTTGGGGAGGGCGGGGGTGAAATGGATGACATCCGGCGTAGCGATGGGGCTGATCTGGTGGCGGACCCACTGGATCAGTTCCTTGAGCAGAGTTTCGGCCTCGATGACGCCTTGGTTGAGTGTGACGTAGGCGTAAATGCCTTGTCCCTTTATATCATGCGGGAAACCGACGACGGCGGCTTCCGCCACGTCTTTGTGGGCCACCAGCGCGCTTTCGATCTCGGCGGTGCCTAGGCGGTGGCCAGCCACGTTCAACACGTCGTCGATACGACCCGTAATCCAATAATAGCCATCACCGTCACGCTTGGCGCCGTCGCCAGTAAAGTACATGCCCGGAACCTGGCTGAAATAGGTTTGCTCAAAGCGCTCATGGTCGCCGTAAATGGTGCGGGCTTGCCCTGGCCATGAATCGTTGATGCACAGCATTCCTTCGCACACACCGTCGAGTATGACGCCTTGCTGGTTGGTAATGACGGGTTTCACGCCGAAGAAAGGCAGTGTGGCCGAGCCGGGCTTTAAATCGGTGGCGCCGGGAAGGGGGGTGATCATGTTGCCGCCGGTTTCGGTCTGCCACCATGTGTCGACAACCGGGCAGCGCTTGTCGCCGACATTGCGCCAGTACCATAGCCACGCTTCGGGATTGATAGGTTCGCCGACGCTGCCGATAAGGCGCAGCGATTTGCGCGAAGTTTTTTTGATAGCTTCAACACCTTCGCGCATCAGCGAGCGTATGGCGGTGGGCGCGGTGTGGAAAATCGTGACCTGATGTTTATCGATCACCTGCCAGAAACGCCCGCAATCGGGGTAAGTCGGGATACCTTCGTAAAGTAGGATGGTGGCGGCGTTCAGCAGCGGGCCGTACACGCAGTACGTGTGCCCCGTCACCCAGCCCACATCTGCCGTGCACCAGAAAATATCGCCCGGCTTGTAATCGAACGTGTATTTATGCGTTACCGACGCCCAGATCATATACCCCGCGATGGTATGCAGCACGCCCTTTGGCTTGCCCGTGGACCCTGATGTGTAAAGAATGAACAGCGGATCTTCAGCATCCATCACCTCAGCGATGCATTCCGGCGACACTTTCGCCAGCTCGTCATGATACCACACGTCGCGCTTGCCGTCCCACGCGACCGGCCCGCCGGTGCGTTTGGTCACGATGACGCGCGTCACAGGCGAATCCTTGCCCATCGCGCGCAACGCCTCATCCACATTGGCTTTCAGCGGGACTTTTTTACCGCCGCGCAGGCCTTCATCGGTCGTAATTACGATTTTGCTGTGGCAATCTTCGATGCGTCCGCGCAGCGCATCCGCCGAAAATCCGCCGAACACCACTGAATGCACCGCGCCGATGCGCGCCGTGGCCAGCATCGCTACTGCGGCTTCTGGAATCATCGGCATGTAAATGGTAATACGGTCACCTTTCTTCACGCCGTGGCTTTTGAGCACGTTGGCGAGGCGGCAGACCTGCGCGTGCAGCTCCTTGTAGGTGATCTTTTTCGATTCGCTCGGGCTGTCGCCTTCCCAGATATAGGCCACCTGATCGCCGTTCATCGCGAGGTGCCGGTCAAGGCAGTTTTCCGTGATGTTAAGCTTGCCGCCTTCAAACCATTTTATGGAAACCGGCGCTTCGAAGCGCGTGTTCTTCACCCGGTCCCATGTTTTCTTCCATGAAAACGCTTGTGCCTCCTTCGCCCAGAACACATCCGGTTCATTCAGTGATTGCGCATACCAGTTGCGATAACGCTCGCCGTTGACCAGCGCGTTTTTGGCCCATTCTGAAGAAACCGGGATAACTGTTTCGTCGTTACTCATCTTCGCCGAACCTGTTTTCGATAAGCTCTTTGAGCGCTTTGATGACATCATCCGCCTGCGAATCGGTTGCTGAAATGTAAAGCTTGGAACCCGGATCCGCGCCTAGCATCATCAATCCGAGTATGGAAGACCCGCCGACGGGGGGAGAGTTTTCTTCGCTGCCGCTGCCGAGCTTGATGACGCTCACCTGTGCTGCGTGGGCAGTTACGACTTTCACGAATTTCGCGGCTGCGCGGGCGTGCAGCCCGCGTTTATTGATAATCTCGGCGACAAGTTCAGCAGCCATAACTACCCTTTATTGGCCAGCAGGTTTCCGGCCACGTTGATGTATTTGCGCGCCGCGTCCTGCGCTTGATTGACCGCGTCTTCCAGCGGCGCGGTGGCGCGCACGCTTGCCAGCTTGATCATCATCGGCAGGTTGACGCCAGCAATCACTTCCACGCCCTCTTCCTTCATCACTGAAATGGCAAGGTTCGAAGGGGTGCCGCCGAACATATCGGTAAGGATGACCACGCCCGCGCCGGTATCGACCGCTTTGATCGCTTGCAGGATCTGCTCGCGGCAGCTATCCGAATCATCCTGCGGCTCGATGCCGATGGCGACCATCTGTGCTTGCTTGCCGACGACATGTTCGGTGACTGAAATAAAGGCTTCCGCAAGCTTTCCGTGGGTAACGACAACAACACCGATCATGACTATTTCCTTTTTATAATGGTATCAGGCGTTGGCGAGGTCTTGCACCAGATCCCTGTGACGTAAGGTGACTTTATACCCGCTCGTTTCTAAAAATGCACCGAGCTTTTGCACCATGTACACCGAGCGGTGCTTCCCGCCCGTGCAGCCCACAGCGATGGTGAGGTAATTCTTTCCTTCTTCGAGATAGCGCGGCAATAGCGGTTTTAAAAGATCGGTCAGCTTGCCGTAGAAATACGCAAAATCGCGGTCGGATTCGATGTAATCGCCGACGGCCTTGTTTAAGCCGTTGAGCGGGCGCAGGCTCGAGTCGTAATGGGGGTTTTTCAGGAAGCGCACGTCGAATACGATATCCGCGTCGCGCGGCAGGCCGCCTTTGAAGGAAAATGACGTGAGCACCACGGATAAATGCCGTTCTTCGCTGGCGTAGTATGCGGTGATGAGTTTGCGTAAATCGGCGGCTTCCAGCTCGCTGGTGTCGATGACCTTGTCGGAGACCGCGCGGAGTTTTTCCACCAGTTCGCGCTCATGGCGGATGCCATCCAGCACGGGGCGGTCGACGGTGAGCGGATGGCGGCGGCGGGTCTCGGTGTAGCGGCGGCGCAGGATTTCGTCGTCGCTATCCAGAAACAGCATGCTGAATTCGATGTCGGGGTTGTTACGCAGCGGGGTGATGGTGTCGATGAAAGTTTCTGCCGAGAAATCACGGCTGCGGATATCGGAACCGACGACCAGATTGCGCGTCGTCGCTTGTGAAAGCACCAGCGGCGGCAAAAACGCCAGCGGCAGGTTGTCGATGGCTTCGAAGCCACAATCCTCAAGGGACTTCAGCGCGACGGACTTTCCGGCGCCGGACATGCCGGTGATAAGGACAAGTTTCATACGATCGTTTCCCGCGCTTGTAACGCCATCCCTATCTTGGCTGATATGGACGGCTCAAATGCATGCAGCGATAGTAATGGTAGTTGCAGACCAAGGCAATCAAAGAACTGCGGTTCGGGCATGCGTTCCACGGCCTCCGCCGCAACTAAACGTACCGCCAGCGCCAGCGCGATATCCTGCACGCATGGCACTTTCAAAATGCCCACGCCGCGCGCCTCCAGCAGGCCCTCGATCGTCTTCGGTGCAAACGCGTGCAGCGCCCCGTCCTTCGCGCGGATTTCGACCTGATCGTCGGATACCAGAATTGCCCCGCGCTCGATTAGCCGCAGCGCCACATCGGACTTGCCGCTGCCGGATTCGCCGAGTAGCAAAACGCCGCGCCCGCCAATGCTGATGCAGCTTGCATGAAGTAAAAGATGAGGGGTGTCTGCCATGCCGCCAGCAGAAACGATTTTGTGGCGTTTGCCAATCGCTAAATCAGATTCAGAGTAATTCACGCTAGGCCGTCAGTGAGAATGTCATTTTGAGAGAACCAGAGCGTAGCAGCGCTTCGTGAGCACCGGAAGTGCCACAAAATGCATTCGCAGCAAGGTTAGTAGTGAATTATGCCGCGTCCTGCCCGCGTTCCTTGATCAGCAGCATATGCAGTGTGTTGGCGTCTCGGGCTTTGCGTAGCGCTTCACACATAACCTTATCACGCAACAGGCGCGAAATGGTGGCGATGGCTTTTAAATGCTCGGTATTCGCCCAGGTAGGCGTCAGCAGCATGAACACGAGGTCCACGGGGCGGCCGTCGGCGGCATTGAATTCCACAGGGCGTTCCAGCTGCGCGAACAGCGCATGCACTTCCTTGAGGTTGTCAAAACGCCCGTGGGGGATGCACACGCCGTTGCCCATGCCGGTACAGCCGATCTGCTCGCGTTCCTGCAGGGTGCTGAAGATTTCGCGCTCGCCCAGATGGGTGATGTGTGAAGCCACGTTCGACATAAGTTTCAGCACTTGCTTTTTATCGCGAGCAGGAACATGGGCCATTACCGCTTCAAGCGGCAAAATAGACGATAATTGCATAGATGGGTTCGATTCGCGTCTTTAAGCGGCTTTGGCCTCGGGGTCGACCCACGAGATGTTGCCGTCGCTGCGACGATAGACGACGTTGAGGCGTCCATGCGAGGAATTAAAGAACATCAGCGCCGGAAGGTGTTGCAAATCCATTTTCATGACGGCTTCGCTCACCGTCATCGTGTCGATGTCGGTGGATTGTTCGGCGATAATGAGGCCGCTATGGGTGTTGTCTTCCTGTTCGCCGGTTTCCGGTTTCAGGGTGTATTTTTTGCCTTTGGCGCGGGGCAGTTCAGTTACGTTACCTGCATCGCCCTTGTGGTGGTTGGTGAGCTTGCGCTTGTAACGGCGGAGCTGCTTGGTGGTTTTGTCCAGCGCAAGGTCGAACGCTGAGTGGGCGTCGCCCGCGTCGCCGCTGCTGCGGATAACGATGCCTGAATGCGTTCCTAAGTTTCCGGTGATATCGACGCGGAACAGATGTGCTTCACGGGAAATAACGACCTGCACGGAAGTGACGCGGTCAATGTATTTGTTCACATGTTCTTCGATCTGATTTTCAATGTGTGTACGCAGCGACTCGCCTACGTCCACGCCTTTGCCGGAAACGGAAATTTGCATATAATTCTCTTTGATTGTTGTACTAGAACTCTAAGGATATTCCTTTGTACAGGGCACGTCAAGAGCTGGAATAATTTGCCCACGCAAGGGTTTAACGCGGCATTTATAATAAAATGCTTTAAATTTTCGGCATTTTTATTCCTAAAGCCTTAGTCAGGCGCTCCATTTCTCCGTAATACGCCACGCGTTTGATGCAGCGGGGCATAATGCCGGTCCACTGAAAATGGCCTTGAAGCTTGCCGTCCGAGCCTTCGGAATCGACAATGTACTGGAATAGATCATTCATGGTGACCACGTCACCTTCCATGCCAGCGATTTCCGATACGAAGGTAACGCGGCGAACGCCGTCGCGCATGCGGCTGGTCTGGATAATTAGATGCAGCGCGGACGCAATCTGCGCGCGGATCGAGCGCATGGGGATGTTCAGATTCGCCATGCTTATCATGTTTTCAAGGCGCGCCAGCGCATCGCGTGGGTGGTTGGCGTGGATGGTGGTGAGCGACCCTTCGTGGCCGGTGTTCATCGCCTGCATCATGTCGAACGCTTCCGCCCCGCGCACTTCGCCCACGATAATACGGTCCGGGCGCATACGCAGAGCGTTGCGTAGCAGATCGCGAATACTGACTTCCTCGTCGGCGGATTGACCGACCAGCGCAGGTTTGGTTTCCAGGCGAACGACATGCGGCTGCTGTAATTGCAACTCAACGGCATCTTCGATGGTGACGATGCGTTCGGTATGTTCAATCGTGCGTGACATGGCGTTGAGCAGGGTGGTTTTACCGGAGCCGGTGCCACCCGAAAACACGATATTCATGCGGCAATGACCAGCGATTTTCAGAAACTCACCGAGCGGCTGCGACAGGCTTTCGCGCGCGACCATGTCGTCGATGGTGATTTTATCGCGTGAGAATTTACGGATGGAGATCGACGTGCCGTCCACCGCCAGCGGTGGCCCGACCACGTTCACGCGGCTGCCATCGGCAAGGCGTGCATCGACCAGCGGGCGGCTGGGTTCAAGCACACGGCCCACAGCCGATACGATCAGCTGCGCCACCGCATGCAGACTCGCTTCATCGGGGAATTCGATATTGGTTTTTTCCAGCTTGCCACCACGTTCGACGAAAATTTCTTTCGGCCCGTTGATCAGAATATCGCTTATGGAATCGTCGTCGAGCAATGGCCCGAGGGGACCCATGTCGCCGGATTCCGTCCAGTTGATACTGGCAATTTTTTGATGGTGGGATTCGCTCATGCCTATGAGATTAGGCCATTAAGCTTAATATTCCGTTACTGATTATACCCTTAGCTTGATGAGGGCTTTTTCTCGACATTTATACACATTTATACACATTTTGCCCTTATACGCAGCAAGACGCAAATGCTATGCCCCGGAAGTGGGTAATTATTAGCAGGCGTAACGGTCAGAAAGCTTCTGTAATTGCGAAATAATTTCAGCGCCTTGTTTGCCTGAAGGGTCCTGCTTCGGCATGGCGATGGTGGAGGTCAGCGCATCGATATGTTTTTCCATGACCATCTGGTGGTTCGGGTCGTCGATGCGCAGATTGTTGCGGCAGAACAGGTACAGTAAATAGGCGATTTTCGAAGCGCTGCCGTAGCCGAACGTGCCCGAGCGCGAACTCATGGTGAGGGCGATTTCGCTCATGTCGATGGGCATCAGCGTGTAGAGGTCGCCGATTTTGATGCGGTTTTGCAGGGTTTTCAACTGCGTCAGGTTTTCCTTCAGCCATTCGCCGGAATCGACCGACGCTTCTTCGATGGAATGCTGCGCATCGTCGATCACCTTTGGGGTAATCACCGAGGAGAGCGAGGTTTCGCGGCCGAGTTTCAGCTTCAGCGTGTAATCCGGCAGCCAGACTTTCGGCAAATCGTCGGCGGGCATATTGGCGGGCTTCTGCACGGCTTTCAGCGCAATAGTGCGGCGTTCGGCAATGCCTTTGGGCAGCAGCGTGTTTTTGGTGCGGCGGTCAGGGCCGACATAGGATTTAGCGACGATAAAGCTGCGCGGCATTTCGATGAGGCGCTCCATGCGCGCGTAAACAGTTTTGGCGCTGAAGGGCTTCACCACATATTCGTTGATGCCGTAGTCGCGCGCGGTGACGACGTCGGTTCGCTCGGCGCGGCCAGTGAGCATGATGGCGGGTATGGTCTGGTCGTTGGTGGCGCGTTCGCGGCGGATGCGTGATAGCAGTTCCAGCCCGTCGAGTTCGCGGGTATTCCACTCGGTGATCATGAAATCGACCGGTTTTTCCTTGAGGAGGGTGATGGCTTCGCGGCCATTGCTGGTTTTCATGACATTGCCGAAACCCATGCGCTGCAACATGCTGCAAAACACGTTGGCCAACTGCTTGTCCGAATCGACAACTAATACGTTAAAATCTTTAAGTTTATTCAGCGCCATATTTCCTGCATTGCCTTAATGAATTGGTCACAGTTCCAATATAAGCCAATTTGGTTAACGATTAAGAAACATTCTTGATTTTCTCTATAGTACGTAGGCTGCCAAGCCCAAGCATTCCCATGAGAACTGTGGTCAGTTCCTGCATGTCGAAAGTGGGCAATTTCACGTTACCCCCGGCATTATCAATAATAAAAGCCAGAAGCGGCTGCGCTACGAAATGATACGCAAATGCCACGCCGCACACCCAGCCGATAAAAGGCCGCCAGCCGCTGACAAAAACATTCGGGCTTGCCGCTTCCTGTTGGTCGATCTGCATCTGGCTCTGGTCGGCCTGTATCGCCAGCTGCAATTGCTGCATGGCCTGCGCATTTTCTTCCTTGGTCAGTTCCAGCTTGGCGCGGGCGCGGGCCGCTGGCTCGGGGATGATGCGGTCCAGCAAATCTGAAATTGCCGGAATAAGGGCTAACCATGCGGGCATAAATGTCTCCTTCTGATGCGTCGTATTGCTTTATCCCACCATGAATGACCGTGCCCCGGAAGGGTATATTGATTTCCTAATGTCTTTTTTATACGAATGAACACATCATGAACCAAGACCAATTTAAAGGAGAAACACCATGAAGTTACCGATTACTAAAAAACTGCTGACTGCAGCCGCAGCCATGCTGCTGCTCAGCGGTTGCCACAATCCGCCGCCACCGCCGCCACCGCCGCCAGCGGCAGCAATCGTACAGCAAGGCAGCCTGACCCGCAGCCTCGACATGGTCGACACCGATGGCCGTCACTATGGCCGTGTGGAAATGGACCCTGTGGGCGGTGGGAAAGTGTATGACAGCACCGGCCGCCTGATTGGCAATATCGTACCGCCGGAAAGATAATACCAACGTCCGCTTAACGCGCACGCCACACCGCCCGCTGGCTTAGGTCTGCGGGCGGTGTTGTTTGTGGCGATTATTGAATAACGGCAGCCTTAAAAATAACCTCGCGGTTTTTTTCTCTTCCTGCGTATGCAGGGGGGAGTTTTTTTCCTTTAATATGGAAAATCAGCGGGTCTTTTTGCCGCCGTCATTGTCGATGCGCCCGGTGAAACTGCTTTCGCGGGGCTGCTGCTTGACTTCTTCCACCGCATTGGCGACGCGCCAGTCGATATATTCGTTCACCCATTGTTGAAAATTGGGCGTAAGACGGTCCATCGCCATTTCGAATTTGAATTTTATATCGTGGTCTTTATCGCCGGTGAGCATAAGATTACCTCCGTGATGGCTATGAATCGACTATAGAGAATATTGGTTAAGATATGCTGAAAACGGCTGGAATCAGCGGTGTTCGCGGGTCTTGAGGAACTCCACATCCGGCCAGTCTTTCTGGATACGGTCCAGATGCCACGCGTTGGGAGCGAGATACGCAAGCGCGCCGCCCGCGTCTTCTGCGGTGTTGTATTTGTTTTTCTCGCAAAACTCTTTCAGCTTGCTGGCGTCTTTGCATTTTAGCCAGCGGGCGTTGGTGTACTGCACTTCTTCGAAGCTGCCCGACACGGCATATTCCGTTTTCAGGCGCGATGCGATTACGTCGAACTGCAACTGCCCAACCACGCCGATAATCCAGCTCGACCCGTCCAGAGGTTTGAAAATCTGCGACGCGCCTTCTTCCGAAAGCTGCTCAAGCGCGGCTTTGAGCTGCTTCGATTTCAGCGGATCTTCAAGACGCACGCGCTGGAACAACTCCGGCGCGAAGCTCGGGATGCCCGTGAAATACAGCTGTTCGCCTTCGGTCAGCGCATCGCCGATGCGCAAATGCCCGTGGCCCGGAATGCCGATAATATCGCCCGGCCACGCTTCTTCCGCCAGCTCGCGCTCACGCGCAAGGAACAGCACGGGATTGTTAAGCGCCAGCGTTTTGCCGGAGCGCACATGCTGCACTTTCATGCCGCGCGTATATTTGCCGGAGCAGATGCGCACGAACGCAATACGGTCGCGGTGGTTCTTGTCCATATTCGCCTGAATCTTGAATACGAAGCCGGTGAATTTCGGCTCATTCGGTTC
Source organism: Alphaproteobacteria bacterium (assembly GCA_025362975.1). Classification (GTDB taxonomy): domain Bacteria; phylum Pseudomonadota; class Alphaproteobacteria; order Rickettsiales; family SXRF01; genus JANYBV01. The sequence goes on along the minus strand of JANYES010000021.1, from coordinate 180,280 downwards.
AACGAGGCGCGTATCGGTGGCCTGTTCGCGCGGAGGAGGCGCCATGTCGCATAGGGCTTCGAGCAACTCGCGCACGCCGAAATTATTGACCGCCGAGCCAAAGAAGATCGGGGTGAGATGGCCTTCGAGATAGGATTGCGAATTGAATTTCGGGTAAATCGCCTTCACCATTTCCATTTCCTCGCGGAACTGCGCGAGCTGCTGATCGGGAATGTGCTCGGCAAGCGCCGGGTCGTTGATGCTGGTAAACTGCACGCCTGCGGTGATGCGCGAGCCTTGCCCGTCTTCAAACAAATACAGCGTATCGTTGACAAGGTTGTAACACCCGCGGAAACGCTCGCCCATGCCGATCGGCCACGTAATCGGGCACACGTCGAGCGCAAGGGTTTTTTCAATTTCGTCGAGCAGGTCGAACGGTTCGCGCGTTTCGCGATCCATTTTATTCACAAACGTGATAATGGGCGTATCGCGCATGCGGCACACTTCGAATAGTTTAAGCGTCTGCGTTTCAATACCCTTCGCGCCGTCAAGCACCATCACCGCAGAATCCACCGCCGTAAGCGTGCGGTACGTATCTTCGGAAAAGTCCTTGTGGCCGGGCGTGTCGAGCAGATTGATCGTATGTTTCATGTATTCGAACGTCATCACCGAAGCCGTCACAGAAATACCGCGCTGCTGCTCTATGGCCATCCAATCGGAACGCGCCGACTGCCCGCCTTTTTTTGCCTTAACGGCGCCCGCCAGGTGAATCGCGCCCCCAAACAGAAGCAACTTCTCAGTGAGCGTCGTTTTACCGGCATCGGGATGCGAAATAATGGCGAACGTGCGCCGCAGGCTTACGGGGGAGGTCATTGAAAGGGGCTACTGGCGCTTGATGGTGGAGGGTTTTTCGCAGACAAGCTCGTGCGCTTTGGACTCTTTCGGCCATGCGCGCATGGCAGCGCGGTGCGCGTCCTTGTCGGCGTGCTGGGCTTTGTCGCTGGCGGACAGGATTTGCACGATTTTTCTTCCTATTGCTTGATGATCGGCAGTATCTAAACCCAAAACCTCTTCTTTGGAAAGCTGTTTAACGCCCACGGAGTAACTAATTGCGAGCGGTTTGGTAGCCTGCATGGGATTATCGTATTTGGCGACCATGCTTTTGCGGTAGGCTTCCAGAGCCTCGTCATAGGTCGGGGGCAGGGGTTTTTCCGCATCGTCCGGGTGCGGCTCACGCTTGCGGCGTTCAATCTCGATGTCGCGCTCTTCCTGCATCGTCGGGCGGGCTTCCGCCTCGAATTTAGCGCTGACGCTTTCGGTGAATTCACGTTTCAAACCGGCCAACCTTTTGCGGGCATCGTCTTCATCGGACTGCATCAGAACCACGAACTCATCGCCGCCTTTACGGGCCACGAAATCGCCCGGTCGGAGCTTGCCGATGCCGGTTTGGGGGTGGAAAAATTCGCCAATCAGGCGGATGGCGATGTCGCCGCGCGCATCTCCGAAGGTCTTGTTAATCGGGCCGAAATCATTGGCATCAACAAAGCCGACGCTAATGGCGCCGGATTTTTTGCGGCGCTTGTTGCCTGACGCACCATCACGACCGGACACCTGTTCAAAGGCCTGTCCCATCTTCTGTTGCAGGGCCACCCGGCTGCCAAGGCCGGTCAACGCATCGGTCAATACCTGTTGGGTGGCAGTTTCGGCACGGGCTTCCGCGGCTTGGCGGGCATCATATTCGCGCTGTTCACTCTCAGCGGTAGAGATGAGGAAGGCACGCAGATTCGGGTCGAAATTCGGGTCGTCGATGGTTTCTTTTGTGACAGCGATTTCCATGCGCGGGTTGTTGCCGCGGCGCATTCGCTCGCTGTGATTGCCGGAAGGGGGGGGGATGCTATCGCTTCGTGCCATGTGTCGCCTTTGAAAGTTAAAGGTAATATAGCCGGTTTGGCTCTATAAGTCCATCAACTAACTGATCTAGCCTTGTTTCTTTTCCCAGCCGCCGCTATCCGTCTGGCGCAGATAACTTAATTCATTCCCTGCTTGCTTGTAAGCAGTCCACCGGCTGCGTGCTCCTGCTACTGCTTGTGGATCATTCCCGTCGAATATGTCAAGAATCCGCTCATACCCATATTCTGGCCCGGGCACGGCCCCATTGGTCACTAGCACGAGCTTGGCTCCGTTAATCGGCTCCATTCCCGTTGATAGAAGTACCGGTTGTTTATCGGGATTCCCGTCCGTTTCGCTGCCATGCGGCAGGAAACTGCCCGGGTCATAAGTCCACAGTAATTCGTTCAGGCGCTCCACCTGTTCGGGCGAATCCGCCACCAGCAATGTGCGGAAGCCGCTGCTGACAACCTTCTCCAGAAGCTTGGGAAGCGCGCGCTCAAGCGGGGTGGTGGTGAGGTGATAAAATTGGACGCTGGCCATATATTAACTAATAAGCCAATCCCCGCCGCGTACAAGCGTTTTATGGCAGCAGCATATCCTCAAGCTCCTGCGCGCGGGCGGCGGTCTGGCTGACCATGCAATCTTCGCTTTGCACATGGGTATAGGTGCCGTTATTCGCTTTGCAGCTTTCATCACGACGGGCCAGCCACTGGGACTGCGCTTTTTCCAGATGCGCAAGCTGCCTTTTCTGTTCCCCGGCGTAATCGGGATGGCGTATAACGTTTTCCTGCAGCACGTCGCGGTCATGGCGCAGCGTCGCTTCCATCCGCACGTTCCATTCATGGAACACATCGGCGAGGCATTTTTCCTGTGCCTGTTCATCTCCCCGCGTGCATTCCCCGCCAGCAAGCCCGGCAGCGCGCTGATGCTGGGCAAGGGCAGGGGAGCAAGTCAGGAATAATGCGATGAAACAATAAAGACGCATTTTTATTTAACGGTTGAGTTGGGCGGACGGCAATGCCCGGATGATATGATTGAAATCCGCAATCGCATCGAGATAAATAATGCCACCAGCCGGGTCGTTATCTTCATGATGCAGCTGAACCAGCTCGCGGTGCTTATGGCCGACGATAAAGCGTTGGATTCCACAGGCCCGCCCTGCGCCCGCGTCGGCTGCTTCATCCCCTACGAGCCACATATTGCCAAGGGCGAGTTTCGCTTCGCCCTTTTCCAGACGGGCTTCATTGGCAATCTTCAGTGCCTGTTCGATAGGATAAAAACTCGGCTTGCGGTATTTTTTTTCGTTATGCCCGCCGACAATCGCCTCGAAATACTCAGTTAGCCCGAAATGCTCCAATTCTTTTCGCAGCAAAGCCTCTGGCTTGTTGCTCACGATAATCATAGGTATATTCCGGGCTTTTAAGTTTTCCAGCACATCCAGCGCACCCGGCAGCATTTCATTTGTTTCCTGCGAAATTTTTTCCTGAAACCCTTTCCACTCTTTCAGCACCTGATCCGGCGTATAGCCCGGAAAATAGGTTTTGCAGCAAAGCTCCGCATCTTTGTGCCAAAGCGCGTTCATTTCATCAGGAGTAGGATAGGGCTCCCGTCCAATCGCACGGATAAGGCTTTCGGACAAATAGGCCAGATGCTTATCGTGATCGAACAAAGTGTTGTCCCAATCGAACAAAACAGCGCTAGGCGCATGACGCAGCGTCAATGACTGAACGTAAGAAGCGACCATCTACCTATTTGCCTTCGTAGAAATCGCGCACCAGCTCATTAAGTAGGCGCACCCCGTAGGCAGTCGCGCCCTTAGGCGTAATTCCATCGTCTTTCTTGGTCCACGCCATGCCCGCAATATCCAGATGCGCCCACGGCACATTGTTTACGAAACGCTGCAGGAACTGTGCTGCGGTGATCGAGCCCGCTTCGCGGTCCTTGCCGATATTCTGCATGTCGGCAATGTCCGAGTTGATCTGCTTGTCATAGACGTCGGCAAGCGGCATGCGCCACAGTTCTTCGCCGACTTTCTGGCCGGATTTATACAGTTGGTCGGCAAGTTTGTCGTCGTTGGAGAAGAGGCCCGCGCGACTGGTGCCCAGCGAGATGATAATCGCACCGGTCAACGTCGCCAGATCCACAATAAATTTCGGCTTGAAATGCTTCTGCACGTACCACAGCACGTCGGCGAGCACGAGGCGGCCTTCCGCGTCGGTGTTGAGCACTTCAATCGTCTGCCCGGAATACGATGTCACCACGTCGCCGGGGCGCTGCGCATTGCCGTCGGGCATGTTTTCAACAAGCCCCACCGCGCCGATCGCGTTGATCTTCGCTTTACGCCCGGCAAGCGTTTTCATAAGGCCAATAACGGTGCCAGCACCGCCCATATCCCATTTCATTTCTTCCATGCCGCCCGCCGGTTTGATCGAAATTCCGCCGGAATCGAACGTCACGCCTTTGCCGACAAACGCAACAGGCTGCGTCTTGGAGCCTTTACCAAGGCCATTCCAGCGCATAATCACCATTTTCGATTCGCGGCTTGAACCCTGACCTACGCCTAGAAGCGCGCCAAACCCAAGCTTATACATGTCCGGCTCATCCAGCACTTCGACTTCCACGCCGAGTTCTTTGAGCTTTAAGCATTCTTCCGCCATCGATTCCGGATAACTAATGTTGGCCGGTTCGTTGACAAGGTTGCGAGTAAGGAAAATGCCCGCTTCAAGTTTTTCCAGTTCTCCATAGAATTTCGTCACATTCTTGGAATCGGCGAGCGCCACGGTGAAACCGGAGAAAGTCGCTATTTCATCAGCCGTTTTTTTAGTAAAATATTTCCCAAAGAAATAGGCACGCAGGGAAACGCCGTGGGCGATGCGCGCCGCCACTTCGGTATGAGCAATGCCAGGAATTTTCAAATCTTCCAGCAGTAATGTGGCGGATTTCGCACCCACGGCGTTGACCTGCGGCACAATCCCGCCGCCAATAGCCTCCAGCGCCTTGCGGTCCAGCGTCTTAAGACTGCCGACACCTGCAAGGATAATACGATCGCATTTAACGCTATCGCCAGCAATTACAGTGATATATTGCCCACGCTTGCCGGTGAATTTGGGGGACATAACGGCTTTGAGCAGCGCTCCGCCCGATTGCTTGTTGATTGCAGAAGCCAATGGGCTTAACTTGCGGTCTTCGCCGACGAGGAAGACAATAACGGTATCAAGCTTCGCCATACTTGTTTTATTAGTAGGGTGGGCGGTGGTCAATTCCTGAAAATTAATCTTCATACTGTCTTCCCTTTATACACTTTAAGCGCTATGCAATAAAACCATGTACCAATACAGCAAATACATCGTCAAACATCTCGTCCACTCGACGCTGCTGATAACGTTTAGCCTTACCAGCATCGTGTGGCTCACGCAAGCATTGCGCTTTATTGACTTTATCGTGAATCAGGGCGTGTCGATCATGGTGTTTCTTGAACTCACGCTGATGCTCGTGCCGTCGCTTGTGTTACTGATATTGCCGCCCGCATTGTTCTGCTCCGTCATCTTCGTTTACAACAAACTCAAGCTCGACAGCGAGCTGATCGTTATGCAGGCCGCCGGGCTTTCCAAGCTCCGCCTCGCCGCGCCCGCCATGCAGGTGGCCCTCGGCGTCACGCTCATCGCCTATATTATTTCCATGATGCTGCAACCGGTGAGCTACAACCGATTCCGCGATATGCAGTCGTTCCTGAAAAACAACTACGTGTCGATCATGTTACAAGAAGGCGTGTTCTCCAACCCGGTCAAAGGCCTCACCGTCTTCATCCGCGAGCGCAATAAAGACGGCACGCTCCACGGCATTCTCGTTCACGACAACCGCCTGATCGATACCCCCATCACCATGATGGCCGAAGAAGGCAAGCTCGTCGAAACCCCGCAGGGCCCGCGCTTCCTTCTCCTCAACGGCAACCGCCAGGAAATGCGCAGCGGCCGCCTGTCGTTCCTCACTTTCGAAAATTACACGATGGATATCAGCCTTTACACCCAGTCCATGAACGCCCGCGCCCCCGACGCGCAGGAGCTGTTCCTGTCCGATCTGCTCACCAACAACGACAAAATCCCGCCCGGAGAAAACCAGAAACGCCACGCCGAAGCCCACCAGCGCATCCTCTGGCCGCTCTACCCGGTCTGCCTCACGCTAGTCGCGCTCGCGACACTTCTTTCCGGTCAGTTCAACCGGCGCGGCCACTGGCAACGCATCGCAATAGCCATTACGCTCGGCATGATCATTATCTTCTCCGCCGTCAGCTTCCGCAGCATCATGGCCCTTCGCCCCGCGATGATTTATGTAGCCTATCTCAACTTTATTATTCCCACGGGTATTGCCGTCTGGGTCCTCGCCGACCGCATGCAAAACCGCAACCCGATTCCAAAATCGGAGGCTTTGGCATGAGGCTTCCGTGGACGCTTTCGCACTATATCGGCAAGCATTTCTTCTACGCGATCATGCTGGCGCTGTTCGGCCTCGTCGCCGTCAGCATGATGATCGACATCATGGAACTCATCCGTCGCGCCACTGGCAAGCAGGAGGTGCCGTTCTCCGTTATCCTCGAACTCTCAGCACTTCGCATCCCCGCACTTGCCGAAAAGCTAATGCCCTACGCCGTTCTCATCGGCTCAATGATGGCGCTCACGCGCCTGACGCGCACGCACGAGCTGGTTGTCGCCCGCTCCGCCGGTGTGTCCGTCTGGCAGTTCCTCACCCCTGCGATTGCGGTCGTCATGACCATCGGCGTGTTCTCAACTGCTGTGTTTAATCCGTTTTCTGCCGTGCTTCTGATGCGCTTTGAACGCCTTGAATCCAAATACCTGTCCGCCACGCCGAGCCTGCTGTCCATCTCCGATTCGGGCCTGTGGCTGCGCGAGCTGGAGCACGACTCACCTACCGTCGGCGAACACATCATCTACACTATGCGCATCTCGCAAAACACGATGGAATTCGCCAACGTCATCGTCTTTACCTTCGATAAAAAACAGCGTTTCATGGACCGCATGGACGCAACGCGCGGCATTCTGGAAGATTCCAACTTGCACCTGTTCAACGTCACCAAATCCGTCCCCGGCAAGCCGCCGCAGCTGATCCACGACGTGCTGCTACCTACCACGCTCACGCTTACCCATATCCAAGACAGCTTCGCATCCCCAGAAACGCTCTCTTTCTGGCATCTGCCATCGTTCATCACCATGCTGGAAAACGCAGGCTTCTCGGCGCTTCGCCACCGGCTTTACTGGCATAGCCTTCTCGCCAACCCGTTCCTCATGGCCGGCACCGTTTTCCTAGCCGCCGTGTTCTCATTGCGCCAGCCAAGGCGCGGCAAAATCGGCGTGCTAGTCGTCGCAGGCATCGTGTCGGGCTTTCTGATGCATTTCTTCACCGATATCATCTTTGCTTTCGGTTCTGCAGGCACGGTCCCTGTCATGCTCGCCGCATGGACGCCCGCCATCGTGGTCACCATGATCGGCGCGGCGCTTTTATTGCATATTGAGGATGGCTGACTTGCGCCTAATTCTGGCTGGAATCACTCTATTGGCATTCACCGCCCCGGCCCACGCCGCCTGCATTATCGACTACAATAACAAAGTCATCTGCGATGACCACGCGAATAATAGCCAGGCTTTGAGTCCACAGGCTGGCGAAGCCCAGATGAACTCCCGCGTCCAAAGCGTCTCTCGCGGCAAGGGGTTGGATACTCCGCCGAACATGGACGCGCCGATCAACACCGGTGAGAAAGCGAAATCAAAGGAAGACTGCCGCGAAGTAGCGGGCAGCATGATTTCGATGTGTGATGGGGATGAAGAGAAGAAGTAGCTTAGCGCTGATGCTTCTCGTCTGAGTCCTGATTCGCTAAAATCATATTGAGCTTACCTTTTGAGTTGCCCAACCATTAAACTCCGCAAATCAGATTTTTTATTATCAGCGGCTATAATGCCCCCGTTTAAAAAGCAGTTCCCAATACATTCCCACGCGATTGCGTCGTCGGCAGCGACAGCGTGCTACCCTGCGACAACCCACCCATCGCCTGTCCCATGCTCATGGAAATTGCTCCCACCTGCGCCATCGCGCTAGCGGATAAGCCTTGCGTCACGTCCACGCATTTTTCAAGCTGCGCGACTATATTGCGAGTAGCTTCGTCGGGGCCTTTGGCCTGTTCGGACAGCCACTGTTTTAGCGGCACGCCTTTGTCGTTTTTCATCTCAGGCGAGGGCTTGTAGCCCCCGACTTGCGTCAGCATATCCATCATCAGAAGATTACCCTGATTGAACGCGATCTGGAACGAGCGCGCTTTTTCGTCCACGGATAATTCCTGATCGAGGATTTTGCTAGCCTCCTGTGTTTTTCCAAGTTCGAGCGCGTTGGCAAGCACGCTGCCTGCGGAGCTTTGCGCCGAGCTCATCGTTTGGTTGACGGCTTTGGGGTCTTTGAGCGATTCCATCGCTTCGTCGATACCCTGCTGTAACGCTTTTCCGCTGCCGATATCCTTGCCCTTGGCCAGCGTCAGCACCATCTTGCCTGTGCTATCGATGTCCAAGCCTTCGTACTGCATTCTGTTGTTGAAATAGGTTTTCAGCACCTCTTTTTCCTGCTTGCTTAATGCAGTCGTCGCGCCGAACGTAATCGTGGATTTTTTGCGGTCGATCTCGATGCTGTCGTAACCGCCGTCGCTCGCTTTCGTCGTTTCCGCGCGGTTCAGGATGCCGTCGATGGAATCAGCCGTCAGGGCGCTGTCGCGCACTTTGACCGCTTGCGTCTTGAGGTAGTCCTTTATGGTATCGAACAGTGCCATAGTCAAAAAAACCGGGTCGCGTTATAATGTTCGTAAAACCATTATAGCGCGACCCGTAGTTGGGGAGTGTGAAAGATTTGTGACACGCATTTTGAATGCATAGCTATTGAATTACAATATAAATTTACTAAGATCAGTTTCCTTCGCTAACGTATCTAGTTGGGTATCCACATATGCCGCGTCGATTTTGACGCTTTCCCCGCCGCGCTCCGAGGCATCAAAACTGATGCCTTGGAGCAGTTTTTCGAGGATAGTATGTAACCTGCGCGCGCCGATATTTTCCACCTCGCGGTTGACGCGCGTGGCGATCGCCGCCAGTTCTCTTATGCCATCCTCGGTAAAGGTGATGGTCACGTTTTCCGTTTCCAGCAGCGCCGTATACTGGCGCGTCAGGCTCGTCTCCGGTTCGGTGAGGATCCGAACCATATCCTCTTCGCTCAGCGCGTTCAGTTCCACCCGAATCGGGAGCCTGCCCTGCAACTCAGGGAGTAGGTCGCTGGGCTTGGCCATGTGGAACGCGCCAGAGGCGATAAAGAGGATATGGTCGGTCTTGACGGGGCCGTATTTCGTGGCCACCGTCGTGCCCTCGATAAGCGGCAGCAGGTCTCGCTGCACGCCCTCGCGGCTCACATCGCCGCCGCGCATATCGCTGCGGCTGGCAATCTTGTCAATTTCGTCAAGGAACACGATGCCATTATTTTCGACTGCATGGATGGCTTCATGCACCACCGCTTCCTGGTCGAGCAGCTTTTCGCTCTCCTCCTGAATCAAAATATCGCGCGCCATTTTCACGGTCATATGCTTGGTCTTGGTGCGGTTGCCGCCCATGACCTTGCCAATCATATCGCTAAGATTAATCATGCCAACCTGACTGCCGGGCATGCCCGGAATATCGTAAGACGGCATGCCGCCATTGCCGGAATCGGCGATGTCGATGTCGATTTCCTTCTCTTCAAGATCGCCATTTTGCAACTTGGTGCGGAATTTAGCGCGCGTTTCCGGCGTCGCCGTTTCGCCGACAAGTGCGTTGATCAGCCGCTCCTCAGCCTCGGCTTCCGCGCGTTTGCGCACGTCCTTATGCTTTTCCGCCCGCACCATTTTAATGGCGCTTTCGACGAGGTCGCGGATGATCGAATCCACATCGCGCCCGACATAGCCTACTTCGGTAAATTTCGTCGCTTCGATTTTGATAAACGGCGCTTTAGCAAGCTTCGCCAAACGGCGCGCAATCTCGGTCTTGCCGACACCTGTCGGCCCGATCATAAGTATATTTTTAGGCACGATTTCATCGCGAAGATGCTCGCCGACCTGCGCGCGCCTCCAGCGATTGCGAAGCGAAATCGCTACCGCACGTTTCGCATCATGCTGGCCGACGATGTAACGGTCCAGCTCGGCGACGATTTCCTTCGGGGTGAGGTCGGAAGTGGTGATGGTGTTCATATGTTTTCTGCCTTGTTGAGTCCTATTAACAATATATAAGTGCGCGACGCTTGTTTTCAATGAGGCGGAGTCTTATAATCTGGCGGTATATTAGGTGGGCGGGTGTGGTTACACAGGGCCGTTCAGGTTGAACTTGAGAAGCTTGTTTTTTATATCGATCAGCTCATTATTCCGGTCGAAAATAATCTGCTCTAAATCGAAGCATTCCTTTGCATGCGCCCGCGTCATCTCTTCGAGTTTGATCTCGATTTCTTTGAGCTTCTCGCACGCCACTTCGTAATTACGCACTGCCGACATAGTTTTAACCAGGCGTGTGGCAAATCCGATCAGCAACAGCGCGATAATCAGCGACAGCGTCATCAGCCCAAGCAGCTCCGGTGCGCTATAGCTATTGGCAATGGCGGCAGTGGCGGCGGATGAATTGGCACTCATGAATCAGACTTTCTCGATCGTCAGGTTCTCGTTCGTGTAAATACAGATGTCGGCGGCGATCTTCATCGACCTGCGCACGATATCCTCTGCGCTGAGTCCGTCAATATCTTTAAGCGCCCGGGCTGCCGAAAGGGCGAACGAGCCGCCGGAACCGATACCGATAATGCCGTCTTCCGGCTCTAAAACATCGCCAGTGCCGCTTAAAATCAGCGAAGTGGTGCTATCGGCAACCGCCATCATGGCTTCTAAACGCCGCAGATAACGGTCCGTGCGCCAGTCTTTGGCCAGTTCCACGCAGGCGCGCGTCAGCTGCCCGGGGTGTTTTTCAAGCTTGGCTTCGAGGCGCTCGAAAAGCGTAAACGCATCCGCCGTCGCGCCCGCGAAACCTGCGATAATCTTGTCATTAGCGAGGCGGCGCACTTTCTTCGCGGTGGACTTCATCACCGTGTTGCCGAACGTCACCTGACCGTCACCGGCAAGTACCGTCTGGCCGTTTTTACGAACGCATAGTATGGTCGTGCCATACCATGTGCCGGGGTCTTTGTGCATATCCATTGGATTTCCTTCAAGCTATTGTGATTTCCCTGATGAACGTTATGTGGGGTTGGGGATACCATTATTCAAGGGAAAACTTGTAATCTATGGATTTTCTGGTAAAAACTACCCCTTAACAAGTCAAGTAGGAGTACGCCATGCGTGTGGCAAGTGTTGAGCGCAAAACGAAAGAGACCCAGGTCTCCGTCACGGTGAACCTCGACGGCGCCGGGAAATACGACGTTTCCACCGGTATCGGCTTCCTCGACCACATGATCGAGCAGCTTTCCCGCCATAGCCTGATCGATATCACGCTGCGCGCACAAGGCGATCTCCACATCGACTATCACCACACCACCGAAGACACCGGCATCGCCATCGGCGAAGCCTTCGCTAAAGCGCTCGGTGAGCGCAAAGGCATCACCCGCTACGGCCATGCCTACATCCCGATGGACGAAACCCTCACCCGCGTGGCATTAGACCTCTCGGGGCGCCCGTATTTCATCTGGAAAGTCGATTTCACCAAGCCGAAACTCGGAGAAATGGACACCGAGCTGTTCCGCGAATGGTTCCAGGCTTTCGCATTCGCCACCGGCACGACCCTGCACGTCGAAAACTTATACGGCGTCAACAATCACCACATCGTTGAATCCTGCTACAAGGGCCTTGCTCGCGCGCTTCGCACCGCCATCGACATCGACCCGCGCAAACGCGACGAAGTGCCGTCCACCAAGGGCACACTCGGAGGAAGTCTCTGATGTTCAACCGCATGCGCATCTACACCGTGCACGTCAAACCCGACGACAAGGGCATCAATTTCAAGCCTGTTTTCGTCAAAGAAGGCTTCACATGGCCAGGCTTCGTGTTCGTGCTTCTGTGGGCGCTATATCACCGCCTCTGGCTTCCCGCCATCTTGCTGGTCGTCGCCGAATTCCTGATGGTTCTGCTCACACAGGCGCACTTGCTAACGCATTTCAGCATGCTCGCCATCCATTTCGGTTTCCATCTTTTCGTGGGATATCAGGGCAATGATTGGCTGCGCAACAGCCTGAAACGCCGCGGCTACATCGTCAGCGACATCACCGCCGGCCACAGCTTCCTGCATGCCGTGCAGCGCTACCTCGAAAGGCTGGTCGCTGTTGGATAAGCTCACATCGAAACAATGGTTCCTGTTGAAAATTGCCGCGCTGCTGGCCTGTGTGCCAGTCGTCTGCACCTTTTACGCCGCCGCGCTCAACAATGCCCAGCTCGGCATGAAGGATATCGTTTTCGTCTACGGTTATATCTGCCTGTTCAGTCTCGGTTGGCCGCTCTGGACCCTGTTTTTCACCTACGAAATTTTCCGCCGCCGCATTCGCGGCGTTCGCTGGATGCGCAATGTATCCATCATCTGGCTAGTCATTTTCCTCCCCGCCGCCATTTACGGATTTTACGACCCACATTTCGTTGACAGCAACATGACCCCGCCCACCAACGATGCCACCGTGCGCGAGCGCATCGCGTCCTTCGCAATCCTGCTGCCCGCGCTGTTTCCCGCCTGGTATGGCTGGAAAATCATGAGGCTTGTTAAAGCCGAATCATGACAGTCGCCATTATTGATTACGGATCCGGCAATTTGCGCTCCGTCGCCAAAGCCTTCGAACGCGTCGCCGACGATAAGAAAATCATCCACATCACCAGCAATCCCGCCGACCTCGCCGCCGCCAGCCATATCGTGCTCCCCGGCGTTGGGGCCTATGCGGATTGCATGCGTGGCCTGAGCGCGCTTCCGGGCATGCTCGATGCGCTCTGCGAGCAGGTACTGACTAAAAAAAAACCTTTCCTCGGCATTTGCGTCGGCATGCAGATGCTCTTTGAAGAAGGGCATGAACATGGCGCCCACAAAGGCCTTGGTTGGCTGAAAGGGCAGGTGGTTATGCTCACCCCCGCTACCGCTCTCAAAATCCCTCACATGGGCTGGAACGATCTCGAAATTGTCAAACCGCATCCGCTCATGGAAGGCATCGAAACCGGCGACCACGCTTATTTCGTCCACAGCTACCATGCGCTGCCCGCCGATCCATCCGACCTCATCGCCACCATCGAGTATGGCCAGACCGTCACCGCTGCTGTTGCGCGCGGCAACATCATGGGCACCCAGTTCCACCCGGAAAAAAGCCAGCAAACCGGCCTGTCCCTGATCGGAAATTTCCTGCATCTGGCGCATGAAGACTAGCGAAAACCAGATTTCCTACACACGCTGGGATGCGATGTCCGCGCTGTGCTGTTTTACGTTCATCATCGTCTTAGGCATCGGCTACGGCTCCTTTGAACATTTGTTTTATGACGATTTGTATAATCGCTACACCGCCGACCGGGATTTTCTATTCTTTCACGCCTCCCACACCCATCAATGGCTGATGGTTACACTGTTATTGGGTATGTTCACCCAATATATCTTACGCTCCAAATGGCTGGCAAAAGCCTTGGCCAGCTGCGCCCTGATCAACTGCCTGTTCGTCGTTTACGACGCCACCAGCTACAAGCTTCTCACCCCTGACGGCCTTAAAACACATACCCCGTTCGCCACCAGCCTGAGCAAAGAAGAAACCAGCGTCGAAACACAATGCTATGCTACCACCAACCGTAGCGGGCCGGACACGCTGCACCTGTCTTATATCCTGCATTTCGCCGACGGAAACCAGATCGACCTTTTCGACTCGCATGCGGATAGGCCCCAGCTTGAAGGCATCACGGAAATCAACACTTCCGTAGAAAAAATCGGCCTCAAGGTGATATTTCAGCCCCCAGGTCTCTTCGAGTTCGCTTGCAAGCGACGCCTGATGGAAGTATACCCGCATGATTACACCGCCATCGAAAAGCTTTTACGCATCCCATGAGCAGCCGCGTCGAACGCATGACCGAATTCCGCCACGCCGACCTGAACGAAATCGTTCAGGCGACCGAGGACGCCATACGCGACGGCATCGGCTTTAACTGGGTAGTCCCGCCTGGCAAGGATATGCTCGAAACCTACTGGAAAGGCGTGCTCGTCGTGCCCGAACGCGTGCTGTATGTCGGTCGCATCGAAGGCACGCTCGCGGCCAGCATCCAGCTCGTCAAACCCGGCCCGAGCAAAGAAACATCTTCCTTCTGTGCATCGCTGGAAGCCCATTTCGTCGCCCCCTGGGCGCGTGGCCACGGCCTTGCCAAAAGCCTGCTCGACGCCGCCGAGCGGGAAGCCCGCAGCCAAGGTTTTTCCGTCCTCAAGCTCAGCGTGCGTGAAACGCAGGAAGCTGCCATCAAGCTGTATGACGAAAACGACTACATCTGCTGGGGCACGCTGCCGACCTACGAGTTCGTCAACGCCAAGATGATCGCTGGCAAGTTTTACTATAAAAATTTAGAGCCCATAACTACGCTGGTATAATCATGATCCTCTACCCCGCCATCGACCTTAAAGACGGAAAATGCGTGCGCCTCCTGCGCGGCGAAATGGATAAAGCCACCGTCTTTTCCGACAGTCCTGCCAATCAGGCCGCCGTATTCGAAAGTGCCGGTTTCAAGTGGCTGCATATCGTTGACCTCAACGGTGCGTTCGAAGGCAAACCCGTCAACGAATCCGCCGTTAAAGCCATCCTCGCTCGTGTCAAAATGCCCGTCCAGCTCGGCGGCGGCATCCGTGATATCACCATGATCGACCATTGGCTGACCGCTGGTATTTCACGTGTCATCCTCGGAACTGCAGCGCTTCGCAACCCCATTCTCGTCAAAGAAGCCTGCCGCCTGTTCCCGGGGCAGGTCGCCGTCGGAATCGACGCGAAAGACGGCAAGGTAGCCGTCAACGGCTGGGCTGAAGTGTCGGACCACCCGGCCACCGAACTGGCCAAAAAATTCGAAGACGTCGGCGTCGTCGCCATCATTTACACCGACATCAGCCGCGACGGGGCAATGGCTGGCCCTAATTTTGACGAAACTGTAAAACTGGCTGAATCCATCACCACGCCGGTCATTGCGTCCGGCGGGGTTAGTTCCCTCGAAGATATCAAACAATACAGTGGCTTATACTCATCTGGCATAGAAGGGTGCATTCTTGGCCGGGCGCTGTACGAAGGGGCCATAAACCCCGCAGAAGCGCTAAAATTAAGTTCAAATTAATGCCTTTTCGGTATATTAAAAGTCATTAACCTATGAGCGGACCAATGGCAAAAGAAGGCCTGCAACAACTAAAACGCCTTTTTGGCGACGACGTGGTGACGGAAGAGGGCGCTAATTACGTCATTCATTTCCCAAAAAACATGCCAGAAAGCGACAGTTTTTTAAAGCCAAGCACCTCGTTCGACCGCCTGGGGCGCGAAGACGAAGATGATGGCGGATTGCTCGACGATGACGTCGACACCAAAACACCCCCCAACGAACAGGTCGCCCGCATCTTCAAGCAAATGGGCGCCATCAAGCCCCGCGAAATGAGCGTCAACAATACGACCAGGGAAGGCCGAATCGAACTCACCAAATACACCGCCGAGCAGCCGCGTTTCATCGACATGATGGATAAGCTCGAAGACGGCCATTTCATGAAATTTACTCTCGGCAGCGAACCGGTGCATAAGTCCAATAGTGTCGAAGACCGCGCCCTTATCGTGCTCAACGCGCTGCGTGACGACGTTAAATGGAACATTGTCGAAACAGCGGGCGAGCGCGCATTCGTGACCGATAGCCCCGTTGAAAACGCGCAAGGGGTCATGTTCCACATCATGGAAACCCTCAACGTCGGCAATTACCAGATGCTGCCAAGGGGCAAAGTGGCCGTCAGCGTCCCCGCCAGCGCCGTTACCGAAGCGAATATCCATAAGTTGGAGGCGTTAAACCCGATGAAGGTGAAACCCTTTCTGAGACCCTACTCGCCAGAAAAAGCCCTCGGCTAAGTCACAAACGCATTGCAGGCCGCACGAGGCCGGGATAATCTGCGCCATGCTTAAAACCCGCATCATCCCCTGTCTGGACGTCAAAGACGGCCGCGTCGTCAAAGGCGTCAACTTCGTAGGTCTGCGCGATGCCGGCGACCCCGTCGAGCAGGCGCGCATTTATGACGCGCAAGGCGCGGACGAGCTGTGCTTCCTCGACATTACCGCCACCAGCGACGACCGCTCAATTCTCTACGGTATGATTTCTCGCGTGGCCGAAGCCTGTTTCATGCCGCTCACCGTCGGCGGTGGCGTGCGCAAAGTTGAAGACATCCGCGCGCTGCTGCTCGCCGGTGCCGACAAGGTTTCAATCAACACGCAAGCCGTCAAGCACCCGGAATTCGTAGGCGAAGCGGCAAAAAAATTCGGCTCTCAGTGCATCGTCGTTGCCATCGATGCGAAGCAAGTATCTCCCGGAAAATTTGAAATCTTCACCCACGGCGGGCGCAACGCCACCGGTATCGACGCGGTTGCGTGGGCGCAGAAAATGGCCGCCCTCGGCGCCGGTGAAATCCTGCTCACCTCGATGGACCGCGACGGCACCAAAAAAGGCGCCGACCTGCCGCTGACCTACGCCATTTCCAGCGCGGTCAACATTCCTGTAATAGCCTCGGGGGGTATCGGCTCGCTTGAAGATTTTGTCGATGCGGTCAAGAAAGGCAAAGCCGACGCGGTGCTCGCCGCATCCGTCTTCCATTTCGGAACCTACACCGTGGGTCAAGTCAAAGAAGCCTTGCGCGACGCGCACATCCCGGTGCGCCTTTAGCGGATATCCAGCACGCGTATGGACTGGTTGAAATCCTCGTCATCCTGAAAACAGCGAATATTCACGATCGATTCCGCAATACCCCGCAGCGTTTTTTCTGACGGTGCCTGCAATGAATCGCCTTCTTCCATGTTGATGTTGTTTTTGGCGAGAAACAAATGTATCGCCGTAGCGCTCGCCGCAATATTCGTATCCGATGACGCGCCTACCTCGCGATCTGCTGCGCGCAATTCTTCCGGCGTGCGCGCGTTTTTAACGGCGTTCAACGCCTGCCTGAACCGCGCGCTGCACCCCGCGCTGAAGCACGTGCCCCCCGAAGTCAGCCCGATAATATTCCCGTAAAAATCCAGCACCGGCCCTCCGCTGAAACCCGGGCGCGCGCTGTAGCTGAACAGCATCCATTTGTCCTCGCCGTTGGGGCCTTTCGCCTTTGTGATTTTCGCGTCGTTGGTGCTGAACGAAACGAACTCATGGCTCAAATCCGTCGCGTCGTCGGGATAGCCTGCAATGGCGACTTTCTCCCCCGGCTGCGGCGGATAGCGCAGCGTGCGGATATGCGCGATGTTTTCAATCGTGAGCTTCGGCACGATTTTGAGCAAAGCGAGATCGTAATCCGGGCTGGAATTGATCAGCTTGACCTTCACAACCATCTGCTCGTTATGGGCGCTGATATCGCCGTTGCAATGCGCGACTACGTGGTTAGCGGTGAGAATATACCCATCATGGCTGATGTAAAATCCCGTGCCTTCGGCAATTTTCAGCGGCTTTACATTATCCGCATACGCGCCCGAAGCTGCGATCATAACAACCAGCAGCCACTTCCACATCAGGCTTTTTCCATGCGCCGCAAATCCAGTGTGTGCGGGAATTCAGGATTGATCACCAGGGGCGGCACCACGATTTTCCCCGGCGTATGGTTCATCGCTTCAAACCGTGCAAGGCGGCGGCCCTCAGCCTCGTTATCATTCACCGGGATATTGTCGTGGCTGCGCCCGCCCGGATGCGCCACATGGTATTTGCAACCGCCGAGCGACCGCTCATACACGGTGTCCACAAGATCGAACACCAGCGGCGTATGCGCCTCAATCGTCGGATGCAGGCTCGAAGGTGGCGCCCACGCTTTGTAACGCACACCACCTACATATACACCCGAGGTGTCAGTTGTACTTAGAGGTACGTGATATCCGTTACAAGTCACGATATGCCGCGCCGGATCAAGCCCGGTAACCATCACCTGCACGCGCTCCACCGAAGAATCCACCGAGCGGCTCACGCCACTTGTGCTCATTTCCTCGCCCATAACCGGCCACGGCTCCAGCCCCATGCGCAGCGTCATCGTCACCGCACCAAGCGTCACCGAACCGTATTCCGGGAAGCGGAACGCAAAGAACGGCTCGAACCATTCCCGCTGGAACTCATATCCGCTCGTTTGCAACACCGCCAGCACTTCGCCGAGATCACGCCAGATATAATAAGGCAGCATATATTCATCATGCAGATGCGTGCCGAAACGAATAAGCTTGCCCTTGAACGGATGCTGCCAGAAGTGCGCGATGCACGCGCGAATCAGCAACGCTTGTAGCAAATTCATCTGCGGGTGCGGATTCATCTCAAACGCGCGCATTTCCAAAAGCCCCAGCCTTCCGCGATTGCTATCGGGGCTGTAAAGCTTATCGATGCAGAATTCCGCGCGGTGCGTATTCCCCGTCAAATCCACCAGCAAATTGCGCATCAGCCGGTCCACCAGCCACGGCGCCACTTCGCCCTTCAACGGAATCTGTTCAAACGCGATTTCAAGCTCATAAAGCGAATCATGGCGCGCTTCGTCGATACGCGGCGACTGGCTCGTCGGCCCGATATACATTGATGAGAATAAATAAGACAGGGCAGGGTGATTCTGCCAGAACGCCACCATGCTGCGCAGCAAATCCGGCCTGCGAAGGAACGGGCTATCACTCGGTGTTTGCGCACCCATCACGATATGATTGCCCCCGCCGGTGCCTACGCGCCGCCCGTCGATCATAAATTTATCCGCCGAAAGCCGCGTCAAAAATGCCTGTTCGTACACAGTATAGGTAATATACTTCAGCTCATCCCAATCCGCTGCTGGCTGTACATTGACCTCAAGCACGCCTGGGTCCGGTGTCACGCTGAAACTCTGCACCCGTACATCCGCGGGCGGCGTATAGCCCTCCACGATAAGATGCGTCTTCAACTGCGCCGCCACGGTTTCCACCGCCGCCACCAGTTCAAGGAAATGCTCGATATACACCAGCGGCGGCAGGAATACATGCAGCGTCCCATTGCGTACTTCCGTGCTGAGCGCGCTCTTGATTATCCCGGGCTTAAGCGGCGTTTTAACCGGCTGTGCCACCGTGCGGCCACCGAGTTTGACAAGAATTTCCGAATGCAACGGCAATTCATCTTCCATATCGAACGGGCTGCGCGGCTCCAGAATTTCCTCCGGCGGCAACGCCACCATAGGTAAACTACCCAGCGGCAACCGCAGCCCCAACGGCGAATCCCCCGGAATCAGCACCAGATGGTCCCCCCGGAATTTCCAGACGTCGCTCACCCAGCGCTCCATCGTCGGCGAATAAAACAGCGGCAGCACATACCCCGCCGGCTTATTGATATCCTGATCCATCAGTTTCTGGAGCCGTTTGCGTTCCGCCGTTTCCAGCAAATCGGCCTTGAACATTTCGCCTTCTGTCGGCAGACGCTGCTCTTTCCACAAATGATACGGCGTATCTTCATAAGCGGACTGCACGAAATCCTGCTCAATCCCAAGCGCCTTGGCCAGTCCATGCGCAAATTTCGCGGCAATGTCGCTTTCGTGCCCATATTCCTTCATCGGGTCTGCCAGCAGCGTATCCTGATCCCAGAATTTCTGCCCATCCTTGCGCCAGTAGCAATTCATCGCCCAGCGCGGCAGAATTTCCCCGGGATACCATTTACCCTGCGTATACTGAACAAAGCTGTGCGCGGCGAATTTTTCGCGCAGTTTCAAAAAAAGTTCGTTGCCGAGTTCTGCCTTTTCTTCGCTCAACGCCGTGTAATTCCACTCTTCGCCTTCACGGTCTTCTGCCGATACAAACGTCGGTTCGCCGCCCATCGTCAGGCGCACATCGTGGTCTAACAAATCCGCATCGATCTTCGCGCCGAGCAAATCCACCTGCTGCCACTGGCTGTCGCTAAAAGGCTTGGTTACGCGCGCCGCTTCGTAAATACGCGTCACGGTCATCGAATGCTTCAGCTTGGAGTCCGCTTTTTCATGCGTGCCGCTGACCGGCGCCGCGCTCGAAGGATTCGGCGTGCAGCACAGCGGAATATGGCCTTCACCCGTAAACAGCCCCGAAGTCGGGTCCATCCCTACCCAGCCCGCGCCCGGGAGGTAAATTTCCGTCCATGCGTGCAGATCGGTGAAATCCACTTCCGTACCGCTCGGACCATCCAGCGCCTTTACATCCGGTTTTAACTGAATCAAATAGCCCGACGCAAACCGCGAC
This sequence comes from Alphaproteobacteria bacterium, assembly GCA_025362975.1. GTDB lineage: Bacteria > Pseudomonadota > Alphaproteobacteria > Rickettsiales > SXRF01 > JANYBV01. Next base: position 159,961 of record JANYES010000021.1, on the reverse strand, counting down.
GCAAAACCCAGATGCCGCAGCAACTGGCACAACAGCCACGCCATATCGCGGCATGACCCGCTGTCATTGCTCAGCGTTTCGGAACAACTCTGGATGCCCGGCTCCATACGCACGATGTATTTTAGTTGTTGATTAAGCGATTGGTTCACCTTTACAAGCCAATCGATGATATTCTGTTTCCTGTCCGGCACCGAATTGACCAGAGCCATCAGCTGCGGGTCGCTCTCCTTAAGCTCAAGATAGGGCGCAAGCTCCTCTTTTAACAGCGCTTCATAAGCAAAAGTGGCCTCTTTCGCATAATCTTCAAGGAAAAAATCAAACGGGTTAAACACGCGAATTTCCGTCACCAGATCGACCTCGATACGGAATCTGGTCGCCTTTTCAGGAATCACCACCTTCGCAAGATAGTTCCCAAACGGATCCTGCTGCCAGTTGATGAAATGCTCTTTAGGCTCAATATTTAGCGAATATGACTGGATATGCGAGCGCGTGTGCGGCGCGGGGCGCAGTCGGATTGTCTGCATTCCGAAGCTGATCGGGTGATCGTACGTGTATTCCGTGACGTGGTTTAAGGCGGCCAGCAATGCCATTTTGAATCTCTGCATGGAAGTTTTTGACAAACTAAGGGATTAAACGTAATTTTGCACGGATAAATTGTGAATGCGGAATACAAAGAAATTGAGGTCGAGGTGCCCCCTACCAATAATATTACCAGCGATATCCTCGCTATCAGCTTCGATAGCCTGAGTTCTCCCTCGATCAAAGTCCGCCTCCCGGACCAACTTGTCGGCACCCATCCGCTAGGCTGGGGCATCGCTTGGTACCCCAACGACAACCAAGCCGCCTTCGTCAAAAAAGACCCCGCCGCGCGCGGCACCGATGTCCAAATGGAATCGCTGGACGACTGGAACAATTTTCGCTCGTCAATGTTCTTCTGCAAAGCCAAGGGCGCGGCGAGGGGTTACACCTATAATGAAATGCAGCCATTCTCCCGCAGCTTCGCGGGTCAGGACTGGCTCTTCATGCACAACGGTGACCTGGACCGCCAGAAACTCGCCCAACTCCACCTAGATAAATCCCGCCTCCTTGAGCCGCTGGGCAATACCGACTCGGAACTCGCTTTCTGCTACCTTCTCGGCAAAGTCATGGCCACCGACGCCCGCAAGCTATCCGACGTGCCAAGCGATATCCTGCTAAGCTGGTTCCAGCAGCTCGACGCGCTCGGCAGCGCCGATATGTGCATTTCCGATGGCGTCACGATGGCGTGTTTCTACGGCACCCAGTCCGAGCGCAAGCTGTACTACACCCGCATGACGCCCCCCGACGCGCCAAACGAGCTCAACGCCGACACCATGCATATCGGCTTCAACGACCCTCGCGACACCTATCGCACGTCGTTCATCGTAAGCTCCATGCCTTACGATAAAGCAAGCTGGATGCCCATGCAGCCCGGCCAACTACTGATCATCAAGCGTGGCGTCATCGTCTGGAACAGCCAGCCTAACAACTCCCAACTCGCATTCCAGCTCCCCGAATCGCTCAACAAACCGGCCCTCGCTTTTAAACAGATGCAGGCAGGCCAGGCGCAGCGCGGGCAAGTGCATGCCGCCGTCGTCAACGTCCGTTCCATCATCCGCACCGAGGATGGCCGCGCGCTCGGCTACCGCATGTTCGACGTCACCCACGCCACCGAATATAACTACACAGAAGCCATTGAGCACTCGACCCACATCTTCCGCCTCCAACCCGTCGAAGACTCCGTGCAGGAGCTGGTGCACTCGCAGATCATGATTTCCTCCGAAGGCGAGGAAATCCGTTTCGAAGACGTATTTGGCAACCAGTCGATGTTCTACAGCATCAACCAGCCTTACACCGCGCTCAAAATCCAGATCAACACCCGCATCAAGCTCTATGCGACCCCGCCGGATGATTTCAGTCTGTCACAGCGACGCGCCAACATTCCGCTCGTGTGGATGCCGTGGCAACGCCAGATGATGATGCCGTATCTGCTGCCACCGGAGCTGCCCGAAACCCAGCTCGTGGAACTCACCGAATACGCCATGAGTTTCGTCAAACGCAACGATTACCGCCTGATCGACACGCTCACCGACATCAACTTAAGCATCTACCGCGACTTCAAATACGTCCCCGCCGTCACTTCGCTCGCCACGACCCCGTTCGAGGTCTATGCAAACCGCCAGGGGGTATGTCAGGATTTTGCCAATCTCTTCATTTGCCTTGCCCGCCTGCTGAGCATCCCCGCGCGTTACCGCATGGGATACATCTACACCGGCGCGCATTATGCCAATAAAATCCAGTCCGACGCGTCGCATGCCTGGGCGGAAATCTACATTCCGTATGTCGGCTGGCGGGGTTTCGACCCTACAAACGGTTGCATGGTACATCAAGATCACATTCGTGTGGCCTGCGGGCGCAATTATATGGATGCGACGCCCACATCAGGTACGATTTACAAAGGAGGCGGAACCGAATCTCTGAAAGTTGAGGTGAAAGTGACGGAAGTTTCGTAAAACAAGCGAAACATTATCGAATCTTTACGTTAAGTTTGGCAGAAAAAAATAAGAAAACAGGGAGAGCCGTGTGCATTTCAAACAATACCAGACTAAAGGGTTTTTCGACGAGCTGATGAAGAGTACAGGCGCACCGCGCGGTCTCGCCAACCCTTTGATTGACCAAATTAATGCCTTGACGCCCAAAGAGCTTCGCCGCCGCCAGAAAGCCGCTGAACTCGCGCTCTACCAGCAAGGCATCACCTTCAGCGTCTACGGCGACAAGAAGGGCACCGAAAAGATCATGCCGTTCGACATCATCCCCCGCATCGTTCCCGGCGATGAGTGGCAGCGCCTTGAGCGCGGCCTGAAACAGCGCATCGAAGCACTCAACCTCTTCATCGGCGATATCTACGGCGAACAGAAAATCCTCAAGGATAAAATCATCCCGAGAGACCTTATCAAGACCTCCGCCTGTTTCCTCAAACAATGCATGGGACTGCGTCCGCCCAAAGACATCTGGATTCACATCACGGGCACTGACCTCGTGCGCCATAACGACGGCGAATTCTACGTGCTGGAGGACAACCTGCGCTGCCCGTCCGGCATTTCTTATGTTTTGCAGAACCGCGCCGTCATGAAGCGCACCTTCCCACAGGCGTTCGAAGCCATGAAAGTCCGCCCCATCTCCGACTACGGCGACCATTTATACGACACGCTTAAATACATAGCCCCCGAAGGTACCGGTGAAAAACCCAACGTCATCGTACTCACCCCGGGTATTTATAACTCCGCCTATTACGAACACACCTTCCTCGCGCAGCAGATGGGCGTTACCCTCGCCGAAGGCTCCGACCTGCTTGTCAAGGACGACCATGTCTGGCTGCGCACCACGCGCGGTTTGCAAAAGGTCGACGTCATCTATCGCCGCATCGACGATGAATTCATGGACCCCAAGGAATTCCGCAAAGAATCCCTGCTCGGCGTCCCCGGTCTCATGAATTGCTACCGCAAAGGAAACGTCACGCTTGCCAACGCGCCGGGCACCGGTATTGCCGATGATAAAGCGATTTACGCCTATGTCCCGCAGATCATCAAATACTATCTCGGCGAAGACGCCATCATTCCCAACGTCCCAACTTTCGTCTGCTCCGACCCCAAGCAGCTCGCGCACGTGCTGGACAATCTCAAAACGCTGGTCGTCAAAGCCGTCAATCTCTCCGGAGGCTACGGCATGCTTATCGGCCCGCAATCCACGCCCGCGCAGCGCAAGGAATTCGCCGCCAAACTCAAAAAAAACCCGCGCGATTATATCGCCCAGCCGACGCTGGCGCTATCACGCGTGCCGACACTGTCGCCCAAATCCATCGAAGGCAGGCACGTTGATTTCCGCCCGTATATCCTTTACGGAAAACAGATTTTCGTGTTACCCGGCGGCCTCACGCGCGTGGCCATGACGAAAGGCTCGCTTGTCGTCAATTCCTCGCAAGGCGGCGGCAGCAAGGATACATGGGTGATGGAAGAAAACGCGGCCGAAGCCATTGCCGCCATGCCAGGGGAGAAAACTCGTGCTTAGCCGTGTCGCCAATTCCATTTACTGGATGAGCCGTTATTTAGAACGCGCCGAAAACGTCGCCCGATTCATTTCCGTTAACGTCCACCTCATGCTCGACATGGGTCCCGATAATGCCCAATGGCAGCCGCTCGTCACCACCACCGGCGACCATGTGGATTTCAACAAGCGCTACAAAAAAGACTCCAGCGAAAAAAACGTCGTGCACTTCCTGACGTTCGATGCGCTGAACCCAAACTCCATCATGTCCTGCGTCTACGCCGCCCGTGAAAACGCACGCACCGTACGCGAAATCATCTCGTCGGAAGTGTGGGAAGAAATCAACGAACTCTACCATTTCGTGCAAATCCAGAGCCGTAAACGCAAACTCGAACACGCGCAGGAATTCTACCAGCGCGTCCGCAACTCCAGCCATTTAATCACCGGCCTATGTGAAAACACCATGTCGCACGGGGAGGGGTGGCACTTCGCCCAGATCGCCAAAATGCTAGAGCGTGCCGACAAAACCGCCCGCATCCTTGACGTAAAATATTTCCTGTTGCTGCCCACGCTCGAATATTTCGATTCCCCGTATGATGCTGTCCAGTGGGGTGCCGTGCTGAAATCAGCGAATGCTTTCGAGATGTACCGCAAGAATTACCACCGAGTGAATTACAAGGACGTCACCAAATTCCTCATCCTTGACCGCGAATTCCCGCGATCGATCGCTTATTGTGTGCAATCTGCCGCCGACTCGCTCAATGCCATTTGCGGCGATGACGCCAGCATGCTGCCTGCAAAAGTCGAAATGCAGAAAATCCAGAAGAGCTTGGCCGCAACCAATGTCGACACCGTGCTGGCCAACGGCCTGCACGAATTCATCGACATATTGCAATTCAACCTCAACATCGTTGATCGCGCTATTCACCAGACCTTCTTCGATTTAGCCGCTTAATTAAACAATATCAGCCAGATAATCGGTCAGACCAGCGCTGGCCGGAGGCTTTCTGCGTATCATTCGCAAAAACTAGTTGCAAACGCGAGTAAGAATAATTATCAACAAGCTATTGCGAATGATTATCAACAAAAAGTTTTTGCAGAATTTCCCGAAAGTTACTTATGAAATTCTTCCGCTTCCTCGGAACATTGAGCGTATCGTTATGGGCATGCAGCGCATTCGCGTCGCCGCCTGATCTCGATGCCACACCCGAAGGGGCGCAACCAACCGCCGCCGCGACACAAGTGGATTTCATGGGCAGCATCGGAAAGCGCGAAGCGCTGCTCGGCCAGATGGGCGGCCTCCGCCCGTGGTTAAGCGATTACGGCGTCACGCTATCGCTCATCGAAACCAGTGAATATCTCGGCAACGTCACCGGCGGCACGCGCAAAGGCGGCGCTTATGATGGCCTCACCACCGCCACCATCCAGCTCGACACCGAAAAAGCTTTCGGCTGGGAAGGCGGCCTATTCAACGTCAGCGGCCTCGATATCCACGGCAAAAACCTGAGCCGCAAAAACCTCTCCGACCTGCAAACCGCCAGCGGTATCGAAGCCGACAATACTGCTCGCCTCTGGGAACTCTGGTATCAGCAAAGCTTCTTAAACGGCGACATGGACGTCAAAATCGGCCAGCAGAGCGTCGATCAGGAATTCATGGTCAGCAGCAATTCGCTGCTCTTCGTCAACACCATGAACGGCTGGCCCATGCTGCCCTCCGCCGACCTCCCATCTGGCGGTCCCGCCTATCCGCTGTCATCCCCCGGCATCCGCCTGCGCGGCACGCCCACCGACTCCCTTTTATTGCTCGCTGGCGTCTTTAACGACAACCCCTCGGGCATCCAGCCCGGGTCCAGCCTCGACTCGCAAAAGCTCAACGACCGCGGAACCAATTTCCGCTTAAGCGACGACCCCATCGTTATCACCGAAATCCAGTATTCCCGCCCCGGCAACTCCGACATGCAATATGCTGGCCAATCCGACGTGCTCCCGGGTACCTACCGCTTCGGTGCATGGTATGATTTTGGCCGCTTCCAGGACCAGGAATTCGGCACTGACGGCCTGTCGCTCGCCGACCCCGCCAGTAACGGCACCAACCGCATTCACTGCGGCAATTATATCCTCTACGTTGTGATCGACCAGATGATCTGGCGCCCAAACCCCGAAAGCGGCCGCGGCCTCAACTTTTTCGCCCGCGCAATGGGCGCGCCCCCCGATCGCAACCAGATAGATTTCAGCATCAACACGGGCTTTACCTATAAAGGTATCCTTGCCAGTCGCGTAGACGACACGTTGGGCATCGTTTACGGCCTCGCCAACATCAGCAGCAACGCAAGCAACCTAGACCAGCAGCGCCAGCGATTCCGCATCCGCACCAAGGAGCACTTCATCGAAGTCACCTACCAGATGCAGGTACTGCCGTGGATTCAGGTCCAGCCCGATTTCCAATACGTCATCAACCCCGGCGCAGGCATCGCCAACCCGCATGACGCAACCTCCCGCGTAGGCGACGAAATGATCCTCGGCGTCCGCACCAATATCACTTTCTAAAGGAATCCCCATGAAACGCTTAACCGCCCTGCTTTTTTCCTCGGCCCTGCTGGTTTCCACCGTAGCTTATGCCGATGAACCGGACACCTTCCTCGCTAAAACCCGCACGCACACCACGCTCTCCAGCACCGTGCCGGGAAACGGCGACCAGAATCCGTATGCGGTTGTAGTCGTTCCCGTATCCACGGGCAAGCTGGTTAAAGGCGACGTGCTCGTCGATAATTTCAACGACTCGAAGAATCTTCAAGGCCTCGGCACTACCATCGTAAAATGGAATGCCGAACATAATGAAATGTCGCTCTTCGCCGCTATCCCCAAAGACCTCAAAGGCTGCCCCGGCGGCGTAGGCCTCACGGCGGCAATGGCCGTGCCTAAAAGCGGCTGGGTCATCGTCGGCTCTACCCCGAGCACCGACGGCAAAACCGACACCAAAGGGCAGGGGTGTTTGATCGTTCTCGACTCGATGGGCCGCGTCACGGGTACTATCACCGGTCCGAACATCAACGGCCCGTGGGGCAACATGGCATGGGTTGATAATGGCAAAATTGCCACTATATTTGTAAGTAATGCCGGTTTCGATGTCGGCTCCCCGGACGGCGAACCGCCGGTGATCGACAAAGCAACCATACTGCGTCTGGAACTTTCGCTCGATAAAGGCAAAAAACCTGTCGTGAAGTCGCAAACCGTCATCGGCAGCGGCTTCGGCCAGCAGGCCGATAAGGACGTATTCCTGATCGGGCCTACAGGCCTTGCTCTTGCCAGCGACGGCACGCTCTATGTTTCCGATGCCGTACATAACAGCATCAACGCCATTCCCGATGCCGTCAAGCGCACTACCAGCGCAGGCACGGGTAAACAGGTTACGAAGGAAGACATGCTGCACCGTCCGCTCGCTCTCGTTATCGCGCCTAATGGCCATTTGATCGTTACCAACGGCTTGAACGGCCAAGCGGTCGAAATCGACCTCGCCACCGGCAAACAGCTTGCCGCTCAGTGGCTCGATGCCAACAAAGCGCAGACGCCCCCGGGCAGCGGCGATCTGTTCAGCCTAGCCATCACGCCTAAAGGCGACGGCATGTATTATGTCCAAGACGATGTCAACATGCTGGTTCTCGCACACTAAGGAAAACATGACGGACAAAACGCCTCCCTCCAAATGCCCGATGCACATGTTAACCCGCCGCAGCCTGTTCAAGGCTGTCGGCGGGTTAGGGCTGTTTGCCGCTGGTGCCGCCTCAGGCGTCGCGGCTAAAAACACATCAGCCGCGCACGGCGCTTCCACCGTCGCGTTCCGCGACAAAGTGCAGGGCGGTATCCTGACCCCGCAGCAGGCGCACACATATTTTGCTGCCTTCGACATCAATACCAATAGCCGCGACGAACTTATCCAGATCCTCAAGGACTGGACCAACGCTTCCGCCGAAATGACTTCCGGCAAGCTCGGCGACAGCGCCCTCGGCTTGGCACCTTCGCGCCTGACCATGACCTTCGGCTTCGGCGCCGATGTGTTCAGCAAAGGCGGCAAGGACCGCTTCGGCATCGGCTCCCAAAAACCCGAAGCCCTCGTTGATATGCCGCTTTTCCACGGCGATCAGCTCATCCCGGAAAAAACCGGCGGCGATATTTCCGTCCAAGCCTGTTCCGATGACCCTCAAATTGCCTTCCACGCCATCCGCCAGATCGTCAAACTCGCAGGCACCAAAGCTAATATCCGCTGGTCACAGACCGCGTTCGTCTCCGGCAATGGGAAGGAAACACCCCGCAATCTGCAAGGCTTTAAAGACGGCACCCAGAACCCGCAAGCCTCCGAGATGAACCAGTTCGTGTTCGTCGGCGGCGAGGGGCCGGCGTGGTTTCAAGGCGGCACCTATCTCGTCACTCGCCGCATCCGCATCGCCCTCGAACACTGGGACGGCATGGATGTCGATTATCAGGAGCAGGTCATCGGCCGCCATAAACTCACAGGCGCGCCGCTGGGCATGAAAAACGAATTCGACAAAGCCGACCTCAAAGCCACCAACGCCGACGGCAACCTCGTCATCGGCGAGCATTCGCACTTACGACTCGCGGCCGCCGAATCCAATGGCGGCTCGCAAATCCTGCGCCGTGGCTATTCCTACAACGATGGTTCCAACTTCACCGCCGAACGCTGGCCGCCGTGGCGGCAGGGCGTCGAGTACGATGCCGGATTATTCTTCGTCGCTTACCAGAAAGACCCGCGCGACGGCTTCATCCGCATTTTCGGCAACATGGCCAAATTCGATATGCTGAACCAGTTCACCACTCATGTAGGCAGCGGTATGTTCGCCGTTCCCCCCGGTGCGCGCGACGGCGAGTTCATCGGCCAGAAATTATTCGCATAAAAAAAGGGCTGCCCGAAGGCAGCCCATAGTTCCTCAGTTAAACTTGAATTAAACGATGCCGTTGTTGTCGCGCTGCCTGGTCGGCATAGCGCTAAGCGAGCCGGTGCCGCCCGGTTTGCCTTTGGCGGCTTCGTCTGCTGCCTTGGCCTCATCAAGCGCGGCCTGCATTTTCAGCGTCATAGCACCCGGAGCGTCGGCTGTGGTGACACCATCCATCGAAGCGAGCTTAGTGTCGCCCGGTTTAGCCGCAGTTTTCGGATCTTTCTTCGGATCTGCCTTCGCGGTTTTGGCGTCGACTTTCTTTTCGTCCGCTTTGGCTTCTTTGACATCGGTGGTTTTGACACCTGCAGCGAGGTCGGCCTTCTTCTGCTTGATGTCGCTGGCGATCTGATCGACCGGCACATCGAAACCGGTGGCCTGTTTAACTGCCGCAGCGGTTTGTTTCGCCTGAGCGAGGACCTGCTCTTCCGTCATGGTATTGGTCGCTAAGCCCGTTTCGATCATGCTGGAAACGAGGCGGCGCACGGTTTCCTTCTGTGTTTCATCCAAGACGAGCGCTTCGCCCTCGGCAAGCTTCAGCGAATCCATCAATTGGTAAGCCTGATCGGTTGCGTCACGCAGCAAGCGCTCTTCATCCTCACGGCTGGCAGAAGCAAGTTCGATCTCCATCGATCTCCTGACTTTCGCGTTCTCTTCAGATCGTGCTTTCTTGCCTTCGGCCGTCAGGCTTGGATCGTTTTCATCTTTAAGCTGGTAATAATCTTCTACTTTGAAACGCTGCTTGGTGCGCACAACAGAGGATTCCGTATCCGCTTTGCCTTCGACCAGTGTTTTGGCACCGGCGAGGCGGAGATTAAGCGATTTCTGGCGTAGGTCTGAAACCATCTTGCGGGTTTCTGGCGAACGGCCCGTAACCTTGATGCCTTTTTCGGCCAGCCTTTTTTCCATCGCTGCCATTTCATTTAAGGTGCTCGACAGAGCGCTTTCCAAACCTTTGGCACGTTCAATTTGCGATTTGTTGAACTCGGCAAGTGTTTCGCTGGTGGCATCGAATTTCGTATCGGCAATTGTCTTCGCCTCCAGTTCGAGCATCTTGATCGCAAGACCGTATTTGCCAGCCTTGATTGCGGCAGTTTGTGTGGTTTCGCTCAGGAGTTTCTGGTCTTTCCATTCCGGCGCGGCTTTGACCACGCTGATAATCATATCGACTTTCTTGTAATCGCCCTTGCGAATCTCATCCATGATGACTTCATTGATGAGCTTCATGTTTTCCGGCGTCACGTCTTTCGGCAGCACGACCTTTTTAGCTGCAAACCAGCTTTCGCGCAGTGCATCGGCTTCCTTGCTTATGGGCGCATTGGCCATAGCGGCGCTTGGGTTCGGATCTAACGTTGCCGCAACTTTGTCGAGGAATGCCTTGCCGTTTGCAGTCGGCATGCCGTCGGTGCCGATGAAGGTTTTGTCGCCAGTCAATTTCAATGCGGTATATGCTTCATCGAAACCATACTTTTCAACATTATCCTTGAATAGCTTGATGGCTTCGGCTTCAGTCACTACCTTATAGGTTTCCGAAGGTGCTTTCGGATCGAAAATCTGACGGGTGATCTCGTATTTGCCAGCTTTGAGGTTTGCCTGATAATCTTCCGCCTGTTTCATTGATTGGGTCGGAACGGTGACGAAGCCTGCATCGGCAAATGCCTTTTCGCGCTTTGCCCTCACTTGTTCGTAGGTGAGTTTTTTTGCATCTTTATCTTTGTCTGCTTTGGCGCGCTCGGTTTCCGCGCGCTGCACCTTGGCAACGATTTCTTTCGCTGGTATTTTGTACGTCGTGGTTTTTGCCACGATTTTTGCCATATACTCGGTTTCTGGCATAAGTTCATCCAGCTTGGTTCCGTTGACTGCACTGCCTTTAACTTTAACTTCCATGAGCAGGTTCAGCGTGTCTTTCTGTTGCTGGGTCAACTCAAGCGGAGGGCCGTCGTAGTTTGCCAATGTTTGCATAAGTTTATCGCCTGCGTCTATTTTATCCTGCCTTACCTTGAACACATAAGAGTCTTCGCCATATTGGTAACGGCCAGAGCTGTCATACTTTCTGCCGGATTCCTGATTTGATTCGATCTCAAGCGTTTCTGCCCTAAGTGTAACAAGATTATAATTCATCTCGACGCGTTTTAGTTTTTCTTCCGTTGAAATGCCTGGTTCATTGATATCCAGAGCTTTAATACGTTTAGCTTTTTCTTCCGGTTCAATGTCTGTCTTATTCGGATTTATGTCCGGCATCAGGCTAGATACTTTGCCTTCAACAATTTGCTCAAGGCTATATTCCTGGGTGGCGCCATCGAGAGTAGCCTGCGCCAATTCAAAGCGCATGGTAACCGCCTGCCTGCGCATTTCCTCAAAGTCTTTGCGTGCCGATGCCATCAGGGTTGAATCGATACCTGCTTTGTCTTTGAGGCCCTTTTCCATGTCTTTGATAATGGCTGTCGTCTTGGCAAGCGCAGTTTCAAGATTCTCAAGCTGGCTTGCTTTGCTGGATACGAAGTTCGGATCGCGCGGGGTATTCGGATCCATTTTATCTTTTAGTGCGTTTTCGAAGCCCTTCTTGATATATTTGAGCGACTGATCAAGCGTACCGGCCCTGTTGCTGCCATCTAACGTTACCAATCCTGGACGCAAACTCGATGCGGCCTCCATCGCCGTCGCCGATTCGGCTTTGGTAGGATCGCTATTAAGTTTTCTGTAAGCCTCAGCGAATGCAGCCGAATATTCCGGCGTAATGTCCGGGAAGACGGTTGCTTTCTTTGTGACGAAATCGTCGTAGATCATCTGCGCGCGTGGGCTCAGGGTAATTTCTTTGTCGACTTTAACGGTCGTTGCCGCAATTTTATTGAGGAATTCTTTACCGACTTCAGTCGCTTTACCGTCAGCGCCAACGAATTTTCCATTGCCGACGAGTTTTAAGCCCTCATAAGCACGCTCGAAATCATACTTCACAACGTTTTCTTTAAACATGCGCATGACTTCGGCTTCCGTAACGGCGACATATGTCGTTTCCGGAGCGTTAAAGTCGTAGATCATAGCCGCGACTTTATAATTATCGCCCTGATTATAGTTACGCTCTGCCTGTTTTTTGGTTTCGCTGCCTGCCATCATTTGGGTTGGCACCATAATGAGGCCATCTTTGGCGAGCTTATCTTCCGTGATCTTGCGGCTACCGGCTTCATCCATCAGGTTGATATCGGGCCACGCTTTTTTTGCCTGATCTAATAATTTGGTAGCGTCGTTGCCACGGGCGGTTGCTTGCAACTGGCGCACCATTTCGCGTGCCAGCACGACATCCGCCGGTGAAGGGCTTTCGCCCGGTTTGCCCGGGAGCACTGCCGTAATTTCTAGCCAGCCGTTGCCGTTCGGCTTGAAAATGCGGGCGAGAGCTTGGTCTTCGACCTGCGAGCGTTCGGCAGAGCCGCGCACCAACTGGTCGAGCCTGCGGTATGATTTTTCCTGTTCGGTCATCGCCGGAGCCGCTTTTTCGAGCGTTGCATCGTAAGTTGCGTTTACGGCGTTGAGGGCCTTGCGTTCTTCGAGTGAGAGCTGGCTCATGGCCACCTTTGCGCGTTCCCTCAGCTCATATGTGGTCTGGTTGCTACCAAATGGATTTTCGTCATTCCTGCCGATCAAAGATGCGTCGGTGCGTGCTTCGAGCAGTTCATGGCGTATCTTGACCAATTCGGCAATGGCTGCGCGGCCTTTGTCTGTCTGTGCTGAGCGCAGCGCTTCAGACGCCCATTTGTCGAACGTGTTGTTTTCGGCTGCAACGTTCGTCTTCAGCTTCAGGTTTTCCGGCCTCATGTTTGCTTCAGCCGTCTGGCCTTTATCCTTGAAGAACTTGGTCATGCGTTGCTGTTCTTTATCCACCATCACGTAGTATTCGCGCTGGGCTTTCATCATGTCCATCTGCGCGCTGGCGGTTTGCATGGCCCTTTCTTGCTGGTCTTTTTCGGTGGCATTTGCTGGCAGCGGTGTATCCTTCCAGCGTCTGTAGGTCTGCTGGGCCTTCTGGAATTTATTGAGAGCCTGCTCGTTGTAGAAGCCGGGCTGGACCTCGACTTTTTCGTTGCTGATCTTTTGGAGCAACTTGTCGTTTTCCGCCTGGTATTTGAGCACTTCCTCGTTGATTTTGCCGTAAGCGATATCGCTGGCGACGTAAATCTTTTGCTGCGCCTTAACGTATACTTTGTTGTTCAACTCTACTGCTTTTACATCCAGGGCTGCTTTTCCTTTAAGTAGCTCCTGTACTTTGCCGACATCGGCGATAACACCGCCTTCGGTAAGCGATTTAATGGAAGACTGCAATTGGGCCAGCTGTTCCTTGTTGGCTTCCAGCGTAGCTTTTTCTTCGTCGGTTTTCGCGCTTACAGTCAAGTCAGCGATGGTTTGCTTAACCGATGCTTCAAATTCCATAAGGTCTTTGATGGAAGTCGGGTTCATCACCGTATCCATCGCGGTATTGCGGATTTCCGGATTGGTGATTTTCTTATCGGCCATCTGCTTGCGCAGCTCGGTCTGCTTTGTCTGAATCACCAATTTCTGGTCGGTGTAGAGATAAGCCAGAGACTTGGATTCTTCCGGCAGCGCTGCGATTTTGGCATCAAGTTCAGCCAGTGTTTTGACGTATTCTTTGTCTTTCTCCGCCGCCATGACCATCGCGGTTCTGTCGATAAGGGCAGGCACCATGTCTTTGAGCGAATCAAATTTCTTGTCTGCATCTTTGATTTCGGCCTGAAGTTTCATCAGCTCCGGATCCGATTTCATTTCCACTTTGGCTTTGTCCAGATTCGCTTTTAAATCTTTGCGTGCCTGATCGAGCTGCTCCTGTGTTATGATGCCTTTTTCCATAGCGGTGATCAGCATCTTGTCCTGCATGCCGGTGTACAGCGCCGCATCCATGCTATTATTGCTAACTACGGCCAGTTTATTACCGACAAGTTTCGTGGCTCTATCGAAGTATTTGTACAGTTCTTTCTCGCTGTCGAATGGCTGCACGGCCTCGATGATTTTATTATAGTTGCCTTCAACTTTGGCGGCAAATTGCGCCTTTTCCGAATTGCGCGAACCGGCGGCTGCATCATCTCTGGCAAGCATCGAAGAGAAACTAGGAATTTTTACGGTAAATGGCTCTTTCTTAGCCGGCATGCCGTTGTTTTCCATTCGTGTAACGGTAACGTTGCCATCACGGTCCGGCGTCTGTTCAAGGGCTTTGGCGGACTGTTCCAAGTCGACCATCAACTTGATTTTTTCCATCATCTTTTCGATACGCATGTACTGTTCGTAATTCTTAGTACCTACTTCGAATTGTTGCGGAATTTTAAGCGAACCGGGCTGCAATTTACGCTGGTATTCGCGCATTTTTGCAAGCGTGGCGCTATAGCTGTTATCTTTCGCGCCGCTCCAGATGTGGTTTACCACGCGGATCGCTTCGTAATTACTTTCTGAAACGGTGTTGCCCTGCTCATAACCCTGCGAGAATTTGCGCGAAGCATCGCCGAACGAACTGAGCACATCGAACCCGTCAGGTGCAGACGGTCCTTTGTTCCAGAAGTGCGCTGGCGTATCTTTCAGGATATCGGCGCCGATCAGGTTGATTTCCTCGGCAAGCGCATCGGCTTTACCCCGCACCTTTGACACAAGCTCGTACTGGCTGCGGCCATATTTACCTTCCATGCGCAGATCCTGATTGCTCAGCTCAGCTACAAGGCCAGCGCGTTCAAGCGGCGAGGCGATATTCGGGTACTGACGCATAATCTGCATCGTGCGTTCTTTGGTGCCGAACGGAATATTGTCCCTGGCCGCGATAACTTCAGCGCGTTGCATTAAGCGTTTGCTGCCCACGGCTTCACGCATCCTCGTTTCATTAAGGGCGTAATTAACATTCTGGTCCACATTCTTGAGCGCTTCCGCGATGCGTACAGGATCGCCGCCAAGGTATGGATTGGTTTTAATGGCTTCGATTTCGTTTTTCTTAACTTCGTCATAGAGTTCAGTCGCCATTGCTGGAATCGATACTTTTAACTTCTCGCGCAGCTCTTCCAGCTTCGGCCTGTTAGTTGCGAAATCGGCAAGCTCTTTATCTTCCTGTTCACGGATGGCATTTTCATTATCGCTAGAGGCTTTTCTTTCCCTTTCAACACGTTTGTCGAAATCCGTCGACGTTTCTTTTGTTTTGTCCCAGGCAGGATCTTCGTAATGCTTATGGTCCTTGCGGCGCTCCTTGATTTCAGCGGTGCGCTTATCGTACTGCGCCAGGCGCTCGGCAGCGGTATACCACTGGTTCTGCATCTCGATATACGCTTCCACCTTCTCCCTCGGCGCACGTATTGAGCCAACATAACTCTCGTATGACTCCTTGCGGCTCGACGCATCCTGTAAGCCGATATCGCGCCTCATGTCGAAGAGCGTGTTGGGATTGTAAGCGGCAAGTTTGCCTTTCAGATCGTTGCGCTGGCCGACGCCTTCGTTAATACGCGCGAGGCCTTCTTCAGTATGGCGTTCAGCAGCATCAACTGCGACATCCAACAGCAAATCGACCGTCAGTATAACCGCACCCCAACCGGTAGCGGCGGTTACAAGCCTGGCTGCAACTTTTTTACCCACTTGAACGGCGACTTGTTGAGCCAGCTTGGTTTGTGCTTTTTTCACAAACAGCGATTTACCAACCTGTGCGACTTTGATGCCGCCTTTTACGACTGCTGCGGTGCCTTCGGCAGCCGTTGCGATTTTCAGCACGCCCCGCAGTGCGTCATGCGAGCTCGCATCGCCGTAACCAAAGAAGAAGCCGGTACCGCTGTTATTTTCCTGCGCATGTTTTTTGTTATGCGCCAGTGTGTCTTTTTCGTCCCAGTCAAGCGCATCGCTGCCGAACACGTGCAGGATATCTTTGACACCATCCTTGAGCATCAGCGGCGATGCAGCCGTAGCTGTGCCGCGCAAAAGGCCGCCAGTGAGGGAGCTTGCTTTCGCGAAGCGGGTCATTTCCGCGAATTTCAGGTTTTTGGCATTAGTGCCGACAACCGAACCGGCTTCACCCATTAGGCCCGAACCGAACATGGCGATACTTTCCGCACCCTGCCACGTCAGAACGTCTTCATTTTTCATGCCCAGCATGCCTTTGCCGCCGATAGTCATCATCGCCCAGTTCATCGGACGGTTGACCTTATGCGCAGCTGCAGTCAGGCGTTCATATGGATTCTCCGAAGCCGCACGATTGGCAACCGGCTTATTGAATTTCAGCATGTTATCAAGCGCTTCGGGAGGAATTTTCGTGTCTTTAGGAATGGTAACGACACGATCCTGCGCCGGATTTAACGGGTCCCTGACCGCGAGGACAAGCTCGCCCTTAGCGTTGAGGATCGTACCGTCAGTGAATGCTTTATACTCGCCGCTTGTGATTTTGTCGGTGAGTTCCGCCAGGCCCATCGGCTTGCCATTAGAACCCTGCACGAACTGTTCCGCGCCAAACGGTTTTGTCGGATCGAAGGGCAAGGGTTCGGTGGCGAGGCGTGCGGGTTTGGGTGCTTTGGGGTCGGGGGAGGGAGCGCCGTTCTTTTTGGCTTCCGCGATGCGATCGGCGCGTTCGTTGGCGCGCTGCTGCGCAATTTCTTCAGCGCGAAGCTGCCCAATCGTATTGTCGAGCATGGTCTGCGCTTTAGTCTGGCCGGCCGGGTCCGCCACCAGTTCGCCGACGCGGGTGCCTTTTTTAAGCTTGCCTTCCTTAAGCATCTCTTCGGTAACTTTGGCGTAAGTCGTCTTGTCTTTGGCTTCCACCGCTGCTTTCGTGGTTTCTTCAATCACCGCGTCACGCATGGACGGATCGACACCGTTAAGCGCACGTTCGGCAAAGCCCGGCTTGTTGCGGCCAGATTTTTCCCAGAATTCAGCCGCCTTCGCTTCGCCCAGCGTTTCGGCCAGCGACGCGCGCATTTCCTTCATCGCCTTTTCGTAAGCGGCAACCTGCTCTTTGGTAGCAGGCTTCGCAGCCGCTTCGGCGGCCGCACCTTTGACGCCACCTGCATTCCGAACGGCTTCCGTCTGTTCAGGGCTTAATTTACCTACATCTTCGAACAGCGAGTCTGATTTGACGAACGCGTCTTTAAGCACCCTTTCGTCGAGCTTCATGCCAGCTTTAGCGAGCACATCTTCAACCTGCCTGCCGACTTTAGCGTCAACAAGCCCGGCGGTGGCAGCAAGGTTGGCTGCCTCAAGCGGGGTGAGCGACGGCGGATTGCCAGCGGCAAGATCGATCGCAAGTGTTTTCGAGGCTTTGATGGCGCGGTCAAGCTGTGAACCCGGCGGGGTTGGGATACCTTTTCTGGCAAGTTCTGCCTTCAACGTTTCAAGCGACGCAGTCGTGCGGTCGGTTTTGACTTTCGTCGGCATTTTTGCAGTTTCTTCAATCACCGTATCGCGCAGCGACGGATCGACGCCATCAAGCGCGCGCTGGGCATAATCCGGCTGGTTGCGGCCGGATTTTTCCCAGAATTCGGCAACCTGTGCTTCGCCCGCCGTTTCGACGAGCGCGGCACGCATTTCCTTCATCGCTTTTTCGTAAGCGGCGACCTGTTCTTTGGTGGCTACCTGCTCTGCCCCGTTTGGTTGTCCGGCTTCGGTTTGTCCTGTTGTCCCAGCTCCTTTTCCAGCTTCTCCCTTTTTTGGATCGCCTGTTCCCAAGTCTGCCCGTCGATCTCCCACTGGCTCTTTGGTTGTGCTGGGGCTGCCTGTTCTTCTGCCATCTGCTACTCCTTTTGAAAGTGATTTTATCATTCCTTCAGCAATCGCCGGATCGCCGACGGATGCTTTAAAGGCAACTTCATTAATAACAGTAAGCTTACCTTCTGCAACTTTAGCGATTTCTACGCCATTGCTGTCGACATAACTCATCGATATGCCGCTCTTGGCGAATGCTTTCATCTGACCATCAATGACGTCATTGATGCGCACGCCTTCTGGGAAAACTTTTTCCGGGCTGTTGGCAGTTTCAATGATGGCAGCCTGGAACATGAACGCGTTGAACGATTTCGCATCGCGAATGATCAGAGTGTTTGACCCTGACGCTTTTTCAGCAACGACAATCGGCGGTTTCCCACGTTCCACATTGGTGTTGTAAATTACTACCGGCATCATCAGATCGGAGAACATGCGCGGAGCCTGTTCCGACACCTGTTGCGGGACCCCCAATACTACCTTGGTTTCCACATACCGGCCTGACGCGTCGCCGCGCAAGCCGTTGCGCCTGATAGTCTCAGCGGGATCATCCAGGAAGGTGCTGACAACCTGGATTTTTGCGCCGGTTTTCTTGATGCTGTCGGCGTACCAATCCTGCAGAATGAATTTTTCTACGGTGTAATTCGGCGCTTTGCCTTTTTGCGCCATCTCGTCAAGACGCCCGCGAATCTGCTCCACTAGGTAAGCGCTTTCGGGATGTGTCACGGCCCCGAAATATTCGCCCAGCTTGCGGGCATCGCCAAGAATGCCCTTGTACTCGTCCGAACCTACTTTTGCGCCAAGGTCCTTGCCCTTAAGCTCCATAGCTTCAGTGGCTGTACTTTTGCCTGTGGCAGGACCGCCGACAAGAATGGTGACTACACGGTCGTTAACGGCATACACGGGTAGTCGCTCAAGCGGCTTGGTGAGTTTTACGCGGTCGATCGCTTTCTTCATTTCCGCGCGCAGCACATCCTGCGAAATATTCGGATCGGTTATAAGTTTTTGGAACTCAGGTGTATTTTTAACCTCTTCGACAAGTGCTTTCAGCACTTTTTCATTTTCAATCTTGTATTCGGAAACGAGTTGTACGATGGCTTCATACGTCGCAATGCGCTCTGGCGTGGTTACAATTTTGCCGATGTCGCGCTGTTTGACCGCTTTCAGGTTGCCTTCTTTCGTGAGTACTTGCGCTACCTCAGTAGCAAAAGCTTTACTATTTGGATCGACTTTATTGAAGGCATCCGATTTTTCAACAGCCGCTATCGTCTCGCGGAACTGCTGCGCGTCCTTGAACTCATAAGCTGTAAGCAGCTGGTTCATGGCTTCAAAGCGTGTACGCTGCGCAGGGTCTGCCGCCAGATCTTTAGCCGAAATATCGGTAATCCCGAGTTCAGCGAGACGTTTTTGGAGCGCTTCCGGCGATTTATGGACATGTTCCATGTGGCTCAGGCGGGGATCGTGCGCTGCTAGTTGATCAGATGCACCGATTCTCCAATAATCCACAGCCGGCTTGGCGGGTTTAGTCACCGGTTTGCCTTCCGTTGCGCCTTTCACGCGCGCGAGCTGTTCCGGTTGGAGCTTTGCGATTTGCTCTTTCATCGTGGTTACTGACTGGTCGGCTGCGGTGCGGTCAGTGCCTTCAACTTTTACGCGTGCTGCTTCCAGCCCGCGCTCAATGCTCTGGGCCAGCTTAGGCTCCAGCGTAGCTGCGACGGCCATCAAATTTGCGACCTCAACCGAATTAATAGTCGGCTGTTTGCCTGCCGCTACATCGGCAGAAAGCTGCTTGGACGTAGCGATTGCGCGATCGAGCGGGGAGCCTGCGACGGGCGGAACGCCTTGTTCCACCAAGATTGCCTGCAAGGCTTCAAGCTGCACCGTCGTGCTGCGGGTAGAAGCGCCTATTTCGCGCACCTGCTGTTTTTTCTGCCAGACGGTCTCATCGAGCGACGGGCCTTTCGGGGCGACTGCCGTGCCGTCCCTGGTGTATCTTCTGCCATCGCGGCCCTGACCGCCAGCCATGATCTCGACAGTGCCCGGGCCGGTCGGTTTGCGGCGTGGCGGGCGTTTGGCGTCGGGGCTGTCGGCCCCGGCGATTTTTTCCATGAACTCGCGCGTCGCCTGATATTTCTGGAAGGTTTCCGAACCGGACGCCTTAAACTGCTCGAAGCGCTCTGGCGGCAGGCTGTCGACCATTTTCTTGAATTCGCGATAGGTCTCGATATCGCTGAACATCTTGATTGCATTCTCCGGCGACAATTTCTTGACAGCTTCTTCGAATGCCTTACCTGCCGCTTCACGGGTGAGTGCGGCGGCTTCAGTTTTCAACTTATTGCCTTCGGCAAGCTCAAGTACGTACGCTCTACCGGCTTCATCCAGAGTGCCGGCGGCGAGCATGCCCTTGGCAGCTTCGGCTACCTGCGCAACGTCTTCAAACTTGCTGCCCGGGTTGAGTTTTGATAAGTGTTCCGGATCGAAGTCATAGGTGTAGACTTTGAGCTTGCCGTTTGCATCGCGTACGAACTCAGTATTGCTCGACAAATCGTTGCTGAAAATGCCCTGTTCGTTAAGCGCTTTGACCGATTCTGCGTAGGCTTTGAATTCTTCGGCTGTCACCGGTTTGCCGCGTAGCGGATCCCTGCCGATTTCCATACCGTCGGAGAAGCTCAACTGCCCCATCGACGCACCCAATGGCACTCCCTCCACGATGATAAACGACGTACGATCGCCCTGCATCTGGATCGTATCTTTCAGCGCGGCCGGGATATCGTTCACGCCCGACACCAGCGGTTTGGCGATTTCCAGCGGGCTGTCCGGCGGCAATTTGGCATTAGCCGCCCTGTTTGTCATGTCAACTTCGCTTACCGCGGCGGTTTTAGCATAATAGATCTTTTTGGTTACAGGATCCTGCATTTTCCAAACGTCCGGCGGATTACCCTTGGCCACTTCAATAACAACAAGGCGCTCGGCGATCTTTCTGGCATCTTCGACCACGGGCTTGCCATTTGTGCCCGCAACTGCACTGACCGGCTCAACCGGTTTAACAACCGCACCGGGCCTGCCCGGCAAGTCCACACCCGGGCGAATGCCCGGTTTAACAGCTTCCAGCTGCCCGATGTTCACGGCATTTTCTGCAAGGTTATCGAGGTTGATCGCGTTGAACTGCGCGTCGCCCTGCTTGGTCGCATCCAGCGTCGTATTAAGCGGAGCCCTCTGCGCGGGCACCAATTTGCCGGTGCGGTCCTTAACTTCGACGGTCACGTCGGTCAGGCCCATTTCAGTTAGCTTCGCACGGATTTCTTTTTGTTTCGCCGCGACCTCTTCCCTGGAAAGGAACTTACCCGGAGCCTGTTCAAGAAGCAGCTTTTTCAACTGCGAATGCTGGTCCGGCGTCAGGTTGCGGTCCTTAGCAACGATATCGATGGCGTTGGCAAGATAGGCTTTCGACGTTTCGACATATTCGGCGATCTGCTTGTTAACAGCCACCATGTCAACGCCCATTGCCTTCATTTCAGCCTGTTTTTCAGGGCTGGTAAGCGCTTCCACAATCGGGCGGATATATAATTCTTTATCGCGTAGCAGGCCAAGCTGGAAACCGCTCGACGCCGAGCGGTCGTTCATCAGTTCCGGCGAGCCCATGCCCGCTTCCATGGATTGGCGGAAATCGCTTAGCTTAAGTAACGCGCCTTCAAGGCTGAACTGCGTGTTCGCATTGGCCGGAATCGCAACTAACGCGCCTTGGCCTTCAAACAGCTGCGCTGCAGTTTTCAGCGGCATTTTTTTGAACAGGTCCGCTTTTGCGATGTAGGCTTTCTTGGTCTCGTATTTCAGGTCGGCGTCGATTTTCTTTTCGACGGTTTTGAGCGCGTCTTTAGCTGTCTTCAACTCCTCAGCTGTGCCTTTAGGCGCAGCTTCGAAGGCCCTCTGGGCTTCTTCGAGTATTCTTTGCTGTTCTGCGTTTGGCTGCTTATCGGTCGCTTCCGCAACGCGGCCGCCGATTTCAGGGCCGAATCGTTCATATATCTGGTTCAGGTTTTCGCGCTCGAACACGCGATCTTCGGTATTGTCATGCAATACGTCGCCAGCGAATTTCTCAGGATCGATATTTTGCGTATCATACGCCGCCGTGCGCAACTGTTCTGGAAGCAGTTTCTGGCCATTATTAACTTTGTCCTGATACGGCGCAACCGAAGCAAGGCCGTTCTGGAAGCGCTGAAGCGTAGCGCGTTTGGAAAAGTCAGTGAGTTCGGACGGGGCCAGCCTGCCATCGCGCACCGCAGCGGCGTCGGCAATCATTTCCTTCGTGCCGGTAAAGGCTTTCTGGTCGACGCCCTCCAACTTCATGGCGTTTTCAGCGCGTGCAATCGCGTCGCGCAACGTGCGGCGGCCTTCTTCGGTTGTAATGTCTACGAAGCCTTCCGGCGCGTTTGCGCCCAGCGTCGCCTTATCGCCAACCGAACGCACCACCATGCGCAGGTTTGCTACTTCGACGGCGGCAACTGCGTTGCGGTATTCCATCGGGACTTCATTCAGTTTGCCGGCTGCGGATGATTCCAGACCTTTTTGGATGGCATCCATGTCTTTGATGACCTGCGAGCCCAGTTCAACACCGAATTTCTCAATGATGAATTCCCTGTCGACGCGGCGCGGCGCTTTGCGGAACTCGTTGATCGTCTGGTTAAGCGAATCCATCATGATCACGGCAATACGCTGCGAATCAGCCACGCCGCCTGCCTGACCCTGCATAATCATGTTGGCGAGAATCGACTTATTGACCGCCGGCTCCTGCTTCTGCTGCCCGTTCTTGGCGTCGCCGCTGACGCCTTCGGCTTCTTTCGCCTTCTGTGCCATGCTGATCTTGCGGAAACCGCCATCCGGCCCAATGCGCATATCCACAAGCGCTTCGTTGGCGATAATGAGCGCATCCAGCACTTTGCGTTCATTATTGGTAAAGCGCGATTCACCTTGGTCTTTGGTAAATGCCACCGGCAGCGTCGCAGTGCGCTCCACAGGGCGGGCCGCTTCGGTCGTTGCATAGCGCAGCACTTCGGCGCTCGCTTTATTCACGGTCTGCTCACTAAAGATACCGGTAGCGTTTTCCGCAATGATTAACGCGGCTTCCGGAGATTTTTTCATCAGGGCGTCAAACTTGTCGGTCGCGGTGAATTGCGTCGAGTTGCCAACACGTTCCAGAATCACTTCATTATCGAAAAGTATCTGTTTGGCTTTAATTTCGATGCCCGGGATATCTTTCAGCTCATTGACGGCGCGGCCCTCGGTGG
The DNA here is from genome assembly GCA_025362975.1 of Alphaproteobacteria bacterium. Taxonomy (GTDB): domain Bacteria; phylum Pseudomonadota; class Alphaproteobacteria; order Rickettsiales; family SXRF01; genus JANYBV01. The sequence continues at coordinate 136,947 of JANYES010000021.1, read as the reverse complement.
TAAGTGATTTGCGCAGGATTTTTTCCATCTCCGGCGTAATATTATCGGCGAACCCTGCGGGGAACATTCCCGGATTTTCGCGTGCCAGCTTCATGAGCATGGCAGTGCCGTTGGCAACCGACAGTTTTCGGCTTGCGAAGAAGTCCGCTTTTTCCTGCAATGTTCCCGGAACGTTGCTGACAAGCGTCACCGAAGCGCGCCTGCCGCCTAGCTCGTCATTCATGTTGACGGCGGTTACGATCTTGTTCGAGTCGATTTCGTTACCGCCAAAGCCTACGAACACACCGCCCATACGCACTAGGCCCGGCGCCACGCGGCCCGGGATATCGAAGTATTTTTCACCCACAATGACGGCATGTGTAACACCATCCGGCACGTCCGGCGTACCACCTTTGGCTGCAACGGTTGCGATCAACTTAAGCTGCTGCGACGGCGGTTTGCCCGCGTTACGCTTGGCGACTTCCTCATGAATAATTTTTTCGATGCCGTAATCGTTGCCACCGGTGACAAAATACGCTTTCGCCGGATCGGCATTTCGCACCATCATGCGAATGGCTGCTTCTACTTCAATGCGTGCATTGTTATCGTAACGGACCCGGTCAACGGCTTCCTGCGCTGTTTTGCGCTGTTCCTGCGGTATCGATTCCGGGTTGGTCAGGAAACGATTAGCGAGTTCGCGATCAGCCCTGCGTATGTCGTCGGCGGCAAGTTGGCCCTTCATCGCTTCGATGCGGGCGACGGCGCGCGGGTCCATGTTTATGCCGTTCAGCGCGTAATCGGCAATCATTTTGCGATATTCTTCTCGCATCGTTTCAGTCATCGTCTCGGGCAGGGTGCCGGTAATCGAAATCGGTTTTCTGCCTTCGGTAACTTCTTTCAGTGTTTCCGTGTTAAAGCGAACTTCATCATCGCCTGCCCAGCGACCGATGATTACCTGATCGTCAACGACGATACCTTTCGCCTTGAGCGCATCTTTTGTCTTTGCAACGGCGTCTTTAGTCTGCGCTGCGGCGCGGACCCTGCCTGCGTCTTCAAGCCTTTTCATTTCCGCGACAAGTTCCGGCGAACGCTGGAATAGTTTTTGGCGCGCTTGTTCCGGCGTCAGCGTTTCACCCTTGGTTTTTGCTTCGGCAACAATCGTGTCCACCTGATCTTTAATCCACGCTTCCTTTTGTGCAACGATACCGTCGCGATCCGCGAGGAACTGCGCTTCGACTTCCCTCTGCATTTTATTGAAGGCTTCAACGTCGATACCCGACATCGCAAGCGCGGTGCGCAGCTGGTCGGTATCGGTGCGATACATGCCCGGAGAATCCGACGAAAGCACGAATTTAACGCCAGCTTTCTGGTATTTTTCGATCGGTAGCTGGCCGAAGCGGTCGATATTATTAAGCGAGAGGTTCGAATCCGGGTTGATTTCGATGATCAACTGGCCGCGGTCCGACAGTTCTTTCGCCAGTTTAATCGTCGCATCATCAATACCGAAAATACCGTGCGCGATGCGCACTTTCGAATCCGGGTTTGCTTTCGCCCATTCAAGCGCAAGGCGTACGTTTTCCTGATGGTGCACGCTTTCGCCCGCATGAATGCGGATGGTAAAGGGCGCGACACCGTTAGCTTTGCGCGTTTTGTTAAGCGTGCCGAGAACGTCGAGTTCTTTAAGGAAGGTCGCGGTAGAATTGGTTTCATAGCCGATGAAGTCGACACCGGTGACCACCGGGCTTCCCACCATCTGCTTGAACGCTAGCGTCTGGGATTCGTACCATTCCTGCGTCATATGACGTGCCCAGCCTGCAAGCACGCCGACTTTAACCGGCGGTTTTCTCAGTTCTGGCTTCAGGCTTTCGTTTGCTTTTTCCTGTGCGGCCTGAATCCTTGGGATTTCGCGCGCGAGTACTTCATGGAATACAGGGTCGAGCACTTTGCCCCACGAGATTTCCGCATATTTGACGCCATTTTCCTGATAACGCTGCATTGCTCTTTCGAGCAGGTCGGGCAGCATTTTTGTGTTACCGGTGAACGGGTCGCGGAAGTTGTAAATCCTTTCCATTTCCTGGAAAGTCGCCTGCTGATCGGTTTTGATTGATAAGTTGGATTTCAACCTGTCCATCACTTCCGGTGCTAGTTTGCTCATTTCTTCAAGGCTGACCGTACGCCGATCGTCTGGATTGCCGTCCCAACCTTTTTCATTAATCACACCATTCTTGGTAAGTTTGGCGAGGTCGGCTTCGGTAATCCCCATCTGCATGAGGGTTTTGACCGAATATTCCATTTTGTTTTTTATGCCGATTTCGATCAGGTCTTCGACCGTCGGAACGCCGGGCCAGTGCGTGTGCAGGTCGGTCGTCGGCTTATCCATTTTAAGCGCCTTTTCGCGGGCGGTAACACTGATGCTGCGGTTGTTCGCAAGAATGCGAGTTTCGCTGACGGCTAACGGTTTGTATTCTTTTTCGTCGATCGTCATCGTCTGCGCTTTGCTATCGGCGTTTAACGTCGCGATAGGTACGTTGCTGACTTTTACTTCGATGTTGAATTTGCCGTCGGCCATTGCAGGTACCGGCATAGTGAATTTATTGGTAACAGGATCTATCTTAACGATCTGGTCGCCAATTTTCAGCTCAATCAGCTCAGGAAGTTTTTGGACTAAGACGCCCGCATTGTCCTTGAGGGCTTTAAGCTCCCCGACGAGCACACCGTTTTCCATGCGGAATTCAATATTGTATTGCTTGTTGGAATCGAGAGCTAAATTAGTCTGGATGACTGGCATGGGGGACCCGTTAACTATTTTACTAGCAATCTCAGTTTAGCACGTAAAGTGTTAAGAAAATTTGCAGTTTAATGACAGTTAGGTGAAGGTTTGATATTAATCATTTGTTAATTTATTCAATACATGATATCTAATCATATGTAACTCGGCCAGAATACTATTACTGCAAAGGATTGTAAATTATGCCAGCTCGTTCGGACATAAAAAATATTGTAATTGACGAGGATACATCCGGCAGATTGAGCCTTTCCTTCGAAACCGTAACGGCTGATAGCAGGGCGCTGAACAACTCCATCCGTGTCCTCAACGAAATAACCGACCGCGAGCGCATGGGCGCAGAGTTGGAATTCGATAAACCTTACCGTTTAGCGCCTCAAGCAATGGTTACCGTGCGGCAGCACGAAGACACGTTTGAGCCTTATATTCAGGTTCAAGTCCTCGAAGACGCACCGTTTGATGCGGAAGTCCTCAAAAAACTTGCCTCAACTGTTTTATTCATTACTGAACCGGTGCTCACTCCGGATGCGCTTACCCTGCTGCAAGCCCGGCTTGATTTAAATCCGCTTGTCCGCAAGCACGAAGAGCAAGCCCTTAAAACCTTTAAAAAAAACACTAAAGACAAAACCAGCACCAGCTGGGGCATTGGCGCAAACTAGGTAAATAACGTGACAACGGAGAATGACATGGACGAACGAGTGCAGGTAAAATTCCCGACCGACGAATCAAGCGATGTAACTATAACCGTAATGCGCAACGGCAACGTTTCCACCGATATCGCTAAAGGCTTGCACGAGATTTACGAAGGCTACCGCAAAGAAAGCGCCAAAGCGGGCTATTCGCTTGAAATCAAGCCATTCAAAGTAAATGATAATTACCAATTCATCAGCACCTTGCCCGGCGAAGCGCTGGGGCAGGGGATCGTCTTCCGTCTGCTTGACGACGGCGCCCGCCCGCCCTTCATTGAATTTTACATTCCGCCTGAATTCGCAAGCCGCAAAGGCGAAGTCATGATGCACATTCCCGGCATGCTTAAAGAAGCTGGCATGGACGATCCGAAAATCGTGGCTCAGGTCGAGCGCGAAATTTCGAATTACGTCGCTAATCGCGGCTCCAGCCGCTACGCGTAAACCATGTAAATCGGGTGAAACGGAGGGTTTTATCCCCCCGCCTGCCAAATTCAGGATGCTTTCGCCATCATCTGCTTACCGGCTTCCATTTCTTCCGGCGACACGTCTTTAACATGGGTCGAGAGCGTCCAGGTAATCCCGAACGGGTCTTTCACTGACCCGGTGCGGTCGCCCCAGAACATATCCTTCACCGGGTATAATTCATTCAGGCCCGCTTTGGTCGCCTGCGCGAACATTTTGTCCACATCGCTGAAATATACGTAAAACCCTGAAACCGACGGGATGGCGCACATCTGCTCGTTCACATCGGCGAGAAATAATCGCGTATTGCCGATAGTGATGCACGCATGCATGATTTTATTGCTGCCAGGATATTCTATGCGGTACTCTTCCTTCGCATTGAAGGCTTTCGTATACAAATCGATCGCTCTGGCCGCATCATTGACGATGATCGACGGAATCACATTGTTACCTTCGGGAACGGTTTTAGTCATAGATCCTCCTCAAAAATGTTGGCAAGTAAACCTACAGGCCGTATGATAAAAAAACAAGGCTGACTTCAGTGCGCATACTCTAGATTTCACTTGAAGAAGCGTCAATAGCTTGTCAAGAATCATAGTGTTGAAAACATTGTTTAAAGGCGGCGCGTTTTTATAAAGCTCATGCTCAAGATTCCCGTTGCGAATTTCCTGCTGATTCAATATTTTTCCCTGTTTTCCGGTGTTTTCTGGCTCATCGTCGCCACCGGCGTGATCGATTTCGACGCGCATAGTCCGACCTCATTCTTCTGGAATCCCTTCGCAACCTACGCCGCCTTAACCGCCGCTTTCATCTACTGCCTCGTGCTGCGCCGCGACCCCGCAGCGTTATGTATCGGCCTAGCCGCCATCGCGGTACTGCTTTATTTTTACATTATTCGTTTCCATGCCCACCCCTATGATTGGGAAGGCCACCGCGCCACCATCCACTACTATATGTACAACTCAATTCCGCCGCCATCGCTGTTATGCTGGGAGTGCCATCAGCCGCCGCTGTATTATTTCCTCGCCGGTAAACTCGCCTACATCGCTTCACAATTTACCCATGTCCTGTCGCGCTCAGTCGACTGCGCCCGTGCTCTAAACTTCTTTTTCTTCGCCATGTACCTGCTTTACGCTGCAAAGATTGTGCTATGCATCATACGCCCGCGCTACCTCGCATTACTCGGCATCGCCACCATCATGTTCTGGCCTTTCAACCTGCTTCACTGCGCCCGCATCACCAACGATATCCTGATTTCCTTAAGCGTCATGGGCGCCACCTATCATTACATGCGCTGCTACCGCCGTTACGACCGCGTGCAGGCGCAATACTGCATCCTCTGGCTCGCAGTCGCGTTTGCCACCAAAAGCAGCTCCATCGTGCTTTTCACCGCTCTGGCCATCAATTTCCTCTGGCACAACCGCTGCATCCTCCGCCACATCCCACTCGTTTCCCGCGCCAAAGAACTGCGCGTCGCACTTCTCATTCTGCTCATCGGCATCGGCTTAGGATATGGCCGTAACTACTACAACTACCTGCATGAAGAAAACGGCAGCCTCCTCTACGGCCGCGACGTCGACCCGGCCGGCACCAACCTAAATCACAACATGCATTTCTACCCCAGCCAGTTCTACACCTTCGACTACACCTCCTTCATCCACGACCCCTACATCATTCTCGGCTCCCGTCTTGGCCACATTGAACTGTTCTGGAATTTCTTCCTGCGCACCGTGTCATATGGTGAATTCTACTGGGCCGGCGGCGACCGCCCGATCATCATGAACCAGACCCTGTTGGTGTTGATCGGCTTCACTGTCCTTGCCTTATCCCACCGCGTATTCATCCTGCGCCGAGGTATCGGCTGGGCGGGGTTTTTATACGTGTACATCGTGCTTGGCCTCATCGGCTTAGGCTGCTGCAAAGTATTCTTTTACGGCCACCCTTGGGTCGACGCGCGGCATTTCATGGCCATCATTCCCTTTTTCGTTATCAGCTATGCCTACCTGTTAAGCCTCTACCGCCGCACCCACCCGCGCTTATACGCGCTCGCTCTAACTCCCTTGCTTATCTATTTTATTTGCTCCCTGTGGCATTATTGCGGGCAGGTTCCCGTATCCAAACCCGCCCCCGCCAGCATTTCCAAACCGGCCAAACAGTAACCGCTGGCCATCGTGAATGTGCGGTGGTAGAAACTTCCCCATCCGACCCCTACACATGACAAGGAGCAGAGCATATGGACATCATGGTTATTTACGCCATCATCATGGGCATCGTCGAAGGCATCACCGAATTCCTTCCCGTATCCTCCACTGGTCATTTGATCATGATGGACAAATTCCTCAACTTCCAGGGGCCTCCGGGAAAAGTCTTCGAAATCACCATTCAGCTCGGCTCCATCCTGTCGATCTGCTGGCTTTTCCGCGCCAAGCTCTGGGACGTCGCTAAAAACCTGCCGCGTGAGCGCAAAGCTCAGGGCTTTACCATAAACCTGCTTATCGCCTTCCTGCCCGCCGCCGTGCTCGGCCTGTTGTTCCACCATTTCATCACCGAGCATTTGTTCAACGTTCGCGTCGTTGCCTCTACAATGGTGATCGGCGGCATTCTCATCATCCTGATTGAAAAATCCAAGCTCGTCCCGCGCATCGCCAGCGTCGATAATATTTCACCAAAGCTCGCCTTCCTCATTGGCTGCTGCCAGACTCTCGCGATGGTCCCCGGCGTTTCTCGCTCAGGTGCCACCATCATGGGCGCGCTCCTGCTAGGCGTTGAGCGCAAAGCCGCAGCCGAATTCTCCTTCTTCCTTGCCATCCCCACCATGTTCGCCGCCACGCTGTTCGACATCTTCAAAAACCGGGCCGAACTCACCGCAGACGGCCTGACGCTGCTCGCAATCGGCTTCGGCGTCGCCTTCATCACGGCATTGGTGTTCGTCCGCTGGTTCATTGCCTTCATCAGCAAACACAACTTCATCCCGTTTGCGTGGTACCGCATCGTCGTCGGCACCCTCGCATGGGTGACGCTCGTCGCCTGCGGCGTATAAAGCGAGTTATTTGGGGGCGGGAGCGGGCGGTTCCGTGTGGAACTTCCCCGAATACGTATAAGCCAGCTCCGCGCCAAAGAACAGAATCAGCGCCGAGTAATACACCCAGAGCGCCAGCACCACGAACGACCCCGCCGCACCGTACGTCGTACCGATGGCGCTACTACCCAGATACAACCCGATCAGATACTTCCCTATGGTAAACAGCACCGCCGATAAAAATGCCCCGCCCCACACATCCCGCCACTGAATCCGAATATCCGGCAACACCTTAAAAATCATCGCGAACAACAGCGTCACCACACCCAGCGTGACCACATTATTGATCACCTCCAGCATCGGTGCAAATCGTGGCAAAATTCCGATGAAATAGGTCCCCATCGCCGCGAGTATCGCGCTCAGCAACAGCGATATCATCAATAAAAATCCAACCCCCAGCACCATTGCAAACGACAGCAGCCGGTTTTTAACCGTGTACCAGATAGTTTTAACCGGCCGGGCAGGGGCCTTCCAAATGACATTCAGCGAATCCTGCAACTGCCCGAACACGCCCGATGCACCGATAAGTAGCGTCACAACTCCAATAACCGCCGCCATCAGATTTGAAGAAGGCTTCCTCGAATTCGCAATGACCGACTGCACGGCCTCCGCGCCGGACTTGCCCAGCAATCCTTCAATCTGACCTACAATCTGTCCCGTCGCCGCTTCTGTGCCAAACATGGCCCCTGCAATCGCAATTGCAATCAGCAACAGCGGCCCTAGCGATAAAAGACTATAAAACGCCAACGCCGCCGCCAATTGCGGTGACTTATCCTCCATCCATTGCTGAGTGGTCGTGCTTAAAATCTGTAAATAGTGGCGCATAGGCTAATTACAGCGCCACGCGAATAAAGTTCCAATATGGTCTTGTGCCGTGCTTAACGTATCAATTCTTTTTTTAGCGTATATCGATAATCTATTGCGCCATCGCGTTTATAAAGGATTGCTACAATATCATCGATTTTCCATGCATTTTCTTCGTGAACAAAGAAGTAACTAACCTTATTTTTTTCACCATTTGAAAAGATTGCACTAACGATGGGTAATGATTTTTGGCTCTCTTCCTGAATAGCAAAATTTGATAAATCCCAGTCTTGTGCATTGATAATAATATCAAAATCAATGTTACAAATTTCGTGCGTGTGTTGCTCGCATTCTTGATTTTTTTGGATTGCGGTTTGAAGGCTTTTGCTGGCATACGGCAAAATTAAATCAAGCGCACTCGAACCAGTAGGTTTTTTGGCGTGGAGATCCGCTAAGTAAGGCTTATAAAGCGCTTCGACAATCTGCCTTGGGGAAGTTTCATCAGCAGCTAAAATGGAAACACTATTGGCAAGCAGCATGAATTCAGCCATCGCCAATGAGATTTTCAGGCGCATAAAACCTCATAAAATCGGAATTTATCTAATGGTCGGGGCGAGAGGATTTGAACCTCCGGCCTCTAGTCCCCCAGACTAGCGCGCTAACCAGGCTGCGCCACGCCCCGACAATTGGGCGCGAAGATAGCCGATGCCCGCAAAAAGGCAACACGGATTTGAAGAATTAAGGGTGAGGGGTAAGGGGGGGGTAGATTAGGCCAGAACCGCAATTCCCTTGCGGGTTTGCGGTTCTGGCTAGTCTACGACACGTTTATGGCGTGCCGGGTTTTACTTCTTGGCGGCGGGCGGTACGACGTACCGATGAGCCAGCTTGGCGATGATCTTCGCACCGTCCTCATCCGGGTGGACCCCGTCGAGAAAGATGTTTTTCACGCCTTGCATGGCTTTGAACACGTCTACCGTTTCAATGCCTTCGTCTCGACCGAACTGGAGTACCAGCGGCCGCAACCCGAAGGCGACGACGTTGGCTTGCAACCCCCAGTTTTCCTCCTCAATGACGGGATGGGTGAGGAGCAGGATCTTGACTTTCGGGTTGGCCTTTTTGAAGGCCTTCACGATCGTTTTCAACCCCTCCTCGATTTTGTCGGGTTTGGCCCACACCTTTTCGGCGCTGTCGTTGGTGCCGAGCATCAGTACCAGAACGTCCGGCTTGGTAGACAGCGCGGTCTTGTACTCTTCCTGCTCGACATACGGCTTGGGCCCGCAGGTGCTTGCGCACGCTGCGTTCACGCCGTAATTCTTGACGTCGTACTTTTCCCCCAGCATCTTGGCGAGCTGGGCGGGGTACGACTGAGTCTCCTTGGTTTCGAGGCCATCACCCGAGGTGATGGAATCCCCGATGCAGGCCAGCTTGAGCTTCTCCACGGCGACTTTTGCCGCCGGGGTCTTCTCATCGGGCTTGGGAGGCTCGGGTTTCTTCGGTTCCTCGGCGCTGATGAGCGCGAGCGCGGACAGGAGTACGCCGATGGCGTACAGGGAGCGGAACATGTTTCACCGTTTGGAACGGGACATGGGAATTGTCTCTAGGTTTCCTGCGAAAGCAGGTAAAGACAATGGTAAGCTGCCATCATAGCAAATTCTGGCTAAAAATAAACAAATATTAAATCGCCGATTATAGTTTAAACATCAACGTATTGTGGCTTTTAAGGCTGTCTTCGTGCCGCTACCCCCGCTTATTTAAGCCATTGTTTTCCTAGTAGATAACAAAATCAGCCATAAGCATAGAGGTCGCTGCCGTGCAGTTTCAGCCAGTCCTTAGCCTTATCATAATCCGGGTAAAGGAGCCCCGTGGCCATCCAGAACGCCTTGCTATGATCGTGATGTTTCAAATGCGCTACCTCGTGGCATGTCACATATTCCAAAATCTCAAACGGCGCGAACACCAGCCGCCACGAAAACGACAGATTCCCGTCATAGCTGCAACTCCCCCAGCGCGACGACGTATCCCGCACCGTGATTTTTTTTACCTGCTTGCCGATAATTTTCGCTTTTTCATGCGCAAGTTCCGCAATCGTATCATGCGCCACGCGCTTTAAAAATTCGCGCACCCGTCGCACCATGAATTCCGCTGCCCCCGGCACAATAATTTCTCCACCCGCAATCCGCACCACGCCGCGCCCGCCGACATGCCGCAGCGTATATTTCATGCCCAGCAACGGGATGATATTTCCGTCCGCAAACGGCACCTGACGTGTATGTTCCTGTATGCGTTGCGCGATCCAGTTTCGTTTTTCTTCGACGAAATGTAATCCTTGCTTGATCGTAACATATCGGGGTAAGGTGAGGACTACATGATGCTGTGTCGGGTGATAGCGAATGACCATGCGTTGCGATTTGGCATGTTTGCGAATGACAACAGGCAATGTCAAAACTTCGGAACCTACGTTCAGCTCAATCGTATACGATACAGGTTTTTTAATTGGTTTAGGTTTCATACGAAATAATATATGCGATTTCCTCCTTCTTTCATAGAGCGCTTGCGCTCGCATTTCCTCATGTCAGAGGTTATCGGCAAACGCATGCCGCTTAAAAAACACGGACGTGAATATCAGGGTTTGTGCCCTTTCCACAATGAAAAATCGCCGTCGTTCACCGTCAACGACGAAAAAGGATTCTACCATTGCTTCGGCTGCGCCGCGCATGGTGACGCCATCGAATTCATCCGCAAATTCGACCGCCTGTCTTATGTCGATGCCATCGAAACCCTCGCGCGTGACGCCGGAATTCCATTGCCAAAACCGAGCGAAGACGAACAGCGCCGCACCGAATCCGAGAAAACCCTGCTCGACGTGCTTGAAGCCGCCTGTAAATGGTTCGAACAACAGCTTACGTCGACCAACGGCATCATCGCGAAAGACTATGTCGAAAAGCGCGGCCTGAAACAAGAAACCATCCGCGCCTTCCGCGTCGGCTATGCGCCGGACGACCGCAACGCGCTATATAATTACCTGCTGAAAGCCGGTTTCACCCAATCCTTGCAGGCCGAAGCGGGCCTTATCGGAATCTCCGAACAAGGCTCGGTTTACGATCGCTTTCGCGGCCGCGTGATGTTCCCCATTCGTAATCCTTCCGGCAAAGTCATCGCTTTCGGCGGTCGTCTGCTCGCCAATTCCCCCGCCACCAAAGCGCTTCCGAAATACCTCAACTCTCCCGAAACCCCCGTCTTCAAAAAAGGCGACGTGCTGTATAACCTCGACCAAGCCAAACGCGCCTCGCGCGACGGTAATATCGCAGTGGTCATGGAAGGTTACATGGACGTAGTCTCCACCGCTCAAGCTGGTATCACCTACGCGATGGCCACGCTCGGCACCGCCGTCACCCCCGAGCATTTGCGCTTACTCTGGCAACTCGCCAAAGAACCCGTCATCTGCCTCGACGGCGACGCCGCTGGCATGCGCGCCATGATGCGCGCCGCCGAAGTGGCGCTCCCGCTGCTGAAACCTGGCTATTCCTTACGTTTCGCCCTCCTGCCTAAAGGCGAAGACCCAGACACCTACGTGCAGCGCAACGGTAAAACCAGCTTCGAAAAAATCCTGATATCCTCGCAGCGCCTCTCGCAAATCCTCTGGGAAACCATGTCGCCGCAGTTCCAGTCCGACCTCCCCGAAAAGCGCGCCGAACTCGAAAACGCGCTCAAACTGCTCACCGACAAAATCGCCGATCCCACCGTGCGCTCGCACTACGCGTCGTATTTTAAAAAGCTCCTCTGGGAAAAGAAACCCGGCCAGAACGGCAAACAACCGCCGCAGGAACGCTCCATCCATGTCAAGCAAATGGTGCTACAGCACCACAACACTGCGATGGAATCTCTCGTCCAGCGCCTCCTCTCCATCGCCATCAAATTCCCCGAGCTTCTGCACAAGAGCAACGTCGAAGACACGCTCGCGCGCCTCGAAATCAGCTCTAAATCGCTCGATAACGTCCGCAATGCTTTGCTCGACGCCCCTAACGCCGTCGATATCGACGATAAGGACGCCTTCGCCGCCTACCTCGACAAACAGCTCCACGGCGAACTGCCTGAGCCGCAAAACCTCCCCGGCAAAGGCGTCGCCGACGCGCGCGAAGCCCTGCGTTTATGGATCGACACCGTCTCGGTCTACGAAGTCGAACGCCTCGAATTCGAGCTGAAGGAATTGCAAGAAAAAGTTGGTCAGGTCCTTGGCGATGAGGACTACCGTCGCTTGGTCGATTTGCAGCAGGCGATCCAGAAGGCCAAGTCTGTCCGTACCTTCGCCCCCGCCGAAGCCGAATAATATATCGTTACTTTTCAGCTTGTTAATAATCGACTGGTAAGTAAAACGTAATAATACCTTAATAATTTTTCTAAACTGGCATGTTAGAATAGTGCATTGAAACCATTCAGGCGCGATGCGATCACATGGCCGACCCGACCCGACTTAACCCCGGACAAGTGCCTCTCGATCAGGCCATCCGCGACCTTGGCTCAGACCTTAAAGGCTGGAGCCCCTCCGGCTCCTCAGGCGTTATCCCCGGCAAAATGCGAGGTGGCGTCCGTGTCATCACCTGGACTCTCGATGTCGACGCCAGATACAATCACCGCACCGAAACCGAGCGCGTCGGCGCCGACCCCGCTCTGATTGAAGCCATCAAGGAGAACATGCGCCGCATCGAAGAAGTGGCCAACGTTAAATTTGAATACGTTTCCAGCCCTGACGAAAAAGAAAAAGCTGACATCCGCTACTTCAAATCCGATTTCCACGGTCGTGCTAACGGGCAGGCCATCAGCCCCGACGGCCGCCACCGCGAAGTCGTCCTCGACAAATCCATTACCGCCGAAAAATTAAAACCCGGCAGTTATTATTACGGCACAGTCCTGCACGAAACGCTCCACGCGATGGGCCTGTCCCACCCCGGCAGCAATGGCGGCGGCGACACGGCGGGCGGCGATAATCCCTCTTACAACCACGATAACACCGTCATGTCCTACCGCCGCGGGCGCTTAACCACGCGCGGCCTCGGCCCCTACGATGTCGCCGTGCTCCAGCATCTCTACAGCAAGCCTAAAGACGCCAGCCCCCACGCCCATGTAACCGATCAGGATATCGGCAAGCTCACGACGCTCTTTTCCGACACACCCGTAGAAATCGACATCAAAGATCCGAGCGCCACCGGCGAACTTTACATTGATATGCATTCTCAGGATTTCGCCCACCAGATGAACGGCTTTTTAAATGGCAAGGACATCGGCATCCGCTACGCTCCCGGCACTCAGATCAAAGACGTGCGCGTCAACCCGGAGTCCACCGTACGCGTCTTTGCTACGGGCAATGCATTGCCTAACCATCTCGTTGGCGGCAAGCGCGACGACGTGCTCACACCTATCGGCGGCAATGACACGCTGACCGGCAACGGCGGCAACAATGAATTCCGGTTCACCGAGGAAAGTGGCCTGAACAACATCATCACCGATTTTAAGCCCAACAACGACAAAATCCACGTCCAGAACCACGCTATTAGCGATGTCGAGCTGCGCTATCGGGAGCAGGACGTTGGCGGCACCAAAATGCTGGGCACCGAAATGCTGATGAAAGACGCCGCTGGCAAAGTCGTATCGTCCTTCTTCGCCCAAGGGGTCACCCCGCAATCGCTCAAACCCCGCATTGTCGGTTCCGTCTCCGATTCGCAAATCCGCGTCATGCTCTCGCCCGGCGCTCCCGCCGAACCCGAAGGCATCACGCCTCCCGAACGCGCCACTGCGCCAAGGCCGGACCCCTCGCGTCCTCCTGTAACCACTCCAACCCACGCTCCGCGCGTCACACCCAATCCCACTGGCTCGATCATAAGCGGCATGGGCGACATGCCGATCAAAACTATCCTCGCCGGTGTCGGCGCCTTCCTTATCGGCGGTTTTGCAGGTGGCTTCAGCCTGATGGGCCTGCTCTTCGGTGCGCTTGCCGGGGGTGCCGCAGCCCTTGCCGTCGGACATTTCTCCGGCGAATTCGAGCCCAAAGCCACCGTCAAACCGCCTGAACCAACTCCCGTCACCGCCAAACCCAAAGATACAAGCCTCTCCGCAGGTTTCGTCCCGGCTTACGACCACGGCTTAGGCGGCCTTTCCGACCCCGGCAAAACCGACGCTACACGCGGCAAATAAAATCCTGAGATTAAGTTAAAAAAACTACAGTTTTAAGCGCCGCGCCCACCACCCGGCACGCTCGGCTTCACCTTGCTGGCAGCCTTATTCGCCGCGCGGAAGCTGTCCAGAAAATCATCACTTTCCTTTGGAGTGAGCGCGCGAGGGGTAATGACTTGATCGCCGTTGCGTTTCGGACTTGTGTCTTTCGGCGACATGGTGAATTCCACGCTGTTTGATTTACCAGCGTATTCGCGCGAGTAATTGGCCGACAAGCTGATCGCAAGCTGCCCTAATGAATCGCGGGCGTTAAATGAATTGCCGCGCTGCTCATCATTAATCTCATAACGAAAAACTGTGGAAGTCTGCGGCTCGATCGGTTGCGAATAGTAATTTCCACCTGTGCTAACACCGTCGACGGCGCTTTTTACAACTTTTTCGGCATAAACGTGAATTTTAGCAACCATGTAAACCCCCGGCGATTGTTTTTAAATTATTCAGATTATATCCGACAAAACTTAGAGTTGCGTAAAGATTGCTTTTAATGCAACAAAGCCATTGAAAAAAAATGAAAAGGCCCTATTTTCAACTATATTTAACTGATCCTTCAGAATCGGTGGGTATAATTATTGTTTTCTGCCAAAGCGTTAACGTGAGTTTAATTTTTGGCGGGCATGTGTTATATCTGCATTTAGCATAAAGGGTGATACTCAATGGCCTCTAAATCCAATTCCAAATCGTCGAAATCCAAAGTTCAAAAAGCCAAGCCGAAAGCAACGGCCCAAAAAGTTACGAAAAAGAAGGCCGCACCCGTAAAAGCCGCAAAGTCAAAACCGGCCGCTAAAACCAAAGAAATCAAAAAACCTATCAAAGGCAAGGCCCCGGTGGTTGAGAAGAAACAAGCCATCGTCAAGCAGGAAAAGAAGCAGGACAAAAAACCCGAAATGAAAAACGACCAGAAATCCGCTAAAATCGCAGCTAAAAAAGAAACTCCGGTCAAAGAAACCAAAGAATCGAAAGAGAGCAAGGAAGAACTCCAACTCGCCATCGTCCGCAAACTGATGTCGATGGGCAAAGCCCGCGGCTACATCACGTACGATGAGTTAAACTCCGTCCTTCCCGCCGACGAATTCTCCCCGGAAGTAATCGACGCCGCCATCAGCGCGCTCGCTTCGGTTGACATCACCGTCAACGAAGAAGAAACCCCGCAGGACGGCGCCGACCGCCCCGAAGGCTTCGAACCATCCGAAGAAGTGGTCGAAAATATCGGCCGTTCTGATGACCCTGTCCGCATGTATTTACGCGAAATGGGCAACGTGGAACTGCTCTCCCGCGAAGGCGAAATCGAAATCGCCAAGCGCATCGAAGCGGGCCGCGAAACTGTTATCAGCGCGCTGTGCGAATCGCCGCTGGTGATGAAAGAAATTCTCTCATGGCGCGATGAACTCGATGCCGGCACGCTACTGCTGCGCGAAATTATCGACCTCGACGCCACCTACGGCGCCGGTGCCGAAGCCGGTATGTTCGAAGGCGCCGAAGGCGCTGTGCCTGCCGTTCCCGCCGCTGCCGCACCGGTCCCCGCCGTTGCGCGCACCGTTCCTGCTCCTAAAGCAGCCCCGGCTCCCGCCAAAATCGAAGAAGAAAAACCCAAAAAGAAAACCAAAGCCGAACAAAAAGCAGCCACCTCCGAAGACGATGAAGAGGAGGGCGAGTACGAAGGCGAAGAGGAAGAGCTGAAAGAAGAGGAAGAAGAAGGCGAACAGACCGACGGCAGCAGCGAAGAAGAAGCCGACGAAGACGACGGTTCCGTATCTTTGCTTGCAATGGAAAATGCCCTGAAACCGCAGATTCTCGAAACCCTCGACCAGTTCGCGAAAATCTCGAAAAAGATGCGCACCCTGCAGGAAAAACGTCTCACCAAGTCAATGGGTGACGGCCGCTACAGCAAGGACGACGAAAAACAGTACCAGAAATTCCACCGCGAACTCGTCGAACTCATGATGGGTGTGCGCTTCACCATCTACCGCGTCGAAAGCCTCATCCTCAAGCTCTACGACATGAACCGCCGCCTGATGACGCTCGAAGGCCGCCTGCTGCGCCTGGCTGAAAACCGCAAAGTCCCACGCAAACTCTTCCTCGAACAATACATCGGCAACGAACTCGACCCCACATGGCTCGACCGCATGATCGAACGCCCTGAAAAAGGCTGGAAGGAATTTGTCCAGAAAGACGCAGTTGAAATCGCTGAAATTCGCTCCGAAACCTCGAAAATGGCCGAAGCTGTCGGCCTCGACATCGGCGAATTCAAGCGCATGATCATGGCCGTGCAAAAAGGCGAGCGTGAAACCAACCGCGCAAAAAAGGAAATGATCGAGGCCAACTTGCGTCTCGTTATCTCCATCGCTAAAAAATACACCAATCGCGGCCTGCAATTCCTCGATCTTATTCAGGAAGGCAATATCGGCCTGATGAAAGCCGTGGATAAATTCGAATATCGCCGCGGCTACAAATTCTCGACGTATGCCACGTGGTGGATTCGCCAGGCCATCACCCGCTCCATCGCCGATCAGGCCCGCACCATCCGCATTCCGGTGCACATGATCGAAACCATCAACAAAATCGTGCGCACCTCGCGCCAGATGCTCCACGAAATCGGCCGCGAGCCGACGCCGGAAGAGCTGGCCGAGCGCCTCGTCATGCCTTTGGACAAAGTGCGCAAGGTCATGAAAATCGCCAAAGAGCCAGTCTCCCTCGAAACGCCGATCGGCGACGAAGAAGATTCGCATCTTGGTGATTTCATCGAAGACAAAAACGCCATTCTGCCGCTCGACGCTGCGATCCAGAGCAACCTGCGGGAAACCACAACTCGCATTCTCGCGTCGCTCACCCCGCGTGAGGAACGCGTGCTGCGCATGCGCTTTGGCATCGGCATGAACACTGATCACACGCTCGAAGAAGTCGGCCAGCAATTCTCGGTCACCCGCGAGCGTATCCGTCAGATCGAAGCCAAAGCCCTGCGTAAGCTCAAGCACCCGAGCCGCTCACGCAAGCTGCGCAGCTTCCTCGACTACTAATCGGGAAACGGGCGGCCGTTTGGTTGAGGGGGTTGACCATGTCCGATATCAGCAAGCAGGAGCTGGACGCTGCCAAGGCAGATTTGCCGAAGCGCGGCCCGCGCGAAATCTTTTTTGCTAACTATATGGATGGCCTCGATTACGCCGAGCTATCCCAGCGCTTCGACATCACCGAAAACAGCGTCGTCAAATCCCTCCAGCGCACCCGCGAAAAACTGCGTGAACAAAACCCTGAAAGGGCTCATTAATGGCACTCACCCGCCGCAGCTTCATCCATACCATTGGCGCCAGCGCGCTCGGCTCGGTCTCCGCTAAGCTAGAAGGTGTTTCCGCCCTGATCGACGCCGCCACTTCCAGCACCGGCGCACTGCAGGTAAATGCCCTAAAAGCCTTGCTCCTCAAGCGCGGTGACCTCATGGTCACAAGCAAAGACGACATGGATTTAATGGATTTAAACATGCATTTTTCCGACATGCATGACGCCCTGCAAAACAAATACCTCGCCCCGCTCGACTGGGATCCCAGCCTGCTCACCCAAGCCGAATCCAAAGCGTTCACCGAAGAACTTTCCGCACTCAAAGCCGAGTATCTGCGCTATCTCACTCCGCTGAAACAACAAGTAAAAAACATTGACGCCGCCTTACGGAAATCCCCGCAATCGCTAGGGAAATTGCTTGCCCCGCGCGAGCGCTATGACGAAATGGTGCATAATATTTCCCTCGGCCCCCAGCATCTGCGCGACTCGCGCATAGCCAGCCTCGGCGATATGCCGCTGTCTGATATCGACAGCAGCGTGCTCGACGACGCCCGCGCACTGGCCGAAGGTTCCCGCCCCGATTTCATCCATTTCCAGAACGAAAACGCCGCCGAGACCATTGCCAATGTCGACAACTCCATAATGGATGTGACAAAGGCCGCCACACTGCCGCGTAACGACCGCTGGAAAAAGAAACGCGACGATGCTCTGCGCGAAAGCCTGTCCGAAACGCTTCATGAGCTTGCAATCGCGCCGCAAGTGCGCATCGAATCTTCCCTCACCAAAGGCTACGGCGCCGACAACTGGCTCATCACCACCCGCTTCAAACACGACGATATCGGCCAGTCTGCCGACACCGAGCTGCAATTCCAGTTCAACGACCTCGCCAACATCCTGAATATGGCCTATCCCGAACGCCCCGACCTTATTAAACATGGCCGCCCCCTCCAGCCCGGCTACGGCGAGCACGACTGCGAACGCTTCATCATCGAAGGCCCCGATTTCCGCCTGCGCGAAGTGCTTAAGGGCGCGCTAAGCGAGCATTTAAGCCAAAAAAATCAAACCACAAGGCTTGCCAGATAAGGCAACTCATTGTATGTATGGGCGATAAAAAATTGGAAACACCATGACCGTCACCACGCGCCTGAGCACCTATTTCACCGGCAAGCATGTCGGCTCTGACCAATTCGGCAACCGCTATTTCACCCAGAAAAAACCTGCCAAAACTGGCCGCACCCGCCGCTGGGTAATCTACAAAGACATGCCGCGCCCGCTGTGGCAGAAGCTGCTCGTTTTTCCGGTCTTGATGACCAACAGGCTCGATTACGCCGAGCCCAGCAAAGTCCCCGCCGAATGGCATGGCTGGCTTCACTACACGCAGGAAACCCCGCCCGATTCGCGTATGAAGCGCTACCCGTGGCAAAAGCCGCACATGCCCAACATGACCGGCACCAAAGGTGCCTACATGCCCCCCGGCCACTTGCTCAAAGGCGGCCACCGCGCGCCGACAACGTCGGACTACGAAGCCTGGAAACCTTGATTTTTCCTGATGACGCACGCCATCGTGTGCGCCGATAGCAACGTCAGCGCCGGGAACATCTCGTAAAAAATCCGGTATTCGTTCCTGTTGCCAAGCAACACCCACACCAGCACCGCAACAGGCAACAACCCCAGCCACTGTTTCAAAATCACCGGCTTTTCCTCCCAGCGATAGCCAAATAGCCCCACACAAGCTGCAAACCCCAGCAGCGTATACACACTATACCCGTCCACGCCGGTATCGATATGCCTGTAAAACCCGTAATCCATCATCACCCCGCGCTGCGAAGCATAGAGCACATTCACCCCAATCTTCACCACCGCAAACAGCACCGTCTGCACCAGCCCATACACCAGATATTCGCGCTTCGAAAGCCGCGTGCGCGCGTACAGGAAATACACCGCGATCAGGTAAATCGTCGTCTCCTTATTCAGCGTCGCAATCGCCAGCACAATACAAAACGTCCGCCAGCGCTCCCGCACCAGCATTAACGTCAAAAACGCCGTAAAAAACAGCACTGGAAAATCATATATATACCCGTATTTCGCACAGAACGGGGGCAGGGACAGCGCCGCAAAACTAACCGCCAGCACCTGCACCGACAGCGACCTGAACAAATCCCCCGCCAATGTCCACATACATGCGAAATAGCCCACCAGCGCCGCATAGCTGATCAGCGTCACCACCAGCAGCGGATACAGCCTGTCATCGCCTAGTTCCGGCGGCTTCGGCCCGCGCCAGTGGCGCACATGCGCAATAGCCCGGAAAATGTAGTTATCCGCCACGATATCGTGCAAACCGCCCGTCACCGCTCCCTCCATCGCCTGCGGCGTTACCGCCACCACCGCGCGCGTCACCAGCGGCACGAGTTGGCGATAGACGTGCGGGCGCACTCCTGTGCCTTCCATCATGCTCTTAGGCGAGCGATCGTCCATCCCGAAGAAATCGCTGCCGACCAGCATGCAACACGGAATATACAGTGAAAGCAGGAATACGAACGCAAACGTCGAATATTTCCAAACGTGCTCGCGGGGAAGTCCGCGCAGCCTCGCTATCAGCCCATAAGCCATAAGGTAACCGCCAGCCACACGACGAAATTGGCAAGCTGCCATTTATCTTTCAGCACGATATTTTCCGGCTCGCCGCCTTCATTGAAAACATAAATTGTCTGCAAATAACGAAAAAGCCCGAACGCCACGAACGCCACCGTATACACCACGCCGACCTGACCGTTCTGCCTGGCGATTTCCGTAGTATAAATAGCGTATGCGATCAGCGCCGAACAGCCCGTAATCGTCACCAGCTTATCGAGCAGCGCCCGGCTGTATTGCTGCAGATTCGGTTTATACTTTGCATAATCCTCAAACCCCAGCTCATGGTAGCGCTTCCCAAACCCGAGGAATAACGCCAGCATAAACGTAGTCAGGATAATCCACGGCGACACCGTCACCACCAGCGCATAACACCCCATCAACACGCGCAGCACATAGCAAAACGAGATCATGAAGATATCGATGATTGCAATCCGCTTCAGGTAAAACGTATACGCAAGGTTCAGCCCTACATAAATTGCCGCAATCACCGCGCACTGATAGGGCAGGGTGCTAAGCGTAAACAACGACACGGATGCGAACAGGCAACCCAGCGTCGCCGCCTGTAAAACGCTAATTTCCCCCGAAGCAATAGGCCGCCGCTTTTTCACCGGATGTCGCTGATCCTCCTTAACGTCGAATATATCGTTAAAGATATATGCCATGCACGAAATACACAGAAAACAAAACGCCGCGATCAGCACATGATACCACGCGGAGAAATTCATCATCTGGTGGGCAAAGAAAATTGGCGCGACGACGAAACCGTTTTTGGTCCATTGCTTGGGCCGGATCAGTCGTAAATGTGCGCGTATGGGCATGTTGCCGTCCGTTAATGAAAACCTTGTCGCCAAAGTTCTCTTTTCTATTTCGCTCTGGTTTCTTTTTTGCTATTGAATCCTTGATAAGACAAGTAAAAAGATACGCAAAGGGTTACACAAGGTTCCGCTATGAAAAAAAATCTCCTCGAAACACTGATGGGCGCCGTCGTTCTGATCGTGGCTCTTGCCTTCCTCGCCTTCGCTTATGAAGGTAGCCAGGTAAGGGTGGAAGCCGGTTACACGATCACCGGTAAATTCGGCAACGCCTCTGGCATCTCGAACGGCAGCGACGTCCGCATCGGCGGCATCAAGATCGGCGTCATATCGAACCTCACACTCGACCCCCAAACCTACGAAGCAGTTGCCTCCATGCAGATTCGCGCCGCGACGCCGATTCCTAAGGACTCCTCCGCCGCTATCGTCAGCTCCGGCCTCCTCGGCGAAAAATACATCCAGATCACCCCCGGCAACGACGACAAGATGCTCGCCGACGGCGGCAAGCTGGAATTCACCCAGTCAGCAGTTAACCTTGAAGAGCTGATCGGCAAATTCATGTTCTCCGGCGGTGGCGTCGACAAAAAAGGCGAAGACAAAGAAGAGAAAGCCCCGTCCAAAAAATCCGCCGGCATGCCGCCTACCATCCAGTAAAATGCGCCAATCCGCCATCATAGCTTTAGTGTTCGCAGCCCTGCTGCCGCAGCCGACCTACGCCGTGCCGTTCTCCGCCAGTGAGCACGAGGCCAATCCCGGCGTCGACGTGCTGCCGCCCACACCCCAGCCCGTACGCCCGGTCAACCCATCGCCCGTGATGGCCGTTGCCCCCATCGTGCTGCCCAAACCCGTAACACCGGCAGCCGCCACCGCGTCTGCAGCTACTCAGGCCAGCGAACCCGCCGCCGTCACTGCCGCTAAAAAATCCGCCGAGGAAGAAAACCCGCAAATCTCCAACACCGCCGTGTTGCAGGGGCTTAATAAGGTGACCGGCCACATCTCCAAGCTCGAAGGTCCTATCGGCGGCACGCTGCATTTCGGCAGCCTCGAGATCATTCCGCGCCGCTGCTGGAACTCTGCCCCTGAAGACCGCCCGGAAAACGCCATCCTCTTAGAAATCCGCGAAGTTCATAACGGCGAAGAATCACATCGCATTTTCCTTGGCTGGATGTTCTCCTCCAGCCCCGGCCTCTCCGGTTTAGAACATCCGGTCTACGACATCACCGCCGTTGCCTGTGAATTCCGCCTGCCACCGGATAAAATGAAGCTTTCCGACAAGCCAGTTGAGCCAGATGCAGATAAAGAGAAGAAAGCGGTAGAGCCAGTTAAAAAACCCGCTAAACGAAAAAAGCCAACCAAACCAACCCCTTAACTAAAATCTTTGACCAGCCATGTGAGGTTTCCTGCGGCTTTTAGCTGTACGAGTGGTCGCGCACCCATTTGATTCAATGGCTTAAACGTAATTTTAAGAATTCGTAATTATTATACATTTGTTCAGCATTTTTTAAGTCTTATGGCTTATTCGTGAAGGAACGAAATATTACTTTTCTTGGAACCGAATGAAGAAGCGCATTCTTATAGTCGAAGATAATGACCTGAACCTTAAGTTGTTCCGCGATCTTCTGACTGCGCATGGTTATGAAACTATCGAAACGAAAGAAGGCCTTGAGGCCATCGCGCTCACCCGCAGCGAACGTCCGGACCTTATCCTCATGGACATCCAGCTCCCCGAGATCTCCGGCCTCGACGTCACGCGCCGTTTGAAATCGGAAGATATCATCTGCGAAATCCCCATCATTGCCGTCACCGCGTTTGCGATGAAAGACGACGAAGAGAAAATCCTTTCCGCCGGTTGTCAGGCCTATATTTCCAAGCCGATTTCCATCGTTCCGTTTTTAAACACCGTCCGTCGTTTCCTCGGTGAAGAAGAGGTAGTCTAACTATGACCGCTCAGATCCTCGTCGTCGACGACGTCCCCGCTAACGTCAAACTTTTAGAAGCGAAACTCGCCAACGAGTATTACGACGTCATCACCGCCAAAGACGGCTTTGAAGCCCTGAAGCAAGTCAAAGAACACAAGCCAGACCTCATCCTGCTCGACATCATGATGCCCGGCATGGACGGTTTCGAAGTCTGCACCAAACTCAAGCAGGACCCGGAAGTTTCCCACATTCCTGTCGTCATGGTCACAGCACTTTCCGAAAAAGCCGACCGCCTCAAAGGCCTCGAAGTCGGCGCCGACGATTTCCTGACCAAACCCATCAACGACATGGCACTGTTCGCCCGCGTCAAATCGCTCATCCGCATCAAGCAACTCCTCGACGAAGTCCGCCTCCGCGATAAAACTAGCCATGAAATGGGCATCGCCTCCGAAATCGACACCGCCTTCATCTCGAACGTCAACGGCGCAAAAGTCCTTTTGGTTGACGACGACGTCGTGCAGGGTAAACAAATCATTGCCGCGCTCAATGAAAATTTCAAAGCCGAATGGGTGCAGGAATCCGATAAAGCCGTCGCAAAAGCCAGCGAAGGCGACTACGACGTAGTGCTCATCAGCACGTTGCTTAGCGATGCCGACGGCTTGCGCCTCGCATCCCAGCTCAAATCGCAGGAAGAAATCCGCAACACTCCACTGCTCGTCCTCGTCGACGAGGACGACACCCGCGTGATGTACAAAGCCTTGGAAATGGGCATCAACGACTATCTCATCGTCCCCGTCGACAAAAATGAGATGATGGCCCGCGTCCGCTCGCAGGTGCGCCGCAAGCGCTATCAAGAAGCCTTGAAATCCACCTACCAGAAAAGCATTTCAATGGCGATCACCGACGCCCTTACAGGCCTCTATAACCGCCATTATCTCAACACCCACTTAGGTAACATGGTCAAGCAGTCGCTCAAAAATGGCAAGCACTTGGCCCTCATGATGCTAGATATGGACCATTTCAAATCCGTCAACGACACCTACGGCCACGATGTCGGCGATCTGATTCTCCAGCAACTCTCCAACATCATCATCCAAGAATCGCGTTCGGCGGAACTTGCCTCGCGTTTCGGCGGCGAAGAATTCGTCATCCTCATGCCGGAAACCAACCCGCAATCGGCCCTTGCCGCAGCGCAGCGCATGCGCGAAATCGTCGAAGCAACCCCGTTTAAAATCAACAATAACGGCGACGCTATCAACAAAACCGTAAGCATCGGCGTTGCCTCCCTGCACCCCGATGGCGACAGCGCCGAAAGCCTGCTCAAACGCGCCGACGAAGCGTTGTATGAAGCTAAGAATAACGGCAGAAACCAGGTGCGCGTCGGCGCAGCGATGGCAGCAAAAGGCTGGTAGTCATGACTAAGCTCATCCTCTTTTCCGCAGAAAATATCAAAAAAGCCAAATCCGAAATCTCGGCACTCGCGCGCGAATTCGTAAAACTCGAACCTAAAAATCCGCTCATCATTCCAGATACTAAACCGGGCAGCATCGTCATCGACCAGATCTTCGCCAAGCTAGAATCAATGGGCTATTCCCCCGAAGATGCTCAGCTCCTCACAAGCGAAGTCGTCGAAGCCATCATTGAAGGTCACGAAACCGACACACCGAGCCCCATTACTCCCACCCCAAAAAACGATATATTCTAAGTTCTTGCCGCCTTAATAAAACCGCCATAATTCTGTGGTATAATCATACCTATGGCCGACACCAAACCCGCATGGCAGCCGCTGAAAAAAGGCGACAAGGTATTCCTTATCGCGCCCTCGACGCCCGTAGGCCCGGTTGAAATCCAAGTCGCCAAAGAAACCTACGCTAAAATGGGCCTAGAAGCAATCGCGTCCCCGAACGTCACCAAACCCTACCAGAACTGGGCCGGCACTCCCGAAGAACGCGCCCAGCAGATCATCGATGCGCTGCATACCCCCGGCATCAAAGCCATCCATTCGCTCGAAGGCGGGGAGGGCGCCGCCGCCGTCGTGGCTGAACTAAAACGCCGAGAGGCCAAAGAACTCGGCATCCTCACCAAAGCCCCCAATCGCGGCATACCCCTTATAGGGTATAGCGACACCACATTCCTACATCAATATCTCGGCGAAATTGGCGCCGTCTCGCCCGTGCAGGGCCCATCCCTCGCGTACCTGAGCATCAACGAAAACTTTATCCTGGACGTCGGCGGAAAGAAGGTCACAAAAGAATTCATCACCGAAGCCGAAGAATCCCAGGTCGTGTTCTGGAAACGCGAAAAAGGCCGCATCCGCTCCGGTGAACGCAACATCGAAGCACTACGCTCTTTCCTCATGGAAGGCAAACCTCAAGAACCCACCATCACACTCACCGCCCTCAACCCAGCCGCCACTAACGCTCCTAAAATCGAAGGCGTCATGGTCGGCGGGTGCGATGAACCCTTATATACCTCCCGCTTCGTCGGCCACGGCCCCGACCAGGCTATCCATGCCGCTGTCGAAAAACCTGTCCTCTTCCTCGAAGGAAAATCGGCCATCCAGCTGCAAACCACACTGGCCCTAATGGAAAAATCCGGCGACCTGAAACGCTACAGCGCCATTGTGCTGAGCGGCTACTATGCCAATACAGGAAAAGACACCGTTACCCCCGTCGCCAGTAAAGAGATTCAGGACGAACTACGTGGCGCACTCGAAAAATCCGGAATGCCCGCCACCATGCCCGTCTTCATGGGCGTCCCGGTCGGCCACCCCGTCGGCAAAGCCGAAATCCGCCCCATCCCGCTCTACACTAAAACCGTCATTGAAAAAGGCGTCCTCACGCTCGATCGCGCCAGCACGCAAACCGACCTAGACGCACGCCCCTCACGCTCCGTGCCTTCCACCGACACGCAGGTGCCGTCGCCGTCCGAAAAAACCGGCGAAATAAAACCCAAAACACTCGTAGCCATTCAAGGAACCGCGCCCACCGGCCTGCTGCAAATCACCGGTACCACCATCACCACGGGTCAGCTCCTCGAAACTTCCGTCCAGAAAGTCCAGCAGCTCGATACCAAAGGCAAAGACGTCGTCCTGCATTTCAAATACGACAAAGAACGCAGGCAAAAAACCAAGGAAACCGTCAACCCCGTCGACTTCGTGCTCGTCCCCTCGCTCGACAAACTCAAAGACGCCAAATCCATCACCATCTCCTTCGACGGCCCCGTCACCGATGGCGTGAAAGAATATTTGCGAGACTTCGCCAAACGCAATCTCCCCGGTGTGCAAATCAATATCGCCCAGACAGATGGCAAGGACCTCCCGGACAAATTCACTGCCCCCATGCAGGTCCCGGAAAAAGCCAAAGCGAAGGAAAATGCACCAGAAGCCCCCCAAAGCATGCTCGAACTCGCCGCCCAGTTTGTTATGACAATGCCAAAACTCTCCGAAAACGGCCTTGCACCTGTCATCAAAGACGCGGCAAAACTAGGCCAGATCGCACCCGCCCAACCCGGCGCTGCCGCCAAAACAGGCCCCGAGCAGGGCCGCTAAACCGCAAGTTCCACAATCACCGGTGTGTGGTCCGACGCCCTTTCCTTCGCCCGCAGAGAGGTTTCGATAAACGCCGCCGTCAGCTTGTCCGCCGCCTGTGGCGACAGCAGCACATGGTCAATGCGAAGCCCCTCGTTGCGATCAAACGCGCCCGCACGATAATCCCACCACGAAAAAATCTCCAGTTCCGGATGCACTAGCCTGAACGCATCTAGCAATCCCAGATTCTGCAACCGCCGGAAAGCGCGCCGCACCTCGTCATGCGTCAGCACGCTGCCTTCCCACGCTTTCGGGCTAAACACGTCCTTATCCGCCGGTGCGATATTATAATCCCCGCCCACCGCCAGCATTTCATCATACGACAGCAACGTTTTCATATGTACCGTGAACCGCTCCAGAAACCGCAACTTGTAAGGGAATTTATCCGGATCGTCCGCCGTCGAACCGTTCGGCACATACACCGAAGCAACGCGAACCGCCCCCGTTTTGGATATATTTGGCGGCAGGCTCGCCACCGCCTCAATATAGCGCGCCTGCGGATCGTCTTCATTCCCCGGCACCCCGCGTCTCACATCGTCCAGCGGATAGCGCGATAAAATCGCCACGCCGTTATACGTTTTTTGCCCGTGGGTGACTACATTATATCCAAGGTCACCAATTTCTATCGCCGGAAACGCCTCATCGACGCATTTGATTTCCTGCAGCAACACAATCTTCGGCGCGTCGCGTTTGAGCCATTCCAACAGGTGTGGCAGCCGCACCTTCGCCGAGTTCACATTCCATGTAGCGATTTTCATGCGTCAATTGATAAGGGAATTTCACGCCCGCGCAAGGCGAATTCACGCCCGCACCACCACAGCGTAAACCCGATCGCCGCCACATTCATCCCAATCGCCATGTTCATTCCGAGCGCCTGCACAAACCCAATCACCCCTTCAAACCGCGGCATCTGCTGCGGCGGCGACGCTATAAACGACGACCCCTGCAACAACACCGCAACCAAAATCCACCGCACTTTCAAACACGCCAGCATCACCGCCACCACATCCGCCATGAAAAAATAGCGGTCATGCATCAGCGGCAAAACAAACGGCATCACGCTCGCAAACAACAATACCGTCACCAACGCGCATTCCACATCCAGCGCCGTTTTCCAGCTTTTTACACACCACACGCTCAAGCCAATCCCTACCAGCGCCGCAAGCACCGCGCCGATCACTTTGACCTCATCCGGCATGTACCGATTTAAAAACATATATGGGTTTGCTGCAAAATAACTCACCAGCCCCATCTTCGTCTGTGACGGATAAATATAAAACAAATCCAGCGCGCTGCGCCCCTCCAGCCACGCTGGCACGCACACAATGAAATACGCCGCCGGAACCAGCCAAAGCTGCTGCCACTTCACTTCCCCACGTTTTATCAACAACAGCAAAAGTGGCGAAAAAAACACCGCCTGCGGCTTAAACGCAAATGCCAGCCCCAGCATTAGCAACACCGCGTCGCCCTGGCCCTTCAGCCAGTAATAAACCCCCACCAGCACAAACCCCAGCAACCACGCATCGCACTGCCCGGTAATCGCCCCGTTCGTCACCATCGAAGGGCACAGCAACACCGCCGCCACCGCAATCCCCGCCCGCGAGCCCAGTGCCATAATCCGCCACACCCAAAACAGCGCAAACGCCTCGCCGATAAAACTCACGCATTTAACCACAACCAGCCCATTCAGCCCCGCAAACGCCGCGTCGAACAACCCCAGCATATACGGATAAAACGGCGTATAATTGCTAAAGCTCGTGCCATACACATGCAAAAGCCCGCGCTCACGGATCGCCTCTATCCAGGTGGTCAAAATATAATGGTAATCGCTGGATTCAAACTCGAAGCGCTGCGCGCGCAACCAAACGGCAAGCACCAGCACAACCAGCGCATACGGCGCATATCGCCAAGAATTAGAGGGCAACAGAGAAGGAATTTCCGCAACCGCAGCTCGCGGTGGCGTTCGGGTTTTTAATTTCAAAACCGGCATGCGACAAATCTTCCGTGTAATCCAGCACCGCGCCGCCCAGCAGCCCCAGCGAAATATCGTCGATAATCACCTCGTTGCCATCGCGTTCGATGATCGTGTCGCCTTCAATCGGCTCTTCCGGGTCGAGGCTGAATTCATACTGAAACCCCGAACAACCGCCGCCCTTCACCGAAATGCGGAAACGAATCGCCGCATTGTCTTCCTGCTTCTTCAACTCGCCGATACGCGCGCACGCGTCTTCCGTAAAGCTGAAAGCCACAGTGGAAGAGGAGGGGGCGTGGGTATGTTCGTGAGTCTGCATAGGCTAAATTATGGGGTATAATCCGGCGTTTCGCAAGGGGCATTCTGGCCTTTTGCGCCTCGCAGCTCCTTGATTCCCTTATTCCAGATATGCCGGTAACATAGCCACAGCACCATCCCAATCGCCAGCGTATTCAACCCAAATGCCGTAAACAACCCCAATTGTTGCACCCACCCCGCCAGCCCCGGCAATGGTGGCAACATGCCAGGCGCATTGGCTAATTCCGTAAGCGACGCCGCCTGAAACAGCACCGGCAGGATAAACCATCGCGGCCGCATGCACGCCAGCAGCAGCGATAAAATATCCGCGAGGAAGAAATACCGCTCATGCATCAACGGCATAATATAAGGCATCACGCACGCAAACAGCAGCGCCATCAGCACGCTAGCAAACGGCGTCAACTCGCCCTTCCATCGCCGGTAATTCATCAGCATTATCTGTCCTGTAATCACCGCCGCAATGATTTCCCCAGTCCTTATATATACCGGCAAATCCGGCGAATAAGCAAACGGCTGCATATGAATAAACATATAGGGATTGGCGATATTAAAGCTAAGCAGCATATCCCACAGATACCAGTAGCTGGTCAGCAGCTCCCGCATCGGCCGTCCCTCCAGCCACGCCGGCATGCACACCGCCAGATAAACCGCTGGCACGATCCAAATCGTCTTCCACTTCAAATCCCTCCGCAACAGCAACGACCCCACATATGGCACCAGAAAAATCGCCTGCCCCTTATAAGCATAAGCCAGCCCGCCATATAGCATCGCCGTCGCGCTTTTGCGGCGCATGATGGCGTAAATCGCCCCCAGTAAAAACATCGTCGTCCATATATCGCATTGTCCCGTAATAGAGCCGTTGGCAATCACCGACGGGCACAGCAGCAACCCCGCCGCCGCGTAACACGGCGCCATCGAATCCGGCCTGTCGCGGTAATGCATGGCCACGATCAGGTAAGCAAACCGCGCCGCGACGATTTCGCCGCAGAAGGTAATGCATTTAATCAGGTAAAGCGCGTTGAGGTCAGGAAAAACCAGATTAAAAAGGCCCAGCACATAGCAATAAAACGGCGAATTGGGCGTTCCTGCGGGTATGCCCCTGAAAGCCAGCAAAATCCCGTCATGGCGAATCACATTGAGCCACGGAATGAAGTAAAGATTCGTGTCCCACGATGAGAAATCGAGGTATTGCGCCCGCAGCACCAGCCCCACCAGCAGCGTGCCTGTAAAAACAATCAATTCCCGGCGTCGTTTTTCCCGCCAACCCTGTTCGCTACCGATCAACTCAAGGAACCCTTTCGGCGAGTATCTGTTATGTTTTGCTTATAAATCATACTGTTCTCAGAAAATACTCCATCAGTCAAATAAGCATTATGCCTATTGCCTTATTCGCGCCAAAGCGTTATTGGTTCTGTCCTATGACATCACTTATGGACAAAAATAACGAACTTTCTAAGGGTCTTGCCAGCTATGCCTGCAACCCGATGGAAAGCCGTGGGCGACTCTATCGTGAGGAAGAAAGCAACACTCGCACCGCCTTCCAGCGCGACCGCGACCGCATCATACACTCCACGGCCTTCCGCCGTCTGGAATATAAGACGCAAGTCTTCGTCAACCACGAAGGCGACCACTACCGCACCCGCCTGACGCACTCGCTCGAAGTCTCCCAGCTCGCCCGTTCCGTCTGCCGCACGCTCGGCATGCACGAAGACCTCGCAGAAACCCTCGCACTCGCCCACGACCTCGGCCACACCCCTTTCGGCCATTCCGGCGAAGACGCGCTGGCCGAATGTATGGAACCCTTCGGCGGCTTCGACCACAACGCCCACACCCTGCGCATTATCACCAGCCTGGAGCAGCGCTACGCCGAATTCGACGGCCTGAACCTCACATGGGAAACGCTGGAGGGCATCGCCAAACACAACGGCCCGCTGATCAAACCGACCCCGTCCTCCATCATCAGCAAAATGCTCAACCGCGTGCAGCCCCAGTCGCTCCCGCGCGCCATCACCGAATACAACGCCAAGCACGATCTCTTGATCGACACCTTCCCGGGCGGCGAAGCGCAGGTAGCCTCACTCTGCGACGATATCGCCTATAACAACCACGATATCGACGACGGCCTGCGCGCAGGTCTCTTCACCATCGACCAGCTCGATGAAGTTGAAATGGTTGGCAAAATCTTCCGCGAAGTGCGCTCCCGCTATCCCGGCATCGACGATCACCGCCTGATTCACGAAGCCATTCGCCGATTGATCAACCGCATGGTCACCGACCTCATCATGCAGACCATGCAAAACATCAACAACGACCACATCGAGCGCCCCGACGACATCCGCAAACTCGGAAAGCCGCTCGTAGCCTTCTCCTCCACGATGGTCGACACCAACGCGAAGCTCAAACACTTCCTGATGGAAAACATGTACCGCCATTACAAAGTCAACCGCATGGCCTCCAAAGCCAAGCGCGTCGTGCGCGAGCTCTTCACCTTCTTCCTCAACGAACCGCAATGCCTGCTGACCCACTGGCGGAAACTCGCCACCTCGCCGAAAGGCAACGTCACCGCCATGGTCGTAGCCGATTTCATCGCCGGCATGACCGACCGCTTTGCGCTCGATGAACACCGCCGCATCTTCGACGTCCAGGCCCGAAGCTGGCTGGGTAAATAGCTCCCTGAAACAAAAAAGAACTCTGTGTTTCCACATACGGTCTTCTAAGTCTGGCGATTGATTAGCTTTGAGGCCCACCACCGCCCATGCCGACATTTCATCGGGCACGTCGATGGCGGTAACATTCTTCACTTCCCATCATGGAATCAAGCAAGGCAAGCGCGGATAATACCCGCCAAAGCGCCGCTAACAATCCTTAAAAATGCCAAAAGCCCGTAAAGCTTGTGACTTAAACGACCTTTTGTAAACGTTGACTGCATCATGGCGTCTTGCGCGATCATTTCGCGGTATTGGGTCATTTCTCAGGCGAAAGTTTAATTGGTATAATAATTCCCCATTAAAAGATTGCATTTTTGCCCGTTGGCCATAAAGTAGCACGCTTATAAAACTATTCAAGAATATGAAGTTTAATGAATATATTCAGGAAAATAGAGCGGGAACTGCATCTTATCGTATCGGGCATGAAGTCCGAAGGCGTACTGCCTGAGCATGTCATCGCCAACAAGATTGAAGCAACGCCCCCGCGTGAAACTTCCCACGGCG
The DNA here is from genome assembly GCA_025362975.1 of Alphaproteobacteria bacterium. Classification (GTDB taxonomy): domain Bacteria; phylum Pseudomonadota; class Alphaproteobacteria; order Rickettsiales; family SXRF01; genus JANYBV01. The sequence goes on along the minus strand of JANYES010000021.1, from coordinate 105,195 downwards.
ACATTGCCACTAACGCCGCAATGGTGCTGGCCGCCCAGATGGCCGCTAATCCGAAGGAACTCGCCGGTAAGCTCGCCGAACGCCTAAAGAATATGGCAGGCATCGTGCAGGTCGACGTCGCCGGTCCCGGCTTCATCAATCTAACCCTCGCCCCCAGCATCTGGCAGGAATCGCTCCTGGACATCATAGAGAGCGGCGCCGATTACGGCAATTCCGTCCTTGGCAACGGCCAGAATATCAACATCGAATTCGTCTCCGCCAACCCAACCGGCCCCATGCACGTAGGCCACGGCCGCGGCGCGGTCTACGGCGATGCCCTCGCCACGCTTCTCATCAAAGCTGGCTACAATGTCACCCGCGAATACTACATCAACGACGCCGGCGGCCAGGTCGACAAGCTCGCCGAATCCGCCCACCTGCGCTACCGCGAGGCCTTAGGCGAAACTATCACCGAAATCCCCGAAGGCCTCTACCCCGGCGACTATCTCATGCCAGTCGGCCAGAAACTCAAAGCCGAACATGGGGATAAGCTCCTGTCCATGCCCCGCGAGCAATGGCTCCCCATCGTTCGTGACACCACGCTGAAAGCTATGATGCTGATGATTAAAGATGATTTGGCGGCGCTGGGCATTCATCACAACGTCTTCACCTCCGAACGTCAGTTGGCTGACTCAGGAAAGGTAGAAGACGCACTTACTCTCCTTGAGGAGAAGGGCCTTATCTACAAAGGCACGCTGGAAGCCCCCAAAGGCAAAGCCCCGGAAGACTACGAACCCCGCGAACAAACCCTCTTCAAATCCACCGATTTTGGTGACGATCAGGACCGCGCTGTCAAAAAATCCGACGGCAGCTGGACCTATTTCGCCCCCGACGTTGCCTACCATTTTGACAAGTGCAAGCGCGGCTTCACCAAGCTGATCGACGTTTTCGGCGCCGACCACGGCGGTTATGTGAAACGCATCCAGGCCGCCGTCAAAGCGCTCTCCGACGGCAAAGTCACCTGCGAAGTCAAACTCTGCCAGCTCGTGAAGTTCATGCGCGGCGGTGAGCCTCTGAAAATGTCCAAGCGGGCAGGGACGTTCGTGACCGTTCGTGAAGTGTTAGATGAAGTTGGCAAGGAGGTTTTCCGCTTCATCATGCTCACCCGCAAAAATGACGTACCCCTAGACTTCGACTTCCAGAAAGTTACCGAACAATCCAAGGACAATCCCGTCTTCTACGTGCAATACGCCCATGCCCGCATCCAATCCATAATCCGTAATGCCGCAACGGAACTGCCCGACGCCGTAGCACTCGCCGAAACCCCGTCACCGCACATGCTGTCGCGTCTCACACACCCTGAAGAACTCGCGCTCATCCGCCTTATGTGCAACTGGCCGCGCCTCGTCGAATCCGCCGCCATCGGCCTTGAGCCGCACCGCGTGGCATTTTATTTGCATGACCTCGCCGCGGCGTTCCACGGTTTCTGGACCCTCGGCAATGACGATTTAGGGCTACGTTTTATTGTAAAATCTGATATAGAGTTGACCGCAGCCCGCATAACGCTGGTGCGCGCCGTCGCCACGGTGCTTGCTTCGGGCCTTCGGGTCCTTGGCGTCGAGCCGGTAGACGAGTTGCGTTAATGAATAAGGAAAAGGGCATAAGTGCATGAATGACAAATCAGATTCGACCGATCTGATTATTGTTTCCAATAGCGGTATCACCCGCTGGGCGCCGCTGGTGGTGGTGCTTGGTGTCGTGGGCGGCTTTGTCGCGCTGTCGTACTACGCCTATCACGCGGGCATCCAGTCGGTTAAAGAGGAAGACCTCGTTGTCGTCGAAGCCGACAAGACCCCCATCAAAGAAAAACCCGCCGATCCGGGCGGCATGCAGTTCCCGAATCAGGATAAAACCGTCTTCGAAACCTTCGCCAGCAACAAACAGCCAGCCAAGGTCGAGCGCGTCCTGCCAACGCCTGAAGAGCCTATGCCCAAAGAAGCTGATTCCTCCGAAACCACTACATGGGTGAACAAAGCGCTGCCGAAACAAGGCAAAGAGCAGGTAATCGGCAAAGAAACCCCGAAAAAACCGGACGGAAAAATCACCGTCACCGACTCGAAAGCCACATTCGACGGCGAGAAGACTGAAGCTGGCGGCCATCAAGTAATCGCCGCCCAAGTCCCCGCCGACGAAGAACAGACTGCCACCTACGTCGCCCCGAAAAAATCTAAAGACGGCCAGAAGCTGGAACTGCCCATTAAAGCCGTCGACAAGCCCTTCACCCCCCAAAAAACCGTCACCGCCATCATGTCCACCAGCAGCGACGAGGCATCCGGCGACCTTCCAGTCAAAGAATCCCCTAAAGTAGAGCCAAAACCAGCTCCTAAACCGGAAAAAGTCACTGAAAAAGCCCCAAAGAAGCCTAAAACCGACAAAAAACCCTCCGAAACTCACGTTTCCGCCAGCGGCGGTGCCTTCGCAGTTCAGCTCGGCGCTTATCGTTCCCAAGCCGAAGCCGAAGAGCAATGGGTCAAAATGCACTTAAAGCAAAAAGAGCTTTCCGACAAGAAACCCATGATTGTTAAAGCTGATTTAGGCTCCAAGGGTGTCTATTATCGCCTGCGCGTGTCCGGCCTTGCTTCCGCGTCGGACGCCAGAACACTCTGCCATGCTTTAAGCAGCAAAGGGCAGGCCTGCATTCTGCCGACAGGTAACTAATGAATCTTTCCGCTGCGATTTACGACACCGCCGGTACTACGCTGACCGCCGATGAAAAAGCCTTCTTCAAGGACGTAAACCCCTTCGGCTATATCCTCTTCGCCCGTCATTGCCCGGACCCCGAAACTGTAAAACGACTCGTCGGTGAATTGAAAGACCTGTCAGGGCGCAACCGCCTGCCTATCCTGATTGATCAGGAAGGCGGGCGCGTTGCCCGCCTCAAACCGCCCCACTGGTACAAATATCCCCCCGCCGGCACCTTCGCCAAAATGGCCAAAAAGGACAAAGAAAAAGCCCATCGCGCCGTGCACATCAACGCCCGCCTGATCGCCCATGACCTCTATTCCCTCGGTATCACCGTCAACTGCGCCCCGCTCGCCGACCTGCCTGTCCGCGGCGCCCACGACATCATCGGCGACCGCGCCTTCGGCACCGAAGCCGAACAGGTAGTCTACCTAGGCCGCGCCATGGCCGCAGGCCTCATGGACGGCGGCATCGTCCCCATCCTGAAACACATCCCCGGACACGGTCGCGCCACCGCCGACAGCCACGACGAAGTTCCCGTCGTCACCGAATCCCTGGAAATGCTGCGCGCCACGGATTTCGTACCCTTCCGCATGCTCGCCAACCTCCCGATGGCCATGACCGCTCACGTTCTGTACACTGCCATCGACGACAAAAACATGGCCACCCTCTCAAAAACCGCCATCGACCTCATCCGCAATGAACTGAATTTCAACAATCTCCTAGTCTCCGATGCCCTGGACATGAAATCGCTCGCCCACATGCCCTTGGAAGACCGTGCCAAACAAACCCTCGCCGCCGGTTGCGACATCGCACTCTACTGCAATTCAACCCTCGCCCAAAAACAACAGCTTGCCCGTGGCGTCACCGCCCTCGAAGGACTGTCGCTCGAGCGCGCCACCCGCGCCATGAACGCCGTCAAAACCCCAAAAAACTTCGACCCCGTCGAAGCCCGGGAAACCCTAGTCCAACTCTTGTCAGACAACGAAGACGCCTACGACATCGGCCATATCCATGCTGGACTCATTAATTGACGCCGCGGCGTGGGTCATCCCCGTCATGCTGGCCGTTATCCTGCACGAAGTGGCACATGGCTGGATGGCTGAAAAATACGGCGACCAGACCGCCCGCATCCTCGGTCGCATCACCTTAAACCCGCTCAAACACATCGACATCTTCGGTAGCGCCGTCATCCCCGCACTACTGATTTTCGCCGGTTCCCCGCTACTTTTCGGATACGCCAAACCCGTTCCCGTAGACTTCATCCGCTTAGAGCCCCCGCGCATGGGCATGCGTATGGTCGCCATCGCCGGACCCGGCATGAACATCATCATCGCCTTCATCACCGGCTTGCTGCTGCACATCGAATATTTCATCACCCCCGAACAAGCCCCGTGGCTCTTCCTCAACCTCTACCGCTCCCTTGCGCTCAACTGCGGTCTGGCCGTCTTCAACATGCTACCAGTCCTGCCACTAGACGGGGGCAGGGTGCTGTATTCTTTCCTGCGCGGCACGCCCCAGCGCTGGTTCGGCAAACTCGAAAAGCGCGGCATCTTGCTTGTTTTCGCCATTTTGCTCGTCGCCCAACTCATGGGCCATAACGTCGTCGAGCTCATCGGCAAGCCTGTCTACTGGCTACTCGCCAGCATTCTTTACATCACCGGAAACGGCCACTAATCGCTTGGCTAACCGCCACCCGTATGCTATGTCTGCAACCTATTCATTCTATAAGGAGAATTGGTAATGGGACTCAGTTTCTGGCACATGCTGCTCATCCTGATCGTCGTGTTCGTCATTTTCGGTGCCGGTAAACTGCCTAAAGTCATGGGTGATGTCGGCAAAGGCATCCGCAACCTGCGCGATGGCCTGAAGAACGAAGAAGAGGGCGTCACCATCATCCCGCCCAAAACCGTCGATCACAAAGACAAGGTCTAGCCCGACCGGCGCACGCCATGTTTGATTTTTCCTTCGCCGAAATTGCCATCGTCGTCGTCGTCGCCGTGCTCTTCATCGGCCCGGATGAGCTTCCCGTCGTCATCCGCGCCGTCGGTAAAGCCATGCGTACCATACGCGGCCTGACCCGCGAAATGCGCGAACTCATGGAAGAAATCACCAAAGAATCCGGCCTCAACGACGTCGCCAAAGACTTGCAGGAAATCACCATGATCAAAGGCGACGACGGCAAGATGTACGAAGCCTACATGATGCCCACCAGCGTCGCCAAAAAAGACCCCGAACCGGAAAAAAAGCCGGAACTCCCATGACCGACCTCAAACAACAGCCGCTTCTCGACCATCTCATCGAGTTGAAAAAACGTCTCATCATCTGCATCGTTACCTATGCCATCGCCACCAGCCTGTGCTACTTCATCGCCGGTCCGATCTATGAATTCCTCGTTCGCCCGCTCGCAGAAGCCTTCCCAAACCCTGAGCATCGCCATCTGATCTACACCGGCCTCACCGAGGCTTTCGTCACCTACCTGAAACTCGCCATGTTCGCGGGTTTTCTCATCTCATTCCCGGTCATCGCCTCGCAGTTTTACCTGTTCATGGCCCCCGGCCTCTACAAGCAAGAGCGCCGCGCGCTCATCCCATACCTCGTCGCCGCCCCGGTCCTGTTCCTCAGCGGCGCCGCCTTCGCGTATTATTTCATCTTTCCAGCCGCATGGAAATTCTTCCTGAGCTTCGAAACTTCCGGCACCCCCGGCGGCCTGCCCATCCAGCTCGAAGCAAGGGTAGGGGATTACCTTGCTATCGTAACCCACCTGATCATGGCCTTTGGCCTCTCCTTCCAGCTTCCAGTGGTCCTAGTCCTTCTGGTCAAAGCTGGCATCATCACCATCGACAACCTCCGCCGGGGACGGCGCTATGCAATCGTCGGCATCGTCGTTGTCGCCGCCTTCATCACCCCGCCCGATATCTTCAGCCAGATAGCACTTTCCGTCCCGCTATACCTGCTGTATGAAATGTCGATTCTGTTCTGCCGTTACCTGGAAAAAAGGAAAGTCCCCGAAGATGCATGACATTAAATTCATCCGCCAATCCCCCGAAGCCTTCGACGCCGGTTTAGCCCGCCGCGGCCTCGCGCCGATGTCCGCAAATCTTCTGAAACTCGACGAGGAAAAACGCAAACTACTCACCAAGATCCAGAACTGGCAGAGCGAAAAAAACAAAATGGCCAAAGAAATCGGCATGGCCAAAGGCAAGGGCGACACCGCACTCTTCGATGAGCTCATGCTCAAGCAAAGCATCTCCGCCAACTCCGCCAAGGAATTCGAAGAAAATCTCGCCAAAATCGAAGCCGCGCTGCAATCGCTGCTCGACAACATCCCCAACCTGCCCGGCGACGATATCCCCGAAGGCAAGGACGAACACGGCAATAAAGAAGTCCGCGTCGTCGGCACTAAGCCAACATTCGCCTTCAAACCCGCCCTCCACGACAATCTCGGCGAAAAGCTCGGTCTCATGGATTTCGACGGCGCGGCCAAACTTTCCGGCGCCCGTTTCGTCGTCCTAAAAGGTGCACTCGCCCGCATGGAACGTGCGTTGGCCAGCTTCATGCTCGACATCCACACCACGCAATTTGGCTACGTCGAATACGTCCCCCCATTTCTTGTGCGTGACAACGCCGCCTACGGCACCGGCCAGCTCCCTAAATTTAAAGATGATTTGTTTTCTACAATTAATACATCTTACAATGATTATTTTTCACGGATGTTAAAAGCTCAGGTGGAGCTTGGATTTTCTCCTGAAGAAGCTCGTAATGATGAGATATTTAAAAAAATTGAAGATAAAGCAATTGAAGGATCGCGCTTCTGGCTCATCCCAACCGCCGAAGTGCCCCTGACCAACCTCGTCAACGACACCATCATCGACGAAGAAACCCTCCCACACCGCCTGACCGCCTACACCCCATGCTTCCGCTCCGAAGCGGGTGCCTCCGGTAAAGACACGCGCGGCATGATCCGCCAGCACCAGTTCTCCAAAGTCGAACTCGTCAGCATCGTCCACCCCGACAAATCCGACGAAGAACACGAGCGCATGACCGGCGCTGCCGAAGAAATCCTGAAACGCCTCGGCCTGCACTACCGCGTCATGCTGCTATGCACCGGCGACATGGGCTTCTGCTCCAAAAAAACCTACGACCTCGAAGTCTGGATGCCCGGTCAGGATGCCTTCCGCGAAATCTCCAGCTGCTCCAACTGCGGCGATTTCCAGGCCCGCCGCATGAAAGCCCGCTTCAAAGGAAAAGCAGCGAAGGAAACCCAGTTTGTCCACACCCTCAACGGCTCAGGCGTCGCCATCGGCCGCACCATGGTCGCCATCTTGGAAAACTACCAGAACGAAGACGGCTCCATCCGCATCCCCGACGCGCTGAAACCTTACATGGGCGGCATAGAAAAAATCGGTTAACGTAGTTGTGTCAGCTTACCCGCAAGCCTAAACCGCCAACCCCAATCCCTCAAGTTGCTGCAACTGCCTAAACACCTCCGGCGTGTAATGCGCAATAATAGAGGAGGGGACCAGCCGTTTCTTCGCCTCCGCCACGCTATAATCCGTGGGGCTGCCGCGCATCTCAGGCAAATCCACCCGCGTCGCGCATTGCCGCGCAATCAGCCTGCGGTCTTCATCACTAATCGCCTCCAGCTTCTGCTCCAGCGAAGGCTGTTCCTGCGCCCTCGAAAATAACCCACGTCGCGCCACCGGCGCACCCTTACCGATACTGCTCAACAAGCCATCCGCCACCCCAAGTGCCGCAATCAGAATCGCCGCCGAAGCTGGCGTATTCCCGCCCGCAATCCGCAATTCCTTATGTTCCACGCCCTTGTCAGAGTAATGAAGCTCCATCAGCGCGCGCGATTTATCGCCATACCCGTTTTCAATCTTATGTGCGATCGTCGTGGAAAACTCCGCCATTTTCATGCGCCTGAAATCATTATCCGTCGGATTCGCCAGCAACTGCCCACCCTCCGACAGCACCCGCAGCGTGCTCTTGCTGCACGCCTCCGACAGCGCGTTCGAATCGCCATGCTGCGTAAATGCATTCGTACCGTCATTTTTTATTACGAGTCCGAAATGAATATGCTGAGAATTTGTTGGCAGTACCGACTCCGACTCCCGCAACAGGTAAGGCGGCACCCTTCTGAAATCCGCAATCAGCCCAATCGCCGCGCTTTCTTCCGCAATAATCGTATGCACCCGTTCCATCGCGTGCGCCAGCTTCGCCGGGGTCGTGTGCGCAAGCGAAATCTCCATCTGCTTACCCGTCGCCGCATAGGTATGATGATCCGGCGCCACCAGCGTCACCGCGGAATTGAATCCCCCGGTTTCGTAATGCGCGCGGTTCAGCGCAATCCCTTCCAGTTCCATCCGCTCGATCACCCGCATCGACAGCAAATCTGTATAAATCATCAGCGGCTGCTTATACGCAATGTGCTGGTGCGTAATTTCCTGCGTCCACGCCATAGCCGCATCCTTAGCATTGGGATTTTTCTTCCCCAATTTTTCGATAAGACGCTTCATCAAAATCGGCTCAGGCGGCAACACCGAATTCTGATGAAACAACCCCGGCTTCCGCTCGGCGATCTTGACGATTTCATCCGCCGCCTGCCGCTGCGTCAGCTTTGCGCCCGCATCCGGCAGCAGCGCATACCATTCTATTTCCCCGCCCACCGTCATTTCAAAGCCAAGCCTGTCGATCACCCGTTCGCAGACAGGCAGCGCATCCTTGCAGGCATTATCCAATGTTTCCAGCGTCATGCTTTGAGTATAACGTCAAAAAATTAAAAAACATTGCGTTGCCGGCTGATACTGATAAATAAGAAAAATGACCGACAGAATTCTGCTTTCCAACGACGACGGCATCGACGCCGAAGGCCTCAGCTCCCTAAAGCGCATCGCGCTCGCCATGTCTGACGACATCTGGGTCGTCGCCCCCGAAACAGAGCAAAGCGGCGCCAGTCATTCGCTCTCGCTGCATGAGCCTGTGCGCCTTCGCAAGGAAGACGAGCGCCATTTCGCCGTCACTGGCACCCCCACCGACTGCGTGCTCCTCGCCCTCAAACACGTCATTCCGGTAACGGAAAAGCCCGTATCCCTCATGCTCTCCGGCATCAACCGCGGTTCCAACGCCGCCGACGACATCACCTATTCCGGCACCGTGGCCGCCGCAATGGAAGCTAATATCCTGGGCGTGCCCGCCATCGCCCTCAGCTTACTCACCACCGACACCACCGACCCCCACTGGGAAACCCCCGAAAAATACGCCCCCGACCTCATCCGCAAGCTGGTAAAACAAGGCTGGCCCGCATCCTCTTTCATCAACCTGAATTTCCCCAACTGCCCGCCGGACCGGGTTAAAGGCGTGCGCGTCTGCGCGCAAGGCAAACGCAAAGTAGGCGTCAATCTGCTGGGCCGCGTCGACTTAAAGGGAAGGCCGTATTTCTGGATTGGCGGCGAGCGCGATCACTCTCCGAACAAACCCGGCGTCGACGTCGATATGCTACATCGGGATTACATCACCATCACGCCCATCAACATGGATTTGACGGACTACAAAACGCTCGAAGCGCTCACCACAATTATGGAAGAAGGCCGTTAAACGGCGTTTTCATATCATTACGTTCGCGCTGGATTTTCTCACCGAACGTTTCATGGTCGCGGTTTCGAAATTTATTAAACGTCACCGCCGCCACCACGCCGACACCCACCGCCACCGCACCAATCCCAATTTTCTGCGCGCCTGAAAGCATGCTGTATACTCTGTGCGTCCGCGCCAGAAATCCCTCGCTCGCCGCCGCGTTATCCGATTCCATCAACTGAATGATCGCATCGGCTTTCACAGGTTTTCCGAGTTTCTGCAACGCCGCCGAATATTCCTCTATAACCGCCTTATGCTCAGTTTCCAGCAGCGTTTTATAAGCCGTGGATTTCTCAAAATACGCTTTCGCCTGCTGATTCCAGATTTCCGCTTCCTTAGCGCCACCACTATGCGAAGTTGGCTTAAGCTTAGCAAATTCCGCAAACGACGCTTCCGCCAGCCCTTTGCTTTTCTCAGCGATACGGTCGATAATTTTCTGTCGCAGCGAGCCCACTTCCGAAGATCCCGCCATCGCGGAAATCCCCGCTACCAGCGGCGCCGCGCCCGCCACCGCGCCAATCGCGATTTCGGGTAATCCAATCGGTTTAGGTTCAGGCTTTTGTTCCATGCAGCATCATAACCTGTTCACAGTTAGGCGCAAAGTTAATGTTGTGTGACATCGTCATCCGGTTAAGTCTTTTTTAAGTCTTTCGCGCTATCACTAGTGGCAAGTTATAACAACAACCACTAAATCTGCGAGACCATGCCCCAGTATCAGCAAATACCGCAAAAACACAACGTTGTTCCACCGCAAAAAGACAACGTTTCCGACCGCATACGCATGCTCATGAAGCTGCGCACTGCCGGCATTACCGACATGGATGTCTTATCCGCAATGGAAAACATCCCCCGCGACCTCTTCGTCGAAGACGCCTTCATGGAACACGCCTACGACGACACCGCTTTGCCCATCCCCTCGGGCCAGACCATTTCCCAACCCACCGTCGTCGCCTGGATGACATGGGCTTTGGAGCTTGAAACCCGCATGCGCGTCCTCGAAATCGGCACCGGCTCCGGCTACCAGACCGCCATCCTCTCCAAACTCGCCCGCCGCGTCTACACCATCGAACGCCACCGCGACCTGCTCGACATGGCCGAAGAACGCTTCCGCCACCTCAACCTCACCAACATCGTCACCAAGCGCGGCGACGGCTCCAAAGGCTGGAAAGAAGTCGGCCTGTTCGACCGCATCATCGTCACCGCCGCCGCCGGTGAAATCCCCGCCGTTTTGCTGGACCAGCTCTCCCCCGGCGGCATCATGGTCATCCCCGTTGGCAACAGCGTCGCCGACCAGATCCTCCTGCGCGTGCAAAAAGCCGAAAACGGCACCATCTCCACGCAGCATCTGATGAACGTCCGCTTCGTCCCGCTGGTGCAGGACTAACTCTCCACGTCATCCCTCCACCCTCTCCACGTCATACCCGCGAAGGCAAGTATCCAATGCGGAGCGCGTCTGCGCGGGAAGAGTTCTATTCGCCGCCAAGCGGCTTTACTGGATGCTTGCCTTCGCGGGTATGACGGCAAAATATAAAGCCCCCATGTGTCGTAACCGCGCCACACACCGCACTTTTCCTCATCCTGTTTACCCTTCCTTAGGCTTTCCGCGCTATGCTAGAGATATGTACCACTGAACGTGAGGATATCTGCCATGTTGCGCAACTTCATCCGCCTAACGACCTTAGCAACCCTGCTCGCCACCACCGTGGCCTGCACGCAGGCTTCCGCCCCCATCGATTTGCGCGGCAGCAACAGCTATAATAAATCCGGCGGCACGTACGCCGCAGCCCCGAGCTCCTATTCTAGCTTCCAACCCGCCGCTGGCTCCGCGCCCGTGCCCATGCAAACCCAGTCCTCTGCCGCCTATTCCTCCATCGGCGTAAGCGATCTAAGCGCCCCCGCCGCCAACGGCTCCAGCAGCGCTGCCACCCCGCCTAAGAAAAGCGTCTGGAACTCCCCCCGCAGCTCCGGTGAGCCCTTCAAACCCGCTGCCAAGGACACCTCCAGTGTCGAAGTGAAATCCACCCCCGTTGCCACCAACAGCATCAACCCGTGGACCCACAAACCCCATGAATCCACCGCCGCTTCCAATGCCCTCGACGAGTCGTTCCACTTAAGCCCCAAAGGTAAAGCCAACTCCATAGCAATGGTCTCCGACGTCAAAACCACCCAGACCGCCAAGCTTGATTCCATCGTCGACAGCAGCGACGAACCCGTCGCCACCAAGGAAGTCGCGCTCACCCATAAAATCGCCAAAGCCGAAACCGGCGCTTCGGGCATGATGTGGCCCGTTAACAGCAAGAAAATCCTGTCCGATTTCGGCCCCAAGGGCAAAGGCAAAATCAATGACGGCGTCAACATCGCGTCTGCCGAAGGCGAGCCCGTCTGGGCCGCTGGCGACGGCGAAATCATCTATGTCGGCAACGAATTGCAAGGCTATGGCAACATGGTCATCATCAAGCATCCCGGCACTAAAACTACCACCTACGCCCATCTGAATCGCTATACCGTCGATAAATACGAGCACGTCAAACAAGGCGACATCATCGGCTATGTCGGCACCACCGGTAACGTCAAATCCCCGCAGTTGCACTTCGCCGTGCGCGACGGAAAAGATCCCGTGGACCCGCTAACAACCATCAAGCGCGACGTCGCTTCGCGCGACTAACCCGCCATAATTGCTTTATTTATCTCTGTTATCTGGCGCTTCATAACGAGACGCGTCAGTCCATATTGTCGCAAAACTTTAACACTTCTTAAGCAGGTTTTGGTCAATAATAGGAGGGTATAACCCTGATACAGGATGGTTAGTATGGCCGATGAAGATAAAAAACGTTTCGCTCTCCCCGCAACCGGCGGCATTGCCGATGCCAGCAATCCACCGCTCACCGCCGCCGAGTTTAAAAACTTCGGCACCATCCCTAATAAGCCGGATGGCGTCCAGACCAACAAATCCACCAAATACCTTTACGCCGTGTTAGGCCGTGCCGTGCTCATCAGCCGCAAGCCTGACGGCGACGACCTCACCACCGACCGCAGCGAAATCGCTGGCATGCGCATCGCGCCCCCGGCCGACAAGCTCCCTAAAGGCAAAACCAGCTTCACCATCAAAACCGGCGGCACCAAGATCGAAGACATCGAGCCCGGCAGCGCCCTGATGATGCTGCACCTGACCCCCGGCAAAACCGTCGATATCGGCCAGCTCAAAGGCGCGCGCCTCGTGCTCCCCGACGGCAATGACAACGAAAAACCTATCCTGACAGCTGAGCATGAGATGGACGTCCTCGTCATCATCCCGCCCAAATCGCACCAGATGTTATCGATCAAAGGGCCCGTGCCCGCCAGCGACATCCAGCGCATCAATGACCAGATGGCCGAATTCACCAAAGCCGCCGCCGAAGAAAAAACCCAAGCCCCCGGTCGCGAAAAAATCGCCACGCTCAAGGAACAGCAAGCCAAATATGAAGACATCGAAAAAGCGCTCGAAGACCTGCGCATTATGGCCGAGAAGGACAAGAAAGCCAAACCCGCCGACAAACAGTTCAAACCCACAGAGCTGAACACGCTGCTATACACCGCCACCGCCTTCAAAAAACTTCCGAACCCCATGCTGCGCACCGTCGAAGCTGGCGTTGCCCGCATCGAAACGCTCGGTAAAATGGCCGAACTCACTAAAGGCGAGCAGAAGGAAAAGGAAGAACTTGGCAAATTCCTCGACATCACCATCAAAAAAGTCGAAGAAGAAATCGCCAAAGACATCGACCGTGACCCTAAAGAACGCCGCTTCACCCCAATGGCAACCAAACAGTTTCAGGACCGCATCAAAAAGCTGGACCTGCTGCGCAAAAACGCCGCCCTGCCTGCGCTTGAAACCGGCACCCAACTCGCCTCTGCCGCAATGCCCGACCTCTCCGGCGTCAACCTCGACTGGGCCACCCAAACCCCAGCCCCGACTGTTGAACTCCCCGCCGACCTAAAAGGTGGCATGGTAAAACCCGACGGCGGCAAAGGCATCGCTTAACACACACGTTGACCTATCCACACAACCCCGGACCCTGCTATTCAGCGGGGCAACAACTGCAACACATCCTACCCACAGGCTGTCACCCCGTCGCATGATAAGGTCCGTCTCCCCGTACAATCCCAGATAACAGGCTGGCAACGCAAACGCTGCTTAAACTATGGTTTCTTCGGCAATGGCGGCACCACCGCATCCAGCCCCGACGCCTGAATCCTCGCCCGATAATTGTTCAGGAATGACTGCGTTAGCGATAGGCTTTTCAGCACTTCGTCGAAGTTATTCGGATTCGGCGCCACATCGCTCGCGGTCACGAATTCAAAGACCGCCTTGTTCGGATTCGTCGCCATCAGCGGCGCGAAATAATCATGTAGATACTGCAATTGCGCTGCGTTATTTTCAAAAATATACGCCAGCCCCAGTTTCAAAATATACTCGCTTTCCTCAAGATTGATCGGCGCGTTGATATCTTTGCGCGATTTCAGCATGGCTTCGACGATGTTTATCACCTGCTTGTAATCTTTGCGTTCCCAATAAATATTCAAGCGAATCCGGTCCGAATCCGCTGTATCGTCCTGCCCGAGAATCAGCCACGCGCGGTCGTTTTCGCCCTGTTCGTACAGCGCCTGCGCCGCTAAGCGATTACGCAACTGGCGCAGCTGCGCCGGGTTTTCTCCGTACACTGAATCCTGAAGCACCAGCAGGCCTTTTTTCGGCTGATGGTTGAGCAGATGGATGGTGGCGATTTTCGCGCCGAGCTGGCTTCGCTGAACTTTTTCCGCTTCAAAGCGTATCTGGTGTTCCAGCAGGCTCGCCGCCTGGTCCAGCAAATCCATCGCAATTAGCCTGTCCGCCAGATGCCCGATCATGTCCCGCCCCACGGCGCCGGGCGGCGCATACGAGCGATACTGGTAATAAAGCGCCAGTGCATCCATGTTCGACAAATTTTCCGTGGACGAATCGCCGAACATCAGCACGAAGGTTTCTTCCATCCTGTGCTGCATTTCCAGCGCCGACGTCGTATCGGGGAAAGAGTTTACCCCGTCGTCCCACACGCGCATGGCGTTTACATAATCTTTTCCATCAAAATATAAATCACCCAGCAGCGCGAGGATTTTCAGCTCCAGCCCATCCCCATGCCAAACGATGCGTAAACGTTCCAGCCGGTCGATAGCCTGCTGCTTGGTCAGCGATGCGTGATTGAGCTGCCATACAATGCGTGAAAACTCCGCCCGCGCCTGCACGAATGGGTGCGCGTAATCCTCCGCCAGCTCGTTCCAGCTGCCCAGGCCTTCTTGCAACTGCCCCGTATCCACCAAAATTTTAGCAAGCAGGAAGTTCACATACGGATTGATCGGCCCCATCAAATCGTCTTCCGCCGGTTTGTCCTTGGCCACCTCCTTGGCCTCTTTTTCTTTTGGTTTTTTCTTTTCCTTGCCTTCTTTATCCTCCTCGCTGGCGATTAGATCATGCGGGTCTTTAGCCGGTTTCAGCGAATCGAAAATTTTGATCGCGTTGTTATAATCCTTCGTTTCCACCGCCCTGTCGGCCGCCACCACCGCCAATTTCTGGCGGAACGCGGGCGGGTATTTGCTGATGTAATCGTCGTTCATGTCGAGATAGCTATACTGGCCGAGCTTCCCGTTGATATCGGCCATCATGTTGCGCCAGTAATCCATTTCCTTATTGCCGTTCAGCTCCGCCGCCGCGAAATCGCGCCCGGCATCCGGGAATCGCGACATTAGGAAATTCGCTGCCCCATGCAGCGCCGCCAGCTTGTTGCTGCGGTAAAAAATCGGGCTCGTGCGGTTGATGTTATCCAGCAGCGACAGCGATTCCGCCGCCAGCCCGTCGCTCAAATAAATCTGCGCAATGCGTAGGCGGTGTTCATTCGCATCCTGCGGGCTGGAAGCGTCCACGGATTGCTGGAAAAGCTTATTAAGCTGTGTGCGGCGCGACGGCGTCTCATCCGGCTTCCATTCCTTATACGGATATAACGTCGCCACATTCTGCAATGCCTGTAATTTCGTGCTTTTTTCTACTTCCGGCAGCCCCGGCGTCAGTGTCGCCCCCTGCGGCAGCGAAATGCGAAGCCCGTTGCGCAGCGGCTGCACTGACACCGCGTCTGCTTTCTTCGCCACCATAATCCCCTGCGCCGTTTCCGGCAGCGTAAATTCCACGAAATCGCGCGTAAACGGAATCGCTTCGCCCGGCTTAAACAGCGGCATGATCACTAGATCATCGCCCACCACCGGGTCCTTCACCGCCACCGCGTCGCCCATCTCCAGCGAAGAAATAAACACATGCGGCGGGGCAGGCGGGTCGGTGTTGATGTCCACCTTCAGCGGATTGGCGAGCGTCTTGGCCGATGACGTCAGCAGCACCACCCATTCAAAACTATTCTCTTCCTTCGCTACCGAAGGCTTGACCGTGTCATCTACCAGCGGAATGCGCAGCACGTTCTTTTTCCCCGGCATCACCTCAGGCTTGCCGATCACCGTTTTCGGCATGTTCTTGAAATCATCAAGTTCAATCGTCATCGGCTTGCTCAGCACCACCCAGAGGTAGTTATTGCGTACAAACGCCGCAATCCCCATGCGTTCGGTAAACGGCAGGCGCAGCGTGGCCGTATCGTCCGCCGCCGAAAGCCCCACCTTCACGCTGGTGGAAGGCACCGATTCGCTGAGCCTGTCCCCCGCCGTCGCTGAAATGGCCGCGCTATCGCCCGATGTGGCCGGCTCGGATGCATTGGTTGCCTCGGCCGGTGCGCTCGCGTCGCCCGCCGCCGGCATCAGCCCCGAATAGGCGTTGGCGGTCGCCACCCCGCGTCGTTTGCTCGGGTCGATATTCAGCAAATCGATCCCGCTGATATTATCGCTCACGAATGTGCGGATTTTATATTTCTTATCCATTGTAAACACGATGATCTGCCCGCCGCGTTTCTGCTTCACGCTCGTGATGAACGGATACATCGACGACAGCAGCGCCCCGAAATCCGGTTTCACATTCCGGTCGAATGTGATGGTCAGTTTTTTCCCCGAAGCTTCCGCGTTGAATTTCACCGTCTGCGGCCACTCGAACGTGATGCGCGCGTTATTACGAATCACGCTGCCCGTCACCGTCGGCACCATGACCGAGCCGATTTGCGCGCGCGCAGGCAACCCCGGCGCAAGCGCGGCGGTCATTAGCGCAATCAGCAAAATACGGACTATTTTTCTCTGCAGTATCACATGGTTACCTGTTACCTGGGGTGGCTTCCCCAAAGGCTTCTGAGCAAGTATGATACCAATCATACATCGACTTGAATTACCATAATTTATTCTGAAACTGAACGGAAGGAAAAACTATTCGTCAAAAACCCGCTTCCGGACCATTTTTTTCCATGCATAAATAAGCCTGTTAGCGCTAACACCCAGACTACCCAACGGTTGCAAACACCCAAGGGCGGCATGAAAGCATCGGCGACACGTTTGGATGATTGCACCAAGCGGGGTCGGATACAAAAACACGGCGGAACTGTACCAGGGAACCCGTGGGCGAGAGTCTTTATCCGGCACGCACCTCACGAAAGCTCTCATAACGACAAAAAATATTGCATGGGCGCGCCCACTTTTTTATTTTCACGAATGCGGATTTCGATATGAGAAAATAAGATAAAACAACGTAAACAAAGATTCGTCATCCCCGCGAAGGCGGAATCCAATCCACATCGCGGCAGCGAGGGCCAGAGCTTCTCCCGGCGCAGACGCGCCTCCGCATTGGATACCCGCCTTCGCGGGTATGGCGGCTATTATGGAGCATCACTACAGCTTGCCATCCCTACGGCAGCCTATCATCCCGTCGCATGACGGGGTCCGTCTCCCCGCGCGAAAAATCCATCCCATGACACAGGACGCCACAACGCACATAATTTCCAGTGAAATTCGGCCTAAGCCTTACCGCCAAGGCTCGCAAAGAGCTTGTCGATCTCATCCTGCGTCGCCGCTTGGCCCGCAAGCTGCGGCCCATTCAGCAAATCCTTATCATCCAGCGGCAGCTTGATATCCAGCACATTGGCGTTCTTCTCAATCGTCGCCGCATTCGCTTGTTCCGTCTGCCCGAACAGCGCGTTCAGCTTTGCAATCCGCTCTTCGATATTAGCAAGCAGCTTAATTACCTTATTGATGCGCTGCCCCGTAATATCCTGAAAATTACACGCCGCGTAAATCTGGTTCGTCGCTTCCATAATCTTGGTTTCTTTGTCCCCACCAACCCCGCCGACATTGCTTTGAATAATGTCCGCCGCATCCATGATCTGGTTGCTGGCTTCTTCGGTAGCTTTGATCACTTCGTCGAGGTGCTGCGAAGCGTCGGTGATGACTTTCTCTGATTTATCGTTCTGTGAAATGGAGAAGATTTCTTTCTTTGCATCAGCGATATAAGTGGCAAGGCGGCGGATTTCCTCATGCATGAACTGGTCGGCTTCCGACACGTTGGGGTTGAGGCTGGAAGCCATGCTGACAAAGATCGCCCCCACGTCTTCAAGCGAAATTTCGCCCTTTTGCGTGCGCATATCTACAAGGCATTTAAGCAGCGTGCGCCCTAGTTTTGCTTGCATGTCGGTCATAATAAGCCGTCCTTCGTTCTTCTAAATTGATAAGATTAGAATTCGCCGATGACGCTCGACATTTTCATCTTCAGTGTTTCCGCGTTGAACGGTTTCACGATGTAATTGCTCACACCGGCCTGTTTTGCCGCGATCACGTTTTCCGGCTTGCTTTCCGCCGTTACCATGATGAAGGGCAGGTTTTTGAGTTTGGCGTCCGCGCGCACTTTTTTCAGCAGTTCCATGCCGGTCATCGGTTCCATGTTCCAGTCGGAAATGACGAGGTTGAACACTTTTTCGTTTAGTTTTTTGAATGCTTCTTCGCCGTCGGCGGCTTCGTCAACATTGTCGAAGCCAAGTTGCTTGAGCAGATTGCGCACGATGCGGCGCATGGTGTTGTAGTCATCCACCACGAGGATGTGCATTGCTTTATCGACGGCCATATGAAATTACCCAGAATGAAAAAAGTGAGACGTCACCCATCAATCTAGCTGATATGTTTTAAGGGAAGGTTAAGGCAAAACGACCATTAACGGTTAAAATATAGTTTATTAGGGCGTTTTCCCTCGGCTGCCGCCGGTACCGAAGAACTGGGTAGCCGCTTCTGCGGCCTTCTGGTCGAGGATGGTGATCTGGCGCCACTGTGCGTTGTCCTGTTTTGGCGCTTTCAGCCTCGCCTGCGTTTCCGCATCCAGCCCCGAGGCGTTATACCGAATATTCGCCACCCCCAGCGTCCCCGTCACATCCTCAGCAATACTTTCATGAACGACAAGCCGCACGACCGGTTGCTTCATCGGGCGCACAACGGTGACAACCTCGATGGCGTCGGGGGCCGTAGCTTTCATGGCTTTCACTTCACTTACCCATTTTGGAATGATTTTTTTCTCTTCGGCGCCTTCTTCCGGCTGTTTTTCCACGATGTACATGTCGAGCTGTTTGAGCGCGTTGATGAGGTTGCGATTGCGGCCGGTATCGGTAATGGTGATGCGCGTGCCGCGCTCAAGCGGTTTAGGCACGCCAAGCCCGCTGATGTAGGAGCGTTCTTCAGGAGTGAGTGTAGCGTTATTTGGAACGGTGATCATCAGCATCCCGTCGGTGCCGAGGTCGAAATTGATGCCTTCTAAATTTTGGCGCTTGAACTGGAAGAAACTGCTCACCGCCACGGCTTTCTTCGGTTTCGAGGACAGGGTTTTGCCCGTTTTGCGGATTTCTTCCTGCACCGCTTCGTAGACTTCCTTGTTGAGCGTCACCTCATATACCACCATGCCGTTGCCGATTTCGGTATTCTTGTCGTCGATGCGCGTGCGGTAGCCTTCTTCGTTCAGCTTGCGGATGTGGTAAATCAGGTCGTCCTTGGCCTTATCGTTTTCCACTCCGACGAACAGGAACACGATTTTCTGCTCGTCCGGTTTGTCTTCGATGTAAACGCCGCGCTTGCCAAGCTGGCTGACGATATGGTCGGCAGTTTTCTTCTGCCGACTGGTAAACAAACCCATTGTAATT
This sequence comes from Alphaproteobacteria bacterium, assembly GCA_025362975.1. Lineage (GTDB taxonomy): Bacteria > Pseudomonadota > Alphaproteobacteria > Rickettsiales > SXRF01 > JANYBV01. Next base: position 85,732 of record JANYES010000021.1, on the reverse strand, counting down.
GCTCTGTTTAACTACATAGTTGCAGTGACTTGGTGTTAACATAAATTAATCTGGCCCGCTTGGCAAACGCAAATCTTGGTAAACAGCCAGTAATTGTACCGAATAGTAACATTTTAGTACCAAAAGCAACGGGGCTGGCCAAATGAAGCCAGCCCCGACACATAGGCGTTAAACCGGCAGTGAAGGCTTTAGATCGCCTTTTTCTGCGAAGTGCTTGCAAATCCAGTCAAATGGGCCTCCACGAACCATAGCTGTTTATCCAGTCCACGGACGATGCCGGTTAGGATATCAGCGGTAATCTTATCGCCAAGTTCGTCCGATTCATCAATGGCTTTGCGGGCATAAGAGTTAAAGGTGGCAATCGCCGTGGACAGCGCATCCACGTGTTTATGCTGTTCGATAATCGTTAACGGATATTCTTTAAGGCGCGATTGCTTAGCTGCGACGCGCGCCGTGCCGAGTGCTATTTCGCCGAGCTGGACCACGCGTTCGGCAATCGTGTCAACTACCACATCAGCTTCGGTTGCAATGGTGTCAAACAACAAATGCAGGGCGATGAAGTCTTCGCCTTTAACATTCCAGTGCGCTTGTTTGGTTTGGGACTTAAGGTCGATGGAATCGGCCAGCAGCTGGTTGAGGATGGTAGTCAACTTCTTGCGTTTTGCCGAAGGGATATCGTTTTTGGTAGGAAACATGGGAGGCCTCTTTTTCAGTGGTTCAGATGCAAGCGGACTAATATGGTTACCGTATTTTGACGTTCAGGCTGTCAATGCCAAAATAGTTTTTTGAAAATAAAAAAACATTGACACATATAAGTATTGAACAGGAAGTCAATCGGTTTTTATAATAGAAGCTCGTCCGGCATTCTAACACAGGGCCGAGCGAAAGTTCAGTTCAGATTTAATGAAAGGATTGGTTGTTGTATGTCTATCCAAGCCCATATTGATTCACTCGCTGAGAAACGTGCCTTCATTAAGCAGAGGATCGCGGAAGAATCCGCCCGCCCGATGCCGAACTTCAAGGTTATCACCGACCTGAAAAAGCAAAACCTCATGTTTAAGGAAGAGATGCAGCGCTATCTGATCCTGCAGGATGACAAGCTCTACAACACCTCCTCGTAAAGTTACCTCTCCATCTTAGGGTAAAAAAACCCCGGCCAGTCACATGGGCGGGGTTTTTGTTGGCGCGCGATTCCCTAAGCCTGACAGCATCGTGCACCCCTGTTGATGAAACACAAGAGTACTACACGCCAACGCGCCACAAAGCGTTAATGAAGTGCGTCTTTCAATACGGCGATTTTTTTGTTGGTGTGGTTAGCCGAGTGCGGCTTTGTCGTTGAATATCTCCTTGAGCCACGCCATGCGCGCTGCACTTGTTTTGCCGTCAAACAGCATAGTGATTTCGCCGTTATGTACCGACGTGGAGGTCGAATGAATTTGCGAGGCGATAATATTGTTGACCACCTGAGTGATGAACTCGTCATTCCCAGTCGCGTAAGCCGCCGCATAGGCTTTATCGGTAATTTGCGCATCTTTGCCCATCTGGTCAAACTCCGCCCCCAGGGCCAGCCGCGCATAAGATTGCGCAATACCCGGCTTGTCCTTGAGGAAACTATTGATCGCCGCATCATTCCCCGAGCCGCTGATACGCAACTCGCCCATAGTATTCGTCGTCAGCGTATAATCGTTCCCCGAATTCAACCTCTGCTGCTTCAAAGTCTCATCAAATAACCCCGTAAACTCCTTAGCCCCCCAACCGCCGCCACCCCCATATCCCCACTATTCACCCCCTGCGGCGCCGACAACCCTACACTCTCATCATAAGCAATATTGAAGGCGCAGAATTTGGAGAGTTAGGTGTCCAGCGGGGTGGCATTGTCGTTGAGGTCGGCGGCAGGTTTGAAGGCGCTGACATTGCTGATGCCGGTTTTGCCGAGCAGGCTGGCAAAAGATGCCGCTTCGATCTGGCCGGCATTGCCGGCGTTGAACTCGTCCTGCACGTTCCTGGCGGAAGAGCGGGCGCTTGCACTGCCACTGCTGGCGAGGGCGGCGAGGAAGCTGGGCATGTAAGTCATGGGCGTCTCCTTTTCTGGGTTGCCTTAAAAACTATGCAATAAACATGCCCTTGCGGTCTTCTGTCCTGTTCTTCTGCCTCTACATCGGGCTGGATCACCTGCTGGGTGCTCGGATGGTTCTTAAACGATACAATCCTCAACATGCTCGCCCGGTTTGGCATCGTCGACGTGACGTTGATCGGTTCGGTACGGATCATGCTGCGGCGGTAATGCAAACACTTCGCCCACAAAAAACTCCCTTTGTGTTAAGCAACAGGGAGCTTTTTGTATCAAAATTTTGAAACGTCAAAGGCCAAAACGTCAAAGGCAGGACATGCGATGCACATCCTGCCTTTGGTTCGTCTAGCGTGGTTTGTTAAGCGGCTTGGCTAGTGGCTTTCTTTGGACCGCTGAAACGCTTGAAGCGATTGCGGCCAGCTGGCTTGCCACCCGGAGCAGCGCCTTCGCGCGCGGGTTTAAAGTTGCTGCTGCCATCGCCTTTGCCGAAGGATTTACCCTTGTAGCCGCCGCCGTTTGGCTTGCTGCCTTTGTAACCGCCGCCACCGCGTTGCGGCGAAGCGCCGTGCGGGATGGCCGGTGCAGGCTGGCCGGGGTAGATCAGCTTATGGATGTCGCGCCATTTCAGGCCATCTTCCGGCGAAATCAGGTTGACAGCGGCACCTTCCGCGCCGTTACGGCCGGTGCGGCCCAAACGGTGGATGTAATCTTCCGGAACCTGCGGCAGGTCATAGTTGATCACGTGCTCGATATGCGAGATGTCAAGACCGCGCGCGGCGATGTCGGTTGCAACCAGGATGCGGAACTTCATGTCGCGGAACGCCTGAATGACTTTCTCACGCTTGCGCTGATGCAGATCGCCGTGCAACGTATCGGCTTTGAAGCCCTGCTTGTTGAGGCGTTCAGACATACGGTCGGCGCCACGTTTCGTTTTCACGAACATGATGATCGAACCGTTTTCGCGCTTTTGAAGCTGGGTCATCAGCTCTTCGTATTTGCCTGCTTCGGACACCTGAATAACGTCGATCTGGATCGAGGTTTTTACTTCGGTGGTCGAACCGACGGCAATACGTTCCGGCGATTTGAGGTATTTCGCCGACATTTTAGCGATTTCCGGCGGGATGGTGGCCGAGAACATCAGGGTCTGGCGTTCTTTCGGCAGGAACTTAATGATCTTGTCGATCTGGATGCCGAAGCCCATGTCGAGCATACGGTCGGTTTCATCGAGCACGAGGAAGCTGGTATCGTGCAGGATGAGGTTGCCGCGTTCCAGATGGTCGTTGATACGGCCCGGGGTGCCCACGATGATACGCGGACGCATGCGCAGCTGCGCAATCTGCTTGGACATCGAATCACCACCGATGAGAAGCACGGTCGGGATAAAGCTGCGTTTACCGAGCAACTGGTTGACGACGGCCATCACCTGCGTGGCAAGTTCGCGCGTCGGGGTCAGCACGAGGGCTGAACCGCGGGGGGACGACATGATGCGGGTGATCATCGGGATGGAGAAGGCGGCAGTTTTGCCGGTGCCAGTCTGGGCGGAACCCAGAATGTCGCTGCCGGAAAGACCAAGCGGAATCGCCTGTTTCTGAATTGGGGTTGGGGTGGTGTAGCCCATCGCCAGGAGATTGGCGTTAAGTGCTGGGGGAAGGTTGAATTGATCGAAAGAAGTCATCTTTTTTTCCTTGTTTTTGCAACGGTGTTCCTGCGGGCTTTTGCCCACATGGTAATACCGTTGGTATCGGGCCATAACACTATGGCTCGACGATTACGCTTTAGCTGAAACAGCGACAAGGGAGGGCGCATTAATGCGTTCCCCTGCGTACTCAGTCAGACATCTGACAAAATACCAGCGGCATATAGCCGGCTTCGATTGTGCTGCCTATTCATTGTGTTGGCAGAATCATTGCAGGCTCAGGACATGGCCATACTCTGTAAACAGAATGCACCATGTTGCCTTGAAAATCTTCGGTGGAATGATTCTCTGGCGAGCCCGGCCACAAAACACCGCGTAACACAAGCACTAAAGCCCAATACGCAAGGATTGAGGACGGATTGACGGAACCAAATTACGGAATGTAAACATTCCGGGGGCTGAACCGTCGGAAAAAGCGGGTGGAATTTTACAAGGACAAGCCCCGCTGCACCGCCACCCGCTCACTCGTTACAGCTTATGCGGCAATCAGCTTAAGGTTCGCAGCCGAGGTCTTGCCTTTGTTGGTGGCAAGTTCGTAGCTGACTTTTTGACCTTCGTTGAGGGTCGAAAGACCGGCACGTTCCAATGCGCTGATATGCACGAACACGTCAGAACCGCCCTGATCAGGCTGAATGAAACCGAAACCTTTGGTTGGATTGAACCATTTAACAACACCAGTAGCCATAGTAATCTCCTTACGTTTTATATATACCGTGCCTTTTAGCAGGCCTGGGTGACTTTAGAGCTTCGTACTTAATGGCTACGGAGGAATACCTCGTGGCCGGAAACTCTTGGCCACACGTCAGGAAAGAAACAGCCTTGAAGGAAGTTGCTTCCTGCATCTTTCGATGCAGCCGCCGACCATTGCTGGGAGGCGGTGAATGAATGCGAAGAGTAATTACTAAACTCACGTCTTTTTTACATGTTGGGAATGTGTCAGTCAAGGGAAATAGTGGTTAAAGCCGTTGAAAAACGTATATTTTTGTTACCATAGGGTAAGCGGGGGTTGGGTAAATCGGCTTTTATCCTAATGGGTTACTTATATGCTTCCGTAGCCGGAACGGTAATCGGCTAAATTATTAATGAAAATTAATTATTTAGCTCCATCTCGACACTTATGAACCGCCGACACGGCCTTCGAGCTGGGCCATCGTGGCCAATTCCTGCAACTGTTCTTCGGTAAGGTTAGGGTTGCGCACGCCCTCCTGACCGGGAAGCCAGAGCAGGCCTAGCTTCTTCGGGTCACGGGCGAAGACGCGCTCTTCGGTGACCATGCCCATATTCGGCGGGATGTTGTTTTTGGCGAGGCCAGCGATGGTGTACGGGCCATCGCGGAACATGCCGATGACGACGCGGGGGCGATCGATGAAGACCTGCGAGCCGCGCAGCATGTCGAGCACTTCGGGGGCGGATTTGGGGTTGGCACCTTTTTTCAGGTGATGCACGACCACTACGGCGCAATGCTTGGTGATGGCGAATTCCTCGATGGCCTCGAAGAATTCGGAGACCACGCCCGCGTCGTCCTCGTCGCCGGTCAGGTATTTACGGGCCGGATCGATGACCATGATGGGAACGTTGGGGATTTTATGCAGGCGCTTCATGTGCTGCGAGAAGGTGACGCCTTCGCCGAAATCGGTGCGCTGGAACATCAGGCGCTTGGCGCGACCGTCCGGGTCGAAGATGTTGGCGCGGGCGTTGATGATCGGCGGGCCATCTTCACCGGAAAAATAGATGCAGATGCCTTTGCATTTTTCGATGGCTAAGCGCTGGCCGAGCCAGCGGGGGGCTTCTTCGCCGAGGTCGTAATCGATGGAGGCGAGGACGCTGAGCTGGTGGGCCAGCGAGGATTTACCCGTGCCGCCGGTGGCGCCTAGAAGCGTGATCGCGCCGCGCGGGATGAGGCCCGGGACGATGAATTCAAACATGGCGTCGGCGTCTTTGCGCATCGGGCCGGTGGCGTCGAAAAGCTGCACGTCGCGGGCGACGAGGTTGAAGAAACGCAAATTCGTTTCCACGTCGCCGGGGTCGGTGCCGAATTTTTTGTACAGCGAATGGTAGCGATCGTAGGAATTCCAGCAGAAGGCGGCGTCGATGACGTTTTGCACGTTAACCGCGCTTTCGCGCACGATTTTTTCTTCGGATTCCTTATCTTTGAGCGCGCCTTTGGGGAAAAGGCTGGCCATGTCGGGATGCATGAACATGCCGTTATTGGCAAGGTATGACATGCCCGAGAGCAGGTAAAACTGGTAATACTGGTCGGAAGTAATGTTGGCTAAATCGTAGAGTTCCTTGTTGCCGGCGATGCTTTTACCGTCTTCAAGCACGGGCTGGGCCTCGTCGCAGATACCTACTATTTTAAGACCGGCGCGCTCGTTGTCGCCGCGGCAGAAGGGGCTGGCGAGGACGCCTTTTTCCCACAGGCGGTCGGTGGATTCATCACGGAGCGAATCGATGCCCAGACACCACGACGTACACCAGATGATGCCGGAACCGACCGGCATGTAGCGCCCGTCCGGCAGTACTTCGTGCACAATGGGGTTGAGCAGCAGCGGTGAATTCGGCAGCAAGCCTTCCCTATAATGTGTGAGCACATGATTGACGGCGGTTTCGATGTCGTTCGGGCCGAACCAGAAATTCAGGCCCGCTTCCTTGGCGCGGAAAGGTACCTGTTCGGGGTTCGTGTAAAGCGCCATGAAACCGTTGAGGCCGACAGCCAGATGCGCAGCCCAGATTGTCTCCAACTCGGTGCGTAAATGCTGTTGCAGTGTCTCAGTCGGTGTTGGCATTTTTCCTCTAGACGATATATAAGTCTGCCTTAAGGCTTTTCAAGCGCTTTGGGCACACATCATTTATACTATTCCAGAAATTAAAATATCATGAATCCCAGTATATTATGAATTTTGGGCTTAACCTGCATACAATTCCAGCCGATAAGCCCTTTATTGAGCATTTGGCGTCGTGGGTGTTGCAAACTTGCGGCACAGACCCCGCCACGCTGCCGCGCGCGCTCATCCTGCTTCCCAGCCGCCGGGCGTGTCGATCACTGCGTGAGGCGTTCCTGACGATTTCGGGCGGCAAGCCGATGCTGTTGCCGCGCATCCAACCGCTGGGCGATATTGAGGAAATGCTGGCTATTCCTTACGAAAACGTTAATGCCGACCTGCCGCCGGTCATCGCCGATACACGCCGGGAGTTTTTGCTGACCCAGCTGGTCATGGATTTTAAAAAACGCCAGTCGGAGGCATTTTTTGGCCGGGTGTTCAATATTGAGCAAGCTACGAGCCTCGCCCGCCAGCTGGCCACGCTGGTTGACGATGCAAATCGGTACGGCATCAGTTTCGAGCATTTGGACAAGCTCGTGCCCGAAGATCTGGCCGTGCACTGGCAGCAGACACTGGCGTTTCTGGATATTATTTCGCAAGCATGGCCGAAAATTCTTGAAAGCGAAGGCGTGCTCGACCCCGTGGACCACCGCAACCGCATCCTGCTCGCGACCGCCAAAGCATGGACGAAACAGGCACCCGACATGCCCGTCATCGCCGCCGGGTCGACCGGCTCGACACCCGCTACCGCAGCGCTTTTGAGCGCCATCGCCGCATCGCCGCAGGGTAGGGTGGTGCTGCCGGGGTTGGATATTGATATGAGCGAAAGCGAATGGCAGGGGTTGAACGAAACCCATCCGCAATTTGGGATGAAGCAGTTGCTTGAAAGTATGGGGGCCACGCGGGCCGGTGTTCATGCGCTGGGTGAGGTGGAACCGGCGTCTTCGCGCATTATTGCCCTGCGCGCTATTTTGCAATCTCCTGAGGCCACGTCCGGCTGGTCGCGCGAAAAACTGCCGCTGGCGGAGGGCCTGAGCCATATCAAATTACTCACCGCCGACACGTTGCACGACGAAGCGCGCATGATTGCCATCGCGCTGCGCCATACACTGGAAACGCCCGGTGAAACCGCAGCGCTGGTGACGCCCGACCGCACGCTGGCGCGCATGGTAGCGGCGCAGATGCTGAGTTTCGGTGTTGAAATCGACGATTCGGCCGGGCATCCGCTGGCGGCGACGCCTGCCGCGTCGTTCATGAAATTGCTGATCGATATGGTGGCGGCGCAAGCCGCTCCGGTTGAATTGCTGGCACTCCTGCGCCATCCGCTGACCGCTGCCGGGCTTGATACCGCGCAGTGCCGGGCGCTGTCGCGGCTGCTCGAAACCGATTTACTGCGCGGGCTTCGCCGCGAACCGGGGCTGAAACCTTTGTGTGATGCCACGTTCCACGGCAGTCTTAAGGAATTGCTGGGCGCGTTGGAGAACAATCTGCGGCCGCTTTTCGAATGCTTCGCCATGCGCAAAATTTCTTTCCGCCAGATGATCGACGCGCATATCGCTTGCTCCGAATTTCTTGCCACCACAGACGAAACCCAAGGCGCACAGCGCCTCTGGAACGGCGATGACGGCAACGCGATGGTCGAATTCCTCGCTGATATCCGCGAGCATGCGGACCTCCTAAGCGAGATCGACCCGGTGTCGTATCCCGCGCTGCTGGGCGTGCTGCTATCCGGAAAAACCTATTACCCGCGCTTCGGGCTGCATCCGCGCCTGCATATATTAAGCCCGATGGAATCGCGTTTGCAGCAATTCGACCACGTCATCCTCGGCGGCCTCAATGAAGGCACATGGCCGACACCGCCTTCCATCGACCCGTGGATGAGCCGCCCGATGCGCGAGAAATTCGGTCTGCCATCCGCCGCGCGCACCGTGGGCCAGAGTGCGCATGATATTTACCTGCTGTGCAACGGCGGCGATGTGCTGCTGTCGCGCTCGCAGAAAGTTGACGGCACGCCGACGGTGCCCTCGCGCTGGCTGGTGCGGCTTGAAACGCTGGTTAAGGGGCAAGATGCGGCGCTCTATGCATCCATGAACGCCAGCGCATGGTATGAGCAGGGCAAGCGCAAACTCGCCCATGCCGATCCGCTGCCCGCCATTACGCGCCCGCATCCGGTGCCGCCGCTTGCCGCGCGACCGCGCAAACTCAAGGTCACCGCCATTGACGAATGGATTGCCGACCCGTACCGCGTATATGCCCGCCATATCCTGAAACTGCGCAGCCTGCCGGAGCTTGACCAGGACCCGGATGCCGCCGATTTCGGCAATCTCGTACATGAAGCGCTGGAGCAATTCACGCTTAAATATTCCACAGAACTACCGGAAAATACTTATGAAGAATTGCTGCGTTTCGGCCGTGAGGCGTTCGAGCCGATGCTGGTTTATCCCGCCGTAACCAGCCTCTGGTGGCCGCGATTTGAAGCGATGGCGGTGTGGCTCGCGGAAACAGAAAGCTCGCGGCGCGTCAGTATCGCCAAGGTTCTAGCGGAAATCAAGGGCCAGTGGGACTTTGAGGTCGATGGAAAAGGCTTCACGCTGACCACCAAAATCGACCGTATCGAGCAACTAAAAGACGGCACGCTCGTCATCGCCGATTATAAAACCGGCGCGGCGCCAAGCGCCAAAGACATCGAAGAAGGCCGCAAAAACCAGATTTTGAACGAAGCGCTCATCGTCGCCCACGGTACACTGGAACCGCCGCTGGCAGGCCCGATGCCGGTGAGCAAACTCGAATACTGGAAACTATCGGGCCGAAGCGAAGCCGCCAAAACGCAGGAAGTGGAAATCGCACATATCGAAATGGCGCGGGGGCGTTTGGAACAACTTATTCGCCTGTTTGACAACCCCGCCACGGCCTATGCACCGCCTACAACAACCAGCGCGAAAAGCGAGCAATATAACGACTACGCGCATTTAACGCGGCGCGCTGAATGGGGGGATGTTTAGTGAACTGGCTTGATTTGCCCGTCAAGGCGATAAACGCGCTCGTACAATTCCAGCGAACGGTCGAGCAGGTAGCAGACGTAGCTGGGCAGCACGCCGTGCAGCATGCGGTTGTCGACGAGGCAGACATCTTTAAAATCCAGCCCGTAGCGGTCAGCGGCTTCGGTTGGTTCGATCTTGCGGGAAAACACGGCGCGTTGCACCATAATCCACGCCATGATGGACGACAGGCGAAGCGTGATACGCGACATCTCACAGGAATACAGCGTTTTAAGGTCTGGAGAGATGCGCTTCTGATCGTCGTCGCCGAACAGGAAGAAATATTTGTGCGCGTCGCTCAGCAACTGCATGGTCTCATTAAAAATGCCCGGCATGAACACGACGTTCGGTGCCTTGCTGTCGGTAAAAATTTCAGTACGTTTTTCCATACCTGACAGTATAACCTAATAATCCTTGAAAATTAATGAAAATTTTGTGACAAACGCTAAAATAAGTAACATGCAAAATCAATATAATACAAGCACTTATAACGCCGAGCATGCTTTTGACCCTACGGCATCGGTGTTTGTTTCGGCCAATGCGGGCGCGGGGAAAACCAGCTTGCTCACCAACCGTGTACTGGCGCTTTTGCTGCATGGCGTTAACCCCTCCCGGGTACTTTGCCTGACCTATACCCACGCCGCCGCCAGCGAAATGGCCAATCGAATCCAGCATAAATTAGGCGCATGGGTGATGGCCTCAGACGAGGAATTGCAAAAGCAGATTTCGCAACTGACCAGCAAACCGGTGAGCAGCCAGCAGCTCATTTTCGCCCGCAGCCTGTTTGCGCGTGTGCTGGAAGCGCCGCAGGGATTGCGCATCCAGACGATTCATAGCTTCTGTCAGTCGTTATTGCGCCAGTTTCCGGTGGAAGCGGAAATCAGTCCGCATTTTTCACTGATGGATTCACGCAGCGAGCAGGAAATGCTACAAGAGGCGCGCCTGCGCCTGTTCGCCAAAGCCCAGAGCGACGACCCGAAACTGCGCGAGAGTTTAAACGCGGTGGCGCATGCGCTCAGCGAATCGTCGTTTCAGGAATTGCTGGCGGAGATTATCCGTAACAAGCGCCGCATCCGCGCGCTGTTCGCGCCTTTTGAGGCGCTGAAGCAGGCGGAGTCGGAATTGTGGAAGCTGCTTAAGGTACCCGTGGGGAGTACCCCTTCTAGCCTTGCGGTGGAGATGTTTATCTACACGGAAGGCCAGATTATGCAATTGCGGGCAGTTTGCGCGCGCTTGCTTAGTAGCGATGGGAAATCCGACCAGAATACCGGGCAGGGGTTAGCGGCATTTCTGGAGAAAGGGTGCGCTAACGCACTGGCGCTGGAAAATTATCGCAAGGTGCACATCACCGGCGACGGTAGCAAACGCAAGACGCTGTTTACGAAAAAAGCACTAACCGAACAGGGACATATTGATGCGCTGCAAGAAGAGCAGCATCGCATGTTTGAATTTGTGCAGCGCTGCAACGCCATTGAAACAGCGCAGCGCTCGACGCATATATTGCACATCGCCGAGGCATTGCTGGCGCTGTATGACAAGATGAAAAGCAACCATGCGCTGATGGATTACGATGATTTGATCCTGACCGCGCGCACATTGTTGATGAAGCCGGGAATCGCGCCGTGGGTGCTCTATAAGCTCGATGGCGGGATTGACCATATGCTGGTGGATGAGGCGCAGGATACCGCGCCGGAGCAGTGGGATATTATTGAAGCGCTGACACAGGAGTTTTTTGACGGCCATGGCGCTAAGGAAAACGACCGGGCGCTGTTTGTGGTCGGCGATGAAAAACAGTCGATTTATAGCTTTCAAGGCGCGGACCCGGCAGCGCTTGGGCATAAGGAAAAAGTGTTTTCGGCGCGAATACGCGATGCGGCCAAGACGTTGCATAAGATTCAGCTGCTGCATTCGTTCCGCTCGACGGTGGAAATCCTGACGGCAGTGGATAGCGTGTTTGCGCAGGATGCGGCGCGGAACGGGCTGATGTTCGGAGACGGTACGCTGGAGCATATTCCGACAAAAACCCATGCGGGGATGGTTGAAGTCTGGCCATTGGTGCCGCCGATTGAAGAAAGCGGCGAGACGATTGTGTCGTCGCGCACGCGCCTTGCCCGCGAAATTGCGACTACGATTCGCAAATGGAAAGATGCGAAGCTTTGCACCGAGGGCGATATCATGATTCTGGTGCGTAAGCGCACGGGGCTTGTTGATGCGCTGGTGCGGGCGTTGAAGCGCAATAATATCGCGGTGGCGGGGCACGACCGCATGGCGCTTGGGGAGAATCTGGCGGTGCAGGATTTGATTGCGCTGGGGCAGTGTTTATTGTTGCCGGAGGATGATTTGACGCTGGCGTCGGTACTGAAAAGCCCATTATTTGTGGTGGATGAACAGGCGCTGTTTTTGCTCGCGTGGGACCGGGGGAAAAAGACGCTGTGGGAGCGGTTGCGCGAATCGGCAGATAAGCCGTGCGTCGAAGCGTATGCGTTGCTGAGCGCCATGCGCGCGCGGGCGGATTTTACGGCACCTTATGAGCTGTATTCCTATTTGCTGGAAACATTGCAGGGGCGAAAGCATATTATCGCGCGCATGGGGGATGAGTACCATGAGGCGATTGATGAGTTTTTGGGACAGGCACTGTTGTATGAGCGCTCGCACACGCCGTCGTTGCAGGGGTTTTTGCATTGGTTGCTTTCGAGCGACAGCGAAATCAAACGCGATATGGAACAGGCGCGCGATTGCGTGCGGATTATGACGGTGCATGGCTCGAAGGGGTTACAGGCACCGATTGTTATCCTGCCGGATACGGTGGATGTGCCGCAGGCGAAGGATACCCTCCTATGGTATGAGGCAAGCGCAGGCGCTTTGCCGCTCTGGCCATCTTCTAAGCGGCTGGATTCGGCATCGGCAGAGCTGAAAGAAAAGCAGAAACTACTGCGGCTGGCGGAGTATCGCCGGTTGCTGTATGTGGCGCTGACGCGGGCGGAGGACCGCTTATATATCTGCGGGGCGAGCGGGCGCAACGCGCTGTCAGAAGAATCGTGGTATCACCTTGTGCGCGGCGGGCTGGCGCCGATTGCGGCGACGTTTGAGGCCGAATTCGGACAGGGGCTGCGCGTGGGTGATGTGCCGCATGGGCAGAAAGGGCGGACAGTTTCGCTGGTTGAAAAGCCGGTGGTGGCGGATTTTGGGTTTTTACGCGCGGCAACACCCGTTGAGCCGGTGCCATCGCATCCGCTGACGCCGTCGCGGCTGATGCTGGATGAACCGGCGGCGGTGTCGCCGGTAAGTAGCCAGTATCCTAATGTATTTTTGCGCGGGAAATTGATTCACCATTTGTTGCAATATTTGCCGGATGCAACGATTCAGCAACGCGAACAGGTGATTGCGGCGGTGTCGCATAAATACCGGCATGGGGTATCGCCTGAGGTGATTAGTGAAGCCTGCGCGGAAGCGGTGCGGGTCATCGATAGCCCGGAATATGGTTTCCTGTTTTCCAAGGAGGCGCTCACCGAAGTGCCTGTGGCGGGGAAGGTTCCGCTGAAGGGCGAAGTTGTGGCGGTGGCCGGGCAGATTGATCGGCTCTATATATCGGACGAGGCAGTGTGGATTATCGACTATAAGAGCAACCGGATACCGCCTAAATCGACCGTTGATATTCCTTCCGGCTATATGAAGCAGATGGCGCTTTATAAGCTGTTACTGGAGCGTATTTACCCGCAAAAAATTGTGAAATGCGCGCTTTTATGGACGTCCGACGCCACGATTTCACTCCTTGACGAAACATTGTTAAGTGCCTACATATAGTAGTGTAACAGCTAAAACACGAGGAGTTTATGACCTTACATATCGACGACAGCGAATTTGAAGAAAAAGTGCTTAAAGCTCAGGGTACGTTCCTCGTGGATTTCTGGGCGGAATGGTGTGGCCCGTGCCGCCAGATTTCGCCGGTGCTCGATGAAATCGCCAATGAGCGCCAGGGTAAAATCACCATCGCTAAGGTGAACATCGATAAAAACCCGGGCACCCCGCAGAAATACGGCGTCCGCGGCATCCCGACCCTTATTATCTTCAAAAACGGCCAGGCCGTTTCGACGAAGGTTGGTAGCTTACCGAAAAGCAAACTCGTTGAGTGGATCGACGGCGTCCTCGCGGCGTAATGAGTGAGCTGATTGCACGGCAGCTCAAAAAGCTTTCGGATGATTTTCAACTGAGACCGGTAACCGCGTCGGAAATTGAGTTTTACCTCACCGGCGCGGATGCCCATGCGTCGATGGACGCGTTCTGGCAGGATGTGCGCGAGGCCAGCGAAGCGAAAGCGATTGCAATTTACAATACGGTTAAGGAAGACGGGCACGAGCAATTCGAGCTGTCGCTGCGCCCTGCCGATGCGTTGAAGACGGCGGCAGATACGGCGCACGCGCAGGAAATCATTACTCATGTGGCAGCCTCGCACCGGATGGTGGCGGATTTTTCAGCGAAGCCCTATGCGGACCAGCCGGGCAGTGGGTTGCACATCCATGTGCATTTGATGAATGCGGCGGGCAAGAATATTTTTTTCAAGGATAATGACGTAATGAGCCCGCAATTGCAGTTCAGCATTGGCGGCCTGCTTGCGTGGATGAACCCATGCATGGCGGTGTTTGCGCCGATGACGAACTCGTATGCGCGGTTTTTATCAAAGACGAATGCGCCGAAAACCGTGAGTTGGGGCGCGAATAATCGAACGACGGCGATTCGCCTGCCGGATACGGAGCATAATAACAAACGCATCGAGCACCGCGTGGCGGGGGCGGATGCGGATGTGGCGAAGGTGATGGCGGTAGTGCTGGCAGCGATGCATTACGGGTTGCACAATCAGTGCGATCCCGGTCCGCAGATTTTTGGTGACGCGACGCTGCCGATGTATAAGCTGCCGCCGATTCTGGCGACACGCGAGGAAGCGCAGGCGCTGTTGAAAACCTCACCGTTATTCAAAGATTATTTTAGCGTCTCAGACCTGCTGCCAGCTGCGTAACAAAGGCGCTCGCGGCTTTAACGGCGCTTGCGGCGTCTTTTTCCCTGGCGATCACATCGACTAGTGCGGAACCTACGACGATGGCGTCGGCGATGGGGGCGACGTCGGCGACTGCTTGCGCAGTTTTAATGCCGAAACCTACGGCTACCGGAAGTTTGCTGAACTGGCGCAAATGCGCGACTTTGGTGGAAAGCGAGCCGGTATCCGCGGTTTTAGCGCCGGTGATGCCAGTGATGGAGATATAGTAGATGAAGCCAGTGGCGGATTTGGAGAGAAGTTCCAAGCGGTCGTCGCCGCTGGTGGGGGCGATGAGGCGAATGAGTTTCAAGCCGCTGGAATCGAGGAAGGGGCGCATTTCCTGCTCTTCTTCCGGGGGGAGGTCGACGAGGATGATGCCGTCGACACCGGCTTTGACGGCGTCGTTGCAGAAGGCTTCGCAGCCGTAGCGGTAAACGGGGTTGAAATAGCCCATCAGGATTATTGGGGTTTCGGTGTTGGTCTTGCGGAAATCGGCGACGAGGGCGATGATTTTTATGACATTGGCACCGGCGTCTAGCGCGCGCCAGCCAGCGAGCTGGATGACGGGGCCGTCGGCCATAGGGTCGGAAAACGGCATGCCGATTTCGATGAGGTCGGCACCGGCGGCGGGTAATGCGGCGAGGAGTTTGGCGGTGGTATCGAGGCTGGGGTCGCCGCCCATGATGAAGGGGATGAGCGCGGCGCGGTTTTCGGTTTTTAAGCGGGCGAAGGCGGTTTCGATGCGGGTGGTCATGAGCGAGCCAGAGATTTCAGATGGTGGAAAATAGCCATTGCAAGGCCGAGGGCTGCGCCGATGAAGGCGGCGACGATGACCATTGCCAGCTCGTGGTTGAGCGTGTGCAGATGGACGTATTCGTGCAGCGATTGCTCGACATGGGTGGTGGCGCGGGCGAATTCGGCGAGGGGGTCGAAGGACATTACTGGCCGCCGTTATTCAGGAAGTTGAGGACGACTAGGAAACAACCGACGGAAATACCGATGAGAAGCCCCATCGTGATGAAAATGCTCTGGTTGCTGATCGGCGGGCCGGAATGGCCGTAATTGTAAAGCGAACGCGCGAGTCTGGCACCGGTAGTTTGCAGGGTGGGAATCATAGGTTGACTCCGAGGGCTTTGGCGACGGTGAAAATGTCCTTGTCGCCGCGGCCGCAAAGGTTGACGACGAGGAGGTGGTCCTTCGGCAGCGCAGGCGCAATTTTAAACACATGTGCGAGGGCGTGGGAGGGCTCGAGGGCGGGGATGATGCCTTCGAGCTTGGAGACGAGCTGGAAGGCTTCCAACGCCTCCGTGTCGGTGATGGAGACGTAGTCGACGCGGCCGGTGTCGTGCAGCCATGCGTGCTCGGGGCCGATGCCGGGATAGTCGAGGCCAGCGGAGATGGAGTGGGCGTCTTGGATCTGGCCGTCTTCGTCTTGCAGCAGGTAGGTGCGGCTGCCGTGGAGCACGCCGGGTTGGCCGCGGGCGATAGAGGCGGCGTGCGCGCCGGAATCCAGGCCGTGACCGGCAGCTTCGACGCCGATCATTTTGACGCTTGGTTCGGCGATGAAAGGGTAGAATAAGCCGATGGCGTTGGAGCCGCCGCCGATGGAGGCGACGAGCGTGTCGGGCAGGCGGCCTTCGGCTTCATGCATCTGCTCGCGGGTTTCGTGGCCGATGATGGATTGGAAATCGCGCACCATCGCGGGGTATGGGTGTGGACCGGCGGCGGTGCCGATGAGGTAGAACGTGTCGTAGACATTGGTGACCCAGTCGCGCAGTGCTTCGTTCATGGCGTCTTTGAGGGTTTTGGAACCAGACTCAACGGGGATGACTTCGGCGCCTAAAAGTTTCATGCGGAAGACGTTGGGGGCTTGGCGTTCAATGTCTTTCGCGCCCATGTAGATGACGCATTGCATGTCGAACAGCGCGCAGACCGTGGCGGTGGCAACGCCATGCTGGCCCGCGCCCGTTTCGGCTATGATACGTTTTTTGCCGAGACGTTTGGCGAGCAGGCCTTGCCCTATGCAGTTGTTGATTTTATGCGCACCGGTGTGGTTGAGTTCGTCGCGTTTAAAGTAAATTTTTGCGCCGCCACAACGTTCGGTGAGGCGGGGGGCAAAATACAGCGGGCTGGGGCGGCCGATGTAATGTTTGAAGTAATAATCGAGTTCGCGCTGGAATTCAGGATCGTTCTTTGCCGTATTGTAGGCTTGCTCCACTTGCAAGATAAGCGGCATCAGCGTTTCGGCGACGTAGCGTCCACCGTAGATACCGAAATGGCCGGATTCGTCCGGTCCGGCGAGGTTGGCTTTAGTGTGGTTAGGCATGACGGACAGCGCTCACAAATTGCTGGATTAATGCCGGTTCTTTTACACCGAGAGAGCTCTCAACGCCAGAGGAGACATCAATCATTTTTGCATCCGTCACGCGAATGGCTTCGGCGACGTTGATTGCGTTCAATCCGCCTGACAGCATCCACGGGAATGGGAAGTAGCGGCCTTTGAGCAGACTCCAGTCGAAGGAGAGGCCGTTGCCGCCGGGGAGCATGCCCGGAAGCGGGGCTTTGGCGTCAAAAAGCAGGATATCGGCGCAGTTGGCGAAATCGAGCGAGCGCTCGAGATCGGCGTCGCTGGCGATGCTGATGGCTTTGATCACTTTAAACGAAGGGAATTGCTTGCGGATATCGCGCAGACGCTGCGGCGTTTCGGCGCCGTGGAACTGAATGTAATCGGGGCCGATGGTGTGGACGACGCGCGCCAGGAAGGCATCGTCGGGGTCGACGAGGACAGAAACGGATTTGATATCGGATGGCAGGAGGAGTTTCAAATCAGCGGCTGCTTCCAGCGTGATGTGGCGGCGCGAGGCGGGAAAATAAATAAAACCTGCGTAGTTAGCGCCTTCACGGATAACGCTTTCGATACCGGTTTTGTCTTTAAGGCCGCATATTTTGATGGAGATCGTCATGGACGTATATATGGGGCTTTATTAATCTGGCGCAAGGGCGGCAGGCAGCGAGGCTTTGTCGTATTGCCAGCTTTCGTTTTTTAGGCCGCCGATTTCGTTTTGCAGCGCCATGACGTTCTTGTGTTCTTTTTTCAGTAAGCGGCTGATGCGCGAAACTTTCATGCCGGAAAATCCGCCGCCGACGAGCACGCCGAGCGCAAAACAAATGACCGCAAAAATAAATTGCGGCATGTCAGCGGAATAAGGCAGGGGAAACAAGCTGATATGCACAAACTGACGGTTCAGCACTGCAAAACACAGGAATGCGATACTAAGCAGAGTCAGCAGGAAAAACCGGAGCTTGCGACGAAACGGTGTGCGCACCCCAACGACTCAATCAGGCGTGGCTGGTGTGCGTGGTCATCACGGGTGGTTTGTTGATGCGCTCACGCAGCTCTTTACCGGTGCGGAAGTAAATCGCGAAACGTTCGCCGATGCGAACTTCCTGACCGTTCTTAGGGTTACGCGCTTTGCGCGCTTCGCGCTTGCGGATGGAGAAAGCGCCGAACCCGCGAAGCTCAACGCGGCCGCCTTCAATCAGGGTCTCGGAGATATCGTCAAAGATTGTGTTCACCAGCGTTTCGATGTCGCGCTGATATAAATGTGGGTATTTTTTTGAGAGACGTAAAACGAGTTCTGATTTGGTCATGAGGTGTGTTCCTTAGAAATATCGCTATAACTTAGAAGGTTAATGTATAGAAGGATGCCAGATTGCAGTCATGCCGTCAAGCATTACGCTGCTATTTTGTAAAAATTTTCCCACTAAGGTATTGCTCATGCTCCCGAAGAGCCCTTCCTCATCTTTGGTGGAAATATCTTTAACTTCAATGCCTTGCTTGATGTTTTTCTTGGCTGTGAGCCATGCCAGGGCTTCAGATTCGCCCCCTATGCCATCTATCAATTTGTTTTGGAAAGCACTTTTTCCGCTATAAACCCGCCCGTCGGCCAGTTGGACCACCTTTTCGCGCGGTAACTGGCGTCTGTCGACCACCATATCGACGAAACGGCTGTAAAAGTCGTTAATAACATCATGTATAGCTCGTTCTGCTTCGGGGGAGGATTTTTCGAAGGGCGAGGGGGAGCCTTTGAGGGGTGAGGACTTAATAATAATGGGTTTGATGCCGATTTTCTCTGCCAGTTCGGTGACTTCAGCGGTTTCGATGATGACGCCGATGGAACCGGTGATGGTGCCTTCGCGCGCGAGTACGTAGTCACCAGCGATGCCGATCATGTAACCGGCGGAGGCCGCGAGCGAACGCATGACGACGACGACGGGTTTTTTCTTGGAGAGTTCGCGGATGCGAAGGAAGGTTTCTTCACCGGCAACGGCGCTGCCGCCGGGCGAATCGATCCAGATAATCACGGCTTTCGCTTTGGAATTCTCGCCTACATCGTCGATGAGTTTGTAGAGTTTCTGGTCGTCGGTGATGATGCCGTTGATGTTCATACGCGCGACGAATTCCTGCGCGATGGGCGAGTGGTGATTATAGCGCTCTGCGCCGACGATGAGCACAAGAACGGCGAGGATAATCGCGGTGATGCGCCATTTGGCGATCTGGCTTTTGAGGTATAGCCGGTCGAGGAGGGTGTCTGCGTTGAGGGCCATTGAGGATACGATAACAGAAGTTGAGCCAAAAGTTGTCCATATCTACGGTAAACTATATGCTAAGTCAATAGATTACTCCCGGCAGCCTTCTTCACGGAAGCTTAATAAGACAAATGCTAATATACGTTAAAGTATATGTAAACGTGATATGCCTTATGAACAAGAAGCCCGCACCTTATAAACGCATAGAAAATCTACTCACCCATCTCCTGACGGGGCAGAACACCACCAAAACGAATGCTTTGGGCATTTGGCTCGGCCTTACGACGTTTCTCGTTGGCCACAGGGAAAGCGACCTCAC
Organism: Alphaproteobacteria bacterium; assembly: GCA_025362975.1. GTDB lineage: Bacteria > Pseudomonadota > Alphaproteobacteria > Rickettsiales > SXRF01 > JANYBV01. The sequence goes on along the minus strand of JANYES010000021.1, from coordinate 66,164 downwards.
AACGTTCGGGCAAGTGCGCAGGCTTTTGTCCGCGGGCCGCACGTCGCACCAGCTGGGCGCGATTAAGGATATTTTTTTTCATTCGTGCGCGTGGATGACAGGTATGATTCGATGGAGCCGGAAAAAATTCTTTCCTATGGGCCGAGGCCAGAATTGCGCGATGATAAGCTATCGGTATTTGCGGGTAATTTTTTGTCGCAGAAGGATATCGATAATTTTTACAAGCTGGAAACACTGGGCGTGGCGACGCACGCTCAAGTGACCATGCACCTGAATATCATCACACAGCTTATGTGGGATGAAGCGCATGACGCCAAGCGCTTTCAGGAAACCGGCGAGCATGAATATCGCGATAAAATGCGCGACGGGCATATCAAGATGACGCAGTTCATCTACTACACATTTTCGATGATCTTGAACCCGGCGCGGCACGCTGGCGCAGATAAAATTGAAAATTACGCCGATCTGGAAAGAAACTATCCAGTATCTGCCGACCTTGGGCGGATTACACAGCTTTATGATGATGTGTTCGATGTGATGCGCGATCTGCATGAAGAAATTCATTTCAACCGCCCATCAGGCAACGCGGTGCTTGCGGCGGTCGATAAAAAAGTCGGACTGACGCAGGAGCCGGGGAAGCTGAAAGAGCAGTTCACCGCCGTTTACGAGAAAAACCTGCGCTCGAGGAGTCAAATCCAGCTTTTTAGTTTGCCGCCGGAAATCAAAGACGGCATCGCGGAAGTGAAAAAAGAATATATGGAAATTATCGACAGGATGGATATTCCGGAGATCGCCAAAACTGTTTTCAGGGCGTCTTTTGAAAGCATGACCAAAGAAGGCATCAACCCGCCGGTTAAAAAATACCACGCGGCTGCGCGCCAGCTTTAATCCAGCGACAAAAAATGGGTGGCAGGAAATAAATCCTGCCACCCATTTTTACGAAGTGTAGATTACTTCTTTTTCTTGCCAGCTTTGTCTTCAGCGGCAGCTTCGTTGAGGGCTGCGCCGAGAATGTCGCCAAGCGAAGCACCGGAATCGGTCGAGCCGTATTCCGCGATGGCTTTCTTGTGCTCTTCAGCTTCAAGCGCTTTGATCGACACGGTGACTTTGCGGGTCGCTTTGTCAACCGTAACGACGCGCGCGTCGATGCGGTCGCCGACGGCGAAGCGGTCAGCGTGCTGTTCCTGGCGCTCGCGAGCCAGTTCCGACTTCTTGATGAAGCTGGTGATGTTGTCGGTTACTTTAACGGTGATGCCGTCGTCAGCTACGGTTACCACGGTGCAGGTGATCGTGGCATTCTTGTCAATGCCGTTGAACTCGTCTTCGAACGGATCGTTTTCAAGCTGCTTCACGCCGAGGCTGATGCGCTCTTTTTCGATGTCGATGGCAAGGATTTTCGCTTTGATGCGTTCGCCTTTTTTATAGTTCTTGATGGCTACGTCACCGGATTCAGACCAGCTGAGATCCGAATGATGGATGAGACCGTCAATGTCGCCTTCGAGGCCAACGAACAGACCGAAATCGGTGATGTTGCGGATTTCGCCTTCGATAAGGTCGCCGACGTGAACCTTAGCAGCGTAGATCGCCCACGGGTTTTCTTCGCACTGCTTCATGCCGAGGCTGATGCGGTGCTTGGAAGCGTCGATGTCGAGAACCACAACGTTGACTTCCTGTGAAACGGAAACCAGTTTCGACGGGTGAACGTTCTTTTTGATCCACGAGATTTCGGACACGTGCACAAGGCCTTCGATGCCCGGCTCGAGTTCGACGAACGCGCCGTAGTCGGTGATGTTGGTGATTTTGCCCGAGAGCTTGGTGCCGACGGGGTATTTCACGTCTGCGCCCTGCCACGGGTTGGTTTCAAGCTGCTTCATGCCGAGGCTGACGCGCTTGGTGGCCTGGTCGAACTTCGTGACCATGACTTTAACGGTCTGGCCAAGCGAAAGCACTTCCGACGGATGGCTGATACGGCGCCATGAGATATCGGTAACGTGGAGAAGACCGTCGATACCGCCCATGTCGATGAACGCACCGTAATCGGTGATGTTCTTGACCATGCCTTCGAGCACCTGGCCTTCAGTGATTTTGCTGAGCAGCTCATTGCGCTGTTCGACGCGCGATTCTTCGAGAACGGCGCGGCGGGAAACAACGATATTGCCACGCTTGCGGTCCATTTTCAGAATCTGGAACGGCTGGGTGATGTGCATCAGCGGGGTGACGTCGCGGATGGGGCGAATGTCAACCTGTGAACCCGGAAGGAACGCAACCGCTCCCTGAATGTCCACGGTGAAACCACCTTTGACGCGGCCGAAGATAACACCTTCGACGCGCTGCTGAGCGGCGCACGCTTTTTCCAGCTTGATCCACGCTTCTTCGCGCAGCGCTTTTTCGCGGCTGAGAACGGCTTCGCCGTGCTTGTTTTCGATTTTTTCGAGGTAGACTTCGACTTCGTCGCCAGCGCGCAGTTCTACCTGTACGCCATTCACCATGAATTCGCGGAGCGGCACGCGGCCTTCCGACTTCATGCCGACGTCAACGATGACAACGTCTTTTTCGACGGCGACGACGATACCGGTGATAACCGCGCCTTCGGTTTTGCCAGAATCTTTGATCGATTCTTCAAATAACGCGCCGAAATCTTCTACTTCCATGTTAAATGCCTGTGCTGTTTGAGCCATAAAACTTCTTTCATACGTCCGTCCGGCTTAGCCGGGAAGCCGCAAATGCGGCGGGACTTTTATTATTGCGAAACGCCAGCGCCTGCATTTCATGGGTTAAACACATGATAAAATTTCTCAGGAATCGGCGCTGTTGAGATTCCGGGCTATAGTTAAATAGGGGCACATTTGTAGCGGGAAATGGGGGAAAATCAAGAGGATTTTACTTGGACGGCCCCATAAGCGCAACGTTTTGCGCCGAATAGGCCGGTTTTTGGTCATGATATTGTAATTCAAAAGATTAGCGTGAGCGCTTGAACATAGTGTCAATGAGGTTGGCCTCGTCCTGCGCTTTCTTAGGGGCATTGATCATGTAATCGGACAGTTTTTTAACGATCGCGTCCTTGTGTGGCAGGAGTTGCGCCTCGGCTTGCCGACTGGCGTCCGGGTCCATGCCTTGCAGCCATGATTTGACGATAGGGGTCAGTTCGTCGCCGAAGATGGCTTTGAGATTAGGGCGGGTGAATTCGAAATCGAGAAAGGTGCGCACCCGCTTATCGCCATCAGCTTTCAGGCGCATGTCGGTGGTGAAAATATAGCTCATGTAATCGTCGTAAAGCTGCGGCAGGCGGCGCTGGTTATTGGCATAATAGTTCTCAGCGGCGATGGCGATGGCCTCATGCATTTTCTTGGCTTCGGTATCGTAAGAGGGGGCAAGCCCCTTGCGGACGAAATCATCGAAGGAAGACGTGGGGTTGGCCAACCGATCGACCTTGGCGCAAAGGCGGAAAAGCTCGCTTTCCGAATGCCTGCCGGAAGGAATATGGCGGCCAGAGTGCACGATGCTATCCTTGAAATCGCCGGAATGCCCGAGTTCGTGCACCAGCACGTTGCCGCCAGCGAAGTATTTATCGCCGGGTTTGGGGAAGGGTTGCTTGTCATAATCCACGTAGGGACCGGCCATCAGCACGACGGTGGAATGCGGGTCGCGCTCGTCCTTGGCGCGATAACGGCAGGCGAAGCCGAGGGTGGTGACGCCAGTTTTGTCTTCGCGATAATCCCAACTGGCATATTCATAGAATTTATTGGGATTCGCACCTTGCGCGATAATGATTTCGCCTTTGTCGCCGATGAAATTCTTGATCAGCCTCGGCTTGAGTTGCATGGCGTGCACTTCGTCGAGGTATTTGCGGATGGAGGATTCCGCCCAGCGCCACTTGTCTGAGAGTTTTACGCTGGGGTCGACTGTGACGGCTTCGAGCTTATCGTTTAACAACGTGACTTGAGGAATGGCCTGCGCGTACGTGGTTTTCATCATAGCCCCATGATTTCCAGCCATTATAGCGGGAATAGGCTGATAATTCATTAAGTCAATGAAAATCAGGCTGCAAGCGCTGGATATTTGCGGAGAATTACTTGACGGACGAGGTCGAAAACCGCATCCGCGTCATGGGTGGAGCTGTCGATGATGAAGGCGTCCTCTGATGGGCGTAACGGAGCGATGGAGCGCTTTTCGTCGCGCTCGTCGCGTTCGCGAAGGTCGTCGAGTACGGACTCGAATATCACTTCGATGCCTTGACCTTGTAACTCCCGATGACGGCGTTTGGCGCGGGCATAAAGCGTGGCGGTAACGAAAAATTTGAAATCCGCCTTCGGACAAACCACGGTACCGATGTCGCGCCCGTCGAGCACGGCGCCACGCGATGAGCCAGCGAATTTGCGCTGGAAATCAAGTAAGGCCTGACGCACTTCCGGAAAGGCCGACACGATGGACGCGGCCTGGCCGATGCGCTCCTGACGCAGGCGCGGGTTGGCAAGGTCTTCGGCGTCGATGGAGCGGGCGGCTTCCTCGGCGGCTTTAACGTCGGACGGTTCCTTGCCCGCATAGACGATTTTCATACCTACGGCACGATACAGGCTGCCGGTATCGAGGTATTCAAGGTTGAAATGTTCAGCAATCCGGCGGGCGAGGGTGCCTTTGCCGGAAGCGGCGGGGCCATCCACGGCCACGACCAGCGGCTCGTGATGGCGGCGCACCGTCGGGTTGCGCAAATCACGGATATGTCCGCCGATGCCGTTGATGAGATTCACGAAATTGGGGAAGCTGGTCTGGATTGAGGTGACGTCGTCGACCGTCACCGGCTGGGCCGTTGCCATGCCCATAATGAGGAACGACATGGCAATGCGATGGTCGAAACGCGTCTTGATCGTGGCGCCGCCGCGCGGCTTTCCGCCCGTAACGCTCAGCGTGTCGCCTTCGGCGGATGCTTCAACGCCACAGGCCTGCAGGGATTCGAGAATGGCGCTCAGACGGTCACTTTCCTTGACGCGCAGCTCGGCCAGGTCTTCCATGACGGTGACGCCTTCAGCGAAGGCAGCCGCGACGGCAAGAATTGGGTATTCATCGATCATGCTTGGCACGCGAGACGCGGGCACGGTGATGCCTTTAAGCGGCGAATGGACCACGAGTATATCGGCCACCGGCTCGCCCGCAACGTCGCGTTCATTATGCAGTTCAATTTTGGCGCCCATTTCGATCAGTGTGGTAATCAACCCGGTACGCAATAGATTCACGCAGACGTTACGGATGAATACGCTCGAATGCGGGCAGATGAGGGCGGCCACGATGACGAAAGCGGCAGAGGAGGGGTCGCCGGGCACGGTGAGGGTGCGGTTTTCATATTCGGGCTTCTGGTAGCCGCGGACGGAAACCGACACTGCACCATCGTCCATCTTCTCGGTCTTTACCTTAAAACCAAAGTAGCGAAGCATATTTTCCGTATGATCGCGAGTGGGTTGCGGCTCAACAACCGTAGTAATGCCCGGCGTATTTAAACCAGCAAGTAAGATGGCTGACTTAACCTGTGCGGACGCAACGGGGAGGTGATAATCAATCGGCATGCTGTCCGGCGAGCCGGTCAGCGACAGCGGAAGCTTCATGCCAGTACGGGCGGTAACTTTGGCGCCCATTTGCGCAAGTGGAGTGACAACCCGGCCCATCGGACGGGAGCGCAGGGAATCGTCGCCTGTGAAGAACGTGGTGAACGGGTAGGCGGAGAGCAGACCCATCAGCAGGCGTGTGCTGGTGCCTGAATTGCCCATGTCGAGGACGCTGTCGCTTTCGGCAAGCCCGCCGATGCCCACGCCGTCAACCTCCCAGACATGGTTGCTCTGGCGAATGTTGACGCCCAGATGCTGCAGCGCTTTGGCGGTGTTCAGCACGTCGTCGCCTTCGAGCAGGCCGGAAATGGTGGTGGTGCCCAGCGCCTGGCTGGAGAGCATAAGCGCGCGGTGTGAAATGGATTTATCGCCCGGAACGGTGATGTCGCCTTTAAGCGGCGAAGCACCGCCGGAGCGCATGCCTTGGAACTGATGTGTCGTAGTCATGCAGTATGTTTACTTCTGGACGGGCGCGAGGCCAAGCGCTTTTTGACGGTCTTCACGTTCTTTCCGCTGGGCATCCTCGGCGTTGGACTGGGCGGGGTCCTGACAGTACCATTTGGTGCTCTTTTTGGAGACGAAATCGTAGCACAGGAAGGATTTGGCAAAGACGAAGAATGAGAACAGCACAGCCATTGCCACCAGCCACATCAGGGTGAAATAGCCCGAAGTGGCGAAGTTGCCGAACATGCGCAGCATGATTTTCTGGCGCATGCTCTGCTTGGCGGTGCCGCCTTCAGGCAGGACTTTGGCAGGGTAGAGGCCGCGGCCAACCGCTGGACCAGAGGCGAATTCATCGTCATCTTTCTTTTTGGTTTTCCTCACAACGCGTTTGTGCGTGCTCGAAATCGGGGCGGAAACCGCAGCCACAGCCGCTGGCGGCGATTCAGGCGCAGCGGCGGAAGAGGCGGCTAACCCCACATTTCCCGAGGGTTTCTGTGCATCAGAAGGCGCCCCGATTTGAATCATGATCTGCTTGCCAGCGGGCTGGGCGTTGACGAAATTGACGTTAAATCCGGTGGTTGGAAGCTCATCCAGACTGAGCACAATTTTCTTCAAAGCTTGCGCATAAGGCAGCGCGGCAGTGAGGTTGCGCTCCACCTGGGCGGCAGAGAATTTGGGGGTAGTGATGTAGAGTTTCGACGGCTTGTCCGGCGTGTGATACACCTTGGCGTCAAAGCCGAACGACACAAGAATATCGTACGCGAGCTTCGCTTCCAAACCAGTCTCCAAAACATACACATTCTGGTGATCATTCGCATGAGAAGCGGTCACTTTAGAGCAGATTGCCTGCAGGATATCATCGAAATTAAGGGTCATATTTTATCGTATAATATATATTATGGAAAAAATGAATAATATAACAGGTTCAATTAGTTATTCAGCAGGCTTTTCCTTGGTTTTCAGAGGCAGCACCTTGTCGATCGCAGCCTTCAGTTTGGGCGAATCGGGGGTCGTTGTGGACATGAAATAATCAACCACATTGCCATTGGTATCGATCAGGTATTTGTGGAAATTCCACTTCGGGGCAGAGCCGAATCCGAGCACCGAATAGACCCATTTATAGAACGGGTGGGCGTCGTCGCCGGTGACGATTTGCTTGGTGGTCATGGGGAACGTTACCCCGTAATTCAGCTGGCAGAACTGCTTGATATCGCTGCTGGACCCGGGTTCCTGCTGGCCGAAATCGTTTGACGGCACGCCAACGATAACGAGGCCTTTGTCCTTATAAGCCATGTAAAGCTCCTCAAGGCCTTTGTACTGGGGCGTAAAGCCGCATTTGGAAGCGGTATTGACCACCAGGATGACTTTGCCCTTATACTGCGACAGAAGCAGCGATTTTCCATCCAGAGTCTCAAAGCTGAAATCATAGGCAGACTTGTCCGTAGGCCCTGATACAGCGTGGGCAGCAAATGGGGCCATAATCGTCGCTCCGATAAAAACTATCAAACGCAGCAGTTTATTGTTCATATGATTCCTTATAATTCTACAATCATACCATCATAAGCTGGTACGACACCAGCTGGTAATTTATTGGATAATCTATCATAATCAAAATCATGATCCATGTGTGTCAAAATTGCCAGCCTCGGCTGCACCCGCGCGATCCATTGCAAACTCTGCGCCAAGTGAGAGTGACTGAAGGTTTCCGCGCGCCGCAGGCAGTCGACCACCCACACCTCCACTCCCCTCAACGCCTCAAATGACTCCTCCGGGAGAGCTTTAACATCAGTAGAATATGCAAATCCGCCAATACGATAGCCTAAAGTATTAATTTTTGCGTGGTTTTGTTGGAAATAAGTTACTGTATTATCTGCAATTTCAATTTTTCCAACTGGTGTCTCGGGTACAATCTGGCCGTTCAGCGATGCACCGTAGAAAAAACCACCCGTTTTAGGAGTAAAAATATAGGAAAAGCGAGCACATAGGGTGTTGATAGTGTGGGCGTTGCCATAAGCTGGAATTGACTTATTGGAAAGGTAGTTAAAAGAACGCATATCGTCTATTCCATTAGCGTGGTCAGCATGGGCGTGAGTATAGAGCAATGCGTCAACGCGCGTGATGTTGTTTTTGAGCGCTTGTTCGCGCAGATCAGGCGACGAGTCGATAAGAATGTTACAGCCGCGCTCTTCAATGAACGCCGAAACACGACTGCGCTTATTCTTGGGATTGGTCGATTGGCATACTTCGCACTTGCACCCAATCGATGGTACGCCGGTCGAGTTTCCACTGCCCAGGATCGTCACTTTCATGCTGCGCTCGCTACATACAATGGATCATTTTTATGATAATAGCTGGGATTGATAACTGTTAGCATAAAATAATCACAGAATTAAAATAAAAAATCTATATTTTATAGGGCCTTGCTTTATCAAAGAGACGATGAAAATTCTCGGTGGTAAGTTTTGTGCATTCGGCTTCAGAAATATTTTTAAGTTCAGCTAATACCTTATTGGTATTTATAACGAAAGATGGCTCGTTTCTTTTGCCGCGATGTGGTGCTGGCGCAAGGTATGGCGAGTCAGTTTCCACCAATAAGCGGTCCATTGGAACGTCTACTAGCGCATCGCGTATGGCTTGCGCGCTTTTGAATGTGATGATGCCCGACACTGAAATATAAAATCCTAATTTTATAGCTTCATCAGCCAGATATTTGGAAGATGTAAAGCAATGAATGAGACCTTTAAACGAACCCACTGACATTTCATGTTTCAGTATATCTACGGTATCGTCGTCTGCATCGCGTGTATGTATGATGACCGGTAAACCCGTGGCGCGCGCTGCGCGGATATGCTCGAGGAAGCTTTTCTTCTGCGTCTCGCGGTCCGACTTTTCGTAGTGATAATCCAAACCGGTTTCACCGATGCCGATTACTTTTTCACGTGAAGTCTTGTCAATAAGCTCTTGGGAGGAAACAATTTCTGTCTCCCCAGAATCGTTCGGGTGCACACCGACGGAGCAATAGACCCCTTCGTATCTTTCTGTAATTCCATAGATTTCTTCAAATTCGGCCATGTCGGTGCAAATCGTTTGCATGACCCCTACTCCCTGCGCCCGCGCCCTGCTCACGATATCGTCAAGGTCGTCTTTAAAATCTGGGAAATTGAGGTGGCAATGACTATCAACGAGCATGGTGCATTACCTGTGGATAACTGTGTTCATAAGCGGAACGATTTCCTCACGCTGCTTTCTCTAAGAAGCGCGGAAACACTGGCTGGGGGGGCTCGAGGTGTACGCCTGGTATAAGTGCGAATTCAGCGTTCAGATAGCGGAATGATCTTTGCTCCGGAGCGATGGCCAGTTGGTCAAGGATCTTAGCGGACGCGTCAGGCATAATCGCCTGACATAGAATTGCAATTTTGCGAATGCTTTCAGCGAGCGCGTATAAAACGATGCCCATGCCTTTAACGTCGCCATTCTTTTTGAGCGTCCACGGAGCCTTTTTGTCAATGTATTCATTTGCTTCAGAGGCGTAGCGAACGATCTCAGTGGCGTATTTGTCGAAGTGGCATTCTTCAATCATACCGGTTAGCTTTGGCAGGTCCACGGAAATGGATTCGTCCGCGCCCTGCCCCTTGCTCGGAAGCACGCCGTCGCAGTTTTTGGCGATCATAGAGAGCGTGCGTTGAACCAGATTGCCAATGTTATTGGCCAGATCGCTGTTAATTAATGCAATTACGCGTTCCCGGGCAAAGTTGCCATCGTTGCCGAATGGCACTTCGCGCATAAGAAACCAGCGGCTCTGGTCCAGGCCGAACTCGTCTACCAGCGCCTTGGGGGCGATGGCGTTGCCTAGAGATTTGGACATTTTTTCGCCTTCGATGGTCCACCAGCCGTGGGCGAAGATTTTCTCGGGCAACGGCAGGTCGGCAGCCATCAGGAAGGCGGGCCAGTAGACGGTGTGGAAACGTATGATATCCTTGCCGACCATGTGCAGCGAAGCGGGCCAGAAATCCTTGTATAGGGGGGTATCGGTATCTGGGTAGCCGAGGGCTGAAAGATAGTTCGCAAGTGCATCCAGCCAGACATACATGATGTGCTTGGTGTCGCCGGGAACCGGGATGCCCCATGAGAAGGTGGTGCGCGATATCGATAGGTCGCGAAGGCCACCTTTGACGAAACTGACAATTTCATTCCGACGGGTATCCGGGCCTATAAATCCGGTGGTTGTCTCGTAAAGCTCAAGTAGTTTGTCGCCAAAGGCGGATAACTTAAAGAAATAGCTTGGTTCTTCGACCCATTCTACATCGGCGCCGGTGGGGGCTTTTCCCCCTACCAGTTCGGATTCCTGATAATAGGCTTCGTCGCGAACCGAGTACCAACCGGAATAGCTGCCGAGATAGATGTGGCCGTTATCCTGCATCTTTTTCCAGAGGGTCTGCGCGGAGGAAATGTGGCGCGGTTCGGTGGTGCGGATGAAATCGTCGTTGGAGATGTTCATCAGGCCCGTGAGGTCGCGGAAGTGCTGGGAGTTGGCATCGGCTAAGGCTAAGGGGGCGACACCAGCGACGGCGGCGGATTTTTCGACCTTCTGGCCATGCTCGTCGGTACCTGTGAGGAAGCGGACATTATGCCCCGACAGACGCTTGAAGCGCGCCATCACGTCGCAGGCGACGGACGTGTAGGCATGCCCGATATGCGGGCGGTCGTTGACGTAATAGATGGGGGTGGTGATGTAAAAATTCTTGTCCATTTAAGCGGCTGCACTTCCTATATGAAATTCTTCCCTACCGGTTATAGAATGTAAGAAGATAAGTGCAAACTGTTTGTAATCGAGATGCAAGCGCTCGGCTACCATGAATTCATTGGCGGCTTCCTGCCATTTATGGGCCCAGACGGGCACGGGGTGCATGTCGGCGAGCTTGGCGAGAAGTTGTGATTCTTTGTCAGTGACGGCTTCCACTTCGACGCCGCTGCCATGATAAACAACACGTTGCATCAGACTTAACATCAAACGCGTGAAGAGTTTCCAGTTGGCGTGTTGCGAGCCGCTGGAGATGGATTCGGCGAAGCTGAGGGTTTTTTGCAGGTTCAGGTCGGGTAGTGTGAGCAGCAGTTCGACCATTTTATTGTATAGCTCTATGGCCCCCAGCTCATGCAGGCCGATGGCGATGCCGGGGGAAAAGCCGGTCAGGTTGCCGAGGATGTTGGCGTCGCCGCGGCTGATTTCGGGGGCCACATTGAGTATGACTTGGCGGTATTGCTCCTGCGCTAGCGAGTTGAGCGCAAGCAGGCGACAGCGCGAACGGATGGTGGGGAGCAAACGACCGGGGTTGTGGGAGATGAGCAGCAAGATGGTCTGCGCGGGCGGCTCTTCGAGGATTTTTAAGATGGCGTTGGCACCATTGATGTTGAGCTGGTCAACGGCATCGATGATGACCACGCGCCACTTGCCCTCGCCCGGCGTCATCGACAGGAAACCCGGTATTTCACGGGCTTGGTCGACGTTGATATCACGGGCAAATTCGTCTTTTTTGGTATCGAAGGCGGGTTCGATGACTAAGAAATCTGAGTGCGAGCCTGCGGCCATGCGCAGGTAGACCGGGTTTTCGGCATCGATGCTTTCGGGCGCCAGGCCTGAAAGAATGTGGCGGGCGAAACGGTGCGCAAGCGTGGCTTTGCCGATGCCTTGCGGACCGGTGATGAGCCAGCCGTGGGCAAGTTTGCCGCTGGCGAAATCGTCCATGAGGCGCTTTTGGGCGGCTTCGTGGCCGAAGAGGTCGAGGGCGGTGCGGGGTGTGATTGACATTGCTGGATTAAACCAGCTTATCAGAATTCCGGCAAGGCCGAGATTTCAACGGTGCAGTAAGATGCGGCTTCAGACACGGAATATGTCGCGATGCGGTAGAATTGCTGTACGCGAGTGAAATTGCTACCCTCTTCCCATTCGAGGCGTAACTCGTCGAGCGTGTCGTGCTTGACGGCGGAATCGGTGTAACGTTCGAGAAAATCGAACGTTCCGTAGAGCGCTGCGAGCTGCTTGGCGTAGTCCTGGAATTCTTCGACGACGATAGACTGGCCAAGGCCGGACATAACTAGCAAGTCGACGACATAAGTCTGCACTTCGAGCAGTTTATCGCCGATTTTAAGCGTACGCAGCGAATCGTTTGAAAAATCGAAATCGATGGGTTCTTCAAGGTTCTGGAACATATCGAAGATAAAATTGATGGCTGTCATGGTGCGGCGAATCAACGAAAGCTGGTCGGCATAGATTTGAGAGATGACGCGGAAGTTTTCCGGGCGCGGCTGGTAGCGGTCTTCGAGCGCATTTTCGGGTTCTTCTTCGGGTTGCTCGCTGAAGGCGTATTCAACCAAGGGGACGAACGATTCTTCGGCGGTGGGACCCGAGGCGACAGGATCGGCAAATTGGATTGCAGGATCGGTATAAGCCTGAGGTTCTTCGTAATAGGGCTGCGCCGCATCTTCGCTATATTGCGGCGGGGTGAGCGGTGAATGGATTTCCAGTTCTTCGGCAACGTAGGGTTCTTCGGTTTCTGCGGCGGCTTCGACTTCGGGCGTGGCTTCAGGTTCTTCGGGCGTCGTTTTAAATTCAACGGCACCGGTGATGATATCGGTAGGATTATCCAGTTCAAAATCCGACATGTTGTCTCCTTGAGTCAACCACCATTATTGCCGCATATGGTTAAGCCATAGTTAAATCTAAAGAAATGGGGCGAATGCCTCCTCCCCTTATGGTGCCAAAGAAAGATTAAGACGCTGATTTATATTGGTAATGATTTCTTTTGTGATGGCTTCGGGGGACTGGTTGGCGTCGATGACAACGCAGCGTTCGGGCTCCCTTCGGGCAATGGAAAGGAACCCGGCGCGCACCATTTGATGGAATTCGTGGTTCATCGATTCGAAGCGGGTTTCGGCGTGGGAACGCGCTAAAGCGCGCTTGAGGCCGATAGCAGGGTCGATATCGAGGATAAAAGTCAGATCCGGGCGAAAATTGCCGAGGGTGAGCTGATGCAGCGAGTGGATATAGTCTTCGGTGAGGCCTTTGCCAATGCCTTGGTAGACGAAGGTGGAGTCGGCGAAACGGTCCGATAATACGATGTTACCTTCGGCGAGTGCGGGTTTGACGATTTTGGTAACGTGGTCGAGACGCGCGGCGTAGAAGAGCAGCGTTTCGGCGACAGGGTCCCATTTGTCTGCGCTGCCGTTGACGAGCAGGTCGCGAATGGCTTCGGCGTTAGGCGAACCGCCTGGCTCGCGGGTGGAAACGCACCTTAAGTTAGTTGACTTAATGGCGTTGAAAACATTCTTTAATTGAGTCGACTTGCTGGACCCCTCACCGCCTTCAAAGGTGATGAATTTACCGCTCATGGGTTCTTGTGATGCAGGTAATACCCAGCCACAGCCGACATGTAACCGAAGCCGGAAAGCTTTTCGACGGATTCGGAGGCCATCAGCGGAATCACCTGTTCGCTGGCTTCAGGCATGGTGATGACGAGATCGGCCACATGCGCGCCTTTGGCGACGGGGGCTTGCAGCGGGCCGGTATATTTCAGCACGAAGCGGATGCCACTTTTGGTGTTGGACGGCAGGGTGATCGTCAGGTCCTGATCGGCTTCAAGCGCTACGTTTGGCATTTTGCCAAACCAGATATCGGCATCGGCGATTTTCTGGCCTTTGCGCAGGAGCGTGCGGTTTTCAAATTCGCGGAAACCCCAGCGAAGCAGCTTGTAGCCCTCTTCCATGCGCTGGTTGTCGCTTTCCATGCCATTGATGACGAGGATCAGGCGGCGCGGGTTGGCATTGTCGGCGCCTTGCTGGGCGGAGAGCGTGATGCCGAAGCCGCCGGCGTCGGTGTGGCCGGTTTTCAGCCCGTCGACGCCGATGGTGCTGCCGAGCAGGCGGTTGCGGTTCTGCTGTGTGATGTTGTTATAAGTGTATTCGCGCTGGGAGAAATAATGGTAGTACTGCGGGAAATCCTTGATGAGGTGCTCGGCGAGCGTGGCGAGGTCGTGCGCTGTCATGAGGTGATTGTCGTCGGGAAGGCCGGTGGCGTTATCGAAATTGCTGTGTTCGAGCCCGATGGTTTTGGCGACGCGGTTCATTTCCTGCACGAACGCTTCTTCCGAGCCGCTGATGCCTTCGGCGACCACGATGCAGGCGTCGTTACCTGACTGGATGATGATGCCGTGGATTAAGTCTTCAACCGCCATTTCGCTGCCGATGCCTACGAAGGTTTTCGAACCCTGAGTGCGCCATGCTTTTTCGCTGACGGTGAATTTGCTGTCGAGCTTCACGCGGCCTTCAGCGAGGCGCGAGAACAGGATGTAGATAGTCATGAGCTTGCTCATGGAGGACGGATGCATTGCCTCGTCGCCGGATTTATTGAGCAGGACCGAGTGCGTGTTCGCGTCGATCAGGTACGCCTGTTTGGCGGCGGTTTCGATGGCGAAAGACGGGGCGCAGGTGGACATAAGCAGAGCCGCCGCACTGAAAACGCAAATGGCCGGTTTCATGAAATTCCTGTTCGTCATGCGCACTTTTATCTCTCCTGCTTTTTACTGGTTCACAATTCTTGCATCGGGCACGCCGGAAGCGTGGACCTGGTCGAGGGCGGACGATGCTTCCGCCTTGGTGGAGAACGGCCCGAGGCGCACGCGCCACCATGTGCGGTCGCCCATTTCAACTTTGCCCACGTCGATTTTGGCGACGCCGTCGAGCTTGCCGGACAGCTTGTGGGCATTTTCTTCGGAGGCGAAGGAACCGGCCTGAATATAAAACGCACCGGATTGCACGCCGGACATTTCGATCTTGCCTTTGCGCGGTTCTTCGCTTGGCGTTTCAAACGTGGTTTTTACGACTTGCGGTTTGAAGGGCATGGTTTGAGGTTTGGCGGTTTGCGGCACGTTGTCGTCCCCGTCGTCATTGGCGGCTTCGTTGCGGCTGAGCACAACAGGTTTGGCGGCTGGCGTATCGCTTGATTGCAGTTTTGAGCCGCTGGGCGCGGCGAGATCGCCTGAGCTGACGGTCATCACTGGCGCGGCGTCGGACACTTGCCCGGAGCGGCTGTTGGTGGATTCGACGATCTGGTCGCTCGGTTCGGTGGAATTGATGACGGAGCTTTCGCGTTCACGCGCGGCTTGCGCGTTGACGCTGGTCATGTCCTGCCCACCATTGCCGATGGAGGCCAGGTATTCGTCGGTTTCTTTTTTCAAGATCTGCACACGCACTTCGGAGGTGCTGGGGATGCCAAGTTCACTGGCAGCTTTTTTCGATAAATCGATGATGCGGTTGCTTTTGAATGGCCCGCGGTCGTTAATGCGCACGATCAGGCTTTTGCCGTTGCTGAGATTGGTGACGCGCACGAGCGACGGCATCGGCAGCGTTGGATGCGCGGCGGTCAGGTCGTTCTGGTTGTAAATTTCACCGCTGGCGGTGTATTTACCGTGAAAACCGGGGCCGTACCATGAGGCCATGCCGATTTTATCGTAGGTGGGGTCGTATTCGGGATAGTAGGTTTTGCCAGCTACCATGTAGGGCTTGCCGACTTTCATGCCCGGAGCGCCCGGCTGACCGTGGCAACCGGCGAGTAGAAGCAGAGCCGGAAGCAGGAAAATGGAAGAGCGCAGTTGCGGGAATGTGGTCATGGTGCTTTCGGCGGAATGTAATACAGATCCATTGTGCTTTTCCCGATTTGTACCGCCTGATAGCTCCGTAGCCAAGCGATATTATTCGGAAGCTGCATATACGCGCGACCAACCGCAATCCAGCCGGTGACGGGTTGTTTCGGGCATGCGTTGATTTTCGCTTTCACGAGGACGGTGGCGTTCCAGAACACGTCGCGGCGGGTGCACATGTAAAGTTCGATGATGCCTTGTTCCTGTAGCGCTTCGTCGAGTAGAATCACATCCTGCCCCCAGTCGAAATCGCTGTCGAGCGAGATGTGTTCGGGATGCTCGCCGCCGAGGATATTATAGTAAGGGATATACTCGGGATAGGCGCGGATGAAGCCGATGAATTGCAGCGCGATCAGCACGGCGGCGATTTTGCGTTTTGTGTGGCCCTGATGGTATAACCACCACAGGCCGTAGCCAGCGGGAAGGGCGAGCAACGGATAGAGCGGCAACACGTGGCGCACGCCGAGATTGATGTGGCTGGTCATGCTGATGAGCATGATGCCAATGGCGGCGAAGAAGGGATAGAGCCGGTCGGTCGGCTGGTCGCGGCCTTCGAGCAGGAGTTTACGGCCGCCGGTGAGCGCGGCGATGAGGAAGGTGAGCGGGGTTTTAAAGAAGAAGACGACGGGGAAGAAATACCACACGGAATGGCGATCGCCGCGCAGCGGCTCGAACAGGAAGACGCCAAAACCATTTCGGTTGAGGGATATTGCTTGCTGGATACCGGTGATCAGCGGGTCGAAGGTGAAGCGGAAAACAAAGGCGAGCACCAGCACCATCATCGGCAGGGCGATGAGCAGCGAATGAATGAAATGCGCCGCGATCAAGGGAATGACGCGCTGCGAGCGCAGGTAATTCGACACGCACATGACGATGAATACCATGCCCATCGCGGCGGGCCACTGCGCGAGGCTGGAATATTTGGCGCCAACCATCAGGCCGAGCGCAACGCCGAACCACACGCTATTTTTGATATCCGGCAGTTTCAACCACTCGACGCTGCGCCACAAACCCCAAAGGAAAATGGCGGTATAGGGCATGTCGGTGGTAGCTAATCCCGCATGGGCGGTAACGGAGGCGAGGCTCACATAGCTGGCAAGTGACCACAGAGCGGGGGCTTCGCCGTAAAGCCTGCGGCTCCAGCAGTAGACCATGGCGCAGGAAAAAATGTAGAACGGCAATACGCCGAGGCGCGTAAGGATCATTTTGTCGATATAGGCATCGCGCGGGGGTAATTTTTTCCATCCGCCTTCACCGGCGATAGAATTGGCGAAATACAACAGCGATGCGTCGGCGACGCGGCCCAGCGGCGGGTGCAGGGGTTGGATGTCATATTTGCCGGTTTTCCACCATTGCATGCCGCAATTGATGTGGAAGCCTTCGTCGTCGGTCATGCTCATACGGGTATATGCGGATATGACGCCAGCGATGCCGAAAAGTAATAACGCGACGAGGGCGAGCAGTCTTGGGTTCGCCTTAAGCCAACTCACGCCCACGCGTTTACTGGCCTATCTTGTCGGCGAGCATGCTGACGCCGGTGGCGAACAGGCGCGAACGGTTCCATTTCAGCAATACTTTGTAATTGCCGTAAATCAGGAACGGCGTGGCGTCCTCGCCCTCGCCTACGTAGATAAGCGATGCGTCGACATTGTCGGTGGGCAATGCGTGGCCGTCGGTGCGGCGAACGCCCATGTGCTGCCATTCGGAAAGTTTTTTTGTGGCTTTGATGTCGGCGAGGTTGCGGTCAAAACCCGGTGGCAGGTTGACGGGGCGGCCCCAGCCTTCGTTGCCTTCCCAGCCTTCGGATTGCAGGTAGTTGGCGATGGAGGCGAAGACGTCGGCCTTGGTGTTCCAGATGTCTTTTTTTCCGTCATGGTTATAATCCACGGCGTATTTGATGAAGCTGGTGGGCATGAACTGGCACTGGCCTAGCGCACCCGCCCATGAACCTTTCATGTCGCTCGCGGGCATGTCTTCGCTTTGCAGCACTTTGAGGGCGTTAATCAGCTCTGCGCGGAAGAACTCGCTGCGGCGCCCGTCATACGCGAGGGTGGAGAGGGAATCGATGGTGGAAAATCCGCCGATATTCTTGCCAAAATTGGTTTCGATGCCCCACAGCGCCACGATGAAGCGTGGCTGCACGTTATATTCACTGCCGATGCGGTTGAGCAAATCGTAATTCTCTTCATACAGGCGGCGGCCGTCGCTGACGCGCTTTTGCGAGACGACGCCGTCGAGGTATTCGTCGAGCGTCATGGTGGATTCGGGCTGTTTGCGGTCTAGGACGAGCACGCGGTCCAGCGGTCCGGTTTCGGCGAAGGCTTCGTCGAGCGTTTCTTTGGTGATACCCTGCGACATGGCATCGCGCTTGAAATTGCTGAGCCACTGGCGGAAGTCGCCTTCTGCATAGGCGGGGTTAAGGCAGGAAAGAATAAGTAGCGTGAATGCGATGATTTTTTTCATGCAACGTGTCTAGCATCGCGCGCATAAAAAATAAACACTAAAAAAACAAAAGCCCCGGGCATGAACCCGGGGCTTTTTTCCTATTTAGCAAGAGCGACGTGAATCGCGCTTTACTTATTTGGAAGCGTCGTCAGCTTTTTTGTGCTTCTTGTGGCCAACTTTGTGCTTGTGATGAGCTTTTTTGCCTTTGGTTTCAGCTTTGTCAGCGTCAACGGTTTCTTTGCTGCCTTTCATCTGTTCGTCCATAGCAGCTTCCGGCTTGCCGGCTGGGGTGTCGCTTGGCGAAGCGATTGCAACATGGCTAGCGGCAAAGGTGAAAGCAACGAGCGAGAGGGTAAGAAGACGTTTCATAGTGTAGTCCTTCAAATTATCAGTTTAACAAAAATTACCGCCGAGATTGGCTTTTTTGGGTGCGGATTGTCTCCAACGCGGGTAGCATAGCGTTCGTTTTTGAATTCACAACTGTAATTGTAAATGTTTAGTAAAGACACCGAAGCACTGTTGCATAAAAGTCTAAACAATCGTTCACTAGCCCTGCCCCGCATCGTTTATTTGAAGAATTTGCATAATGATATCGACGACCTCGTGGCACTCGAATTCGACCGCCTGAAGCTGGCTGTGGTGGCCGATGCCAACACGGAGCACGCGCTTGGCGCGGATGTATTCCGGGCGCTCAAGAGCAGGTTTTCGGCACAGTTTATTTTTCTTGAAGGTGAACCGGAGGCATCGGAGGCGAACGTGGAGCTGGTGCGCGCGCGCTCGGCGAAATGCGATGCGCTGGTGGCGGTGGGCAGCGGCACGATCAACGATATCTGTAAGTATGCGGCGTTCAAGGATGGCAAACCCTATGTTGTTTTCCCGACGGCGGCTTCAATGAACGGATATCTTTCGGCGAATGCGTCGATTTCGATGGGTGGATTCAAGAAGACGTTGAAGGCAGCCATGCCTAAAGCGGTATATTGCGATCTCGGCGTGCTCACGAAAGCGCCGGTGCGCTTGAGCAAAAGCGGCTTCGGCGATTCGCTGGCGCGCACTACGGCACAGGCCGACTGGCTACTGTCACATTATATGATTGGCACGGAATACGACGAAACGCCGTTCACGCTGCTGGAATCGATCGAGCCGGAATTGCTCGACGGCGCGCGCGGTATCGCCACAGCCTCGCCCGCCAGCATGCAGGCGCTGATTCATACACTATTATTATCTGGCCTCGGCATGACCATCGCCGGAGGCAGCTATCCGGCGAGTCAGGGCGAACACATGATCGCCCATGCGTATGAGATGCTGCGCAAGCCAGCACCCGTGGGCAAACCCGCGCCGACATTGCACGGCGAAGAAATCGGCGTGACGACGTTATACATGAGTGAATTGCAACACCGGCTGCTCAGGCAGCCCCCCTCGCCTATGGCATCAGCCTTCCCTGAACGCGAAATTATTGAAGCCTTCGGTGACAGTGTCGCGCAGGAGGCGAAACAAGCCTATCAGGAGAAGAATAACCACGCAGAAAAATCCGCTCAGCTGTGGGATACTGTTGTTACTCGCGTTTCAGGAGTATTGCTTACGCCCGCAAAAATCGAAGTGTATTTAGATCTTGCAGAAGCACCTAAAACCATAGAATCGCTCGGCTGGAAAAAAGATTTGTTCGGCAATGCTTTGAAATACAGCAAGTTTATGCGTAACCGCTTTACGTTTCTTGATTTAGTTTATAAATAGCATTTTGAAGATCGATGCTTAATCCTGTGAAATGCGGATTAAAGCGGCGCTGACGAGGCAGGAAATCGGTAAGCTGGCCGTCATCATCCCGATTAAAAATAAACTCGCCCCCTCGCCCTGCGACGCTGCAAAAATCAGCACGGGGATGGTCAGCGGCATAACGATCAATGCCTGTAACAGGCCGCCACGCTTGCTGTCGATGGTAAGCGCCGCGCCGATGGAGCTAAGCGAAAGTATGGTCGGCGATGCAAGCAACAGGATGCTGAGCACCTGCCCGACTTGCGTGCCGTCCAAATTTGCCATGATACCCAGCACCGGCGTTGCCACCATGATCGGCAACATGTTCGCCAGCCACTGGCCGCATATTTTGGCGAGCACCAGAAGCTCCAGTAATACAGGTTGCAGCAGGAATTGCTCTAAAGTGCCGTCTTCAAAATCGCGCTCGTAGAAATGCGGCACAGTCGTCACCGTTGATAGAAGGAGCGCCACACACATAACGGCGGCCGCGTGGGCGCCCATGATGTCGGGGCCGAGGGCGAAGATCATGAGCGTCACGGTCATAATATAGAAGGCCATGCTGCCGAAGGCGCCGCCGCCCTTGCGGTAGGCCAGGCGCACAGTCTGGCGCAATATTAACGAAAAAGGACTCATGGTTTAAAATCCTGCATGGCAAGCGTATGCGCGGCAATCGAGGAATTCATAATATGCGACGCGACCACCACCACCCCGCCCTGCCGCACGCGCGTTTCGATCAGGCTGGCGGTGAGGATAACAGCGTCTTCGTCGAGGAAGTTGGTAGGTTCGTCCAGAAGCCATAATTTGCTGGGTGCCACGATTAAACGTGCAAGCGCCACGCGGCGTTGCCACCCGGCGGAAAGCTGCGATGCTGGCACGTCGCGGAAAGTGGTGAGGTCGAAAAACTTGAGCGCGGCGGGAATAAGCTGGCGCGTGTCGTGCAGGTCCGCCCAGAAGGCGATGTTTTCTTCGACGGTGCAGTCAGGCTTAACGCCGCTCTTGTGGCCGATATACATCAGTTCGCGCTTAAACGCGTCATTTCCTGAAATGGGATGGCCGTCCCAGAGGATATTTCCGTGGCTAGCCTCCATCAAACCGGCTAGAATCCTGATTAAACTCGTCTTGCCCGAGCCGTTCGGGCCTTTAAGTAATAACAGCGATTCAGGCTGGAGGCAGAAGCCTAATTCTTTAAAAATAGTTGCATTCCCGCGGATACAGGCAATATTTTCACACGTGAACATAATTCTCTAACTTTATAGTAACTAACAATTAACTGTTGATCTTTAAGACTATAGGGTGAATGAATACTACTAGGTATTGATAAGGAGATTCGCTTGAAACACAAGAGCAAGAATACATTCGGCAGCAAATCGTCGCTGAATGCCGGTAGCAAAACATATGAGTATTACAGCCTTCCGCTGGCGTACAAGCAGTTGGGCGATTTAAGCCGCCTACCGTATTCTCTGAAAATCTTGCTGGAAAACCTGCTGCGATACGAAGACGACATCAGCGTGCGCGCCGATGACGTGAAGGCGTTCGCCAGCTGGTTAGAGACCAAAAAATCCGACCGCGAAATCGCCTTCCGCCCGGCACGTGTGCTGATGCAGGACTTCACCGGCGTTCCAGCCGTAGTCGATCTGGCCGCGATGCGCGACGCCATGCAGCGCCTCGGTGGCGATGCCGAAGCGATCAACCCGCTCTCGCCTGTCGATCTCGTCATAGATCACTCTGTGATGGTCGATTATTCTGGCACCAAAGATGCCTTCCGCGAAAATGTCGACCTTGAAATGTCGCGCAATAACGAGCGTTACGAGTTCCTGCGCTGGGGCCAGAACGCATTCAACAATTTCCGCGTGGTTCCTCCCGGAACGGGCATCTGCCATCAGGTAAACCTTGAATATCTCGCGCAAGCCGTGTGGACCGACGAAGACGTGGCGTATCCCGATACGCTGGTCGGCACCGATTCGCACACCACGATGATTAACGGCCTTGGCGTACTCGGCTGGGGTGTGGGCGGTATCGAAGCGGAAGCGGCGATGCTGGGCCAGCCTGTGTCCATGCTGATTCCCGAAGTCATCGGCTTCAAACTGACCGGCAAACTCAAAGAAGGCACCACCGCAACCGACCTCGTGCTTACGGTCACACAGATGCTGCGTAAAAAAGGCGTCGTAGGTAAATTCGTCGAATTTTACGGCGACGGGCTTGACGATATGCCGCTGGCCAACCGCGCTACCATCGCCAACATGGCGCCGGAATATGGCGCGACCTGCGGTATCTTCCCGATCGATGCCGAAACCATCAATTACCTGAAACTCACCAGCCGCGACGCCGCGCGCATCGTGCTCGTCGAAGCCTATGCGAAAGCACAGGGCATGTGGCGCGATGAGAACTACCAGGAGCCGATCTTCACCGACACGTTAGAACTCGATATGAGCACCGTCGAGCCGTGCCTCGCCGGTCCGAAACGTCCGCAGGACAAAGTGCTGTTAGCCTCAGCGCATACGTCGTTTGCCGAAGCCGTGGGCGATCTGGACAAAGAAAAGAAAACCGCTTTCGGTTCTCGCATTGCGGTTGATAACTACACGATGGGTCATGGCGACGTGGTGATTGCCGCGATTACGTCGTGCACCAATACCTCGAATCCATATGTGATGATGGCCGCCGGTCTCGTTGCCCGCAAGGCGCGCGCTCGTGGCCTGCTGCCGAAACCGTGGGTGAAAACCTCGCTCGCGCCCGGCTCGAAAGTGGTGACGGAATACCTTAATCAGTCCGGCCTGTCAGCTGATTTAGACGCCATCGGCTACGAACTCGTAGGCTATGGCTGCACCACCTGCATCGGCAATTCCGGCCCGCTGAAAGACGAAATCGAAGCGGCAATCAAGGATAACGGCCTCGTGGTCGCATCCGTGCTTTCCGGCAACCGCAATTTCGAAGGCCGCGTGCATGCCATGGTGAAAGCTAACTACCTCGCCTCGCCACCGCTCGTCGTCGCCTATGCGCTGGCTGGCACGATGAATCTCAACATCACCAAAGACGCCATCGGCACCAGCATAGACGGCAAACCCGTCTACCTTGCCGATATCTGGCCGTCGGAAGCGGAAGTCGCGCAGGTGGTCAACGAATGCGTGACCGCGCAAATGTACGCCGCTAAATACAAGGACGTGTTCGCCGGTGAAAAAGCATGGCAGAACATTCCGGTCGGCAAAGGCAAAACCTATAACTGGAACGCCGATAGCACCTACGTGCAGAATCCGCCATACTTTGTCAACATGACCAAGGGCGCGACGGATTCGACGCGCGATATCGTGGGCGCCAGAATCCTCGCGGTACTCGGCGATTCGATTACCACCGACCATATCTCGCCCGCAGGCAATATTTCCAAAACCAGCCCGGCGGCAAAATACCTCGCTGAACACGGCGTTTCCCCGTCGGATTACAACTCCTACGGCGCACGCCGCGGCAACCACGAAGTCATGATGCGCGGTACCTTCGCCAATATCCGCATCAAGAACGAAATGCTGAACGGCATCGAAGGCGGCCTAACCAAATTCATCCCCACCGGCGAACAGATGAGCATCTACGACGCGGCTATGAAATACAAAGCGCAGGGCACCAAGCTCGTAGTCTTCGCGGGCAAGGAATACGGCACAGGCTCGTCGCGCGACTGGGCGGCAAAAGGCACTACGTTGCTCGGAGTCGAAGCCGTGATCGCGGAAAGCTTCGAGCGTATCCACCGCTCCAACCTTGTAGGCATGGGCGTACTGCCGATGACGTTTATCGGCGATATTAACCGCAAATCGCTAAACTTAACCGGCGAAGAAACCGTGTCGATTAAAGGTCTTGCCGGTGGCATCAAACCGGGCATGAAAGTCGAAATGATCATCACGCGCAATGACGGCTCCACGCAAATGGTGCCGCTGCTTTGCCGCATCGACACGCTCGACGAGTTGGCCTATTACAAAAACGGCGGGATTCTGCACTTCGTCATGAAAAACTTGCTGCAAGGCTCAATTGCGGCTAGTAATCAAAAAAATTCAGGTACCAACTAAGCATGAACGCTCCGAACCCCCTCGAAGAACTGAAACGCACCATTGCGCTGATCTATGGCATCCTCGCCAATGGCACGCCGTTCTGGGCGTTCGTGGCCGTAAAAACGCTGAAATACCAGAATTTCGTGGCCGAGCAGAAGGAAGGCAAGATCGATCTGAGCCAGTTCGAGCCTTACGGCGAAATCATCGTCTGCGGTGAAGGCAAATCCCCGCCGGATGAAATTACGCTTAAAGTCGCCGAGATGTATCAGTCCGACCCCGCCAAGCTCAAACAGTTCGTCGAAGACGAATCATAGACTTAAAAGCTATTTCCGCCTAAATCTTCACACAACTGCAACACACGCGGGCCGTTTTCCATGATATAGTTTGGGCATAAAGTGAAAATCTATTGAAATTGTGAGGGTTTATGAGCGAAGGTAACGGAATCAACTGGGGCGGCCTGATTAAAGGCATAGTGGCTGGTGCTGCGATTCTCGTTGGAGTTGAACTTGTGGTTCCCGGTCTGCTTGCTGGCGCTATTGCCGGTATCGGCGGCATGTTCGCTGCCAGTGGCGGCGCAGCCGCAGCATCCCCCGCACTTACCGGCGCCATGTCCGGCATGGGCTTAGTCCTGACTAAAGCCGCGGGCCTTGCGCTCGGCGGTATCGGCCTTTCTTACCTGTTAAGCGATAAGCCTTCGAACAGCGAAAATGGCGGCCGCCACGCACAGGATTTTACGGAAGCCAAAGAATCCTTCGCAGCCCGCGAAGATATCCGCAAAATGCAGACGGTTATGAAAATGCGCATGGCGGCTTCCGGCCACGAGCCTGCCGCTGCAATGGCTGCTCCGGGCCGTTAATAAAATTTTCCTATTTTTTACTAGCGCTTTGGGCTATAACGATTTTTTAACCGTTATAGCCTAATCTGCATTTAGAACTATGCAAAAGCCCGTCCTATGACAGAAGCACATCCCCCGATTACCCCCGACCATGTGGCGCGTTTGGTGATGTTTACCTACGGCAAAATGGTCGACGGCAAGCCCTTCTGGTGCTACCTCGCCGTCAAGCCAAGCCGCAAGGACGAGCTGGTCGGCAAGATTAATACCAAGACATTTGACATCAACCGTTACGAGCCTGAAGGATATGGCGAGATCGTGGTGTCCGGCGAAGGCGTCATGCCGCCGACTCCTGTCATTAAAAAAGTGGCGGAAATGTTTAACGTAACCTTGCGCGAAATGTTTCAAGAATTCGATGCCGACGCAGTAATTACCAAGGAAGTTGAACGGGTTAAGGGGGAACTGGGAGACACTTGATTTGTTTTTACTTGTTGTCACACAACTGTAACAAACCGTTTCACATAAATGTAATCCCACTTATATAAGAGATGAGCTACACTGAGTTTAATGAATGAACACGGTTTTAATTAGGAGTTACGATTATGGCACTTTTAGGGGATAATCCCGATTTCAAAGGCGCAAGCATCACCAAGCTCGCTAGGGCTCCGATTGACAACGCCCTGAAGCTGCCGATGGATCTCGCCAACGGTATCACTGGCACGAACATTTCGCTGGTATCGCTGCCGAATATGAAGAAAGATGGCCCGGAGAACGGCCGCTAGTTAAGCGCCTTTAAAGCTTAAGAATGCAAAAAAGCGCGACTCTTACGAGTTGCGCTTTTTGTTGGTGTCGGTAGGTTCTTCTTTCGGTGCGCCGAACATGTTCCCGAACGGGTTGAACAGCGAGAACGTCTTCTCGAAAATGGCCATGTTTTGCTTGGCGATTTCCTCAAGCTGGTTAAACGGCGTTAAACCGCCCTCCACTGCTTTGCCGAGCATGCTTTTCATCTGGTCCTGATTGGTCAGGAAGCTTTTCATGCTGCCTTCGAGATAGTGCTGGAGCACGCCTTTCATCTTGTCGTCATAGAACATGATGACGTTGCGCAGGAAGCTGGTTGGTAAGACCTGAAAACCTTTGATCTCCTGCTCGAGGATGATCTGCGTGAGCACTTGTCGCGTCAGATCCTGCCCAGTTTTAGCATCCACGACGATGAAGTTCTTATTGTTCTTCACGCGTACGCATAAATCTTCCAGCGTGATATACGCGCTGGTGCCCGTATCGTACAGGCGGCGGTTAGCATATTTTTTAATTACAACTGGTTCTTGGTCGGCGACTGGGGCGTTCATGCGGGTCAATCCCTGTGTTTTATTTTGCGCCGGGCGTACGTGGCGTCCGTTAGGTCTAAATAACCTATATTTAAGAACGAATTATTAGCATCGCATTGCAAATTTTGCAATGGTTATTACGCTGCAAATGCGCTATTGTACCGTTCAACATGCAGAACAACCCCTACCAGCACATGGCTAAAGAGTTCATGGATCTGTGGCAAAAGCAGATCTCGTCCGTCATCAGCGACAAACAATTTATCCAGGCGATGCTGGAATTATTCCAGAATTCACAGAACCCACATGGAAACCAACGCGCCGCCGCTTCCAACCCTGCCAATGCAACTCATGCTGACAATGGGATGCTGGCTGAGCTGGCCTTTCGCCTTACAATGTGCGAAAAGCGTCTCGCCGCTCTTGAGCGGCCCAAAGCTAAAAAACCCGCTGCCAAACGCGGGACAAAAGCAGGAAAAACAGTTCGCAGCAGCCCTGCAGGAAGAAGCCGCAAACCGAGCGGGTAGCCTGTTTTCCGGCATTTTACAGTACATGGAAGCGCCTTACGAGCGCGAAATCGGCGAGATGCCCGCTGTCTGGCAGAAAGGCAATGCGCGCCTGCTCGATTACGGCAACGGCATCGGCGATGCAGACCAGCCGATCGTGCTGTTTATCCCTTCCCTCATCAATCGCTACTATATCCTCGATTTAGAAGAAGAACGCAGCATGTTGCGCTTCACCGCCATGCAGGATATTCACCCGCTGGTGCTCGACTGGGGAAAGCCCGGTGAGTTCGAAAAAGACTTTAACTGCGCCGACTATGTCACTGAAATCCTGATGCCCGCGATTGAGTTCATCAGCAAGGTCTCCGGCCAGAAGGTGATTCTGGCAGGGTATTGCATGGGCGGCGTGATGGCATTGGCGGCCGCAAAGCTAGGGCGCGCCACAGTTAGTGGACTTGCGCTGCTGGCCACGCCGTGGAATTTCTACTGCGATGAGTTCAGCCCATTTGTACTGGACGAACACTGGCGCGAAACCATCGAAACCGTGATCGCCAGTCAGCAGCAATTGCCAGCCGACCTCGTGCAATCCCTCTTTTACCTGACCGACCCGTGGATATTCGAACAGAAATTCCGCCGTTTCGCCGGGCTGAATCCGGAAAGCCGCGCCGCGCGCGAATTTATAGCGCTGGAGCGCTGGGTCAATGACGGCGTGCCCATGACTGCCAAAGTCGGTCAGGACTGCCTTCTGGGCTGGGCGCAGCGCAATACGCTGCTGGAAAATAAATGGGTAGTGGGTGGCAAGGTAGTGAACCCGAAAACGATTACCCAGCCCTGCTTCATCGCCATCCCCAAAAACGACCACGTCGTGCCGTATGACTGCGCATTGGCGCTGGCGGAGCTGCTGCCCAATGCTTCATTGATAAACCCGGGGGCTGGGCATGTGGGGATGATTGTGGGGACGAGTGCTAAGCGGGAACTCTGGCAGCCCTTTTGTGATTGGGCGTCCCAAATATAGGGCGGCGGTGAAAACGGCCGAAACCGTTTACCACCGCCGTAGGTATTAGCGTACTTTGCCTTTAACCGTGGTGAAGAGCGTGCTCAGCTGGATGCCAAGTGCTTTCATAGCGGCAATTGCGGCAACGGCGATCAGGGCAGCGATCAGGCCGTATTCGATGGCCGTAGCACCCGTTTCGTCATTCACAAAGCGTTTCAATGACTTCATAACCTAATCCTTTTCAGCGACGCACCTACCCTAAGAGCAGCGGAATAAGCGCGAGATTGAAGACTAGCGAGCGAGGTTGGTCTTCACGGTGGTGAAGAGCGTGCTCAGCTGGGTGCCCAGGGCGGTCATTGCGCCGATGGCGGCTACAGAAATAAGCGCAGCGATCAAACCGTATTCGATTGCGGTTGCGCCTTCTTCGTCTTTCAGGAAGCGAATAACATTGTTCATAAGAGGACTCCTAAATACATGTTAACCAAAAACGCTGAAATAATCAGCTACAGCTAGATTAGCAACTATCACTAAGGTTTACAACACTAAACGGAATTTTTATTGTTAAAAATCAATTGGTTTTCAGTTAAATTTGTCTAAAATTTTAATTAAATATGACTTAATTTATTTAGGTTCGTTAATAAAATTGCTAATTTTGCCCCGTAACAATACGCAAATTTCGTACCAAGCCGGGGCGTTTTCACGTTGTAAACCTATATTAAATCCCAGCCATTAGTTAACGTTAAATAATCATACCTTATCAATTGGATGGCTGTATTAATGCGACGGTCGTTCTTCGGTGCTTTTGTAACCCTTAATAAATCACTTCTAACGTAAATTAGCACTTGCACATCTCTTAATATTATGGCATCTTCCGGCCAATTATTTTGCTATACGTTAATAAAAACTAAAAAAACCCTAGGAAATGATATATATGTTCAAGTCAATTAAATTAGCCGTTGCTGCAGCGGGCCTCTTCGTGGCTTCCTTCACCAGCGCAAACGCTGCCTACATCACCGACGGTGATTTCTCGACCCCAAACGGCGGCGGAAGCTTCGTTACTTACAACTCTGGCAATAGCTTCGGCCCGTGGAACGTAACCTCCGGTTCCGTTGACCTCATCGGCGGCTACTGGCAGTCCCCTACCGTTGGTGGCGGTTCCGTTGACCTCAACGGCGGCGGCCCAGGCACTCTCAGCCAGGCTGTTTCTACCACCGCTGGTCAGTTCAAACTGAACTTCTCGCTCTCCGCTAACCCGGATAACGGCACTGGCCTGCGTTCGGTTCAGGTGTCTGTTGGTGACGTGATTCAAAACTTCACCTTCAACATCCTGCCAAGCCAGACCCACTCGGCGATGAACTACATCACCGAAACCCTCTACTTCAACGCTACTGGCGCAACGACCCTGTCGTTCGCTAGCCTCGTTGGTTCGGGCCCATACGGTGCAGTTATCGGCGGCGTGTCGATCTCAGCTGTACCGCTTCCTGCTTCGGCTCCGCTCTTCGTAGCGGCCCTGCTCGCAGCAGCCGGTCTGTACCACTACAACAAGAAACGCTTAGCTGCTTAATTCAGCTAGCTAGTTATTCTGCAAAAACCCTCCGCGGAAACACGGAGGGTTTTTTGTTTATGCACTATTTATAGTGTACGAATTTATGAACTTTTTATTTGTTAACTATTTCCATCTGTGCCATGTTCGCGCTACCAATTTATCCCTTTAGGAGCGCTATATATGAATAAACATGTTAAATACGCACTGGTTGCTGGCAGCATGCTGCTCGCTTCCTTCACAACCGCAAACGCTGATTACATCACCGATGGCGATTTCTCGAACCCCAATGGCGGCAGCAGCTTCACCACCTATAGCAACGGCAGCAGCTTTGGCCCGTGGAACGTAACCTCCGGGACCGTCGACCTCATCGGCGGCCTGTGGCAGTCCCCCACCGTTGGTGGCGGCAGCGTCGATCTTAACGGCAACGCGCCAGGCTCAATCAGCCAGGCTGCTTCGACGACCGCTGGCAACTTCCTGCTCACCTTCTCCCTGTCCGCTAACCCAGCGGGTGGCTTAGGCCTGCACACGGTACAGGTAAGCGTCGGTGATGCAATTCAGAACTTCGTCTTTAACGTTCTGCCGTCGCAAACCTTCGCTAACATGAACTACATCGTAGAGACCCTTGCGTTCCACACAACCGGCGCTACGACTCTCAGCTTCGCCAGCCTCGACGCTGCAAGCCCATATGGCCCAGTCGTCGGCGGCGTGTCGATTTCGGCAGTTCCGCTTCCTGCTTCGGCTCCTCTCTTTGTGGCAGCCCTGCTCGCAGCAGCTGGATTTTACCACTATAACAAAAAACGCGTAGCTTAATCCGCTACCCAGTTATTCCGCAAAAACCCTCCGTGGCAACATGGAGGGTTTTTTTATTATTTGGAATGCGAAGTATGAATGTTTTTTAGTTGTTTTAGCCTACTATATGTCCAATGGTCCCGGCACGATATTTTTAAATTAGTTCCGGAGTTCCCCTATCATGTTTAAATATGTCAAATCAGCAGTCGCGGCATGTGGCCTGCTGCTCGCTTCCATTGCAAATGCAAACGCCGCCTACATCACCGACGGTGATTTTTCGACCCCATACGGCGGTAGCAGCTTTACCACCTATAGCAACGGCAGCAGCTTCGGCCCGTGGAACGTCATCGGCGGCAACGTCGACCTAATCGGCGGTTTATGGCAGTCCCCGACAGTTGGCGGCGGCAGCGTCGACATGAACGGCACCACCGGTGGCGAAATTACCCAGACCACCACGGGTACGGTCGGCTCCTTCCTCCTCTCCTTCTCGCTTTCGGGCAATATTTTCAGCGGCCTGAATAACTTTGGCGTTCATGTCTCGGTTGGCGACGCAGCGCAGGATTTCTTCTTCACCGCACAGCCCGGCCAGAGCACCAGCGATATGAAATACATAACCCAGACGCTCGCCTTTAACGCGACCGGCGCAACCAACCTGAGCTTCACCAGCCTCATCAGTGGTGGCAATGCTGGCGCAGTCATCGGCAATGTTGTGATTACCGCCGTTTCGGCTGTACCACTTCCGGCATCGGTTTATACGTTCGTGGCGGCATTGCTCGCGATGGCTGGTTTCCACCAGTTACGCAAGAACCGCGCGACCGCTTAATACGCGACGCACTTAAAAAAACCCTCCGTAGCGATACGGAGGGTTTTTTGTTGCCTGCGTGCTGCGCGAAGTCTCATTGTAAAACAAGCTTGATAGGAGCGGGAATGGCTTAAGTGGAAACGCTCAATGCATTTCCATGAGTTCGTCCATCGACACCTGATTGCGGCCGGTGTGTTTGGCGATGTAGAGGCGTTGGTCGGCGGTTTTGTACAGAGTGTTGGCGTCGAGATGCTGGTCGTGCTGGGCGGAAGCGATGCCGATGGAGACGGTGATGCCGAAGAGATGATTCTCTTCGCCCAGCGCGAAGGTTTCCTTGGCGACGCTGGAACGGATGCGCTCGGCGACCCAGAAGGCGCCGCTGGCGGGGGTTTCGGGCAGGATGACTGCGAACTCACCGCCGCCGACGCGGGCCGCAGTATCGGTTTCGCGCATGCACGCCGTGATGATGCGGGCGACAGCTTGCAGGACTTTGTCGCCGACGGCTTGGCCGTAGTTATTGTTTATGTTCTTGAAGTAATCCATGTCGATCAGCATGACGGAGAGATCTTCGTGGTTGCGCTTGATGCGCTTGAGTTCGTCTTCAAGGCGGATGAAGAAAAGGCGGCGCGAAGACAGGCCAGTGAGCTGGTCGGTGTTCGCCATGCGGGCGATTTCTTCTTTGGCGAGGGTTTCGGCCTCGACGCGCTCGGTAATGTCGCGAAGCGAACCTACGGAACCGATGATGGTGCCCTTCTTGTCGCCGGATTCGGCGAACCACGGATAGGAGATGTCGGACACCCAGATTTTGCGGCCGTCCTTTGTGAGCATGAGGTAATCGGCCTGCCATTTATTGACTTGGCCGAGTTTGCGCGCGTCTTCAAGACGGTCGAAGGAATCGACGGGCTTCATGGCGTTGCTGACAATGCGGGTTTCAAGGATCAGCGAGCGGATGTTCATGGTCTTGATTTCCGACTGGCTGTAGCCCAGCAGGCGCTCGACTGAGGGACTGATATAGTCGTATTGCATGGTGTCGTAGCGCAGGCGGTAGATCGTGTCGGTGGAGTAGGACGTGAGCAGGGCTACTTCGTCCTTGAGGCTGGAAAGCATCTGGTCCTCGTTGTTTTCCAACGTATTCTCTTTTGTCGTATCGGTCATTGCCGCGCTTACGGGTTGTTTCGATAGGACGATCTTTATACCTATTTCTCCACCGCAATGCAATATATAGCTGCGCTGTGTTTGGTAACGCCCGCTAAACTTGCGTGTTTAGCCGTCTGGATCCGAGCGGTTTTGTTGTATAATAATGGGATCAGGGATTTTGCCGCGCTTTTGATTGACTGTTCTTGACATTAATTGACATTTCTCCTGTAAGCTTTCGAGCTATAAGAAGAATAATGCGAACACACTTGCGCGGAAAGATGGTAAAAGTAACGCGCCTCCCTCACATTCCATTTTGGGGAAAGGTGAAGAGAGGACGCATTTGTGTCAATCTTTGCGCTAGGCGGCGAGGCTCTTTTCGACAAACCCCTGCAATCGCCGCATAAACGCTGCCGGGTCGGAGATTTCCTCGCCTTCTAAAATGCGGGCCTGATCGAAGAGCATCCATGTCACGTCTTCCAATTCAGCTGGCGAACTTCCGCTAGTCAGCTTCCCGACTAACATGCGGATGATGGAGTGTTCTGGGTTTATTTCCAATATCTTAGCGGAAATGGTGGAAAGCTGTTTCTGCTCTATAAGGAAGCGCTCGAGGCGGATATCCATGGCGCCCTCTTCTACCGCTAAGCACACGGCGGAGTTGGTGAGTTTACCGGTGGTGCGGACGTCCTTGATGTGCTCACCAAGGATTTCTTTCATGCGCTTGCACAGATCGGCGGCTTGGGTTTCGTGTTCGAGCTTTTCGGGTTTGGATTCGGTTTCGTCTTCTTTGATTTTATCGAGATCGATATCGGCGCGGGTGACGGATTTGAACTTCTTGCCTTTGAATTCGAAGGCGACGTTGACCCAGAAATCGTCGACGTGGTCGTTGAAGAGCAGCACTTCGATGCCGCGCTTGGCGAAGCCTTCGAGTTGCGGGCTGGTCATCAGGGTTTCTAAGCGGTCGCCGGTGAGGTAGTAGATCTGGTCCTGACCTTCTTTCATACGCGAGACATAGGCATCGAGCGAGGTGACGTCGTCCTTGCCGGTGTTCGTGGAGGCGAAGCGGCAGGCTTCGAGGATTTGTTCACGCGGGGTGGTGGCTTCGCACAAGCCCTCTTTGATGACGGCGCCGAAGTTTTTCCAGAAGAGCTTGTAGCCCCCCTCGTCGGCTTCGCCTTTCTTTTTCAGCTCGGAGAGGATGCGTTTGACCAAGGATTCCTTAATTTTGGCGAGCATCGGGTTGTCTTGCAGGGTTTCGCGGCTAATGTTGAGGGGCAAGTCCTGCGAATCGACGATGCCGCGCATGAAGCGCAGGTAATGCGGCACGAGATCGACGTTTTCTTCAGTGATATAGACGCGCTTGACGTAGAGCTTGATACGGCGTTTGCGGTCGGGGTGGAAAAGGTCGAAGGGCTTGGCGCTTGGGATGAAGAGAAGGTTGGTGTATTCGAGCTTGCCTTCGGCTTTGTTATGAAGGATGAGCCACGGCTCGTCGGGGGAGTGCGACACGTGGTGGTAGAATTCCTTGTATTGCTCGGGGGTAATGTCGGATTTGTTGCGCATCCACAGCGCCGAGGCGGTGTTGACGGTTTCGGTGACGCCGTCTTCGTCGGTGATTTCGATGGGGAAGGAAATATGGTCGGAATAGGTCTGGACGATGTGGCGGAGCTTGAATTTATCGAGGTAACCCTCCTGCCCCGGCTTGATTGACATGGTGATGGAGGTGCCGCGGGTCAGCGTGGTTTCGGATGGGGCGACAGGCGTGACGGTGAATTCGCCGGTGCCTTCGGATTCCCATGCCCAGAGTTCGGTGGAACCGGCGCGGGCGGAAACGACGCGGACGTTGTCGGCGATCATGAAGGAGGAGTAAAAACCTACGCCGAACTGGCCGATTAGCGGCAGGTTCTTTTCCTTGTCCTCGGACAGTTTGGAGATGAATTCCTGCGTGCCGGATTTAGCGATGGTGCCAAGGTTGTTAATGAGGTCTTCGCGGTTCATGCCGATGCCGTTATCGGTGATGGTGAGAGTTTTGGCCTCTTTGCTGAAGAAAATGGCGATTTTATAGCCGGAATCATCGGTGAGGCTTGGGTTGCTGACGGCTTCGAAACGGAGCTTGTCGCAGGCGTCGGAGGCGTTGGAGATCAATTCGCGGAGGAAAATGTCCTTATTCGTGTATAACGAATGGATCATCAACTGGAGTACTTTGCTGATTTCTGCTGAAAATTTAAGCTTCTGTTCATTTTTTTCCGTCATAAAACCCCTTGGTGTGTGGTATAGTGTTTATCCTTTAGTAGTGGATATGGTCCAAAATAGTTCTATGTCAAGATGTTCTAAGCCTTTAGCCGCAAAACTCCTTGCGTGCCTGCTCATGATAACCACCTGCCACAGCGCTTACGCCGATGACCAGGCGACGCGCGAAGAGATTGTTTATCGTACAAATCTGGGCCGCGCGGACGATATTAAATTGCTGGTCGGCAAAGGGGCCTCGCCGAATCAGGCGGACGGCAACAGCGTACCGATTATCTGCCTTGCCGCGACGCGCGCGGATTCCGAAGGCCTTAATATCATTAAAACCCTCATTGAACTCGGCGCGAATATCAATGCGACTGACCCGAAGGGACAGAACGCGCTGTTTTATGCATCCAAAGCCGGGAATCCGGCGGTTGCGACGTATCTGCTATTGGCGAAAATCGATAGTCAGGCGATTGATGCGGAAGGCAATACGGCGCGCGCGTTTGCCTCGAATACTGGCCACACCAATGTTGTCGAGGCGATGGATAAATTCGTCAACGACCAGAATAACGTTGTCGGGCAGCAGCAAAACGAGCTAAAGATGAAAATGGAACTCGACAAGGAAGCGGCACTTAAAGCGAAAGCCGCGCCAGTTCCTGCGGCAACGGCACCCGCCTCGGTTAAGGCCCCTGCACCTGTTGTTGCTGCGACATCGCCCTCTTCCGCTGAGGCGTTGGTGGCGATTGCGGATACGAAGGCGCAAGAAGCGATGACCGCCAAGGTAAAAGAAGAAACCAAGCTGGAAGACCCGGCGGCGTTTACCGAGCCGTTTAATATCGACGAAGCCAAGCTTGAAAACGCGCCCGCGCCCGACCAGCAAAAAGCATTCGACGCGATCATTAAAAATACCATCCAGCCGCAAGAAGACGCAAACGAGCCAGAAAAAGTTGAAAAACCGTTGAAAGCGGATAAAACCCCTGAGCAGATTGCTGCGAATCAAGCAGCAAAGGAAGTGGCGAAGGCAGAAAAAAAAGCCGCCGCCGAAAAGCGCGCCGAAGACATCAAGCACATGGCGTATGGCGTGGCGTATCACACGTGTGCGTTCCAGTATTGGGCGTATTGTTTACAGGTCCGCCAGAGCACGGAGCTTGGCTCGGAAGAACTGACGATCGCTATCCAGACGCAAAAGGACGAGGTGGAAGGATTACAGAAGAAACTGCTGGTTGATTATAAGCAGCCAGCGAGCTTCTACGATAATATCACTCACTCGGCGATGTTGCGAATTTATAACCAGCTGAGCCCGATGCCATCCAACCGCATGCGTCATGAAAATGGCGTCGGCAAGATGGACGACATGCAGCAGCGCTGCGAGGAAATCGGCCGCCAGTGGGGCTTTCCAGCGTCGTTGCGCACGAACCCGCCCGCGCGCGCAGGCAAAGGCGCTAAAGTTCCGGGTGTGCGAAATTCACCGCGCTGAAGCACAAGCAGATGAGAGCGCCGAAATCCGGGGTTAATGGCCGTAAACTGGCGAAGTAGCGGCTGGTTTTTTACTTGTCTCACAGTTTAAAGAATGACGAATTCCTCTTGCACCTATTCTCCAAAAATAAGGCTAATCACCTTTGGCACGGGCACAAGCGAATATAGAAATGTGCCAAAAAAAAGTAGTCGCGCTGGCCCGTGCATTTGAACGGATCGACGAGGCGCATGTCTATACCGATTTAAATATCCCCGCTGAATATCATGAAAAATGTAAAGAACTGATCGAGCGCCATCCAAGGGATATGGCTTATGGTCGTGGATGCCTTATTTAATTCATCACGAACTTATGAAAATGGATGAGGCGGATATATTGATTTATGTGGATTCCGGTTGGGAATTCAATAAAAAGGGCCAAGCCATATTCGCTAACTATCTTTCATTTGCCGCCAAACACGATGCGTTGTTTTTCGAGCTGCCTTTCGCGCATAGATTCTGGACAAAAAACCATGCCAGATTGACAGGGAGCAAAGAGTATTTCGCTCGAAATCAAGTCGTGGGCGGAAACATGTTTTTAAAGAAATCAGAAAAAATGCCGGTTGGTTGAGGAATTGCTGAATGTATGCTTTAGCGAAAACTTTGAATATTTAGTCGAGCCCGGCCCGCAGGAAGTTCAGATTGAAGCCTTTAAAGATCACCTCCATGATCAATCATGCCTGTCTGCTCTTGTGTATGAACATCATTTCGAAACGATTCCGGATGAAACTTATTTCCAGTTTTGGCCTGATTACGATGTTAAAAATTGGCGAGCGGGCAAATACCACCCCATACTGGCGATGCGAAATAAAACGGGAAGAAGCAAACTTAAAATGGCGATGTTGACTAAATTACATGCTGCAATTATGTCGCGCTTACGAATTTTAAGGAAGCTTCCGGCGCATTAAGCCGGTTTATGGTCTTTGTTTAAGGTAACGAAATCTACTTTGCCGCTGCCGAGTTTTGGGATGGATTCCATGAAAATGATGTTTTTAGCGAGGGAGATTTCCGCGACGCCGTTTTGTCTGGCGCGCGCCAGAAGTTCTTCGCGGGTGATTTTTGATTCGCTGTAAAGGATGATCTGCTCGCCTTTGCGCTCGTCGGGAATGGTGATGGCGGCGTGGGTTTGTTCGGGGTAGAGGGCGGAGGCGAGGTCTTCAACGATGGAAAGCGAGACCATTTCGCCAGCGATTTTGGCGAAGCGTTTGGCGCGGCCCAGGATGGTGATATAGCCATCGTCGTCGATGTCGACGATGTCGCCGGTGTCGTACCATTCGCCTTGAGGTTGGATTACGCCGGGTTGTTCGGCTTTGATGTATCCCAGCATGACGTTCGGGCCTTTGACGGACAGGCGGCCGCCTTTGTCAAGTCCTTCGACTTTATCGAGCTTCAGTTCCATCATCGGTAGCGGCTTGCCCACGGTGCCGATTTTACCTTCGAGCAGCGTGTTGACGGAGAGTACCGGCGAGGTTTCGGTGACGCCGTAGCCTTGCAGGATGTTGAGGCAGAACTCGTCGCTGTACTGGCGGCGAGTTTGTTCTTTGAGTTTTTCGGCGCCCGCGACGGCGATGCGGATGTTGGCGAAATCATACTGGTTGGCGTAATGCGCGTAGCCCCGGTAGAAGGTGTCGGTGCCGAGCATGACGGTGGAGTCGGTGTCGTAGATCAGGTCGGGGATGACGCGGAAATGCAGCGGCGACGGGTAGAGGAAAGTTTTGATTCCGCGCACGACGGGTAGCAACATGCCGACCGTAAGGCCGAAACAGTGGAAGACCGGCATGGCATTGAAGATTTTGTCGGCGGTGGTGATGTCGATGACGGCGAAGATCTGCCCGACATTGGACAGGATGTTGATGTGCGAGAGCGCGACGCCCTTGGGGTGGCCTTCGGAACCGGAGGTGTAGATGATGACGGCAGGGTCTTCGGGCTTGGTGGAGGTGAGCACGGATTCCAGGTGCGACGCTGGCGCGAAGGCGCGGTAGAGGCCAGTGAGCTTGTCTTTGAGGGTGATGGTGGGGCGGAGGTCTTCGAGGTAGATAATCTGGTAATCGGATTGCAGGGCTTCGATCACGTCTTCTAACTTGCCCTTTTCGATGAAGCTGCGGGCGGTGAGAATGACGCGGATGCCGCTGATCTGGCAGGTGTGTTTGATGGCAGCTTTGCCGGAGCTGTAGTTAAGCATGCACGGGACTTTGCCGATCATGTGGACGGCGGTGAAGGTAACCATGGCGCCCAGCGCGTTAGGCAGCAGCATGCCTACAAAGTCCTGACCCCAGAGGGGGAGTTTCAGCTTTTCGCTGAGCACGAAGGAACGCGTGAAAAGCTGGCGGTAATTCATGTCGATGCGAGCGGTGTCGGCGGCTACGACGTGTTTGCCGCCGTGGAGTTCCATCGCTTTAATGGCGGCGTTTAAGTAAGTGTCGTGGTAGCCGGAGGTGTGGAAGGCGGCTTCGGTCATGAGCTGGCGGATGGTGGCGGACGGGACGGGCTTGTCTTTTTCGAAGGTGACAGGGGGCATGAATGTGAGGGTGATTTTCGGGAACCAGCGCAGGCGGAGTTTTGAGCGCATGCGGGAGAATTTGGAATATTCGGGGCCGTCAAAACGGGCGGTCACTAAGGTGGCACCGGTTTTTTCGAGAATCATCCCGGTGCCTTCGTAGATTTTCATGATGCCGCCAGTGGTGGAAATGCGCCCCTCGGGGAAGATGCAGACGCGCACGGGCGTTTTGGGGTCTTCTGTTTTGGCGGGGCGCAAATCCTGAATCAGGTGCTTCATGGAGAGCGGTTTTAGCGGGTCGAGGCGGTAGAGGTTGGATAGTAAGCCGACCCAGAGGAAATACCATTTATTGGCTTGGTAAACGTTGATGGCGAAGGTGGGTTTGCCAGGGATGAAGGCGGAGAGGATGAGCGGGTCGAGGAAGGACAGGTGATTGGCGATGATGAGCACGCGATCGCCAGCACTAGCAATGTGCTCCACGCCTGTTACTTCCAGACGAAAGATCAAGCGCAACAGGAAGGCAACAAGTGGCCTAAGTAAAGAAACGACGAGCATAGAGGATAACCCCGATGTTTATGGTGGCTAAAATCAGAAACAAATCGAGAATTTCTACGCGGAACCATAGCAGGACCGTGCAGACAAGTGCGGCGCAGGTCATGTAAAGCGCGTCGTTTAAGTTGCTGGCGGCCATGATGCGGGAGCGGAATTGGGTGGGCGTTTTGGATTGGAGGGTGGCGTAAAGGGGCACGATGTAAATGCCGCCACAGACGGCGACCATAGTCATGCAGCCGAGGACAATCCAGTGGCTAGGGACGTTGAGGAAATCGTGCGCGTTGAGTAGGCCTTCGTGGGTTTCCATCGGGGTGGTGAAAACCATGAGATAGGTGAAGACAGAAATGCCAAGGCCCGCGACAGGGATGAGCTTGAGCGAGATTTCGCCCTTTAGTAGCGTGTCGCAGAGGATGGAGCCGACGACGATGCCGATAGAGAAGGTTGTTAGGAACAGGATGTAGACTTCGTTGTTGGCTTTGACGACGGCTTGCGCGTAATTTGCGAATTGCGACATGTAGATCGAGGCGATGACGAGGAACCATGATAGCGCTGCAATGGAGCGCATGACGGCGCGGTCGCGGCAGGCATGGGCGACGATTTCTTTGGTGCCGTGCCAGAGGTTGAAGCTGATATGGGTTTCAGGATGCGCAATCTGACTTTTGGGGATGAAGAGACTGGCGACGAAGCCGATGATCGACACGCCGACGAGGGCCTGGCCAATGATGTTGCCGGGATATTCTTCGAGGAGGCCGCCGGCAATAAGGCCGAAGAGAATGGAGAGATAGCTGGCGCCGGCCATGAAACCATTGGCGGCGAGGAGTTCTTTGTTGTGCAGGTGGTCGGGGAGGATGCTGAATTTAATGGGGCCGTAGAAGCAAGAGTGTGTGCCGCTGATGAAGAGCAGGACCATGAGCAGGATGATGTTTTGCGTGGCGAAGCCGTAATAGGCGGTGGCCATAATGGCGATTTCGGCGAGCTTGGTGTAGACGACCAGATGGGATTTTTCGTATTTGTCGGCGAGCGGACCGGCAATGGAGGAGAAGAGGATCATCGGCAGCATGAGGAGTGCCGAGGCTATGGTGACGAGGACTTCGGGGCGGGCGGGGAGCTCGATGTGCTTGATGAAGGCGTATTCGAGCATAACGGTGAGGCCAGCGCGCAGCATGTTGTCGTTGAAGCCACCGAGGAAGGTGGCCATAAAAATGGGTAGGAAGCGGCGCTTGAAGAACAGGCCGAGCTTGAGAGGCGGAAGATGGATGGCTTCCATGTTATTGCACCTTCGTCATGCCTGCGAAGGCGGGAATCCAATGCGACGCCGCGTCTGCGCCGGGAAGATTTTTTGCGCTGCTGCCGCAGCTATGGATTGGAGTTGGCTTAGCCGCGATATAGAATTGCCCGCCTTCGCGGGTATGACGGTTGGGGTTTTTCATGTTAATAATACCATGAACCAGACCGTGGCGGCATTAACTAAACTCAGCAACACAGCGGCGCTGCCGACGTCTTTGGCGAGTTTTGAGAGCGGATGTATGTCGGCGGAAATGCGGTCGATGGCGGTTTCGATGCCGGTGTTGAGTAGCTCGGTAATGAGCACAATGAACAGGCTGCCGATGAGCAGCGCGCGTTCGACGCCACTATGGGCGAGCAGCAGTGCTGCGGGAATGGCTGCGGCGCAGACCCAGAGTTCGATGCGGAACGCAGCATGCGGATAGATGGATTTCAGGCCGTCGAGCGAGTAGCCGAAGGCAGCTTTAAGGCGCTGGCATTCGCTGGTTTTAGACGGCTTCGAGCTGTTCATACGATTCCGGCGGAAGGTTGAATACGTCTGTTACTTGCAGCATGCCTTCGAACCCTTGCGCGCTCAGGCGGCGCGTGGAGGCGTCCATAACTAAGGCAAGGCGCGTGTTGTGGTTGATGATCGGGGAGCGCAGCCAGTCGAAATTCTGCGAGAGGTCGTGGCCGTGGATGCCGCAGGCTTGTTTGTGGCGTCCGGCGCTGTCAGGCTCGCGGGGGCGCCAGCCGTTGCCGACGCGGTCAAGGCTTGAGTTGAAATGATTGGCAGTGGTGAGTTGCTGGCTGGCGGAAAGTTCGAGGACTTCGGCCGTATTTTCTAAACGCTCGATGACGCAGCCCTCGCCCGCATGCGTGCCGGCGAGCACGAATATAGCGGGCACGGCGATGCGCGTGTGCGTCAGCATCTGCTTGGCTTCGTCGTAGGTTTTGGCAGTTTCGAAGACGTGGCGAAGCAAATGCGGCGGCGGGAGGGCGTTTTGCTTGTCGAAGATGCGGCGGTTGGTGAGCCAGTCGCCGATGAGGCCGCGATTGTGTTTGCGCATGGGGGCGAGGTTGATGCTGGCGCAGAAACGCTGCGGCGCGAGCGCGTTAAAGACGCCGGAGGTGCCGGGCCATGTGATGTTGAAGAAATCCCCGGCTTTGCCGCTTTGAAGGGCTACGATCATGTGGCGACCCATATGCGGGACGGGCCAGTCCAGCACGCGCAGGATTGAAACAGACTCCTTGGTGCGGAACACGCCGCTGGTGCAGGCCCATTCGTAGCACAGATTCAGGGAGTAAACGCCGCGCGTGCGCAGGAGTTCGGCGAAGGATTCGATCTCGTAAAGATACGGATTTTGCGTGCGTTTCAGCCATTCGTGCGAGCGATTGTCGGTGAATGGCAGACCGAGGAAGGCGGCGGCTTTAGACTTGAAGCCGAGGGCGTTTTTGCAACCTTTGATGAGCTCATGGGCCTTGTCGGGGTAGTTGCGAAGCAGGTCGATCTGGCTTTTGCCGCGCAGGTCAACGAAGGGAATAGACGCTTTCAGCATGACAAGTATCCTTGAGTTATACTTCGTGTTTAATTATATAGTGTGTTATGGATATGAAAGGCCAGCACTTTATGACATCGAAAACAGGCAAAAAACCAACTGGTAAAAAAATCGCGCGGCCAACGCAGACGCAGGCGGAAGAAGCCGTGCGCACGCTGATTCGCTGGGCCGGTGACGACCCGGACCGTGAGGGCTTGCTGGATACGCCTAAACGCGTGACGAAATCGTATCTGGAATTTTTTAAAGGGTACGATGCCGATCCAAAACAGGTGCTTTCGCGCACGTTTAAGGATGTTGAAGGCTACGACGAGATGATCGTGCTGCGGGATATCAATTTCGAATCGTATTGCGAGCATCATATGGTGCCGTTTATCGGGCGGGTGCATGTGGCGTATATTCCGAGCGATAAGGTGGTGGGTTTGAGCAAGCTGGCGCGGCTGGTGGATGTGTTTGCAAAGCGGCTCCAGATTCAGGAGAAGTTTACAGCGCAGATTGCGACGACATTGAACGATATTCTGAAACCACGCGGCGTGGCCGTGGTGGTGGAAGCGTCGCATATGTGCATGACGACGCGCGGGGTGCATAAGCATGGAACGGTGATGCAGACGAGCCATCTGCTGGGGCTGTTCCGAAAAGACCCGCGCACGCGGCAGGAATTCTTCAGCCTGTTGACCGTGCCGCCCTTTAATACGTCGCGGTAGTATGGATTGTCCCACCCACATTCTGCATGTCACCCCATCGCATGACGGGGTCCGTGTTTGTAAGCAGACCCCACAACAAGTGCGGGGTGACAATGGTGAAATGGGGCAAAATCATGACTGATATCGAACAATTCACTAGCGATACCATTGCCCTGCTCACTAAGCTGGTGTCGTTCGATAGCGTCAGCCGAAATTCCAACCTGCCGATTATCGATTATATCGAAGGGTATTTGAAAGACCATGGCGCGGTGTGCGCGCGGGCGCCCTCGCCTGATGGAAAAAAGAGTAATCTGCTGGCGCGTATCGGGCCGGAAGTGGCGGGTGGTGTGGTGTTTTCGGGGCATACGGATGTGGTGCCTATCGACGGGCAGGACTGGGCAAGCGACCCCTTTACGGTGATAGAGAAAGACGAAAAACTGTTCGGACGCGGGACGTCGGACATGAAGTGTTTCATTGCTATCTGCATGGCGCTGACGCCTAAATTAGTGGCGATGGCGCTAGAAAAACCGGTGTGGTTTGCGTTTTCATATGATGAGGAAGTGGGCTGCTTAGGGGCGCCGCATTTGCTGGACTATATGGTGAAGCACGTGCCCCTGCCCGCTTTTGCGGTGATCGGCGAGCCGACAATGATGCAGGTGGTGACGGCGCATAAGGGCGTGGTGTCGTTCGAAACGACGGTGCACGGGCTGGAATGGCATTCGAGCCAGCCGCATCTGGGCGTGAACGCGATTCAAATATCGTGCGAGCTGATTCACATGCTGATGGGCATAGCCAAGGAACTCGAAGACGGCGACATGCGCGACGAACGGTTTAACCCGCCCTACTCTACCGTGCATGTGGGCACGATTCATGGCGGCACGGCAAGAAATATTATTCCCAAGGAATGCAAATTCCAGTGGGAAATCCGCCCACTCCCGGGCGAGAATTATGAGAAGCTGGTAGACCGGTTTAAGAAACGTTGCGCGGAATTGCTCGCGGGCATGAAAAAGAAATTCGCCGGCGCGGAGATTATCAACCTGCCGATGTCGCATATGAGCGGCGTCACGCTGCAAGCGAGCGCCAACGCCAATTGCCAGACGGTGATGCGCTGCGCGCAGACGAACCGCGAAGTGGCGGTGTCATTCGGCACCGAAGCGGGCGTGTTCAACGATCACGGGATTCCGGCGATTATCTGTGGGCCGGGAAATATTGAACAGGCGCATAAGCCGAACGAATTTATCGAGCTGTCGCAGGTGCGCGCCGGTGTCGAGTTCATGTTGCGGTTGACCTCGGACCCATCCCTCTTTAAGAAATAAACATGTACACACGCACCACTAATGATATTCGCGTGACCGTGGTTCCGGTTTACCTGGACGATCAGTCGAACCCGGAAATGAGCCATTTCGTGTGGGCCTATACAATTCAACTGGAAAATCTCGGCGAGATTACCGTGCAGCTGATGAATCGCTACTGGCACATCACCGACGCCAATGGCGGCGTGCAGGAAGTTAATGGCGCGGGCGTGGTCGGCGAGCAGCCGGTATTGCGCAGCGGCGATACCTATCATTACACGAGCGGTGCGGCGCTGCGTACCCCTTCGGGATTCATGGTGGGTAAATATGAGATGACGCCGGAAGGTGGCGAAAGCTTTCACATTGATATACCAGCATTTTCACTGGATAGCCCCCACCAAGTCAGTCGTCCGAATTAGCCGGCGCTTAATATAATGTATTGTATTTTATAGA
Source organism: Alphaproteobacteria bacterium (assembly GCA_025362975.1). Lineage (GTDB taxonomy): Bacteria > Pseudomonadota > Alphaproteobacteria > Rickettsiales > SXRF01 > JANYBV01. The sequence continues at coordinate 22,250 of JANYES010000021.1, read as the reverse complement.
TAAATACGTCATGATTTTGCCACAAGCTTTTTAGGACGAAATCAGTTACTATAATAGATAGATCAAACGCCAAGGATCCTGCCAGATGTCATCACCTATCGACCAACTAAACGATGGCTTAAGAAACATGCAGAAGCTGACTGCCGAAAAAGGCGGTACGGCCAAGTCCCTTGAAGACGTTATTATGGGCGCGCTGAACAATCTCGGCCAAGCCGTTGGCAACATGGCCGGTCCGTTCTCAGGTATCGTCAAGAATATCGGCACAAAAAGTGCTTTCGCTGGGTTAGAGCGTGAAAGCGTCACCAGCAAAATGATCAACGAATCCGCCGGTAACTTCTCAGCGCGCGGCGGCGCACTCGCCGAACTCCTGATGGGTGAATCGGGCCTGAACATGGGCAAAGGCCTGGGCGATTTTTCCAAACTCGCCGTTGCCGCCATTGAACCGATGCAGCATATGGCCGCTGAAATGGGCGGCACAGCCATGAATATGGGCGAAAGCTCGCTGGGTTCGCTCCAGCCTATGAGCACACCAAGCATGGGCCGCAGCGAAGGCATGAGTCTCGCGTAATAGCGGCGCGCAATCGCATTTTCTTCTTTCCCCTTCCCCCGGAATCGTTTAAAAATAACATCCCTCTATAAACGCGCCGGTCTAAAATGAAAATTGCGGTACTCAAGGAACGTAAAGAAGGTGAGCTGCGCGTTGCCGCCACCCCAGACTCTATCAAAAAATTTATCGCGCTCGGCGCTACCGTTACGGTGGAAACAGGTGCGGGCAATGGCGCTGCCTTAACCGATGAGGCGTATCGCGCTGCGGGCGCGACCGTCGAAACCGAACTGAGCACCTGCACGCAGGACGCCGATATCATCCTCAAAGTACGCGAGCCGGAAAAAGAGGAGCTGATGCTCATGCCCGAGGGGGCCACCGTCGTCGGCATGCTCGACCCGTATGGCAAAAAAGATGAATTCGGCGGCTACAAACTCAAAAAACTGACCACCTTTTCGCTGGAATTGCTGCCGCGCATCAGCCGCGCACAGGCAATGGACGTGCTGTCCTCGCAGAGCAATCTCGCCGGTTATCGCGCTGTGATTGACGCTGTTGGCGCCTTTGGCAAAGTGGTGCCGATGATGATGACGGCGGCAGGCACGGTGGCGCCCGCTAAAGCGCTTATCCTTGGCGCGGGAGTGGCCGGCTTGCAGGCGATTGCGACGGCCAAACGCCTCGGCGCGGTGGTGTCCGCGTTCGATGTGCGGGCTGTGGTCAAAGAACAGGTTGAAAGCCTCGGCGCGAAATTCATTGAAGTGGCGGCGGAATCCGGCGAAGCCAGCGGCGGATATGCCAAGGAAATGAGCGAAGAATATAAACAGAAACAAGCGACCCTGATTAAGGACACGCTGGCTAAGCAAGATCTCGTCATCTGCACGGCGCTTATTCCGGGGAAACCCGCACCGCGCCTCATTACCGAGTACATGGTCAAGGGCATGAAACCCGGCTCGGTGATTGTCGATCTCGCGGCTGCCTCCGGCGGCAATTGCGCGCTTACTGAATTGGACAGGGTTGTGGAAAAACACGGCGTGACGCTGATCGGTTTCAGCAACATGCCAAGCCGCGTGTCCGTGGACGCAAGCCAACTCTACGCGCGCAACGTATTCCAGTTCGTCTCCACTTTGCTTATGGCAAAGGACGGCACAGCAAGTATCAATTGGGAAGACGAACTCATCACCGGCACACTACTCACACGCGGTGGCGAAACCGTGCATAAGAATTTTATATAACGGGGCGGATAATGAAGAAATTTTTTAAATTTGTGGGGATGCTATGTACGCTCATCGTCTTTTTAGTCCTTGTGCTTGGGCTTTACAGCTATTTTGAATATCGCAGCGGCGGCGAAAAAATCGAAAAAGAAACTCAGCATCTGGCGGAAAGCGCGATCAACGACGTAACCGCCAATTGGAATCCCGATGAGCTGGAAAAACGCGCCCATCCGCTTCTGATGGACTTGGTGCATAAGCAAAACCAGACCGTGGGCGAGTTTTTCAATATCTACCGTAAGCTGGGCGCGCCGAAGGGCGAGCCGAAATGCAAACTGGTCAATTTCCGCAGCAATATCGGCGTTCCTACCTTCACGCTCGCCGATTATTCTTGCGCGATGGAATTTGTAAACGCCTCCGGCGTGATTTATCTCGAACTGCTCAATGACAAGGACTCCAAGGACTCCTATCTGCTGACCGCATTCAAGATCGACTCGCCCTTATTCACCAATCTTTTGTTGAAGAAATAACATGCTAGACAGCGATGCGATTACCCATAAGGCGGAACTTTTAGCGCAGCAGGCAAGCGAACTTGCCGAGGATTTGAATAATTCCAACCTGCATATCAATAACAACGGCGTTGACCCATTTATTTTCGGGATTACCGTGTTCGTGCTGGCGTGTTTCGTCGGTTATTACGTGGTGTGGCGCGTCACGCCCGCGCTGCACACGCCGCTGATGGCGGTGACGAACGCGATTTCGGGGATTATTATCGTGGGCGCGATTATCGCGCTCGGGCCTGAAGGCACCGGCTTTTCGCATCTTGCCGGGTTCGTGGCCGTGGTGCTGGCTTCGATCAATATTTTCGGCGGATTTATCGTGACGCAGCGCATGCTGGCAATGTTCCAGAAGAAATCCCCAGTTAAACCGGCGGAAAAACCATGAGCGATACCGCCTATATCCTTTACCTGATTTCGTCGGTGCTGTTTATTCTGGCGCTTAAGGGCTTGTCTTCGCCGGAATCGGCGCGCCGCGGCAATGTGTACGGCATGGCGGGCATGGGCCTTGCGGTGGTGACAACGCTGTGCATGCCCGCGATTACGAATTATGCGCTGATTCTGTTCGGCATCATGGTCGGAGGGATTATTGGGGCGATGATCGCGCGCAAGATTCAGATGACGGCGATGCCGCAACTCGTGGCCGCATTCCATTCGCTGGTCGGTGTGTCGGCGGTGTTGATTGCTGCGGCGGCCTTGTGGTCACCGGAAAGTTATGGGATTGGCAATTCAGGCAGCTTGCATGTCGGGCGGTTGATTGAAATGAGCCTCGGCGCGGTGATCGGCGCGATTACGTTTTCCGGTTCAGTGATCGCGTTTGCGAAATTGCAGGGAATCATGTCCGGTAAGCCGATTCGCTTTGGCGACCAGAACAAGCTGAACGCGGCCGTGGCTGCGGCGATTGTGGTGCTGATGATTATTTTCTGCGGCAGCGAATCGAAATTCATTTTTACGGTGATGACGCTGTTGTCGTTTGCTATCGGGCTGCTGCTGATTATACCGATTGGCGGGGCGGATATGCCGGTGGTGGTGTCGATGCTGAATTCTTATTCAGGCTGGGCGGCTTCGGGCATCGGGTTTACGCTTGGCAATCCGTTGCTGATTATTACCGGCGCGCTGGTTGGGTCGAGCGGGGCGATTCTTTCGTATATCATGTGCAAGGCGATGAACCGGTCGATCTTCAATGTAATCTTCGGCGGGTTCGGCGCGGCGGCAGTGGACTCCGGCCCGGTCGCGGCGGCAAGCGACAAGCCGATCAAAAGCGGCAGCGCGGAAGACGCGGCATTTTTGCTGAAAAATTCCGGCTCGGTGATTATTATTCCGGGATATGGCATGGCCGTGGCGCAAGCGCAGCACGCAGTGCGCGAATTGCAGGTGGAGCTTGAAAAAGAAGGCATTAAAGTGCGCTTCGCCATCCATCCCGTTGCGGGACGCATGCCGGGGCATATGAATGTCTTGCTTGCGGAAGCGAATGTGCCGTATGATAGCGTAACGGAACTTGAAGAAATCAATAACGATTTTGCGACGACCGACGTAGCGTTTGTGATTGGTGCGAACGACGTAACCAATCCCGCCGCGAAAAATAACCCGCAAAGCCCGATTTACGGCATGCCGGTGCTGGAAGTGGGGAATGCGAAGACCGTGATTTTCATCAAGCGCGGCATGGCTGCGGGATACGCGGGCATTGAAAACGAATTATTCTACCAAGAAAATACAATGATGCTGTTCGGGGACGCGAAAAAAGTTACTGAAGACCTGATAAAGGCACTGAAGCACTAACGGTATTCAATTTGCGGTGGGGGTGTGTGATATGCGTGACGACGAAATTACCGTCTATGTGGAAATCAAAGGTAACAAGCCGGAAGAACCGATCGAGTTGAGCGATCCGCGTTTCGGCGAAGCGGTGAAGCCGCCTATCCAGCGCGTCAAGCGCGTCGAAGGCCGTCTTCGCGAATTGGGATTCAGCTTGGTGGACACTTCAACGGGCAATTATCACACGTGGGGCAACCGCGTGGTGATTCGCGGCAGCAAGGAACGGCTCGACGAGGTGTTCGGCCTGAACGTGATAGAAAACGGCGATTTTTCCCCCGATGCGCGCACGCATTACACCAAGCAGTTCATGGAAATCAAAGATCCGTATTTGCTGGAAAACGTGACAAATATTGAGTTTACTCGTGCCGAGGAAGTAACCCCCGTAGCGCAGGCGCGGCGCGTTCGGCGCATGTGACGCTACGAAATGGCACTATCGCTTGAGAATTTTAAACTATTCCTTGCCCCTTAACCGCTTTGTGCATACAATTACAACCTGTTAACCATCAGGGATGGGATTATGTCAAAAAATCAAGAAGTTAAAAGCCCCTTAAACGATATTCCGTTTGAACAGGCGCTCAAGGAACTTGAAGCCATTGTGCGTAAGCTGGAAAGCGGCGCGGGCGATCTTGAAGGATCAATCAACGAATACGTGCGTGGCACCGAGCTGAAGGAATTCTGCCTCGACAAACTGAAAACCGCGCGCCTCAAAGTCGAAAGCATTCTAAAATCCCAAACGGGTGGCCAGGATTCCCTCGCCCTCCAACCACTTGACGCGAAGAACTCCTAGGACAAAAACATCACATGAGCAAAGCCCAGAATCTCCCCGACGCCCTGCAAGACGCTATCCGCGCAGTTTCCGAATCCCTCGATAAACGCATGAGCATACTGCTCAGCGTTCCGGAATCCGATAATACCACCGTGATTTCCATGTCGTCGAAAACGAGCAAGACGACAGCGGACGCCAGAGAAGTGCGCGGTGAAGCAACCATTCTGGAAGCGATGCGCTATTCGGCGCTGTCGGGCGGCAAACGTTTGCGCCCGTTTCTGACCGTATGCTCGGCGGGGCTGTTCGGCGTGAGCCATGAAGCGGCGGTTGAAGCGGCTTCGGCGATTGAATTTATTCATACCTACTCGCTCATCCATGACGATTTACCGGCAATGGATAACGACGATCTGCGTCGCGGCAAGCCAAGCCTGCATAAAGCATTCAGCGAAGCGGCTGCGATTCTCGCTGGTGACGCGTTGCTTACCTTTGCGTTTCAAGTACTGGCCAGCCCGCGCGTGCATGCGGACCCGGCGGTGCGTTGTGAGCTGATCGCGGCACTGGCGGCGGCATCGGGCACGTCGGGCATGGTCGGCGGGCAGATGATGGATATCGAAGCGGAAAACAAGCAATTGAGCGTGGAAGAAATCATCCGCTTGCAGCGTTTGAAAACCGGCGAACTCTTCGCGGTTTCGTGCGAAGCGGGCGCGATTCTCGGCAAAGCGCCGGGCATGATGCGCAAATTACTGCGCGCTTACGCGCACGACATGGGCCTCGCCTTCCAGATCACGGACGATCTGCTCGACGTGGAAGGCACTCGTTCGCAGACCGGCAAAGGCGTGCGCAAGGATAAGATAGCAGGGAAAGCCACGCTGGTGTCCGTCATGGGCATCGAGCGCGCGCGCGAACATGCGCAGATATTGATCAAACAGGCGATTTCGCATCTCGACGTATTTGATAAGAAGGCAGACAACCTCCGCGCCTTAGCGGAATTCGTGATTTCAAGGAAAGCTTAACACCCTAACCATAGGGGGCACTTATTATGATGGAAGAAGGGGCCACGTTCTACAACGTCTTGTACATAGACGATGAGCGTGAACATACTGCAAAACTACAGGAATTTTTTACGCCGGAAGCTATTGACCGGTTTGCCCACGAACACGCCGGGCTTTTGAGCGAATCGGCTGTCGATATCCTGAAGCATGTGCATCTGATTACGGTACATAACGATGCCGGTGTCTCGCAGTTGCTGGCACAAAAAAGCCACCCGCAAGCCAGGCGCGACACGCCCGTTTATAAGGCGTACGAAGCGAAGATGACGCCCGCCAGCCGTGTTTCCCGCGATATTTATGACGGCGTGTATGACCTCGTCATTACCGATCTGAACATGCCCGCCAGCGATAAAAAAACCAATGATACGCTTGCCGGTGCGGGTGGATACCAGATTGCCAATGTGGCGAAACTTGCCAATGTGCCGGTGATATTCAATACGACAATGGGGCATGACGACCTGGCCGATAACCTGATGTTCATGTCGCCGTTTACGATGTTAACGGGCGCGGAACCGTCGGCGAATCATGTGCGCTTCAGCAATGAAATCGCGGTGGCGCGAAAAGATAACCAGTATCAGCTTTATCTGGCGGTCGCCGATAAAATCGAGCATTTGCACATCCAGCCGCACCATTACTGCCTGGGCGTTTAAAGCTTATCGGCGATAGCGAAATACAGCCGGTAAGGCAGCAGCCGCAGGGTTTTCATGATGTAGGTGAAACGTTTCGGGAAATGGATATCGAATCCGTTGCCCGCCATGCCCGCGACCATGGCTTTAGCTGCCTGATCGGCGCTGATGATGAAGGGCATGTTGAAATCGTTCTTGTCGGTCAGGCGCGTTTTGACGAAGCCGGGGCTGACGACTTGTACTTTGATGCCGGAATCGGCGAGGTCGATTTTAGCGTTTTCCGCCAGATGTAATAGTGCTGCTTTGCTTGCGCCGTAGCCGAGGGCTTTGGGCAGGCCGCGATACCCGGCAACGCTGGCCACCAGTACGATATGGCCCGCTTTGCGCTTGACCATTCCGGGGATGATGCAGTCCAGAATGCGAAGCGCGCCGCGGAAATTGACGTCGAGCATACGCTCAGTTTTTTCGAGGTCGAAATCGCGCACGCTGAGCGGGTCGTAGGCTCCGGCGTTGTAGACCACTGTGTCGATGACGCTCCACCGGGAGGATAAATCCTGCCATGCGGCTTTGACGTTTTCGGGTTTTGTCACGTCCATTGGCAACGCCACGTGGCCAGCGCCGGGAAGCGATGCGACGAGCGCTTGCAGCTTTTCTGCACTACGCGCGCTGACGCAGATTTGCGCTCCTTGCGCGGCGAGCATGCGCGCGACGGATTCGCCGATGCCTTCGCTGGCGCCGACAAGCCAGATTTTTTTGCTGGAGAAATGGTTCATTTTATTTCCTTTTTTCTAGTAGTTATTCCAGCGAAGGCGGATGATTCTATATCCCGGCGAAGCCAAATCCAGTAAAGCCGCGTGGCGGCGGAGTAGCTTTTCCCGGCGCAGACGCCCTTCGCATTGGATACCCGCCTTTGCGGGTATGACGGGTTATTTCTTTTTGAACGTCAGGAACAGATCGCCGACTTTCAGGCCGTATTTGTGCATTTCGGTGTGGTTGATGACGGTGTGTTCGTCCATGCGCCACATCCAGTCGTCCATTGCGAGGTCGATGGTGTCGTCTTTGTAGGGCACGCGCAGGGTGTATTTCAGGTTGACGGCGTTGCCGTATTGCTCGCCCTGCCCGGTTCCGACGACGTCGGCGGCGGTGCCTGTGAAGTGGTGGTCGTCGGTCATGTGGAGGTGCCAGACACGTTTTTGTTTGCGGCCGTCGGTGTATACGAAGTGTTCGTTGAGGGTGCCGTCATTGCGGTTCCAGTCGCATTTGAGGACGACGTGGAACTGGTCAGTCACCATGCCAGCGCGGTCGCGTATGACGCCGAAAGCTTCTACATGACCGTTAAGGTATTCACGGATGTCCATTTCGGGGGTGCGCTTAGCGTAATCCTCGGCTTTGGGGGTGCTGGAGCAGCCGGTAACGAGAACAAGCAATCCGGCGAGTAAGGCTTTCGGTTTCATGACACACTCCTTGGTTGATGCAATGGGCTGATTTTTAGCATGGTAACGGCAATGGCTTTGAAAAGGCAAGGTAGCAATGCGTAGCACAAGGAAAGCTGCGCGAGGGCGTGGGGTGTGTTTTCCATGCCGGGTTTGTAGCCGCCGTAGGATAGCAGCGGCAGGGCGATACCGGCGGCGAAGGCCATGGTGAGTTTGCTGGTAAGGTTCCATAAGCCGAAACCGGTGGCGGTGGCGCCGGGTTTGTCGGCGAGCGTGTCGGCGAGCATGGAGGGAAGCAGCATGGAATCGGCGCCCAGAGTGAGGCCGGAGAGGATGCAGATGATGATGAACGGGACAAGATCCCCCTCGCCTAAGCCATACGCCCAGACGAAGCATATGATGGCGACGATCATGGCGACGAGCAGGCTGTGTTTCTTGCCGTAGCGCGTGCTGAGCTTGGTCCAGAGCGGCATGCCAGCGGCAGCGCTTAGGAAATAGATCGCGAGCAAGGGACCGCTGTAGGATTCCTCGTGGAGGATATCGGTGACGAAGAACATGAATAAGGTTGAGGTGATGGCGCCGGGGATGGCGTTGCAGAAGCCGATGAAGAGCACCCAGCGCACGTTGGCGCTGCCGAGCAGGCTGCGGAAAGAAAGAGTGGTTTCATGCACGATTTTGGTGCGCGTGCGCGCCGCCGACAGGCATAACCACGCGCAGAGGATTAACAGCGGCGCGAGGATGAGGCTGAAGAGGAAATAGCTGTCGCGGATGCTGTGGTGTTGCATGAGGATGGGCGGGAGCATGGAGGCAAGCAGGACGCCGCCCAGCATGCTGCCTTCGCGGAAGGCGGCGATGCGCGTGTGGTCGTGGGTGGTTGCGGCCATGCCGACGCCTAGGGTGTAGTAGTTGATCATCAACGTGCTGAAGCTGATGTAGACGACGGTGAGGCAGACGATCAGCCATGCTATCGGGTGCGGCAATACGGCGTCGGGAGAGTTGAACAGGCCGATATAGCCTGCGATCAGAACCGGCACGGCGCACGCCATGATGCGCTTGCCGTGGGCGTAGTATTTATCGCTCAGGTAGCCGATGGCGGGGTCGATGATGGCGTCGAACAGGCGGATGAAGAGTAAAATGCTGCCTAGCACGCCGAGATTGACGTGGATTTCCTCGGCGTAGAATTTGGGGACGTGCACGTAAATCGGCAGCCCGGCAAATGCCAGCGGCAGGCCCAGAATCCCATATCGCAGTAGTGTTCGGCGGCGGAGGTCAGTCTCAGCCATGATTTCCAAGCAGGTTGCCGCGCAATTTCGGCTCCGACGTGTTGGGCGAAAGCCAGATGCCCATGAACTGCCTGGCAAACGCTAAATCATGAATGCTGCCCTTGGGCTTATCGTTGTGGAAGAACGACACGCCTTTTTTGGGGTCATACAGCGCTGTGAGCGTGTCGCCGGATTTCACGTTTGGGATAATTTTGAGCAGTTCCTGATGATAGGCCTCGGTTTTACCGTCCGGGATCGGAGCGACTTTTTCCATCTCCTCGATGCTGCGGTCGGCGATGTCGTCGCCGTCGATGCCGAGGTCATAGGTCAGGACGAGCGCGAAGGGTTTGTCCATCGTAAATTCCTTAGCGTCGGTCCATAGCGTGGCGTCGTAAACTTTCAGCAAGAGTTTGCGGAAGGTCCCCTGCCCGTATGGCGCCGTTGCTTCGATGACTTTATCGAGGCAATGAGGCTTCGCGGTAACGGCAAAGGCAGGTGCGGCGAGCAAAAGCAGGGCGGCGAAAAGGAATTTACGCATGAGTCAGCTCCGCCTGCACGACGCTGGTACGGTTGACGGCGAAGCTCGCGGCACAAATGCCGAGGTAGAAACGCCAGTTGCGGATGAAGGCTTCAGAGTAACCCATCGACAGGATTTCGGGTTTTTTCGCTTCAAAGCTGATCGCCCATTCGCGTAAGGTTTTAGCGTAGTCCTGACCAAAGGAATAAAGGTCGAGACATTTGAGGCCAGCTTTGGCTGCTTCTTCTTTGAAACGCTTTGCAGAAGGCAGCATGCCGCCCGGGAATACGTAGTGGCGGATGAAGTCACTGCGGGTGCGGTATGACTCGAAGTATTTGTCGTCGATGGTGATGGTCTGGATGACCGCGCGACCGCCGCGTTTCAGGCGTTCGCTGACGGTTTTGAAATAGGTTGGCCAGTAATGCTCGCCTACGGCTTCGAACATTTCGATGGAGACGATGGCGTCGAACAGGCCATCGCAGTCGCGATAGTCCATCAGGCGGATGTCGGCGCTGCTGCCGAGGCGTTCCTTGGCAAATTTATGCTGTGAAGGGGAAATGGTAAGGCCAGTGACTTTGCGCTGCTGCTTGGCCGCTTCTTCGGCGAAACCGCCCCAGCCGCAGCCGATTTCGAGAACGGATTCCGCGGCGTTTACGTGATCGAGGATGCGGCCGTATTTGCTGCGCTGGGCGGTTTGCAGATCGTCGCCTTCGGTTTTGTAGAGGGCGGAGGAATAGGTCATGGTTTCATCAAGCCAGAGCTTGTAGAAATCGTTGCCGACATCGTAATGCGCTTCGATATTTTTGCGGCTGCCCTTCTTGCTGTTGCAGTTGATGATGTAGTTATAGATGTTGAATCCGACGCGGCTGATCCAGCTTCCATGTGCATAATCGTCGAGCACGTCCATGTTGAGAAGGAATACGGAGAAGAGGTTCTCGATGCTGTCGGTTTCCCATTTCGCGGCGATGTAATCTTCGCCGAGCGCAATGTCGCCGCGAGTCATGGCGTTGCGCATGACGTCCCATGTGGTGAGCTGGAAGGTGGCGTCCGGGCCGGGCTTGGTGCCGGTGAAGGTATATTTCTGGCCCTTCGGAGTGGTCAGGGTCAGTTTGCCGTATTCCAGCTTTTCGAGCGTGGCGAGGAAACGCTTTTCGATAATTGAATCCGGTATAATATTCATCGTGAAACCTCCGTGGTTGGCGGGTTGGGCCGGGTACGGTAACGTATCCCTTTGAACGCCAACTTCAACGCTTGATAGTGAATTAAACCGATCACTTTGAACGTGACCAGCGGGTAGCGGAAAAATGCGTAGGTGAGATGGGCAGGCGAAAGCTCGGTGCGCTTGCCGGTGACGGATGTGGTAATCAGCAGCCCCTCCTCGTCGTAATGGTCGATCCAAACGCCGACCTTTGCGTCCGATAAATAAAAACGAAATAAGTAATGCCCGCTAATCGCTATAAAGGGCGATACGTGGAAAATCTTTTCGGATTTCATGTGGTCATCTTTGGTGATCGGGCGCTGGTCGTCGTGGAACGAAATGTAACTGTGTTTATCGCCGAAGGTGTTCTGAACTTCAGAAATAACGGCGCGAATATTTTTTTCTTTGTCCAGGCAAAACCAGAAGCTTACGGGGTTGAACACATAGCCCAGCACGCGCGGCAGCGTCATCAGCACGATGCGCCCGTCGGCTTTGGTGACGCCGAACTGGCTTAACACGCCTTTAACCCAGACATCCATTTTCTGTTCCGGCTCACCGTGGTCTTTTTCATAGAAGCTGAAAATGTTCCAGCGGTTCAGCGAAAAGAGGAAGTTTTTAAGCTGCTGTAACTCGTCCAGCGCGAAACACAGATAAAACACGCCATAGGTGAAGGCGTTACGCTTCGGGCGCTGGCGTGCATGCGACACCTTGCATATGAGGAGGCCGTTTTTTATGCCCATGGCGCGTTCTCTCCGAGTAATTTGGCGACATTGACGCCGCTGGCGATACCGTCTTCGTGGAAGCCGTTGCGAAGGTGTGCGCCGCAGAAATAGGTATTTTGCTTGCCTTGCAGCTCGACGATGCGCTTCTGCGAGGCAAGGGATTCCTGCGAATAAATCGGGTGTTCGAAAACATGCTCTTCGAAGACGTGCTCTATGGGGATGGGCTTTATCGGGTTCAGCGTCACGAAAAGCGGGTATTTGTGGTCGATGTTCTGCAACAAATTCATCCAGTAGGTGACAGGGATGACGTCGCGCTTGTCGTCGCGTTCGTAGTTATACACCCAGCTTGCCCAGCAGCGTTTGCGCTTGGGCATGATGCTGACGTCTTTATGTACGACGGCGAGGTTTTTCTGGTAGCGGAAGCCGCTGAGCACGCTGCGCTCGTCGGCGGTGGCGTCTTTGAGCATGGCCAGCGCCTGATCGCCGTGGCAGGCGAAGACAACGCTGTCGTATTCTTCTGTGCGGCCAGTGACATCGGTGATTTGCACCTTGCCGTTGTTGCGGGTGACGGTGGTTATGCCGCAATTGGTGCGGATTTTATCGCGGAAGGAGAATGTCAGGCGCTTGACGTATTCGATGCTACCGCCGGTGACCGTGTGCCATTGCGGCTGGCCCACGATGGACAGAAGGCCGTGCTCTCTGAAGAATTTCACGAACTGGAAGGCCGGAAAATAGAGCATTTTATCCAGCGGGCAGCTCCAGATGGCGCCGCCGATGGGCAGGATGTAAAACTGGGTAAACCACTTGCCGACGCCGATTTTCTTGAGGAGTTGATCAAGGGTGAATTCCGGGTGTTTTTCGACGATGCGCATGGCGTTTTTGTTGAAACGCAGGATATCGATGATGAAGCGGATGTATTGCGGGCGGAAGATGTTTCGGCGCTGGCCGAACACGGCGTTCAAGTTTTTAGCACCCCACTCGATTTCGCCGTTATTGGCGCTGAGCGAAAACGTCATGTCGCTTTTTTCGGTCGGCACGCCGAGATGCTTGAACAGGGCGCAGAGATTCGGATAATTCTGGTAATTGTAAACGATAAATCCGGTGTCCACGGGTATGATTTTGTCCCCGTAGGTGATGGTGCGGGTGCGGGCGTGACCACCTATGTCGGCGGACTGCTCGTAAACGGTGATATCAAAGCGGTTATTGAGGAGCCATGCGGCCCCCATGCCAGAAATACCTGTGCCGATCACAGCAATTTTACTCATATATTGTGCTTATTTTATGTGTGGATATTCGTTTATCTTTAGGATATAATAACACTATCATACCGCCTAGTCTACAGTGAACTGGACGGTCTATTATTAAACCGGTAAGTGTGAGCAAAGATATGAAGAAAAAAATCCAAACTACCATAAAGAAGGTGGCGCGACGCTCCCGGGATGAAATGAAACACGAAGCCATTTTGAAGGCGGCCACGCGCTTGTTCTTGAAAAATGGATATACGAATACATCTATGGATGCAATCGCTGATATGGCGCGCGTCACCAAACAAACCGTGTATTCGCATTACAACAATAAAGACGCGCTGTTCACCAAGATGGTCACGTCATTGTGCGAACGCCAGGAGCCTACGGTGGCGACGCTTGAAGCATCCGGGCAGGACGCCGAAACCCTGCTCTATAAGATCGGTATCGTCTTCCTCGACATGATGACCAGCAAAGACGTGCTGGCGGCCACGCGCCTAGTCATCGCTGAAGCGAACCAGCATCCGAAACTCGCCGAGCTGTATTATGAAGCGGGCACACATAAACTGATCGAAATGCTGTCGCAGTTTTTGGAACTGCTTAACAAGCGCGGCGATTTTTCGATTAAGGATACAGGGTCGGCGGCGTCGTATTATCTCGCGATTCTTAAAGGGCGATTCTATTTGCGCATGATTCTGGCGCTGAAACCCGTGCCGGATAAGGAAGATAAGGAATTCCACGTTCGCGAATCCGTGCAGATTTTCATGCGGATGTATGCAGGTGCCACCCCTCTTGAAACGAAATCCATCTTCTAACTATGAAGTTCGTAAAGCCATTGGTGACGCTTTTATCGACGCTGGTTGCGCTTAGCGGCTGTTCGAAAGCGGATTTGCTCAACATTACCATTCCAAGTTCCGGATACACTATCCATAAGGATATCGCTTATGGCACACACCAGCAGAAGCTGGATGTTTATTCGCCGGATAAGCCGGATGCTAATAAAACCGTCGTGGTGTTTTTCTTCGGTGGGGCATGGCAGACCGGCAGCAAGGATATCTATAAATTCGTAGGGCAAGCACTCACTTCCAAAGGATATACAGTGGTGGTGCCGGACTACCGCAAGTATCCGGAAGTGTATTTCCCGGCGTTTATGGACGATAGCGCCGAGAGCGTAGCGTGGGTGCAGTCGCATATTGGCGAATATGACGGGAATCCGAAATTCATGTATCTTTCCGGCCATTCGGCGGGCGCGCACATGGCGGCATTACTGGCGCTGGATGAGCATTATTTTAAGAACGTACATGGTTCGGCGGCATGGGTCAAAGGAGTGATAGGCCTTGCGGGCCCGTATGATTTTACGCCTGACGAGCCGAAAATTATAGCGGTTTTCAGCAAAGCGACGAAGGAACAGTTTCTGCCGGTCAGCTTCGCCCATTCGCATGCGCCGCCGATGCTGCTGATTTCCGGCGCAGAGGATGATCAGGTGGGTGCGAAGAATGCTCGCAATCTTGGCGCTAAACTGCGCGAGGCGAACGATACGGTGGTGGAGCTGACCTACCCGGATGTCGGGCATATCGGGCTGGTTTTATCGCTGGCTTATGGATTCCGCAGTAAGGCGCCCGCATTGGTCGATATCGACAGCTTCATACGGCAGGGGAACCAGCGTTAGTTCATTGCCTGCTTCATGGCCTGTTCGATGCCTTCACTATTGGCGGCATACCAGCTATCCCACTCGCTGCTGGCGGATTTGGAGCGCACGAACTTCTCCGGAGAGCCGGTAATACAGGCGCTGACCATCAGGTTCGCACCCCTAACCCATGATTTCTGGAATTTATCGCCTAACTCGGGATAGATGGAATTAAGCGTGTGCACGTCGAGCGCATGCGATGCATAGATCATCTGGTGCATGGCATAGATGTAGTCGTCAAACCCGTGGCAGGCATTTAAGAACGCAGGCAATTCTGTATATTGCTGCGTATGCAGGTTCTGCGCGCGGTTCGCATTGGCGAGGTAATACCAGATCAGGTTAAACTTTTTCATCTCCACCTCGTTGCGCACCAGCAGCGGGTCTTTCAGCGGCGGGCCGCTTAAATTATTCCACACATAAGCGGGCCAGACCATCGGCAGGCCGAGATCGGAAAACGTCCATTTGGCAATGGCGGTCGCCATCAGAAGAACGGTGAGATTGATGAGGATAAAGCGGTGGTAAGCGCGCTTGCTGTTGGGGGTTGTTTTTGTAATGGTGACAGGCTTGGTCATAACGTCGCTTAAGCGCTCCCTCCCTCGTCTTTAAAGGCTTACATTCTCTCTCGTCCTTATAGATTTACTATAGATAAAATGTGTAAATAAAGCATCACTAACTTTAGCAAATTTCGAACTTGACGTAGCTAAATCGTAGCCGAGTTTTTAGATATCAAACGGATAAATAATGATAGCGGTGCAAAAAACAATTGCCTTGCATTTTAGCTAAATTAGAGCGGGTTTCATGCCGCCCGCGCGCTCGTAAGCACAATATCCTGAAAGCACTGCAATTAGTGTGCCGCCGCAGCTATTGGTTTTTGTAATACCGCATGATTTGATTACCCATTGCAGTGGCAATACGTGCATCGCCAAGGGCGTTGAAGTGGCAGCATGCGTCGGCGTAGACTGTTTCATGCGTGGTTTTGAACAGCTGCGTCAGGCTGTATACATTGGCGCCTTTGGCGCGCATTTGGGGGATTGCCGCTTCGAAGATGGGGTATGTATGCACAACCGAGTCGGCGCGAAACAGCGCTGGCTGGTAGTATTTTTCTGCTTCAACCTCGCTTAAGGGTTTCGAATCGGGGACATATTGGTTAGGTTGCAGGAAGTGAAAATAAGCAAATCCGTTGGCTTTAGCGATAACTGCTAGCTGAAGGCTGCTGTTTTTCCATAGTTCGCCTTCCATATCATAAATCGCCGCAACCGGGGCTGTGCTGTAGGTCTGCGGGCCGGCGAGGTAAAATGGCAGGGGCTTACCTTGCGTTTGCAGACCCGCCTCGGCGGAGCCAGCTTTATTGGCCATATAATGGTCGAGCAACCCCCAGAAGGTGGTGGCGGTTACACTGTAGCGTAAATGCGTGGCTATAAGCGCCGTTTGCCTGCGCAGTCCGCGCCACAGGGCGATATGGGCCATCTGCCCCATATCGTTAGGGTCGTAATCATGAGGGAAAAACTGGTTCCAGAGATAAGGAAATGTCGGATACATCCCCACCTGCCGGTCATGAACGCCAAAGGCCGCCTCATTGAAGCCGTCAAGGTTGATCAGCATATCCATTCGCCCGCCCTGTGACAGGTAATACGCCACCGATATCAACTGTTGCGGCTGGCGCCAGCCGGACATGCCCAGCATGACAAAAACGACTTTGCGGTGACGAAAGACCGGTAAATTCTTGAGTTTATCCCGCATCACCTGCCGGGAGGACACAAACAACCGCTCCGCCACCGACCCGCCCGTGAGGGCCACAATGGCCTTTTTAGGGTCGCGACTGGCGACATAAGGGTCTTCCTCGCCCAAAAGCCCGGAAGGGGTTATCAGCTCGCTCCACGGGGTTTTGGCATCCCGATTCCATACGAAACCGAGATAGGGGTGCAGGGCGAAGGTCGCACCTTTCGCCGTACCGGTGTTTGAAGTCGGGGTTTGCGGTTCGCCGACGGCTTCCAGCCGATGCTGTTTCTCCGTCGCAAAGGAAAAGCCAGTCCCGTATTCCATATAATAAATCGCCAGTGAAAACACCTCCAGCAGCGCATAGCTTACGGCGACGCATAGCAGAGCTAATGCTACCTTATGGTATCGTACTGGCGAAACTTGCAAATTTAACCTCGGGCGAAATAAAACGACGCCTGCGCACAGTAAATAATCTCCGGCCTGTTTGCACCATCTAAAATGCCGTCTTTACGCCTCGTTTATGCTGTCCTTATACATAATTAATGCTATTGTTTTATATAAATAAAATAGCACAAAAACAGAATTATTAACAATGCTGTTAAAAAACCTGATTTTTTAGTTGTCAGGCAAGAGTTTTTGCGGCATTTCTCATGCGTTCAAAAAATTCTAATTACAAAATACCGGAGAAACTACAATGAAAAAAATTATGAAACATCTCGCAGTCGTTCTTTTGGCTGCAATCGGCTCGATAACCGTTGCTTCCAAGCCAGCTCACGCCATCACCAACGACTACATCTTCGCATTCACCGGCTTCGACATTCCAACACTGACCATCAACGGTGGAACGACGATTGATGCAACCGCACAAGGTTGGGTCAATAACGCTGGCCAGCACAACGTTGACAACTACATCGTCGGCGATTGCGCAATGTGCACCACTCAGGCGAATTATCATAACTTCTTCAGTTTCGACCTGACCGGCATCACCGGCCCGATCAACAGCGCCACGATCAGCATCTTCAATCCGGTTAGTGGTTCTGCTGGCCCGGCTAAGAACTATCTTCTGCACAACGCAAACGGCATTGATCAGGGCTCGCTTCTGAATGGTGGCACCTCCGCCCAGAACCTGGCGGACTACAATGCAATTGAATTAGCTCAGGTATACGGTACGACCGTTGTCACCACCGCCAACAACAACAGCTTCATTACCGTCACCCTCAACAACTTCGCACGCGCAGCACTGCAGGCGCTTGAAGGCCAGACCTTCACCGTCGGCGGCACCGCAAACAATGTCGGCACCGTTCCGCTGCCAGCTTCTGTTTACATGCTCGCAGCTGCACTCGTTGCAATGGGCTTCGTTGCCCAGCGCAAAAAGAGCCAGCTCGCTTAAGCTGACTTCTAAAATTCAAGGAAAGCCGCCCCGTCAAACGGGCGGCTTTTTTTATAAAAATGTTAATTATTGGGTTGTCAACTAATCCGCTTTGTGGCATTAATCCGGCACTAAATATTTTTAATATATGGAGCTTTTAATGTTTACTAAAAATACATTTCGTTCACTGGCAGTAGCCGCCCTCGCGCTCGTAAGCGTGTTTAGCATTGCTACTCCAGCCCACGCCGAAGAAAATTTTTCTTTCGGTTTCAGCGGTAATAGCGGCGTGCAGTTGCTCACCGTCTCGGATGATTCCGGCGTTCATGCCATTCAGGCAACCAATACCGGCTGGTATCGCGAAGATGGCGCTCTCAGCAACAGCAACTATATTGTTGGCCATTGCGATAATTGCGGCAGCTACGACTTCCGTAACTATTTCACCTTCGATCTCAGCAGCGTTGTTGGTGCCGTCACCGGCGCAACCCTTACCATCACCGATCCACAAACCCTGAGCACCACCGGCGTAAACTACACGGTGCATAATGCTACCGCGATCGAAGCCGCCCTTCTGTCCAACACCGCCAGCATCCCTACCTACAACGCTATGGGCACTGGCAGCGTACTGGGCAGCACCACGATCCAGCAGGTCAACACCACTCAGAGCGTTTATGTGTACCTGAACAATATCGCCCTGGCCGCCATTCAGGCGCTTGAAGGCGGCACCTTCGCCGTCTCTGGCACGGCGACAGCAGCAGTCAGCAATGTTCCGCTGCCAGCTTCTGTTTATATGCTTGCAGCCGCACTCGCTGCAATGGGCTTCGTTGCCCAGCGCAAAAAGAGCCAGCTCGCTTAAGAGCTGACACCTTACACTTAAAGAAAAAGCCGCCCCATCAAACGGGCGGCTTTTTTTATGCCGGAAAACAACGAATAAACCGTGGTTCGGCGTGGCATTGTGCTCTGGGGAAAAGTGGTGATCCGGGCGGGAATCGAACCCGCGACAACCTGATTAAAAGTCATATCATATCCAATTTTAGCCAGTCTACATTATTTTGAAGTACTTTGAAAGCTGCTGTATTAGCTATTGATTTTTTTACTATAGCATCATAATGTCTTCGAGGCTTTTTTAAGCTGCGTGTCTACATGGCGTCTACACGGATTCAAAGGAGGCTTTTATAAAGCTCACAAAATCAGCTATCGAACGGTTGCCAATTCCGGCATCGGGTTATGCGATATATCGGGATGATTCTTTGCTAGGTTTCGCCGTGCGGGTGACGGCAAGCGGTGCTAAATCATTCGTGCTAGAGCGGCGCATTAACCGGAAGGTGCGCCGGATAACGCTAGGCCGCTATGGCGACCTGACGGCAGAACAGGCGCGCAAGGAAGCGCAGAAACTGGCCGGGCATATCGCCGTAGGGCGCGATCCAGCCGCAGAGCGACGCAAACACGAGGTTGAATCAGCATCGTTAGAGCAAGCCCTTACTGATTATCTTGAGCGCCGTCACCTCAAGCCAAAAACGGTGAATGATATTGATAATGCCATGCTCCTGTTTCGAGATTGGATGAAAAGGCCGTTAAAAGATATATCAGCGGATATGATTGCCCGCCGCCATAAGCTGATTGGTGAGCGTTCACCTGCCCGTGCTAATCTTGCAATGCGCTACCTACGCGCCGTATATAATTTTGCTATTGCCGAATATTCGGCTACGGATGGTACGCCGGTGCTGACGCATAACCCCGTAGCGCATCTGTCGCGCACAAGGGCATGGTATCGCATCAGCCGCCGCCAGACGGTCATCAAGCCGCACCAACTTGCTCCGTGGCTTACAGCAGTAATGACGTTACCGAGCCAGACCATGCAGGACTATTTTCTTTTTATCCTGCTGACTGGCCTGCGCCGCGAGGAAGCAGCAACACTTAAATGGACGGATGTTGATATTGAAGCTCGCACCTTTACGCTGGCCGATACCAAAGCTCACCGTTCCCACACCCTCCCGCTTTCGGACTTCTTATTAGAAATGGTAGAGCGCCGGAAGGCTGGTGCCAAAGGACAGTATGTCTTTGCCGATTTACATGATCGTAAGGTTTCAAACCTTCGCTATGCCATAGAAAAAGTGGAAAACGCTTCCAGCGTTTCTTTCTGCGTTCATGATTTGCGCCGCACCTTCGCCACCATTGCAGAAAGTTTGGACATACCTGCTTATGCGCTCAAACGATTGCTAAATCATGCTACAGGCAGTGACGTCACAGCTGGCTATATCGTAGTGGATGTGGAGCGCCTGCGCCCGCCTATGCAGCGCATTACCGATTATGTCCTACGCACCACTGGATTAAAGGATTCTGCTGAGGTGATACCGTTGAAAGAAAAGGTGGGATTACGAAATAAAGGCATGAAGAATGGCATTTAAGAAAGTACCCCGCACTGGTTTAGGCGATGTTCCCTTTGTTGATGGGTTAGTCGACGTAGAATTTACTCCAATGACAGAAGAAGAGAAAGATTCCTACGGCAAGCATGAATATGAATTAATGGAAAAGATCATGAGAACTCTTACGAATATCCCGGCTGATATAGAATCAAAGCAGAGATTTGCAGGCGATCTTGTCGCAGAAATGCCAAATATAATATGGGATGCTGGGGATGAAACTACTCTGCCATATAAAAAAGATCATCTTATTCTAGAAGCCACAAAAACTAAGGAGCAATTGGTAAAATTCCGCAATTTACTAACCAAGACCCGGGGAGGAATCGGCTGTAATTTTAATGCAACCAGCATAATGAGTACGCAAATTACCCAAACATGTGATTTGGAAGATGCAATACTTTATTTTGATAGAATGCTGTATAACCTATTTGAACTCAAAACTAGAGAGCGCAAGAAAGGAAAACATAATGTAGCCGGTCAAATGGCCGGGAAATATATATTCGAGTTATACCAACAATATTTTGATAAATTGCCTCAAGGCGGTAAGGGCCGTAGGCCATATGGTGAGGAAATCCAGACAAATTATGATTGGCTTTGCACCTTTCTGGGCGACACATACGGTATAATAATCAGTCATGATGCTAGAAGTTTAGCATGGATAAAAAGACAGGATAAAAAAGACCCTAAATAGCGACTTTATTCATCCTTATACCAGCCCAATAGTATTGCATACGCTGGCCTTCTAACATTTAGGAGGCCATATGAACTTTCCAGAACTATTAGACGAAAAAGAAACTGCCGCACTTTTGCGAGTCAGCGTTGCCAAGCTACAGCGTGACCGCTGGGCCGGGACAGGTATGCCGTTCATAAAACTCGGTCGCTCTGTTCGCTATAGCAAACAGACGTTATTCGAACATTGTGAAGCGCAAACGCACATTTCTACGACCAGGGGGTAGTAGCGCACCATGGTTGGGAAAACATATGATACGCTATCGGTTCTTAAACATACGTCGCGTTTTCTTGCGAAACGTTGGAAGGCGGATGGTACAATCCAGAATTATGATTGTGCCAAATATTTTAAGCTGTATGAAAAAAGAGTTAGTAGCATCAAAGGTCTTTCCGCGCTTCTGTCCAGCCTTGAACGCAACAATAACGCATGCATCATCCGTGGCAAATATGTCGGCGCAGAAACAGAGCAAGAGGCTGATACTGAGTACAAGAAAGATTTGGTTCTTCGACGTAAAGATACTGCTTTTGTCGATCAGCCGCTACATACTATCTTAATCGAGGTAGATAAGTTTGAGCCTTTGGGTAGCGACCCTGTATTTGACCCCATCTCAAGCGCCAAAGAATTCATAACTTCGCAGTTACCAAATTGCTTTCACCATGCTTCGTATCACTGGCAGCTATCCAATAGTGCTGGGCATCCAAGCAAGCGGGCGTTCTTCAAGGCTCATTTATGGTTCTGGTTAAAAACGCCCAAAACAAGCACTGAGCTTCGCGCATGGGGAGAAGCAATCGAGTGTGACAGCTCGGTATTTGACCCTATCCAAGTTCACTATACAGCCGCCCCTGTTTTTGACGATTCTGTTATCAATCCTGTGCCAGAGCGTAGTGGCTTTGTACGAGGCGCAACTGACGAAGTCGATTTGGTCATTGAGGCGGTTACGAATGAGCCGCGCTTTGTCGTAAAGCGCGGGCACATAGATTATGAAGAGCAGGACGATGAAATCGCTATCTTTCTTTACAATAAAGGTTTGGTTTTAGGCCGAGGCAGTCGTGGACAGCTCCACATAGCTTGTCCATTTAACCATTGTCATTCAACTGGCGAAGATGGTGATAGTTCGACCTCCTACCTTCCAATTGGGACAGGAGGTAGAGGACGCGGCCATTTCAAATGCTATCACGACGGATGTGCTCACCGGACAGAGAGTGATTTTTTAGAAGCCATCGGTTTCGCCGACACCATGTTCGAGAACTTTGATGTGGCTACAGTATTCCGGACAACTCACCTGAAGTAATAATGGGGTGAGGAAAGGTAAGGAATAGCTATTATGACTGAGAAAAGAAAATCCACCGTTTATTCATCGGAGTTTCGGGAATCATCGGTAACACTGGCG
>JANYES010000020.1 GCA_025362975.1 Alphaproteobacteria bacterium | reverse complement strand
CGTCGCGTAGTCGCGGACTTGGATATTGCCCTGCGATTCCACCACCTCGTATTTTGCCTGTTCGACATTACTACTCACCATCGGTCCCCATGCCGCTGCGCCAATCACTGCTATACCTACGATAATCCATAACATGCGTTTTCTCATTTTTATCCTTGTAGCTCTTAAATTTTAAATATTGACACATAATAGCTCAAATCTCGTATCATTTTAAGACAAAAAATTGCTTAAGCTGCGGCCAGCATTACGGCAGCTTTTTGCAGCGGCAAGGATGTTAAAGGCTTCAACATTCAACTCGAATGTATGCCGTTCGTCGGCAAAACCAGCCTTCGTGTTGAATCCAAAACTAAATAATCCTCATCACCTGAGCGGGCTTCGTGCCCGCCCAGTAACTTATCAGTTTTAGCAGTAAGGCCGCATTATGCGGTCTTTTTTTTGTTTAAAGTAAGTGGGGCTTGCAGCCCCCAGGGCATCAAGACCGGGACGAGGAACGGCGAGGGCATCCCCAACCTTCCTACGCTTACGCTCCGTGCAGGCCGGGCGATTCCCCTCCCTCGCCGTTCGTCTTGACGCCCAACCCCCGCTCATTGGCGCTGGCCTAGTTAAAGTTGCATTGCGCAACTTTTTATTAACAAGGGAGTCAAAGAAATGAGCGAGAAACTTGATATTTACAGCCGTGTGACCAACAAAATCATTACCGATATTGAGCGCGGCAATCTGACATGGTTGCAACCGTGGCAATCAGGACATGCAGCCGGACATATATCCCGGCCATTGCGTGCCGGAGGCAAAGCCTACCGTGGCGTTAATGTGCTGATGCTTTGGGCTTCGGCTATGGAATGCGGTTTTAACAGCCCCTTATGGATAACCTATAAGCAGGCCGCAGATCTTGGCGGACAGGTGAAGAAGGGCGAAAAAGGCTCACTGGTCGTTTATGCCGATACCTTCAAGAAGACCGGCACCGACGATAAAGGCGCAGACGTAGAAACAACTATCCCCTTCATGAAGGGATACACAGTTTTTAATGCCGAGCAGGTTGACGGCTTGCCTGACCATTTTTATGCAACTATCGCACCTATCAATAAAGATATTGACCGGATGGACACCGCAGAAGGCTTCTTTGCCGCTACCGGTGCAACTGTTAAGCATGGAGGCAATCAGGCATTTTATAGCCCTTCTCAGGACATTGTACAGATGCCGGAGTTTCCGACATTCCGCGATGGTGAAAGCTATTATGCCACCCTTGCCCATGAAATGACCCACTGGACGCGCCACGAAACCCGCCTCGACCGGGACTTAGGCCGCAAGCGTTTTGCCGATTCCGGTTATGCAATGGAGGAACTCGTTGCGGAAATAGGTGCCGCCTTCCTGTGTGCCGACCTTGGCATCACGCCGGAGACCCGTGAGGATCACGCCGCTTATATCGTATCATGGTTGAAAGTCCTGAAAGACGACAAACGGGCGATATTCACCGCTGCCAGCCATGCGCAGAAAGCAGCCGATCACCTGCATAGCTATCAATCATCACAGGCGGGAGCATAGACCATGAAAACCCCAAATAAGAACGGCAAGCCCAAGATGGCAACCTGCAAAAAGTTAATTAAAGCCCTCACAGCAGCGGAAGCCGCCATTGAGGAAGCGACCGACATTATGCTTTACGAAGACGGTCAGCCCCTTACCGCGCTTGAAGGCTGGCAGATAGAAAGAATGTACTACGCCCTGTGTAGCGTCTTGGTGGAAGTGCATGAAGCTATAATAGCAGCGGAAGGGGCAGCAGTATGACCCGTGCACCCTTTATTGCTATCGAAGGCAAAGCCTATCGCTGGAAAGACATTCTGGAGCTTCGCCGCGCCCAATTGACCGCAGCCTATGCCGACCCTCGCCGCACAACTGGCCTTATTCGACGCCTTGCGCGAGGATCACCGCCCTGTGGACGAGCGCCTGGCATCAGGACGCTACCAGCAACCGACCCTCTTTAAAATAGGAGCGTGACACCATGCAGCAGGACATACATTTTACCTTAACCATTGAGGCACAGGAAATGCTGGTGCATTACCGGCCACGTTATTTTGCCACCGCCGACTATGCCCATTTTGAATTTACCAGCCCGCACGAACCACGCCGTAGGATTCCTGTAAGTGAAACCGGATACCGGAGCCATTTTGCCCCCATGTGGGAAATCGAGGCTGCGCCGAGCGTGGAAGAATACGCCCGTGCGGTAGCACTGGCAATTATGGGTGCCAAGTCATCCCCGGATGATGACGGCGAGGAAGAAGGCGGCCAGCTTGCCTTGTTTTGACAGGTGCAACACACATGTTTTTAGCATCACCTGCCCCATGCGTAACCACACAGCAGGGTATGGGGTGCGGTTTTGGCTGAAGCCGTCTGACAGTCAACCCTCGGCCCGCTCCGTTCGCTGCGCTTACGTGTTGAGGGTTTGACTGCCAGCCTTAAGGCTCCAGCCTTTTAAACCTTCGCCTCCGTCGTGGAGTAACAAATGTCATCATGCTACTAAGCGAATATTAGCCGACTTATAACCCATCTTTGAATAATTCCGAGGTGGGTTTTTATTTCCTACATGTCCACCCCTCCCGAAGAAGCAACACATACTGTAAGATGAAGGTAGGTGGAGGGCAGGATGTGTAATGTTACTCAACATTACGTTTTCTTATTCGCGCTTCGCACTCAACGATGACCTGCCCTGCGGGGCTGGGGGGAGGGGTAAGATGAGCAATAAATCATCGAGACAGAGAATCCGGCGGCTTCAGGTGCCGGTGCTTCCGGCTGAGGCGGCAGCGATAAAAAGTCATGCGACTAACTGCCGTTTATCCGTTGCCGCTTACCTGCGCAGTGTCGGATTGCACTATCAGCCCAAGGCCGTCTTTGACGCTGACATTGGGTTGGAACTGGTCAGGATTAATGGCGACCTGGGACGACTGGGTGGCCTGCTCAAAATGTGGCTGACCAATGACGAGCGATTAAAGCTATTCGGCGCGGGGCAGATCGTGCCGAAAATTAATAGCCTGCTGGATGAGATTCAAGCGACACAACGCTTACTGTTCGAGAAGGTGAGCAAGCTATGATTGCCAAGCGCATCGAGTTCAGTAACGCCCATAAAAGCCGGTTCTCGAAACTGGTGGCGTATATTACTAATGCGCAGGGTAAAAACGAGCGCGTGGGCGAAATCCGCATCACCAACTGCCAGGCTGAGCATCCGGACTGGGCAGCAAAGGAAGTCGAACTGGTACAATCCAAAAACACCCGTACCCGGATGGATAAAACCTACCACCTGCTGCTGTCCTTCCGGGAAGGTGACAACCCAACGCCTGCGACTCTTTACGCCATAGAAACCCGCGTATGTGAAGCATTAGGCTATAGCGAACACCAGCGTGTCAGCGCCGTGCATTACGATACCGATCATACGCATATCCATATCGCCATTAATAAAATCCACCCCCAGCGCTATACCGCGCATGAGCCGTATTTCGATAAGAAGACTCTTGGGCAATTATGCCAGGCGCTGGAACAGGAATATGGCCTGGCGACCGATAACCATATTGCCCACATGACGCCCGGCGAAGCCAAGGCGCAGGATATGGAAAAATCGGCAGGCATCGAAAGCCTGATCGGTTGGATCAAGCGCGGCTGTTTGTCGGAACTGCTGGCAGCTTCATCTTGGGATGAACTGCATAAGACGTTGGCAAAAAATAGTCTGACCTTATCCGAACGCGGGAACGGATTGGTGATTACTGCCAAGAACGGCATTAACGCTAAAGCCAGCTCCATCAATCGCAGTTTTTCCAAAAGCGCATTGGAGAAAAGGCTTGGAGCATTCCAGCCCGGCATTGCGCAAAATGCAAATATTACCGGCAGTTATGAAATAAAGCCCATGGCATCGAAAATCGATACACGCCAGCTATGGGCTTTATACCAGCACGAGCGCCTGCAGCAGACGCAGCGGCATACAGTGTTACAGGAACGAGCCAATCATCGGAAAGACCGGCGTGTCGAAGGCGCTAAAAAAGCGGCGCAGGCGAAACGCGCGGTCATAAAGCCGACCAGAGGCAGGCTGGCCAAAGCCGTACTGCATCATGCTGCTTCTGAAAGCTTGGTTAAAGAAATCCGCGCCATTCAGCAAGATTATCAGGAAGACTGGCGCAATATTTACGCCAAAGGCAAGCAAGCCGTCTGGTATGACTGGCTGAAAGCCAAGGCATGGGAGGGCAATACCCAGGCATTAGAAGTATTGCGCAACCGTTACGAAAGAGCGCCAGTACGGATAAATGCCATCGGCGGTGAAGTAGCTGACCGCCTCAATTACCATGCAGGCGGCAAAATCGAAGCAGTCACCAAACGCGGCACTGTCCATTACCAGATTGCGCAAACAGTGCTGCGCGATGACGGCAAGCTATTGCGTCTCAGTGAACATGCCGGTGATGATGCGGTTATTGCAGCATTAAACATAGCCGTGCAGCGTTTCGGACGGCAACTGGCTATTACCGGAACAGAGGCGTTTCGCCAGCAGGCAGTAGCAGCCTGTGCTAGGCTAAACCTGGTATTTGCCGATTCTGCCATGGAACAGCAAAGGCAGGCGCTTTTTGCCAGTAATGCAAATAACCATCCCCCTGAAAATGCTCAAGGCATTATCCGCAAACGCGGCAGGAGAATGTAAATGGCCGAGAAACGCAACAATGCTATCGGGCCGCAAGTAAGGACAGGCAAAGTTCGACCTGATAGAAAGGTGGAGTGCGCAATGGTGTTCGCTTCACTCTTTCTTGGGCTGGCATCTGCCACACAGCTATTTGCCCATGAGTTTGCCTATCAGGCGACGTTGGGGGAATCTTTCCACCATCTCTATGCCCCCTGGAAGAGTGTGGAATGGGCATTGCAGTATTATGATCTCTATCCAATGGCGCTTAGAAAAGCCGCGTCTGTTGGACTGGTTGTCTCCGCTGCCCTTATGCTGGTGGCCTTTTTCCGGCATGTCGTAACCGCCAATTCATCGGTAGCCCATGAATTTATCCACGGATCGGCACGCTGGGCGGGTAAAAGCGATATAACAGCAGCGGCATTGCTGGGCAATGAAGGCGTCTATGTCGGGGCATGGCGGGATAAGGATAATCGCATCCATTATCTGCGCCATAACGGCCCGGAGCATATCTTGTGCTATGCTCCCACGCGCAGCGGCAAAGGCGTGGGGCTGGTCATCCCGACATTACTCAGCTGGAAACAGAGCGCGGTTATCCTCGATCTCAAAGGCGAGCTATGGGAACTGACTGCCGGATGGCGGCAAAGACATGCGAGCAATAAAGTGTTGCGCTTCGATCCGGCCAATCCGATTTCCTGCGTCGGCTTTAATCCTTTGGAAGAAATCCGGCTGGGAACCGGCCATGAGGTTGGCGATGTGCAGAATCTGGCCACTTTACTGGTCGATCCTGATGGCAAGGGACTTATCGACCATTGGCAGAAAACCGCGCAATCGCTGATTGTCGGCACCATGTTGCACTTGCTCTATAAATGCCATCATGAAGGAAAGATTGCCACATTACCGGCGCTGGATGCCATGCTGTCCAATCCGGCAAAGCCAATCGTAGAATTGTGGAAAGAAATGACAGTCTATAAACATCGTAACGGCGCGCCGCATCCAACGGTTGCCGCAGCGGGACGCGATATGCTTGATCGTGCCGACGAGGAAGCAGGCAGCGTGCTTTCCTCCACCAAATCCTATTTATCGCTCTATCGTGACCCGGTAGTGGCCAAAAATGTCAGCAAATCGGAATTCCGCATCCATGATCTGATGAATCACCATAATCCGGTCAGCCTCTATATCGTCACCCAGCCTAACGATAAAGCCCGGTTGCGCCCGTTAGTGCGCGTGGTGGTCAATATGATCATCCGGTTGCTGGCTGACCGCATGGAGTTTGAGCATGGAAGGCACAAGCCGCACTATAAGCATCGGTTGCTTATGATGCTGGATGAATTTCCCAGCCTCGGCAAACTGGAGATCATGCAGGAGTCTTTGGCCTTTGTCGCTGGCTACGGCATCAAATGCTACATCATCGTGCAGGACATCAACCAGCTGCAGAATCCGGCATCCGGCTATGGAAGGGAAGAAAGCATTACCTCCAACTGCCATATACAGACTGCTTTCCCGCCCAATCGGCTGGAAACCGCAGAACACCTGTCCAAACTGACTGGGCAGACTACCATTGTCAAAGAACAGATTACCACCAGCGGCAGACGCATCGGCGCAATGCATGGGCAGGTATCGCGCACGTTCCAGGAGGTGCAGCGGCCTTTGCTTACCGTCGATGAAAGCATGCGCATGCCCGGCCCGAAAAAAGACAGCCATGGCATGATACAGGAACCGGGCGATATGGTGATTTATTGCGCCGGATTTCCGGCCATTTATGGTCAACAGCCGCTGTATTTTAAAGACCCCGTATTCCAGAAGCGCTCGGAAGTCCCGGCTCCGAAGATCACCGATAAACTTATAACGGCAGGTATACCATGAAAAAACTATGCATAATAGCCATAGCGACCATAGCCTGTCTTACCATAGTCACCATAACAACCCCACTGGCCGGAATTCGGATCAATACCACCGGCAGCTATCCGCGTGGCATTTACTGGATGACGGGTGAACCTATTACCAAAGGTGCGTTGGTCATCTTTTGCCCTACCGATACGGCTATATTCCGGCAAGCTAAAGAACGCGGCTATATCGGCGCCGGATTTTGTCCCGGCGGTACTGGCTACATGATCAAAAAAATCATGGCTGCTGCCAATGATCATGTAGAAATGACTACTGCCGGTGTATTCGTCAATGGTGTATCTGTGCCGAACAGTAAGCCTTTGGATAAGGATTTAGAGGGAAAGCCTTTATCGCCGGTTAAAGCAGACATCGCAGTGTTGGATGATCATTCCGTGTTGCTGATGTCCGACTATAGCCCAAAATCATTCGATGGCCGGTACTTTGGATTGATGGATAAGTCACGGATTATCAGTGTTATTCGGCCAATTTTGATATGGGAATAACAATAAGAAATAGTATACTGTATTATAATGATATTAATTGTAAAATACATCTTATATGATAGTATTTACTATTAGATATAAATCATATATAATAGAACAAATAAGCTTGGTAATCGGAAATCATATGGAAAAATCGTCTCTTATCTCAAACATGGTGCATAAGATAAACCAGCGGCGGGAGCATCTGGGTATCAGTCAAACTCGGCTTGCTGAGATGACGGGTATTTCTTTGCCTACGATCCAGCGTTTTTTTTCAGATAACGGCGCTAAAGTCTCTCTTGAAACCGCTTCTAAAATAGCTGAGGTATTAGGCTTAAACCTGACTCCTAAAGAGATTATTGACGAGCAAACGCTTCTGGAAAAGCATGCGCGCAAGAAGGCGCGCTGGCTAACTTCCGTGGTACAGGGAACCTCTTCATTGGAAGCACAGGGATTGACAGGCTCATCTGCGAAAGCCGTTGAGCAACGTTTTTTCTATGAGCTGATGGCTGGCCCTAAAAGTAAAATCTGGAGCGCGTGATGCCTGTTTTCCCAACCATAGAGGGGGCAACCCCCATTGACGATGCTTCCGGGCTAAAGTTGCACATTGTTACCATAGAAGCACTCTATGTGGCGGAGGCCGAAAATATTGCCAAAGCAGTATTGAAATATCTGGCGGGAAAACCTTCCCGGCGCTCTGCCGCCTTTAAGGTTGATTGGATAACACGGCTGCATAAAGAAATGTATGGCAACGTCTGGACATGGGCAGGGCAAGTCAGAACCAGTGGAAACCCTAATATCGGCGTTCCGGCATATATGATCCAGGAAGAACTGCGCAAAATGGTCGATGATCTACATTATTGGGATAAGACAGGCATGGATTTGGTTGAGCAAGCAGTACGCCTACATCACCGTGCCGTGTGGATTCACCCATTTCCTAATGGTAATGGCCGCTGGTCACGCATGCTATCGGATATTTGGCTGAAACAGCATGGTAAGAATCTGCCAATCTGGCCAGCCGAGATGAACCGTGAAAGCCCTATACGCTTAGATTATATACGCGCGGTTAAAGAAGCGGATCGAGGGAATTTTGAGCCTTTGTTGGAATTGCAGCGGCTATATATGCCGTAAGGGTTTTCGTCGGTATAGCTTTCAAGATCGTTTCTTATAAGGTAACAATAGATTAGTTTCTCACATAATTGAAATTACCAATGATCCTACATCCAAACGCTGGAAATCACCAGTGGGCTATTTGGGTACAAAAGTTCTTCATCAGCCATTCCGTCCAACGATTTGCAACATCTTTCAGCTTAGTTCGGTAAACCGCATTATATTTTGGCTTGCGGGAGTGGTAATTGGCCACTTTCGTCCATAAATCCCCCTTGTCATGCACAATATGCTGGCGCAGCCGCCATGTCGCCAACATGTAAGGATAGCAACCAGAATCCGCCGCATCCTTAGCAGTAATACCGTACCCCCACAAATCTGCCAGATACTGTGTATTCAATTGCATCACTCCCACATCGTGAGAGCCGTTTTCATTACGCAGGTACATGCCAGGCTTGCCGTTTTCCAGTTCAGCGATGGCCAGAACAATATTGGCTGGCACGTCATAGGTGACGGAGGCCATGATGGAACATACGATGCGTTCCTGATATTGCGGCGGCAGATCGGCGAAGATCATGCCTATAACCCGAAAGCATAGCCATAGACGGCATTAATCTGTGTTGGCCAGCCTCCTAAAACGCCGGGACAGCTATTCAGAAAATTAAGCCGCGCAGTAAAGGTACGGCCAGGATTAAACTTTCCACGCTTAAAGCCGATAATGTTAAAATAGTCGGCAATTGGGTTATCACAGGCACTGCCGCCACTCTGGCCCAGCACTTCACCCGCCATGCATAGCAATGTCTGGCAGGGATTACTGGCATAGGCCGGGCATGCGGCGATGAGCATTACGGGTAAACATGCCAAGGAAATAAGTCGCATAATAACCTCCATCACTTACGGCGTTTTATTAACAAAGGCCTGAATTTCTCCAGCTGCGCCAATCGCATTAGGCATCGCACTTGGCGATTCATCTCTGCCGCTAATTTTGCTGGCCACTCTACCGGGAAAGGTTTGACTGGCTGCCTCGTTAAATCGCCCCATCGCATTGCTGGCGGAATCTTTGATTGCCGTGCCGGTTCCTTTGGCCAGGCTTTTGCCCATGGAAGCTGCGAAACTGGCACCAGTTCCCATGGCGGATGACAGGCCAGCGGACACTGTATTGCCGGATGTGCTATTCCCTTGAGATGCCATATTTTGCTGCGCGCTCTGAAACGCGGCTTTGAGAGCCTGTCCGCTTCCACCAATATGTTGTGCACCCACTGATGCCGCAGCAGCAGCTGTTCCCGTAGCGGCCTTGGCTATGGCGGCAGCACCGAGCGCCGCACCGACGCCGTAAGCTGCTCCAAAGTTGCCAATGCCCGAATGGTTGAAGGATGCGCCAGTGAGAATGCCGGAAATCAGCCCCGGAATACGGTTGACCAGCAGCAGGAGAATGACCGCTACCACCATAATGGTGGCGATTTCAGGAATATTGATGCCTGGGCTTAGGTTATTGTAATAGCCATTGATGATGTTCTGCGCGATGCCGACCATCAGGATCATCGCCATCAGGCTAACTGCTACGCCCAGCAGCGTGCGGTAATAATGCAGCGCAATTTCCGAAGTCCAGCGTGAGCCGCCAAAGCCCAGAAAGAAAATGCCCGCATAGAGCATTATCCATGCAGAACAGAGCATGATGGTCATATTGGCAGCAATCAACGCGATGACGATCAAGGTAACACCCGCAAGGAGCGCGCCGATAAGGCTATCTGTGGGACTCCAGATACTGGTCTGGCTCATGACTTTGTTAAAAATATCGAAGCCAATATCCATCACGCCAGATGGATTGGTAACACCGGTGCCGCTGGCATTAGCTCCCATCATGATAAGGGAATTGATGATGGCGCTACCAATGGCGGCGGCGTTATTCAGCAGCCAGAGGAAAAACCCGAAGAACAGGCAAAAGCGGATGAATTCGGCAAAGAATTCGCCAATATCTGCTTTTTTTAGAATGAGCGTGCCGCCCGTCCACACAAGACTAATAGTGCCCAGCGTCCAGAACAGCCAGGTGGCATAACCCTGCATGACAACGGCCCAGCTGGCAGCTTGGGTATGAAACTGTGTCGTGACGTTATTCAGAATACCCGCATTGGTCACCTGCGCCGATGCCTCAGAGGCATAAACGAGAATTGCTGCCAAAATGCAGAATAATCGCCTTATATAGATGCCATAGGATTGCATATGCTGTCCTAATGTTTACTGGGTGTAGTCCATCACATTGAACGCCGGGCTGGCCGCATAGCGGGGAGCATAAGCGCCCGTATGCGCGGCAGTTTGCTGCGCTTCCGTATCTGCGACACTTTGCATTCGTGCCTGCTCTGCCGTTTGCTGCGTCATCATCAGGCTGCGAATCTGCATCAGTTGCATAGATTGATTACTGGC
Source organism: Alphaproteobacteria bacterium (assembly GCA_025362975.1). Lineage (GTDB taxonomy): Bacteria > Pseudomonadota > Alphaproteobacteria > Rickettsiales > SXRF01 > JANYBV01. The sequence goes on along the minus strand of JANYES010000020.1, from coordinate 72,150 downwards.
CAGCTGGTTGGCGGCCTGTATGGCTTCCATCTGCCCGGTCGAGCCTTGCGCATTCTGCTGCATCACCTGTAAATCATTGGCATCGCTTTGCAGTTGCTGTTGTTGCGTGGTGATATTGCGCAGCATGTCGTCATTGGCGCTTTTTTGCGCGCCCGACCCATTATAGGCATTTGCTGATAATTGCTGGACTTGTGTGGTATTGCAGCCGGTAGAAAGGCAGGAATTGCTCTGATACTGGCTGGCATTGGAATACTTACTTAAATACGCCTCAATGCTACCAGCCTGGGTCTGGTAATAATTGAGTGTCCTCATCCCAGCCAGTAGCTGGGTAATGATGGCGTTGGCATTATCCCACTGGAAACTGCTGGGATTAGTGGTATTTTTGATCTGATTCTCCAGTTGCTGCAGTTGCGTTTGGTATTGCTGGATTTGCCGCGCAGTTTGCGCCACCGCCTGTTCAGCGCTGATGGTTGATTGCACGATGTTGGTGACATCGATGGTGGCAATCTGCGCATACGCCGCCTGAGTGCTAAGAATACTGGTTATAGCTAATATGACTGATAAGCGTTTCATTATTTTCCCTCCTGTTACTAATAATCAAACGAGGCATAAGGCTTGGTCAGCACCAAATCCTTGATGCACATGACGTTGAAACGGAAGCCGGGCCGTATCTCCAGCGTTGGAGAAATAGACAGGTTTTTGCTGATCATCTGCGCAGTCACATTGCCCAGCTGCTGGCCTAATGCCTCGCTGAGTGCGGAACTGGCCGTAGGCTGCGCGTTGACACCACCATTGCTGTTCGCGTTCTGACTCATGGAAACACCCGCCGTAATGCCCGACATCAGTATGGCAGAGCCGAAAATCCGCCCATAATGATTATTCACCTGATCATTAAAGCCGGAATACCCCGCGCCATCGGCACCGGGCATCGCGCCAATATCCAGCGTTTTGCCATCGGGAAACACAATGCGCTGCCATGCCACCATGACACGCGACTGGCCATATGCCACGTTCGATGTATAGCTGCCGACCAGACGAGCGCCTTGCGGAAGCAGCAAATACTTGCCTGTAGCGGTATCATAGACATTCTGGCTAACCTGCGCGGTTATCTGCCCCGGCAAATCGGAATTGATCCCGGAAATCAGCGTTGCCGGTATGATAAATCCGGCGCGGAGCGTATAAGGCGTTCTGGGCGCTTCTACCTGTGCACCCAGCTGCCAGCGGTCACTTTTATTGGTCACATCAAAGGATTTCAGATCATTGCGCTGGCTACTGGATAGTGCGGCAGGCTTATCTTCGCCGCCACCCTCAAGCTGCGCCAGGCGGGCGGTGAATGCGGCATTGGCATCATCTATGCGCTGTAAGGTTTTTGTGCGCTGGTCACTATCACCGGCATGTGTTTTGAGTTCCGGAATCGGCACCGCTGTTTTGCTTTTTACGGCACTTTCAAATAATTGCATTTTTTGCTGCCTGATCCGCTCCAGTGTCGGGTCAGCCGCCGCCGTCTCCTGCAAGCGTCTAGGCAAAGGCGGCTTTTCCAGATCATCCAGCATAGCAATGGGAACCGTGATGGCGGGTACGGGTGGCGCAGGCGGAACCATGACAGCGGCAGGCACCATGCCGCCTGTCCGGTTGCCGGTGATAGATGCCACCAGTTGGGTGGTATCACTATGCTTTACGGGCGTTGCCTGTGCCGTAGCCTGTGATTTATTAGCACGATCTATCCCAACCAGCACCATCATCAGCAGAAATGCGCCGACAGCGCCGCCTGCCAGATACAATGGCAGGTTATTAACGCGCCGGACGCCAGAATGCTTACCCAACTCATGGGGGGAGGATTCCGAAGAAAGCATGGGATTATCATCGGTCATAGCTATTCCTTTCGTGTCCAGGAACCTGCCGGAACAAAGCCATCATTAGTGGCGCTATACACCCGGCTTAAAACTTGAGAACTAGCCCTTAGCGTTATTCGGTAAAGCCCGTTACTGATGCCATCAACGGTATAGCTAATGGGCAGTAGTTCGGTATCGGCTGCCGATATGGTTTCCTTATCATCATCCTGTACCGCATATCCCGCTTCACGCAGCTGTTTGACCAGTTCCATCCCATAAGCATCATTAACTGGTTGCGATACGCTGAGATGCGTGCGGGCTGGTGGATAAAGCACCGTCAGCTCCTGCGCGGTTTCATCTGCCAATTGTGCATTAGTGGCATCCGGTAAAGCGGCATAGTTCCCATAGGGAGCCGTACAGGCGCTTAACGTGGTCAGCAGCAGCGCTGCTATCAGTGCTTTTTGCATATGACTACTCCCTGGTAATGGTGATACGATTCTGACTATCACCCACACCGCTAATTAGGATGGCCTTATCGAACAAACCATCCACGATGTAACGGTTATGCTGCACGCGGTAATTGACCATGACCTGTTCATCGTTGCTGAACAGTCCGCCTTCTTTACGGACAACCAGCAATGTCGGGGCTTCCGTTTGCCCCATGGAAGCGGGCATTTCCAGAATGGTTTTTCTACCGTCATTATAAACGCGCAGCGGTTTCCAGCTGGTTTTGCCCTCAATCGCATAATTGAAGTCCAGATTATCCAGATACTCACCGGTTTCAGGAATGGTCTTTTGGGTATGTTCCTGTTCGCTGGCTGCCTTTACCACTTCCAGCTTTTTCATGGCATCTTCCGGATAAACAAAGGTCACACGCGGCATAAAATCATGATGCGTGGAGCGCAAGGCCATATGATAGGTACGGCGATTGGTAGTCACGATAAGCGATGTACTTAAGCCCACATCCATCGGCTTGATGATGAGATGCTGGATTTGTACGTCGCCAGCACCGGTAAGCGCAGGTTCCACCATCCAGCGCGCTGCATCGCCTAAATGGATAGAGTTGACCTGTTCGCCCGCCTGTAACTCAATGTCACATATCTGCATGACGGCACAGACAATCCCCGGTTGCGAAGCCCCGAACAGGAAACTGACAGCACCATCCGGCCCGGGTGTTGGTTTCAGAGCCTTGCCGCTCGAAGCTTTCCAGCCATCGGCGAGTGCAAGGCCTGCCTTTTCCTGTGACGTGAGCACAGGCTGAGGACTGAAATAATTGTTAACATCTTCATTATCCTCAGCGGCGTTAGCAGCGACCGGAGAGAGTGCAAGAAGCAAGGCGGTACAAGTATATTTCATAATCGTTTCCTTTAGTTTTGTTTCGACCAGCTAAAATCCTTTACAAAGACACCCAGCGGGTTCTGCCGTAACTTCTCCTCCGTGGTGGAGGCGTCCGGCGGCACTATTTCCACCGTGGCCAGTGCCTTCATGCGATACGGCTGACCAATAGGCACGCCCTGCCGGTCAAACAGCTTTTCATTCCATTCGATTTGCCAGCTGTCCGGCGTTTGTGGAATGACGGAGACGATTTCCGTTTCAACGGTTTCTTTAGCGGCACGCTGAAATGGATTGCTGGCCTCATTGCCGTTAAACCAGGCAGTCATTTTGGCTGCTGCCGGATCATCTGCATGCATCATGGCATAGACAGCCAAAACGGCTTTACGCTGTAAGGCAATATCCGGCGTCACCAGCCGTGCATTGCTTATGAAGGCCGCCAGACTGGCGCGCACCACACGTTGATCGACCGGAGCGGCTAACTGCGCCGGTGCCACGGCCACGGTCTGGCCAAGCTTATCCATTTCGATAACGTAGGGAATAAATTTAGACTGACTGGCCAGATGCAGCACACCGCCAATAGCAGCCAGTGTGATCATAAGACATAAAAGCGCCACCGCCTGCCATAACCGGGCAGCGTTAATGATGCCTTTAGTATGCTCATTCCATTGTTTGCGGGCGCTCAGATACGGATTGCCGGGTGCTTCTGCCAAACCCCGCTTGCCCTTGAATAGCTGTGCCATATTCATGCGACGTACTCCCCTTGGTAATCAGCAAGATTGATATTTCTGGATTTCAGCCATTCAGCTACCCAATCTGCGCCAAACTTCGCTTCAAGTGTCTGTATGACGGCGATAGAGTCCTTGTCGGAGGCTCCTACAAAAGCGAGCGCCAGCGGGCCAAGCGCCAGATCGTAAAGACGACGGCCTTTTTCAGAGACATAGTAATATTGCCGCTTAGGCGTGGCAGTGGCGATGATGTCAATCTGCCGGTTATTGAGGCCCATCCGGCGATAGAGCGCCGCCGTATCTTCATCGCGGGCAAACAGGTTGGGCAGGAATATTTTGGTGGCGGTGGATTCGACAATCACATCCAGAATGCCGGAACGGGCAGCATCGCTTAAGGACTGAGTTGCCATGATCACCATGCAATTGGACTTACGCAGGACTTTGAGCCATTCGCGTATCTTTTCCCGGAAGGCGTCATGGCCAAGCATCAGCCATGCTTCATCGATAAGGATGGCTGCCGGTTGCCCGTGCAGCGAGCGCTCGATACGGCGGAACAGGTAAAGCAATACCGGCAGGGCGTATTTTTCGCCCAGTCCCATCAATTCTTCTATTTCAAAGGTCATGAAATCCGTGAGACTTAAGCCATCGGCTTCAGCATCCAGCAAATGCCCCATCGAACCTTCTACCGTATATTGCTTTAACGCCTCCCGGATGTCCTTATCCTGAATGCTGGACACAAACTCAGTCAGACTCTGCGAACCGGTCTGGTGCATATTGATGATGGCGCTGGCAATTTCATTGCGCTGACCCGGACTGGTTATCAGGCCATTCAGTGCTAACATGGTGGCGATCCATTCCATCGCCCAGGCGCGGTCATGGCTGCTTTCTAAAAACTGCAATGGGCAGAAGGATAAGGCATCGCTTTCGCCCGCTACAGTAAAATGGCTGCCGCCGGTGGCTTTGGTCAGCGGATAGAGCGACATGCCCTTGTCAAAGGCATAAATGCTCATACCGGAGTAACGCCGCAGTTGAGCGGCCAGCAGTGCTAGATGCGTCGATTTGCCGTTACCGGTTGGGCCGAACAGGATGGTATGGCCTAAATCACGTACATGGAGATTCAGCCGAAACGGCGCATAACCGGTGGTTACGCCATGCAGCAATGGTGGAGATGATGGCGGATAGAGCGGGCATGGCGCGTTATTTTCGCCTGTCCAGATCGAGCTAACCGGCAATAAATCGGCGAGGTTCATAGCATTGATAATCGGGCGTCGCACGTTTTCAACGCCATGGCCCGGCAGGCTGCCTAACCAGGCATCCATGGTATTGATGGTTTCTATCCGTGCGACAAAGCCCAGACTGTGAATGGCTTTTTCTATCTGCCGGGCGGACGTTTCCAGTTTTTCCCGGTTTTCATCCATCAGGAGTACGACGCTAGTGTAATAGCCCGCCGTGGTCATGCCGCTATTGACCTCAGCAATGGCCGCTTCAGCATCTGCAACCATTGCGGCAGCGTCTTGATCGATATGCCCGCTGTTGGTATTGAATACCTGGTCGAAAAAGCCGCGAACCTTTTGCCGCCATTTTTTGCGGAATTTCTCTAAATGAGCGGCAGCTTCATGGCTGTCCATGAAAATGAAGCGGCTGTTCCAGCGGTATTCCACCGGCAATTCCGCCAACTGCGTCAGGATGCCGGGATAGGATTCCATCGGGAATCCCTCAATCGATACCACCTGAATAAATTTGCGGCCGATTTTGGGAATCACGCCGCCCCAGCATTCCTGACCGCCAATCAAGGCATCCAGGTAAATAGGCGTTGATGGCAGCAATACCGGGTGATTAAGGCCGGTAACACAAAATTGCAGATAGCGCAGGAAATTGTCTTCGGTCTTTTCCGTGCCGTCTTCGGCAATGGCTTTCCTGCCTTTCAGGCGCTCCATCTTAAAAACCGCCGATAGGTGCGATTCGATAGCACTTATATCCTGACGAAATTGCTCCAATATCTGTTCGGTACGTGCTTTTTTATCCAGCGCGTCACTATCATCTTCAAACATTAGCTCCACGAACTTAGCCTGCGCCAGTACTGGAGGAAAATACGTGACGGTAAGAACAAAGAACCCTTCGTACATCGTACCAAGATTATTAAAATAGCGACGGCGTTCCTCATCAATGGCGCGCGTAATCGCATCGGGAAAGTGCGAGCGTGCCGGGTCGCTATAGCTGGGTGCATTGCGCCGGATGGCATCGACATGCAGCATCCAACCATTACCTAACCCGGAAAGTGCCTGGTTGATACGGTATGAGACGATTTCGCGCTGCTCATCGGTACTGCTGGCATTATCATCGCCCTGATACAGCCAGGCGGCCATTAGCGAACCATTTTTGCCGACGATTACCCCGTCATCCACCACGGCAGCATAGTTAAGCAAATCGGCAAGCCCGGCATCTCCTGCGCGATGCCGGATAAGCTTTTTATGCCGGTCAAGTTTCACCAGCTGGGCAAACAGGATGAGCACTAAAGCTGCACCCGACATGGCCATCATTATATTGAGGGATATGGTCATTTGTATTGCTTTCCCTGTGCTCTGCTGTTGATACGAAAAGGCGTAGAACGCGCAGGGTAATAACCCTTGTAACGGCGATGACACATATAGACTTGGCGCAGATAGGCATCGGATTTGGCCATGAGCCGCAGCAGGTACAGCGAGGTAAACCAGAGCAGCACCCCAAAAATGGTGGCTTTCCATTCCTGCGCGGCAAATACCAGGCTGCCCGCCAGCAGCCCGGTAAACATCACCAGTTCACGATCCCCGCCCATAAACAGACTATGGCGGTTCCCGGCGCGGCGGATGGGTATCATGCGCAAGGGCATATCAGCCTCTACGCTATGCTAAGCGGCAGGAGCGAAGCCACTTCAGCGGCATTACCGAAGAAAGTGGTCATCATATTCTGCGCGCCAACCAGGAAGGCCATCACCAGAACGATGAAAATCAGGCTGCGAAAGAATCCGTTCAAATCGCCGCCGAAAATCAGTACGCCACCGGCAATGACAATGCCGATGATGGATAACGAGAAAGCGACCGGGCCGGTAACGCTATCACGCAGGCTAGAGAGCCAGGATTCATAGGGCAGTGATCCGCCGGTTGCCGTTCCGGCATAGGCTTCATTGCCGACGGTGAGTAACATCACGGCAAATAATCCAAGAGTGAATAGAGTACGATTGTGGGTATTGGTCATAGAATGCTCCTGTTAAAGTTGACGGGTTTGATAATTTCCTGCCGCATAGCCGCAGACTTTCAAAATCTCCTGCACCTTGCGGCTGCCCTCCGGCGTTTTGGTGATGTGGATGACCAGATGCACGGCCTCAGCAATCAACGGCTCTATGGGAGATGGTGATTCCGGATGCATGCTGATGAGCATGGCGAGCCGGTCTAATCCGGCCTTAGCATTATTGGCGTGTAATGTAGCAACGCCGCCTTCATGGCCGGTATTCCAGGCCATCAGCAAATCCAGCGCTTCCGGCCCGCGCACTTCGCCGACCAGTATGCGGTCAGGACGCATGCGCAGTGTGGTCTTGAGCAGCTGCGTCATGGTGACTTCCAGCGTCGTATGGTACTGGATACAATTTTTGGCGGCACATTGGATTTCGCCGGTATCTTCGATGATCACAATCCGCTCATCGGAGTTTTCTTCCACCATCTGGTGGATAATGGCATTGGTCAGCGTGGTTTTGCCCGATCCGGTGCCGCCAATGACCAGAATATTGCGGCGGTTATGAACCGCTTCAATGATGATATTCTTTTGCTGCGCCGTAATGATGTTTTGCTGCACATAACGGTCGAGCGAAAATATGGCACTGGCTTTTTTGCGGATGGCAAAGGTTGGCGCATGCACAATCGGCGGCAGCTGTCCGGCGAAGCGTGAGCCGTCCAGCGGTAATTCGCCTTCCAGAATAGGATTCTTGCGGGTAATGGTCGAATCCAGACAGGTCGCAATGGTGCGCATCACTGCCTCGGCGCGGCTGGGTGACATTTTGCCTATCTGCAGCATGGTTTTGCCAAGGCATTCCTGCCAAAGGGTGCCATCGGCATTGAGGAGGATCTCAATTGTGCGCGGATCGGCTAATGCGTTTAGGACAGCCGGGCCAATGTCGCGCCGTAGCTTCTCGTGCAGACGCTTCTTATGCGTGGCATTATCGTCATATTCCAGCTCAGGCATGACATGTTCCAATAAATTCATCAGCGTCCTAGACGGGTGAATTTATTGTTGCCCGGAATCGCTCCATGCGGGAGTGGCAGGAGTGGTCTTTTCCGTAGGAAATTGCCTATTTGTTTGAGGCGCAGGGCTGCCTTCGATACGAACAGCGGTAATGTCTGGCCATACGCTTTGCACCGCTTGCAAGATGTCAGCTGCATAGTGACTCTTTATCCATTCAGCTACAAAGCGTGTCGGTGCCTGCAGCGTCAGCTGGCCGTCTTGTTTATTCATCTGCCGCAGCTGGCTAAACCAGCTGCGGCAGACCGCTTCGCCATGTTTGCTGCGCAAATGCTGTAGAATGACGAGCCATTCTGCATTTTCCAGCGTATCGCTGGCATTTATACAAATAGGGGGAGGGGGTATACTTTCTGCTGATGTGAATTCCAGCCAGCGTTCGCGCTTAAGCCATTTAGCCGGGTATGGGGCAAAGCCGTCCGTAGCTTCTTTGGTCAGTACATACCGCCGTAGTGCTGCCATCAGGGAAACCGGTGTGATTTTCTTACAAGCATCTCGCCATGCTGTGTAAGCATTCGGCTTTTCGCAGCGGCGAACTGCTGGCCACGCCGACCAGAACTGCTCGAATTCCGGTGGATAAGATTTTTTGCCTTTCGGGGATAATTCTATTGGAGAGTTAAGTGGAGAGTTCTCTGAAGAGTTAGTATGCAATGGTTGCACCCCATCGCTGCAACCATTGCACCCCTCAACTGCAATGGTTGCATCCCACTTTGCGTCATGGGGTGCATCTATTGCAGCCCTTTCTATGGGGTGCATTGACTGCACCTCTGAGCTATCTACTGCAACTATTGCAGCAGCGGGCAATTCCGGAATTGCGGCACGGTACTCATTGGCTGCCCATTTCTTGCCAGGCAATTCGCGCTTGTCTTTGATGAGAAAACCTTCTGATTCGGCTTTTTTAAGGTGATAAAAGACCGTTCGCTCGCTGAGGCTTGTGTCTTTGCATAACTGCTCAACACTTGGATAGCAGCCTTCGCCATGATCATTCATGTACGTGGAGAGCGCCAACAGCAGCAATTTGCTGCTTGGTTCCAATCGCGCGCGCAAAATGGCCTGTCGCCAGATCCAGACTTTCATAAGCGCGATCCTTAAAGCTTAAGCGGAATATTTTCTTTGTAATTAAGCGCCTGGCAGAAGTCCCGCTGCCTCGAACGACTCCTGCAATTTCACCTGCACCGTTTGCAATGCTGCACGGTAGCCGCGCCCGTAAGGGCTGATGCCCTGGTCATGGTACGATTGGCTGGTTTCCACTTCAAAGAAACAGGAAAGATCACTGACAATATTACCAAATTGCTGACTGGATTGCTTTTTCTTTGCCATAAAATGCTCCACTGACTGGTGAATATGAATAAGAGGCAAGCACCCATACGATGGTGCACTTGTCATGACTGGCGTTTAAGCGGCGGAGACCAGAATCCATAATTCTGTCCCGCTCATGTAATTCAGAGATTCGAAACTGCACGATGTCGTAGGAAAACCCTAGCATATCGGCTAACTCGGAAGAGGTAGCACCAGTCCCACCACGCCGCATAATGGCTCTAAAAATTTGCTCCCGCGCCGTGACGGCATTGCGCACGCTCTCTATGGAGGCAGACATACAAAAAAACTGGAAATCCGAATCGAAAAAGCATATGTCGTTCATAGATGCTTCACTTGCACTACTTTGTTAAAGGCATTCGATTGCGCAATAATGCATAATGAGCGCACGTAGTCCGGCTCCCATCCTGCTAAGTCGCACACCATGGTAAAATCGCTCTCATTGTAGAAAAGCCAGTCCATGGCTTGCTTTTTGAGCGCTTGTTTTTCAGGCTTAAGGGATATGTTTTTTGCATCCATGATTTGCTGGCTGATCACCGCGCGCCACAAGGCATGGCGGTGCTCAGTTTCTGGATCATCATGTGGCATTGCATCGACGAAGATTCTTTGCTTGCAATGAGACTGGACAGTGGCACCTCTTTCCGCTCCTTCCGCAAAAGCGGGTTGCAAGATAATGGGTGAAATGGAACATGGATTCTGGCTATTTATGTGCTGCATGGCGATGTGCTCCCCATTTTTGATCGTAGGATTCCATAAATGTGCAGATTTTTTCCGCTGTTCTCAGCGAGCAGACGCGCCCATTGCGCAGCTGCGATATAAAATTAGGATCGCCCAACGCCATACGGCCAAAGGTCGTAGGCGTAATGCCCACGCGCAGGATGAATTCTTCGATCTGTGTTTTAAATTGTTCATTTAGCATGATAGGTAAATTACTGAGTTGATTCCTATCGGTCAATATGCTAATCCGTAGGACATAGCCTATTTTTAGAAAGCAATTGAAACCATGAAAGATTCAGCAAGAAAACGTCTGAAAGACATTTTTGAAGAGCGTTCGGATGTCACGGATTTAAAGAAAGCATCGCTTGCTATTGGGCGCAATGCTGCCTATCTGCATCAGTATCTTTATAAGGGTGTGCCTAAAAAACTGGATGAAGAAGTCAGAAAAAATCTGGCTAAGCATCTTGGTATCCAGGCGCATGAATTATTGCCCTCAGATTCACCGCACAGAGAGCTTGATTACACTCCAAAGCCGGAAGAATTTGTGCATATTCCAGTGTTCGATGTTGAAGCATCCGCAGGACATGGTGCACTTACTGATCGTGAATCCGTCCTTCATTTCCTAAGTTTTCGGAGGGAATGGCTGCGTATGATTAGCAGCGCACCTTTCGACAAGCTTTCTGTAATCAGAGTGGATGGCGACTCTATGGAGCCGACACTTTCAAATGGTGATACGGTATTAGTAGACGGCACCCAAAATGCCTCGCGCACGGATGGCATTTATGTGCTGCAATTCGACAATTATCTCTATGTAAAACGACTCCTGATGAATCCGGCCAAAGGTAAGGTGGCGATCATCAGTGACAATCCCGCGTATGCGCCCATGGAGGACATCGATCCGGACGACCTTCGTATTGCAGGGAGAGTATTATGGTTAGGACGTCGAGTATGAGAAATAGGATGCAACCGACGGATGATTGGTTGATTGATAGGATAATTCCTATCATGATGGTTTTGTGTGAACATCTAAGCAGCTAATAGCTACAGGTTGCTCCCACACATTATATTGACTGATTTTTGTTGGAGATTAGTATGCACATGACCAATCAAACCAATACACGTATTTTGCGCCTGGAAAATGTAAAAACCCGCACGGGTTTGAGTCGCTCAAGTATATATGCTCTTATAAAGGAACATCGCTTTCCGGAAAATATTAGCCTTGGCGCACGAAGCGTAGGATGGCTGGAAAGAGAAATTGAAGATTGGATAGAATCTCGCGTGCAAGCCAGTCGCAACCGGTAATAGCGACCCAGTTCAGTTGCACCGACATTAAACCAAATCAGCTACCCTGTTTCATCTTATTAACACGGCGTTTGTTAGAAATGGCGATGCTATCGATATAGTTTGCCCACCAATGCATCATTTCTTTTCGTTCAGGAAGATATTGCGCATAATTATATGCTGCGCGAACCTGATCACGTTCACCATGAGCTAATTGGCGCTCTATCACATCGGAACGAAATCCGTTTTCGTTTAAAATGGTTGATGCAGTTGAGCGGAAACCATGTGCCGTTGCCTTGCCTTTGTAGCCTAAAATTTCCAGTACACGCAGGAAGGTATTTTCACTCATGATCTTTCGCGGGTTCTGCTGGCTGGGGAACAAGAAACCACCATAGCTATCACCCGTGAGTTTCTGTATCTCTTTCAATATAGCCACGCTTTGCTTTGAAAGTGGCACAATATGCTGTTCTTTCATTTTCATGCGCTCAGCTGGTATTTTCCATTGCGCTTTATCCCAATCAATCTCTTTCCATAGTGCGCCACGAATTTCGCCGCTACGCACGAAGGTCAGCAACAGCAGCTTAAAGGCTAGCTTGGTGAGTGGTTGGCCGTTGTAATGCGAGTCATAGCATTCAAGTTTTTTTAGGAACGGCGGCAAATCATCTTCAGCAAGGTAAGCATAGTTTTCGCTCTTTACCGGCTTTAATGCACCGCGAAGATCAACGGTAGGATCACGCTCAACCCTGCCCGTGGCAACGCCATAGCGGAATATCTGGCTACAGGTCTGCATAGTACGGTGAGCAAGGTCGTGTGCACCGCGATCTTCAACTCTTCTAATGGCTGCCAAAAGCTCAATAGGCTTTATCGCCTTAATAGGTCGTGCCCCCACGGACGGGAAAACATCTTTTTCCAGCCTCGTTAAAATCCGCGCAGCATGAAGCGGCTTCCATGTATGATATTTTTCCTTATGCCATTCGCGTGCAATGTTCTCAAAATTGTTCTCATAGCTAACCTGGCGTTCGAGCTTCTCGATTCGCTTCTCTTCATTAGGGTTCTTTCCTTCATCTAGCGTTTTCTTGGCAAGACGGCGTTTTTCACGCGCCTCTGCTAGGGATACATCCGGATAAAGACCAAAGGAGAGGCGGCTCTCCTTGCCATTGAAGCGGTATTTCATCCGCCAGTACTTACTGCCGTTGGGCGCTACCTCTAGGTACAACCCACCACCATCAGCCATTTTTCTAGGCTTTTCAGTTGGCTTGGCGTTTTTGCAGTCTAAATTTGAGAGCTTCATTTTGGGGGCATCTCCTTTAGCTATTTTATGTCATGCCCCCAATTATGTCCCCAGTAAGGCCGGATTTTGCAAAACATCCTAGGAAGGCTATGGAGTGAACATAGCCTAAAACCGATGAAAAATAAAGTGGTTTGGATGATTTTGAACCTTCTCGGAAGAAGGAATGGTGACCCCTACGGGAATCGAACCCGTGCACCCGCCGTGAAAGGGCGGTATCCTAACCGCTAGATGAAGGGGTCTAGCCTTGAAAAGAGGCGTACTATCGCGACTGGACGCCCCTTAGTCAATCAAAAATTGGCGTACATCGGTGCCGTCCTAGTCAAGTTTTCATAATATATAGATTTTCCTTATTTTCGTTCGACCGCCTGACGGGCATCGCGGGCGATTTTATGGCGTTAGCCTGGCTTATCTTCGATGCCGTCGTCGCTGCGGCGTCCTTTTAAGATCTCGAACTGGTCGCGGATCATGTCGGCGCAGGGGCCCGTGAACGGTGCACTCGGCGCGTTGAACGGTAGTTTCATGCGTAGATTGCTGGGGTCGAGATAGGGCCTCGTTGAACCCTTCGCGGAATGCCTTCTGGTAATCCTCGTTCCAGTGGAAACAGATACCCACCAGCGTATCCAGTACGCCTACGACCTTCACCAGCACATTCATCATCTGTTTCGGTCCTCGCGCATCGAATGCCTGCTTATAAGCAAGCATCAGGGATGCTAAAACGATCGAGGCTTTTGTCCGACACGCTGAACGGCCTGTACACCACGTTTAACCAGAGCGGCTTATCGCGCAAAGGTGTGATTGGCATGGCACCGCCCTAGAGGTTCATAACACCCGTTCAAGCACGACCGGCCGCTTCAGCCGGTGATACAGATGCACCATCACCGCAATGCCCCAGAATGGCGCCAGCAGATTGGCAATCGGAATCGTGGCCATAACGGCCAGCACAATCCCGGCAAGGAAGATCACCGTCGAATGGCGGTGGTATAAATCATTGATTTCACGCGCCGGGATATGCCTTCGCGCCGCCATGCTGAAAAATTCCCGCCCGAGCAGATAGCCGTTGAGCAGGTAAAACAGTACAAGGTTCAGCCCCGGCAACAGGTATAACGGCAGCACAAGCAGGTTAAGCGTCATCGCAAACAGCGAGAATTTAAGATCGTGCGCCATCTTCGGCCAGAACGCCTGCTCGCCTACATGCATCGATTTCGGGTAATCCCGCTCCTCGATCAGTAGCGCGATGATGTCGACGAAGAAATGGATAATCACCGGCATCAGCCCCGGAAATAAAACCCACGCGATCTGGCTCGGCGGCAGACTGCCCAGCCACGGCATGAAATTGGAGGCCGCGGTGCCGGCAAGCGTATGCGCCAGCCATGCAAAGAACAGGGTGTTGGCCATGATGAACCCAATCAGCGACAGCACCGTCACGCCGACGGACTTCACAAAAATCTCCAGCATCCCCGGTGCCGCCAGGGAATGAAGAGCGCGTATGGCGGAGGTAATCAGCGCATCCATCCCAATCCATTCAGCGAAATTTTTTGTTACTACAGTTACTTAAGCCGCAGCTTGCATGCTCTAGTATACTTAATATTGCTTAACAAAAAATGCGCGACGCGCAGCGGAGTTATCCTTTTGAAATTAAAGAATTTGCCTGTAGCTAACCACAGGGTCCGGCAACTTTACCTTGTGATACAGATGCACCATCATCGCCATCCCCCAGAACGGCGCGATCAGGTTGATCACCGGAATGGTTGCCAGTAACGTCAGCAGAATGCCCGCGCTGATCACCAGCGTATTGTGGCTGCGATAGAGCGTCCGGCTGGCCTCAAGGCTCACATGCCGGCGCGCCATCATGCCGAAAAACTCCCGCCCCAGCAAATAGCCGTTGAGCACATAAAACAGCACCAGGTTCAGCCCCGGGATCAAATACAGCGGCAATACGATGATATTAAGCACCGCCGCCCACAGCGAAAACCGCACATCATGCCAGAAATCCGGCCAGAACGCCGCTTGCACTACTGGTGTAGTGCCCGGATAATCCTGTCGCTCGATCAGAGACGCGATCTTGTAATCGAAGAAACTCACAATCACCGGCATAATCCCGGGGAAGAACATAAACGCCACCACCGCCGACGCCATGTCGCCCAGCCACCACGGCAGCCCGATACCCATCGCATGCTGCAACCACCAGAAAAAATACCCCGCCCCCGCCACAAATGCGAACAGCACCGCAATGGCCAGTGCAATCGACTGGAAAAACACCACGAACATCCCCGGTGCAAATAACGAATTAAGCGCCTTGACGGCGCATACCAGCAAGTTTTCCATCAGCCACCCGTTCCAAATGTTTCGCCCGTCTGCATGCAGCTCGGGCTTGCCGCCTTCACGAATACATCCGTAATCGTCGACGCTTCCGGCAAACTCGCCGGGTCTTCGCCCGGATAGGCCTGCGCGCGCATGCGCGTGCGCACCCGGCCGGGGTCGATCAGACTGACGCGCAACGCCTGTTTCTCGTTTTCCGCCGCGTAAAGTTTTACCATCGACTCAAGTGCTGCCTTACTAACCGCATAGGCGCCCCAGTAAGGGCTGGCCCGCTTGGTCACTCCCGAAGTCACGAACAGCGCTCGCGGCGCATCGGATTGTTTCAACACCGCATCAAAACAGCGCAGTAAATGCCAATTCGCCGTCACGTTCAGCCCCATGATCTTATCCCAGTCCTCGGGTGTAACATGGGGCAGGGGCGTCAGCTCGCCCAGCATCCCCGCATTGCCAACTAAAATATCGAGCTTACCGAAGCGCTGCGCCACATTCATCGCCAGCATCTGGATTTTCTCATAATCGCGCAAATCCACCGGCACCAGCGTCGCCGTACCACCCGCCGCGCGCACAAGATCGTCTGTCGCTTCCAGTCCCTTGCTATCGCGCGCCACCAGAATCACATGCGCGCCCTCGCGCGCGTAAGCTTGCGCCACCGCCGCGCCAATCCCGCGTGACGCCCCGGTAATCAGCGCAATTCGTCCTGTCAGTAAAGCCATAAGCCAGCCCTACACATCCTGCACGATGGAGCGGGAATCTTTCAGATGCTCATTGGCGATGTTGCCCGCATCGGTCAGCGGAATCGGGTAATCCCCCGAGAAGCACGCATCGCAATATTGCGGCGAAGCGTTATCGCGGTTGATCTGCGCCACCGCCTGATACATTCCGTTCAGCGTAATAAACGCAAGGCTGTCCACCCCGATCAGCTTGGCCATCTGCGCTATATCGTAACGCGCCGCCAGCAGATGTTCCTTCGTCGGTGTATCCACGCCATAGAAACACGGATTCGTCGTCGGCGGCGAAGCGATGCGCATGTGAATCTCTTTCGCGCCCGCGTCACGCACCATGTTGACGATTTTCTTCGACGTCGTCCCGCGCACGATCGAATCGTCTACAAGAATCACGCGCTTGCCTTCCAGCATCGCCCGGTTGCCGTTATGCTTCAGCTTTACACCCAGATGGCGTACATGGTCGCTGGGCTCGATAAACGTGCGGCCCACGTAATGGTTTCGAATAATCCCCAGCTCAAAAGGAATCCCCGATGCTTTCGCATAGCCCAGCGCCCCCGGAATCCCCGAATCCGGCACCGGCACCACCACATCCGCATCCACCGGCGCTTCGCGCGAGAGCTGCGCACCGATGCGCTGGCGCACCTCGTACACGTTCGCCCCTTCGGAGAGCGAATCGGGCCGCGAGAAATACACGTATTCAAAAATGCAGAAACGCTTCTTCGTCGGTGTAAACGGTTTCAGCGAACGAATGCCCGTGGGGTCCACAATTACGATTTCTCCCGGGTCCAGATCGCGCACATATTGCGCACCTACGATATCCAGCGCACAGGTTTCCGACGCGAAAATAATCGAATCGTTCAACTTACCCATTACCAGCGGGCGCACACCGTGCGGGTCACGCACGCCGATCATGCGGTCCTGCGCCAGCACCACGAGCGAGTAAGCGCCCTCAATACGCGACAGCGCATCGATCAGCCGGTCTTCAACCGACGCCTGTTTCGATAGCGCGATCAAATGAATAATCACTTCTGTATCCGACGTCGACTGGAACAAACACCCGATATCAATCAGTTGTTTGCGCAGACGCATGGCATTGGTCAGATTGCCGTTATGCGCCACCGCCAGCCCGCCGAAACTGAAATCCCCATACAGCGGCTGCACGTTGCGCAGCAGCGTGTCCCCGGTGGTTGAATACCGGTTATGCCCGATGGCAATATGCCCCCTAAGCTTATTGATAATCTCCGCCGAATTGAAATTATCGCCCACCAGCCCGAGTGCGCGATGCGAGAAGAAATGCGTGCTGTCATGGCTCACAATCCCCGCCGCTTCTTGCCCCCGATGTTGCAGCGCGTGCAGGCCCAGAGCCACGTGCGCCGCCGCATCCGCATGCGAGAAAATCCCGAACACGCCGCACTCCTCATGCAGCTTGTCGTCGTCGAACGGGTGATTGCTTGCGTCCATCATCATAGAATCCATCCTTTGGGCTCGCTCGCGAACGCGGTGCGAGTCGCCGTCATCTTGGTCCGGCGATGTTGTTTAAATATCCGTAGCGCCCCCGAACGAAGTGCCAGCGAGTGTACCATTAATGCGAGCTCGAGCTGCTGCCGATCAGGCGATCGAGCTGGTTTTCGCTGGTGCGGCTGTATCCGGCGTTCTTATCTGCGCCGCTTTTATCGATGATATCTGCTTGGTGCGGCGCGTCGCCGTCGCTGTGCGCGCTATCGCTGGTTTTCTTGGCATCGGCCATTTCCGCCACGGCTTTTTTCTCCAGTGTCGAAATTTCGCGTAAATAATCTGGCGCCACTTTAGCCAGCTTGATCGCGCCCATTTCCGCGTAAGGCCGCGTCACCGATTTTTTCAGCCAGTCGGGATATTCTTTTTCCGCCGGAATCGCGATGGTCATCAGGAAATACCCCAGCGACACGATAAGCGCGCCGCGCGCCGCCCCGAAGATAAAACCCATGCCATTATCCAGCATGCCGACTTCCGTGCCGCTGCGCACGTATTTCAAAATAATCGAATTGATGATCGAAAACCCGATCAGCGCCACGGTATAAATAATCAGCGTGCCTACGCCGGTCGCACCCACCTGGCTTTTAAAATGCGGCTGCAATTTCGCCGACACTTCCGGGAAATAATAAATCGTGATGATGGCAGCGCCGATCCACGCGCCAAGGCTCAGCACCTCGCGGATAAACCCACGGAAAAACGCGAACAAACATGAAAGCGCCATCACACCGATAACGCCTGCGTCGAAAATATTCAGGTGGGTCTCAAGCATATTCGCCAACTTTTTTCTGGGCCGCAGATTTGTCAACAGCGCCGAAAAGCTGGCGCGCCAACGTGGATACAGTTTCTACATGTTTTAACGCGAGCGTCAAACCTTTAAACACACTATTTTTGCCCGTCTGATCCGGGATATAGCAACTTGAAAATCCTAATTTTTCCGCCTCCCGCAGCCTCGATTCCGTGCGCGACACAGCGCGAATCTCACCGGAAAGCCCGATTTCGCCGAACATCACGCTGGAAGCGGGCAGGGGCATATCGTACAGCGCCGACAGCAAAGCCGCCGCCACCGCCATGTCCGCCGCCGGTTCGCTGATGCGAATCCCGCCCGCCACGCTCAGATACACTTCCTTGTCCGAAAACCGAATCCCGCAGCGCGTCTCCAACACCGCCAGCACCATCGCAAGCCGCCCACCGTCCCAACCGACCACAGCCCTGCGCGGGCTGCTCATATATGACGGCGCCACCAGCGCCTGAATTTCTACCAGCAGCGGCCTCGACCCCTCCATGCCCGCAAACACGCACGCGCCCGACACCGAGCCTTCGCGCCCCGAAAGGAACAGCGCCGAAGGGTTGGCAATCTCGCGCAACCCGTCGCCGCCCATTTCAAACACGCCGATCTCGTCCGTTCCGCCAAAGCGGTTCTTCACCGCCCGCAAAATCCGGAATTCATGTCCGCGCTCGCCTTCAAAATACAGCACCGTATCGACCATATGCTCCAGCACCCGCGGCCCCGCGATCTGCCCGTCCTTGGTGACATGCCCCACTAAAAACAGCGTAATCCCGCGCTTCTTGGCCAGCTTAATCAACTCATGGCTCGCCGCGCGCACTTGTGAAACCGTTCCCGGCGCCGCGTCCAGATTGTCCAGATACATCGTCTGAATCGAATCGATAATCACCACCTGCGGCGCATCTCCGCCATCGATCGAGGCGATAATATCGCGTACTGACGTTGCCGATGCCAGCCCCACTTTCGGGCTAGTCAACCCCAACCGCTTTGCTCGCAAGCTCACCTGCGCCACCGATTCCTCACCGGAAATATACGAACAGCTAACGCCTTTATTGCCAATCGCCACCACCGCCTGCAACAGCAGCGTCGACTTGCCAATCCCCGGGTCACCGCCGATCAGCACTGCGCTTCCCGCCACGAGTCCGCCGCCCAAAACGCGGTCCAGCTCATGAATTCCGGTCGACGTCCTCGCCGCATCCTGTGTGTTGGCATCGAGCGTCACCATCTCGACCTTCTTGCCCTTGCCGGACGTCAGTCCTTTGGGCGTGGTTTGCACCGCCGCTTCTTCGCTAATCGTATTCCAGCCGCCGCAATCGTCGCACTTGCCCGACCATTTCGAATGAATCGCGCCGCATGCCTGACAGACAAACTGGGAAGTGGATTTAACCATAGCGTCGATTATGCCACTGTCCGAATCCAAACACTATCGAAACATCATCCCACGGCTTCGACCTTATCGAACACATATTCGTCGCGCTTCGGGTAAAAAATATCCAGAATCCGGCAATTGGTAATCGCCTTGCCGTTATGCGGCACATTGCTCGGAATAATCGTCATCGCGCCCGTTTCAAGCAGCTTCGCCTCGCCGTTCACGGTCAGTACAAACGTGACTTCGATCATATGCGCCACCTGCTCGGCCTTGTGCCCGTGCTCATGCAGCTCAAACCCGGCATCAATCCCTCAAAACGCGAAAGTCATTTTTTCCGAATGCAGGAAACCCCGCGCATGCTCGGAAAAATTTCTTTGATTAACAATATGTTAACGCGCTCAAGCCACATCATAAAGCAATGTCCTTAATCTGTTGAGTCTGCCGCTAAAAAGCCTATATAATAGCGAATAACCAAATTAGATTGATTTCGCAATGAGCAATTTTCTCGATTTCGTAAGCAAACAAGTCCTCCTGCTCGACGGCGCTATGGGCACCCAAATTCAAGGCGCCACCCTCGAAGTCGAAAAAGACTATTGGGGCCAGGAAAACTGTTCCGAAATCCTGAACCTCTCGCGCCCCGATTTCATCCGCGACGTGCACATGAAATACTTCGCCGCCGGTTCCGACGCGGTGGAAACCAACACCTTCGGCGGTTCCATCCTGACCCTCGGCGAATTCGGCCTCGAAGACAAAACCTTGGAAATCAACCGCCGCGCCTGCGAACTCGCGCACGAAGCAATCGCCGAATTCGCCCATGACGGCCGCAAGCGTTTCGTCGTCGGCGCCATCGGCCCCGGCACCAAGCTGCCAAGCTTAGGGCATGTCGGCTATGACGCGCTTGAAGAGTCTTTCGTGCTCCAGTGCGAAGGCCTCATCGCTGGCCGCGCCGATTGTTTTCTCATCGAGACCTCGCAAGACCCGCTGCAGGTCAAAGCCGCCGTCAACGCCTGCAAAATCGCCATGAAAAAAACCGGCGTGACGCTGCCCATCATGGTGCAGGTCACCGTTGAAACCACCGGCACGCTGCTCGTCGGCTCCGACATCGCCGCCGCCGCCACCGTCATCCATGCGCTGGGTGTCGACTCAATGGGCCTCAACTGCGCCACCGGCCCGCAGGAAATGGCCGATCATGTACGCTGGATTTCTTCCAACTGGCCGCGCTTAATTTCCGTGCTCCCTAACGCTGGCCTCCCGGAACTTCATAACGGCCACGTCCACTTCCCGTTAGGCCCCGACGAAATGGCCCGCTGGCTCGAACGTTTCTTAAAAGAAGACGGCATCAACATTATCGGCGGCTGCTGCGGCACCAACGAAAACCACATCACCGCCATCAACGCCATGCTGGAGCGTCAGGACGGCGCCAAAAAACGCCCCGCCCCCGTCGCCCGCAAACACCACTGGGTGCCTTCCGTCGCCTCGCTCTTCCAGCAGGTGGAACTGCGTCAGGAAAACGCAATCCTCGCCATCGGTGAACGCTGCAACGCCAACGGCTCGAAAAAATTCCGCCTCGCCCAAGACAGCGAAGATTGGGACACCTGTGTCGACATGGCCAAAGAACAACAGCGCGAAGGCTCGCACACGCTCGACATCTGCACCGCTTTCGTCGGCCGCAATGAAATCCACGACATGACCGAAATGGTCTCGCGCACCCGCGGCACCATCACCGCCCCGCTGGTCATCGACTCCACCGAACTTATCGTCTTGGAAGCGGCGCTGAAACTCTACGGTGGCAAAGCCATCATCAATTCCATCAACTTCGAAGACGGCGAAAAACCCGCGCACCAGCGCATGGAACTCGCCATGAAATATGGTGCTGCCGTCATCGCGCTCACCATCGACGAAGAAGGCATGGCCAAAGATGTCGACCGCAAACTCGCTATCGCCCACCGCCTGCACGATTTCTGCTGTAAAGGTTACGGCATGCCGTCATCGGATTTAATGATCGACCCGCTCACCTTCACCATCTGCACCGGCAACGAAGACGACCGCAAACTAGGTGTGTGGACGCTCGATGCCATCGAGCGCATCCACAGGGAACTCCCCGACATCCAGATCATCCTGGGCCTTTCCAACATCTCCTTCGGCCTGAACCCGGCGGCCCGCCACGTGCTCAACTCCGTCTACCTCGACCACGCCATCAAGCGCGGCCTCACGGGTGCCATCATCCACGTAAGCAAAATCACCCCGCTGCACAAAATACCCGCGCACGAAGTCTCCGCCGCCGAAGACCTCATCTACGACCGCCGCGAGTCCGAAGCTGCTTAAATTGATTGTTTAGAACGACTCGCCGCGAGAATTCGCCGTTTCTTTTGCGCACAAATAATGGAATCCCGGCTCTGAGATCACCGGTTCCAGCTGCTGCTCCAGCGCCACCGCCAGCTTACCGCCCACCGGGCATTGCAGCGCCGGGTCATACACCACCAATGCCGGGTGCGGCGTGTACTCATTACGGTCCGTCCCGCCGCTGCGCTTGGCAAACGACAGCGTATTGTCGACCAGCTCAATCGCTTCTGCATGCGTGGTAATCCCCGCATCGGCATAGCCTACGTTTACGCCGGTAAACATCGTGGTCAGTACTTTCGAAGGCATATTCCCCACGGTTTCCGACGAAGCCATTCACGGCATCCGCGCCTGACCCCGAGCGCGAAACCACAAAAGCTAACGTTTCCGGGCCGCTAAGAGTTTGATTTGCTGCACTCGATTGCCTATGGTGGCTCCTTGAACCCAAGGAACCACCCAGTGCTTAAAAACTTTTTCTCCGTCTATTCTAAACCCGCCATCCTCATCGTCTTCGCGCTGGGTTTTTCCTCCGGCTTACCGTTGGCGCTCACGGCCACCACCCTCGGCGCGTGGCTGACCAAAGCCGGGCTTGACATGAAATCCATCGGCCTGTTCGCTGCTATCGGCACTCCCTACGCGCTTAAATTCCTCTGGTCGCCGCTGATCGACGCCGTGCATTTCCCGGTTCTGTGCAAGCTCTTCGGCCGCCGCCGCGGTTGGCTGCTCGCCACGCAATTCGCCCTCGTAGCCAGCCTGCTCGCCTTAAGCCTCACCGACCCCGCAATCAACGTCTGGAACACCGCCTTCATGGCGTTGCTGGTCGCCATCTTCTCCGCCTCACAGGATATCGTCATCGACGCTTACCGCGTCGAAAGCTTAAAACCAGAACAATACGGGGCAGGGGCCGCCGCTGTCGTCCTCGGCTACCGCTTCGGCATGATCGCCTCCACCGCCTTGCCGCTTTACCTGTCCGACCACATCAGCTGGCACGCGATTTACCTCATCATGTCCACCCTCGTCGGCGTCGGCATCCTCACCACGCTCATCGCCAGAGAACCTCCCCAGAGCGCCGCCGTGGAAGCAACCCAAACCCGGCTCAGCGCCCCGCTGTGGCTGCGCGAGCACGTCGTGCTCCCCTTTGCCGATTTCATGACTCGCCCACACTGGCTGGCGCTTTTGCTCTTCATCGTGCTTTATAAATTCGCCGACGCCTTCATGGGCGTCATGACCACGCCCTTCCTGCTGCACACTGGCTTTACCGGCGAGCAGCTCGCCACCGTCATGAAGCTCTACGGCGTCATCGCCACCATCGTCGGCAGCTTTTTCGGCGGCGCGCTGGTCTTCCGCCTCGGTATCACCCGCACCCTGTGGATCTGCGGCATCGCCCATATGTTCACCAACCTGATGTTCGTGGTGCAGGCCCGCCTCGGTGCCGACGTCCATTTCCTGATACTCTCCGTGACGCTCGAAAACATCAGCGGCGGCATGGGCACCGCCGCCTTCGTCGCCTTCATGAGCAGCCTGACCCATGTCCGCTTCACCGCCACGCAATACGCACTGCTGAGTTCCTTCGCCGCTTTTGGGCGCACATGGCTGTCCACGCCCTCAGGCCGCATCGCCGAAGCCCTTGGCTGGGAAGGTTTCTTCACCTTCGCCTCGCTGCTGGCCCTTCCGGGATTGGCTTTATTGTGGTGGTTGTCGAAAAAAATGGATTTAGATCACCAGAAGAACGACTAGCGTTTCATCGCCTGATTTTCCTGCGTATGCGACGCATCATTATGGACATTGTCAACATTGTCGACATTACTCACCGCCTTCACCTGTCCGGCGTGCGTCGTCATCGCCGGGTTTTTCTGGCAACCGGTGGTGGTCAGGATCGCATTCTTCGTGCCGCATTCCGCAAGCGTATAATCCAAATTCGCCCATTCGTCGCAGCCCACGCAGCTACACCCGGATAGCACCATCATTGAAATCAGCATCGGAATCGTTTTCATGCTCCTATTGTGCAAGCCCCACATAGGATTGCGATGGCATTTTTTCCCCAAGCCATCAATAACGAATAATTTTTTATAATATCTATAATAATAACAAAATATTAGCCGTTTGATATTAATTAATAAATTTCCAGTATACTGATAATAATAAGAAATCATGGAGGCAGCCATGTCCAATGACTACAACCAGATCCCCGAAACCGACCCGCACGACGCGCAAAAACGTCCGCAGGATTTCGAAACTGCTTTCATCAAAGAAGAACACGCCGCTAACCGCCTGCGCCCCAGCAAATTCTCCTACGAAATGCTGCGCGACAATGAATCTCCGCAGGTCAAACTCCGCCGCATTCAGGACAACACCCACGAAAGCGCGCATACGTTATTGACCGCGCTGTCGAGCGATGCAGCCGTCGACACATTGCGCGCCAGCTATTTACTCTCCTCATCCGACGAGCTGCCCGAAGGCCATCACCCCGACACGAAGAAACGCGTCCATACCTTGCGTTACCTGCTCTCGGAGGCCATCGCGCGTCTCGAAACCGTTGCCACCGTGCCCTACAAAAACATGCGCCTGCTCGACAGCATCGAAGGCTCTTACGGCAAACTGCAAGACTGGCAGGAAATCCTCAAACACCACATCAAAGCCGCCGCCCCGGACTGCGCCGTCAACGATGCCTTGCTCCAAGGCATCGACTGCGTGATGAAAGCATGGCATGAAAGCGGGCTTCGCAGCGCCATGGAAGTCGAAGACGTAAAATTCTCAGCCCCAGTGGACTACCGGCGGTAACGACATCAAAATCGCCTCGACATTCCCGCCGGTCATAAGTCCAAACCGCGTGCCGCGATCATACAGCAGGTTAAACTCCACATAGCGCCCGCGCTTTATAAGCTGCCGCTGGCGGTCCTCATCATCCCATGTTTCATGCATATGGCGCTTCACCAGCGCCGGGTAAATAGTCGCTAAGGCTTTACCCACCTCCTGCGTAAACGCAAAATCCTTCCCCCACTCGCCGGTATTCACATAATCGTAAAAAATCCCGCCGATGCCGCGCGCTTCATTGCGATGCTTCAGGAAAAAATACTCGTCGCACCATTTTTTAAATTTAGCGTAATACGCCGGGTCCGCCGCATCGCACACGCGCTGGAATGCCGCATGGAAATCCTGCGTGTCGCGCTCCACCGGCACCACCGGCGTCAAATCCGCCCCGCCGCCGAACCAGTGTTTCGTCCCATCCCCCACCACGATCATGCGCGTGTTCATATGCACCGCTGGCACCAGCGGCGACACCGGATGGATCACCAGCGAAATCCCACTCGCCCAAAAGCGCGGGTCTTCACTGGCACCCGGAATTTCCTTGCGCATGACGTCTGAAAATTCCCCATGTACGGTGGAAATATTCACCCCGCCCTTCTCAAACACCTTGCCTTTAATCACCGACATTTCCCCGCCGCCGCCTTCGGCGCGCTGCCACGGCGTACGCACAAAACGACCGGCGCCGTCAGGCGATATTTCGGTCTCGATCGCTTCCAGCTCCGCGCAGATCCGGTCCCGCAATTCGCTGAACCACGTTTGCGCCGTCTGTTTATAAACGTCTATGCTGGCCATAAATCCGTCTGCTTCAATGCTTCGCCGACGACCATACTCGCCGCCTGCACAAGGTTCAACGACCGCGCGCCCGGCGCCAGCGGAATTTTCACCGACGCATCTACCACATCGTGCACCGCCTGCGGCACACCGCTGGATTCGCGCCCAAAAAGCAGCACGTCATTGCGCTGGAACTCGAAGATCGTATGATAGGTTGTCGCACGCGTCGTCAACAACACCAGCCTAAGTCCTTGTTCTTGTTTATAAACAAGAAATTGATTCCAAGACACGTGCCGTGTAAGACTTGCAAGGTCGACATAATCCATCGCCACGCGCCGTAACTCTTTGTTATCAAATGGAAATCCGCATGGCTCGATGATATGCAGTGCCACTCCCGTGCACGCGGCAAGCCGAAGCAGGCTGCCGGTGTTTTGCGGAATATCCGGCTCAAATAAAGCAATCAACATTAACTTATAATTCAATATGTTAAGCCAAATAATTAAAATCAACTCAAAAAACAGGTTTCGGGCGGACGCTAAATTTGGCACAATTAAGAGATAGAGTTTCGGTGTGTTTCTAACCCAAGCATCGCCAGAGCTCAAGCAACTACGAAAAAACGCACACCATGCCCTCACCAGTCGATCCACGGTTTAACGCCTTTTACTTGTTAACTGGCGTGACGTTCATGACATTCGCCTCCGGGTTCGGCGTGTGCCTGTTTAATCTCGACACCGTCGACGCTTGCGTCAACGTCGCCAATAGCTGGGTCGGCGTGTTCAAAGACATGGGCGACCATCTGATCGCATGGGCCTTCGCCCTCGGCCACGCCGCCTTCAGGCAGTAAGTGATTTCCACCGAAGACGCAGGCGCACCGCTACGGCAGTGACCTTATCACCCGCGCCAAAACCCTCGTCGCCAAAGCGAAGCACCACCACGTCACCATCGCCACCGCCGAGTCGCTCACCGCCGGTGCCATCGCTCATCTCATCGGCAGCTTCGATACCACCCATGAAGTGCTCGCCAGCGGCCAGGCCGTCTATAACAACAACGCCAAAGCCGACATGCTCGGCGTCAGCCGCGCCGACCTCGAAACTTACGAAGCCGTCAGCGAATCCGTCGCCCGCCAGATGGCGCAAGGTGCACTCACCACTTCCGGCGCCCATATCAGCGTCGCCGTCACCGGCTATGCAGGCGCATGGGGCGACCCCTCGCGCCATATCGATGGCGGCACCGCCCTCAACGGCTCCTCGCGCGTTGTCGACCGCGCTTACATCCTGCCGCGTGCCACCATGCAAACCCAGCTTCTCCACCTCGACCCCGCCGCTTCGCCCCAAGAAAACGCGCCCCTTGCCGCCGCGTATGTGCTCGCCCATTCCCCCGCCAGCCTCGTCGTCAGCGCCTTCAGCGACGGCCCCGATAACGCCTTCCTTTCCATCGCCGCAAAAGGGCAGGAGCCCCACACCAAGCCCATCCCCTTAAACAACAGCGAAAAACCCGCCACGCGGCAAGTCGCCGAAGCGGCCCTCGCGCAATTGCAACGCAGCCTCGATCTCCAGCAGCAACACCAGCAGTGGGCAAGTTAAGCCAAAACTCTTAAAAATCTGAGTAAACGCCGTGACTTATCCCTTGCGAACGCCTTGCAACATCTTGCCACTTGCAACGATGCAGTATTTTGGTTAGAAACAGGCTCGACTTATTATTTATTGAGTAGATTCATGAGCCAAAAACCCACCGCCGCCACCCCCGCCACGACTCACACCACCCCCGAAAGCCACGACCCCAGCCGCCGCGACTTCATGATGCTGACCGCCTGCGGCCTCGCTGGCGTCGGTGCAGCGTCCGCCGCATGGCCGTTCATCAACAGCATGAACCCGGATGCCGGCGTGCTTGCTGCCTCGTCGATCGAAGTCGATTTGGCTCCGATTCAGGTCGGCCAGACCATCAAAGTGAAATGGCGCGGCGTGCCGCTCTTCATCCGCCACCGCACTCCCGGCGACATCGAAGAAGCCCGCAAAGTCCCGATGGGCGAATTGAAAGACCCCGAAACCGACGAAGCTCGCGTAAAAAAAGGCCACGACCAGTGGCTGATCATGGTCGGTGTCTGCACCCATCTGGGCTGCATTCCGCTCACCGGCGAAGGCGAATTCGGCGGCTCCGACAAGGGCGGCCTGTTCTGCCCGTGCCACGGCTCGCAATACGACACGTCGGGCCGCATCCGCAAAGGTCCCGCCCCGAAAAACCTCACCGTTCCCCAATACAGCTTCTTAACCGACAGCCGCGTCAAGATCGGCTAAGCGTTTCCGCTATTACTAGAAAGAAAGACTATGGCAGGCATGAAAGATGATTTAAACCGTGGCCAAACTGGTCAAAATAAAGTGACCGATCAGGGTGCCCCGAAAACCAACGCCGTCAAGGACTGGATTGAATATCGCTTGCCGATCTTCTCCTTTATCGACCACTCGCTCGGCAGCCAATACTACGCGCCGCGCAACCTGAACTACTGGTGGAATTTCGGCGCGATGGCTGGCGTCTGCCTCATCTTGCAAATCCTGACCGGCCTGTTCCTCGCCATGCACTACACCGCGCATGCAGGCATGGCCTTCGACTCCGTCGAAAATATCATGCGCAACATCAACTACGGCTGGCTGCTCCGTTACGCCCATGCCGTCGGCGCGTCCATGTTCTTCACCGTCGTCTACATCCATATCTTCCGGGGCCTCTACTACGGTTCGTACAAATCCCCGCGCGAAATCCTCTGGTGGTTCGGCATCGTCATCTTGCTTCTCATGATGGCCACCGCATTCATGGGCTACGTGCTCCCGTGGGGCCAGATGTCCTTCTGGGGCGCCACCGTCATCACCAACCTCTTCTCCGCCATCCCGGGCGTAGGCGAGTCCATCGTTCACTGGCTCTGGGGCGGTTTCTCCGTCGACAACCCGACGCTCAACCGTTTCTACGCGCTGCATTTCCTGCTGCCGTTCGTCATCGTCGGCGTCGTCGTGCTCCACGTCTGGGCGCTGCACACCCACGGCTCCAACAACCCGTTGGGCATCGACGTCAAAACCCCGCAGGACACCATCCCCTTCCACCCGTACTACACGGTGAAAGACTCCTTCACCTTCGGCCTGTTCTTCATGGTCTTCGCGTGGTTCGTGTTCTTCTCCCCGAACTCGCTGGGCCACCCGGATAACTACATCCCGGCAAACGCGATGGTCACGCCCGCGCATATCGTGCCTGAATGGTACTTCCTGCCGTTCTACGCCATCTTGCGTTCCATGCCCGATATCGGCATCCCGTTCACCAACATCGTGTTCGTCTCCTCCAAACTCGCCGGTGTCATCGGCATGTTCGGCTCGATCATCGTGTTCTTCTTCCTGCCGTGGATCGATCGTTCGAAAGTCCGCTCGGCCTCCTTCCGTCCGATCTATAAGATCCTCTTCTGGGTCTTCGCGTTCGACTGCGTGCTGCTCGGCTATATCGGCTCGCAGCCGCCAGAAGGCATCTACCTGTTCATCGGCCGCGTCGGCCTTGCCTATTACATCGCCCATTTCTTCATTCTCTGGTTCCTGCCAAAGTACGAAAAAACCCTGCCGCTGCCGGAAAGCATCAGCAAGGCCGTACTTGCGCAAAGCCACGCCCACTAATGGAATCGACCATGAAAAAAAGCCTTCTGATTTTTACCTCCCTCGTTTCCATCGCGGCGGCCACCGTCGCCTACGCTGAAGGCGACCAGAAAGCCCCGCGCAAGCAGGAATGGTCGTTCGACGGCGTCTTCGGCAAAGTCGACAAGCAAGCGGCCCAGCGCGGCTTCCAGGTTTATAAGGAAGTCTGCTCCGCTTGCCACAGCCTGAACCGCGTCGCCTTCCGCCAGTTGACCGATCTCGGCTTCTCCGAATCCGAAGTCAAAGTGCTGGCCTCGAGCTATCAGGTGACCGACGGCCCGAACGACGCCGGCGACATGTTCCAGCGCCCCGGCAAACCGCAAGACACCTTCGTCCCGCCTCACGCCAACGAGCAAGCCGCTCGCGCCGCGAATAACGGCGCGTACCCGCCTGATTTCAGCCTGCTATTCAAAGCCCGCCACGACGGCGCGAACTACATCTATTCGCTTTTGACCGGCTACGCATCGCCGCCACCAGAAGTCAAACTCGCCGACGGCCAGTACTATAACCCGTACATCGCCGGTGGCCGCCTCGCCATGCCGCCGCCGCTGACCGACGGTGCCGTGACCTACGCCGACGGCACGACCGCCTCAGTCGACCAGATGTCGCGTGACGTCGTCAACTTCATGCAGTGGGCCGCTGAACCGGAAATGGATGCACGCAAGGAAATGGGCATCAAAGTGATGCTCTTCCTCGCCATCTTCACCGTGTTCATGTACCTCGCCAAACGCAATTTGTGGAACAAGCTCCACTAGGATTATAAACGAAAAAAATCTCCGGTCGCGAAAGCACCGGGGATTTTTTTTGCCCATATTTCCCCGTCATTCCCCCGGAGGTGTGAATCCAATTCAAAACCCGTCTGCGCGACAAAGAACTTTATCCTCGCTACCGCGAGGCGAAATTAGATTCCCGCCTTCGTGGGAATGACGAAAGAGGTGAGGGCGGGTAATCACGAAACCCGCAAAACCCTGTTTACGAACCCCCCGCCACCATGTACAAAACAACAGGCGAAAGTTGCATCACCCAAAATAGCAGCGTCGCTTACCAACGGATTCGCAGAACTCAAAGGAAATGTGCATTGCAAGCCAGTGAGCTGTTAGCTCCAGCAAGGAACGGGATGAAATATCCGCGCGCTGCCGCCTTCGCGTTGGCGTCCGTCCTGCTGTGCACCGCATCGCCCGACGCCTACGCTAATTTCAAATTTCAGAAAGACCCCGAGCAGCCCGCCAAAAAAATACGCGAAGAGCCCGTTTTCTCGCAAAAACAGCCGGTATTACTCATCGCCGACAAACTCGAATACGACCAGAATAACGACATCGTCACCGCCACCGGCCACGTGGAAATCACGCAAGGCGACACCGTCATCGTCACCGACCAGCTCGTCTACGACCAAGCCCAGAACACCGTCAACGCCGCTGGCAATATCAGCATGCTCACCCCCTCCGGCGACGTCTATTTCGCCGACAAACTAGAATTCCAGGACGATTTAAAAGCCGGCGTCATCCATCAGGTAAAAATGCGCCTGTCCGACAATTCCGTGCTCGTGGCCAACGCCGCCCACCGCGTGAGCGAAGACGTCACCAAACTCTTCCGCGCCGCCTACACGCCGTGCAATTGCCACGACGAAAACGGCAATAACAAATCTCCGCTCTGGTCAATCAAAGCCAAAGAAGCCACCATCGATAACGAAAAGCAGGAAGTTCGGTACGAAGACGCCCAACTCGCCCTCTGGGACACGCCCGTCATCTATTCGCCGTATTTTTCGCATTCCACCCCCGGCGCCGAAAACGAATCGGGCCTGCTCACCCCGTCCTTCCTGCGCTCGCGCAATTTAGGCGAAGTCTACAAACAACCTGTCTACTACTCGATCGCGCAGGACAAAGACATCACGCTCACCCCGATCCTGACCAGCAAAGTAGGCGCTGTCATGGAAGGAAATTACCGCCAGAAATTTGACTCCGGCGCCATGAATTTTCAAGGTTCCATCACCTCGTCGCCCAACACCGACGCCGCCGGCAACGAAACCTACGGCCATCAGGTGCGCGGCAATTACGACGCTAAGGGCGACTTCATTATCGACCAGAATTTCGACTGGGGCTTCCGCGCCCAGCGCGCCACCGACGACACCTATCTACACCTCTACAATTTCAGCAACGAAACCCTGCTCACCTCGAAAATCTACGCCGAAGGCTTCAATTTCGTCGGCGACTCAGACCGCATGTATGCCAGCGTGCAGGGCCTGTCGTTCCAAGGCCTAACCGGACAGGACAATTCCAAGCTCATCCCCGTCGTCGCCCCGCTGGGCTTTGCCACATGGCAGTCCAACCCGCTTGAATACAACTCCCGCGTGACCTTAGAAGGCAACACAATGGCGCTCTACCGCGTCACCGGCGACGAATCCCGCCGCCTCTCCGGCACCGCGCGCTGGAACCTGCCTTACATCACCGCCAACGGCCAGTCCATCGAGTTCCAGGCACAGCTGCGAACCGACGTCTACAGCGTAAGCAACGTGCTCTTGGGCAACGGCACTCACTATAACGGCGTGACGGGGCGCGAAATCCCCGAGGTTTCCGTTACATGGCGCTACCCGCTCATCAACCGCCTGCAATCATCTTCCATCACCATCGAGCCGGTGGTCAACCTGACCGTCAGCCCCGGCGGCGGCAACCCGGAAAAAATCCCGAACGAAGATTCGCTCCTGCCTGAATTTACCGACGCGAATTTATTCTCTTCCGACCGCTTCGCCGGATACGACCGCATCGAAAACGGCCCCCGCATGAGCTATGGTATCCGCGGCCAGGCCCAGCTCAAATCCGAGCAATATGTCGACTTCCTCGTCGGTCAGGAATACCGCGTCAACAACGACCCGATCTTCCCGATTTCCAACGATCTGACCAGTCACTTCTCCGACTATGTCGGCAAAATGGCCTTCATCTACGCGCCATTCAATTTCGGCTACCGATTCCGCCTCGACGATTCCGACTTCAAGCCCAACCGCTCCGAGTGGGACGCCGGTTACAACAAAAACCCCTACAGTATCAACGCCTCCTACCTTTCGCTGCATAACGACCCCATCCTCGGCAACCGCGAGGTTATCAACGGCAACGGTGCCATCAACCTGACCGACGAGTGGAGCGTCACCGCGTCGAGCAGCCGCGACCTGCGCAATGATCAAATGGTTACGGCCTATGGTGGGCTTATTTACAAAAACGAATGCATCACTTTGACAACCGTCGCCGGCAAGGATTATATTAACCTGCTTGATATCAAGCCGTCCTTGTCGTTCTGGTTCAGGGTGTCGCTCAAAAATCTGGAATAAAAAAATGGCCAAACGCATCATCTTCCTGCTCCTCGCTACTACCATGCTCAGCGCGCCCGCCGTGCTTGCTGCCCCGCACATGATCGCCCCGCAACACGCCTCCGGCAGAGACGTCGGCATCGTCGCCGTCGTCGGCGGCGATGCGATTTCGTCCATCGACCTCGATAACCGCATCCGCTTCCTGATCGCCAACGCGCGTCTGTCCAACACGCCCGACGTGATCGAAAAAATCCGCCCGCAGATCATGCGCTCGATGATTGATGAAAAACTGCAATTGCAGGAAGCCAAAAAACTCGACATCACCGTCACCGACGCCGACATCGCCGACGCCATCGCCGGTATCGAGCAGCAGCACGGCATGCCCAAGGACACCGTCTACCATCTCCTCGACGACAACCACATCCCGCGCGAAACTTTCACCAACCAGATTCGCGCCCAGCTGGCATGGAGCCAGATCGTCGGCAAAAAAATCCGCCCGCAGGTGCGCGTGAGCGACGCCGAGATCGCGCTCGCCTCGCATCATTTCGTCCCCCCCGCCAAAAAACCCGCAGCTGCCGAGCCCGGCGCGCAGGTCATGGAGCTTAAAATTTCGGTCATCATCTTGCCTGTGGATAAGGCGGGTCACGAGCAGGAAATCAAGAAGTTAGGTGAGAAACTGGTGAAGGAAGTCCGCGGCGGCGCCGACTTTGAAGAGGTCTCGCGCCACTTCTCATCGGCCACCGCCAATAACGGCGGCAAGGTCGAAGCCTTCTGGATCAAAATCGGCCAGCTCGACCCCAATATCGCCAAGCTTCTGGCCTACGCGCAAGCCGGCCAGATCACCGACCCCTTACGTTTCAACGAAGGCTTCACCATCATCAAAGTCTACGACGTCCACACAATGGCCAAAAAAGCCGCCAAACCCGCGCCTGAGACGGAAGCAAAGCCGCAGGACACCGAAGTGCTGATGAAAGAAATCCTCCTCAAACTCAAGCCCGACGCCCAGGCCAAAGAAGCCGACATGATGTTGCACGTCGGCGAAGAAGTCGCCAAAAACCCCGGCAGCTGCGAGGACAAGGGTGTCGCCGGCCTGAAGGACGCCGAAGATTTCGACATCCAGGTCAATTTCAAGAAATCCATGCTTTCCGAACTCCCGCCCGCGATCAAAATCATCGCCAACAACTTAAAACCCGGCGAAATTTCCAGCCCGTTTGCAAGTCTTGAAGGTATCCGCCTCTACATGCTGTGCGAAAAGAAGGAAGTCGAAGCCAAAGCCCCCGATCACGAAGAAGTCTACCGCTTGCTGACCCAGCAGAAAATGGAGCTTGAAGCGCAGAAATACATGCGCAACCTGCACCGTGAAGTCTACATCGACATCCGCTGACCGCATGAAAAACGCCTGTCTAAGCGTCACCTGCGTTGCTTTCGTGCTCCTTGGCACCGTCTCCGCGCAAGCCGCCACCGCCGCGCCCACAAGGCCGGTTTATACCAAGCAGCTCAACACTCCCGAAGTCAGCAGCGACACGCGCAAGCTGCAAGCCATCCTCGACAAAGACGACGCCGATCTGCGCACCGCCGACCCCAAACCGGTCAGCCCCCCGCAAACCATCCTCGTCATGCCCTCCGCCGCCGCCGCACCGCCCACCCCGGTACAGCTCCCCCGCGAAGCCACCGCCACAGAAAAACCCGCACCCGTCGCCACCCCCGCACAAACCCCCGCCGCCGTGCCCGTTCCGCGTGAAGTTCACGACGTAGCACCCGCCAACGACCCCGCCGAAATGATCGCCGCCGAAGCCAACGGCTGGTATCAATGGACTAAAGACCCGACCGCCGTTTTCACCGCCGCCATCGCCTTCTTCACCTTCATGCTCGCCCTAGCCGGCGGCTACCATGTCTACGTCGCGGGGGCTACCGCCCGTCGCCAGCTTCGCGCCTACGTCTTCATCACCCAAACCGAAATCAACGGCGCTAGCGCAGCCACCCAGCCTGTTTCGCAACTCGTCATCCGCAACACTGGCCAGACCCCCGCCCATGACGTCATGGTCTACGGCAACATGATCTTCGATGAATTCCCCTTAAAGCGCGATCTGCCCGAACTCGTCTTCTCCGACCCGCAGCTCACCAAAGAAAACCTCGGCCCCGGTTCCGAGCGCTACAAATGGGAATATGCCCTCGTGCCCCTCAACGAAGACCAGATCGCCAAAATGCTCGCTGGCACCCACGCGCTCTACGTTTACGGTGAAATCCGCTACCGCGACGTTTTCCGCAAAAAGCGCTTCACCAAATACCTGTATTACACCGGCGGCAACATGGGCATTCGCGGCTCCATCCTCGGCGGCTACCCCGAAGGCAACGAAGCGATATAAATTAAAGTGTTAATTCGTCATTGATTCGTGAGCTAAAGATTTCCTATGAAGTATTGTTGTTTATTTTTTCTTATTGTTTTAACGGCTTTACTTTGGTTTCCCTACGGCAAACTGCCGCATTATGAAGTGAAAGACTGGGCCCAAATTATTACAGCAATGACAGCATTGTTCGCCGTTATTGTCAGTACCTTATTGCAATGGGGAATTGCGAGCAAGCAAATAGCCTCTAATATCTCCACTAAAAGGCAAGTATGGATTGACGAGCTTAGAAAAGAATTTTCAGAACTGCTAACGGCAATAGGTAGGATAGAAGAATTGAAAAGGCCTCATCCACTTTTAGCAATGGGGGAGCAAAAAAAGATGTTTGATGAAAAGACGGATGTTGTGATTGAGCTGTCAATACGTATCAAGCTAAGATTGAATCCAAACGAAAACGACCATAACGAACTAGTTAAGTTGATGGACCAACTTCAAGCGACGTGTATAGATCCTCAACCTAATGAAACTCCAGAACTGGTACAAAAGGTTGTTCGTGAATTCATATCTGCAAAGAAAAATGTCATTAATCATATGCAGCTAATTCTAAAAAAAGAATGGGAACGGGTTAAGACAAGGAGTCAAGCGTGTCAATTTTGTATTGTCGCTATGATCATCTTCAACCATGTCGGCGTAACCCTTCTTTGTTTTGCGGGCGTGGCCCCGCAGCTTCTCGTCGCCGTCCGGACCGCCGCCACTGGCAGCCATCGTTTTTTCCTGCGGCGTGCGCACGTCTATGCGATCAACTTCTTTATCGCGTTTTACACCCAGCGGGTTCAAGAGGCTGGAAGGCAATTTAACGGATGTCACCACCGCTTCGCCGGGAGCATGCGTCGCCATTGGCAGCGCAAAATTCAGCTTCGTCGAGCGCGTTAGGCGTTCATCCAGGCTTTCAAGCTCGGGTTTAAAGAATTTTTCCATACCAAATCATAGCAAAAAATTAGGGTTCCGGGCCAATGACAATCCTGTGAACCAGATTGTGACAGCCGCTAACCCATTGAAATACTGCACTCGATATGGTTTATCATTTTCCCACTTCCTGGACACGCAATCCAAGCCATAATGGGTTTTATCAGGCCTGATACCCAGATCTTCCAACGGTTTTGTAGCACCTTAGGAAGGCATGAAAGACTTGGCGACACGGCAGGGAATCGTACCTGCCGGGGTCGGACATAAAAACACGGGGAAACTGTACCAGGGAACCCGTGGGCGAAAGTTTTTGTCCGGCACGCACCTCACGTACTCTTTCATTACGCCCAAGAACAACTGCATGGGAGCTCCCACCTTTTTATTCGATACTTAAGGAAAACAGGCACACAGAAGAAAAAAACTTCCGCCCCGGTTGGGGCCAAAAGAAAAAAGCCCGCCCCGCTGGGGCTGGCCTCTCCTTCGCGTCATGGAAGACGCTTTATAACAGATACCGCACTATTTTTCGTAGTGGGTCTTGATCGTCACGAGCATCTGCGGCACTGGCGCGGGCAGGCTGGCCTTGAGCGTGTCGATCTGCGCATCAGCCGGGACTGCTGTTCAGCTAAGCGCTGAAACAGAAAATTCCAGTCACGTCATGTGCAAGAGTAAAAAAACAGGTTAACTTCTATTAATAAAATCTAGCGTCAATCGCATCGGCCTGAGCTGCTCGCAAATAATAACCCGATGAAATTCTGCAGTAATCAAGCTTCGCGCTTTGTCCTAAGCGATTTTTATATCGCTTTCGTATGGCCGTGCTAGCTTGTATCGGTCAGTAACCGCACTCGGGGGAGAATGTATGGCGCGACTTGACGATACTATGCTTGAACAGGAAATCGTTTCACAGATCGACGGGCTATTCAACCAGGCGCGTCAGCGACCTCTAAGCCGCCACGACCCCCACAACCGCACCTCCTACGTCGCTTCCTATTCGCAGCCGCTGGATATCGGCGCGTTGGTGCGTGAGCCAACGCATTTCAAACACTCGTGGCGCGAGATCTGTAGCGTGCCGGTGCAGGTGCAGGCGGAATTCGTGCCCCCCAAAGGCGCCGAACATATCGCTGGCATGGTTGGCATCACCATCGCTATTCCTGAGGATTATTTTACCGAAGGT
Organism: Alphaproteobacteria bacterium; assembly: GCA_025362975.1. Lineage (GTDB taxonomy): Bacteria > Pseudomonadota > Alphaproteobacteria > Rickettsiales > SXRF01 > JANYBV01. Next base: position 35,313 of record JANYES010000020.1, on the reverse strand, counting down.
CGCAGCATTCAAACCACCGGCACGACCAGCGCGCTCGCCCGCATCGCCCAGCATGCCGGGCTGACCAATGTCAGCGATGCCGCACGTTTACGCTGGGAAATGGATGATGGAACTCCCGAAGTCATGCGCGGCGAATACTACATCGTCACCGACATGCAAGGCCACCGCGAGCCGCACCATTTCTGCGAACGCCACACGCTCTATTTCCACACCAATGATAAAGAAAAGCTCGCCGAAACGATTGCCGATATGGCGCACGACATCCCCGCCAAAATGCGGCATGCCTCGCGCTGAGTTTAAACGTTGACCTTCACGTAGCTGCCCGGCGCATTCTCGATCGGCTTCAACTTGCCGTCGCCCGGCTGGCGCGCGGGCACTTTCGGCCCTGCGAATTTCTTATGCCACGTAATCCAGTCGCCCCACCAAGAGCCAGGCACTTCAGTGGCGTTCTCTACCCATTTATCTGGCGATTTGGGATATTTTTTCCCGCCATGCACCTTTTCTTCCGGAAACAGCGATTCGTTGAAATCCACCCAATGGGCATATTTCGTTTTATACGGCGCATTAATAACGCCAGCAATATGTCCCGAAGCCGCCAGCACAAAGCGGATTTCCCCCGAGTAGGTCTGCGTCGCCGTATACGTCGATTTCCACGGTGCGATATGGTCTTCGCGTGTCGACAGGATATAGGTCGGCGTTTTGATGGTGGTGAGGTCAATCGGCACCCCGCCAATCACCAGCTCACCCGGCTTGATCAGCAAATTTTTCTGGTACATGTTGCGCAAATAGAAGCTATGCATCGTCGCGGGCATGCGCGTCGAATCCGAATTCCAGTACAGCAGGTCGAACGGGAAGGGGTCCTTGCCCAGCAGATAATTATTCACCACGAACGACCAGATCAAATCGTTGGCGCGCAGCATGTTGAACGTCATCGCCATGTCCGCGCCCTCGAGATAGCCGGTCTGCGACATTTTGGCTTCCATCGCCTTCAACTGCTCTTCATCGATAAACACCGACAATTCGCCCGATTCCGCGAAATCGATCATGGTCGTCAGATATGTCGCCGATTTCACGCGGTGCTGCTGCTTATTGGCATGCAGCCATGCTAGCGTAATCGACTGCAACGTACCGCCTAAGCAATACCCGGTTAAACTCACTTCCGTCTCGCCGGTCGCTTTTTCAATCGCGTCGAGCGCGGCCAGCGGGCCTTCGGCCATGTAATCGTCAAAATTCTTCTGGCTCAGGTTTTCGTCCGGATTGACCCACGACACTACAAACACTGTGTATCCCTGATCCACCAGCCATTTAACATACGAATTTTCCGGCTGTAAATCGAGGATGTAAAACTTATTAATCCACGCTGGCATTACCAGCAGCGGCGTCTTAAACACCTCCTTGGTGCTCGGCTCATATTGGATCAGTTCCATCAAATCGTTTTTGAAAATCACCTTACCCTTGGTGAGCGCTAAGTTCTTGCCCACCTCGAACGCGCTGCGGTCTGTCATGCTGATACGTATCTGCCCGTTGCCGCGCTCGATGTCTTCGAGCAGGTTTTCCAGCCCGTGCACAAGGTTTTCGCCGTTGCTGTTGATGGTTGCCTTAAGCACTTCCGGGTTGGTCACGAGGAAGTTACTCGGCGACAGCGCATCGACAAACTGGCGCGTGTAAAAATCGATCTTGCGCGAGGTGTGCGCGTCCATGCCTGAAACGTCCTTCACCGAATGCTGCAACCAGCGCGCGGTGAGCAGATAGGATTGCTTGAGGAAATCGAACACGGCGTTTTGTTCCCACGCCTCGTCTTTGAAGCGTTTATCCTTGCTGTCCGGCTCGATCATCGGCGCCTGTTCGTCGCCCATCAGGCGGTGCGCGGCGTTCTGCCACAGATGCATATAATCCTGCCACAGCACGAACTGTTTTTCCCACAATTTCACCGGATCGCTCATCAACCGCGCGCATAATTCCAAAAACGCCCCGCCCATATTCAGCGGGTCCAGCGGCGATTTGGTCAGGTCCACAGCCTGACGCGACAGGAATTCCTGCATGATCAGCTGGCATTTTTCCGCCGCCTTGGCCATATTCTGCGCAAATTCCGCCGCGTTATGTTCCGATTGCTCGCCCGGGCTAGCGCCGGTGGTTTGCTTGGTGCCTTTAGTGGTCATGGGAAGAAACGATCATTTGGATTTAAAGGGGTTTTGGCAAATTAGTTAATTGCACAACGCGGTGCGCTAAGATATACCTATACACCTAAGCAGGTTAGACATACTGATGCAACTGCTAATTGCAAGACTGACTTTGCGCCGCTAACCGAGGGCTGGCGCAGGTTTGGATAAGGCAAGACCATCTATTTGGTTTTGGCCGCAATTGGAGCTTGCGTAATTGCGGCTAATTGCTAATTGATTAGGATAGTATGACAACGCATTCAGTAAAGAGCCCGGCCTTGAAGCACTCCCGCAACTCCCGCAAACGCTCCAGCAGATACGCGACCTTGGTGCTCACCGGCGTGTCCGGCATCGCGCTGCTCACCGGTTGCGGCCTGTCGGACGTCAAAAATCCTTTCGGCAGTTCGCGCCCGGACCAAAACGTCACTGGCGAACGTCGCGTGCCGGTGTACAACACCGCCGATATTCAGAAAATGGCCAGCGCCCAGCGCAACCAGGTGTCCGCGCCCATTACCCAGTTGCCGTCCATGATGGCGCCGATTCCGGCAAAACCCGCGCCGACGGCCGACGAAATGAAAGCCGACCCGTATGATTATTACGCCGCCGCCACGCCGCCGGGCGGCGCGCCCGCCACACCTTCATCGCCTGCATCGTCGTTGGGTAGCCTGAATCCCGCGCCGGTTAAAACCGACATCGCCCCGATCCGCAAACCGCTCCGCGAAAACGTCTATAATGGCCGCATCGCCCAGAACACCGCCGCGCGTGACGCCGCCAGCGCGAACCTCGCGCTGCAGCCCGCCACCGTTCAAGCGCCCGTCGCTTCACCTGCGTACTCTCAGACCACGACCACCACTACGACCTACGCGTCGAATGAACCGCTGCGCTCGGCACCCGCCACCGTCTCCACCTCCGAAGTGGTTGCCGCTCCGGTGGCAGCCGCTGCAACCGCGCCTGAAGCTGACGGCGAAACCAGGGAACGCCCCGGCTTCTTCGCCCGCCTGTTCGGCCCCGCCGACGGCAAAAAAACATCCGACGAATCTGAAGCCCCGTGGAAAGCCCGCGCCGAACCCGCGCCGGACCCGATCAGCAACGAAGAGAAAAACGCGGCATACGCGCCGCTGAGTTCAGTGCCCGCCACCCCTTCGGAATTCCGCAGCATCAAATCTTCCCGCGATCAGCAGATTCAGGATTTGCAGAACGATCATGATGCTGCCCAGTCGCAGCGCCAGATGCTTTCCACCGAGCCGACCACGCAGGTGCAATCCGTCACCCCGATTGAAATGCCCGCCAAAACAACGGTTGAGCAAACCACGACCACCACCACAATCGAGCGCGCCCCCACCCCGCCGCAACCAGCCAATCCCGCTGCCAGCTTAGAAGCGCCGAGCGCCACCTACACGCAACAAACCACCACCCAAACCACCACCAGCATCCCCGACACCCAAAACGGCGTACCCGTGCCGCGCCGCGGCGTCGACATCATGACGCAGGACCAGTGGGAAACCATGCAGCGCGCCCGCGCCCAGCGCTCGTCCACGCCGGAACCGACCTCGCCGGTCACCCCCGACGCATCGCAGACCAGCATGCCCGAGCAGCCGTATCAAGCCCCGGGCGGCAACACCACGCTCGTTCCCGACGCCCCGCAACAGCAAACGCAGCCACCCGCTGCTCGCCCCACCAACTGGTGGGAAGGCTGGGGCGTCCAGCGCCCGTCAGATAGCATGCAGCCTACGCCTAACGTCGTGACGCAGCCCGATAACGTACAGCCGCAACCGCAATCCGCGCTTCCAACTGAATCAAAACCCATCGCCGAAACCACCCCTCCGGAAAATAAATCCGAAGCAAAACCCGTCGCCGAAGCGCTGCCTTCTACTACCGACATAGCGCCCGCCGCGGAGGTAGCCGAAAATCGCCCGCCTTTTTTCGGACGCCCGCCTTTTTTCGGACGATTGCTGGGGGAGCCGACTCCGGCGCCTAAACCAGCGGATTTTTCCGGCGAAACCCTCGCCCGGAAACAGCCTGACTGGGTAAACAAATGGGGCGCTTCCAAAACTGTCGATACCACGCCGGAAAAGCCTGTCGTTGACGCGGCTGCCGAAAAACCGGTTGAAAAATCAGACTGGCTGCAATCCATTGTCTCCGACGCGCAGGCCGCGCCCGCCACCGATAGCAAACCGGTTGCCAGCCACGCACAAATCCTCGGCCAGATCTCCGATCCCGCCATGCTTGATCTCGCTTCCGCACCGGCAGTAAAATCTGAAATCGTCGCAGAAAAAACGCCGGACGCGAAGTTTGTCACCGACATCGCCGCCGCCCCGGAAGCAAAATCCGACATCCCATCGCAGAATTCCGAAGCGAAACCTGTCGCCGATGGCACACCGCCGCTGGAAACTAAAACCGAAGCCATAGCTGATGCCGCCTCCGAAGCGAAAGCCGACAACAAAGCCGCCGCCGAAGCACCACCCGTCACCGTGCCCGCCACGGCTCCCGTCGAAAAAATCGCATCCGACGCGCCAAAGCGCGAATCGTTCTTCTCGGTTGTCGGCGGGATGTTCAAATCGGATAAATCCAACGACAGCAGCAGCGAAACCCAATCCGCCGCTTCGCTCTCGCCGTCCTCGGGCGGCGCGCAGGCACAAGCTGATATCCAGCCGACCAAAGCCGAAATCGAACAGGCCAAAGGCGACGCCAAACCCGACCTAGCCCCTAAAGCCGAGCTGATCGACCCGAATGCCGAACCCGCCGCAGCCGAAGAAGAACACAAACCCACCACCAAGCACGTGTCGTTCCTGTCGCGCCTGATGCGCAGCCACCACGCGCCAGACGCCGACAAAACCGAAGCCCCCATCCCGCTGCCGCCGCCATCCGAAAGCGCCCAGACATCCGCGCCGAGCACGACGCTCGCCACCCCCGCTAAAATCATGCCAGTCCAAGAAAATACCGCCTCGTTGAAAAAAGATGCAACCGCGGCGAAGCCGGAAGACGTCGCAAAAACCGAAGAAAAACCCGCAAACGACGCCGTTGCCGCGCCTGAGGAAAAAATCGCAAAAGAAGAACCCGTTCAGGCCCCGGAATCATCCTCGGGCATGCGTCACCCGTCCTTCTTCTCGCGCCTGCTCACCAAAACCGAACAGCCGGAAGCGGATAAGCCCGAACCCGCCACAGAAGCCGCCAAAGAAGCCGTCAACGAAACCCCGGTCGCCGCTCCCGTACCAAAAAAATCCGAACCGGTGAAAACCAAGCAAGATACCATCCTGCCATCCCCGTCGCAGCTTGCCCCAGCCGCTGGCAAGGCTGAAACCGAAACCCCGGCAGAGCCAACCGCGCAAGCGCAAGCCCCGGCCGAAGAACCGGCACCCCCGCATTCCTCCTTCTTCTCGCGCCTGTTCAAAAAAAACGCCGACGAATTCATCACTCCCGACCAGGCGGACGCCACCCCGGCAGCGACTACCGATGCCGCAGCCAACGCGGCCGCCGTCGCGGCGGGTGCGCCCGCAAGCGCCCCGCTGCCTGCTGTACCCCTGGTCTCTGCAACGTCTGCTCCGGTCATAAGCGTATCGACCGATAGCTCGGCTCTTCCGTCCACCAAGTTGCTGGATCAGGTAAAGATGATGCCGACCTCGCGCTATTCCGCGCGCAGTCAGGCCGTCAAGCAACATTCGGACGACAACTAAAAAATTTGAAAGATACCGATCATGAGTGAAGATTTTTATCGCATCAAGCGGCTCCCCCCTTACGTGTTCGCCGAAGTGAACAAAATGAAGGCAGCCGCTCGCGCCTCCGGCCACGACATCATCGATTTCGGCATGGGCAATCCCGATTCCGCCCCCCCGCACCACGTCGTCGACAAAATGCGCGAAACGCTGAAAGACCCGAAGGTGCATCGTTATTCGCTGTCGCGGGGGATTCAGGGTTTACGCAAGGCGCAGGTGGCGTATTACCAGCGCCGCTTCGGCGTCGAGCTGGATCCCGAAACGGAAGTGGTCGTGACTATCGGCTCTAAAGAAGGCTTGGCCAACATGGCCGAAGCGATTTCCGGCCCCGGCGACTCGTTCATCGTGCCCGATCCGTCGTATCCGATTCACACATGGGGGTTCGTGATCGCGGGTGCCGACGTGGTGTCGATTCCCAATATTCCCGACCAGAATTTTTTCACCGCGCTCAAACAAGTCATTGAAACTTCCGCACGCAAACCCGTTGCGCTGGTCGTCAACTACCCTTGCAACCCGACGGCCATGTCGGTTGACCTTGCGTTCTACGAACAGGTGATCGACGTGTGCCGGCATTACGGCATTTACGTGCTGTCGGACCTTGCCTATTGTGAGCTATATTTCGACGGCAATCCGCCGCCGTCCATCTTGCAGGTCAAAGGCGCAAAAGACATCGCTGTTGAATTCACCACCATGAGCAAAACCTACTCGATGGCCGGTTGGCGCATAGGCTATGCGGTAGGCAACCAGAAACTCATCGCCGCACTTACCAAAATCAAATCCTACCTCGATTATGGCACATTCCTGCCGATTCAGGTGGCCGCCACGGCCGCGCTCAATGGCCCGCAGGACTACGTCGAAACCCTTCGCGGCATGTACAAGGAACGCCGCGACATCCTCGCCGAGGGGTTGATCGACGCGGGCTGGGATATCACCGTGCCGGACGCGTCGATGTTCCTCTGGGCGCCGGTTCCCAAGGCCTATTCCAAAATCGGCTGCCTTGAATTCTCCAAACTCCTGCTCAAGCACGCCGACGTGGCCGTAGCCCCAGGCATCGGCTTTGGCCCGGGCGGCGAAGGCTTCGTGCGCATCGCGCTGGTGGAGAATAAACATCGCATCCGTCAGGCCGTGCGCAATATTCGCCAGTTCCTGCATGGCGATGCTGAGAAGCAGATCTTCGAGCTTGAACGGGCGGGGTAACATGGAACCGATTGAACATGACGACCTCGCACGGGCGCTGACTCTCTTCCGCCGCGACGAAAGCAGACGCACCATTGACGACAAAGCTTTCCTCGAAGGTTTCGCGCAAACCCATCTCGTGCCGTTGCAAGACCAGAGGGATTTGCCCGCGACCTACGCGCATTTTGCGCAATATCCAAGCCTCGGCGAAGTTTTTGTCTGCTGGAAGCATGAGGAAAAAACCAAGGCCGCAGCAGCGGGCAGGCAGGATAACGAAAGCCCCCTCGATCAGGATTTAAGCGGCAGCGGCGATTCCGGCTCGTTTTATGCCTTCGCGCGCGCCGAACTCGAAGGCCGCGGCCGCCCCACAGAAGAACCGACCAAAAAACCGCGCGCCAAAACGCCAAAAAAACCGCACCTTGAAGAACCTGCCGAAGAACCGCAACGCGAAGAAGAAGACGGAGAAAAGAAAAAAAGACCCGCAGGCGAACTCGGACCCGGCGGGCGCGGCATGCAGCATACCAAGGGGTCGGAAGCGGGCCGTCTCATTCTGCAAGCCGCTATCGACAGGGGCATGACCGACGAACAGCTCGGCAAATGGGCCACCAAAGATAACGGCGGGCGCACGGTCGACCGCGCGTGGTTGGTGGCCAAATGGACACTTGGGCTGACGTTGCTCACCGGCATCGGCTTCGGCGGTAAAGCGGCTTACGAAATGTACAGGGCAGCCAATAAAACAGGCGGCGACGTGCAGGAAATCAAAAGCAGGGAAGGCGATTTCGCCGATGATATCGGCCCCGACCCGATGCATGCGCCCATTCCCGGCTCCGCCGCGCACCGCGAGCGCGAAGAACAGCGCCGCATCCAGCGCCAGCAACAAGAAGGCGCCCAGACCGGCAGCACCTCCAAGGGCAAATCGAAGTGATAGCAAGGATTTAAACGCATGACTACACCACTTCGCGTCGGCATCGCCGGCCTCGGCACCGTCGGCGGCGGCACCCTTAAAATCCTGAGCGAACACACCGCGATGCTCAAAGCCCGAACCGGGCGCGAGATCGTGATTACGGCGCTTTCCGCGCGCACGAAAAACAAAACCCGCAGCACGGATATCAGTGGCTTACGCTGGTTTGACAATCCCGTGGCAATCGCTTCTGACGCGCAAGTCGACGTGGTCGTCGAGCTGATCGGCGGGGCTGAAGGGGTGGCCCGCGAGTTGGTTGAAACGGCGCTTAAAAATGGGAAATCGGTGGTGACTGCCAATAAGGCACTCATCGCCCATCACGGCATTGCGCTGGCCGCGATGGCGGAGCAATCCGGCGCGCTTCTGGCGTTCGAAGCGGCGGTAGCTGGCGGCATCCCGATCATCAAGGCGCTGCGCGACGGCCTGGCGGCCAATAATTTCAAGCGCGTCGTGGGAATTTTAAACGGCACTTGCAACTACATCCTGACTTCGATGTGGGAAAGCAAACGCAGCTTTGACGACGTGCTGAAAGAAGCGCAGGAAAAAGGCTACGCGGAGGCGGAGCCGAGCTTCGATGTCGACGGCATCGACACCGCGCATAAGCTGGCGATTTTAACCAGCCTCGCCTTCGGCTGCGCGCCCTCCATCGGCGACGTGTATATCGAAGGCATCCGCCGCGTGACGCTTCGCGACATGGAATTCGCCGCAGAACTCGGCTACAGCATCAAGCTGCTGGGCATCACCTCGCAGACCCCAACCGGCGTGGAACAACGCGTGCATCCGTGCATGGTGCGCATGGATTCGCCGCTGGGCACTGTGCCGGGCGTGTTCAACGCGATTTTAGCTGAGGGGGACTCGGTGGGCACCGTGCTGTTTGAAGGGCGCGGGGCGGGGGCGGGGCCGACGGCGTCTTCGGTCGTGGCCGACATTATGGATATCGCGCGCGGCGTGGCGTATAAGCCGTTTACGCTGCCGGTGTCGCAGCTCAATCCGCTGCCGTTTTCCACGATGGAGCATTTAAAAAGCTCGTATTACCTGCGCCTGCGTGTGATCGACAAGCCCGGCGTGCTGTCGGAAGTGACGGGGATTTTCAAACAAGAGCAGATTTCCCTGCGCTCCTTCCTGCAACATTCGCACAAGCCCGGCGAGCCGGTGAACGTGGTCGTGACCACTCATGACACGCAGGAATCTTCGATGCTGCGCGCCGTTGACGCCATCGCCAAACTCGCCACCGTCAGCGAGACACCCTACATGATTCGTATCGAAACGCTTTAGCGCCCACCGAGACGGTCGGTATGGACGCTTTTTTTATAATTATCGCGGGGGCATAAGGCCGGAATGCTTGACGCTTGGTCCTTGGTGAACGCTTCGCGCAGCATTTGTAAAACTTACCTAATATGCCTTTATTAATCAATTTTTTACTGCGAAACCTTAAATTCTCCCATGCTGGTAACTTTTGCATCCGAGCCCTGATTTGCCGCGCTAAAGCGTAAAAAAACTTGACCCGCCGGGGCTGACGGAGCATAGCTAGTGCCTTACAAAATCAACCGGGAAAACCGTATGACCAGCCCAGCTAAAAAAGAAACCATGAGTAAAAAAGACAAAGCTGCCAAACAGGAAGCTTTCTGGTCCGACCGCAATTTCGCGCTTGAAGCCGTTCGCGTGACCGAAGCCGCCGCACTCGCGTGTGCCGACTGGATGGGCCGGGGCGAAGAAAAATATGCCGACCAGGCAGCGGTGAACGCCATGCGCGACGCGCTCAACGGGCTTTCGATCGATGGCACCGTGGTGATCGGTGAAGGCGAACGCGACAAAGCACCCATGCTGTATATCGGTGAAAAAGTCGGCAACGCTTCGGGCGTCGGCCCGAAAATCGACATCGCGCTCGACCCGCTTGAAGGCACCACCATCTGCGCCAAAGGCGGCGTGAACGCCCTTGCGGTCATCGCGATGGCGGAAAAAGGCGGCTTCCTGCATGCGCCTGATGTGTACATGGACAAAATCGCCGTCGGCGGCGACCTGCCGGACGGCGTGGTCGACCTCGACGATTCGGTGAGCAAAAACTTAAAAAGCCTTGCTAAGGCACGCAAATGCGACGTGTCCGACCTCGTCGTGTGCATCCTTGAGCGCGAACGCCATGAACAAATCATCGCCTCCGCGCGCGAAGCGGGCGCACGCATCCAGCTGATCGCCGATGGCGACGTGGCGGCGTGTATCGCCACCGCGCGCATGGGCACGGGCGTGGATATGTATATCGGCATCGGCGGTGCGCCTGAAGGCGTTCTGGCGGCAGCCGCGCTTCGCTCCACCGGCGGGCAGATGCAAGCCCGCCTGCTGTTTTCCAAACAGGAAGAACGCGACCGGGCGCTGCGCATGGGCATCACCGATTTATCGCGCAAATACAACCTCGAAGATCTCGCCAAGGGTGACGTGATGTTCGCGGCCACCGGCGTGACCGACGGCAATATGCTCCGGGGCGTTCGCCGCTTCCACGGCGGTGCCAGCACGCACTCGATTGTCATGCGCTCGAAAACCGGCACGGTGCGCACGGTTGAGGCGCAGCACAATTTCACGCGCAAAACCTGGGCGAATCCAAAGAAATAATGGCTCCGGATAAAACTAAAAAGCTCAAGCGTGGCAAGGCGGATGGCACGGATGCTACCGCTGCCGATAAAGACGCGAGCGAAAAAGAGCGCGACCACAGCAAGCAATACGAAAAAGTGCTGGCCGATTTCAAAAAAAGTAACATGTTCACGCCCGATGACATCCGCAAGCTGCACCAACGCGTCAATCCGCTGGTAGGCGAGCGCATCAAGCTCGCCGAAGTGCTGGAGCCGGGCGCTAAAGTGGTCGGCGACGTGACCCAGCTGCGCGATATCTTCACCGGGCTGGATTTTTCCGGTGTCGATTTGACGCAGGCCTATGTTGGCGTGCTCACCAATTTGGTGGGCTACACCATGTTCGTGCCCGAAGACCCGCGCTTCATGTTCGATAAAGATACGAAGTTTAACGACGAAAAGCCCGAGCGCGAAGGCACGGGCATGACGAAGATGGAAAGCGCCGCCGTCTCGGCTGCCAAGAGCCTCAAAAAACGGCAGGAAGCCGCCGGACTTCAGAAATAGCCACCAAAGCAAATCGAGTGCAGTCTATCAATAGGTTAGGCCGCCATCACCACGCGCTCCATCCCCCTAAAAAATCCCCCGGGGCGGGTGCCCCCATTTTGTGGTGGTCAAGGAGGCGGTTTTCCCTTAAAACACTGGTCTGCAAAAAAATTAACCAATAAACGACCGGGACGAGACCAATGACTGCCGATACCGCCAATAAACCGTTTTACAAGGGCCTGTTCTTCCAGGTGATCGTTGCCATCATCATCGGCATCGTCTGGGGCATGGTCGCGCCGAAATCGGCGGTAGAGATGAAACCGCTCGGGGACGCGTTCATCAAGCTGATCAAAATGCTCATCGCGCCGATTATTTTCTGCACGATGGTGTCGGGCATCGCGGGCATGGGCAACATGAAACAGGTCGGGCGCGTGGGCGCTAAAGCGCTGCTGGTGTTTGAAATCACCACCACGCTGGCGCTGATCATCGGCTGGGTGCTGGTGGAATTTTACAAGCCCGGTTCAAATCTGCACATTGACGCCGGTTCCGTGGACACCACCGCCGTGCACGAAAAAATGCAGCATGCGGGTGCCGCCATGCATTCGACGACTGACTTCCTGATGGGCATGATTCCCAACACCTTGGTGAGCGCGTTTTCCGAAGGCGAAATCCTGCAAGTGCTGGTGGTCGCGATTTTGTTCGCATGGGCCTTGGCGGCAGTCGGTTCGCATAAAGCCAAAGCGGTGATTGAGGTGATCGAATCCTTCTCGCACGTACTGTTCAAAATGGTCGATCTTATCACCAAGGTCGCCCCCATCGGCGCGTTCGGCGCGATGGCGTATACGGTCGGTAAATTCGGTGTCGGGTCGCTGAAGGATCTGGGCGAATTGATCTTGCTGTTTTACGCGACGGGCGCAGTTTTTATCCTCGTCGTGCTAGCGCCGGTGATGCGTTATTATTGCCACTTAAGCACGTGGCAATTCCTCAAATACATCCGCGAAGAATTGCTGATCGTGCTGGGCACGGCGTCTTCGGAAACCGTGCTGCCGCGCATGATGGAAAAGCTGGTGGCGCTGGGCTGTTCAAAGCCGGTGGTGGGGCTGGTGATTCCGGCCGGGTATTCGTTTAACCTTGTCGGCTCGTGCATCTATTTCACGATGGGCGCGTTGTTCATCACCTATGCAACCGGCACGCCGATTTCCTTCTGGCAGCAGATGACGTTGCTTGCTGTGTTGCTGGTCACATCTAAGGGCGCGGCGGGGGTGACGGGCAGCGCGTTCCTCGTGCTGGCGGCGACGATGTCGTCGATGAATCTGATGCCGGAACCGAGCCTTGAAGTGGGCTTGCAGTTGATCTTCGCCATCGACCGCTTCATGTCGACGGGGCGCGCCATCATCAACCTAATCGGCAATGGTATGACCACGGTGATGCTGGCCAAATGGGAAAACGAACTCGACCACAACAAGGCGCAAGCCGTGCTGTCGGGACGAGTTGAAGCGGTGCTGAAACCGCTGTAAAGATGCCACAATGAGCAAACGCAAAAACCAGGGCGATCTACAGCCGCCAAAAAAAATGCCCCCGGCGACGCCGGAATCAGGATCGTGGATGCCGAGCCGCAGGGATGCGGCAATCGCTGCGCTGGTGGGCGGTGCGGGGATTGCGGCGGGTTATTATCTGCTGGGTAAAAAAGCGCCGGTGGCGGAAGACGATATCGAACTGCAATTGCCGTCGGCGCCGCTGACGCAGGACGTGGTCGATAAGCAATATGTCGAGCTGTACACGCATCTCAAAAATGCGAAAGACGCCGCCGATAAAGCGCAAAAACCGCTGATCATCCTCGCCGCCGAAGTGCACAATAACCGCAACTCGCTGATTGCGGATCTGATGATTACCGACATCGCCTCGCGCCTCGGCATTGAAGACGCGTTGATCGAACAGGACGGCCCAGGCGTGCGCGGTATCGACGCCAAGGCGCGCACGCGCATGGACCGCATGGAAAAAGGGCCGGTGCGCATTAAAACCGACGGCATGGGTAAAGACGAGGCGGCGTTTGTCAATATCAGTCAGATGATTCCCGATTTAAGCGCGCAGCCGCACAAGAAAATATTCCGCCTGCAGCAGAAAATCGAAATGCCGAACGATTTTATTGCCATGATGCAGGGCAAATACCTCGGCATGCGATTCCACGGCGCGGATCCGCTGCACATGGAACGTAAAAAAGTCACGCCGACCGATGGCGGTGCGATGGATGAAAAACTGGTGTTCGATCCGAAATTCGAAATCGCGATGGTGAAGGCCGTGGCCGACATCGCGCAGGAAAAAAAGAAATCCTGCGTGGCGATTTTAGGCGCGGTGCACGTGCCGGAAATGCAGCGCCAGCTGGAAGCCGCAGGCGCGCTTGTTACCGCCGTCGACTGCTCGGCGGGCGTGAGCAAGCTGCCCAATGCGCAGGACTATCCGATCATGGCGAAACGTTTCGAAGATGTCGCGCAGATGTATGCGCCGCAGCTTGCCAGCCGCCAGCACGTAGTGCCGCACGATGCGCTTGCGATGACGCTTAAGGCGTCGGCCAAGCACAAGTTGGCCGCGCAGGAAATCAACGGGGACGATGCGAAGAAGCGTGTGGGATTGGTGGAGACGTTACAGCAGCACGTGGCGGGAAAGAGCCGTTAAAGCTGCATGCCGGACGCGTCGGTTTTGCGAGCGACTCGACATGCGGCAATAAATTAAAGTCAACGCATAAGCGCACGCATTTTAAGCGGCAATTTTCTAAATAGTAGATGTATAATTTTTTATATATTCGCTTGTTATTGTGTTTCGGCTTCCCTGAGCGCTTCCAGGGCGACCACCCGGCGCAGCCGCGCTTCGCGGTGGGCGATGTAGACGGTGCTGGCGACGATGATGAGCGAGCCAGTGACGGTGGCGGAATCTAAGGTTTCACCGAAGATGACGTAAGCCATTAGCGCAGTGAAAACGAGACGGGAGAAATCGAACGGCATCAGCAGCACCATGTCGGCGCGCTTATAGGCGCGCGCCATCAGCAGATGCGCGCCCGTGGAGGTGATAGCGACCCAGAGCAGCAACCACAACTCACGCGCGGTGACACCGTGCCAGTTCATGATCGCCAGCGGGGCCGACCACGGCACCATGAACAGCGCCATGTAAAACACGATGGTTTCGGGCTTTTCCGTGCGCGACAGCGTTTTGACCAGCACGCCGGCAACCGCCATCATCATCGACGACGCGATGACGAACAGCGCGTCCGCGCCGATGCTTCCGGTGCCGGGGCGCAGGATGATGAGCACGCCTAAAAACCCGATGGCGATGGCGCTCCAGCGGCGAAGCCCCGCTTTTTCGCCGAGAAAGATTATGGCGAAAATAGTGGAGAAAATCGGCGTGGTGAAACTCAGCGCCGTGGCAAGTGTGAGCGGTAGCAAGGTGACGGCGTGGAACCATAACTCCATCGCGACGATGCCGACACTCGCGCGCCAGAAATGGCCCTTGATTCGGGTGGTGGGGAAGGTGGGGCGGGCGCGGGTGCGCAGGGTTTCCCAGACAATGATGACGCCGAGACTTACGAGATTGCGCAGCAGCACCATCTCTGTCGACGGCATGGTTTTCGCCAAAATGCGGATGGCGATATTCATCGCCGAAAAGCACATCATGGCCACCAGCATGATGGCAATCGCAGCCGCAGTGTCGGATAATTGCTTCATGGCGCGATTTTCGGCGTATTTATCGCCCAGATCAACCATAATATCTGCTGGAACTGCGCCCGGAAGGGTTTAGAATAGGGCTATGTCCAAATCCACCGTAAAAAAACCCGAACCCGATGCCCATACCCTGAAAATGGCGCTGGAAGAACTGCGCGGTGGCGACAAGAAACTGCTCAAGGCGAAAGTGCTCGCCATCTGCAAAACATGGCTGGATAAACAGCGCGAGGAAATCAAAACGGCGTTCATGGGGGCCGCGCCCGGCAAGGGCGACAGTCGGCGCATGCTCGATAGCTATTCGCGCGCGATGGATACGTTGCTCGGCGCGTTGTTCGAGTTTTATGCGCCGAGGCAGGTGTCGGGGATTTCCATCCTTGCCGTGGGCGGTTACGGGCGGCAGGAATTGTTTCCATATTCGGATATCGACCTTGTGTTTTTGTATGATGCGAAGCATTCCAAAGATGCGGGCAAGGCGGCTGAATCGATTCTCTATATCCTATGGGATTTAGGGCTGAAAGTGGGGCAGGCCCACCGCGATGTCGACGACACGCTGAATAAAGCCAAAGAAGACATCACCATCCGCACCAACATGCTCGACGCGCGATTTATTGCGGGGGATAAAACAGTATTCGAGTCGATGTGGAAACGCTTCAAGGAAGATCTGGTGGAAGGCTCGGAGCTGGAATTCGTCGAAGCCAAACTCGCCGAGCGCGATACGCGGCTGCAAAAATTCGGCGAATCGCGCTACATGCTGGAGCCGAACGTGAAGGAAGGCAAGGGGGGCTTGCGCGATTTGCACACGCTATGGTGGATGGCACGGTATATTTATCCGATCGACGCGATTTCCGATCTGGTGGGCATGCAACTGCTGACGGCGGATGAATACAAAACTTTCGATCAGGCGAGGCAGTTTTTAAACCGCGTGCGCGTGTATCTGCATTACATCGCCGGGCGT
This sequence comes from Alphaproteobacteria bacterium, assembly GCA_025362975.1. Taxonomy (GTDB): domain Bacteria; phylum Pseudomonadota; class Alphaproteobacteria; order Rickettsiales; family SXRF01; genus JANYBV01. The sequence goes on along the minus strand of JANYES010000020.1, from coordinate 19,535 downwards.
TGCGAGGACCGGCTCACCTTCGACCGCCAGCAAGCGCTTGCCGAGGCGATGGGGTTTAAGCATCCGTCGCCGAACCATTCGATTTCGCGTTTCATGCGCCGCTATTTCGTGGCGGTGCGCACGGTGGGTAGCATGACGCGTGTGTTCTGCGCGCTGCTGGAAGAAGAAAAAAAACGAAAACCTAAGAAATCACTGGCGTGGCTGTGGCATATGCCGTGGAAGCTGGGCGCGTTTAAACTGGACGGGCAGCGATTATCCGTGCGCAGCGAGGCGGCGTTCGAGCATAACCCGGTGCTGATGGTGGAGCTGTTTCGTGTGGCGCAGCAATATGCGCTCGACATCCATCCGCATGCGTTGCAGCTTATCGGGCGCAGCCTGCATCTGGTGGATGACGAGATGCGCCACAACGCGCGCGCCAATGCGCTGTTTATGGAAATCCTGCTCGGCGACGAGCCGGAGATCGCGCTGAAGCGCATGAGCGATTCGGGGGTGCTGGGGAATTTCATCCCGGATTTCGGGCGCATTATCGGGCAGACGCAGTTCAACATGTACCACGTGTTCACCGTCGACGAGCATACGCTGGTGGCGATGGGGATTTTATACAGCATTGAAAAAGGCGAGCTGCGCAAGGAAGTGCCGGTGGTGTCGAGCATCATGGACCGCGTGTTCATGCGCCGGGTGCTGTATCTGTCGCTGTTCTGCCACGATATCGCGAAGGGCAGACGCGGGGACCATTCGGAATTGGGAGAGAAAGTGGTGGAGCGCTTGGCGGCGCGCTTCGGGTTTGAGCAGGATGAAATCGAAACCTGCGCGTGGCTGGTGCGCTATCATTTGCTGTTTTCAAACACGGCGTTTAAACGCGATATAGACGATGGGAAAACGATACTCGATTTCGTGTCGCTGGTGCGCACGCCGGAGCGTTTGAAACTGTTGCTCGTACTCACCGTGGCGGATATCCGGGCGGTGGGGCCGACGGCGTGGAATGCGTGGAAAGCGGAGCTTTTGCGAGAGCTGTACCGGCGCGCCGAGCAGTGCATGGGCACGGGCGAAGTGGCGATGAAAAGCAACCAGACAGGACAGTTCCGCGAGGATCTGCTCAAGCGCCTGCCCGGCTGGACGGCCGATGACATCAACGATTACATGGAGCAGGGCAACCATAATTTCTGGGCCAATCTGGACCTTGCGCGCCACGCGGTGACCGCGCGCATGATGCGACAGGCACGCACGATGCCGCTGCCGCTGCTGGTGGACACGTATCACGATTACGAACGTTCCGTGACCGAAATCATTGTGGCGACGCAGGACCAGCAGGGTCTGTTCTCGAAGATCGCCGGCGCGATGGCGCTGTCGGGGGCGAATATTATTACGGCGAAAATTTTTACGCTGAAAAACGGCATGATCGTCGATGTGTTTCAGGTGCAGGATGTGACCGGACAGGTGTTCGACCGGCCGGACCGCATGGCGAAAATGTCGGTGTATATGGAACAAGCTTTATCGGGCGAGTTGGATCTCGGCGAGTCGTTTGAAAAACGCGTGAAATCCTACGGCAATGCCAGCCTGCATGCGCTGCCCGTGCCGGGGCAGGTGTTCATCGAAAACAACGCGAGCAACATTTGCAGCGTGATTGAACTGACCGGGCAGGACAGGCCGGGGCTGCTGTATCAGGTGACGAAAGCCATCGCCGAACTCGGCTTGTCGATTGCCACGGCGCATATCACGACCTACGGCTCGCAGGTCGCTGACGTATTTTACGTGAAGGACGTGTTTGGCATGAAAATCGGACACGATACCAAGCTCAAGCAGGTGCGTGAAGCGTTGTTGAAAGTGGTATCGCAGCGCGATTAGCGGCTACTCCGGCCGCTTTAAATATTTCTGGATGAGGCGTGCAAGGTCGCGCATCAGCTCCTTGCCGGTTTCGCCGCCGTCGCCGGTAATTTTATTGGCGAAAATGGCCGAGATGGTCTGGATGTGTTTTTCTAAAATGATGAGGTGGTATTTGTTTTCGCGGTCGTAATAGCGGCGGCAGAAATTGGAAAGCTGGTTGGCCACTTCCGTGGCGCGCACGTAGCCAAAAATACCAGCGCGGGCTTTGACCGACTCGGCGGCTTCCTGAATGCGAGCGATCAGTTCGCGCGCGTTGTCGGGGCTGGTGATCAGTATCTGATAGGACGTTTCGAGCTGCTCGACGTCCTTCATGATGGTTTTTAAAAACTCTTCCTGCATCTTTTGCAGCTCGTCGTCAGAATGTGAGACGGTCATCGGGTTGATGAGCAGCTCGACGGGCACTTCGAGGCCGATTTTTTTCTTCATGGAATAATCCGGCATGATCATGCGCGGCGTGTCGTCGAAGACGATCTGCTTGAGCTGTTCCTTGGGTACGATGATCGGCGGGCGGCGCTCGAAATAGGTGCGGTTGGTGTCGGGGTCGGGCGGCAAGGTGAAGGAGCTGACGCGGCGGCGGTCTGGGCCGACGAAGCTTTCGCACAGGATGAAGCTGCGGGGCTCTTCGACGATGGCGTAGAGGCGTTCTAGCAAGGTTTTTCTGGAGAAGGGTTTGACGAGGTATTCGGTGATGCCAGCGTCGCGGGCCTGCGAGATGTCCTTCTGGTCGTTACGGGCGGTGAGCATGATGATGGGGATCATACGGTCGGGGGAGTCGAGGGAGCGGCGCAGATGCGTGGCCAGCTCGATGCCGTTTAAATTTTTGAGCGCCCAGTTGGTGATGATGACATCGATCTTTTCTTCCTTCATCAGATGCAGCACGTCGTTGCCGTCGGTGACGATGAAGATGCGGTTGCAGCCCAACGTGGCGAGGATTTTTTTGACCAGCACGGCCACTTTGTGGTCCGCATCGGCGATCACGATGTTAATTTTGGCGAATAACGAACTTGTCGTCAGCAGCGACGGCTTTTCAAGTTCGGTTAATTTAGGTGCCATAAATTGCTGTTTTACTACATGTAAAGTGAGGCCGGTTTATTCAATTATAACACGGGATTGTAAAAAGACATTTAATACCGAGTATTAGGTAGGGTGGGCGCGAATCATGCCTGCATACATGCCGCAAGCCCCGTAAAAGATCAATGAGAGCATAAGCACGGTAGCGCTTTTCTTCAAGCGAATGCGGCGTTTAGGAGGTCAGTGCCGTATCGGGGCGGGAATGGGCGGGAACTGTGAATTAGGCGCTGCCGCGGGTGCGTTGGCGTCGCCCGAGGAAAGGAAATCGGAGGTTTTTCCGATGATCGCCTGTTTTTCAGCTTTCGGGTCGGAGGCGTTGATGGGTTGGGCGGCGGGAACGGAAGAGGGCGGCAGTTGCGGGTTAGTGGTGAGTGCGGCCGAGATCAGCGCGGGCTGGGCAACCATGTTAGCACCTTCCCAGTGCTGCATGTAATCGTTGAGCGCGAGATTGCCCGCCTGCGGGTCGGCGAATTGCCAGATGCCTTTACGCGCACCTTCCATGATGAGTTCATAGACGGCGGTTTCGATGGCCTGACGCACGGCGAGATGGGGCGGTTCGTTCATGGTAAAGCCCGATTCGGCTTCGAGGAGATGGTCGAGCGAGACATATTTGAACACGTTGCCAGTGATGCCGGTGGAGTAAATGGTTTTTTCAGACGACACGCTGAGCACGACCTGCCCGTTGGCGATGCTGACAGCACGCAAATCGACGGTGACGATGTCGCGCTGGTGCGTCACGTTGCCGCCGATGCCTAAATAATTGGCCCCGGCCCCGCCGGTGACGACGTTGGAATCGTAGCCGACGATGCCGCCTTCGATGAGCATGCCTGAGAAGAGCAGCGGCGGCAGGCGCTCGACGTTGGGCTGGTTGGGGGCTTTATACTGCTCGCGCATGGCGGTGATGATCTGGCGTTCCTGCAACAAATCCTTGAGGCCGCCGCGTTCGGCCACGGTGAACCACGTGCCGTTGCCTGCGTTGAGCAGGGCTTTGTTGAGAAGGGCAAGGCCGCCCTGTGTCACGGCGTGCGAATACTCGGCGAAGGTGTTGTTGGGCTTAAGCTGGCCGGTCTGGTCCTGAAAATCATAGACGGCGACTACCAGCGGCATTTTGGACGGTGGCAGCGAGGCGAGGCGGCGGGTCGACTGCGTGACCTGCGTGATCTTAGGCTGTTCGATGGCTTTCGAATCGAACAGATCGTGTTGCGAGCAGCTCATCGTCGGTAACGCCAGTAGCAAAAGTGTAAGCAGCGCGTGGCGTGTGGGCATAGGGTCAGTGGATGTTCGGGAAGCTTAGGTTAAGCGGCAAGCCGCTTGACGGGTTGATGATGCTGACGGTGGTGGTCGAAGCGCCGCGGTTATAGCTGATGCTCTGGCCGTTGCCCAGATCGAACAGCCCGCTGCTGGCTGAACCGTTGGCGCCGGTGATGCTGGACGAAATCTGCGAGGCGATGCTGGATTCCACCTGCTGCTGGATGAGCAGCGCCGTCGAATTGGAATTCGGGTTGGCGGCGGCGTTGTTGGCGGCATCGGATTGTTTTTTGCTGGATTGCGTCTGTAGCAATGTGTTCTGCGGCGCAAGGATGGTCGAGCTCATGACGCTCTGCGAATTCGGATTGCTGCCGTTGAGCACGGACAGGCCTGCCGGGCCGCTCCAGCTGATGGGAGCCGCATAAGCGGAGGTGGCGCTGAGCATTGCTACGGTCATGGTAAAGGTGAGTCCTTTGGCGAAAAACATAACAGTCTCCATTCTAACGAAAGGGGATTAACAAACGAATAATCATATAAGCGGCTGATTTATCGTATTGTTCCCTCCCGTTGCGGGGAGGGAACAATCGCGATTTAGCTCGATTACTGATTGATCGTGACAGGACTATACTGCGAACCCAGGTTGCTGCCGGTATAGTTGAAGGTCAGCGTTTTACCACCGGACTGCCCGATGTTGACGAAGTTGTTAGAACCAGTGACGTTTTCGCTCAGGAAGTTGCTGTTGCCGCTCTGGTTGTTGGACAGGCCGTTGGAGTTACCCGTAACGGACACGCTCATGTAGTTGTTGCTGCCGTTGACCGTACCGGACAGCGTGTTGCTATTGCCGGTTGCCATCAGCCCTACATAGTTGTTGTTGCTGCCGCTGGTAGTGGCGCCAATGGCGACGTTGAGGTTGTTGCTATTGCCAAGCGCGTAGTTAGAGACGGTGTCGGAGCTGCTGCCGTTATAGATACCGACGTTCTCGTAGTTGCTCGCGCCATTGGCATACTGGCTGACACTGTTGTAGTTGCCGCCCGAACCAATATACGATTGCACGATATTGCCGCCGTTATACGCCATCTGGGAGGTGTTGTTGTTGTTGCCGTACGTGGCCTGGTAGAGATTGCTGTTATCGCCGTAAGCGTTCTGCGAGCCGTTATTGTTGTTGCCATTGAGATACATGGCCTCCTGGTTGTTGCCTGCTCCCATGTCGACCATGCTCTGGGTGCGTGTGTTGTTATTGCCCTGAGTGTAACCGTAGGCCTGATCGTTACCGCCGGTGGCGTTGACGATGCTCACGTTAGCCGTGGTGTGGTCGCCGCCATACAGGTCGATGTTGACTTTGTTGTTACCCGTGCCGGCAGGGCCTTTTTCCAGCACCGTTACACTGGAGTTGGTCACCGGCTGGGCTTTGGCATAGGCGAGGTTGACGCCCGCATTGATATTGACCTGGTTGTTGTCGTTGAGCTGGGAAATAGTGAAGGTGTCGTTGGAACCCGACATATAGCCCGTGCTACCCGCGGAGGCCCCGGAATTGATGCTATTACCGCTGCCTGCCTGGGTGATATTAAGGGTAAGCGGTGAGGTGGTCGGCGCGATATGGCTGAAATCGATGGTGTTCTGGCCGCCAACGACACCGCCAGCCATTGCCGTGGATGCGACTAAGGTGAACACGGTGGTAGTCAGTAACGTAAAGCTAAAATTTTGCATAAAAAATCCCCTTGTTAATCGTTGATCTCAATTTTTTGAAGTCAGGCAGCACCTCTCCAATATTAACTATTTGGATGGATGGAATGATTAAAGTATGGCTGCGTCAGGTAGGATTATAAGAGCTAAGGTGAGTCTTCATAATGTAAGTAAACCGGAAATGAGAACATATAGGCTCCTGATTTTGTAGATTTTACCAATTAAGCGCATCATGGTGCACTGATCTGAAATAGTGAGTCATCAAAGTGAATCACTAATAAAAGTTTACAATAAATTTGCCTAAAATGCATTATATAATTAACCAATACGGCAATTGTCACAGAACTGTCACAATCGATTTCACTCAATTGTCACACAGACAATTAACCAAGGATTTGCGCGGGTTTCAGGCGGGGCGGACACCCAGCATATGGGCGATTGCGGCGGTCAGATCGGCCCGGTTTAGGGTATAAAAGTGAAGATCCTCAACCCCAAATTGCATCAAACGCCTCGCCTGCTCGGCGGCAACCGATATGGCGATGGCATTTCGCTTCAGCGGGTCGTTATCCAGACCGTCGAACAGCTCCATAAGCCACGGCGGCACGCTGGCCCCGCACATGATGGAGAATTTCTGCAGCTGGGCGACGTTGCTCACCGGCAGCAGGCCCGGAATTACCGGAATGGTAATACCCTTGGCGCGAATGCGCTCGATGAAGCGGAAATAATGCTCCACGTCGAAGAAATACTGGGTGATGGCGCGGGTGGCACCGGCGTCGATTTTCTGTTTCAGGTAATCGATGTCGTCGTCGAAACTTTTGGAGTCGGGATGTTTTTCCGGGAAGGCGGCGACGGTGATTTCAAAATCGGCGACTTTTTTCAAACCTGCGACCAGATCGCTGGAATACTGGTATCCGCCGGTGGGCACGGCACCTTCGTTACCCGATTTCCCTGAGTTTGGCGGCGCATCGCCGCGAAGGGCTACGATATGGCGCACGCCCGCATCCCAATAGCCGCGGGCGACTTCGTCGACTTCGTCGCGCGTGGCACCCACGCAGGTTAAATGCGCCGCGGGTTTAAGGCTGGTTTCTTCCACGATGCGGCGCACCGTGTGGTGCGTGCGTTCGCGCGTGGTGCCGCCAGCACCGTAGGTGACGGAGACGAAGCTGGGGCTTAAGGGTTCGAGCGCGCTGATCGAATCCCAGAGCTTTTTTTCCATTTCAAGCGTTTTAGGCGGGAAAAATTCGAAGGAAATCCGCACATGCCGGTTATCAGGGCTGAACACCTGTTCCATCGCGGTCGGCTGGGCTAGCACTAGGCGCACTCCTTGGCCGGGGCTGTTGTATATATACCACACGCCCGGTTTTCTTGGGTTTCGGCCGCGCGCAACCCGCGCAGACCCTTGTATTGGGCGCACAGAAAACTACATTGCCGCTGCTTAAGTCAAGTTCATAAAAGTTTAACTTATAGGCCGTAGAGTTAACCCTTATACAAAGCGGTCCTTTAGAGCCGCTAACGCTACAAAAGGTACCACATGTCGGGAAAATCTACGGGTAAGTTCAAGCTCGGATGGCTTGTTGCCGCGTCAATGCTGGGCTTAAGCGCCTGCTCGTCGCCCGATAAGCTGCGCACCCACCCGCATGTGAACCCCGAAGACGCTGACGTGGAACCCGCCGATACGTTTGAAGGTTTTAATCGCGTCATGTATAAATTTAACTACGGGCTGGATATGGTCATCATCCGCCCGATCACGCAGGGCTACCGCTTCATCGTGCCGCAGGCGGGGCGCATTGCGGTCTCCAACGTGGTGGAAAACCTGTATAGCCCGGTGACGTTCGGTAACTCGGTGCTGCAAGGCGACCCACAGAATAGCTTTGCCACGCTCTGGCGCTTTATCCTCAACACCACCTTCGGCCTCGGCGGTGTAATCGACTTCGCCGGGCAGGCAGGTTTGCATAATCGTCCCGCCGATTTCGGCGAAACGATGGCGCTGTGCGGCGTCGATAGCGGCCCGTACCTCGTGCTGCCGTTTATCGGCCCGTCTTCGGTTCGCGATGGCATCGGGCGCGTGGGCGATGCGGTGATGAACCCGTTCACCTACACGCCGTATGAAGTTTCCATCCCGTATGCGGCGGTCTCGATTACCGACGCGCGCTCGCGCAGCGGCAAGGTGATCGACGATATTTACGACAATTCCATCGACTCGTATGAAACCTTCCGCAGCGCTTACCTGCAAAAACGTGCCGCAGACATCGCAAAAGCAGATGCTTCGCGCGAAAAAGCACTTGAACGAACCCCCGGTAAGTAATACGCAGTAAGGTACGAAAACCCGTAACTATAGGATGTTACCTTGATGAAACCGCTCCGCTCCCTGACGATCATGTTCGTGGCCGCCACTGGTTTGTTCGTCACCCCGCCAGCAATGGCCGCAGCTAACGACGACGCCGGCAAATACGTGCAGGATATCGGCAGCAAAGCCCTCGCGGTCATCGGCAATAAATCCTACGGCAAGCAGCAGAAGCAGGCGGAACTGGAAAAAATCTTCGGCAACGCCGTTGATTTCAACTGGGTCGGCCGTTTCGTTATGGGCCGCTTCTGGAAACAGGCGACTGACGACCAGAAAACCCAGTACCAGACGCAGTACCAGAAATTCCTGCTGCTGAACTACACCTCGCGTTTTGCGAACTATTCGTCCGGCTCGTTCAAAGTCAGCTCCTCGCGCGATGACGGCGACAACGAATACACCGTCAGCACGCAGATGACCGCGGGCGATGTGTCTAACGGCGAACCCGTGCTCGTTGACTACCGCATCCGCAAAATGGACGGCAGCTACAAGATCTTCGACGTGACCGTCGAAGGCGTGAGCTTGCTGACCACCCAGCGCTCGGAATTCGCCTCGGTGATCAACAACAAGGGCATCGACTATCTGATCAAGCAACTGGCCGAAAAATCGGCTGCTGGCGCCAACTCCGACAAGTAAGCCGTCGCGTGGGTGTAATGTCTCCCATTATCCTGATTCCCGCCCGCATGGCGTCCACACGCCTGCCGGATAAACCGCTGGCCGATATCCACGGCCTGCCGATGATCGTGCACGTGATGAAGCGCGCGCAGGAATCAGGCATTGCGCGCGTGGTCGTGGCATGTGACGGCGAGGCGATTGCGCGCGCGGTGCGCGAAGCTGGCGGCGAGGCGGTGCTGACCGACCCGGATCTGCCCTCAGGCTCCGACCGCATATTCCATGCACTGGAAAAGATCGACCCTGATAAGCAGCATAATATCGTCATCAATGTGCAAGGTGACATGCCTACGCTCGACCCCGCCATCATCAACGCCGCTCTTGACCTGCTCGCCACCAACCAATACGATTTGACCACGCTCGCCGCTCCTATCATCGACATGGCCCAGTTGACCGACCCGGCAGTGGTCAAACCGATCATCGAGTTCGATCCGGGCCACCGCACCGGCAGGGCGCTGGATTTCAACCGCGACGAGGCGACGGGACACGCCTACCATCATATTGGCCTGTATGCCTATTTGCGCCCGGCGCTTGAACGATTTGTCTCCCTGCCGCCGAGTGCCAACGAAGTCTCGCGCAAGCTCGAACAGATGCGCGCGATGGATAACGGCATGCAAATCGGAATCGTCGTGGTCGATACCGTTCCGCTGGGCGTGGATACGCCGACTACGCTGGAAGAGGCCCGAAGACTTCTGCGATAGCGCCAATAAAAGAGAATAACCTATTGATTTTAAAATTCATATAATTTTATTAATAAAAATTAATAATCAAGTCTTGTATCATACTCTGTAGTATGATAGTGCCCGGGTATTGGAGCAGTTAATTTGATATTTCAAATTAAGCAGCTTACGAGTCCACTTCGGAATTTCAGCCTCTACACACTAGTCCTTGAAAGGGACTATCATGTTCAATTTCCTCGTCGGCAATGTCATGTTCAACACCAACACTGCCGCGATGCACAACGTCGTGCTGACCCGCAAAAACCCCACCTGGGTTGCGCGGCTGTTCGGTTACAAGACCTCCACGGTCGTCGCCTCGAACGACGATCAGTTCCTCTTCAACGAGGAACCCGGTGTGTGTGAAACGACCCTCGAAGTCGGCAAGCGCATGAATGTGGACGGCAACGGGATCTACTACACCTTCACCTTGCAGGTGAACGGTGACGTGGAAGCCCAAACCACCATTCCCGAATTCGGTGCGCACGTTACGGCGATCTACTCGTTCGACAAGAGCATGCTCGCCGCCTAACACGATTTAAAAACACCGGATAACTACCGGTCTTTCTCAAAGGAACCCTCAAAAAGGGTTCCTTTAATTTTTTGTGCAGCAAAACAGCAGTATATGCCTCCCAGACCACCCGAACGCAAAAAAGATGCTCAACCGCAAATTCGTGTATAACACTAATCGCTAACCGTGCCCGGCATGGTATTGTTTCCTCGGAGGAGCCGTAGCTCAGCGGGATATAGAATTTGATTTTTAATCCTGTAATAATCAATAGCTTACGGTGTCAGGGCGCAACCTGAATCCCATTTTCCTCATAGAAATCGGTGTCTTACACGGTGGGATCGTAACAGCGAGATCCAAGCAATAACATTTAAAAACATCACTAATGTCCCCCCATGTCCCCGGCGGTACCCCCGTACTGCTACAGAATAATTATCGGGTTTTCCAATTACCGTTGGCATCCTGATAAGAGCCGCCAGCTTCCAAGCCGTTGATAATCTGGGCCGCTGCAAGTTTTGCAACCACATCCACAGGCTGCCCATTTTGCTTGGAAATGCGTGCATATTCCTGTTTCCGCTTAGCATTGACATCTGCTACCAGCGCATCGATTTCGGGAGTATCTTTTAAAGCCGCAGCATAGCCATTTAGTTTTTCACCTACCATGCCGGAAGTACGGGCTTGATGCAGATCAAGAGCAAATGCAGGAAAGGCAATTAATGCACCTAACATAGCTAATATTGTTAAAACCCGTGGTTTCATATGAATCTCCTAAAAAATATCTTTATTTTTTGCAATCGTCTGCTTCACGTCCTTCTCAATCGAAACTCTGACATGCTGTTCGATATTGACGTTAAGATTGATCTCAATTGGCTTGTCCGGCGCTTGCAATTGCACTGTGGGCGCACAGCTTAAAAGAGGTAGCATTAGTAAGGCATAATAATATTTCATTTTATCCTACTTCAATAGCTGCTGCGGGTTCATAAATGGCATAACGCTTTGCTGCATAAGACCTAGCATATCGCCGGTCAAATGGACATTCAATTTAACGGGGCGTCCTTCATACACATCAGGATTATTGCCTTCCAGTATCAGCGTTACCGACAATTTATTTCCTTTATCGCTATTCACAGCAATGGAAAGATTGGTGTAATGAAGGTTCTTGAGCACTTCACGTACTACCGTGATCTGTTCGTTATCGCCTGGAATGGCATCGGCGGCCATGATGATGGTTCCCGGCTCCTCCGCTTTCAAGCTGCCTTTATGAAAGGTGATACTGCCATCCGCCCCAATGGTAAGGGGCACCGTACCGGAGACTGCCCCTGTAGCCGTGGCGCGTTTACCGGTTAGCATCTGCATTAACGCATCAATAGATGCATGCTGCACCTTGAGATTGACTTCCGTAGCATGATTACTCGAAAGCGGCACCTTTACCTCATGCACCGATAACGTTCCGCTCTGCCACGGCATGACCGCATCCACAAGCGTGAACAAAGATTTTTCAGGTGCATTCAATGCATATTCCATGCTGAAATTCGCCTTATAATTATTATCGGCGCTTTTAACCTCGCCCAGCAGCGAGATATGGTCAGCCTTCGCTACGAGTGAACCTTTTCCGTCCATATCAGGCATAGGAACTGGCCCTTCTTTGGAGGTGATGCCTTTTATTTGCCATTGCCCGTCCCATTTTTTATCCGCTTCCCGCAAGGTGGCATCAAGTAAAACCTCCCCGGCATTGATTTCCAACCCATGCATCTTGAATGTAACTGCTTTCGCCTCAGCGGTAAGCTTGGGTATGGGTGTTTTCTGCCATGTAACACGCAAAGGAATATCCATGTTCCACGCATCGGAGGTGATGTGCAAACCACTGTCCTCAACTTGTATGTTTCCTACGGGAATTGCAGATAATTGTTCGGATGTTACCGGTAGGGTTACAGCACTGCTATTTGCATTACCTAACCCATTTTCTATGCCCGTCATTACCCATTTACCTGTATCTTGATGCACTCCGAAAGGAAGCCCTTTTATGGCTAACGTATTTATATCCCCTCGCCATAGGTCTTGCAGAGAATAACCGATAGTAACATTTTCTAATGTCAGCGGCGTATTGCTGCCGACAGAGATATTTTTAAGTGTAATTCCACTCAATCTTAGGGTTGAAACGGTGAGATGAACGTTCTGAAAACCCTTTGCTTCAAGCATGGAAGTTAGTCTATTTCCTACCCATGATTTCCAAGGCAGAAATACCGCCGCTATGACCAGGAATATTGCCAGACAGGCAAGTGATTTTACAAATCGATGCCTATTCAATGTGGCATCCATTAATCACGGTCCCAATGGCCATGATTTCCATGGTCATGCGCTTCGCGCTCTTCGTGTTCCTCATGCTCATGATGTTCACGCCATTCCCGCTCTCTCCACTCATGTTCACGGCGTTCACGCCAGTATTGCCAATCGTGATAATGGTGTCTTTCGTAGTAAGGATAATAAGCGGGATATTGCTGAACGTAAACAGGCGGAGGTTCAACTACATAAGCCTGTGGTGGCGGTGGTTGCACATAATATGCAGGTGCAGGCTCAAAGAAATTGCCCTCAATAATAATATTGCTTCGTGCATATGCCGATGCGCTCGATACCATCACTAAAGCGCAACTTAAGAAAATAATCTTTTTCATAGTGCCTCCTAGGAAAAAGAACACGCTGGCTTTGAGCCAGCGTGTTCCTTGCATCAGTTACTTAGTGGATTCAGTGGTATTGACTTCGGTATGGCCATTTACGACTTTCTTGTGCTTCATGACCGTACCGTCAGCCGAAGCCTTTTCCGTATCGGTGGTTTTCACCTTGGTTTTGTTGAAAAGACCTTTTGGGTCTTTAGTTTCAACGGTTTTAACCGTTTTATCAACATTGCCGTTAGCATCTACATCAACGTCAACCTTTTGTTTAGTCGAAGTTGAGGTGCCAGCGGTATCGGTGCTTTCCGTCTCGGTTTTTTTATCGTAATTGCCTTTGGAATCAGCTTCAATCTTGGTTTTTGATTCAAACTTTTCCTTATCGGCAGCAAATACCGGGGCGCTCATAGTAAAAGCGGCTACAGTAGCCAGTAAAATATAGTTCTTATTCATAAAAATCCTTTCAAATTTTGTTTATCTCTACTTTGCGGTAGTGTGGCAAACATAACGCAATGATGCCTACCTGCACGTGGCCGCTGGATTAATAATTTGTTAGCTGCGAAAAGCTATTTCATCATTGAATCTTTACGTGCTCGGTTAAAACCAATGGCGGTAAACAGTGGCAAATATGGATTTAGGGTGATATTTGCTAGACCAATAAGTTTATTATTTATAACTTAAATCCCTTATACTGATTATAAGCTTACCTGCCTTTATAGTACTATCTTAAATAGATAAGTGTTCCAGCATGTAAAAATAAGTTATGTATAAAAATCTTATAAGGATTGGACTTTGAATATACTAAAACAAATTCCTAAAGGCATTTGGGCGCTTGGCATCGTTAGCCTGTTTATGGATGCGTCATCTGAGCTTATTCATAGTTTGCTGCCGATCTTCATGGTTTCGACATTAGGCGCCAGCGCCACTTCCGTGGGTATTATAGAAGGTGCTGCTGAGGCAACGGCGCTGATTACCAAAATCTTTTCTGGCACCATCAGCGATTATTTCGGCAAGCGCAAATTGCTTACAGTTATTGGATATGGGCTGGCGGCAATCACGAAGCCTTTATTCCCACTAGCAAGCAATTTAAGTCTTGTGGTGACCGCCCGTTTTATTGACCGCATCGGCAAAGGTATTCGAGGTGCGCCACGGGATGCATTAATGGGTGAGATCGCACCCAAAGAAATACGCGGAGCATGCTTTGGCCTGCGCCAGTCAATGGACACTGTTGGCGCATTTATCGGCCCCATTCTTGCCATGCTGTTTATGGTGTGGTTTTCGGGTGACATCCGGCTAGTGTTATGGATAGCTGTGGTGCCCGCTTTCGTAGCTGTGGCAGTTTTGGTATTCGGTGTCAATGAACCTACGTCCAACCAGCAAGCTAAGAAAATAAAAACACCTATTCGCTGGCGGGAAATTCGAAATATTGGCAAACCTTATTGGCAATTGGTAACGTTTGCTGGTGTGCTGACGCTGGCGCGTTTTAGCGAAGCTTTTCTGATACTAAAAGCCCAAGCTATCGGACTGCCGGTGGCGATGGTGCCTTTAGTCTTGGTGCTCATGAACGTAGTGTATGCTGCTGCGTCCTATCCGGCTGGTAAATATTCCGATGGTAAGAATCGTTATAGCGTATTGCTGGTCGGTATTCTCTTCCTGATTGTTGCCGACATCATATTGGCTATGGCAGGAAACATCTGGATTCTAGGACTTGGAGTAAGCTTATGGGGATTGCATATGGGCTTGACGCAAGGCGTATTCGCCGCCCTGATTATCGATACTACGCCCGCAGAGTTACGAGGGACAGCGTTTGGAATTTTTAACTTTATCTCTGGTATCGCCATGCTGCTTGCCAGCGTGATTGCTGGACTGCTATGGGACCATTATGGCTCAGCCGCCACTTTTTGTGCGGGAGCAATATTTGCGGTCTTTGCTTTTTACATGGCAGTTTTCCGCTCAGGTAATCAATTAGGTAAATGAAAGCGGAGCTATATTACAGCCCCACCTTTTATGATTGTACCCTTCATAAAGATTCATAAAAGACTAAGGATTTTCTGCATGTTCACTATGGGAAGTTTATATTCAGGACAGAATAACTAATCGCGCTCTTACACGAATTCTGTGACTATCGATTTCATTAAAGACTTAATGATTCTCAGATAAGGATAAGCCAATATGAACAATACAAAAATCTTATATATTACGACATGCGCTATCTTTTTAAGCTTTGCTGCGCAAGCTCAGAATATTGCGACCATTACATCTACAAACCCCGATAATACGGAAGTAAACGTCCGTGACCGCAATTCGAATGAGCGGACCGCTGATCAGGCCAAAAACAATTTATCTGACCGTCAAGTGATGCAGAAAATCAGAAAATCCGTTGTGGCCGATAAGTCCTTATCTACCTATGCGCATAATGTAAAAATCATTTCCGCGCATGGAAAAGTTACTTTGAAGGGGCCAGTTCGAAGCAAGGCAGAGCGCCGGAGTATTGAGGATAAAGCAACGGAAGTTGTCGGAGCGGAAAATGTAACCAATGAAATATCAGTTAAAGGCCGTTCTCACCGTGGCTAACGAAATGATTACCAACTAACTTAAAATAGGAGCTTACTATGGCTGAATACAACACTTCTGCATTTGGAATTTTTAAAACACGCATGAGCGCTGAAAATTGTGTTACGTCGCTTATCGCTGCGGGATTCAGGAATCAGGATATATCGATTCTTGCGCCTGATTCTGAAACCACGAAACAACTTGCTACCGAAAAACACACTAAGGCTCCTGAAGGCGCTACTGCTGGAGCGACTACTGGTGGCGTCGTTGGTGGTACATTAGGCCTTCTTGCCGGAATTGGCGCGATTGCCATTCCAGGTGTTGGTCCCTTTATTGCCGCTGGTCCTATCATGGGCGCTTTAGCAGGTTTAGGTGTTGGTGCTGCCGCAGGTGGTTTAGTCGGAGCATTAATAGGTATGGGTATCCCTGAATATGAAGCTAAGCGCTATGAAGGTTACGTACGCGATGGCGGCATTTTAGTTTCCGTGCATGGCGATGATTCCGATTGGGTTGCCAAAGCTAAAGATATTCTTGAGAAAAACGGTGCGACAGATATTTCTTCCGCCGGGGAGAAGTCCGTAAAGAAGGCTAGCTAAGTTACGTAATCGATTGAGCGGAGCATTGATCAAACAATGCTCCGCTTTTCAATTCAGGAATTTTATGGAGAATGCCAGTAAACTTTATATGATACCCGGCACTGCGACAGATGATCGAGTAAGGAAACAGAAATTATGAGTTTATTAGACAGCCTTTTGGGTGAACAAAACAGCGGTTCGCTTATGCAGCTGGCGGAACGCTTCGGTTTGAATAATGAACAAGTACAAAATGTAGTAGGCCAATTAGCGCCTGCGCTTTCTTCTGGTATAGCCAATCATACGGAGCAGAATGGGTTATCATCGCTTTTAGGGATGCTGCAATCAGGCAATCATCAACAATACGCCCAAGATTCCGCATTATTGCAACAACAGGCGGTCGATACGGGTAACGGAATCTTAGGCCATCTTTTCGGTAGTAAAGATATTAGTCGACACGTTGCTGAAACCACTTCTCGGACAACGGGCGTCAACTCAGATATTATTAAGAAAATGTTGCCATTGGTCGCTATTATGGCAATGAATGCGTTGTATAAAAAGACCCAGCAGAAAAATACGCAAAGCTTTCAAACGGCTCAACCGGCGAGCGGTCTGCTGGGTGATCTGACCAATTTCTTAGGAGGCGGACAACATCAATCTATTGCGGGTGATGTATTGGGGATGCTACGGCGTTCAGTTTAATAGTTATTGGAGAGACAACGATAGAGGTGCGAAAGATGTTGTGCCTGATTCAGCATGACACGATGAACGTTATTGCTCTATTCATTGGATAGAACGTATGGGATTTTTATGCCATCCTGTTTATTCAGAGACTTATATCAAATAAGGATACGCTATGACTTCTATTTGTTACTGCTCATCTTTTCAGCGCTTATGCCAAAGATACTTTGCTCTATTTAGCCTGATATTACTTGCTGGCTGTGGCTATAACACGATTCCTACCCTGGATGAGCAGGTGAAAGCCAGCTGGGCGGAAGTAGAAAACCAATTCAAACGCCGATCTGACCTAATTCCTAATCTAGTAGAAACGGTAAAAGGCTACGCAACACACGAAAAACAAACGCTGACCGACGTTATCACTGCGCGCGCCAAAGCCACCAGTGTCACGCTTTCACCGGAAATGCTAAGTGACCCGGCTGCCATGAAGCGTTTTGAAGAAAGCCAGGGCGCGCTAAGTTCGGCACTTTCACGTTTGCTTGCAGTGTCTGAGAGCTACCCTGATTTGAAAGCAAATCAAAATTTCATTACCCTGCAATCCCAATTGGAAGGTACCGAAAACCGTATTACCGTAGCAAGGCGAGACTTCATACAGGCGGTGCAAGCCTATAATACCTATATCCGCACCTTCCCCGGCGTAATTTGGGCTATGATTACCCATGCGCAACCCAAACAAACCTTTGCAGCGCCGGAAGGCTCAGAAAACGCGCCTGCGGTGAAATTCTAATGCATATGCGCGGCCTGTTGCTATTATTGCTCCTATGGCCGTGCATGCTTTATGCCGCGATCACATTTCCAGCGCTTACCGGAAGGGTGGTTGATGGTGCCTCAGTTATTGACACCGCTACGCATGAACAGATAGAATCCCGCCTTGCTGCCTATGAGCAATCCACCGGTATTCAAATCGTAGTGGTTACGCTTTCAAGTTTGCAGGGTATGCCAATCGAAGATTACGGCTATCAACTCGGCAGGCATTGGGGCATCGGTCAAAAAGGTAAAAATACCGGCGCATTGCTCATCGTAGCGCCCCAAGAGCATCAAACGCGCATCGAAGTAGGCTATGGGTTGGAAGGGCAGCTAACCGATGCGACAAGCCATCTTATTATTGAACATATGTTGCCTTACTTTAAACGAGGCAGCTATTCTGCCGGTATCGATCAGGGCGTAAACGCTATGATAGAAATACTGGGTGGTAGCGATAGTGCGACTCAACCTGCTACGGCTCGTTCCTCTCATGATGATATTTCTCTTTGGAGTTTTCTCCTGCCAATTTTCCTATTTTTTATTATCTTCCGCAGTTCCCGGCGGGGGCGCAGCGGATTAATCGCACCGCTGATCCTTGGCAGTATGCTGGGTGGTGGCAGCCGCAGCGGTGGATTCAGTGGTTTTAGTGGCGGCGGCGGTAGTTTTGGCGGTGGGGGCGCATCAGGCCGATGGTAAAACTTACGCCACAGGATAAGGAATTGATCACAAGGGCTATTGAGCAGGCTGAACAAAATAGCAGCGGCGAGATCGTGACAGCGATTACCGAGCAGAGCGGTGATTGGCGCGCTTTATCGCTGGCTATTGCGGTAGCGGTTGGTTTTATGCTCTCGCTATCCATTTGGTATTTTACCGCTATTCACTCCTATTTGCTTTTGTGTATTATTCAGCTTGCTGGCCTCATCACGGCAGATTTCTTGCTTTTGGAAACAGGCCTTGTGACCAGGCTTGTTCCCCAAAGCCTGCGCATACCCGCCGCCGCACGCAATGCCCATGCCCAATTCTTCGAGCGTGGATTGCATACCACACCAAACCGTGCCGCTATTTTGATCTTTTTTTCCCATGCTGAAGAGTATGCTGAGATTATTCCCGATATCGGTATCAGAACCAAAGAACCTGATAGTATTTGGCAGGATATCGCATATCAGTTTATGAACGATAAGCGACAAACTTCACTAAGCAACGCATTTGTAAAAGCCATCAATCACTGCGCCGCGATACAGCAAAAACATTTCCCTACTGCTGGACGGAATGCAAATACGCTGCCCAATCACATAATTGAATTTGGTTGAGATATTTGCAATACTGCGCAGTTAACGACAAGCTGAAAAAGATGGTCAAGCCTGAAAAGCCGAAGGATAAGGAATGAAATACTGGTCTTGCTAATCCTGCCATTCATCTTAATGGCTGCCTGCCGCATGAAATTAGGGTAACGCAAACAATCAAGCCCCAGACATGCTTTGGAGTAACTGCACCTAAGGTCGATGGGCGCGCAATCATGATAAATAAATGCTCGAGTGGAACATGGATGCTAAGCCGTGTGGCGCTTACAGATGATAAGGGTAATAGGACTGGCTCTTTTACATTTTGATGGAGTACTGTAACGAAAGAATATGGCGAGGGTGAGTTATATTACCACAAGCTATAACTATGGGTTTGTAACCGCATGAAAGCCAAAATGGAGCCGTATCTCAGATGGATAGAGCACCGGATTCCTAATTATAAGGTTCCACTTGTTGAACCGGATAGTTTAGCACCTAAACTGTCCCAGTATTGCCCCTATTTTGGGCGAAGCGTAAGGCTATAGCAAGGTTGCGCTACGATTACCTCAAGGTGCGCTCCTATCCCCTATGTTCCCCCGGTGGTATCCAATCCTAAAAGAATATCTTTAAGCACTTCCATATCTAATGGCTTAACCAGATGATAATCAAAGCCTGCTTCTTTTGAACGCTCCCTGTGTTCTTTTTTTCCCCACCCGGTTATAATATGGCAACAGTTTTCCGGACACATTGTTAAGCGGATATTTGCATGGTTTCGTATTCCACTGGTGACAGGTAATCGTTAGCGGAATGGGTTCTGATTCTGTTATAGAACACCTCTATATATTCAAAGATCGCATAC
>JANYES010000007.1 GCA_025362975.1 Alphaproteobacteria bacterium | reverse complement strand
TATCGGACAAAGACGAGCAGTTGAGCCCCGAGCGCATCAACCGGTTGGTATCGTTCGGCATTAGTCGTGGGTCAATTATGACTATGACCGATGACAGCACGACCGTGTCGGTGATACGCCATGCGATGGAACGCGGGGCGGCGGAAGGCTATGCCGAATTCGTGTCGCAGGCCCACGACGATCCTGAGGCTAGATGGAAAATACGTACGGCGATTTCGGGGCTTCGCAGGGCACTCGAAGCCAAGCAGGAAAAGCTGGATGAGGCGAACCATGTGCAGCCGAAGCGTTCGATCGGGCAGTTGAAGGATATTATCGCCAGGCAGCTTTACCTTTATAGTCCTGAATCGATCACGTCTGCTACAGGCGCCAGCGAAGACGCGATCAGGGCGCTGCTGGACCCGAACGTGGAATCGGGCAATGTGCTGGCTGTGGCGCTGGGCCGGTCGGTGTCGCAAAGGCTCGCCGACATTGCGACAGACAAATGGGTCATGCGCTCTGCGCTGGCGGAATTGCGCGATAAGGTCTTTCCGCCGCTGGTGGGTCGCCAGTAGACATTAAAGGTAATTCTTGAGCGCGACTTGGGTTAAGCAACTGAAATTTATCGTTTGCTAACTTCACACATTTGTAACCCAATTCTTACCGTTTCGCCATATACTTAGAGAATAGACCCATTTTTCTCGGACAGGATTTTCATATGGCGCAGGAACGCAACGAAGGCATGAGCCCGGAAGTAAAAGCACTGGCGCGCGACGCGCTGAAGGATGCTTCACCGGATGCGCTGAAAAAAGCAGTGACCACCGCCAAAGATGAGGTGAAAGCGGAAAAGTACGCCAAGGGGCTTGAAGAGCTGATGGGCATCGGCAAGCAGTTTGACAGCAAACCGTATATTCGCGAGTTGAAGCTCAAAGATGGCACCAGCGGAAAATTTATCGTTTATGATCTCGGACCTGACCCGGTTTCGTTGGGATTCGGCGCGGTTGCGATGGATCAAGCGGTCCCGAAAAAGTTGGCCAAGAGCATCGACATAGCGCTGGAAAAACGCGGCGGGCAGCAGAAAGCCGCAGGCGCCACCGACCCACTGAGCGCCGACAGCCTGATTTACGGCCATTCGGGAAAACAAATGTTCATCGCCTTTCCTATCGACGCGCTGTCGGCACGCGACAAGGATGGCAAGATAATGGAACGCCTGGCCGCCGCCAAGCCGGAGCTGCAGGAAGCTGTTAAAGCAGTCGCCGATGAGGCACTCAAACCCGCACGCGATAAAGCGGCGCGCGAGGAGAAACGCAATAATGAAATCGCCCAGAAACTCACGGCCATCATGGGCAGTGACGTGGTCGTGCCGAAACTTCAGCTGTTAGAAGACGGCAACCATTTGGCTATGGATGTCGGTGGAAAAGAAAAAGCGAAAGCGGTACAACAGAAGCTCGCCGATCTGCGCGACAAGGCAGGTTTGACGAAGGAACAATTCCCCATCGGCATCAACACACAGGGGCAGATTGCATTCAGCATCGACAAGCTGGAAAAATACAACCAAAACGCTGGCAACGACAATGCGCTGTTTGCCAAGCTGGAAGCGGTGCAGGCCGAACTGAAAACGGCGGTTAAAGCCGCCAAGGATGGGCCGGTGCGCGAAGTGCCGCCTGCGCCGAGGCCGGTTGCCGATGGCAAAGCCGAACCGAAGGCGTTGTCGCCTGAGGAAGAGAAGAAAGCGTACGAGGCACTCGCCAAGAAAATCGCCGATGCCAGCGGCATCCGTGAGACGTTCGGGACCACGGCCACCGTGACAATGGATAAGAAGGGCTTTGAGGTGAAGTTTGCCGATGATGCCATGGACAAGCTGCCCGTCAACGCGCGCGAAAATGTGCGCATGGCTATTGCTTCCGAGCTGGCAGCACGTCTGGAAAAATCTGGCTTGAAAGGTGGTGTTGCAGAGACCGGCACATCCACAGGTGAAGGCGGCAAGGTGACGAGCCGAGAACTGTCGGTTACCTACAGGAATAATGGTGGCAATCTCAATCTAGCGGCGGCGACTAAAGGCGTCGATGCTTTTGTGGCGCAGGAAAATGCCGATCCTAAGGCCACGATGCGTGAAGCCCTCGTTAC
>JANYES010000023.1 GCA_025362975.1 Alphaproteobacteria bacterium | reverse complement strand
GTATGCGATCTTTGAATATATAGAGGTGTTCTATAACAGAATCAGAACCCATTCCGCTAACGATTACCTGTCACCAGTGGAATACGAAACCATGCAAATATCCGCTTAACAATGTGTCCGGAAAACTGTTGCCATATTAATATTTTAATTACAGAATATTATGTGTTGCAAGGGTGCTAGATTGACTTTCTTTCAGGGCTTTTGTCTGCCGCGAAAGCATCTAATGGATATACCAGCAATTAGAATACCTACGATAATGGTTCCGTTAAGCAGCGCCCATACCGTACTCAAAGACGGCCATATAACCCACCCATAATTTAACACACCTAGTACTATCAGTAAGGTAATCAGGAATGCGGTAGAATCAAGAAAGTGGCTTAATGAAGATGCTTTTGCTGCTCCCGCATTGTCAGGTCGTTTATTGCATTCATGATCGCCAGCCATACTGATGCACCTTTCACGTCATCACGCTGCATATAGAGAAGCATTTTTTCCATAGCAACATCCTCAGCATTACTACCATGTTGCTTTATAAGCAACTTAGCGGATGCATATAAGTCTCTTTCATTAACCATTATCACAGGTTAAAACATATTTTGTAGCCCCGGAAGAGGAAAAACACCTTTTGTTATATGGCGGTCAATGAGGAAGAAGCCGCTAAAATTAATTATTTACTCAAAAGCAGAGCCCGTCGATTTATTGGAGCCGCTAAAGGTTCATGCATCTAACCTATATTCTTAAAGATAAGCGACGTGTTGATGCCGCCGAAGGCGAAGTTATTGGACATCAGGTAGTCGATATCCAATGCACGCGGTTCCTGCATCACGTAATTGAGCGGAGCGCATTGCTCGTCGATATTTTCTAAATTAGCCGTGGGGCAGAACCATCCGTCGCGCATCATTTCAATGCCAAGCCACGCTTCAATCGCACCGCACGCGCCCAGGGAATGACCGAAATGTCCTTTAAGCGAATGGAAGGGAATCTTCCCTCCCATCACCTTATAGGTAGCTTCCGCTTCGACATTATCGCCAAACTGCGTGGCCGTGCCATGGCCGCTAATGAAGCCGATGTTTTCGGCGCTGATTCCTGCGTCTTCAAGAGCAAGTTTGAGGGCTTGTTTGATGGTGCTGGCCTGCGGGTGCGTGGCGTGATAGCCGTCCGAGTTGGTGCCAAACCCGGCAAGTTCTGTATAAATCGGTGCGCCACGCGCCACGGCATGTTCATATTCTTCAAGGATGAGCGTGGCCGCGCCTTCGCCTATGACTAAACCGTCGCGGTCGCGGTCAAACGGACGCGGCGTAGTATGGGGCGCGTTGTTTTTGGTGCTGGTGGCGTAGAGCGTATCGAACGTAGCGGCATCGGTGATGTCGAGTTCTTCGGCCCCGCCAGCAATCATGATATCGGCCTTGCCAGAGGCGATGGCTTCATAGGCATACCCGATGCCCTGGCTGCCCGACGCGCAGGCGCAGGAAGTGGGGATGATGCGACCTGTCACGCCAAAGAAAATGCCGATATTCACGCTCGTCGTATGGCTCATCATGCGGATATAATTCGTGGCGTTGAGGTTTTTGGATGAGCCGTTCATTTTAAGTTCATAAAAACCCAACACTGAATCGGGGCTGCCGAATGATGAACCATAGGCGATGCCCGTGCGCCCCGAGCGCACTAGCGGGTCGTCCTTCAGCCCCGCATCCGCCAGCGCGCGGTCAGTGGCATAGACGGCAAGGCGCGCTACGCGCCCCATGGACCGCAGTTTTTTGCGCGGGTACATGTCTTCCGGTGCGAAGTTCAGAATTGGCGCGGCAAGGCGCGTATGGATATCCTGATAGCGGCTCCAGTCTTCCATGACACGGATACCGGTTTCACCCGCTGCCATGCGTGCGCGGATGCTGGCCCAGTCGTCACCCAGTGATGTTACCCCGCCCATCCCACTGACGACAACGCGGCGCTTCACAACATCCCGCCATTCACGGAGATGACCTGCCGCGTAATATAGCTTGCGTCATCGGAACATAGAAACGCCACCGTTGCGGCGACCTCTTCGCATGTGCCGGTGCGGCGCAGCGGAATCATAGCCGCGATTTCTTCCTTGGGCAGATGCGCGGTCATCTGCGTATCGATAATGCCCGGCGCAACGCAGTTTACGGTAATAGCACGCTTGGCGAGCTCGATAGCCAGTGCTTTGGTCGCCCCGATAATACCTGCTTTGGAGGCGCTGTAATTCACCTGCCCACGGTTGCCAGCAAGGCCTGAGACGGATGAAAGCGTCACGATGCGCCCACCTTTTCGCGCCGATACTATGGGCATCACCAAAGGGCGGAGCACATTATAGAATCCATCCAAATTCGTATGCAGGACCTTATCCCATTCTTCATCCAGCATGGCCGGGAAGGCGTTGTCACGGGCGATGCCTGCATTGAGCACAATGCCGTAAAACGCGCCATGGGCTTGTAAATCCTGCCCCAGAATCTCGCGGCATTGCTCGCGGTTGCCAATATCAAAGCACAGCAGCCTGCCGCTGCTGCCCGTTGTCTGGATCTCTTTCAGCGTAGTTTCTGCACCATCCTTATCGCTGGCGTAATGCACCGCGATATCGAAGCCGTTCTTTGCCAGCCGTACCGCAATGGCCTTACCTATGCTTTTGCTGGCGCCGGTAACGAGAATAGTTCTTTTCATTTCATGCGCTCGTTTGTGTTAAAGAGATGTCGGAATCGGCCTGATAGGTCGTCAATTGTGCTTGTGCCACGAGCGCTCCCACGAGCAATATCGTGCAATCGAATACGCCCATCTGATCCTGCCGTAAGACTTCGCGCGCGGTTACGGTCAGAGTGTCTCCCAGCTTGAATGCCTGAATTGTCGCCGAATAATTACGCGTGCCCAGCAGGAAGCCCATCCGGATTTCCTTGCCATGCGCACGGCTTTCCAAACCGGCATATACACCGCAGGCCTGCGCCATGTATTCCAGCCCCACATGTACGGGGACTCCCAGCGTTTCCTGATAAAACGGGCTGTTGTCGCAGATGGTAACGCAGGTCTCGACATACATCGGCTCCGCATGCGTCAACTCATCGAGCAGTACCATCGGCGGCTTATGCGGCAAGAGATCGACTACAGACGGCATCATGCGGCGCTCCCCAGAATAAGCGATACGTTGCTGCCGCCAAAGCCAAACGAGTTGCTCATCATAGCAAGCTTCGCATTCGTGGGCAGGGCGGTGTTTGCAGCCACCAGCGACAATCGCGGCAGCGTTTCATCGCGCTGGCCGTCCCACAGATGGGGGGGGCAGCAGGCCGGTGTTCATGGCAGGATTCAGCGTCACCCATAGGAAAGCCGCTTCGCATGCGCCAGCTGCCCCCAGCATATGCCCGGTCATGCCTTTGGTCGAGCTGCACACCATGCCTTCGCCAAACACAGCCGCAATCGCATGGCTTTCCATGGCATCGTTCAGCGGTGTAGCCGTGCCGTGCAAGTTCACGTAGCAGATATGGGCGGGCTTCAAATTGGCGTCAGCCAGGGCATTATTCATAGCGCCTTGCGCACCTTCACCATCCGGCGAGGGTGCGGTCAGATGGTACGCGTCCGAGCTTTCGCCCACGCCGAGCATCTCCACTGGCCCTTCTTCGCGCGTCAGCAAAAATGCCGCAGCGCCTTCGCCGATATTGATGCCGTCGCGGTTCACGCTGAAAGGATTGCAGCGCGATTTCGACGCGATTTCCAGCGAATTGAATCCACGCAAGGTTGTGTAGCATAGCGTATCGCAACCGCCGACGATGGCTGCATCAGCAAATCCCGCATCGATCAGCCTGCGCGCCGACGCAAAGACTTTAGCGCTCGAAGAGCACGCTGTCGCCACAGTGTAGGCAGGACCGTGCACACCTAATAATGCAGCTGTAAACGCGCTGATGCTACCCAACTCATGCTGGCGGTAATCGAACGTTTCCGACCATACGCCATCACGCCGGAACGCAAAATACGCCTGCTCGCTGCTGGCAATGCCCGAGGTGCTGGTGCCCAGAATTACTGCGATCCGCGCCGCACCGTAGCGAGCCTTGATGCGCTCGACGGATGGCGCGATTTCCATCAGCGCCATCATCATCATCCGGTTATTGCGGCAATCGAAGTGCTCAAGCCCGGCGGGTACTTGCGGCAATGTATTTTCCACCGCGCCCAGATACAGCGCCTGGCCGGGCACGATATCGTTCCGTAGCTTAATGCCGTCGCTGCGTCCTTGGAACAAGGCTTGGGCTACCGCTTCGCGCCCCGCACCGATTGGAGTGACTACGCCGCAATCCTGCACGTATAGCTTCCGCTTCATGGCGCGTTCTCCAGCGACTGGATATCCATGCTGTAATCCCAGATCAAGTGATCGTAATGTAAATTCCCGGTCCAGACGTCTTTCTTGGCGGGTGTATAAATGGCATCGAGGATTTTGGTATTCCCCTGCATCAGCGTGCGGCGGTTTTTCGCGGTGACAAGTTTTGCCGCCGGATCAGAGAAATGCAACGAATCCACAGGCCAATAGAGCAGCACAATATCTGCCAGAATATTTTCCGGGTGCAGCTCACGCGGCACGAACGGTGCAGCCTCATAGCTGATGCCTTCCGTGGTCCAATCAATAGTGAGCGCCTTGCGCCCCATGCCGTCCAGTGCCACGATCAGCACGCGCTGCGGCGTAATACTGATATGGCCCTCGAACATCACGTTCATTTCCTTGTGCTGGATGCGTACCAACTGCGTGGCTTCCAGCGAACGGCGCATATCGCCGGGCCTTGGCAGCGACATCTGTATATTAGGCGCGATGCTAACATTACCGACCGGCGCAACGCGCGCAGGCGCGCAGCTTTGCAACGACGCACACATCATCACGCCAAATATCCACCGCAAATATCGCATCACTTTTCCTTTGCGGCATGCCGGGCCAAGGGGGCCGCCCAGAAGGCCAATATGGTTCCAATCAGCAATGTTACGCCAAAATTATGTACAGGCAACATAGCACTCAACCCCAGCAAACCAAACGAAAGCATCGTAGTCAGCGCAGAAAGTGTAACGGCAAGTAACGTCACCCCTAGGCGCGCATCAGAGGTTTCCGCATAAAATACCGTATAATCAACCCCTAAAGCCAAAACCAGCACCAGGCCGAACGCATCGAAAAAGGTAAAGGAGTTACCCAGTAATGCAGCCAGCGCCGGGGTCAGCAGCATGGCCAGCGTAGGCGGCAGGATGACCCAGAACCCACCCTTCAGCCCGTATTGCCACAGCAGAAGCGGGGCAATCAGCAAGGCAGAGAGTGCCGCTAGCGAAAGCGCCCGCCAGCGGTATTTGCCGAGCAGTGCACTGAAATCCCCCGCCGGGTCGATAAGGCGAACACCGGGAATGTCCTTAGCCGCATCAATCAGCGCAGGGATATTTTTCACCCCTTCGAGCATGACGATGTGCAAGGTTTCGTTGCCGTTAAACGGCAGCAGCAAATAGGAAAATAACGTCTCCTTACCTGCGAAACTATCCAGCGTCAGGAACGGCGCATCGGCTTTCGGAAGCTCTGGCGCAGAGCGAAGCTGAAGCGTTTCCAGATGCTTGTCCAGAAGCGGATAAAGTGCTTTGCGCACGAGTTTGCGGTTTTCGGTCTGGCGGTGGATGGAAGGCACGTAATCAGCAGGCGAGAGGAAGCCCGCCAGCGATTGTACTTCGACCAGCCCCAATAGCTTTTCCGTCAGCGCTTCTTCACGCTGGAGAGCGGTTTGCGCATCCGGGGCCTGCACTAAGAAAAACTGATTGCTGTGCGCAGTGCCAATACGCTTTTGCACCTGCTCCTGCTCTGCCGCCAAAGGTGCTGACAGCGACTGCATGTTGCGCACATTGTCATCTGTGTGGAAGCGCATGAAGCCCGCCACACACAAAACCACCATGCCCGCAAGCAAGTAAGTGCGCATGCGCCGGTATACAGGCGACAGCCAGAAATCAAGCACCCATTGCGAATAGGCCAGCAGCTTGGGCGAATGCGTCGGCGGCTTTGAACGATCGATGGCGGGTTGCCACAAGAGTACGGTAATACACGAAGCCGTCAGGCCGATAACCGAGAACACCGTAATCTGCCGCAGGCCAGGAAACGGCGCAAGGTAAAGGGTCAGGTAGCCGATAATGCTGGTGGCCGCCCCCACTACAATAGCCTTCTGCACACGCTCAAGGCGTTGTTGCGGCGTGGAAACCTCGGGCGCAAAAATTTCGCTGCTGTATTGCAGGCAATAATCCACCGCAATCCCTATGAGGCTTACGCCAAAGAGTAACGCGCCGACATGCAATTCCCCGAAAAAAACAAGGCTTCCCGCCAGCGCCACCACCACGCCAACGCCCACCACCAAAAGGCTTTGCCACAGCGGTGCAAAAGCGCGGAACACCGCAAGGGTAAGTAATGCGGTGCCAATCGTAGAGGCAATGCCGATAGTCGATGTTTCGTCCATCGCCCGTTTGGCTCCTTCGCCCGCAAAGAACACTGCGCCGAGATGCAGTATTTCTGCCCCCGGCGCAACGGCTTGCGCCTTGGCTTTGGCAGCATCATAAAGACTTGCAATTTTTTCCTGGGTCTCAAGGGCAAACACATCCCCTTGCGCTTTTGCTGTGATGAGTATCCATGTTTTTCCATCTTCAACGGTCGAGAGCATGCCTTCATCAAGACTCAGGCGCGAAAGCGGCACTGGCAGCGAGGAGAAGAACCCTGGCATCAATAGGAATGGATCGGTTTTCAGTAGCTTGGCGTTTGCCATGCCCACGAGCCCATAGACTTTTGAAAGCGCCCCGGCAGCCACATTCGCCCCTTGTCCTGCTAATAATGCTGCACGATCGGCACGGTTCAACAGGCCTTCTCGGTAGGGAAAATAAAATTCACCCATGGCACGCAGGTTGGCACTGCTCAAATTTCCGCCGTCGAAGCTGACAACCCCATCTACACCCATTGTATTTGAAAGTGCGGTAGCGGCGGCGCGGGCCTGCTCGCGGTTTTCATGCCCCGCCAGCATCAGGATTCGTTGCGACAGCGATTTGGTTACCGCGTCATTGGCATATTGTAAAATAGGATCTTGTTCTTCATGCGGCAGCAGCGCCATCAGGTCGGTGCGGAATTTGAGGCCGTCATGGACGCGCAGGCACACATAGCCGCCCGCGATGCACACGATCAGCAGCCATATCGCCATCAGTGCGCGTTTCATGGCAACTTGGTAAGAAGCGCCGCTTCCTGCTTAGTAAGCGGCTCTGTGGAAAGCTTTTGTTCGCTGAAGGTAATTATATCGGCGTCGCCGTCGGGCTTATTCAGCTCCACGTGTTCTGCAAATTCCGTTCCCATGATGTTGATCATGCTAAAGGGCATCATCACGTCTTCTTTATTTTTAGGCGTCAGTTGCAATTGCCACGCGCCTTTGGGTGTTTCCGACGTTTTGATTTCGAAATCGCGCGAAAACGCAGACCATTCACCTGCCAGGGCACCGCTAAGCATCTGGTACAAATGCAACAGGAACGGCACCTGTTTTGCGGGAAGGTTCATTACCTGATTCGTACCAGCCTGTTGCACAATCCCATTGGGTGTGATGATAGTGGTCACCGCAAACGGTTTTTCCACCTCCCATATCAGGCCTTTGCCTGGAATTACTGCAAAATGCCCGCTGGAAAGCAACGGCGCTTTAAAATCCTTGAGGCGGCGTTCTTCGCTGAAACTGCCACGCAGGACTTCACCTTCAACGATAGCGCGGTGTGAGTGAATGGATTGCGCGGCAAAGGCGGCGCTGGTGAACAGGAAGAAAATGAGAAAATACTTCATAGGATTTTTCGTATCTTATCGGTGAGAGCGGACGGGCATTCGAAGCACATTTCTTTTGTCGCCGCAAGCACTGCAACCTGAATCGTCGTCGCCTTGGTCAGCGTTTGCCCTGTCGCCACATCGCGGATGGCGTAGCTGATTTTAAGGCGATTGGTATATTCGGCGATGGTGGCGGTGATGACCAGCTTTTGCTCCAGCTCGAGCGAACGCAAATACTTCACGTGCATATCGACGATGGGCCACAGATAGCCCGATTCGTGCATTTGCGCGTAGCTGTAGCCGATCTTGCTGAGCAGGTTTGCGCGCGCAATCTCGAAATATTTTACATAGTTCCCATGCCACACGATACCCATGGGGTCGAGGTCGAAGAAGGGAACGGTGATGTGTAATTCAGCGGAGATCATGGTTTGCCCCAGAACGGAAAGAAATTATACCATTGGAAAGGCGCAGCAAGAGCATAATGCTCAAGGCGCTTAGCATAGCGTGCGATATAGGCGTCGAGCGCTTCGCGCCGTGATTGGCGTGGCAGGTCGATACGCTCGGCAAACGGCTCGAGCGTGACACGATAACCATGCTCTGTTTGCAGGCAGAAGAACAGGTATACCGGACAACCAAGCAGCGATCCAAGTATCCACGGGCCATGAGCAAACGGCGCTGGCGCACCCAGAAAATCAACCTCTGACACATGCTTAAGTCCGCTGACGGGTGTACGATCGCCCGCCATGCTGATCCACGCTCCACGGCTTAAACGTTCTTGGAGCTCGATAATCGTCTCGGGCCCCACCTCGCTCACTTGCATAAAATTCATTTCCGCAGCGGGCTGTATCTCGCGCATGACGCGCTGGTAATTCTGCGACTGGTGCGTATGCACCAGCATGATGAGGCGGTCGCGCAGCCCTTTATCCATCAATGCGCTGGCAACTTCCGTATTGCCGATATGCGAGATGATGATCAGCGCCCCCTTCGGGTCTTCGCGTATGGTGCTCAGCATGCTACCCGGCGCTTCTTCCAATGCGCTATCAGGGATATGGCCCAGCCACGCTATGAAGCCATCAAGCGTACGGTAGGAGAAATTTAAAAAATGCCTATATCCTTCCCAGAAACGCGCCTTACGGCCAAGCGCGCGAGTGAGGAATTCCAGCGACGCCTCGCGCTGCTGGGTCCCTGCGAGATAGAAATACAAAATGATTAGTCGCAAAAGCGCATGACACGTTTTGCGGCCCAGCAAGCGGTAGGTGAATGCTACAAAACGTAATCCGCCGTACATGCCGCGTTCGCCGAGGTTTGCCCAGTGATGCGCACGCCCCCGTTTGCGCTGGCGTTGCTTAAGCAATGAGGGCAGCCGCCCAAGCATGATAAACACCAGCTTTGTATGCATCCAGCTTATCTGCACATTATCTCGCAGCCCTTTGAAGTTGGAAACATTTCCGGGCGGATAGATCACATCGACCGGCTGCATGATGACATCGGTGCCGCGCCAGAACAGGCGCACCATGATTTCTATATCGAAATCCATGCGCCTGCCAACCCTTTCGCTGGCCAGCAACGCCAGCACCGGGGCCAGCGGATACACGCGGAAACCACACATGCTATCGGTAATGCGCAAAGACAATGTCTCAACCCAAACCCAAACATGCGTTAACCAGCGGCTAATTTTCCGCGCGCGCGGGATCGATGCATCATAGACCGGCTGGCCGCTAATGAGCGCCTCGGGATGTTGGGCGGAAATCGCCATCATCTGCGCGACTTTGCTTAAGTCGTGCTGCCCGTCTGCATCCACTTGCAACGCATGCGTAAACCCGGCCGCGCTGGCAACCTCAAAGCCCCGGACAACTGCGCCGCCTTTCCCTTGATTGGTTTCAAGGCGCTCTACAAAAACCTGCTCCGCCGGATTATGCATGCTGGCAAGCCTTTCTTTGGCGGGCGAGTCATTGCCGTCGTCGATGATGAAAACGGTAAGACCCACCCTGCGCAACTGCTGCACAATCCCGGCGATGGCGCTTACATGGTTGTAGCTTGGTATGATGGCACAATGCTTCATGATGCCACCTTGAAACTTATTTGCCCCTGCGACATTACCTGATGCCCGGAATGGTAGGAAAACATCAGGCGCGCCTTTTGCCGGTCCAGTTTCAACGTCAGGCCGAGCGGGCTGTCCGGGGCAATAATGTGGTGGAACTTTACTTTGAAATGCTGTGCGCTTCGCTCCGGACATTGCAGATGCTGGTGTGCGAAATGCATCGCCCAGTCCATTGCAGGAAGGAACCTACTGCCCGTTCAAAGTCACTGTCGGGTTCTTGGCCGGTCAGATAACTATGATTATCAATCCCGGTAATGGCAAAGTTCAAATAATCCTTTAGCGCCCGAAGCCCGCGCTGCTCTTTTGTGTCGTCAATCTTAATTCTTTCTGGCTGGAATGATGAGAATATCCGGACATGTTGTTTAGCACGCGTAAAGAGAACGTTGAGACGCCGCCATCCGTCTTTACCGTTAATAGGGCCGAAATTCTGCCTAAACGTACCTTCCTCATCCAACCCGAAGGTAGTAGAAATAAAGATCACATCGCGTTCGTCCCCTTGGACAGACTCAAGATTTTTTACAAAAAATTGTTCATCGCCATGTTCTGACTCGCTAACGTAGTTATCAAATATGGGATTGTCTTTACGCACACGTTCAATCTCATCCTCGATCACCATTTTCTGTTTCGCGTTTAACGTAACGATTCCGTAGCTCAGATCGGGCCGCTGCTCGATCATTTCCATCACCTCTTGGACTACGCGTTGCGCTTCAATCGGATTGCTCTGACTGGTATAAACTCCATTTGGCACATAGACATGCCGCACGCCGGAAGTTTGGGAATGTGCAGTGGGTGATGGAAATATGATCAAGTCGTTTTCATAAAAATGACTGTTCGAGAAAGAAATTAGAGATTGATGTTGTGAGCGGTAGTGCCAACGCAATCTACGCAACGGTTGAAACAGAGGCTTGCATACATCCAGAATACTTTCGCTATTGGTAAGGGTCGTTTCCTCATCGGCATCGGTATCTCCGCCCAGAGTATCGAAAAAGCCTGTAGGTGGGAGCTGATTACTATCGCCCACCACGACTACTTGCCGTGCGCGAGCCAAAACCCCAATGGCATCCTCTGGCTTAACCTGCGAAGCTTCATCCATGATCAGAATATCAAATTTTGCACGCGCCGGAGGCAGATATTGAGCCACCGATAGTGGCCCCATCATAAAACACGGCTTCATTGCGACCAATGAATCATAGGCTTGATTGACTAGTTTCCGTATAGATACATGGTTTTTCTGTTTGCCAATCTCGTGGCTAATAAGGCGTTTATCGGTAAATTCTTTTGGGCTGCGCCCACCAGAACCTTCAGGAATTGGGCGGCGACTCAAATCACGAGCTAATTTGTGTGCGTTTAACTTTTGCAGCTCTAAATCTATATCACGGAATGATTGGCGGATATTTTCGTGCGTAACCCGGGCGAACGAACCTAGAACACTATGCTGTCTGAGAACATCATGAGATAACGCATGATATACGAGATAGTGGTAAAGCGGGGTATAATCAGAGAATGGATTGCCTTGGTCTGCAAAACTGGTAATTACCGCCTCTAGGCCCAACGTTCTTGCATGAGAATAGCCGCCATCGGTTTTAATATCCAAACCTGCGCCTAGGTTGCTGCTGCTGTTTTTTAGGCCGGGGCAATATTTGAAATAAAGATGCCTTCCCCCACCGCCTGTAATAGCGGTTAAGGTCGGCGGAATGAGGTTTACTATAGCTGACAATGATTCGTTGCCTCCATTGCGGGGATCAACGTCCAAAACAATAACCCCGCTGGCAGAACCGGTAGCGATACCTATATTAGCATCCGGCCAGCAAATACCCCATTCTGTGATAATAGCTGGGTCGTCGGTCGCATCTTTTACTCCATGCACTGTAAGAGGTCTCTTGTCGATGGTTTGATAGGAATAATTTTCAGGCCGCGTTCGGCATAATTTAAGGCAATAGAAATTGTGTCAGACATGGGATGTCCTTCCGATTTAGGGTTATATGTAGAATGGGGGGTAGGTTAATTAGCGTCTAGGTGCTATTAGACGATGTGCGGCTTGCCTCTATGCGGGCGTCTATCCAACAAGAAATTTCCTGTTCTACCCAGCCGACCGCTCGGCCTAGTTTGATCTGTTTGGGAAAAGAATTATTTTTCATCTTCTCGTAGATGACGGTCTTGCGATAACCGGTGCGGCTTATGACCTCCGGCAGGCGAAGTATACGTGTAGGAATGTGCGGGTTAGATTGCATTGGTTTGACTCCGTTCGTTGATAACGGACAAACCATAAGTTATGAAATTGGGCTCAAAGATGACTTCATTTATAAAAAATGAAATCATGAAATAGTTAATGCTCCCTATCGAAGATATCATCATCCAGACTTCTGTTAGCAGAAGCCTTTAGTTTTCTTGAGATTGTTTGAATTGTTAAAAGATCTCCTAACCCCGCCTTCGTAAGTGAGCCATGTATAGCTTTCGCTACGCCACTTTTCTTTTGAAGATTTTCTGGGTCAAAATCGTATTTGGCGACCGCAATGCCTAATAATATTTTTTGATAAGTTGCGATTTCTTTTTTTGCTGCTGTTAATGTCGCAGTCGATTTCTGTCTAGAAGGATTGCCGTATTTCAGTTCTTCAGCTTCGTAAAAAGCTGAAAATTTTTCGCATGCATCAATATAAATGTTTTCGTGCGATTTTTCCTTATAACGTGCTATTTTAGCTTCATTAATAGTATATAATGTTGGATCAATAATCTTTATGACTTGTTCCTTATGAGCTAACTGAATAACGATGGTATGTACATCACTTGAATCTATTTCTTTAAGATGAACTAACGGCTTCAATACAATACTGTTGCTCGGAGCATTGAATAACAATCTTTGATGAATCGCCTCAATTACACGGCACCGAACATGCTCCCTACTATAAACCACATTCTCTTTAGGCTTTGCCATATTTAAGCCACCTTACTATTAGCGGTATGAGCCTTATCAATATAATTCCCCCACCATTGCATCATCTTCCGGCGTTCCGGTAGATATTGAGCATGGTTATAAGCGGCCCTAACTTTATCCCGTTCGCAGTGGGCAAGCTGGCGCTCTATTACATCTGGTAAAAAGCCGTTTTCATTTAATATAGTGCTGGCAGTAGCGCGGAAACCGTGACCAGTGGCACGGCTATGATAACCCATACGGTATAGAGCATAGAGGATCGTATTTTCACTCATGCAGCCGGATGGTTTATGCTGATTGGGAAATATATAGCGCCATTGGCCTGTCAGGAGCTGTAATTCCTTTAGTATCGCCACCGCTTGCTTACATAACGGTACGATATGCGGGTCTTTCATTTTCATACGGGCTGCCGGGATATGCCATTCCGCTTTATCCCAATCTATTTCTGACCACTCCGCACCCCGCAATTCTCCGGTACGAACAAAGGTCAGCACTAAGAAATGTAACGCCAGTTTGGTTTGCAGACTGCCATCATAGGCTTCCAGCTTAGACAGAAACTCCGGCATATCCGCAGCCTTTAGGTAGGCATGGTTGTTCTTTATTACGGGCTTTAATGCTCCGCGTAATGATACTATCGGATTAATTTTTACGCGCTCAGTAACTACCGCATAGGTAAATACCTGCCCACAAATCTGCAAAAGGCGGTGAGCAAGCTCAGAAGCGCCACGCTTTTCAATTACTCGCAGCACATTCAAGAATTTAAGTGAGGTAATATCCGAAATAGGGCGGGTGCCGATTTTAGGAAAGATATTGGCTTCCATGCGCCTCATGATCTTTTGGGCATGGTCAGGCGTCCATTTGCTCAGTCGTCCCTCATGCCACTCACGAGCTACCGTTTCAAATGTGTTACCGCTATTAAATATAGCAAGGCGTTTGGCTTCCTGTTTAACTTGGGAAGGATCATTACCAACCGCCAGAATCCTCCGCGCTTCCATACGGCGTTCGCGGGCATCTGCAAGGGTAATTTCGGGGTAGACACCTAATGCCAATACCTTTTGCTTGCCTGCAAAGCGATACTGCAAGCGCCAATATTTCCCGCCGTTTGGATGGACATATAGGAACATGCCCTCACCATCAGTAAGTTTCTGTGGCTTTTCCTTGGGTTTAGCATTGCGTACAACAACATCGGTCAATGGCATATGTGTGATGGTATAATTATTATCACAATGGTTTATACCATCAGCTATACCATCAGATACCATCGGATGTCAACGCACCGAGCCGAACACTACCGTGCTCTAAAAAGCTTTGTAACCGGTCATTTCTCTATATTTTGTGAATTTTACCGGGCGTTGCCGGACTTATAAATGGTGCCCAGGAAGGGACTCGAACCCCCATGATCTTGCGAACGCTAGCACCTGAAGCTAGTGCGTCTACCAATTCCGCCACCTGGGCACAGGTACGAAGAGAGCCTCGGGTTATAAAAGAAGTGCGGTTACTTGTCTACAATAAGTTATTATTGTGATATATCAATGCGATATTTTATCCCGGAACATTTCGCTAGCCGCGTAAATTCCGGATATGTGAAATTTAAACTGACGTTCGCGGCCAATGAAACCGCGGTGCGGCCTGTATCAAAAACTGGCAGCCATACCCTGAAACTATTGGTATATTAATGATTTTGCCATGTGCGTATTTGCAGTATAAGTAGAGCCTTAGGGAACGCATCGTAAATTTATACGGCTTAAAACACAGTATTAGTGTCATTCTTTCGAAAGCATTACTAGGAATCCCCACCAGAACTTGCTCGTCACCACAGGCATCAAAGAATTAGATGATATTCTTGGCGGTGGGCTTTTTGCTAATCGCGTTTACCTGCTGCAAGGGACGCCGGGTGCCGGGAAAACGACCCTGGCATTACAGTTCCTCAGGGAAGGAATTCGCAAAGGCGAAAGAGTGCTTTATATTACCTTGTCAGAAAGCAAGCAGGAACTCATTACTTCGGCGAAGTCGCATGGCTGGGGTTCGTTGGAGGACATGGATATTTTTGAGCTGGTCGCAAATGAACAGGATTTGCAAAATGAGAACCAGTATACGATTTACCAGCCTTCCGAAGTAGAACTTAACGTTACCACCAAAGCTATTTTAAATGAAATTGACCGGGTAAAACCATCGCGTGTTATTATTGATTCACTTTCGGAAGTCAAATTGCTGGCGCAAAATGCGCTGCGTTTCCGCCGGCAGGTGCTGGCGCTTAAGCAATATCTTTCCACGCGCAAATGCACCGTGCTGTTCCTTGACGATAAAACAATTCCTGGCGGTGAGGATTTGCAGCTCGAGAGCATCGCCCACGGAGTGTTGCACCTTGAACAGCTTTCGCCGGAATACGGCGCCGAACGCCGCCGCCTGCGAATTACGAAAATGCGCTGCCAACGTTATCGCGGCGGGTATCATGATTTCACTATCGTATTCGGCGGGCTGAGTGTGTTCCCGCGCATTGTCGCTTCCGAACACCAGCAATCCTCGCCTTCCGGGCTGCTCAAAAGCGGCATTCCGGAAATCGATTCGCTGATCGGTGGCGGCATCGAATGGGGCTGTAGCGTATTGATGCTGGGGCCGGCGGGCGCAGGTGAATGGACACTGACCTTGCAATATGCCGTTGCTGCCGCCAAGGACGGTCAGCGGGCTACTATCTTTGCTTTCGACGAGCGGATCGATACGTTAATGATGCGCAGCAAGGGGCTGGGAATCGACCTTGAGACTTATGTTAATAACGGCATGATCGTGATTCACCCGATCGACCCAACGGAAATGTCGCCGGGCGAATTCGCCCATTTCGTA
Source organism: Alphaproteobacteria bacterium (assembly GCA_025362975.1). Taxonomy (GTDB): domain Bacteria; phylum Pseudomonadota; class Alphaproteobacteria; order Rickettsiales; family SXRF01; genus JANYBV01. The sequence goes on along the minus strand of JANYES010000023.1, from coordinate 106,852 downwards.
CGCCAGCATGTCCAAGGCGACGGCAAAACGCCCGGCGCACGCGTTGTTATCATAGATAGTCTGAACGAGTATCTTAATGCGATGCCGGAGGAACGGTTCCTTACTGCGCAGTTGCATGAGCTGCTAACATTTATGGGGCATAACGGCGTGGTGACGTTCCTTGTCGTGGCGCAGCACGGGCTGCTTGGCACCGCCATACAGTCACCGATCGACACCAGCTATCTGGCGGATGCGGTCATCCTGTTCCGTTATTTCGAAGCGCTTGGCGAAGTCAAACAGGCGATTTCAGTTGTAAAAAAACGCAGCGGGCACCATGAGCGCACCATACGCGAATTCTCATTGAGCAATGACGGTATTAAAGTGGGGAAACCTCTTGTTAATTTTCACGGTGTTCTAACCGGCACCCCCATGTTTAAAGGAGCGGGACTTATTGATGCGCCAGACTTTCTCAAAGTAAATCCTGATGTCGCCACTTCATAATACCCCGCAAGCGGAACGCATCCTGATTTTGATGCCAACACAAAAAGATGCGAATACGACGGCCGATATTCTGAAGACAAACGGTCTGCTTCCGCATGTGTGCGTATCGCTTCAGGAATTATGCGCCGAAATCAGTATCGGCGCCAGGGCGGCTATTTTACCTGAAGAAATCATCCTCCAGTTCGATACATCCAATCTGCTGCACAATACGCTGCTGGCCGAACCCGCATGGTCTGATTTTCCGCTACTGGTGTTGACGCCCGCAGGCAAGGAAACGCCGCGCATACAGGCGGCGCTGGATGCCGTAGGGCATATGACGCTTATCAAACGGCCGGTGCAAATCGCAGAATTATTAAGCGCGATACGCATGGCGCTGCGTGACCGCAAACGTCAATACGATCTCAGCCACTATATCGAACGGCTCGCACGGCAGACCGATGCGCTGCGTTCGAGCGAAGCGCGATTCCGCCAGCTGGCGAATTCAATTCCGCAGCTGGCATGGATGACCGACAACACAGGCGCCGCTCAATGGTTCAACCAGCGCTGGTATGATTACACAGGCAGTGTGTATCAGGATATGGAAGGATGGGGCTGGCAATCGGTGCTGCATCCCGATTATCTTAAAGGCGTAGTGGAACGATTCAAAAATGCGATCGATCAGGGCATGCCGTGGGAAGATACATTTCCCCTGCGCAATAAAAGCGGGGATTACCGTTGGTTCCTTTCACGCGCCTATCCCATCAGCGATGCGGACGGGGCCATCGTTTCGTGGTTCGGCACCAATACAGATATCACCGAACAGCTCACCGCGCGCGAACAGGCGGAAGCGGCCAATATCGCCAAATCAGAATTCTTCGCGAATATGAGCCACGAGATACGCACACCGATGAACGCAGTGATCGGGCTTTCCAACATCCTTGCCATGAGCTCACCCCTCACCGAAAAACAGCGCGATTACGTGCACACGTTGCAGACAAGCGCAGATTCGCTGCTGTCGCTGATAAACGATCTGCTCGATATTGCCAAGATCGAAGCGCAAACCATCGATATGGAACAGATTCCGTTTAGCCTGACGCAGGTGGTGCAGGAAGTGCTAAGCATGATGGCGACGGGGGTGAAGGAAAAAAACCTTACGTTTACGAGCAACGACGAATGCGTGCAAAACCTGATATTCCTTGGCGACCCTTCGCGGTTGCGCCAGATTATCCTCAACCTTTGCAGCAACGCTATCAAGTTCACCAACGAAGGCGGCGTGCACCTGAGCATCAGCTGCGAGCCGATGACAGATGCCACTATCGAACTGGTGAGGATTGCGGTGACGGATACCGGCATCGGCATCGAAAAAAATAAACAGGACACGATCTTCCAGAAATTCGTGCAGGCAGATTCTTCGATCAACCGCAAATATGGCGGCACCGGGCTGGGGCTTGCGATTACGAAAACCCTGACCGAGGCGATGGAGGGGGTCATACAGGTCGATAGCATCGTGGGCAAAGGTTCGACTTTTACGGTCAGCATCCCATTCAAACGCTGTGCTGAGGATGCGCTACATATGGAACCGCTGGCCAAGATTTTCCAGCGAACGATACTGACCAAGCAAAGCCCGCGTATCCTGCTGGTCGAGGATTACCTGCCTAACGTGCTGGTAGCGCAGACGTTCCTTGAGGAATTCGGCTATAAATGCGACATCGCCAGTAACGGGTATGAAGCTGTCGATAAGGTCAAGAACGGCAGCTACGCAGCGGTGTTGATGGACGTGCAGATGCATGGCATGAACGGGCTGGAAGCGACGAAGCTGATTCGCCAATATGAAAAGGATGAAAACCTGCCCTCCGTGCCGATTATCGGGATGACGGCGCACGCGCTTGCTGGCGACAAGGAGCGCTGCCTCAGCGTTGGCATGCATGATTATATACCCAAGCCTTTCAACCCGAATGAGCTACGCGAAAAACTCGCCCATGCGGTGAAGGGGAACTATTGCATCCCTGCGATGAAAGCCAGCCTCAACTGATTATACCTTCTGCGGCCCCTGCCCCTGGCGGGTCGATGGCGTCGCGCAGCTCTGGCTGTTGCGGCTTGGTCGAGGATAATCGCAGCAATCTGATTTCCCCTGTGCCCCCCCGGAATGCGTCCTGCCAATGACCGGCAGGGCACAGACCACATCGCTTCTTGATGCGTGGGCTGATAATTCCTAGGCTTTATAAAGCCATCAGAGACATGAAACGGATTCGCATTTTTCTTCTTATCGGCTTGCTTGCCGTGCCCAGCGCCTGCGCATCGGCGGAGTCGAAGCTGCCGATGCCACGCGAGGCGTATGCCACGCGGCCGGTGTATCATTATCCGATCAGCGATCCATATGCGGCGACGGTGATTACCCTGCCACCGGACATGCGCGTGAATTATTCCGATGTGCCGGAAACGAATGCCAAGACCATGACGGTGTTCGAGGGGCGCGATATCCCTGAGGGCTTCTGGTATCAAGACGGGCTGAAATACGGCCAGCTTATTCAATCCCAACCCGCACCGCTGGTGTTTATTATTCCCGGCACGGGGGCGGATTATCGGGCGGATATCATGCGCACGGTGGCTGAGGTGTTGTACACGGCGGGCAATAGCGTGGTCTTACTGCCCTCGCCCAGCAATCCGAATTTCATTATCAACAGCAGCGAAAATGCCATTCCCGGAAGCCCGAAGCAGGACGCGCGCGATCTGTACCGCGTGATGCGGATGATCAGCAGCGACGTATCTAAGCACGCGACGGTGACCGAAAACCGGCTGGTCGGCTATAGTCTTGGCGGCTGGCAGGCGGCGTTTACGGCGCAGTTCGACAGCCAGCAGCGCGCGTTGAATTTCAGCAAGGTGCTGCTGATCAATCCGCCGCTGAGCCTGTACAGCTCGATGAAAATACTCGATGACGATTTAAACCGCGCTTTGCCACACGGCATGAACGATGCGGACGCGTTTATTAAAACTGAGATTACCCGACTGTCTCGCGTAAGCACCAGCGGCGAAGCGTTCGATTTCCGCAATGCGGGGTTGCTGGTGGATTATTATAACCGCTTCCACCCTAGTGATGACAGGCTTGCGACGATGATCGGCCTGAGCTTCCGACTGTCGGCGGCGGATATGATTTTTACCTCGGACGTAATGCGCCGCAGCGGGTATATTTTCCCCAGGGACCAGAATTTTACCACCTCGACTTCAGTCAACGCCTATATGGCAATTGCGCTGCGTAGCAGCTTCAGCGATTACCTGAACGATGTTTTTTATGAAGAGGCGCACGCCAAAGACCCAAGCATTTCCAAGCAGGATCTCATTGCGCAGAGCAATCTGCTTTCGCTGGAATCGTATATTGTGGGCAACGATAAGCTGCGGCTGATTACTAACCGCGACGATATCGTGCTCGCGCCGGGAGATCTTGCGACGCTTGAGCGATTGTTTCAAAACCATGAGGTGATTTTCCCAATCGGCGGGCATCTGGGTAATATCGCCACGCCGGCGATTGCTTACCAGATTAAAACTTTCATGCCCGCGGCAAAACCATGAGCGCTCGTCACTGGATATGGATTGTAGCGGTCGGTCTTGCGGCGTGTTCAGCGCCCCCGAAAGTGCCTCCGTTCAATGCGGCAAAAACCGAGCGGCAGTTTACCACGCAGGCGGAGCAGGATTTTGCGCAGCAGCAATTCATGGTCTACGACCCGGCGGAAGGCGCCAACAAGCAGGTGTATAAGTTCAATGCTAAGCTCGACAAGTACGTGCTGTTGCCGATTGTGGATGCATATAAATATGTGACACCGGGATTTGTACGGCGTGGTGTGACCAACTTTTTTATGAATGTCGGCGAGGTGCATAATTTTACCAACGCGCTGTTGCAGGCCAAACCCTATCAGGCGACCAAGACGCTCGGGCGCTTTATGCTGAATACTACGGTCGGGCTTGCGGGCACGGTTGACGTAGCGACCGACGCGGGGCTTAAGCGTCATCCGGAAGATTTTGGCAAAACATTGGGTTATTGGGGTGCGGGGTCAGGTGCTTATATCATGCTGCCGGTGCTTGGGCCGTCGAATGTACGCGATACGGTGGGCGCGATTGCGGATTATGCGACGATGTATTTCATCATCCCGGATTCGGTGCAGAACTCGACGGCGTATGCGGTGGCGGCATATGGCTTACAGCCGATCGATGCGCGTTATAGCAATGAGTTTCGTTATTTTTCTACGGGATCGCCGTTTGAATATGAGTTGGTGCGTTATATCGTGACGCAGGCGCGCAATCTGGAAATCGCCAACGGGCGCAAATAATCAGGCCTTTTTGCGGCGGACGGGTACGAAATAAAATAAGCTCGCAATCAGCACGGCGTAGGACACATACATCGTGATGAACATCCAGTGCGGGAGGGGATGATACAGCAGTTTGCTGGTCCATGAGGCAATGAAGCCGTTGGCACTATAAGGTTCGCCGCCTTCGGCCACACGCAGATCGTTTTCCCAGATGGTAAGCGGGCAGCTAATGCCGATGAGGGTTTCGAACGAAACGAAGACGATCATGCCCAGATGCGTGAAGCGGAACCACGGATTGCGCACCCAGCGCCAGCGGAGCAGACCGCCGAGGATGATCAGCGGCACGGCGAAAATCACGGTGCCGGTGAAGGCGGCATGGAAGACGAGGATGAAATCCGCAAGCGACATGGTTTTCCGTTCAGATGGTTATCAAGACAGGATGGTTTTTTTATCACATTAGGAATACTTCCATTAGATCATTCAACTCCCGGGCTTTAGCAACAGAATTTTTTATGAAATACCGCCTGTCACGCGTTATCCGGATTGTTGCTCTTGCAGTATTTGGGCTGGGGGTGATCGCGATTCCGGCGGCGGTGGCAGTATATGAGCATCCGCGATACTGGCTGGAAGCGTATTTAAAGCACCGCTACAACCGCGAAGCAAGCGTGGGCGATGTGACTATTCGTTTTCACCCGATGGTGGTTGAGGTGAACGATGTGCACATTGCAAATACCGAGTGGGGCACGAAGGAAGATATGATCACCGTCGGTCATGTGCGGGCCGAGCCGGAAATGGTGTCGTTTTTTAAGCTGCGCTTTCGTAAGGTGGAAATCGACCATGCGGCAATTTTTCTTGAGCGCAATGAACAGGGCATCGGCAACTGGAAAAAGAGCGGCACGACGGTCTTCATCCCCCGCTCGCCGCGCTCGGATGCCCACAAACGGCGCCATTTTCCTACCCTGCTGAATGCGCATGTAAGCGATAGCAAGCTGGTGATGCGCACGACAAAAGGCCACATACTGACCATCGATTTTAAAACGCTCGACCTGCATACCGACGATGAAACGCAGCCGGTGGTTTTGACTGTGAACGGCTCGTATAACCAGACGCCGGTGCAGGTGGATATGGAAACGGGCTCTTATGATGCACTGCACAATGTGCACGCGGCGTTTCCTATGAATATTAAAGCGAAAGCAGCGACGGCGGTGCTGAGCGGCCAGTTGCAAGCGATGGACCCACTGAATTTCGACCAGCTCACCGGCCCCGCGCGAATCGATATTGCTGACACCGGCGAGGCAACGGTGCTGATCGGTAAGGAGCTGAACTGGAATGTGCCGCTGGTGCTGGAAGGTATGTTGCAACACTACGGCGACGACTGGACCGCGAGCGATGCGCATGGGAGTTTCGCCAGCAGTCCATTTTCCGGCAGCGTACTTCATCTTACTGAGGGGAAACGTAAACAACCTGATTTTATTAAAGCCGAGTTGCATTTTAAAGCCATCGACATGGCGAAACTATTGCCGCCAAAAGGACCGAGTGCTGCGAAGAAAAAATTTTATGCCAAGCATATGCCTGTCGATAACCCACCGCTACTACTCGATGGGATGCTGACAGCACAGCAAGTCAGCTACGGTAAGGTATCTGCTTCGCAAGTAGCGGGACATGTCAAGATTACAGAAGGCGAGTCGTCGCTGGACTCGTTTTCGGCACGACTTTTCGGCGGTGCCCTGCATGCCTCGGTGAATGCAAAAACCGACGGGAAAAGCAACGACGTCACGCTCACGGCGAATTTGGCGCATGCGCAAGCGCAGCAGGCGGTGCTGGCGATCGGCATTACCAAGGACACCATCAAAAGCGAGGCCAATGGGCAGCTCAGCGTGCAGGCGCACGGCAGCAGCATTCAGCAATGGTTACAGACGATGAAGGGGGAGCTGCATCTTTCCCTGAAAGACGGGATGATATCGCGGCATCTGGTGGAGGTGGTGTCCACTGATATACGCACGCTGGTGGGATCGGACCCGGCTCTGATTGCCATGCCTTGCATGGTTTCGCAGGTGAAGTTTACCAACGACATCGGTATATTATCGCCCTTTCAGGCCACGACGGCGGAAGGCATTCTGCTGGGCGCGGGAACGATCAACATGCCCAATCAGCGCTATGATCTTACGTTTCGCACCGACCATAAGACAACATCAGTGCTGGCGCTTGATATTCCTGTGCATATCGGTGGGACATTTGCGGCACCCTTGGTACTGCCTTCCACCTCGTCAAAAGCTGACCCGGATTTCAGCGAGAGCCAGAATGCGAAATGTGCAAAGTAGGCTTGGTGCTATTTAAGGGGAATTTTAAGCGCGCGTAAGTATTGCGTAGCGATTTTCTGGCGCAATTTAGAGATTTCCGCCCAAGGGTCTTTGCGTTTTTTTAAAATGGCGGGCACGGTTTCGATGGTGAAGCTAGATGGTTTTAGCGAGGAAGTCAGCTGCTGCCATGTCAGTGGCATGGCGACGGTTGCCCCTTCTCTAGCGCGCGCGGAATAAGCAGCGACAGCAGTTGCGGTTAAATCATTGCGCAGGTAATCGATGAAGATCTTGCCTTTACGCTCGGCTTTACTGGCGTGGGCGATATAGAGTTTGGGGTTATCGTGCTCCATCGATTCGGCAATGGCGCGGGCAAAGGCTTTGATTACAGGCCAGCCGTAACTGCGCGTAATGGGCACAATGATGTGCAGGCCTTTGCCGCCAGTGGTTTTGACGAAGCTGCTCAGGCCTAATTCCTGCATGCGTGAACGTACGTCTTTGGCAGCGGCGATGACTTCGGAAAACGGTACGGTGGGGTCTGGGTCGAGATCGAAGATAATACGGTCCGCAAGCTCAGGTTTATCGGCAAGGCAGCCCCAGGGATGAAGCTCGACCACACCCCATTGGGCAAGCGTGATCAGGCCTTTGGCGTCCTTGATCATCATGTAGTCTTCGTTGCGGCCTTTGACTTTGATGCCGGTGTCGTAGAGGTGGGGCGATTGGCCTTGGGCGATATGGCGCTGGAAAAAGCAGGCTTCGCCGGTGCCTTCGGGGCAACGCAGCATGGAAAGCGGGCGGTTGGCAACGTAGGGCAGAATATGATCGGCCACCGCGAGATAATATTCAGCCAGTTGCTGTTTTGTGATGCCGGTGCCTTGATAAATGATGCGATCCGGATGGGAAATTGCGATGCCGCCGACATCTGCTTTGCCATTGGCACGGGCCCGGTTTTTGCTGACTGGCATGGTGTCGGTGACGAGTGCTTTCGTTTTTGGTTTTTTCTTTGCCGCAGGTTTGGGGGCGGCTTTGGATTCGGCTTTGTTTCCTTTCCAGACACGGTCATTGGACGATGCGATTTTTTCCATGCTGCGGTTGCTGATAACGCTGGTATTGTGTTTAGTCAACAGCGTATCGGTATCACCTTCGGAGGCGGCTTCGTCACTACGTTTGATGAGTAGCCAGTTGTGGCGGTCTTTGTCTTTGTCGCGTTCGCGCATGCGCACGAGGGTCCATTCGCCTTGCAGGCGTTTACCGTGGAGTTTGAATTCGAGTTTGCCTTTAGCGAGGCCTTTGTGTGCATCGCCGATGGGTTCCCAACTACCTTCATCCCAGAGCATCACCGTGCCGCCGCCGTATTGACCCTTGGGGATGGTGCCTTCGAAGCTGCCGTAGGATACAGGGTGGTCTTCGACTTCCACTGCGAGGCGTTTTTCATGGGGGTCGAGGCTGGGACCGCGGGTGACTGCCCAGCTTTTGAGCACGCCGTCAAGTTCGAGGCGGAAATCATAATGCAGGCGCGTGGCGTCGTGTTTTTGAATCAGGTAGCGATGACCGGCTTGTTTTTCGGCAGCGCCTGCGGGTTCCGAGGTTTTGGAAAAATCGCGCTTTTGCCGGTAAAGCGATAAGGTATCACGCGGCGCGGCCATGCTTTACCTTTTTGCGCGCGGCGGGTTTTTTGGCTTTGGTTTTTGGCGCGGGTTTGGCTTTTGCTTTGGTTTTGGGGGCTGTCGCGGGTTTCTCTTTGAGGCTTTTGCGCAATGCGTCCATGAGGTTGACGACTTTGCCACCCGGCTTGTCTTCAACAATGACTTTTGCTTCGCGATGCTCAAGCTTGGAGTCGATCAATTCCTGCAGGGCTTCTTTGTGGAATGTTTCCGGTTTGAAGCTGGCGCTTTTACGCTTGATGAGTTCTTTGGCGAGGCTGAGCTCTTCCTTGTCGATGGAGCCTTTGGGAATGTCGCCGAAATAGGGATCGCTTTTGCGGATTTCTTCTTCGTAGCGCAGGGTTTCGAGCATGATGCCACTCCCGCAGGGCTTGATAGCGCAGAGGCGCTCGCGCCCGGAAATGGCTAGCTGCCCGATGCCGATTTTACCGGCACCGCGAAGTGCTTCACGGATGACGGCGAAAGCGCTTTCGCTACCCTTGCCGTCGGGGGTCACGAAATACGGGGTTTCAAAATAGATACCGTCGATAGTATCGGCATCGACGAATTGTGTGATGTCGAGCGTGCGTTTAGATGGGATTTTCAGGTCTTTGATTTCCTGAGGTTCGAGAATGACGTATTCACCTTTTTCGACTTCGTAACCTTTGACGATGTCGTCGTTTTCGATGGGTTCGCCGTCAACGACATTCTGATGGTGGACGCGCTGGCCGGTCTTGCGATAAATCTCATGCAAAGGAATCTGGCGCGAACGCGATAGCGCCGGGTAGATGTTGACTGCCAGCGTTACCAGCGACAAGCGGATGTGACCGCTCCAGTACGGGCGAAGGGCCATATGGCTACTTGGTTGGTTTTTCTTGTGTTTTAATGGTGGTGATGATGCCGCAGCGGACTTCGGCTTCGTAGTCCAGACCTTTGAGCACGGCGATGTCTTCAGGCTGATTTTGCAGGTTTTTGACGGGTTCAAATTTCGACTTCATAACGCCTCCGTTGAAATTTAGCTTATAAAACAACGATAAAGAAGAAGGCATTAAATGGCTGTATGTAACAGCGGGAAAATTATAAAGGAGTAATATGTTTAATGAGAAGCTCTGAAGGCACTGATCGTGCGACGGTGATGCTCAATTCATCCGGTATTAAAAATCGTCAGACGACGTGAACTTCGAGCGTGGATATAAGCGTGGCACCGGTTGAGAAAGTGTAGGTGGTGACGCCGGCGACGGTGGGGCCGTTGGCTACGGAGTAACTGCCGCCTTGCACTGTCAGGCCGAAGCCAGCGTTGATGTCGAGGCGAAGAGCGTGGCTGGAATCGGTCATGGCGAAGACGTTGTCGCCGTTGAAGACGAGGTTGCCGCCCGCGCTGTTGGCGTTCAGGAAGTTCAGGTATTCGACGTTCTTGAAATGGTCGGAAAGGACGGTGCCGCTGGTGCCTACGGTGCCTGCGCTGAGAACGATACTGTCCTGCCCTGCCCCTAAGTTGAACACGATGGTGTTAGCGAATAAATTCGCAGGCGTTGAGTTGACGGTGTCGTTACCGGAGCCGGAATTGATCTGTTCGACGTTGAGGTAGCTGTCCGTGCCGCTGGGCTTGGCAACGGAGCTGGTATTGATATTAAACGTGATGGCGCCGGTTTGGGCGGTGTAGCTGATCGTGTCGGTGCCGGTGCCGCCGTTGAGCGTGTCGTTACCTGTGCTGCCGATGATGAGGTCGTCGCCGTCATTACCGTTGATGACGTTGTTGTTGCTGTCGCCGGTCAGGGTGTCGTTGTTCACCGAGCCGGTCAGGTTTTCGATGCCGTTATAGGTGTCGGTGCCATTGTAACCATTGTTGGAAGCACCGCCGAGCGCGAGGCTGGCGGTGACCGCGCCGGTGGCAGTGCTGTAATCGGCGGTGTCGATGCCGTTGCCGCCGAAGAAGGAATTGTTGCCGGCGCCACCCCGGAAGACGTCTGTGCCGTCCTGACCGTAGAAGGTGTCGTTACCGCTGCCGCCGATGAAGAGGTCGTTGCCGGAACCGCCGACATAGACTTCGAAGTTGCTGAACGTGTCGGTATGTATGCCGTCGGTGACGGTGCCGCCGGTGGAGCCGGCGTTTAAGGTGAAGGTGAGATCGACGCCAGCGTCGTGGCCGATGCCGGAGCCGGCATCGTAGCGCAGCGTGTCGGTGGCGTTGCCACCGTCGAGCGTGTTGCCCGCGACGTGAACGTAGACGGTGTCGTTGCCGTCGCCGAGGTTGATGACGTTGCTGTTATTGCTGGCATAGGTGGTATTGGAGTCGTCGACGGTATCGTCGCCAGCGCCAGCGTTGATCGTGTCGGTGCCGTTGCCGCCGTAGATGACGTTGGCACCGGACGTGGCGGTGATATTGTCGTCGGCGCTGCCGCCGATGATATTTTCAAAGCTGGTGTTCAGGAAGGTGTAAGTGCCGAAATTGCCCGTGGCGGTAGTGTTCAAATCGGCGGTGATGGAGGCGTTCTGGCTGGAAAAATCGATGGTGTCGGTGCCGGAAGCGGCATTTAAGCTCAGCGTCTGGGCGACACCGCCGACGGTGAAGTAGTCGTTGCCGGAACCGGTGATGATGGTTTCGAAGGAGGTCAGCGTTGTGGTGGAACCGTGGGCATTGGCGTCGGTGTAGGTGACGGTCATGGTGCCGAGGTTGACACCGATATTACCGGTGACTTCGGAGAAGGTGGCGGTGTCGGTGCCTAGGCCGCCATCGATGGTGTCGTTACCACCAGCGCCGCGAATGATATCGTTGCCGCTGCCGCCGTTGATGACGTTGTTGCCGTTGGTATAGATGTCGAAACCGGAGCCGGTCAGGATGTCGTTGCCGGAACCGCCGGTCAGGTTTTCGATCTGCTCATACCAGAGGCTGTAATTACCGAACGCGCCGGTCGCCGAACCCTGGTAGCCGCTGGCTATCGAGCCTAGCGAGGCGGTGACGGCGGTTGTTTCGGTGGAGAAACTAAGCGTATCGGTGCCGCCTTCGCCGTTGATGGTCAGGTTGCGGGCGGTGGCGCCGCTATTGAACGTGTCATTGCCACTGGTGCCGCCGATCCATTGGATATTGCGCAAGGTGACGCTGTAGGTGGCGCCGTCGGTGGCGGTGACGTCGGCGCCGCCAAGGTTGAAGGTGGCGGCACCGCCGAAGGGTGCGCCGTAGTCATAATAGTTGGTGCCGCTGCCGCCGTCGATAATGTCAGTGCCCTGGCTGCCATAGAAATTATCGTCGCCGCCTCCGCCTGAAATGATGTTATTACCGCCGTCGCCGGTAAGCAAATCATTCAGGCCGCCGCCAATGATGTTTTCAAAATGGCTGAGCGTGTATTGCAGGCCGAGGCCGACCGTGGCAACGCCCGTGCCGAGGTTGACGTTGACGGCTGCTTGCAGGGGCGCGAAGCTGATCGTGTCGGTACCTGCGCCGCCGTCGAGCGTGAAATTGGCAATGCTCAGGCCGCTGAGAAACGTGTCGTCATGCGTGGAGCCGACGATGGATTCGATGCTGTTGAGCGAGGTGACAGCGGCGCTGGCATCGGTGATGGTAAGGGCTGCGAGGTCGACGGTGACGGCGGCGGCATAGCTGTTATAGGTGACGGTGTCGAAGCCAGTGCCGCCGAACAGCGTGTCTGAACCGCCGTTGGGGTTGAAAGTGTCGTTGCCACCGTTGCCATACATGACGTTGTTGCCGCTGGTGCCGGTCAGCGTGTCGCCCGCGCTGCCGCCTGCGATGTTTTCGATAGAGTTGCCCAGGAAGGTGTATGTGCCGAAGGCACCGGTGGCGGTGCCGGCGAGGCTTGCGGTCACGGCGGTGGTTTCGGTGGCGAAGCTCATCCAGTCAGTGCCGGCACCGCCGTTAAGGCTTAAGGTGCGGTTGGTGGCGCCGCTGACGAACACATCGTTAAAGTTGGAGCCGACGATGGTCTCAATGCCGTTGAGCGTGCTGTAATCATTGTAATACGGGCCGGGGTTTTCTTCTAAGCCGGTGTTGGGATTGACACCGACGCGCGCGCCCGTAATGGGGTCGACGACGTTGTTCGGATCGTCGCTGACGACAAGGCTGGCGTTACCCAGATAGGCCATGATCAGGCCCGGGAGCGGAGTGAAATTGGCGGTGTCGGTGCCGTTGCCGCCGTTGAGCGTATCGGTGCCGCCGCTGGCGTAAATGATATCGTTGCCATCGCCGCCGGACATGACGTTGTTACCGGAGTCGCCGGTCAGCGTGTCGTCGCCGCTACCGCCGGTGACGTTTTCGATGGAGGTGAAGGTGTTGGTCAGGGCGCCCGTGGTAGTTTGCGTCACGAGATTGACGTTTACGGATGTATTCGTGTTCTGGTAGCTGAGCGTGTCGGTGCCCGCACCGCCATTGATGACACTGATGAGCGAACCGCCGATGATGGTGTCGTTAAAAGCGGTGGCGTTTAAGATTTCGAAATTCGCGAAGGTGTCGGAACCGCCGGGTTTGGTGACGGTGACGGTGCCTAAATCGGCGGTGATGCCCGCTGTCTGGTCGTCGTAGGACAGCACGTCGCCGGTGCCGCCAGCGCCGTCGAGCGTGTCATTGCCGCCGCCGCTGCGGATGATATTGTTGACGTTGTTGCCGGTCAGCGTGTCGTTATACGAGGAACCGGTGATATTCTGGATGTTGGAGAGCGTGATGCTGTCGCCGCCGGTGGTCGTGGCGGTGGATGTGCCTGCGTTTTGCAGCGTGAGGGTGACGCCGGAGGTCTGGTCCTTGAAGGAAATGGTATTGTTGCCTGCGCCGCCGTCGATGATGTCGTTGCCGGTGCGACCGTTGATCAGGTCGTCGCCGAGGCCGCCTTGGATGTTGTTGACGTTGGCGTCGCCTAGCAGTGTGTCGTTATAGTAGGAACCGACGATGTTTTCGACTGTCTGGATGGTGTCATGATCGGTGGAGGTGACGAAAGCGGTACCCGCCTGAAGGTCGACGGTGACGCCGTTACCGCCGTAGCTGTAAGATACGGTGTCGTTGCCGGGGCCGCCGATGAGCGTGTCGTTACCGCCGCGGCCCATGAGGAAGTCGTTGCCAGAGCCACCGTTGAGCACGTTGGCGTTGTTATCGCCTAGCAGAGTATCGTTACCGCTGCCGGTGGTGATGTCTTCGATATTCTTGATCATGTCGGTCTGCGCGCCGCCGACAGTGACGGCTACCTGCCCGAAGGCATTAGGGGTAGCTCCCAGATCGACGCTGATGTTGACGTTGCGCATGGTATACGTCACTAAATCTTCGCCGTCGCCGCCGTCGATAATGTTGTTGCCCGCACCCGGATCGATGATGTCATTGCCGCTGCTGGTAGTGATATTGTCGTCGCCTGCGCCGCCATGAATTCTGTCGGCGCCTGTGCCGCTGCTAATGCGGTCGCCCTGACTGCCCGCATAGACAGTAGCGCCGCCGTCGCCGGTCAGGATGATGTTGGAATTAGGTTTGGTGTCAAGCACCCAGCCATCGACATTGCCCACGCTGTAGCTGAAATCGGTGGCGGTGATGTCTTTGACGATGGCGTGGATTGTGTGCGATTCAGTGACAAAGCCGCCGTCGTTTGGATTGAACACGGTGGTCTGAATCACTACGTCGAATTTCGCATATTCATGGGCCAGGCCGTCGCCGTCCATGTCGCTGGCGGCACCGAGTGTTGTGGGGTCGTATTGAATGGTAAAGGATTGCGGGCCGGTGCCGGGGGTCAGCATGTTAAGATCGAAATTATAGGTGCCGCTACCATCCGAAGTAAAGCCTTTAAGCGTGTAGCCTGCGGGCAGGCCCGCGATGGAAAGATTGGATATCTGGTAGTTGAGCGGGACGGCAGGCTGGATAGTAATGTCGCGCGAAAGCAGATGGCCGTTGATCAGGGCCGGGTTGTTGCCATAAATGATACCGGGGCCGGTTTGCTTGGTCAGGTCGATGAACTGGCTTTGGGTCTGGGTCAGGAAGCTGGGGTCGAGCGTGGCAGCGCCGCTGCCGGTGCCCCCGTTATAGGTGACCGTGTGGGTGCTGTTATCGAAAAAGACCGTCGGCGATAGCTGCAATAATTTGGCGGAGAAGACTAAATTACCGCCGGGGCCGCCAGGGGGCGACGGGATTTGGGCTTCAATTTTAGGTGGCAGCGGCGTGATGGGCGGAGCGGTGAATTTGCCGATATTGCTGTTGTCTTCGATATCCTTGAGGCGCGAGGTGAGCAGATCGTTGAAGGTTTTTTTGAACTGCTGCTCGTATTTGGCGCCTTCGGACGTGTTACTATCGGATTGTTCCAGCGTTGGGGGCGACTGGATGATGATGGGCGGCGTCTCTTTATAAACGATTTTTTCGACGACTTTGCCCTGCTGTTCCTTCTGTACTTGCGTATTTTTATCGATAACCATACTGGTCAGCAGCGCTGTGTCCTTGCCCGAGACGTTTTGCACCATGCCGATGGAACTCAGGATTTGGTCGCCAGAGACGATCTTGTTGTCCATCATTAGAGTGGGAGCGTCTTCGGAAAACAGGTTAGCGGCAATGTTGCCAAGGATGAGCTGTCCGCCATCCTTGAACGTAAACACGAGATCGCTGCCCAAAATATCGACATGCGCCGTTTTGAGGTCAAAATTGAAATTCACCACCTCATGAGGCTTGATGAATATAGATTTTTTCTCTCCGGCAGCTGGGGCTTTTACCTGGATAGTTTCAGTCATAAGCATGATTCTCCAGCCTAAATCATAGCAAACAGAACTTAACCAATGCTTAAACCCGCGCCTATCCTCACGTTTTTGTTAGTTGTTTATCAAAAAATTAACGGTTTCGGCTTAAGACAGGGAGATTGCGCAACCTGTATTTATGGAGCAGTCGTGATGACTGAAAGCACCGAACGCCTTAAGCAAACCGGCCTGATCAAACGCTATATGCCCTTGAAGATGCTTCTGGCATTGGCGGCTTTTATCGGCTTCATTGTGTATATGCATGAGGATTTGTATATCCGCTTCATGGCGCATCCCTCGCTTAACGCCCTGATCATCGGCACGATGGTGGTGTCAATCTCGATGGCGTTCGTGAACATTTTCAAAATCGAAAGATCGGCATCGCTACTGCGCAAGCTGGAAAAATATGAAAACGACCCATCGGAAGCCGAAGCAAAGCTGCTCATCCGCAAACTCAAGCGGAAAAACTGCATCATCAATACTTTCTACCTCGAAGGCGCCATGCAGGCCATGCATGAGCCGGGCTCGCTGAAATTCAGCGACAACCAGTCCCGGGTGATGAAGGGGAAAGTCGGGCAGCGCACCAGCCGCATGCGCCATAGCGTGCAATATATGGCGGGTGTGTTGGTCATGCTCGGGCTGATCGGTACGTTCTGGGGTCTGCTTGCTACCATCACTTCCGTGGGTGAAGCAATGGCCGCGATCGTAGACAGCTTCTCGAAATCCGCTGAAAGCGGAGGACAGGCGAACGGCATGGTCGACTTCCTCAAAGCCATCAGCAAACCGTTACAGGGCATGGGCATTGCGTTCAGCGCGTCGCTGTTTGGTCTGTCGGGATCGCTGATGACCGGGCTTTTGAATAGTTTCTGCGGTAAAGGCATGGATAAATTCCTTGAAGATTTCAGCAACTGGGTGGATGCGCGCATTCCCCCGGCACAGCGTCGCGACGATGCGGCCACGAATCTCACGGGGCTTGCAGGGCAGACGCAGCAAATGATGAGCATGTTCTCGCAGGTGCTCGTCGCCATGACGAATTTCAGCAGCGAACAGGCCGCTTTCACCCGCCAGCTGACCAACGACAAGCGCGAAACGGCGCGCCTCGCCTCCAGCTTTGAAGAAGGCGTGCATGCGCTCAGCGCCAATATGTCCAGCATCAGCCAATCGCTGGCAGCACTCCCGCTGATCGTGCGCGAAGTGCGCGGCGATGTGCACCAGATCAATAACGTGTTGATCACCGCGCAGCAATCGGTGCTGGAACAACAGAAATTCTCCAATGAGCAGATGGCCGAATCCACCGCCAACGGCGCGCAGCTTTACCAGAGCATCAACCGTCTGGTTGAAGACAACCGCACACTCGCCAACGCGCATATCCAGATTGCCGAAGCGCTGGAAAACCTGCACGACGACAATGTCGGCCAGAAAGACAAGATTATCGAGATGGTGCTGGTGATGCAGCACATCCTGCACACGCAGTTCGAACCTGTGAACGAACAACTCGGTAGCGATGAACATTCGTACCAAAAGAGAATCTAATGTCCGAGGATATTGACCCAGAAAGCACCATACCGTGGCCGGGGTTCGTGGATATCCTTTCGACGGTTATTATTGTTTTCGTATTCTTCATGATGATGACTTCTGTCATCATCTTCGTTTTATCGGACCAGGCTAAAAAGGCTGCGGTTGAAAGCGCGGTCAAAGCTAAAACCGAGGATAAACAGGCGTCTGCGAAGACTGCGCCGAATAATAACCTAGCCCCGGACGTGAATAATTTGCTGGCGGAAAAAGAAGCTTTACAGCAGGAAGTCAACCGCCTGACGCAGCTTAAAAACGTGTTGTCGGAATCCAATGAACAGAAAACCACGCGCGCGGGTAACGAAATCGTAGTGGCGTATGGCGATATGGGCTCAACCATTGTGCCGGAAACCACCGACACCATTAAATCCGCGCTGCCGTTTGACGGCCATGCGACAATACATGCGTTGATTCCGGCAGGCCGCGACTTCGGCTCCATCCGCGAAATCGCGCTGAACCGCGCACTTAATATCCGCAATATCCTACTGCAAAACGGTATGACCAGCGACCACATCGCGATTCGCATCAGCCAGCCCGAAGCACAGGCGACAGCCCAAATCAACCCAGCCCAGCAACCCAAGTTAGCAGACCAGTATGGCAGCGTTAAGATCACTTTTGAGAAGTAGTTCTCTGGTGCTGAGCGTCATGCTTGTGGCGCCGGCAGGGCTTTGCGCTGCGGAAAATGACGATATGACGGCGCTTATCAGCACAACTTCGGCGATGACGGCTGCGCCGGCCAACGCGCAATCGGCGCTACTACCGGGGCCTAAAATATCGGCAACACCTGCAATTGCACCGGCGACCGCCCTGCCCGTTCCTGCTGTTGCGGCCGCACCTGCACCTGCGGCTGCGACGACCGCAGCAGCGGTTACTACCCCTGCGACAATCCCGGCGCTTACAGTTGCCGCAGCACCGGTGGCAACTCCTGTGGTGATTTCCCTTGCCGCTCCTGCGGCGGCCGCACTGGCACCTTCAGCAGATGCGCCAACGAACCAAAAGAACAAAAAAAAGAAAAAAACCGGGCGGCTCCCTCAGACATCGCTAGACGATGACGACCTGGCCAACACGCAGGATTTTCAGGAACCGGGTCTCTCGGGCGATCATCTGGCGATTGAAGAACTGCTGAACATGCCGGTTAACGAACCGAAACCGCCATCTTTAAGTGACATTACGCTGGAAAACGCCATTGTCATGGCGCTTAAAAACAGCCCGGAACGCGATATCGCCACCGCACAGACGAATCAGGCGCATTACGCCGTGGACGAGGCGAAATCGAACTACTATCCGCAAATCAACTTGAGGGCGGAAATCGGCCGCGAGTATAACGACCCTTTTTCCTTGCGCGCGGGTGCTACGGATTATACGGGTTATAACTACGGCAACCAGAAAAATGCCAATGTGCGCATGATGCTGTTCGACGGGTTCAGCACGCGCGAAACGGTGAAGCAGCGCTTGCAACTCGTCGAATCCGCGAATCTGTCGCGCGATAAGGTTGGCGAGGAGCTGATCTCGTTTACCACGCAAGTCTACATGGATTTATGGCACTTCCAGAGCCTCGTGGTCGCGTCCAAGGAGAATCTGGACGCGCTGACGGAAATCGGCGCGCTGATCAACAAGCGCGTGGCTGCGGGCGATGCCAGCAAGGTAGAACAGAATTATATTCAGGCACGGCTTTCATCCGCCGAAAAAGACCATCTGAGCGCGCAGGCCTCGCTGAAGGATGCGTTCAGCGCCCTCACCTATCTGATCGGCGACGTCAAGGAATTCGATGCAGCGCCGCCGTCGCATAATGCTTACAGCGTACAGGACGTGGAAGCGTTGCTGGAGCGCGCCGTGGCGCAGAACACGGACATGCGCTTACTCGCGTCCGATAAAAAAGCAGCCGACCATGAGCTGAACGCAGCGAAAAGCAAGTTCCTGCCGTCGGTGGATGTCGTGGCTGATGCCAGCCACTCGAACGATCTCGGCGGGTTTACCGGCGTGCACCGCAATGCTTCGGTGCAGCTTCAAATCAATTACAAGCTGTTCGATGGCGGCCTGAGGCAGGCAACCACCAGCCGCGAACAGGAGAAGCTGCGTGAATTAACAGCAAAAGAAACCCGCCTGAGCCGTGAAATTCGCCAGAATGTGAGGAAAGCCTACAACCGCCGCCAGACAGTGCTGGAGCAGATGCAAGTGGTGAAAGAAGAAATCAAAGCCAACTCCGACCTTGAAGCCTTGTATCGCAAACAGTTCGAACAGGGCGAGTTGGAATTCATCCAACTGGTAGAAAGCCAGGAACGTATTTTTGCAGCACAAACCAAGAAAATCCAGCTGGAAACCGACCTCGTCAACGTGACCTTCGACCTGATGCGCGCGACCTCCGATTTGTTGCCGAAATTCTGCACTGGGACCAGCGGGACATGCTAACCTCCAGGCATGCCTTCTGGAAACCGCTATGGCTGACGCGCGCGTCGTATCGCGATATCGCAGTGGCGTGCATATTCCTCAACCTGCTTGGCATCTCGCTGCCGATTTTTACCCGTGTCGTGTATGACCGCGTGATTCCGAATTTTGCACAGGCGACGCTGTGGGTGCTGTTCAGCGGGATGATACTGGTGCTGGCGTTTGAAGTGCTGTTCAAGCTCAGCCGCAGTTATATCACTGACAGGCTTGGCAATATCGCGGGTGCGAAGCTGGAGCAGCAATTCCATCAGCACCTGATGCATCTGCCGCATGGCTACAGCATCGCCAAAACAGGTCAGTACTTCAATTATTTACAGGAAATTCGCGATTTTTTCTGCCAGAAGCTGGTGCCGACATTGATCGATGCGCCGTTCGTGCTGACGTTCCTGTTGGCGATCTTCCTGATTTGCCCGGCGATGTCGATTGTTCCGATAGTGATGGGCGGAATTATTATCGGGTTGCAATATGCGTTTCATATCGCGCTGCATAAGGGGTTGCTGTCCAATCAGCAGGCACTGTATGCAAAACAAAGTGTGCTGGTGGAAACCATGCATGGGCGCGAAACCATCCGCCAGCTCACCTGCTATTCCACGTTTACTAAAGCATGGGAATCCGTAACCGAAACGGCGGCGATTTCACAGTCCAACCTACTGTTCTGGCAGGGGCTGGTCGCGCATCTGTGCACAGGGGCGGTTGTTCTAAACAGCGTGTTGCTGATCATGGTAGGGGTGTATGAAATTCACGAGACGAGGCTGAGCGTGGGTGGATTGCTTGCTATCAACCTGTTGAGCGCGCGGGCGTTGTCACCGCTGACGTCCATTGGCTCGATCCTTGCCAAATGGCCGCATTTGCTGACGGAAATGGACACGATCGAAAAAGTGCTGTCGCTGCCGGTGGAAAACGCCGCTGACGGTGAACCGTTTGTGCTGAAGGGCGCACTGGTAATGAAGGATGCGCATGTGCAATACCACCCCCACTCACAACCAGTGCTTAAAGATGTGGCGCTTCATTTGCAGCAAGGGCAGAAGCTGGCGCTGGTGGGCGCAAGCGGCGCGGGGAAATCGACACTGCTGAAAGTTTTGTCGGCGGAGCTACCGCTTAATAGCGGGTCAATGTTCTGGGATGAGCGCGATGTGCAGAATATTACGCCCGTAAACTTACGTTCGCAGCTTGGCATCGTAGACCAGTATCCATATTTTTTTGCGCGTTCCCTGCGCGAAAATTTGCTGATGGGGCTTGAACGCGAAGACGCGGAGATTCGTCACGCGCTTGAAATTGTCGGCATGGACCAGTTTGTGAAGGCGATGGGACATGGGCTGGAGTTGTTTATCAGCGAAGGCGGGCTTAACCTGTCCGGGGGGCAGCGCCAATGTTTCGCCATTGCTCGCGCGCTGCTCAGGCAGTCGCCTGTATTGATTATGGATGAGCCGACATCGATGATGGACCACCATATGGAATTGCGCCTTGTCGATAACCTGACATTCGCAATCAAGGAAAAAACCGTTATTTTAGCCACACATCGCAGTCCGCTGCTGAAGCTTGCGGATACGCTGGTAGTAATGGAAAATGGCAAAATTACCCGCCACGGCAAGCGCGACGATGTCATCAGGGAGTTGAGCAAACATGATGCAAGGTAAAGTCACGCTACCACCCCTGCTCGACAAGACAACCAAGCTCGCCGGTGTAACCATCATTGTGTTTTTGCTCTGGGCGGGATTTGCGAAAATCGACGAAGCGGTTAAAGGCAATGGGCGAACGATTTCGTCCGGGCAGAACAAGATCATCCAGCATATGGAAGGTGGCATCGTTTCGGAAATTCTCGTGCAGGAGGGCCAGATCGTTGAGAACAATCAGATTTTGTTCCGCATCCAGAATGAAACCAATTCCGCAACGTTGCAGGAAAATACCGTGCATCTTAAAAGCCTTGAGGCAGGCTTGATTCGCCTCAAGGCCGAAAGTGAAGATACCGCACTCGTATTCCCGCACGAAATGCGCGATGCCATGCCGGATGCGGTGCAGAATGAAGAGCGCATGTATGCCAGCCGCAACCATCAGCGCGCCGAAGGCCTGCATATCCTGTCAGAGCAGATCGAGCAGAAACAGCATGCGCTGGAAGAACAGAACGTGAAAGTCGTGAATTTGAAACGCGAGCTGGATACGGCGTCGGAGCAATATGACATTTCCGCCAGCCTGCAAAAAGCGGGCGCCGCATCGACGAACCATATGCTCGATGCTAAAGCAAAAGTGGACCGTTTCCGCACGGAACTGGCAACCATCACTCAGACTATTCCGGTGACGAAAGCTGAGCTGAACGAGGCTAAGGGAAGACTGGAAGAAAGCAGGGCGCGGCAGAAAAATGATTTGCTGGAAGAGTTGCATAAAACTGCGCTGGAGCGCCAGCAGCTGGCGGAGCGACTGAAAGCCGATACCGATAAAAAAATACGCACGGAAGTGCTTTCACCAGTCAAGGGCATCGTCAACCGCCTATATATCCACACGGTCGGCGGCACGGTGCGCCCGAGCGAAACGCTGGCGGAAATTACGCCGTTTGATGACAACATCATCGTCGAGGCGAAGATCGCGCCGGAATACCGCGCTAAAATCTGGACGGGATAGGACGTGAAGGTAAAAATCACCGCGTATGAATATGCCAAATACGGCACTATTCCGGGCAAGATTACCGATATCAGCGCCGATAGTTTTTCCGATGAGCAGAGCAAGTCGACCTTCTACCGGGTAAAGGTGGCGTTGACGGGCATCAACACGCTGGGCGACAAAAAAATCATGCCGGGAATGATGACGGAGGTGAATATCCTCACCGGCAAACGCACCGTGCTTGATTATTTATTACGCCCGCTGATTGACATCAGGGAAGATGCGTTTAGGGAATAACGCCTGTTTCACGCGTTCAGCGATGCCATGTCGATGGAAAAACGGTATTTCACATCGGCCTTTACCACACAGTCAAACGCTTCATTGATTTTTTTGCATCGTGGTCACCTCGACGGCGGCGGTGAAATTGTGCTTGCCGCAGAAATCGAGCATTTCCTGCGTTTCAGCGATACCGCCGATGTTGGAGCCCGAGAGTCTGCGGCGCCCGATGAGCAAGCTGAACGCCGAGACATTGAGCGGTTTTTCCGGCGCGCCGACGAGCGTCAGGTTGCCGTCTGATTTGAGCATACCAAGATAAGCGTTGATGTCGTGGTCGGCCGAAACGGTGTCGAGGATGTAATCGAAACTGCCTGCATGCGCCTTCATTTCATCGGCATTACCCGGTACGACCGGATAGACGGTCGGTGCGATGCTGTTCCACTCCTCGCGCACGGTGTGAACGTCGGAGTGGCACACGCCGCAGAACAGGATTTAAATCTGAACGTCGCGCGGACCGGGTTCGCGGCGGGTGATGATGGCGACAGCGAGCGGCGCGGTGGAAGCGGTGGCGGAATAAGCTTTAGTATCAGGCATGTTATCTTTTTGAGAGTGTGGGAGTGATGCAGCGATACGACATTAGACGCGATTTAACACAAGCCTTGCCAGTCGCGCGGTTCGGACTTACATTAACAATATGAACCATCTGTATACTACAATGCCATCGCCGGTCGGCGCGCTCACGTTGGTGGCGAGCGATCAAGGGCTGGCGGCGATTCTGTGGGAGAACGACCGGCCCGGGCGCGTGCGCCTGACTCTGGTGGCGCAGGATAACAACCATCCGGTGTTGAAGGAAACGCAACGTCAGCTGGAGTTGTATTTTGCGGGGGCGTTGGAGCGTTTCGATGTACCGCTTGATTTTAACGGTACGGAATTTCAGAAGAAAGTCTGGCATGCCTTACTCAGTATTCCCTTCGGGCAGACGCGCAGCTACGCGCAGATTGCAAGCCAAATCGGCAGCCCGAAAGCAGTGCGCGCCGTGGGGGCGGCCAATGGCAAAAATCCGATTTCCATTATTGCGCCCTGCCACCGTGTGATCGGGGCCAACGGTGCGCTCACTGGCTTTGCTGGCGGACTGGCGGCGAAGTCGCTGCTGCTGGAGCTGGAGTTGCGGAATATAAAGCATGCCGCCTAAGGGCGCCGTTGCGATTGCTGCGGAAGACGTGGCGCAGAAGGTGCGCAAGCGCGCCCGCACGGGGACATTTGCCGATAATATGTCGCTGCCGGTGCATCGGTGGTTTCGGTATTCGGCGGGGTTTTCGGCGCAATGGGCGCAATCGATCATCGAACAGGCGAATATCGGGCCGAAGCGCTATGTGTTTGACCCATTTGCTGGTTCGGGCACGACCCTGCTTGCGGCACAAGCGGCGGGCATTGCCTCGGCCGGGGCGGAGCATCATCCGTTCATTTATCGGATTGCGAGTGCGAAATTAAACGGCGATGTCACGGTTAAAACGCTGATGAATCAGGCGAAGATATTGCTGGAAAAAGCGGAAGCGAATGTGCGAACGACGCCGAAATCCCAATCGGAATTGCTGCGTAAATGTTATACGCCCAAGGGCCTTGCACGGCTGGAAGCGCTGCGCGATGCATATCTGAAGCATAGCGATGATGGCAATCCCGTGCATGAGCTGTTGTGGCTGGCGATTACAGCGATTTTGCGCGAGTGCAGCGGGGTTGGTACGGCGCAGTGGCAGTATGTGCTGCCAAATAAAACTAAGGCGCGGGTGACCGACCCGTTTGTGGCATTTATGGCGCGGGTGGCATTATTTTGCGCGGATATTCAGGAAGCTTCATGGAACGATAAGATGACCGAGTTGCAATGCGGCGATGCGCGCACGCTGAAAGGATTTTCGCATCTGAAGGGTAAGGTAGGATTGGTGCTGACATCACCGCCCTACCCGAACAATTATGATTATGCCGATGCGACGCGGCTGGAAATGACGTTCTGGGGTGAAATCAAGGGGTGGGGCGATTTGCAGAAATCGGTGAGGCACCGGCTCATTCGCTCTTGCTCGCAGCATAGCGCGGCGGAAAAGCTGGTGCTGGCGGATTTGCTGGCGGACCCGGCAGTGAAACCCATTCGCGCGGAGCTGACGGCGGTGTGCGAAGAGCTGGCGAAGGTGCGCGAAACCAAGGGCGGGCGTAAGACGTATCATACGATGGTGGCAGCATATTTCCTTGATCTGGCCAAGACATGGCAGGCGTTGCTGCCGCTGTGCGCGGCGGATGCAAGCGTGTGTTTTGTGATTGGCGATTCGGCGCCGTACGGTGTGCATGTGCCTGCGGAGCGCTGGCTGGGGGAGCTGGCGCTGGCTACGGGATTCAGCGAATGGCGTTTTGAAAAAATACGTGATCGCAACATCAAATGGAAAAACCGCAAGCATCGCGTGCCGCTCAAGGAAGGCCATTTGTGGGTGAAGCGGTAGTATGGCGGCATCACCTTCACACCGGTTTGGACAGATCATCGGCAATTTGCTGGAAGAAATTTTGCTGCCGGTGCTGTTGCAATTCTGCGATGAGCGCGGCCTGTATTTAGACAGGCACGGGGAGCGCGCCGACGTGCGCAAGGGCGTAAAAGTCAGCTGGGAAGATAAGTACGGCAACTTGCATGACCTTGATTTTGTAATTGAAAAAAATGGCTCGGCGCGTGAACGCGGCAAGCCGGTGGCATTTATCGAAGCGGCGTGGCGGCGTTATACAAAGCACTCGCGTAACAAAGTGCAGGAGATTCAGGGCGCGGTGATGCCGATTGCGGAAAAGCATGAGCTGGATCACCCGTTTCTAGGCGCGATTCTGGCGGGGGTATTTACTAAAGGGTCGCTGGACCAACTGAAATCGGTCGGGTTTGAGGTGGTGTATTTGCCGTATGAGACAATTGTCGATGCATTCACCGCGGTGTGCATCGATGTGTCGTTCGATGAGGAGACGTCGGATGCCGTGTTTGCCGATTGCATCGCGCAGATCGAGTCGCTGGCACCGGACAAACGCGCGTTGCTGAAAAAATTATTATATGATGCAAATGGCGCGGTGTTCGACGCGTTCTTTATGCGCTTACGCAAAAAACTGGACCGCGCCATTACGCGTGTAGCGGTGTTGCCGCTGTTCGGCGGACCGAATGATTTTACTTCGACGGAAGCTGCGCTGGGATTTGTGAATGGTTTCAAGGCGGGTGCGGCGGCGGGGGATTTTCGTAAATACGAAGTGAGCGTCGGGTTTTCCAACGGCGATGAGATCAAGGGGATTTTCACCACGAAAGAGCAGGTGAAAGCGTTTTTGGAGTATGTGCAGGATTAACTGCGATGGCAGCACACGCCGTTATATTTATGGAAATACGGCAGCAAGCTGGGCGGCAGCGAACGGCACAGCGTGATGACGCCAGTGGACTGGTGGTCCTGTAAATAATCGAGGAAGGTTTGCGCATCTTGGAATTCGCCGTAGCGGAAGGTAAGGCGGTAGGGTTCGAAGGTCTGTTTCATTGGGAGATAAGTGTGCATATCGATAGCGAGGTGCTCGCTGCTGGCGTCTGGGGCGATGTTGCATTGTTTGGCGGCTTCCAGAATCGTGTCGCGGGTTTGCGAATAATACATGGGGCTGAGCAGGTCGCTCTGGCTGCCGATGACGCCGTTGGGAAGCGGGTGTTTGGCATAATAAATGACGAAGGGCATGTAAGTTGCCAGCAACGCGAACTGGCTGATAATGACCACCGGCCAACTGGCAAGGCAGACATGGCTTAAGCGGCTAGTTTTCACAGGCGCGACTTTGCATTCGAAATAATCGGCGAGGGCGAGACCGCTTAAAGCAAGCGACACCCACACCATGATGGAATTGTAAAACAGCTTAGTGGTTTGCAGGCATAGCTGCGCGCCGAAAGCTGCCATTAGGCAGGCGACCAGCAGAACGCTGGGTTGGCGCCACTTGCCGGACTCGGCGACGCGCGCGATCATCAGCACGGTGCCAGCAATGACCAGTAAGGCGACAGCAAGCAAGAAGAGCGCGATGCACTGTGCGGCGAAGAATTCTAGTATGGTGTTGGCCAGCGGGGGCAGTGCGGAGCGCACGGGGAACATAATGCCTTTGGCATAATCGCCGATATGGCTGATGTTGACGAAGAGTTGCTGGAAAAACGCAGGCGGGTTGTTGAGCAGTTGCGAGGGCAAAAGGGCTTGTCCTTCCCAGTCGTGCATGGCAATCGCGGCCGGGCAGTCGAGCTTCACGCGCCAGTAGGAGACCCATGCGGGCACTGAGGTGAAGGCGGCGATGACGGCGAGCAAGCCCGCGAAAATCTTGTTCCACCTGGCGGTTGAAAAGACAGCGACGAAGATAAGCGGCACATAGAGCAAGGCCTTTAAATGCACCGAGACGAACCATGAGGTGACGAGGAAAAATACCGCAGCGGCCAACAGCAGTTTGAGCGTTGAGGGTTTGTCGTAGCGGCGGACGATGAAGGGGATGGAAAAGTAGAAGGTGACGGCAAATGCCATTGCGGTATCGGGTCGGCTGAGCAGCAGCCAGATGGGCATGGTTCCGAGGCATAAAAAGCCGATGGCGCTTGCGGCGATGGCACGCATGTCGATATCAGGGTAGAGGCAGCGTTTGATGAACCATGTGAGGTATGCTATCCACGCGAGCAACATGGCGATGGCGATCAGGCGCATGCTGTAATAATCATTGATGAGGAGTTGCACCAACCAGCTCAGCGCGCGGCCGGGAAGCAGCGTGAGCGGGACATTGACGGCGAAAGTACCGCCGCATTCGGGAAAAATGCTAATGGTCTGCCAGTGATCGTAGCCGCCGCGGCTGGTGAGGAGCAGGTAGTAAATATCATCGACAAAAGCGGGCAGGAACAGGCTCATCGCAAGCACTAGTCCGAACAGCGTGATAACCGTTACAGAAGTCATAAAAGCCTTGCTAATGGCGACAACATTAATAATACTGAACGCATCAGGCGGTCATTTTAAGACTGGGTTAACACAATTTGATATTGTTCTTATGCATAGTATAGAAGGAATATCGGTTGTTGTTCCAGTGTTTAATAATACGGCGAGCCTGCCGGAACTGGTCTCCGCCCTTTCGGCAACGCTGGAACCCCTGCCCTCACCTTACGAAATTATTTTAGTCAATGACGCCAGCACCGACGGTAGCTGGGCGATGATTGAAAATTTTGCACGCACCGACGCCCGCGTGCGCGGATTGAACCTGATGCGCAATTACGGCCAGCATTGCACGCTGGTAATTGGGCTGCGCGATGCAAAATATAGTGTTGCGGTGACGATAGACGCCGACGGGCAGCACATGCCGGAGGATATTCCGCTGCTTCTTGAAGAACTGAAAAAAGGCTGCGACGTGGTGTATGGGTTCCCGGAACGCTCGTCGCATCCGGGGATTCGCGGGGCTGCGACGGTGGTGACGAAATGGCTGATCACGCGGCTGGACCTGTTCCCGGATTTGAAAAAAAGCAGTGCGCTGCGCGCTATCCGTACGCCGCTGTGTACCATGTATCGCCCTTATCCGTATACTTTCCTCGATTCGATGCTACGCGCCAGCACAAACCGGATTTCGTCGGTGCGCGTGCGCCATAAGGCGCGTTCGTTGGGGCGGTCTTCGCATTCGATGCGGGCGCTGTTTAATTTTGTCATGAGCATTATCACCACGCATTCGACGCAGCCGGTATTGCTGATCGAGTGCATGGGGTTTTTGCTCGTGGCGCTGGGGGTGCTATGTCTCAGCGCGGTGTTTTTTGCCTGCGGGATTGTGACGCTGTCGGTGGGCATGATCGGGGAATATGTGGCGCGGACGCTGCTGACGGTGCGCTATATCGAGCATGAGCCGGTGCGCACAAGGACGGGCGAAAGCATATGACGGAGATTGTGATTTTCGGAACCGGCAGTTTTGCCGAGCTGATGCATTATTATTTTACTCATGAGAGCGACCACACTGTGAAGGGCTTCACTGTCGACCGCGAATATTTCAAAGACACGAGTTTCTGCGGCTTGCCGGTGGTGGCGTTCGATGAGGTGGAAAAGCATTTTTCTCCAGCGAAGTTTGGTATGAATGTGCCGGTCGGCTATCCGAAAACCTGCTCCTTCAGCGCGATTATGAATGCGCGCAAGCGGCTGTATCGCGAGGCGGTTGGGAAAGGCTACGAGCTGGTGAATTTCATTCATCCGAAAGCGCTGGTGTCGCACCACGACCGGATTGGCAACAACGTTATCTTGATGGAAGGATGCACGGTAATGCCGTTTGTGAGCATCGGCAACAACGTGGTGATTCATTCGGGAACGACCATAGGCCACCACGCAGTGCTGGAACATCATGTGTTCGCGTGCGGCAATTTGTTGGTGGCGGGGCTGGCGCATGTCGGCGAGAGCAGCTTCCTTGGCAATAGTTCGATGATCGGCGACTCGCGGCGCATAGGCAAGGAGGCGATTGTCGGCGTCGGCTCGGTTGTCATGGAAGATATGCCGGACGGCATGGTCTGCATGCCATCCTATCCGGTCAGTATGCGCGGCATACGGCGAAGCCAGAACGGATGAGCGACACATCCCCTACCCTGCTGCATTTGAACCGCCCGACGAAAGTGGGGCGCGAGGCGGAATATATCGCCGAGGTGGTTGCCAACGAAGATCTGGGCGAATACAGCAAATACTTACTGAAATGTGAAACATTTCTAAAAGACATGATGGGCTGTGCGCATCCGCTGCTGGTGTCGTCGTGCACGCATGCGCTGGAAATTGCGGCGATGCTGCTGGATATCAAGCCGGGCGACGAGGTCATTATGCCGTCGTTTACTTTCGTGTCGACGGGCAACGCGTTCGCGCTGCGCGGGGCGACGCTTGTGTTTATCGATGTACGGCGCGATACGCTGTGCATGGACGAGACACTGCTGGAAGCGGCGATTACACCGAAGACACGCGCCATCGTGCCGGTGCATTACGCGGGTATTGCCTGTGCGATGGATGAAATCATGGCAATTGCGCGCAATCATAATATCCCGGTGATTGAGGATGCGGCGCATAGTATTTTTGCGAGCTATAAAGGACGTGCGCTTGGCACGATGGGGGCAATGGGGACGTTGAGTTTCGATATCATGAAGAACATCTGCGCTGGCGGTCAGGGCGGTGCGCTGGTGGTTAATGATGCGCAGTACCTCGCACGCGCCGAAATCATGATCAACAAGGGTACCAATCGACTTGCCTTCCAACGCGGTGAAGAGTCGCAATATGAGTGGAAAGATATCGGCTCGTTTTATGCGATGAGCGCGCTGAACGCGGCCTATCTGTATGCTAATATGGAAGAGGCGGAGACGATTCAGAGTCATCGTATGATGCTGTGGAATAATTACCACAGAGCGTTTAAATGGCTTGCGGATGCGGGGCATATCACTTTGCCCTTCGTGCCGGAAGCTTGCGAGCATAACGCGCATATCTACTTTATCCGGGTGAAAGATCGTACGCAGCGCGATGCGTTTATCGCCTTCATGCGCGAGCAGAATGTGACCGTGGCGTTTCATTTCGTGCCGCTGCATGTGTCGGCAGGCGGGAAGCAATACGGGGGGGCAGGAAGTGCGCTCGATGTGACGGTTGAAGCGGCGGACACGCTGGTGCGGCTGCCGGTGTTTTACGGCTTCAGTCTTGAGGAACAACGCTACGTGCTGGAGGCTGTGTTACGGTTTTGGGCTTGAGAGCTGCCCATTGGCGTAGCGGGCGTTCGAGCAGCGTGACTGAGCAGAACGCGTAAAGCAGCGATGCGGCGCAGGAAACCGGCAGGAGCAGCACAGGCGGCACGCCGAGATGCATCATGATAAAAAATGCCAATGTGAATGAGGAAATACGGATAGCTCATATCGCCGAGCAGGCGATCGATGGGCCAACTGCGCGTGAGCTGCGCGATCCACGGCAGGCATAGGCCGTCAATGCCCAGTAAGAATAGGAACGCGGTGCGGTCCAGGTTCGGGATGATGGCGAGGATGGAGCTAAGCAGCACAACTCCGAGGGCCGCGAATCCATGCGCGGCGGATGGCATGCGCGTGTGCACGGCGAAGCGGTACATGAGTGCACCGTAGAGAAAGACCGGTAGCTGGTGTACGATGAGTAGCTTGTCAAATCCGTGCGGGTGGATGGCGTAACCAAGAAGGCTGAGGCCTAGGAATATTTTGCACAGTGGGCGTGTTTTCAGGGTAAGTAATAGCGGCGAGACGGCGTAGCAGAACGTGTCGATCGACAGCGCCCAGGACTGCACGACGATGAGGGAGCTGATGGGCTTAAGCGGTGCCACCTGCATGTGCAACAAATTCATGACATAGATGACAAGGTTGGAGGTGGCAAATAAGGTGAATAGATTATCCAGCCAGAAAAATGGATTCAATTCACCCAGCCGGTACCATGACAGGATGATGGAATGCTCGGGATGGATGATGAGCACGAAAGCGATAGTAGCGGCGAGGACGACGTAGTAGCTGGGAAAGATGCGCAAGAAACGTTTGAGGTAAAACGCGAGGAGCCAGTGTTGCTCGCGACCAGCAAGGCGATCGATGCTGAGTTGGATAAAGTAACCCGACAACATCATGAACAATGCTACGCGGAAGCCTGTTTCGGTACTCGCGTAAGGGATGCTGCCGCTGTAGGGGATTTGGAGCTGTACTGCATGGCGGAAAGAAATCAGCAGCGCCAGCCATAAGCGAAGCGAACCCATGTCAGGCCAGTATGGTTAAATCATGCATCATAATCTTTTGTAACAGTTTTTTACGCCTATGCAAGGGCGGCATTTTGCATTTGCTTGATCTGGAGGGCGGTGCGCTCTAAGGTCAGGGCATGAAAACCGCGCTGATTACAGGCATTACCGGGTAGGGCGGGGCGTATCTCGCCAAGCTGCTGCTGGAAAAGAATTACACCGTCGTGAGTACGGCGCGGCGCAGTTCACTGCCCAATGACTGGCTGCTTGAAACGCTTGGCGTGCGCAAGGTGGAGATGGAGATGCTGGAGTTTTCCAATATCCAGCAGGTGCTCGACCGCGTGCGGCCCGACGAGGTGTATATCCGGTATCACTGTAAGCCGGCGAGCTTGGCCAAAAGCTGGGGAATAAACATCGGCAGGATAAAAAGTAGCAGTGCCACGCCAATGCGATGTGGCAGGCCGATACGAACTGGATGCAACATGGCTTTTTCAATCAGTCGTTTGCGGTGGACGAAATACACGACCAGCGGAATCAGCCCTAACCATGCGAACGAAATGGCCGTCGCCCAACCGCCTGCCGTCCAGTTGGGGAACTGGGTGAGCTCTTTGGTGTGGCCGATGTGATGGCGCGTCGCGTCGAAATAGACGGCGAGGCCCAGGAACAGGAAAATCCAATCTTCAGTCGTGATTTCAAACATAGTCTATAGCTATAATGGATATGCATTTAAACGCAAATAAAACAGCTTGTTGAATTGCGCGCACTGGAAATTGGGCCCGGTTTCACTATATATAAAGCGAATCAATCGAGATTACTCATGTCCTTACCCACTCTGTTTATTTCCCACGGTTCCCCCATGCTGGCGCTCGAAGACGAACCGACGACACGGTTTTTGCGCGGGTTGTCAGGGCAGCTTGAAATGCCCAAGGCGATAGTCGTGGCGTCCGCCCATTGGGAAACCGAGGCGCCGCAGTTGACGGGGGCAATGGAGCTTTCCACCATTCATGATTTCTATGGATTTCCCGACGCGCTTTATAGGCTGCGCTATCCGGCGAAAGGCGATCCCCTGCTCGCGTCGCATATTGGCGGTTTGCTGGCTAAGGCCGGATTTGCTTCGAGCCTCGATCACAAGCGCGGACTGGACCACGGCGCTTGGAACCCGTTATTACTGATGTATCCTAAAGCGGAGGTTCCGGTGGTGGGGCTTTCCATCCAGCCAAAGCAGGATGCGCGCTGGCATTATAAAATCGGGCAGGCGCTGGCAACGCTCTGCGATGAAAGCATTCTGGTCATCGGCACCGGAAACCTCACCCATAACCTGCACGAGGCGTTTCGCTCTCAGCATACGCAGACGCCTACATGGGTGAGTGAGTTCGCAGTATGGGTAGAAGACAACCTCGCTAAGGGCGATCTCGAGGCGCTACTCGATTGGCAGGCGCAAGCGCCACATGCGCGCCAGAATCACCCGACGCCGGAGCATTTTCTGCCATTCTTCGTGGCCCTCGGCGCGGGTGGATTCCCGGCCACTAAGCTGCATGCCGACACGGTACTCGGCGTGCTGGCGATGGACGCGTACGCGTTCGGGGCTATTTCCCCACGTGCTTGATGAATTTTTCGATCAACGTTTTTAAGCCTTTGTCATCTTTGAGTTTACCGGACGCGTCAAATGCGTTGTAAGCATCTTTCAGGCCGAGCATTTCCGGATAGACATGGACGCCAAGCTGCTCGAAAGGCTGGCGCGAATGCCACAGGGCGCGCATGCCGCCGAACATGCCGGGCGATGCGGCCAACAGCAGCAAGTGCTTATCGTTCATGGTAACGGGCTTGTCGCGCGATAGCCAATCGATGACGTTTTTGAGGGTGCCGGGAATGGAAGCATTATATTCCGGGGTCGAAATGATCAGCGCGTCGACGGCGGCGATTTTGGCGCTGAGTTTTTTAACGATTTCGGGAATACCCTGCGCTTCGATATCGCCATCATAGGGCGGCATTGGATAATCGCGAAGATCGATGAATTCAGCCTCAGCACCGAGCTCGCTTGTAAGGCGCACCGCTTCGCGGGCATTTTTTTTGTTAACGGAATCGACGCGCAACGATCCGGCAAATATTAGAATTTTCATAAGCTTATCTCCAATTGTTTATGTGGTGGTAGCAGGGAACCGACGGTAATGCCAGCACGTTAGTGCTGGGTTATTGCCGGGGTGTCGATGATGAGGATTTCCGCATCGGTAAGCGCGGTGATGGTGAGCACCGGTTCGCCGACTATTTCAGCGCCATCGCCTTGTTTCAGCGTTTCACCGTTGACCGTGAAACTGCCCAGCGAGGCGAGAATGTAGGCTTGGTGCTTCACCGCTTGCGTGATCGTCGTGGCGGCTTTGATGTTGCCGCCGTAAATCGCCGCGTCCTGATGAATGAAGGCTGCGCCCGAATCCTTGTGTTCAGACCTGCCGGAGACCAGCAACGGCAAAACGCCTTCAACCGGGACTTTCGGAAACGCCTTGGCTTCCCAGCGAGGCTGCACACCGCGTTTGTCCGGGCGAATCCAGATCTGGTAGAGCGTCGTATCTTCGTTTTCAAGATTGTATTCCGAGTGGAAGACGCCGGTGCCAGCACTCATCACCTGAATGTCGCCCGCTGCGGTGCGGCCAACGTTGCCCATGCTGTCTTTATGGGTGATGGCGCCTTTGCGGACATAGGTGATAATTTCCATATTGTCGTGCGGATGCGTGCCGAAACCACGACCTGCTGTGACCTTGTCGTCGTTGATAACGATCAGCTCGCCGAAACCGAGACGCTTCGGATTGTGATACATCGCGAAGCTGAAATGATGGCGGGCGTCGAGCCAGCCGTGATCGGCATGGCCAAGGGTTTCATAGGGGTAAAGTGTCAGCATAAAACGGTTCCTTTCGTGTGTTCATGAGCCTTACTTTACTATTTCCAATTAAAATGATAATATAGATGATTGTTATTACATTAGTTCTATTTAGTTATTAATATGGCCGATATCGACCGGATCGAAATGTTCTTAGAAGTTGCTAAACTTCAAAGCTTTGCTGCCGCCGCCAAGGCGCTAGGCATGAGTGGGCCGGCGGCAAGTAAGCAGGTGATGGCGCTGGGGGAGAAGCTGGGCGTGAAGCTGCTGCACCGCACGACACGCATGGTGACGCTTACCGATGAGGGAAGTTTGTATTATGAGCGAGCGCGTCTGGCAATTGATGAGTTGAAAGAAGCTGCGAGTGCCGTGCAGGACATGAAGGCGACGCCGAAAGGATTGCTGCGCGTGAACGTGCCGCTATCGTTCGGGCAGACGCATCGGCTGCCGGTGATTTCCGGCTTTGCGAAAAAATACCAGGATGTGGTGATGGATGTGTCGCTGGAGGATAGAACGGTCGATATCATGGCTGAGGGGTACGACGTGGTGGTGCGCATCGGGGTGATGCATGATTCCAATTTCGTGATCAAGACGCTTGCCCCCTGCCCTATGTTCCTCGTGGCGGCGCCCGGCTATATGAAACATTGCGGGGATCTCATGTCACCGCAGTCACTTAAAAATCATAGGCTGATTTCCTACGCTTATCATACGGGTGGAATGGAATGGAAATTCCGCGACTCGAATGGGCGCATCCTGTCGGTTAAAGGCAGCAGCGTGTTTAAGGCCAATACGGCGGAGATGATGCTGCAGGCAGCGCTCGATGGCGTGGGTGTAGCATTGCTGCCGAGTTTCAGCTGCGATACATATATCAAGGCGAAGCGGCTGGTGCAGCTGCTACCGGAGTTTGAAGGCTATCCCGTGCGCGAAATCGCAGCGCTCATGCCGCCGAACCGCTATCGTTCGACGAAGGTGAAGCTATTCGTGGAATGGCTGGCAAATGCGTGCAAGGCGATGCCGTTTACCAACTGACGCTTAAAGACTAAAGGCTCCCATTCGGTCTGAAGATACTTTGGCGCCTATGCTTTTTTGCAGCTCCCGCTGGCCTTCAAAGGCGATCAGGGAACGAAACCCGAGCTTTATCGTATCGCCGGATTTGGCAGGTTCGCCGTCTATTTGCTTAGGGGTCATGCTGTTGATAGCGGGCTTCCAGACGATGCCTGGAACGTTTGGCAAGGTAAAGTTTACTTCATGCATCGTGGGGTTGACGGCAATCAGTAACGGCGTATCACGTTCGCGGCGTTCGACGCGGCGCGTCGAAGAATAGTCCGGCGGGCTATTACCGGGGTCGCCGCTGAGCATGATGGTGAAACCGCCCACCTCGTTCCATTGGGGATCGGCGGGTGGGATTTCCTTGCCATCTTCATTGAGCCATGTGACGTATTTTAAATTGTTGCCTTCAAAACGGTAATCGGAATTGGCGTCGGTAGCAGCGGGGAAATGCGTGGCGCGGCGAAGCGAGGTGTGGTTGCGGCGGAAATGCATGAGTTTTGCCACGAATTCGGATAGTTCGTGGCCTTTGAGCTTACCCTGCCAGTCGGCATGGGTGATGGCATCGTTGCGACAATAGGCGTTGTTGTTGCCTTGCTGGGAATGTCCGATCGCATCGGCGACGCGAATCATCGGCACCCCCTGCGACAGCGCGAGCATGGCAAGGCCAAAGCGCTGCACGCGGGCGCGGTTGGCGTTGATTACGACATTGTCGGTGGCGCCTTCCGCGCCCCAATTGTTGCCGCGCTCGGAGCTGCCGTCGCGGTTGTCTTCGCCGTTGGCTTCGTTGTGCTTGTCGTTGTAGGAGGTGAAGTCGCGCAGCGTGAACCCGTCATGGGAGACGATATAGTTGACGCCGCTTTGCGTGCCGTGCTCAGGGTAAACGTTCTGCGACCCGCTGATGATATCGGCGAGCTGGCCGCGAGTAACGTGCGAATGCGGTTTTAAAAGTTGCTGCAGGTGATCACGGGCATCAGGATTCCATTCCACCACCGGATTGAAATTACCGTTCTTTTTCTTACCCCGTGCGAACTGGCCTTTGAACTGGCCTTTAATGTGCCACGGCTCACCGTATAGCTTGACATCGCGCAGCGCATTTTCATAGCCGGGATCCTGGCGCAATTGTTTCAGTATCGTACTGTCTGAGTTGAAATAATTTGCGCCGTCACTGCCGAGCACTGCGGCGAGGTCGATGCGAAAACCCGCTACGCCCATGCCGCGCCAGTATTCCAGCTCTTCCATGAACATTCGGCGGTTGATCGGATGGCTGAAATCGCGCGTATTGCCGACGCCGGTGTAGTCTTCGCCGGAAAGATACAGCGTGTTATCCATGCCGCGCAAATTGAGCAGCGGGCCGTACCATCCGCTCTCCAGCGTGTGGTTGGGTACGACATCCATTACCACTTCGATTTTGTTTTTCTTGAGCGTACGGATGGTCTGGGCGACTTCTTCTTCGGGATGGGATTTGTCGCAGGCGTAGCCGGTGTGCGGGGCGGTCGGCACGTTGGTCATGTAGCCAAAACCGTTGAGGCGGCCGCGATCGGCCAGCGGCGAATCGGTGCCGTAGGATTCGATCGGTAGCAGTTCAAGTGTGGTGATTCCGGTTTTTTTGACCCAATGGATGAAGGGTTCTGACGCAAGCGCACGGAAGGTACCGCGTTCATTTTTGGGAATTTCAGGCAGCTGCGTGTCGCGCTCGACATGCATTTCGGCGATGATGGTGTCGGCGTGGGGATAGAGCGCGCCGCCGCGCAGGCCTTCGGTGGCGCGGGCCTGCAGTAATTGCCAGTCAACGACGCGCGCCTTGGGGATGATTTCGGCGTTGTCATGCGTGCTTATATCGGCGCGGTTATTTATTTTTTTACAAAAATCGTTATGGAAATGGCGTTGGTCCCAGCTGTCGATTTCGCCGGTGACGGCTTTGGCGCAAGGGTCGATCAGCAGCTTGTGCGGGTTGAAAAACTGACCCTTGTCGGGATTATACGGACCGAACACGCGCATGCCATAGAGCTGGCCCTCGCCGACGCCTTCGGCGTAACCGTTCCAAATGTAACCGATAAGTTCGCCGTTATCGCCTTTAACTTCTTCCTTCGCACGGAATTCGATACGGCTGGTTTCAACGGCGCCTGCTGCCTGATCAAACAGGCACAACTCAACGCCGGTGGCATCCTTACTTGTGTAGAAGGCGAAGTTGGTGCCTGTTTTATCGGGTGAGAGCGTAGCACCTAAATATCTTGTGTGGCCTGCCGGCAACGTGCGCCAGTTGACAACGCGGGCTTTGGGAGCGATGTCGCCATTGTTGAAATGGTTAGAGGAATCATGGCGCACATCGCCGGGCTTGATGATGTCGGACTCGTCATGGGGAGCGGGTTCCAGCAACAACTTATTGGGGTTGAAGCCGGGTCCGTGCGCACGGTAACCATAATACTTGCCTTCGATGACGCCCGGGGCGAAGCCGCGCCAGATATATCCTTTGACGCCGTCTTCACTGATCGTAGGAAGCGGGCTGCGCTTCAGGTCAATGTGGTCGGTTTCGTGGCCGCCTTCACGGGCTTCATCGAACAGGCACAGCTCAACGCGCGTAGCGCCTTCACGTACAAAAAAAGCAAACTGGCTGCCACGCACCCCGTGGTCTTTCCACAGCGGAGTCGCGCCGAGTGATTCGGTGTCCTTTGGTAACGTCATGTCCCACCCTGTTATTTATTTTTTATTATTAAATTAGCCCTTCAATCGCTATATCGCAAGTTACTATTTAATTCTTTCTATTCAGATTATTGCAACGATTACCAAGGCGCTTGCCTTGTAAATCTCGATTTGCTACATTCTTAATCAATATTAACACTAACACTAACAGGCAACATCATGGCTGATGCATCACCTTCCTCGGCTGACGACCAACCCCCATCTTCGGGAGGCGAACTGGTACCGGCCGCGCCGCGCGCCAATGCGCAAATAATAGTTAATTTCCAGACGCCGCGCATGCGCGTCGCGGGCTGGCTGCACAACGTGTTCAGCGACACGACCACGATGATTGCGCAGACGTTCAATAACCTTCCCGGCACGCTCATGAACAAGTCAATCACTGCCGACGGAGTGACGATTAAAAGCTTACCAAATGTGCTGGGCAGCGCCGATGTGTATTTCCAGCAGGTGCTATCCAATCTCGACCGCCATCAGGACGCGGTGCCCGACGATATTGACCGCCAGAACATCAAGCATGCGTTTCTGGCCATGTTGTTCGTGCAGTCGCAGCTGGAGGATCTGGTTGAATTCCACGGCGTGAAGAAAAACGGATACGGCACGCGCATGCGGGACCAGCAGCCGCGTTATGTCGACAAGGAAGAAGAGACACGCAATAAATACATCACCTCGTTAGATCTGGGCGCGCGCATGGAAGGCAAAAAAGGCCGTGCGAAAGAATTGGGCGGTGTGGAAAAGCAGCAATTGCAGGACGCGTCGCTGCGTATCAGCATCTATTGCGCCACGATTGCGCATTTGCTCGGTATCAAAGTCACTGGTTATGAGCTCATGGAAAAAGAAGAGCTGCGCAAAGAAATGAAGCATATCGACGTAGAGTTGCCTCTGGTAGCCCCTCCAGAATCCTGGGCAAAAGGCATGGAGGGATTCACGGTCAATATTCCGCTCACGCAAATTCCACGCTTCGTCACGCTATGATCAGGTGCGCGTTTTAAACCAGCCCTTACGCTTGAACATATACATAATCGCGCAGGCAATCGCGAGCATGCTCAACAGCACGATCGGATAACCGTAGCGCCAGCCTAGCTCCGGCATGTTGTAAGGCGACGCGCTGCGGTCAAAATTCATGCCGTACAGGCCGACGATGAAACTAAGCGGAATGAAAATCGTCGTCACCATCGTCAGCAGTTTCATCACCTGATTGGCGTTGCTATCGCTATAGGCCAGATACGTGGCTATCAGGTCGCCAGCGATCATGCGGTAGAATTCAGAGAGCTCGGTCACGCGCTTGGCCTGATCCTGACAATCGCGCAGGAAGTGTGAGGTGGCGGTGGTGATAACCGGCAGATCGTCATGCGCAAGCGCGATAGTGATGTTATGCACGGGCCAGATGGCGCTGTGCAGGAAGAGGAGGTCGTTTTTAATGGCATGGATCTGGCCGATGACTTCGCTGCCGCTACTGGTAAGGAAATTATCCTCCAGCGCGTCGAGGCGTTTTTTGATGATTTCCATGATCGGATAGTAGCTTTCGATGACGGCGTCGATGATAGCGTAGGCCAGATAGTCGGAGCCGAATTTACAGATGCGCCCCGTAGCGCTGCGGATGCGCTTGCGCACCTGATTGAAGCTGTCACCTGGACGCTCCTGAAAGGTGATGACAACTTTTTCCATAAGAATCATGCTGATCTGCTCGGTCTGGAATACTTCGTCGAACAGGCCATTTTTTAAAATCATGAACAGGTAGTTGTCGTATTCTTCGAGCTTGGGGAGGTGACCGGTGTCGAAAATATCTTCAAGCACGAGGCGGTCGAGGCCGTAAAGCGTTGCGAGTGACTGGGCGAGTTCAACATTGCCAAGCCCATCGATATCGATCCAGACGACCGGCCATTTCTGGCTAAAGGCGGCAATTTCACTAATATCGTTGAGCGCCACCTGATCAGACCCGTTCGGGCCGTAACCCATCATTGTGGTATTCAAAGGGCTATTTAATGGCGAGGCAGGAACGACGGTCGCCGCCGCACCCGGCGTAATCGCGGGGACATCGACATGATGCTTGCGGCGTTTCAAAATCGGTTTTTTCCTGTGTAACATTGCGGCACTATACATCCGACACGAAGGATTAGGCCAGATTATTTTCTAGCAAGCGCTAGCATGCTGCGCTAAAGTAGCGCTCTAACATTTAGAAGGCATT
Organism: Alphaproteobacteria bacterium; assembly: GCA_025362975.1. Taxonomy (GTDB): domain Bacteria; phylum Pseudomonadota; class Alphaproteobacteria; order Rickettsiales; family SXRF01; genus JANYBV01. The sequence continues at coordinate 67,022 of JANYES010000023.1, read as the reverse complement.
ATGGCACTTAACGCATCTGACTCCGACGCGTCTAATTCTGGCCAGTTCAAAATTGGCGGCGATATGACGATCAACCGCTTAGGATTCGGCGCCATGCGCGTGACCGGCCCCGGCATCTGGGGCGAGCCGAAAGACCGCACAGAAGCCATCGCCACACTCAAACGCCTGCCCGAACTTGGCGTCAACTTCATCGATACCGCCGACAGTTACGGCCCGGAAACGAGCGAGTTGCTGCTGCGCGAGGCGCTTGCGCCTTACAAGGGATTGCTAATTGCAACCAAGGGTGGGCTCACACGCCACGGCCCGGACAAGTGGATGCCGGTCGGGCGTGCAGAATATCTGCGCCAATGCGTGTTGCTCTCGCTTCGCCGGTTGAATATCGAGCGCATCGACCTTTGGCAGCTTCACCGCATCGATCCGAAGACGCCGCGCGAAGAGCAGTTTTCCGTCATCCGCGATATGCAGGCCGAAGGGTTGATCCGCCATGTGGGGCTTAGCGAAGTGAATGTCAAAGACATCGAAGCGGCGCAAGCGTATTTTCCCGTGACTACCGTGCAGAACCGGTACAACCTTACCGATCGCGCGCATGAGGCAGTGCTCGATCATTGCACCAAGCACAAGATCGGGTTTATCCCTTGGTATCCGCTGGCGGCGGGGGATCTGGCGAGGCCGGGTTCGATGCTGGATAATGTGGCCCAAAAAATGGACGCGACGCCGAGTCAGGTTGCCTTAGCATGGGTGCTCAAACGCAGCCCCGTCATGCTGCCGATTCCGGGCACAAGCAAAGTCAAACATCTGGAAGAAAACGTGGCCGCTGCATCGCTGCAACTTTCGGATGAGGATTTCCATGCACTCGACGAAGCGGGCCGCAAGGTATCAAAGGCAGCTTAGGCTACCCACTTTACCGGTTTGGGATTGATGTCTTCGGAACCCAGTTGATGCCAATAGGGATACACTGGGTACACAGTGCTGGCGGCGTCGAGTCTGGCCACCTGTTCTTTGGTGAGATTCCAGCCAACCGCGCCTAAATTTTCTTTTAACTGCGCTTCGTTGCGCGCGCCGACCACGATGTTGCTCACCGTCGGGCGTTGCAAGAGCCAGTTGAGCGCCACCTGACTCACAGTCTTGTTGGTTTCACCGGCGATTTCCATTAACACGTCAACGACTTTGTAGAGGTATTCGTCCTCGATTCTCGGGCCGCCTTCGGCACCGCCGGATTTGATGCGCCCTTCCGGCAGCGGCGCGTCGCGTTTTATTTTACCGGTAAGTCGCCCCCAGCCGAGCGGGCTCCAAACCATAAGGCCCACGCCTTGGTCGAGGCCCAGCGGCATCAGCTCCCATTCGTAGTCGCGCCCGATAAGCGAATAATAGCCCTGATAGGCGATATAGCGCGAGCGGCCATGCGCGTCGGCGATAGCGAGCGACTTCATCGTCTGCCAACCGGAGAAATTCGAACAGCCAATGTAGCGCACCTTGCCGCTGCGCACTAGGCCGTCGAGCGTGTACATGGTTTCTTCCACCGGCGTCACGCCGTCGAAACCGTGCATGAAATACACGTCGATGTAATCGGTGCCGAGGCGCTTGAGGCTCGCTTCGCATGCTTTGATGATATAGCCGCGCGACGAACCGCAATCGTTAGGGCCGTCGCCCATCGCGAAGGTGGCTTTGGTAGAGATGATCGCCTGATCGCGCCTGCCTTTTAACGCCTGACCCAGAATTTCTTCCGACATGCCTTTGGAATATACGTCGGCGGTGTCGAAGAAATTCACGCCCGCGTCCATGCAGATATCGATCAGGCGCGACGCTTCTTCCACATTCGATGCGCCCCATTTTTTGAAAAATTCGCTGCCGCCGCCGAATGTGCCGGTACCGTAGCTAAGAACGGGAACTATAAGGCCGGATTTGCCAAGTGTACGATATTCCATGTCAATCTCCTGTCGTTGGATGAGACAATCATCGGGCAAGCCCGGAAAAAAACAACTGAAAAATTTTAAGCTTCGGCGCGCAAGCCGCTGGTAAATTCAAGCTTCTGCTCGCGCGTAAGCGATTTAATCTGCGCTTCGCGCTTGAGGGCAGCACCCCGGGTGGTGTGGCTTTCTTTAAAGACGACGCGAAACGGATGGCGGCCACGGGTGTATTTTGCGCCGCTGCCGTCGGTGTGCATGGCGAGGCGGTTAAGAAGATTGGTGGTGATGCCGGTGTAGAGCGTATGGTCAGCGCATTCGAGAATATAAACCGTCCACGCCATCTGCTTTCCTTTTCCAGTGCCCACACTAGTATGGGAGGAGATATAAGTATTCGATGGCAATCAGTTGCTTTTGCCGAAACGGCGCTTTTCCGATTTTTTCACCTGAACAATGGAGGCATTATGCACGACAACCTCGGAACTGCCAAACTGAATGTCGCGGATCATGCTCAGGATATAGGCTTCGCTTCGCTCAGCTCTTGTTTCTTACAGGTCATAATTTTCTCCTACCAAAATACTTCCTTTTGCGTGGACATCGACAGCATGTCGGCGAGGCTCTGACGGTCGAGAACGTCGGAAATTGCGTTGCGCACGTTCACCATCACCTTGCGGATAACGCAAATCGTTTCGTCGTTGCAATCGTCGCATTTCTTGTAATCGTACACACTTGCGCATTGCAGCGGCGCGAGCATGCCGTCAAGCACGCGGATCACGTCGCCGATCATCAAGTGTTTGGCGGGCTTGTTCAGGAAATAACCGCCAAAGATACCGCGCTTACTACCGATAATCTGATTGTTTTTGAGTTCGGCGAGGATAGCTTCGAGAAATTTCGCAGGCACGTCGGCCTGTTTGGCGATTGCTTTACTTTGGAGCATTTTGTTCTCCTGCGACGCCATGACGACCAATGCTCTTAATGCATATTTCGATTTCATGGATAACATCCGGCCACCCTCTGTCTTGCTAAATCATACTTTTAAAATATGAATTATACCATATATGGTCAATAGACTTTTTAGAATTCTGCTAATACAGGTTAATGACAAGAATTTATCGATACCATTGTAACATGCGTTATTTTTACAGCAATTAGCAAAAAAATAAACGAATTCGCGCAAATTATATTGATTTTTATGCTCCCTTTTCCTTACTGGGTAGCTAACGCTTATGGGAAAAAAATGTTTTTATTCCTATTACCCTATTTCACATACTGCCAACTGAGGATTCACATGTATATTATTCAAGTTAATTCCACGCGTCTTAAAACGGTTCTCCTGGCGTCGTCGCTCTTAGCTTCATCTTTATGCATGTCGGGTGCGATGGCAGCAACGGTTGCCCCACCGCCATCCTCGGCCGCACCGGAACATTTACCGCAGCGTTTTAATGAAACCCCGGTCGCAACACCTGAAAGCGCGCCGGTCAATGATGTCAAAGCCCCGAAACAGCAGGCCCTGCCCGCTAACGCAAAACAGCGCTTCACGCTGAAAAGTGTGAACATCGAAGGCGAAACCGTGTATGACGCGCACGAATTCGACAGCTTTTACAGCGACAAAGTCGGCCAGACTATCAGCTACGCCGACGCACTGGGTATCGCTCGCGACATCACCAACCGCTACCGCTCTGAAGGCTACGTGCTTTCGCAGGCAGTCGTAACGCAGGCTGACCTTGCTAAAGCCAAAAGCACCGGCGCCCTGCACATCCGCGTGGTTGAAGGTTTTATCCATAACGTCGTCGTGCAGAACGAGCGCCCGGAATCGGACCGCCGCCACCTAATTGCCGGTTATGCTCAGAAAATTACCGAAGAACACCCGCTCAACACTAAAACGCTTGAGCGCTACATGCTCCTTATCAACGATTTGCCGGGCGTTACCGCGCGTGCCGTCATCCGCCCTTCACCCGATACGTTCGGCGCCGCCGACCTTGTGATCAATGTGCAGGACAAGCCGTTTGAAGCATCGGTCACCTCCGATAACCGTGGCAATAAATACTTAGGCCCGTGGCAGGAACAGGCAACTGTGACTGAAAACTCGGTCGCCGGCCTCGGCGAACGCACCACCATACGCGTCATCAACACCATCCCGTTCAGCTAGCTGCATTACATCGACATTCAGCACGAAGAGCAGATCGGTTCGGAAGGCACACGCCTGATTGGCATCCTCGGCTTCGGCAGAACTCGCCCGGAAAGCACACTTAAAACCCTCGATCTGAAAGGCAGTTCAGACGATTACGCCCTGACTGTGACCCATCCCTTCCTGCGCACCCGCGCCCAGAACTTCACAGGCCGCTTCACCTTTGATGCGCGTAATGTTGAAAACGACGGTCTCGGCAACGTTCTTAATGAAGACAGGGTCCGCGCTTTCCGCCTCGGCGGCACGTTCGACACCAACGACGCCTGGAACGGCGTCAACCTGGTCGATGCTTCGGTCAGCCAGGGCGTCAACGGTCTCGGTTCGACCAATAACGGCGTCGGCCGCAGCCGCACCGTGGGCGAACAGTCCTTCACCAAGGGTAACTTCGATATCTCCCGCGTGCAGAACCTGCCGCGTGGCTTCTCGGTCTTAACATCGGCTTCCGGCCAGTATACCAATGACGCCCTTTTGACCTCGGAACAATACACCCTAGGGGGCGTGGGCTATGGCCAAGCCTATGATTCGGGCGAATTGAGCGGCGATAAGGCATTGGCGGCAAAGGTAGAATTGCGCTACGGGCAAGCTGTCGGCGAAAAATGGCTGGACTCTTACCAATTGTACGGGTATTACGATGTCGGCAGTGTTTACCTGAACAAGATCGCTACCGGAACGAAAGATACGCTCAGTTTAGCGTCCGTGGGCACCGGTATTCGCACAAACTTTACGCAGAACTTATATGGTTATGTGGAAGTAGCTCTGCCAGTGACGCGCAAGGTAGCGTCGCGCAATGATAACGATCCACATATCTATTTTAGCTTAACGGCACGATACTAATAAATAAGAACAAAAAAAGGAGACATCATATGTCCGCATCAAAAATCGCCCGCGCATCACTCTCCAGCATCATCGTTATGGCAATGGCAGCAAGCGCTGCCTACGCCGATTCCATTAACCTGACCTCGGCCAGCCCGGGCACCACTATCAGCTCGACGGCCACCACCACGACCGCGAACCAGGGCGCAAAAGCGTTCTATGAATCGACCAACCTGGACGTTCTCGCTGGCCACTCGCTGACTTTCAACAGCACCGCAGGTTCTTCTGGTGTTTCGCTGGTACATATCACCGGTGGCCAGACTAACATCGGCGGCAACATAACTTCTAACGCTGCCCTGTGGCTGTGGAATGGCGACGGTATCGTCGTGCATTCAGGCTCGACCATCAACGCCGCAAGCCTTCTGCTCACCACCGCAGGCGTGACCGACCCGACCGGCGCTGGCTTCTTGACCAACCCAACCAATACCTACAACTTTAACGCAGCTGGCAATCCGACAGCTTTCATCAGCGTTGACCACGGCATTATCACCGCAACCGGCACCGGCGCTATCGGTGGCGACATTATCATCCTCGCTCCGCAGGTAACCGTAGAAAACGGTGCTAAACTGCAAAGCGCAGGCGGCCAGATCCAGCTGCTCGGCGGCGAAACCATGACTGCTGACTTTGCGGGCGACGGCTTGTTGAACTTCGCTGTCATCAACAACCCTGTCACCACCAAAGCAACCAACGGCGCTACCTCCACGGTCGAAGTGACCAACGGCAGTGTGCTGCATGGCGGCCAAGTGACCGTCGGCGTGCGCATCTTCCAGGACGCCGTGCTTGATCACGTGATTAACCTCGGTGGCCAATATGAAGTTGGCGGTTATACCAATAAAGCGACCAACCCACAGCACGTCGATGTTAAGAGCACCGCAGGCACGACCAACGTCTATGAAGTAGTTCTGCCAAGCCCGACGGCAACCACCACCACCTCCGCAGCTGATGCCGTGGGCATCACCTCGGACCTGACGCGTAGTTTGACCTCGCTCGGTGATGAAACCGTAAAAGACACCACAGTGAATCCGAACGTTTCTAACGTCTCGTATGAACGTCCATATCGTACCAACCTCGCCAACAACGTCGGCAATTTGAACCTGCTGTCACCTGCTGCAGGCGGTAATGAAGGTGGTTCACCGGTTTCGCTGGGCAATCTTTCCCCATCGGCTGGCGGCAACAACACGCAGAACACTGCTGACAACAACAATCTGGGCAATCTCTCCCCGGCTGCTGGCGGCACCGGTAAAGCTGTCAATTGCGGTAACTCGTATCTCGGCAATGGCTGGCTGAACGATCCGACATCGACTGGCTGCGCGGAGTAAAATCCCCGCTTAATATTTTAAAACGGCCCGCTACCATTAGCGGGCCGTTTTTTTATGGGGTTCGTACTAGCCAAGGTTTGAAGTCAGGTGCACAGCAGGAAATGGTTTAAAAATGGAGGCAACGGTAACGGCATATCAGCCCATGTAACTTGACTGGAAGAAGGGTTTGACTTGAGACAACGCGTTGCGCATGCCCGGCAGTAACGTTTCCAGCTCATGGATTTCAGGCACTTTTGCGGGCGTGCGGGCGACGATTTCGGCGCGTTCGGCGAGATCGGCGAGAATAGTAACACCGAGCTGGCGCGAGGAGCTTTTCAGCGTGTGCGCAGGAGCGACGGCGCCACCGGGGTCGCTGCACTCGATGGCTTCGGCAATGCGGTTGATATAGCCTTCAGCATCCTCGAGATAATAGGATAAGATGGTGGAGAATTTGCTGCCCAGCATCTGGCGGCTGGCGTTAAACGCTTCGGGATCGACACCGAAATCGGCGGGCGAGCCTTGGATTGGTATGCTGATCCGTGCGGGTTTGGCGATTTCGATGGCAAGAAATACATCTTCCTGCTTTGGCGCGACGGCGGCCACGAGTACTTCTTTATAAAAAATCCGATTGGGAGCCAGATCGTCAACCAGCAAGATGTGCTTTTTGGCAAGGAACGTATTGACGTCATGCAGGGTTTGCGGCTTAGAGGCTTCATCGAGCGGAATCAGACAGGTAAAGACCGTACCTTTGCCGGGTTTGCTTTCGGCGCTAATCGTACCGCCCATAAGGTTGACCATGTTGCGGCAAATAGCAAGGCCGAGGCCAGTGCCTTGGCGGGCGCGCGTGCTGCCGCTTTCGACCTGCATGAATTTATCGAACAGCGAACTGATTTTATCTTCGGGAATACCGATGCCGGTGTCTTCGATGCGCAACTTCAGCAGGTTTTTATGCTCGGCATTACTGGTGTCGATTTCGACATGCGTCATCACGTAGCCCTGATCGGTAAATTTGATGGCGTTGTCGATTAGGTTGAATAGCACCTGACGCACACGGCCCGCGTCGGCTACAATCTGGCGCGGTGTGGACGGCGAATACCGCATGAGTAATTCAAGGTTTTTTTCGCGAGCACGAGCGGATAGCAGCTCAAGCACGTCTTCAATCGTAGCCAGCAGATTGGAGCGGATCGGGTCGAGCTTCATCTGCCCGGCTTCGAGTTTGGTGAAATCCAGAATATCGTTGATCAGGCCGAGCAGATGGTCGGCGGAATTCTGCAACGTGCGCACATAATGTTGCTGGCGGGTGTTGAGCTTGGAGTCGAGCAGAAGTTCGGTCATGCCGGAAATGTCGTTCATCGGCGTACTAATTTCGTGGCTCATATTGGCGAGGAAATCGCCTTTAAGCTGGTTGAATTCGATCATGCGTTTCTGCGTCTGTTCGACATAGGCGATGGCAGGCTTGAATACCACCACCCCAATGGTGGCTATCAGGGTGATGAACGCCAGCACCGAAAGGCATAGTACGATACGGTGAAGCGCGGTGAAGCGGTTGATGGTTTCCTGTTCGTAGACATTGACGGTTTCGTTCAGTGAGTTCAGGAGCCGCCCGTGGGCAAGTTTGAGCAGTTGGTCGATTTCAGGGGAGACAAAGGAAATACTTTGTGTATCCAGCAGCAGCACTTTACGCGCGGCGGCGATATACGCCTTCACCTGGGCGTCGAGTTCAACCGGCTTGGAGAAATAAATCGCTTTGATTTCTTCATGCATGCCGGGAAGGGAATCCTCGGTGACGGCGTCGACCAGCAGGCGTTGGTGGGCGAATTCCAATTCGTCGACGGATGTTTTTAATTGCTGCAACACTTCACCGCGGGAATTTCCCTGGGTCTGAATCAGGTCGTTGGTCCGCAACGCAATGCGCTGGCTCAGCACGCACTGGCGGCCCGCTTCATTGATAATGCCAGCATCGTCGATCTGGTCGTGAACAAGCCGCCCCACGACGAGCGAAATGGCAATCATCATCACCGCCGCCACCAGCAACAGCGCGATATGATAGCTGGCCGTGATACGGCGCCGTGTCGAGTCGATGACGTTATCGATATGGTCTACCATACGTATCCCTGCATCTGAATGGGTTGATCCGATACCATAACAGTCACCGCGTTGCCTTTTTCGTTATACGACATGCGGTCGAACGCCATCAGGCGAGCACGCGCGATGCCGCGGCCGTGGCTGGCGCTGGCGCGCGCCGGGTTGATGTGCCAGTAGCGTTTCCAGTCAAAGCCTTTCCCCGCATCAGTGATCTGCACAAAGAAGCCTTCAGGATTGTGCTGGTAGATGACATCGACGACTTTAGAGGCGTTTTCAGGCAGTGCCGCGAGGCGGTCAATTTCCTGGCGCCAGATGTCTTCGGTGAGCAGGCGGTGTTTTTCTTCGTAGCTGACACCGAGATTGCCATGCTCAATGGCGTTGGTCAGCAACTCCATTAGCCCCGCTACAACGCGCTCTGCATCCGGAAAACATGAAGCGAGGAAACGCGCTGTGTCTTCGGCTTCGGTTAACCTTGAAACGCCGATCTGGCAGGTTTTCATGGCTTTAAGCGCCGCGCCGTGGCGGTTTAACTCGGACACGAGCGCCATTTTCTGGCGGCGTTCGCGAAGTGCAGATTCGATGACGCTGCGCAGAAGTGTATTGTCGGCGGGTTTGACTAAGTAATAGTACACGCCCGCGTCGATACCTTCTTGAATCTTGGCAGGGTCGCCGGTGCCGGTGAGCATGATGGTCGGAATACCCGCCAACTGCGGATCGGCTTTCATTTTAGCGACGAGTTCGAGGCCATTCATGCCCGGCATTTCGCGGTCGAGGACGAGTGCGTCGATGCGCGCGGAATTCTCAATCAAGATTTTGAGCGCTTCTTCACCGCTCGACACGATATGCACGTTATACCCGTGGTGCTGCAACGCTTCGCGCAGCATGACGCGCATGACGCGGTCGTCGTCGACCAGCAGCAGCGTCGGTGCGCGCACTGGCATGTTCGAGGTTGAAATCCAGTTCTGCAATGCATTTTGAGTCATAACAACTTCTTCTTACGTTTATAATTCGGTCATGGCATGCATGATCATCCTCGGCAATGCCAGCGCGAGTGCGTTAAGCGCCAGCGATGATGCGAGTAACATATTAAAATATCTTGTTTTTAGGAAGTTGTCGTCAACGAGCATGCAACACCCTTAAATTGCTTATTTATATTAAATTTACACTCAATAGTTTAATAAAAAGTAAGCACTGCAACCGCTCATTCATAAAAAACTCCATCTCCGGTGACAGAGAAGGAGCAAGGGGAAGAGGATTAGAGGTGGGTTAGACGCTGTGAAACAGGCTCGTTGTCCGTGTGGATCCGGTATTGCGGCAGCCGTCGTGGTAGTGAGTGTGGCTTGCAGAGATCCTCAGCGACAGTCTGCGCCACCGTGTCAACTGTTGAAATGACTGTTCGCAGCCTATGGCGGTTTAATTAGAAATGATAGGGTAAATCCGTCTTTAATGTGCTTTCACGCGTGGCCAGCATGGTCGAAAGGCTCTTCAGCGTTTCCTCATCAATGGATTTATTAAGCGTTGCCGCGCCCAGCGTGCGCTTGACGTTATCGAGCGTCAAATAGGCTGCATCCTGACAATGATGGCGGGTGAAAAAATCCATCAGCGACAGCTGCGTGCGGATATCGGCTTCCGTTGCCAACGGCGTCACGTTTTCACTCAGCTGTGCTTCGAGTTCTTCGAACACGGCCGCCGCCTGAATCGGATCGTCCGGCAGGACCAACGATTTATCGGGCGTTACGATGGTGGTCGCCACATGGATGTTTTGCAGCGTCACGGGCATGACGGCAAGGCGCTTCATGACGGGTTGGAGTAACGCATAATCACCTGTAGCGTTGATCGGCGTGACAATTTTTTGTAAGCCGCCGCCACTTTTGAACTTGTATTCGATGACTGCGAGGGGCACGGTTTTCGACTTGGCTTTTTTTTGCTGTTCATAGGCTTTTGCGATGCTGACGCTGGCTGCCGTAGCGTCGCCGTCATCGGTTTCCATCGCAAGGTGGGTGATCGAAAGATTCTGCACGAACACGTCTCCATCGATCGATTTCTGCGGTTTGACAGGCTTGGCATGAATCGCCTTGTGGGGCTTGTGGTCTTCGAAAAGTGCACAGGAGGTAAGCAGCAGCGTGGCAAACAACAAGAATATCGGCTTTTTTTGCATGGGAGAGCCTGACAATAAGATTGGTCGTTATTATAGAATAATTTCCTGACACCCGCAAGGAATAGACTTTGAAATGGAAACCATATAGCATATTTATGCATTTATCTTCATACTGATAAACAACATTTATTTACGGGAACGTCATGGTTGAAATCACAACACCCGCCATTAGGAATCTTGTGATTGTGCTGGTCGAGGACCATCCCAAAGCAATACTTCTGTTGCGCATGGCGCGCAAACGCGCTCAGGAGCGCCAGTGCAAATGGCGTGCGGTTTTTGCCGAAACCCCAGCGCATCATAAACACGATAACGGATCGCAGCAGCGCATCCTGCAATTGCTGACCACTGCCGAACAGATGGGCGGGGAGAGTGAGCAGTTCGAAGCGTCGAGCATTGAAAAAGGAATGAAGCAACTCTGCCAGCGCGAAAGCACGCGCATCGAATTGATCATTATCGGCGGCACGCAAGGCAACGGGTATTTATCACGTTTTAAGCTCATGCCGTGGATGCGCACTATCCGGGCAATCAGCAGCTTCGCGCAGGTGGAAATCCTGCCGCTGTCTGGCAGTTCGTATCGCAAAAATATTTCGGATTTCATCAACTGGCGGACCATCAAACCGCTGCACTTTGTATACGCGCTAGTTGCGGTTGGCAGCGCGTATTTAGGCGCGTCGCTGCTTGAAAAAATCCTGCCACCAGCGCTCTTCCGCATGAACGATTATAACATCGCGCTGCTATTTATGATTTCCTGCGCCTTCGTCGCAGGCCGGTATGGATTGCTGCCGGGGCTGGTCGCGTCGGTCGGCAGCTTCATCACGATGAATTATTATTTCACCCTGCCCTATCATCAGCTCAAGGTTTTCGCCGTCACCGATATCATCAACATGGTGCTTTTCCTCTCGGCGGCGTTGCTGATTTCATTATTCACCAGCCAGACCCGCGGTTATGCGGAAAAAGCTAAGAAACGTGAGTTGAGTACGCAGGTGCTCTTCACCTTATACCGTATCGCGGCAGAATCGTTCTCCCGCCAGCAGGCGATTGAGAAGTTGCAAAGCAAACTCGAGCGCATGCTGGATGTGGATGTGGCGTTTTTCCTTCCTGACATACTCAACGTGCAGGCACTCGATACAACAGCACCCGAAGGTGTGCGGTTGACGGATGCTGACCGCCGGGCGCTAGATGTGTGCTGGCGCGAAACGAAAACAACCGGTATCGCCTCGCCTTATAATCCGGGCACCAACTGGCGCTTCGAGCCGATGGTGTCGTCGGCAGGCGAAGTGGGCGTGCTCGGCATTCGCCCACACAAGAAAACACGCATCGACGCATGGTTCGGCCGCCTGATGACCGCAATTGCCGACCAGACGACCAATGTGCTTGCACATATTGAGCTTGAACGTTCCATGGAATCGACGCGCCTTGGCGAAGAGCGCGAAAAGTTGCGCTCCATGTTGCTCTCAAGCGTGTCTCATGATTTGAAAACGCCGCTGGCTGGCATTATTGGCGCGCTCAGCGTACACTTAAGTTTAGGTGAACGCCTGTCACTGGAAAAACGCAACAGCTTGCTTGAATCCTCGCTTGAAGAGGCGCAGCGCCTGGATAGCTTCATCAACAATATCCTTGAAATGACACGCCTCGAAAGCGGCAATATCAAGTTCAAGCAGGAATGGTACAGCGCCAAATCAATGATTGATAACGTCATACACCGCCTGCGTCACCGGCTGAAAAACCGAATAGTGACTGTGTCGCCGATGACTGAGGAAGTGTTTATGGATATCGTAATGACCGAGCAGGTGTTGCAGAATATTCTTGAAAATGCTTGTAAATACACTCAGGAAAATATTGCCGTCGATATCGAATGCGTCACCGACGAGCGCGGATTTGTGTGCACGGTGCATGATCACGGTGAAGGCCTGCCGCCGGAAAAACTCAGCGAAGTATTCGATAAATACGCCCGCCTGCATAAAAAAGATTCACAAGTCGCCGGCACCGGCCTCGGGCTTACCATTTCTAAAGCCGTGCTTGAAGCCCAGGGCGGCTGGATCACCGCTGGCAACCATGATGACGGCGGTGCGGTGTTTACGTTCTGCCTGCCAAAATGGAGACCTAAAACAATGGTAACCCCGGAGGACAAGCTGGCATGCCTTTTATAAACAAACATATCGTCGCCATCGACGACACGCATTCCATCCTTAACTTCCTGCGTATTTCGCTGGAAGCTGAAGGTGCGCGTTTCCAAGGTGTTGCCACTGCTTCCGGCGGGTTGGCCCTATGCGAAACGGACCGCCCGGATCTGATCGTGCTCGATCTCGGGTTGCCGGACAAGGAAGGATTCGATATTTTGCCGCGCCTGAAACGCCTCGACCGCGGAGGCAATTTGCCCATCATCGTGCTCACCGTGCGCAATGGGCAGAAAGATCGTGAGATGGCAAAACTCCTCGGGGCAAGCGCCTATATTACCAAACCGTTCGTGATGAACGATCTGCTCGACTATATGCGCAAGCTGCTGCATATCGAAGAACCGCATTTGCAGCTCGTTGAGCCTTACCAGCACGATTAATCATGGTAACTGAAGGATTCGACCTCGATGGTCTCTAATCCCGCAGGTGTGTGAATTTCTACATTATCCCCGACATACGATTTAAGCAGCGCCCTTGCCACCGGTGAAATCCAGCTGATTTTTCCCAGGGTCAGATCCGCCTCGTCAATGCCGACAAGTTTGACGGTGTGGCGTTTTTCGTCTTCGTTGATATAGGTAACGGTAGCGCCAAAAAACACCTGCTTTAAACCTTGCTGCTCTTTCGGGTCAACGACCACGGCGCTGCGTAATTGCTTAGTCAGATAGCGCACGCGGCGATCGATTTCGCGCAATCGTTTTTTGCCATAAATGTAGTCGCCGTTTTCGGAGCGGTCGCCGTTGCCGGCCGCCCATGATACGATCTCGACAATTTTGGGGCGCTCTTCGCGCAGCAAAACCTGCAACTCGTCCTGCAGGGTTTTGGCGCCTTTTGGAGTCATATAATTCTTTAGAGATTTCGGTAAAACGTCCGGTTCATCCGGTTCATCGTCTTCGATATCGGTTTCTTTGGTAAAGGCTTTGCTCATGGCTTTATCATAACAGATGGCAAACGGAGTGTAATCAGATAAACTGAATAAGGCCTGTATCAGCAACCTGCATCGTTACCGAAAGTATCTTTGCCTTCGGCGTCGTCAGGCGTTTCGTATTCGGTATTCGTGTTAGATGTATTTCCGTACACATCGGTGCCGAGCAGATGGCCAAAAACGTCATTACAAGCCGGGGTTTCGTTATCCATACTTCCTCCTTGTTTATAGCTTCAGTATCGCGATTTGGCCGTAAAAATTCGCGTGCGCATCAGCTATCTGGACGTAAAGCGGACGTAAAAGACCCTTTCCCACCTGGAATTTAATGTGAATATGGCCAGAAAGCGCTATGATAGCCCATCTTAACTCCTATAAGGCTGACTGTATGCTACGTATTTTCTTGATCAAACCTCTCGCCGCCGCACTTATACTGGCGGTCACTACCCTGCCCGCTTATGCACAGGATACTGCGGTTCCGCCTCCGATCAAAGAAACCGATATTCTGCCCTACCTCGAACAAGTCATCGCATGGACGCGCAGCATCTCGGACACCGAAACGCTGCCGGATAACGGGCGCGAAACACTGCTTAAAAACCGTCTGCGCGACAACTCGAAAAAAGTGCTGCTTAAGGGGTTTGATTTTGCGCGCGCTGAAAACGCCGTGCTTAAACTGGATAAAACGACAACGGAAGCCGCCACCACCGAGGTTATGGAAACGCGTAAAAGCCGTATCCAGAAATCCATCGGCGAAGCCAGGGAAAAAATCGATGGTTTGAACGTCAAACTCAAAGCCAAAGGCCTGGGCGCCCATCGGCGCGAAAAGCTGAGTGGCCAGATGAAACTGGCCAATGCACAGTATGAGCTGCTGCTGACCATGCTGAAAGTCTTCAGCAATGAAGGCGATAAATCCGGCAGCCTGCTCGACCAGATCAACGCCTTGTCGCGCACCGTTGTCGATGAGACGCAAGTCGACGTGCCCGCCACCACCACGACCACCGTCGTTAAAGAAGATTCATCCAAAGACAAGGACAGCCTGCAAGAAGGCGACGGCATGCTGAAGCTGATTGCCACCATGTTCAGCTATTCGCGCAAATCCAGCGAAATCGAAAATATTATCCAGCAGACCAATACGCTGTACGACGCGAACGGCGCTATGATGACCTCCATCCGCGCCGCGCTTAAAGGCGCACTAACGGCAGGCGATACGTTGTCAGCGAATAACGGTGACGACGACAAAGCGATAAAAACCTACCGCCAGTCGCTCGATGAATTGCTGAACCACTACAGGCTGCTTTCGAACGCAGTGGTTCCGCTGGGTGAAATGTCAGTGCTGTTGTCAGCACCCCAGCGCGACCTTGCCGAGTGGGACAGGATTTTGCATGACGACTGGTCGCGCGTGTTCCACCAGCTTATTGTGCGGCTGGTCGTGCTGGTGATTGCTGTTGCAATTCCGCTGGTATTATCGGAACTGGCCCGTCGTGCAACTAAACGCTACGTGCAGGACCCCAAGCGACAGCGCCAGCTACACATCGCGCGCCGCACCGTATTGTTCATGGCCCTGACCTTCGTGGTGTTGGCCAACTTCCTCAGCGAGTTCGGATCGCTGGCGACATTTGCCGGGTTTATCACGGCGGGTCTTGCGGTTGGATTGCAGACAGTACTAATTTCGCTAGCGGCACATTTCTTCTATTTCGGGCGCTACGGCGTGCGAGCGGGCGACCGCATTACGGTGTCGGGCGTCACCGGCGACGTGGTGCAGGTAGGGATGCTGCGGTTATACCTGCGGGAGCTGCTTGACGACGGCGCGGGCGGTTACAAGGCAACCGGCAAGGTCGTCGCGTTTCCAAATTCAATCCTATTCCAGCCAAGCGCGTTTTATAAACATGTCGACGCGCACTAGGCGCGTTCGAAATAATCGGTGATCAGCTTGCCAGCGGTGGCCGCCGCACCGGTGACGAACGTGCCCCACGCCATATCGACGATCGTGAGCGACTGCGACCAGCCCCGAAGCGTGGCGAGATTAGTCATGTCATACGTCGCGTAGCAGAAGAAGCCAAACAGCGCACCATATAGCATTGTCGACTGCCAGCCCTGCGTTGCCATGCCGTGCACGAAGATCATGATCCCGACAATATAGATCAGGTAGAACATCACGGCGGGGATGGCATTGATATCCATCTGCTCGCCTAAGCGGCTTTTATAGAAATCGCGGGCGATGCCGCCGATCCAGGCGAGATCGAGGATGGTCATCACCACAAGCGTTGCTATATAGAGAATAGCGTAATGTTTCATTATGGACTCCTATAGCTTATATAATTAGCCACTATAACGATTAAGGTGTTGGAATTCCATATGGGATATTTATAGATGGCAGTTTATGTGTTAAGGTTTATTAGAACATTGGGAGCATAGATGGCGCGTAAACTTATTAAACGATTCTTCAGCGCACTCGGGCCGGGAGTGGTATCAGGGGCCGCCGACGACGATCCATCGGGCATTGCTACCTATTCAATCGCCGGTGCGCAGCTGGGCATGTCCATGCTGTGGATGGCGTGGTTCACATGGCCGCTGATGTCGGCGGTTCAGATGATGTGCGCGCGCATCGGCATGGTTACTGGCCAGGGCCTTGCAGGTATCCTGCGGCAGAAACTCCCCAAACCGCTGCTGGTTACTTTTTGCGTTGCGCTGCTGATCGCCAATACGATCAACATCGCTGCCGATCTCGCAGGCATGGCGGATGCGGCAGAGCTGCTCACTGGCTGGAACGCGTATTTTTTCGTCGTTGTTTTTGGGCTTGCGATTGGGGTAGCGATTGTGCGTTTCCGCTATCACCAGATTGCCAATGTGCTCAAATGGCTGGCGCTGTCGCTGTTTGCCTACATCATCACAGCTTTCATGCTGCATCCCGACTGGTCGGAAGTGGCGCACGCAACGTTTACGTTGTCAATGCCGCACGATGAAGCGACATGGCAGATGATGGTGGCTATTCTCGGCACCACCATCAGCCCTTATTTGTTTTTCTGGCAAGCGGCGCAGGAGGTAGAAGAAGAAAAATCAATGGGGCGGCGCATCCGCACACGCAAAAACACCGCCGGTGAAATCCAACTTACCGATCGCATGATGGATGTCGGTAGCGGCACGCTACTGTCCAACGTTGTCATGTTTTTCATTATCCTCACCACGGCACTAACACTAAATAAGCATGGTATTACGCATATAGGCACGTCGAAGGAAGCCGCGCAGGCACTGAAACCGCTTGCGGGCGATCTGGCGACATTGCTGTATACTGTGGGCATTGTAGCCGTCGGGTTCCTGGCAATTCCGACTTTAGCCGGCTCGTCAGCCTATGCCTTTGCTGAAACATTCGACTGGTCGCACGGGCTGGATGAAAAGCTCAAACAGGCGCGTGCGTTTTACGGCGTGATCATTTTATCGGTGTTGTGCGGCGTGGCGCTGGATTTCGTTGGCATCAACCCGGTGCAGGCGTTGTTATGGTCGGCTGTAGTGAACGGCGTGCTGGCTCCTTTTGTCATGCTGACTATTTTGATGGTGGCCAGCGATAAGAAAATCATGAAAGATAAACCCAGCTCACTGCTGAACCGAATGGTCGTCGCGCTGGCGACGCTGATCATGTTTGCCGCAGCAGTCGGCATGTTCGCGGTGATGTAAAAAAAGGCACATGCTTAATGACCGCATGTGCCTTTTTCACAATGAAAAATTAAGCCGCCGTGGAGTTTTTGCGGCTCTCGCGGCTTGTGTTCGCCACATTACCTTTTAAATATTCCAGCACACCGTACAGATGTCGGGGCAAATCACCCGGCATACGGCTAGTGATGAACTGCCCGTCTTCAACGAGTGCTTCATTGACGAAGACCGCGCCTGCTTCTTGCATCTCATCGGCGATTTCAGGCCATGCAGCAATATTCTTGCCGCTTAGCAGACCGGCCGTTGCCAACACCTGCGGACCGTGGCAAATGGCAGCGATGGGCTTTCCCGAACGTGCGAATTCTTTAACGAAGGCGATAACCTTGTCGTTCTTGCGCAACTCCTGCGGCGCTTTGCCGCCTGGGATATACAGCAGCGCGTAATCGGCGGGGTTCACATCGTCAATCGCGCGGGTATTTGTAAGGCCGAGGCCGTGCTTTGCCGTGAATTTACCGCCTTTAGGGGTAACGACATCCACGGTATAGCCTTCTTCGGTCAGGCGGTAATATGGATAGAAAAATTCCGTATCTTCCGTATTGTCCGCTGTGATGATGACGATTTTTTCGCTTTTGCGCAGGCGTTCGGGAATGGGCGCAACCGCGTGGGTGTCTTTTTCATTATCGTGGGAAAATAAGCTCATACATCCTCCATTACTTTTGTTGGAAGAATAATTAACCGCAAATGAAATAAAATATCGATACGAGGTTATTTGGCGTTTTGTTTCGCTTCGGCAGCAACAAGTTTTTTCTTGCGCGCGGTAATACGGTTTTCCAGCTTTTGCGCATCTTTAATAATGTCATGTGCGCCGTAGCTTCGCTGGTTCAAAACATTGTGGAACGCGTGCACGCGCGCACCAAGCTGTGTCAAATTTTTTACAGCCTTTTTATCTTTATCGGAAATATGATAATACTCAGTCGCGAGTGCATTGAGCTTGCGGTCATCGGTATCGCGCGTATTGGCGCTTTCCGGTTCGGCGGGTAAGCTCTGGGAGGGTTGCTGCTGATGCTTGCTATGATGTGTATGCGTCGGCTGCACCTGCTGTTGCATTGGTGGCGCGCTTTGCACGGGTTGCGATTGGCTGGCGCCGGAATTGAGCCACGGTAGATTGGCGTTCTGCGCATAAGCCAGCGACGGAGCGGCAACGATGATCATCAGTGTAGCGTATTTTAACGTGCGCATAAATATTCCTATGTAAAGATTAGTGGCGAATCGCGCCGAGGATTTTTTTTCGGAGGTCTTCTGGGTTGAACGGCTTGGCGATGTAATCATCCATGCCCGAAACCAGACAACGCTCACGGTCTCCCGAAAGCGCGTATGCGGTCATGCCGATGATCGGCACGCGTGGCGCGCCGTTGATTTGCTCATGCTCGCGAATCAGGCGCGTGGCTTCGAAGCCATTCATGACCGGCATCTGCACATCCATGAGCACCACATCAAAATCACCTTTGCGCACGACTTCCAGCGCGTCGAAACCGTTCTTGGCAACTTCCACCGTGTAGCCGAATTCTTCTAAAAATGCCGTTGCGACCAGCACATTGGTGGCATAATCTTCTACCAGCAAAATGCGTAAGGATGGCATACCATCAACAACAGCGGGTAACTCAACGCGTTGCGACGGGGTGATAAACGCTTGCGGCGTATCGTGTTTCAGCGGTATGCAGACGGTGAACACCGAGCCCTTGCCCAGAGTGCTTTCCACATAAATGGTACCGCCCATAATTTCGGTGAGGGTTTTGGTGATGGTAAGGCCTAAGCCGGTGCCGCCGTATTTACGGGTGATGCTGGCATCGGCCTGAATGAATTTATCGAATACTTTTTTAATTTTGTCGGAGGCGATGCCAATGCCGGTGTCGCGCACGCTGATGCATACGGTGTCAATGCCGTCGCGGTCGCTCGGGCTGCTGGTAATCTGCACACGGACTTCACCGACATCGGTAAATTTAATCGCGTTGCTGCACAGATTGACGATAATCTGGCGCAGCCTTCCCGGGTCGCCGATATAGGTTTGGCCCTTCACCTGCTCGCCTTCGTTGATGAAACTGAGGCCTTTATTCTTGACCTGAATCGCCATCATACCGACGATTTCATCGATCAGCCCGGTGAGGTTAAATGGCACAGCGTCAAGCTCGACCGTGCGCGCTTCGATCTTGGCGATGTCGAGCAGGTCGTTGATCAGGGTGAGCAGTGAATCGGCGCTGGTCTGCAGGGTTTTGATGTAGTCCGACTGCTTGCCTGTCAGCGGCTGACTCATCGACAAGATTTTGGACAGGCCGATCACAGCATTCATCGGTGTGCGGATTTCGTGGCTCATATTGGCCATAAACTCTGATTTGGCGACGTTGGCTTCTTCGGCGGAGGTAAGTGCGGCTTGCAATTGGAATTGGCTTTCACGCAAGCGGTCGTTGGCACGGCTAAGTTCGGCGGTGCGCTCTTCCACTTTATGCTCGACATCGGCGTAGGCGCCAGCCAGTTCGATATTCAGCAGCGCCAGTTCCTGCGGGCTGCGCAAGGCGAGCGCCTGCGGAATGAGGCCCATCGCGATGAATGCGGTGACGATCGACACAATGGCAGTGGCAGCTTTAACCAGCCCTTCCAGCGCATAATCCGGCTGCCAGATGACGAGTATGCCCATGATATGGCTCGTGCCGCACAGCAGGATAAACGAGCCAAACAGGTAGAACAAGTTTTTGAACGGCAGGTCTTTGCGGTTGCGCACAAAGTAAAGCAACACCAGCGGAATGGAGTAATAAGCCAGCGCAATCACCGCATCGGAGATAACATGCAGCCACAGAATGGACGGCTGCCACAGGAAGCAATGCCCATGCGGCATGAAATCTTCGGAGTTAAAAAAATTTAGCAGAGTTTCCAAGGTTTTCCACCCAACTGTTTAAAAGGACACTCGGAGCATATACTAAATAGAGATCGGTGCTGATAAAAAATCGATAAGTATCGTTAGAAAATGGCGCATAACAACCTCGCAGCACTGTGAGCACATCAAATATTATTTAACTATTTCAGTTCATTGGATTCCTCGTGTCACAATAATGTTATTATCCGTTTGAAACAGCCATACCTATGTCGAGGCGCACCGTTTACCGATAATATCTATCCGTGAGGCACGGCGGAAGAGCTGACCGAGATTAAAACGAAGTTCACCGACAAAACCGCGGGCGCAATCATGGTCAACCTGCGCGGACACGGGTCGCTGACGATGGTGGAAAACTGGCGCGACCTCGAACAAATTCCGTGTGTCGCGCGCGTTACACCGATGCTGGCATCGTCGCCCAACAAGATCAGGTACGCGGCGGCACGATATGACATTGTTCGAAGCGGGAAAAAGCGAATCATACCAAACCCTTTCGCGTGTCAGTGGTCAGGCGCGAAGCATAGGCTGGTTTTACAAAAAGGCAATTAGCGGGCGACTATTCCTGCGCTTGGCTCGGTTGGGTCGTTGCGGGTGACGGGCTTGGCTTTAAGCAACATCATCGCAACTTCGTCGGCAATTTTGAGGCCCACTTCGCTCTTGTCCATTTCCGGCAGGCGGCGCACTCCGTCTGCAGTGATGAATATCACCTGATTGCGCGTCGCGTCGCGCCCGATGGCAGTATCTTCGCCGATGGGGTTGGCGACGGTGAGGTCCGCGCCGAGCTTGGCGAATTTTTTCTGGGCGTATTCGAGAATCGTTTCCGTCGATTGCGCGGCAAAGCTGACCACGATGCGCGGGCGGTTGGCGTGGTGCGCAGCTCCGCCGACGATGCTGGGATTCTCCGTCAGTTCCAGCGTTTGGATTTCGCCTTCCTTCAAATGCATTTTCATGGGCGTTTCGGTACCGAAATCGGCAACCGCAGCCGTACCGATGAAAGCGTCAGCTTGCGTGGCAAGCTCGGCCTGAGTGGCAGCGTGCATCTCGCGGGCGGTTTTAACGTGGATGGTTTTGATGTTGCTGTGGGCAAGATCGGGAATATGCGTGGGGCCGGAAATCAGCACGACATCCGCTCCCATATCGGCAAATGCCGTGGCGATGGCCTGGCCCTGGCGGCCGGAAAAGAAATTGGTGATCTTGTCATGCTCGGTCACGTTTTCTTCCGTGCGGGCGGTGGTGACGATGATGCGCTTGCTGGAGAGTTTGCGGCTGGTGGGCATTTTCAGCATCTTAGATGCGTCTTTGCTTTCAGGCGCGTGTGTCATGGCCGCCTCAGCAAACGGCCTGGCGAGCGCAGTGAGCGTATCGTCACCCTGCGATTGCCACCGCCCTTGCGCGTCGAGGCCCGCTACGGCGGACTCAGGAAATGCGGCTTTGAGTTTTTCCAGCATGTCGATATTACCCGCGACGGTGAACATCTGCGCGCGGCTGGTGGTGTCGGTTTTTTGCAACTTCACGCTGGCAGGGTTCGGGCAGGTGATGGTCGATGGATTCGCCAGTTGCAGCACAGCATCGAACTCGTCCAGCTCGGCGCTGGCGGCGATTAAATCTTTGGCGGATTCGATTTTGCTGCCGTCTTTGCGCTTCTTTATAATCTTCACGTCGTCAGGCTCGGCGTGGCTGGAATTTGGAGTTACCAGCGTGACATTCGCGCCTAGTCGGGCGAGCTGTGCGGCCACATCGGCACCTTGCGTTTCGGGGCATTCATCGTTGTAGTAAAAACGGAACGTATCAACGCGTTCACGTGGGCTCCCGCCGACAACGAGGATTTTTTTGCCTTTGACTGTGGAGTCTTGCATGGGGGTATCCTTTTCTTTCATCAATGTATCGAAGGCATTCGCGATGGCATTCGCACGTTCCTTCCCTGCCGGTGGCAGGTTTTTAGGGATGGTGAGTATATGCGCGCCGTCGGCTTTGAGTTGCTCCAGATCGCCGTCGCGCACGGCATGCAACTGATCGGCGGACGGGACGACGACGACGGGTTTTTTGCTGGCAAGGTACAGGCAGCCGGAAAAACTGGTAGCCCCGCCCTGTGCCATTTCGGTTACACTGATGGCCGTCGCGGGCGCAAACAGCACTACATCGGCCTGTTCCGGCAGGCGGATATGCTCCATGCCCTGCGGGTCTTCCTGATAGTGATGGGTGTAAGCACGATGGCCGGAGATGGTGGCGATGCCTTCGCCCGGCAGCAGGTGAGCGGCCTGATGGCCGATCACGCATTTCACATCGTACCCACGCGAACGCAGCGCGCTGATCAATGGATAAGCGCCCAGCGCATCGCGCCCGCCCTGAATGACGAGCAGCACTTTTTTCTTATCGCCTTTTTCGAATTCCGGAAGTTTCGCATCCGGAATAATAGAATCGGCAACGGCGGCAAATGCCGGGTGCGACACATCGCCGCTAAGAGCGCTGCTGACGGCTTCGGCGATCTGCTTAGGCTCCATAAAACGCCCGTATCCTTTATCGCCGCACGCCATGTTACCAACGACCGGGCCGATGAAATGCGCACCGGTCATGCGTAGTGTTGCAAGATTGCGCTGCGTAGCGGGGTGCTGCCACATCATCACGTTCATCGCGGGGGAAATCAGCAGCGGCTTGTGGCTGTCATTCAGCGCGTTGGCAAGCGGCGTATCGTTCTGGACGAGCTGTTTCATTATGTCGGCGCTGGCGGGTGCGACGAGAATGGCTTTGGAGCGCGCCAATTCTTCGGGCAATTCGGTAATGTCTTCCTTCGTCAAAACGCGTCCGCGCATGATTTCCTGCGCAGCTTCGCGGGTCACCCATTGCTGTGCAGCATCGGTCAGGAAAATTGACACATCCATACCCTTGGCCTCAAGCGCGTGAATGAGGTCGAAGGTTTTGACGGCGGCAATGCTGCCAGTCACAACGAGGGTAATGTGCTGTTGCTTCATAGCTAGTGCGCTAAAATACCAGAATATTCTATATTTGAATTGCCCATATTAACATATTTGTTAACGCTTACAATGAGCATTTAAAAATAATAGAATGGGCGCGAAGGTTTTTCAACCGGCTGTCGTATAAGCTTATAGAACACCATGACAATGAATAGTGAAATGCCAGACGTCCCGAGCCGCCAGCTACAGCGCCGCCTATGTTGCACAAATGAGCAAGGACCGCGACCTGCACGCTAATATGATGCACCAGATGGTCAATGCCGTAGCTATATTTGCCAAGGAATGTACACCGAGGAACGCGCGGCTTTAACCGATTCGCTGCGCCTTATCCCCCGTCCCGGCGAGGAGCAATAGACTGATTTTTTAGTGTTTTTATGGTATCATTTGGAATCTGTGCAAAAAAGCCGTATACTGGGTTCTGAACAAGTCTTTGTTTTATCTTCTGATGAGGCAGTTTTATGAAACGCATTCCGACTGGATTACTCGTTCTTACCCTGCTTTCCGCACCCGCATTCGCCCAAACCGTTACGCCGAAGAATGGGCAGGATCTTGATAATTTCCAAGACTCCAGCGCGCCGACGCAGGGCAGCGGATTAAACACCGGTTCACAGCACTTCGGCGCCCCCGCCGGATTTGCCGCGCCAGCCAATCTCGCCGCGGCGTCGCAAGGATTCTCGCCACCGCAAAGCCTGTCTGCAGGCCAGGGATTTTCCGCACCGCAAGGCGCACAGGCCAGTGCACCGCAAAATGCGGGAGCCGGTGCCGCGCCGCGTCCGCCTGCGGATAATTACGGCGGTCATGGCGGACCGCCTGCCCGCTCGCGCTATGATTAGCGCTTGAGCTTTCGATGAGATCAAAAGGCTGCGCCAAGCACGCGGCCTTTTTTTGTGCGAAGGTTTTGCACAGCCCATTCGTATGAAGACAGGGATATTCCCACATCTATCATTTCATAAGTATTGTCCATGAAACATTTAACGACCGGCTTTATCGCCCTTACCTTGCTTGCCACCTCGGCATTCACACAAAGCGTCGACCAGCAGAAAACGCAAGCCGACCGTCAGGCCGGTTGAAAGCGCTGAGCGCTGCTGAGGGTCAGTATAGGGAATTACTCGGGTAAAGATGTCAACAAGTTCGAGACTTTCGGGCTTACCGCTGCTAATGTCAGCAAAGTGTAGGCACCACTAATCAAAGAATGCTACGCTAATTTCAAATGCGAACTTTACGACTCCAAACTTGTAGAGACATAATGTTTCTTTATATTCAAAGTGGTGAAATATTCAAAGTGGTGAAAGCGCATGTAGCGCTTTCACCCACCGACCCGAAAACCATGCACTACCGGGGGGACGGGAAGTTCATGCTCTCGGGAAAGTCGCTTGACCTGCATAAGCAGATCAAGAAACAAAACTTATAATCAAAGGCGGCTTTCTGAGCGCTGCTTTGCAGTTTTGCCGGAATGTTCCTTCTGTTTGGTTTTAGCCAGGCTTCACTTATCTTCCGTTTTGCTTTTGCGATTTGACGCACCGGATTCTGACATCGCAATAGCAATTGCCTGTTTGCGAATTTTCACCTTGCCACTCTTTCCGGATTTCAACTCGTCATGTTTAAACTCATGCAGCACACGTTCGGTCGTCTTTTTCTGGCTGGCCGATTGCCTAGAAGTTTTGCTAAGTGTAGCAGGTTTTTTAGCAGCGGTTTTTTTCGCTGGCGCTTTTTTAGCGGTTGTCTTTTTGGCGGTGGATGCTTTAGGCACAAATACCTCCGTGTGATGTTGAATGCATCATGACGAAGCCGAAATAAAATTACGATGTGAGCCGAGCGCAAAAAAGATTAAGCGATGCTTAAGTTCCATCCCCGGCGTAGATGTTGCGACCCGTGCCGCTGATAGTACCGGAAACCACGCGCGTGGTCGTTGCCTGCGGGGCGACAGGCGCCGTGACTTGCGCCGACATCGGCATCACTTCGACCTGTATCTGCGCATGTGCAGCTGCGACAATCACCGACTGCGTGACAGGCCGCACCGCCGTTATAGGCGCTGTCTGCGCGGTGATTTGCTGCTGTTGTTGCTCTTGCTGAACCGTATGCGGGATATTCACGGGCTGGGCAACGCGCTGCTGGTTATACTGGGCTTGTTGTATGGCCTGAGCCTGCTGGATGACCTGCGCATATTGCAACGGGCGTGCCGGTGCGGCGATTATAGTTTGCGCCACAGCCTGCACAGGCACTGCCTGCATGGTTGCCATCGGCGATGGGCCGGCAGCGGGTTTTAAAGCGGCCTGCGGGGCAGGCGCGGGTTCAACGGTGGGTGCAGGTTCAACAGCGGCCATTGGTGGCGGTTGCGGCGTGCCGTCGCGGCGCGAGGTGTATTCAGCGATAGCGCGCTGGCCTGCGGCTTGGTCCTGGAAGTCCCAGAACTTATCAATCGCGCCCTCCATGATCATGGAGTAGACGGCCGTTTCGATGGCCTGACGCACACAAAGCTGTGTTGGCTCATTGACGGTAAAGCCCGCTTCGGCCTGTAACAAGCGGTCGAAGGTGATATATTTAAGCACGTTGGAATCGACCGAAGTCGAAAAAATTGTTTTCGAGCTGGTCACGGACAGCAGCACTTCACCGGTCTGGATGCTGACGGCGCGCAAATACACGGTCACGAGATCGCGGTGATATTGCACGTTGCCGCCGATGCCGAGATAAATCGCACCCGCACCGCCGGTGATTATGTTGGAATCATACGACACGATGCCGCCTTCAATCAGCATGCCACCATACACCAACGGAGGCAGCGGCGGGAGCTGTTCGCCGCCGGGATGGTATTCGTTGCGCATTACTTTAATGATGCTGCGTTCCTGCAATAAATCTTTAAGCCCG
This sequence comes from Alphaproteobacteria bacterium, assembly GCA_025362975.1. Lineage (GTDB taxonomy): Bacteria > Pseudomonadota > Alphaproteobacteria > Rickettsiales > SXRF01 > JANYBV01. The sequence goes on along the minus strand of JANYES010000023.1, from coordinate 41,009 downwards.
CCGCGTTCGGTGACGGTGAACCAGCGGCGATTACCAGCGTCAAGCAATGCTTTGGTGAGGATTGCGTGACCACCTTTAGTGACGGCGCTTGAGTAATCGGTGAATTTATCGTTGTTCTTGAACTGCCCGGTCTGGTCCTGGAAATCATACAGCGCTACAGCAACTTTTTCGCTCGGCGCAGGAATGCCGGTCAGGATGCTGCCGGCGCGCGTGCGGTCGGTGACGTTGGCTTCCTTCACCTGCGAATTCTCGTACATCTGTTCGGACGTACAGGCGCTGAGCAAACTTACGCATACGGCAACGGCGATACAATGGGTGAACCGGTTGCGCACCATTTTTAAAAACCCCCGATCACGGTGATGCCGTGTGAATCGACCACGGTCAGGGTGACGACACCTGCGACGTTCGCATACGAAATTGTGCTGCCGCCGCCAAGGTCAAACGTACCGGATTGGCCAGGCGCGCTGTTAAAAATCTTGTCGTTGATTTTCTGGCTGGCCTGACTCAGCACCGATTGCTCGACGATGCTGGAAGCGCTCAGCGTATTATTGGCAGTCATAGCCGTGCTTTTCGGCCTGTCGACGCTGGAAAGCAGCGCGGCCGAGTTCGCCGGATTGGCGCCGGAAAAAATCGCCGGATTCTGGCCGCCGTAGGACAAATTGCTTGCCTGCGCATCGGTGATGGCGCTCAGCAGCAGGGCGAGTATTATGATCTTGTTTTTCATCAATCTACCTGTCTACGTCGATTGGGGACGGTGAATTGTTAATATAAATTAACTAAAAAGGCAACTCTTTTGTGGTTCTGCTTCAAATCACTTTTGTTTTGGCTAATCATTAACTTACTGAATATGAAGAGTTGTTTTATTAAGCGGTTGATCGATATGGAAATCATCTGCTACGGTATGTGGTTTAATAGATTTCCGCAGATGGCCGCCAACCGCCGGATCCTTAGCCAGATAATCATCAACAGGTTCCGAGCACTCCTTACCATGCTTGTGATTGGCATTTTCGTCGACAATGGAGGATGTGCTTTTCGCATCCCGGGCGATCTGTTGCAGAGACGCGGGTGCCCGGTCGATCGCGTTGGGGTTCAACTGCGCGTTGGCGCGGCCGAACGGCGTAATCGTGGGGTCGATGAGCACCTGCGTCTGGTAATCCCCGGAAGCCCCCTCGCCCACATCGAGCGTCTCTTTTTTCAGCGCCTGCGCATTGGGTTCGAGCTTCTCCGGCAGTTGGCGAATCGACAGCTGCGAGCTATCGGCATAAGCTGCACAGGGTGCTGCTGCCAGCATGGCTATCATCACTAGTTTTTTCATATCCACCTCTTACGAAAAAAAAGGTGTGCGGTTGTTGAGCGCCGCACACCTTGATAAACGACTGCGGCATCGCTGCTGCAGACACGGCTTATTAGTCGTGCTGGGAAACGTTCAGGTTGTTGCCAGCGCCGTTCTGCGTGATATTTGCAGTGTGGGCGAGGATACCTGTCTGGTTGACGCTTACGACGTTGGTGTAACCGGTCTGGGACACATTCGCGGTTGCGTTGTTGCCCTGCTGGTTCACCGTCGCGCCGTTGCTAAGACCGGACTGATTGATGTAGCCGGTGTTGGAAACGCCGTTTTGGGTGAGGTAAGCTGCGTTGGCATCAGCGAAGATACCGTCGTTGCTTTGAATCACCTGGGAGTTGTTGATGTCACCCGACACGGCGAGGCTGGCGAAGTTTGCGCCGGTCTGCTGCGCATACAGGCCGTTGCCATTACCGTCAACCGTGACGTTCAGCTGGTTGCCCTGCTGGCCGAATGGTTGTTCCTGATAAGTGGTGACGGTGTTAAACTGGCCGGTTTCAGCAATCAGTGCCGAGTTGCCCTGGCCGGTCTGGGTGATGGTAGCGGCATTGTAATAACCGGACTGGCCGAGGCTTGCATATTGCTGCGAGCCGCTCTGGGCGAGCGAAACGCTTGCACCGTAGCTTGCTTTGCTGTTGTAGAATTCTTCTACGTGAGCAACGTTATCGGAACCGTTCTGGCTGGCATTAACAACATCGTTATTGCCGGTCTGGTTGACGGTACTCAAATTGCGAGCACCGGTCTGGATGGTATTTGCAGCGTTGGACGTGCCATTCTGCGCGATTTCCTGATCATTCAGGTTACCAGTCTGGCCAACAGTGGCGGCGTTCAACGAGCCGACCTGCTGGATATTGAGTAAGTTCCCGGCAAACGCATTATGCGCTACCAGCGAAATTACAACCGCGCCTAACGACGCGATGATGGAAGTAGTTTTCATAAATTTTACCATTAAAAAACGTTATTTATAAAACAATCGAGGACGATCTTAATAACGCATTTTATCTACAATGTCCAAAGACTATTTACATTTGTTAACTAAAAAATTTGCTACTCAAAATTTGATGTAACTCATTTGATTTTAGGGATATTTGATATTTTGAATCTATTACACGAGACAGTATTACCACGACAATGATTAATTAACTCGAAAAAAAATTAATATATAGTTATAAGTATTTAAGGCGCTTAGTACAATTTATAAGGATTTGTGGCTGTAGGTTTAAATAAAACTTACAAGGACGCAGTTTTGCCGTTTTGCTTCTGCGCAAGAATGCTTGCCGGATCGATGCTGGCAGGGGTGCTGCCGGTGTAGCGAAGCCAGCCGGTGCCGCTTTCCTTAATGTGTCCATTCGTAATGGCCACGCCGTGGCGAATGACGCATTCGATCATCGGCATGTTTGATCCATGATGCCCGCGCGACAATTCGCTGTGGCCGAGCATCCGGTGGCCGCCTTTGCCTTGTTCCTGATAGTATTTATGGATATCGGCACCGATCAGACGGGTGGTGGGGAACCGCTGTTCGTGCAGCAAACCGCTTAAGCGGTCGCCGCGCGACACTAGTTCGGCATAGAGGAAAGTGCCAAGGCTGCATTCGCCGATGGGTTTGCCTTGCGGCGTGTGGGTCTGCGTGCGCTTGTCGAGATATTTATAATCGTCGGAGACGATGATGGCCGGGGTTTTGTAAGGCATTTCCAGCAAGAAACGATCAATGGCATGCTCGCCTTCGTCATTGCCCCAGATTTCCTTGCGAACGCGGTCGTTGAAGTAGCGTTTGCCTTCTTCAATCTGCGTCTGGCGTTCTTCTTCATTCTGCGGCGGATTTTCGCTGCTCATGCGATAGCGATAATCATCGGCATCGCGCACGATCTGCGCGTGTCTGGCATGCAGATCGCGATAGCGATCGCCGTCACCGCGTGTTTCCCAGATGATAACGTTATCGGTGCCGCCGGGTGGGGTGATAATTTTTACTTCGCCACTCGGCAACAGACGCGCGCGTGAAGCGGTTTTGAGAAATTTGTCGATCTGCACCGTGCTTTCAGCCTTAATAGTGCCCGCTCGGCGAAAGCTGGTGTCGAAAGTGCGCGTGCGGATGTCGCCATTATCGCGCACGAATACCGTTTCGCCGCGCAATTCCAGATCCGCGATAATCGCCGGGATAATGATTTTAACGTTGGAAAGGCGCGCGGTGTGCCGCAAGATATCGAGCCAGCTATGACCTTCCTTGTCGCGCGGAACGGCGAGACCATGCAGCGCGTTCGCGTCGAAGACTAGCAGCGTCTGCTCTTCTTCGCCCACTTCCTTGCGCTTGCCGTTGACTGTGGGCAATTCGGGCGCGGCGGCTTTGCGTACGGCTGCGACCGCTTCTTCAACGCGCAGCAGCTCGGCGTCGTTCAGGCAACCATGCGAGCCCCGCGTCAGCGTGCCGATTACGGGATGGGTCAGGACGAACGCCCCTTCGGCTTCCTCACAGGAAAAACCCTCTTACCCCGCAATGGAAAGCATGCTGTTCTGGTTGAATTGTTTTTCCTTCAATTGCGCTTTGAGGTCGAGTGCTGCGACGACCAGCTCCTTGGCATTACCGCTCAGGCTTACATCGATCCCATATCGTTCATGCTGCACATGCTGGGGCTTGCGCTCATCGCCGATGGCAAACCCAAGTTCTTTCAGTTCACCGATAATATCGCGATAAGCGGTATATTGTCCTTTCTCGGCGCGAAAGTCGAGCAGGCCGCGCGCGAAGCTTTCAGCATGCCACGCCGGTTTGTCGCGCAAGGCGATCTCCCATGTCAGCTCAGGAAATTCAACGCTGCTCACCACAATCGTATCGCTGGCATAATTAGCTTGAAACTCCTTGCCCAGCACCTTCTCGTTAATCCATGAAGGAAGTTTTTTCTGGCGCGTGACCGGCAGTGCCGTACTGCCGCTGCCGCGCTGCTGCGCCATCGGGTTTTCGATCAGTTCGCGTAGCTCAGCGGCAAGCAATTCGCGCTGCCTGGCGATGTCTTCAGTAAGGCCAGCGATGAAATCGACTTCGGATTTGTTTTTGGTCGTGGTGATAGTGACGTTGGCTTCTTCCATGTCGCGCGCGAACGTCACCAGCGCATTGGCATATTCCACAAGGTCGACACTGGGCTTCACGAGTGCGGCCACCAACAACGTACCGTCTCTTTGCATCAGTAGCGATTCGAGCTTTCGGCGCGCGACCGGCGACGCATTATACATCGTGCGCAGGATTTCAAGATTGGCGGCATAATTGACCGGCGTCACCGGCGTTTTCAGCTTCGTATCCAGCCCCAGCGTTTCCGCCACGCACATCAGGTTAGGCACGGACAAAAATGCCGGGCCAAACACTTTGCTTTCATCGTCGACCATGTCGAACATTTTACGCGTGTCGTTGATCAGCTTGTCCATCACTGCGGCAGCCGTTATTTCGTCACGGCTCTTCCACAGGTTCAGTTCTTCAAGCCGGGCCTGCAACGCGCCGCCCGCAGAGCCCATTTCGTACGGATGCGACATTTGCGCTTCGGCGGCCTGTTGCTTGCGCGCGCGAGCGCGCTGGCGCTGTGTTTCGCTATTGCTGCGCGCCGCTTCGACCATGCGGTGTTTTTTTGCCGCTTCTTCGTAAACCTTGGTCTGCTCTTCGTCTACTTTGCGCTGGCGTTCGGCAGCTTCCTGACGCTTGATTTCCCGCTGGCGCGCCTCTTTCCACAGCTCGCGCTCACGCACGAGGATTTTTCCCATCAATGCATCTACGGAATCATCGGCGACTCTGCCTGGCACGAATGTAGAACCTTTAAATTTATGCGTAAACACCAGCTTCAGTTGCTTTGCAAAAACCTGCATCTCATCTTCCGTGCGGAAAAAAGATTGCTTGTATTTGAAATCGTTGCTGGCCCAGCGCGTGAAAATATCTTCATCGCCCATGCGCATCATAGTTTTTTCAAATAAAACCAGCGAATCGAAAGATTCGTCGAAAACTTTTTTTGCGTATTGCAACGTTTCGTTTGAAACGCCGCAGACGCTCACATAACCTAGTGTTGCATTCTTCTGCTGGAACGAGGTTTTAATTTTGCCTTCTATCGTCGGCATGTACAGCACAGCTTTGACCAGCGCATCATTGCCCATGACCTTGCCCATTTCGTGGAACAAAGTGTAGTTCTTGAATTTGCCGACCACCCCGCCATGATCTTCATGGCAACGGCGATCCAGTTCAATCAAAAGCAGGAACGGCAACATGCTGTAATTGTCGATCGTCACCTGCTTCATTCTGCGCGCGGGGAATTTACCGCTGGCCGCATTGGTGGCGCGGCACTGCCCGTTCAGCGCACCGATGGCAGCCGTTTTAGCTTTGCTGAGTTTATCAGGGGCAGTGATCGGATATAAATCCGGTTCCATTGATTTTTCTTTTTTAGTCCACCACATGGCGTTATTGTTGTCTCATTGTTTTTTTTGCGCACGCTACCATAGGCAGACAGGGTGATTTTTGAAAGTTAAGAAATTATTACAATGATAGGATGTGGTTTTTTGTAAAATGAATAAAAACAATACCTTGCACAAAACCCAATGGGCTGCATGAGTCGCCAGCACACAGTTTATATCCTTGGATGCTTCCTTACAGGCGCCAGCCTCGTACTCATGGCCGCAGTCTTTTGCCTGCCTAGGGACATCAGCTTCAGAAGCGCTACCGGCATCATAAGTGACCGCGAGCGATCAGCGATAGATGCAAAACACCCGCAGGATTATTTCATCGGCAGCTCCATGTTGCACCGCTGGATCGATATCGGATATTACGAACAGGCGACGCATCGCACATCGCAATTCCTGCTCACCCCTGCCCTCAGCTCGATAGGTATCTACGCCCAATTTAAAAATGCAGTGATGGCAAGCGACTATACTCCACAGCGCGTTTTTATCTTTTATCGCGATCCGGAAATGACGCGGCTGAATTGGCGCATCGACGGAGACCAGGCAAAACAGCTCGAACAATTCATGCGCACCGAGGATGTCGATTATTTTCCCAAAGCGGATTATTATGGGGCACAGGCGCGCCGCTCAAAACTGATTCCCTTTGCCTTCTTCGAGCTCGCGATGCTTTATGACAATCTGCCGCGCCAGTACCGTTTTGCCGACCCTTCGCTGGGTGCGAGCCAGTTGACGGCATTATTACTCGGCGCACCGCTTGGCAAAGTACATTACATAACCAACAACCGATTTGCCGTGCAGATGCTGCGCCGCAATCCCCAACCCGACACTGGCCCGGCCGCGGATATGCATTACGACTTCGACAGGCTGGTGGAGTATTCTGTGCTTCCCGATCTTATCCGCCTTGCGAAAACCAAACCGGTTACGTTGTGTTTTGTTCGCGTTAAGCGGCGCATGTTCGCTGATGGCTATGAACCGTCGCAAGCGCAGCTGCGCTATCATGAACAAATAACAAACTATTTTAAACAGCAGCGCGTATGCTATATCGATTTGCAGGACGACCCGCGCATCGTCTCGGCATTTTATAGCGACGGGGACCACATCGCCGCATCGAATTTCCGCGCAGTTACCGATATTTTCATCGATCACCTTATGAATATACCCGATGCAGCTGTTAAGCCCTGAGTTCTTTTTCCTGCTGGCTGTCACCTTCGCCGCCTACTGGACGACGGGTAGCGCACGCGCGCAGAACGCATTGCTGCTTGCGGCGAGCTACACGTGCTACGGCTATATCCATCCGTGGTTCATGCTGCTGCTTGCCGGGGTGACGTGCGTTGCATTTGCAGGCGGGCACTTCATACAGCACAGCGCCCGTTGGCGCATTATCACCCTGAAAGCATCGGTTACCGCGCTGTTGCTGATTCTGGGAATTTTCAAATATGCGGATTTCTTTATCGCCAACGTTGATAACGCGCTGCGTGGTCTCGGTATCGATGCGAGCGGGCGTGCACTCAACCTGCTCGTGCCGCTGGGCGTATCGTTTTATATTCTTGAAGCGATTTCGTATCTGGGCGATTGCTACCGTGAGCGCATAAAGGCGGAGACGAACCTGCTCGACTTCGCGCTGTTCATTGCCTATTTCCCGAAATTATTTTCCGGCCCTATTGAGCGCTACAATCACCTCATGCCGCAAGTGAAGCGGCTGCGCTCCTTCAACGCGCCGCAATGGACCAGCGGGTTAACACTAGCGCTGTGGGGTATCGTACAAAAACGTGTGGTGGCGGACAATCTGCTGGTGATCGTGAACAAAATTTTTTCATTGCAGGCAGCCGGGCCAGCGCTTTTACTAGTGGGCATTTTTACCTTCAGCATCCAGCTGCTGGCGGATTTCGCCGGTTACACCGATATGGCGCGTGGAATTTCGCGAATGCTGGGAATCGAACTCTTCAGGAACTTCCGCCATCCTTACCTTGCCAGGTCGCCTAGCGATTTCTGGAGACGCTGGCATATGAGCTTGTCCAGCTGGATTCGCGACTACGTGTATATCCCGCTCGGCGGTAATCGCGGCTCGTCGCTTCGGCGAGTGCTAACGTTAATGATGACGTTTTTTTGCGTTGGGCTATGGCATGGCGCGGCGTGGCATTATGTCATCTGGGGATTGTATCACGGCGTGTTGCTCAACCTTCACCGCCTGTGGCATCGCATTGGCCTTCGCGCACCGAAATGGATCGCCATCGCGGCGACGTATGTGCTGGTCGCGCTTGGTCTTGGCATTTTCCTTGAAGCGAGTTTGCCGTGGTTATGGTACAATCTCACCGCGCAAGCCAAAGGCTCGTCCATCGTCCCTTTCAACCTTGGATTACTCGCTGGGTTTTACAGTCTCGCCTATGCCTCATGTGCATACCTGCCCGTAGCACTTCGCCGCATTGCACCTAAGCGGGGCCCGGCGCGCGCGCTCATGCTCGGCATAACCGCTGGGATTTTACTGGTGCTGTTGATTGGACTGCAAAGCCGCATCACCAGCGACTTCATCTACTACCAGTTTTGACGGTATGAACGACACCGCCGTGATCAACGCCGACCAGAAACCGCTCGCTACCAGCCAGTATAGATAACGAAACGGCGGACCAGGCGCGATTAACAGCAACGGCGTTGCCGTCAATATTCCCGACACGCTAAGCAACCCCGCCTGCATTTGCAACACGCTCACTCGCCGCCGCCATGCGAGCGTCACCACGCCAATCTCCATTACAAACCACATAATGCCGATATAGCTGGCGCTATCGGCATTCGTTTTTAAATAGTTGCCCACCCATTTCTGGCTCGGTTTAGATTTTTCATACCAGTAAAATGGGCGATTGGTTTGATCGATACCGATGCGCATCAACGTGCGGAACAGCTCCCATCGCACGGCAAGGTAATCCATCGGATATTGATGCAACATCTCCAGTTCAGCTTTATGCAGCAGTTGGTCTTTGACCGACTGGAAATCCATCAGATCCGTATAATTGTAAAAATGCTCAGGCTGATTATAGGGCGGCATGAGCTGTTGGTGAATACGCATCGACACGCCCGATAAATCGTAAAAATATAATGAGTCCTGATACGTTATTTTAATTGCGCCTATCGATGCGGTGAAGGCCGAATTGACAAGCAATATCCCCGCGCATAGCAATGTAGCCGCAGCGGCGCGGCGGCGCACTCGTATTGTCATTGCAAACCAGTAGCACAATGGCAATGCGGCGAGAATACCATTATGGCGAACGGTAGCGCCGTAAAACAAAAACAGTACTATCGTTACCGCAACCGCGGGATGAGGTTTACGCGGTTGCTCATTGCAATAAAGCATCATCGCGCATGCCAACATGAAGCTGCACGTCATGCCGCTGTCTTTAATCAGCACCGCCGTCATCGCCATCATTGGCGGCAGAAACCAGATGCCTAACCCAAGCCACGCGCAAAGAGGCGAACGCCTGCCCAGCGCCATGCCAAAAATGCATACTCCGCTCCAGAACATGCACAAGTGAAATACCAGCAGCACCGCCACATTCTTCCACAGATGAGCCATCATCCACCCCCACCACCACGCCATGATCGCCGGATGCGCGTCGGTATACTGGCTCTGGATAATCTGTTGCAACTGGTTGCGCGTATCGAATGTGAGCACGCCGGGTTCAAGCGCATAATAGCTCAGCGCAGCGAGTATGGCCACGGCCAACGGATATAAGCGCATGGCGCTAAATCGTATCAGTGATAACAGACGCATTGAACCGGTGCCGCGCGTAGCCGCGCTGTTTAAGGGTTAACCATAATGCAAGCGCGAAACTCGCGCCGCAAACGCCGAAGCCGAAACAGGAAGAATATAAAAACGCACCCGCCGTCACCGCAAGCGCAGCGACGACGCTAGCCACCCTAAAGGCAGTATGCGGACGCGCAGTGATATTTCCCCAGCGCACGATGGCAAGCGCGACCAGCAAATCACGCGCGGCATAAAAATACCGGCTTAAACCATAGCGCGACCGCCCGAAGCGGCGTGCCACATGGCGGATCGTATGTTCGCTGACGCAAAATCCATGAGCCACCGCGAACATCGGAACATAGCGGTGCAGCTGGCCGTAAAGCTTGATCGTGCGGAACACTTCGGCCCGCGCCACTTTCATGCCACAATTGCTGTCATGCAACTTCACGCCGGTAATCGCAACCACCACCGAGTTGAATATATGCGACAGCCATACGCGTTGCCGCACGTCATAGCGCCGCTTGCGCCAGCCGCAGACAAGGTCGTGGCCTTTATCCACCTCGGCGACCAGTGCCAAAATATCGTTCGGATCGTTCTGCAAATCGGCGTCAAGGGTGATGATATAATCGCCGCGCGCATGGGCGATGCCCGCCGCCAGCGCCATCGCCTTGCCCATATGCCGCACCAGCCGAACACCGCGCACATGCGCGGATTGCGTTGCCATTTTCTGGATGACCAGCCATGAAGCGTCGCTGCTGCCGTCATCGGCGTAAAGGATTTCATACCGGGTGCCGCGCATCGCCTCTTCCATCGCCACTTGCAAAAACGGCAACGACTCCTGCTCGTTAAGCAACGGCACGATGATACTGTAGACCGGTTTTCCCTCCGTCGCGTGGCCGGGTGTCTCAGGCTTCATAGTTTCTCCTATCCTTTGCAAGGATAGCATGTTAGCCTGTGGCATCAAGCTGTTACTGATGGCCCATGAACGCTGTACGAACGCCGCCGGCGGTTAAATTCAACGCTTTTATTGTTTTTACAATCCTTTTGGCCTTCACCGTGGCGTTGCGGGCTCCCTATTTCCACTATTCGTATACCGATTGGGACGAGACGTGTTTTATCGTCGTCGGCAATGATCTGCTGCATGGCTACCTGCCTTACGAACATGGATGGTGCACCAAGGCGCCGCTGGCATTCTTCTTCTACGCATCGCTCATCGCATTGTTCGGCAAGAATCTGTTCCTGATTCACGCCGGGGGTGCGGTTTATATTACGTTCGCGTCATTCATCGTGTATCTTGCCGGGCGTGCGACGGGCCGTCCGCGCGAAGGATTTTTCGCAGCACTGCTCGTGTCCTTCTTCGCGTCGATGGTGCTCAGCGGCATGGCGGTGATGACCGAACATGTCGCACTGGTGCCGCTGGCGCTTGTCACGTATTTCCTCACGCGGGATGCAACGCCCAGACGCCTTATTTACCTGGGATTCTTCGCCGGGCTTGCTGCCATGATCCGCACTAATTTAAGCCTTATCCTGCCCGCCGCCATCGTTTGCAGCGTCTTCATCGGCGGGCCCGGGAATCGCAAACAACAAATGCTCGATGCCTTGCGTATCGCGCTTGCCGGTGCCGTCCCGGTATTGCTGACGGTATTAATGTATGTCGCGCACGGCAGTTTCGATAAGTTCTGGCTGGCTACCGTGCGCATGCCGCTGCATTATGCGGGCGCGGAAGCATCGAGTCCCGCACAATCGGCCAAAAACGTGTTCAATTTCCTGTTTTCACATCATCTGAACGGCTCGGTCGTTTTCGTGTTTGCGCTTGCTGCATCGCTCTTTCGTGTCTGGCGTTATGGCGCCATCGCCTGCCGCACCGAACTCCGCTGCGCGGTAATGATGAGTGTCGCCATGCTGTCGATTATCGCCACGGGAGCGCAATATCCGCATTACATGATTCAGCTGCTGCCATTTACGGCACTGCCGGCAAGTATGACACTGTTAGCATTGCTGAATTCCGGCGTCGGAAAATTCCATGCGCTGGCGCCGCTTGCCTGCGCGATAGCGCTGCTGTGCGCGCTGCACCCTAGTTACCGGTTGCATTACGTCGGCAGTGATTCCCATTTCGCACTCGCCGATTACGTTATTTCGCAACAAGTGCAAGGCCAGTATATTTTCAGCCCCGACGAGTGCCTTGTCTATTTCCTTACCGATACGCAACGCCCGACGCTTGAAGTGCACCCGGCTGTTTTCGGCAAACCGCACCTGCTAAAAGCCGTCTACGGCGAGAATTTTTCCATGACTGATTATATCAGCATGATACAGGAAAAAAAACCGGCGCTGATGATATTGAACAATCGCTCGCAGCGCGCACTGGACATGCGCAAGGAATTATTGAAATACTATACCAAAGTACAGCAAATTGACCATTTTATCATCTATAAGCCAAATGCCCCATGATTCGCACGCTATGGAATAAACTACCCGAAACCTCGAGCCCGCCCATCTGCCTCACTGAAGTACGCGAGACGATTCCCGTACCGCTGCTGCGCCGTTATTTACGCGATTCCGGCGCTACGCGGGTATCTGCTTTTTAGTGCGCGACCATTATCGCGGCCAATCTTTTCTTGATTTACCAGATGGTCACTTAATCGAACAGGCCGCGGCGGATATGTTCAGGGCGCACGCCCATGCCGACGAGGCGCGCCGGAATACGGCGGAAAAATCTAGAGCGCAACAACAGACGCAGGAAGAACGATGGCACCAGCGGCTTATCATTTTCCGCCAACACCGGCCGTAAAATCCGGTTTTGCACCGCCACCTGCAAGGCTTGCGTCATGCGTGTCGGCACTTCGCGACGTTTCTGCAATTGCATTAGCAGCGTATCGTGGCAGCGGTTTTCCTTCAGCGGTAAAGCGAGCATATTAGCCGCCGCCACTGCATCCTGAATCGCAAGATTAATCCCAATGCCGCCCACTGGCGACATCGCATGCGCCGCATCGCCGATACACAACAGCCCCTCACGCGACCATTTTTCCAGCCGGTCCACCGTCACCGTCAACAGTTTCACCTTGTCCCAGTCATCGATTTCATCGACGCGCTCGCCAAGAAATGGCGACACGAGACGGATCGACGCTCGAAACGCCTCCAATCCTTTGGCTTTGATAGATTCCAGCGCCCCCTTAGGAATGACATACGCACATTGCCAATACTCGCCGCGATAAATCATCACGAACAATGTACCGCGATCAAACCGTCCCATCGGTTTGGCGGCATCGCCAGGCAACATGCTGATACGCATCCATAATACATCAATCGGCGCACCGACATCTTGAACGCGCAAACCTGCCTCGCCACGTAACGTCGAATGCCGCCCGTCGGCACCCACAGTCAAAGCAGCGCGAATCGTAACCGGTCCCTGCGGCGTCATGCCACGCACACCCGCCACGCGACCGTTTTCTTCAATCAGCCCTTCGGCTTTCGTTTCCATCATCAGATGGAAATTGGGATATTGTTTCGCCTTGGCTGCCATAAAATTCAAAAAATCCCATTGCGGCATCAACGCGATGAATTTACACCGCGTGGGCAAATGTGAAAAATCGGCGATGGTAAATTCGCTGCCGCCTATCGAGGCACTCAGCGTGCGCGCTTCCTGATGCGGCTGTTGCAGCAGCTCTTCCAGCAGTCCAAGCTCATGCATCACCTCCAGCGTCGACGGATGAATAGTATCGCCGCGAAAGTCCCGCAAGAAATCAGCATGTTTTTCCAGCACCATCACCTCGACGCCCGCACGCGCCAAAAGATAGCCAAGTACCATCCCGGCTGGTCCGCCGCCTGCAATACAGCATGTCGTTTCGTACGTTTGATCAGTCATATGCGCTTGCTATACCTTTGGTGCAAAAATATGGGATTTTAATATCGGGTTTGGCATAGTTATCATTAAAATAAAAACAGGACACATTAGGACAACACAAACTAACAAACCGCAGGAAAAGCAGCAAGAAGATCAGGTCCCCAACCCGTTGCAGCCAACCACAAAGTGCTGTCCCTCAGCCATCGCCGTCTTTTCTGTAAATAGTCGCTTTGCTATATAGCTTAGGCCGCAGCCTGAGCCTCCAGCGCAAATTCATGCACTAACGAATGGATAAACGATAATTTTGTCACCACCGCAGGCGTCAGCACGAACGGGTAAATATCGTGCAGCCCCATGCTGCGGTTCATCGCGTTCATGGCATAGGTAAGCGGAATCCAGATATCGACCAGCTGCTGCGCCGTTTTCGCGCGGTACGGATCGATCGTCACATCGGTATGTAATTCCTGATTGGCCGTGATTGCCGGATGCACTTCCAGCCCAAAAGCGCGCGACGTTTCCAGACTATCAACGATATGCAAATAATGCGCCCATGTTTCGGCATAGTCTTCCCACGGATGACTGGTGGCATAAGCACTCACGAAATTCTGCTGCCAGTTGGGCGGCGAGCCTTTTTCGTAATGGCGCTTGAGCGCCTCGGAATAATTCTCGCGCTCGTCGCCAAACAACGCGCGGAATTTGGCGTTTTTCTGCTGATCATCCACAAGCCTATCCCAATAATAATGGCCGATTTCATGACGAAAATGCCCAAGCAATGCCCGATATGGCTCATGCATCGCCGTGCGTCGGGATTCGCGCTCCGCATCGTCAGCTTCTGTAAGCGCGAGCGTAATCAACCCCTCGTCATGGCCGGTGAGGATTTTTTCGTCCCCTTGCGACGAATCGGCAAGGAAATCAAAAGCCAGCCCGTGCTTCGGATCGTCGGTTCGGTTCGACAGTGGCAAATGAAGGCGCAATAGCGTGTAGAACAACCGATGCTTGGCAAATTCCATTTTCCGCCAATTTTCCAGATTGGTGGCATCGGATATATCCGGCACCGTGCGGTTATGGCGGCACGCCGTGCACAGCGTCTCGTGCGTATCCGCCGGAAGCAGCCAGTTACAGGCATCATAAACGATGTTATCGCAGAACTTAAATCGCCCCGGCACAGCCAAAGCAGTCCACTCAATGCCGCCCGCCGGTTGCAGCGCACTTAATTCATTTTTATCAGGAATATACCCGAGCGTATGGCCGCAACGGCCACAGGCGCGGTTTTCGAAAAAGAGCAATAGCTGGCAATGCTGGCATTTAAAAAGTTTCATAAGACCCTGCTATGATGAAGCCCATCATTCCAGTACTCTTATAAAAATCCTATACTAACTAGCACCTCTTTACGCTAATACCATGTGGCGAATCGCCGCAGGCAACCCTGTAGGCGATTCCACTCCATCCAGCACAGATGCCGGTTTGATATCCGGCGCAAATCCGACAACCCCTTTAAGTGCTCTTTGCATCTCGGTTTCTTTTTCCCATCTTTGCAATGCGCTTCGGATTTCCATGCGCAGTTTCAAGGTTTCCTCGGCTGGCACTTCTTTTTGGTCATATTTCATCCAGCTTCTTTCCAGCGCTGCTGCAAGGCCTTTCGGGCATGGCAGATGATGTTGCATGCATTCGTCCACGAATTTCTGTTGTCGCTGAACGCCGGCGGTGCCGAGCCAGAGCACTTTCGTAATCATCGGTTTTTCGTAGGATCTTTCTGTCAGTTCGGCGCCGCGCTTAGCCAACAAGGCGATGATCGGGACACGTTTTTTCTCGTCGCAGAATCCGCATGTCAGCGCAAAATCAACCGCGCTTTGGCCCGTGTCGGTGTTGATAAAATCTTTTCTATTGTTACAGCTGTCGAGCAATGCCTTCACCATGCCGATATCTTCGGCGTAGATGGCGCGGTGAATGCTGCGCGGGCCGTCTGGTTTGGCGCCTTTTTCCAACAGCAATTCGGTGGCCATGACAGGAAAACTCATGTTGCCTTGATATTCGGTCGCGCTGTAAAGCCATGCATTTTTGGCATCCTGATCGGCATATTCAAGCATGCTGCCGAGCTGGTGGTAGCCGTGAGTGCTATAGCCCGAATGGGCTCTGGAAAACTCAATTAATTTTTCACCGGCCTGCTTTGAAATGTTGCTTTGTATACCGGCTTTTTTGAACGCCTCATGCATGGAAAGAATCTCATACGTCAGCGCAATGGCATTCTCATCGGGTTTTTTTATCGCCTGTAGTTTCTTGATCCGCGCGTCAAGCCAGCCATCGCCCAGCTTTTCCATTTGCTGTTTGGACATGTAGCCAGCAAGCGTAAACGGCACCAGTGGCGCGGGGCGCGTCATTAACTCAGTCGCTGTTTTCCCATTGGCATCGCGCGCGGCGAATAGATCCTTACGTTCATTCTCAGGTAATTTTTTGCCGAGATATTCGAGCATGGCTTTAATCGTTTCGGGGTGGGAATGCATCATCATCTGGTGCATTACGTTGCGATCTTCAGGCGTGATATCCGTCACCGGTGCGCCCTGTTCGATCAGCGCGATAGAAAGCGGAGCGCTGTAACGTAGCGCCAGCGGTAACGGCGCCAGCAGTGGCGAGGCATCGTCGGGATTATAACCTTTGATCATGGTTTCGGGAATTTTTTCTTTGAAATCCGCAACCACCATCGCCGCAAGCACCGGGCGATCCACGCGAAGCAGCTCCACCAGAAGATTGGTCTTCTGGCCGTTACTTCCAATAAACGTGTGTTTCAATAAATCCGGATTATCGTCCAGCGCTTTGCTGAGTATCGCTTTCGGCGCGATGCCGTCATAAGCGAAATTTTGCAGCTCCAGCTCGGTAAATTTTTTCTGCAATGCTTCCGGCGCCATCGGCAGCGCTTTAGGTTTATCGGCCATAAGTTTCTCCCCCTCTTATGTTATAGTATTCGAGATACCACGTCAGGGTTTTTAACAACCCCTTCCCGTAGTTTATGTTCGGCGAGCTTGTCCTGTGTTTGTTCTTTTCCAGTGGTCCTCGCGGTTTTGCAAGGAGGCTGACAGCATATCGGTTTCCGATTTTACACGTTGAAACACATCGAGCAGCTGGTCGAAGCTGTCGCTGCTGGTGAATGTTTTGGTGAGTGCGTCCATTTCATTAAGACGCTTGGTGGCTTCGGCCTGCACTTTCACGCAATAATGCTGTATGCGGCCCGCCAGATCCTTAAGCGCGTTGCTTGGATTTTCCGGCGGCGTGAAATCATCTGCGCTCCATTGGCTACCCCAACCCTTTTCATCCTTGCCACTGACTTTCGTCATATCGGCATAGAGGCCTTCGGTCATCATCTGCATCATTTCCAGACGGTGACGCATCGAGCGGATACCAAAGCTCACTTTGCGGAAATCTTCGTCGCCGGAAGAAATGTCAATAATACCATTTTCCATGCGCTGGTTGAGTTTATCGAGCTGCTCAAACAATGCGCCGGATTCTTGCTGTAAAGTGGGTCCGACAGTGCTGATAATGGCAACGCGCTCACAGTATTTTTCAGCCAGTTTCACCTCATTCGGCGCATGCTTCAGCACCGCATTCAGCGAATCTTGAAGGCGTTTCGCGTCATATTCCAATCGGGCATTCATGTTTATCTGCCCCATGCGCGCGACGGTCGATTTGACTTTAGCCGTGTCGTCGCTGCTAATAACAATCGTCGCATTATAATCGATCATGCTGCCCAACGTTTCACAAACTGGATTAATCGCTTGGCTCAACGAATGCATCTGTTCCAGCACTTCCGTATGATAGCCTATCGCCTCGCGACGAAGCTCTTGCGCTTTGAATGATTCATGGCTCAGGAATGCAATGCGCGACTGCAGTTCAGTGCGGATATATTTGTCCCAGCAACTCACCGTATCATGCATGTTGCGATAGACCTGATTGCACGGCGCGGTGGCAAATCCGAGTCCCGCATCGCCCAGAATGCCGCACCATTCTTCAACGAGTTCGTGATTGTTCTGGAGGGTTTTATCGTCGTGGACCGTGAGCGGCTTACCGTTTATTTTCCTGTCCATCGCCGCCATAAGCTGGTGCCCGGCGGGGCCGTTTTGCATGGTGGTTTCCACCAGCTTTTCCCAAAACGGCAATACTTCCTTTACGTAATCGGTGAGGTTTTCATCGGTGGCATCTGGTGCGCACAGACCGTGCTCGCGGTAAAATTTCACCAGCGGTGCGATAATTTTTTCCTGCTTAGTATAAGCCAGGGCGTCTTCGCGGCGCGCGCGCGCCACCGCAACGTCGCCGCCGCGCGGCACCATCAGCGATTTGGACGCCGTATGCTTTATACCAAACATCGCCGAGGAAAGCTGCATCACCATCGCCTTCACCGGCTCCCAGCCCACAGCGCGCGTTTCTTTATTATCGATATCCTCCGACGTATTATCAATGAAGGCCTGTAGCGCCTCAGGCGCATTTCGGCTTACGTCCTGACGCAGCGCAAGTTTCGCGCTGGCATAGCGGCGAAGCCCCGATCCGAGCTCACCGAAAAACAACCCGCATAGCTGGCGGTAAGCAGTCAGCTCTTCTTCCGTCGGCGTCATGCGCGTTTTGCCATCGGCAGTTATTTCCTGCGTTTCCATTTCCTGCGCATTGACCAGCGGCGTCAGCGCGCCGATGCCAAGCACGTTGCCCAACTGTGCATTCGGCGCAATGGTGCTGCCGATTTTATCGTCGAGTATTTTTTGCAGAAAAAGATTCGGCTTGTGCTGGGGGGCAGACTTTCTCATATGCGTGCTTCTCATGTTTTTTGACACGCGATCTAACCACAAGAGTGTTACAGCTGTGTGACAGGTTAACGTTTTTACACATTTTAATGTTTCGCTTTATCCAATTGGAAAAACTTGGTGAATTCAATGGGATGCCGCCAAAGATACCACAGCGCGCATTGCGATAGCGCTTTACGGCTCAAGCCTGTGCGGAATTTAGTGCTGCACAATAATTTCAGGTCGGGGTTCTTGAGCGGGTATTTGCAGAAATCTTCAAATGCCTGATCGTTCGCTGGCGGCCTTAAATCGCGTAGCGCATTGTTGAAGAAAATCGAGTTGGACAGCTCGCCGCGCGTATGTTCATCAATCGCCGTACCTAGATCGAGCTTGCTGCACAGCACGCAAAGCCACTCCTGTCAATATTGCTAACGCAGAAAGGTCTCGCATTCCTATTGAATCGCCGGGAAAAAATATTTGGTATCACGCTGTCGGCAAAGTTCACGCTGCCTATCACAGCGAGTAACTACGCCGGTAAATCACACTGAGCTGTGATCATATTTAACAATTCTTCCTGCTGGTACGGTTTGATGATAAATCCATCGATGGAATTGGCTAAAAGCGTGTGATTTGCCATAAAATCAGGATTTGCCGTAATGACTAGGATCGGCGTCCGCGGCAGCTCATTCCTGAGTTCGTAAGCCCGGATTTGTTGTGTGGCCTCATAGCCGCTCATTTCCGGCATGTGAATATCCATCAGGATGATGATATATTTTTCCTTAGCATACCTCTCGACCGCACCCATGCCATCTTTTGCGATATCGAATGAATAGCCCAGATTCTCCAGTATCGCCGTTGCGACCAATAAATTCGCATCATTGTCATCAACGACTAAAATGCGGCCTTTTTCCTCATTTGCCATAACCTGTTCCTATCATAATATTTAAAGCATTCACTTTATGCTTATTAGATGTAAAGATGGGATGCTTATGTGCGATTATATTGATTTTAAAAAAAATGTAAGTGGGCGGAATCTTCACGCATCTTTTTCCGTGCAATTCCTGTTATAGCCATTTTATCACATTCATATTTTTTTAATATAATGCCCTGCACTCTTCTTCGCATCTTTATAACGATATTCTTCATACTAAGATGGGAAGCGAGTAAAAGACATGAAAAGCCTGAGCCTGAAAATTTTTTTGCTGCAGCATGTGTGGGCCTTTTCGCTGAAGCAATGTTATTTTTAATCGCACCCTCGAATCATCATCCGACTGTTTTTGTAGGTATAATTATTCTGACATGGTCGCGGTTAAGAGATTAACTAAGAGGTTCATCGAGATTATTAATATTCCCCATAGATAATATATTAGAATTGTGCTTAGGGTGCACGTGGTAACCTCAACAGCCTCATGGCAGATAGTGTAAAAAATGGCCTCATGTAAAACAATTCTATTAGATTATGGCCTGTTTATCATTATTGCGCTGACGCTTGGTCGTGTACTACTTAATCCTCATACAGACGCGATGTATATGTATGAAATGGTTGCCGTGTCGGGCGGATTGCTTATGGCGGTTTCTTATGTACAACGTGGCACCAATAAATCGGCTATTGCACGCGCGCTTTGCTTGGAACAGGTTGCACATGATCTGGCTCAATCCAATGAGAAAATTGCAGCCGAATTAGCTCAGGCTAACGTGGTAATTGCTGAGAAACTGGCCCAGTCCAACGTAGACATTGCCGAGGATTTAAAATCCAAAAGTGATGCACGGCAAGATGTAGCCGATAGAGGCCGTGTTGCCGCAGAAGATGCCACGCAATTTGCAGAAAAAGGCCAGGCATCTGCCGAAGTAGCTGCTCTTGTTGCCGAAAAGGCCAATAAAGCGAAATCGGATTTCCTTGCTAACATGAGCCACGAAATCCGGACACCAATGAATGCTATCATAGGGCTTACCAATATACTGCTGACCACTAAACTGGATGATATACAAAAGCAATATGTCAGTGTTTTGCAGACTAGCTCTGATGGATTAATGGTACTGATTAATGATCTGCTGGATATCGATAAAATTGAAGCTGAAGTTATTGAACTTGAACATGCGCCTTTTAACCTGACCTCTCTACTGGAACGGGTTATTAGCGTCATGTCCGTACGTGCGAAAGTAAAAGGCATCCTTCTTGATGTGCGTTATGAAGCTGGCCTCTATAAAAGCTTCATCGGAGATAGCGGACGAATCCGGCAGATATTACTGAATCTGGTCGGAAACGCCGTTAAATTTACCGATCATGGCACCGTATCCGTTTTGCTTGCTAATGGCGGCGGAGGAAATGGTAAGAAGCATTTGACCATTTCAGTTACCGACACCGGTATCGGTATCCCTGAAAATAGAATCTCAGATATATTTGGAAAATTTATACAGGCCGACCCTTCCATTACTCGCCGCTATGGCGGTACAGGGCTTGGTCTTGCCATTTCCAAATCCCTAGCCGAACAGATGGACGGATCAATCACCGTTACCAGCACAGTAGGGACCGGGTCAACTTTTGTCCTGCATTTAAGTCTTCCAGTTGCATACAACGAAAATGTCAAACTTGGCTATCAAGAAAATACTATTTATCTTGATACGACTAAAAATGCTGCGCAATTGCCTATTCTGTTAGTCGAAGACTATGAGCCTAATATTCTAGTTGCAACCGTTATGCTTAAGAATTTTGGCTACCGTTATGAGGTAGCGCGCAACGGACAGGAAGCTATTGATAAATTTTCTCCCGCAAAATATTCACTGGTATTGCTAGATGTGCAAATGCCCTTAATGGATGGCTTTGAGGCTACCCGTCATATTCGTGGACTGGAGAAAGCGGTTAAGGCTTCAGTGCGTGTGCCAATCATAGCGATGACGGCCCATGCGCTCAAAGGAGACCGTGAAAAATGTATGGCCGCAGGAATGGATGACTATATCGCCAAGCCGTTTAATCCGCATCAGTTGCAGGCGGTGCTAATCAAGCATATAGCGGAAAGCCCACCTAAAATGGCGGCCTGAATACTAATGGATGAAGGGAAGCTTTAAGAAAAAATATTCATAATAAAAGCCAGTCGCCTAATATTTCAGAAAGATTCCACATGCGCCTAGCAGATTTCATCCGTGAAAATAAGCAGCCGATTATAGCTGAATGGGAAAGCTTTGCCAGGACACTGTCACCCGCTGTCAATATGACCGCTTTTCAGCTAAGAGACCATATTGAACAAATACTTTCTTTTATTTCTGAAGACTTGGAATCCCCCCAAACAGCTCGGCAGCAAATTAGTAAATCCCATGGAGAAAATGATAGTGTGGATTTCAAAGACAGTGCCGCTGAAATTCACGGTAATATCAGGCATGATGAAGGATTCGATATTGTTCAAATGGTCTCCGAGTATCGTGCGCTACGTAGCAGCGTTATTATCTTATGGACGAAGGCAAACAGAACCTTGTCCGATGAGGACGTGGTGGATTTGACCAGATTTAATGAATCCATTGATCAGGCACTCGCGGAATCCGTAGGCAAATTCACACAGAAAGTCGACTATTCTAAGGATTTGCTTTTAGGCGTATTGGGGCATGATATTCGCAGCCCATTAGGTGCCATGAATATGTCCGCGCAGCTCATTCCCAGGGTGGGAACGTTAAATGACAAACAATTAGAACTTACTTCCCAAATTGTTAATAGCGGAACCCGGATATCCAACATTATTAGCACTTTACTCGATCTCACCCGCGCCCGCGCGGGAACAGGACTACCTATTCTGAAAGTGCCTATGGATATTGGGATTATATGCCGAAAAGTGATTGATGAAATAGAAATTCAACACCCCGACCGCACTATTTTATTAGAAATCACAGGAGATGTGCAAGGCGAATGGGATATCACACGTATAGGACAGCTATTTTCCAATTTAATCGGCAACGCGGTACAGTACGGGACTAAAACTGTTCCCATTGATGTCCTGATAAAAGGAGATCCTCTCGGGGTAACCATATCAATTCATAATGCAGGCGACCCCATTCCTCCCAACCAGTTAACCACGCTATTTAATTCTTTTACCCGTGGGGAAAGCGATGGTAATAAATCCGGTGAAGATATTTCAAATTTGGGTTTAGGATTATTTATTAGCAAAGAAATTGTTATGGCTCACGAGGGAACTATCAAGGTTTTTTCGAATGAGCAACAAGGCACTATTTTCAGCGTGCGGTTGCCGAGAGTAAGTCACCTGGCGCATGACCAAGCAGCGCTCCGATCATTGGCAATGAAAAATATAAATTAAAGTAGTGATTTTGGGTAGCTTATCCTAATTCCGCATAGATAAAAGATTTGCCACAGCCCACACTGGATGAAATAAGTATGGAGGCTGTTATGACTTATTATGTAATCGGAGGCTTTGACGGACCTGTAAGTAAGTGTAAGTCGCTATCAGAGGCAGAAACGCTCGCCACTGAATTAAATCACGCCGTTCATGAGATAGAAGTTTCCCACCCATTTGGAGATAAACCGCCAGGCTGCAAATTGCCGGTAGAAATATTTACAGAAGAAGAATGGGTTAATGCGCGTCGGTGCGACTAGTTGCAGTTGCCATAAATCCACGCGCGGTAAAGGAAGCTGTCACCGGTAAAGATAATAATAATGAAGGGTCTAGCGGTGCCAACTGAAGAGATAATCGCCAATGGGCACATTATTGCCAATAATTCTTCTGCAAAATCATCCTTTGATGAAGATAAACGCGCAACCGCGCGTTAAGAGCATACTAACCATTTTACCAACCGCCCCAAACCGGAAAATCAATAATTTCCAAGCGCTCGCTTACCATGAACCCTATTAGGAGATCACCATGACAAATGTTACAGGCGTATTCGACAGTAAAAAAGAAGCCAATGCCGCCGTTTCCAAATTGTTGGACACAGGCTTTGCACGCGAAGATATGAGCCTTATCGTATCTGACAATCTCCACCACACTTTTTTTGCCTCCCCGGTGGATGACGAACACACCCGCGTAGAAAAGGGTGCTGCCACAGGCGCATTATTTGGGGCGGCTTTAGGGGGCTTAGTGGCAGGACTTACATTGGTGGGCATTGTCGTTGTCCCAGGATCGGGATTGCTGGTGGCAGGTCCGCTGATCGCCATTCTTTCCGGTGCAGGCGCAGGTGCTGCTGCCGGTAGCATAAGCGGGGCATTGATTAGCGCAGGCTTCGCGGTTGATGAGGCAAAGCGTTACGAGGAAGAAATCAGGCACGGCAAAGCCGTCATCGTTGTTCATACCAGCGATGAAATGGTCGATGCCGCCCGCTCTGCATTACGCAGCAGCAATGCGAAAATCAAAGCAGCCTGATCATTGTCAGCTCTTAAGGACAAGGAAGGCTCTAAAGGCCTTCCTCATTTTTATCGATTGTGATCTACATCAAATCGTAACCATATTACATCTGGATTTCAAGGACAGCTAATGAGGTTGCATTACGCCTATGGCTAAAAACCCTTACGACGTATTAGGCGTATCCAAGGATGCAAGCGATGCCGACATCAAAGCTGCTTATCGTAAGCTTGCCAAGAAATTGCATCCGGACCTGAATCCGGGCAATAAAGATGCGGATGCTAAATTCAAGGAATTGAATACGGCAAACATGCTGCTTTCCGATAAAGATAAACGTGCTGCCTTTGACCGGGGCGACATCGATATGGATGAGCAAGTGCGCCCACAGCAACAGCACTATAACTACCGTGATTTCGCTGACCAGCCTCAAGGTGACCGTTACCATTTTGGCGGCGGAGATTTCGATTTATCTGATCTGGAAGGGCTTTTCGGGGGGCTGGGGGGACGCCGAGCAGGCTTTAAAAACCCCTCACCTGATGCGCGCTACACTATCGAAGTCGAATTTCTGGAAGCGGTGCGCGGCGCTAAAAAGCGTGTGACTATGCCCGATGGCAAAATACTCGATATCACCATTCCTGAAGGTATCGAAGAAGGCAAACAACTGCGCCTCAAAGGCCAAGGGAGGATGCCAGCTGGCGATGCCTATGTCAGCGTGCATATAAGCCCACACAGGTTTTTTACCCGTGAAGGCAATACCATCCGTATCGAAGTCCCGATTACCTTACAGGAATATGTGCTGGGTGGAATCATTCAGGTGCCTACCATACACGGGCCTGTCGATATGACGGTGCCGCACAGCTCCGCAGGCACGACCTTGCGGCTAAAAGGTAAAGGCATCAAAGGTAGCGATCAGTATGTAACACTGAAACTTACTATGCCTGCTATCGATACCGAGCTTCAGGAAATCATCGAGAAATGGGCGCAAACGCATGACTATAACCCACGCAAAACACTGGAAGCAGCATTATGAAAACGCTGGAAGAAGTATTGGTACTCATGGAGTCACGCATCGACCAGCCAACACTTGAATTTTTTATTGAGCGCCAATGGCTACGTCCTGTTACCGATGAGGAAGGTTGGTATTTCGACGAAATCGATATCGCCCGCCTTAAACTTGTGTGCCATTTGACACAGGACATTGCCGTCAACGATGAAGGAATGGACGTGGTGCTGTCGCTACTCGACCAGCTTTATGGCATGCGCTCGCACATCCACACACTTGCCTATGCTATTGCCCAACAATCGCCTGAGGTTCGAACCGATATTATGATGGTAATAAAAGAACATTACCACCCCCAATAAAAGGAGTGGTAATGCGAGATGGTCTCTAAAGGTTGCTTATTTCGAAGCCTGCTTTTTTACAGATTCTGCTGCCATCTTGGGTTGTTATTGCCTGCTTCGCGGAAATACTTGGCCGCATGCCCCGGCGATGACTATTTCCTCATCGGTGGGAATGACATGGACGGTGAAATCGCCGAGCCATCTCAGATATACAACGATCTGTTCTCGCACAGAAACGTTATGTTCGCCGATGCCGCCGGTGAAAACCAGTGCATCCAACCCACCGAGCGCTGGCAGCAAGCTGCAAAGCTGCCGCGCGGCGAGATAACAGAATAATGCCACTGCCTCTTGCGCCTCCTTGGTATCGCTTTTCGCCAACTCGCGCATGTCGCCGCTGCTGCCGGACACACCTTTAAGCCCCGCGTGATGATAAAGAAGATCGGTTATTTTCGCTGGTGTCATCCCCTTTTCCTGCAACAAATACAGCATAACACCGGGATCGAGCGCACCAGAACGCGTGCCCATCATCAATCCATCAAGCGTGGAAAAGCCCATGGTGGTAGCGATGCTTTGCATATTCTTCATCGCGCAGGCGGAAGCGCCATTACCTAGATGCGCTACGATCACACGCCCCCGTGCTGCCACGCCCACATGCTCTGGCAAGACGGAGGCGATATACTGGTAGGAAATGCCGTGGAAGCCATAGCGCAGGATACCCTCATTATGATAGGCGCTCGGTAGCGGCAAGCGTCGCTCGATTTCCGGCACGGTGTGATGAAAAGCCGTATCGAAACAAGCAATTTGCGGCAGGTCGGGATAAATAGCGGCCAATTCTTCAATGGTGCGCAGATTGTGCGGTTGATGCAGGGGGGGGGCAGCGGAATCAATGCCTTAAGCTCCTTAAAAATCTCCGGCGTTATCCGTGCCGAGTCAGGGCGATCCTTGCCATGCACCACGCGGTGACCCGCGACAATCAGGCTTAGGCCATCCTTATGCAAAGCAAGCCAGTTGAGCACCTTTTGTAATGCGTCTTTGTGGCCGTCTTTCGTATCCGCCACATCCATCCTGCCTTTATGCAGCAGTACAAGATCGTCATAACGGAATACGGAGAATTTCAGGCTGGAAGAACCGGCGTTGAAAACGGCAATGACATCTGTCACGGCTTCATACCCAGCTTTTCGCGGTTGCGCACATAGACTAACGCCAACGCGCTTGATGCCTGACGCGCTTCGCTGTTACCAGCCCGGCTGGTGAGTATGATCGGTACGCGTGCGCCAAGAACAATACCCGCTCCGTCGCAGCCAGTAAGGAAACGGTTCTGCTTATAAAG
This sequence comes from Alphaproteobacteria bacterium, assembly GCA_025362975.1. Classification (GTDB taxonomy): domain Bacteria; phylum Pseudomonadota; class Alphaproteobacteria; order Rickettsiales; family SXRF01; genus JANYBV01. The sequence goes on along the minus strand of JANYES010000023.1, from coordinate 14,892 downwards.
CATATTGCCGGATTCGAGATCGGGCACGATAAGAATATCAGCATCTCCCGCCACTTCCGAATGAATACCCTTTATGAGGGCGGATTCTTTGGAAACCGCATTATCAAACGCCAGCGGGCCGTCAAGAATGCCGCCGGTAATCTGGCCGCGTTCGGCCATTTTGCAAAGCGCTGCAGCTTCGAGTGTGGAAGGAATGGACTCTTTCACCAACTCCTCGGCAGACAGGATAGCCACTTTCGGCGTACCAAAACCAAGAATGCAAAACAGGTCGATAGCATTCTGCACAATGTCTTTTTTTTCCATCAGCGTTGGAAAAATATTGATGGCGGCGTCGGTCAGAAACAACGGTTTCGGATAGTTGGGCACATCCATGATAAACACATGACTCATGCGCCGACCGGTGCGCAACCCATTTTCTTTATGCACGACCGCTTCCATCAATTCGTCGGTATGCAGCTTGCCTTTCATCAGCGCTTCCACTTTACCCTCACGCGCCATTTGCACGGCGGTTTCCGCCGCCGCATGACTATGCTCGGTGGAAACGATGGTATAGGGAGATAAATCGATACTTTCCTGCTTTGCAATTGCCTCTATCTTAGCACGCGGCCCGACCAATATCGGATCGATCAGCCCTTCCTTCGCAGAGGCCACCGCACCGCTAAGCGAATAAACATCGACAGGATGCACTATCGCCGTTTTTAACGGCTTGAGCGAATCTTTCATGGTGATCAATTTTTTGATGCAGGAGTGGGCGTTGCTATCAAGCGCTGCAATCATATCGGCTCCTGTATAACTTGCTTGTCAGCAAAATTAATGGATTTATCAGAAATACCTATATCATAGCTAAAGAAATATTTGTTAGAAATACTATGGAATCAGCCAGCTTAACCGGCAAAAAAGGTTTAATCATTTCTTCGCGGTAAGATCATGGCCGTGGGGTTTAAGTTTTCCCTGCCAAAACAGCTGCGAACGCTCGCTATTCCATGAATGCATATGCGCTTCGGCGAGGCGCTGCGGCTGTTTGAGTAATATCTTCCGCCAATGCTCCAGTAACGCTTCTGACTCATTGCCTTGCGAATGGTATCCCGGCAAGTTATGCAGATAATCGCGTACCAGAAGCCCGAAATTCTGCTGGGAGCGAGTAATGGCCGGGTCTAAATCCTTATCGATGGCGCTTTCTGCAGCTCCACCTGTAACCATCGGTGGCTTTCCAGATACTGAACGAAATGTCACCAGGATTAGTTCGTTGGTAAGAACAGAGCCGTTCGAAGGATCCAGCGCGTTGCCTTTGGCACTGCACCTCGCCACAGAGGGTGCAAAGCGTATCGATATCGAGCGTTATTTGCTTACGCTTCCTTTATAAAAATTATCTCATGGTGCATCGATAACTGATGAGTTTGTTTATATATTATTAATTTAATGTCATGAACATAAGTATCTAATCAGATGGAACATAACTGTAATAATGATGAAACTATAGCTAGTTTTGAGGGATTCATACATGATCCATCATTCCCCTGCTTAGGCGCAAAATCTGCATTAGCGCACAATCACATTACCTATTGCCTAGCGGATAATATACAAACAGCAAGTAGTGATGCGAAAATCACAGAAAAATTGCAAGAATTTGCTCTAAACAACACTCCTGAAAGTGTATTTGTAAGTTTTGTCGTCATATTCCAAAACTCGCCGCCAATGAGCGAGGTTAAATTTAAACATTTTTTATGGGAGCGGCTGCAGGCGATCCACGATAAAGACATAGAGCATTACGCATGGGATAATCAGGTGAGTGCAGATCCGGGTTCTGTGGATTTCAGCATGAGTGTGGGTGGTAAGGCGTTTTATGTGGTGGGTTTGCATCCTGATGCTAGCAGACAAGCCAGACAATTTACCAAACCGGCCCTGGTATTCAATCTGCATAACCAGTTTGAGTTATTGCGTGAAAAAGGGAGCTATGAACACTTACGCGAGGCCATACTAGCACGTGACATTAAATTAAGCGGTACACAAAACCCCATGCTCTCACAGCACGGTCAAAGTTCGGAAGCGCGACAATATAGCGGGCGGGTAGTAGACACTAAATGGAAATGCCCCTTTCACGCCTACGAAAAGATAAAAAATGACTAACGAAATTGCCCCACGGTGCGGCGTTGCATTTAAACTGGACAAAGGTCAGCAACTTAAAATTGTCGACCCCAAAGGGGAGCAGGTCGCCGATTTAGTCGCCTACCGTCAAGATGATATTCATGAGGTCATATCCTCAGGCCGCAGCCTTGATTATGCCAGCAAGATTTATCTCACCAAAGGTGATCCGCTTTATTCCAACCGGAGCAATGTGATGCTGGAAATTGTCGAGGATATGGTAGGCAGACATGATTTTCTGCTGACTCCTTGTTCTGCCGATACCTTCCGTATTATTTATGGCGATGAACACCCACATCGCGGGTGTTTCGGCAATCTGGCCGAGGCGTTATCACCTTTTGGTATTATCCCCGATCAGATACCCACCGCTTTTAACGTATTCATGAACGTATCTATTGACGCTGCTACCGGAGTCCTTCGCGTCGAACCTCCTTTAAGCAAGCCCGGCGATTACATTGTTTTGAAAGCGAAGATGGATTTGGTCATTGGCCTTACCGCCTGCTCCGCAGAGCAGTCGAATAATTATGCGTTTAAGCCAATCCATTATGAGATCTTGCTTGATGCCCAGTAGCAAGGTCACCTTAAACCATCCACTTCCGCTGAAAGTTAAAAGCTGGCCGTTACGCTTAGTCAAACGCTCACCCCAACCGGTTGGCAGGTTTGAATGCTTACCTAAATGGTTGAACTGTATTCCACTGGTTGCCCAATGGCTTTGGCTCAGCATGCGCTATGGCAGTGTTACCCTTCCTTCTTCCGCTAATCCACGCATTACCTGTGGCGGCATGGTCGGTGAAGGGAAGCTGGAATATTTTGATGGTATGGGCGCGCTGGCGAAAAGCTATACGGCTGAGTATGTGGCGATTATCATTAATGACAGTACGACAGTTCATGAAGCCATGATACAGATGCAGGCAAATCATCTACATTTTCCGATTATCGCAAAACCTAATGTCGGCTGGTGCGGATATGGGGTGCGGCTAATTTCCAATCCCCATGAACTGGAAAAATATGTAGACACTTTCCCTAAGGGCCAAACGCTCATTTTACAACGTTATCTACCAGAAGCTGGAGAAGCAGGGCTATTTTATGCCCGCCATCCCGATGAAACGACAGGCCGTTTGATCGGTATTACGCTACGATATTTTCCACAAGTCATTGGCGATGGGGTTCATACCATCCAACAACTGATTGCTGCTGACCAAAGATTACGTCGCATAGAACATAATACATTACATGAGTCAGATTTTGATCCCAATGCCATTCCTGCCGATGGCAATATTGTACGACTGGCCACTATCGGTTCAACCCGCGTCGGCGGGCTGTACTGCGATGGCAGTGACCAGATTACGGCGGAACTGGATAAAGCCGTCGATGCTATTGCGCAGGATATGAAGGGTTTTTATATAGGCCGTTTTGATGTGCGCTATGAAAGCCTGGAGCAATTACGCGCTGGTACTGGCTTCGCAATCATGGAAGTTAATGGCTCCGGCTCGGAATCTATACATGCTTGGGACCCAAAGTATTCTATTGCGCAGTCCTACAGCATTATCTTTTCAAAACAACGGCTGCTGTTTGCGATCAGCGCAGCCAACCGCAGCAAAGGGCATGCGCCTATTGGTCTACGCGCGCTTGCAAGGTTGCATTTCCATCAGCAAAAATTGATCAAGCGCTATCCCTTATCCAATTAAGACCGCCGCAATGTATGCGCTGCAACCGTAATACAGGCAAAGCAGAATGGTATGAGATTATAAATAACCCTGTAAAGCAAAAGCGCCGCCAGCACATCAGCGCGGCCATTGGCTGCCAGTGCGGTCATCATTCCGGCCTCAAATACACCGATGCCGCCGGGGGCATGACTTGCGATGCCGAATAACGCCGACACGATATAAAACAATGCAAAATGTGCAAACGCCGGAGCGATGTCTAGAGGAAGGAGAATATACGCCGTGAAAATAGCCGCCGACATATCAATTATTCCGACGAAGAGCTGCAATATGCCAAGCCGCGCGCGCGGCAGCATGATCGCCCAGCTTTTAAGGCCAACACGTTTGGGTTGGCCGTTTATCCATACGAGAAATCCTGTTATAATGAATACTAAAAGCAGTCCGCCCATAATGTGCAAATCAAGAATCAACGACAATGCAGTAATGCCTAAGAACCCCAGCACAACCCCCATAAACGCAACCGCTGTGATGCGAGAAATATCAAGAACATTAAGACCAACTGCTGAATATACTCTGTATCGCCATGCGGATATGGTGAACGCCGGAAACCCCAATGTATTAGCCAGTGAATTACCCGCTGCGCCCGCGATAAAAGGCACACGCCATGGCAGATTTTTGTTCGGAAGGGCTTTGACGGCAATGATTTCATTGACGGCCATCGCGGCAAAACCAACCAACGTTGAAAGCAGCGCTATAAGGATTTTGTCATTTGGCGTATCTTGCAGCCCCCTAATCACCATCGCAAGCGTAACGTTCTCCGTATGGCGGCGCAGAATAATAACCGCAACTATGATAATGCCTATGCCAGCCAGCACCCCTATGAACCTTTTAACGTTTAAGTATTTTGGTGACATAAGACCATAATGTAGAAAATGTTCCTTTCACTTTACTTTATACAGTGGGAAACACCATGAATGATGCGCCAAAGCATAAGCAGACCGTTCTTATTACGGGCGCGTCATCGGGCATTGGCCTTGAACTGGCGCATATCTTTGCTGAGAATGGCGTACTGCACTGACGCGTTTATTATTGATGATGACTAGCGATCTTCTGGTGGTTGCTTCGGATGATAAACAAGTGAAGTTTCATACCCCATTGCTTTCACTATGGCGGTGAGCATATTCATCTGCTTATCGGCTAGCACCGGCTTGCGCGATAAAATCCAGAGATAGCGGCCTGATGGTTCGCCAACGATAGACCAGCTGTAATTATCCGCTCTGTCGAGCACCCAGTAATCGCCCACATAGAATGGGCCAAAAAATGATACTTTCAGTTTGGCATTATTCGAACCTTCCACGACTTTAGCTTTACCGTCAGCGGTGGTGATAGCGCCATCCACCGCGCCCTTGCGGCAGGTGTTGATAATGCCGATGCGCCCATCGTCGCGTGCGGTATAATCCGCTGTGACACCTTCGCAGCCTTTCTCAAAGCCATTCTCATAGCGGGCAATTTCGTACCAGCGCCCGACATATTGCGTAAGATCGACCGCCTTAGTGGGCTGCGGTACATTGGCATTGCCTACCGGCCCACCATAGCAGCCACTAAGCAACGAGCAGATAAAAACGATGCCCAAGGCTTTTAGAGTTTTTTTATTGTGCATATAGTGCCTTTAGAGCATTGGACATAATTTTCATCACCTTCGCCTCATGCCGCCTTCACGGTGGCATGGCTACTGCGTAAAGCAACGCGGGCAGCGGGAACCATTTCATCGGTCGCATGAACAATGATAACAGCCTTACCATGCCTGATTGCTTCTTCGTAGTGCTTCGCTTCGTCAACGGCAAAGCCTGCGCTGATTAATGCGCCGCTTAAGCCACCGGCTATCGCGCCAGCGCCAGCACCTGAAAGCGCCGCCACCATTGGCCCTACTGCCAGCAACCCAGAGCCGGGAACCACGATGATTCCAACCAGCGTAAGTCCTGCCACCAAAGCGCCTACAGCGCCGCTTATTAATGCGCCAACAGCGCCGCCTTCTATCGTGCGCTTGGCCTCATCATCAGAGGGCGCAGAGAATATGGCGTGATGCGCGTTATCTGAAACGATAAGGCTCATATGCTCTTTGCTAAAACCCGTATCAAGCAGGGTTGAAATGGCTCTATTTGCTTCTTTTTTACTGTCAAAAACACCTGCAACATTTTTCATATAACCATCCTTTTCTAGTCGGTTAAACTCACCATAGCGCCCCTTTGCAGGAAAGATTTGCTCTAGGACAAATCGCTCAATAATTTTTCAGGTAGTTTGCGGTTTCCTTATGAATCAGCCGATAAAGCGCATCGCATCTTGATTCAAAAAAGCCTAGCTATTTAAACGTTGACGCATTTTGCGCAGCGTAATCACCGTTTAGGAGAATATTACGTCGAATGCACCGCAAGGTCAGAAACCACAGGGTCAGAAAAGCGAATATTCCAACCAGTCCAATGCTGGCAAAGTCGGCAATAATATCCGTAAGGATGAGCCATCCGTAAGGATGAGCCAACTGCAAAAGCCGTTAAGGATGGCATGAAGAATGAAGACAGCTGCTGCTCCACTTCCAGCACCAAATCTGCGAAAGCCTAATGACCATAGGGAGCTAGGCGCTTACGCCCGGCTCCCTATGTTTTGCTAACGCGAAGGAAACAGTAATGTCATTAGAAAAATAAGATCAAAGACGCGGCAGAATATGAACAGGTATTCCAGCAATATCTGAAAATCTGCAACCGTGCCATTGAGCAGAACAGGAAGAAATTTCCCTATACAGAAATTTGGGGCGCTCGGTGGCTTAGACCATATTGCGAATAATCCACACGCTGCAAAAAATATTCCTAACAAGGAAGATAAACGCAATGAAGTCCGTCTGGAGCACACGAACCATTTTACCAACCGCGTACCATTTAATATCCAGCAGCCCGCTAACGATTTCACCGCTCTGCAGCATGCCATCCAACACGATATCGAGGATATCGATGACGCCGAGGAGTTTTTATATGTCGAGGAAGCCGAAGGTGAAGTGATGCGATGCTTTGACCTACCGATGAACTGGGAGCAACAGCATAAACTCCTGAGCTTTAGCTAATTCCTAAGTGGACCGACGAAATCGTCTACAGAGATATTCTTGATAATCAGGCAGGAAAAGCCTTAGGAAAACGTCTATACGGTCCACCGTGTACAACGAGGCCCGCAGTGTGCGGGGCAAACGCCTAAATCACACAACGTATTGCCATACAACAATAATAATGGTGGTGGACGCAGTCTACTGCGAACCCGTCTCCGGCGCAATTCCCTGTTTATCAGGGTATTTACAGGGAATTTTGTCAATTTTAGACGATATTGGCGATAAGATGCCACTAATCCTCATGTGGTAATAGAGGCTTACCAGAGAAATCCCCTAAACAACGTATCAGGGAATTATATTTCCATAACAAGAAATTTATTTTTAGGAACAGGGAAACATTAGGAACCATCAGGGAACACTCTATTCCATTATAAAAATAAAGCCTCTTATTGTATATGGCCTATTTCGTTTAGGCAGGTGATGAGGGCAGCCTTATCCATGCTATTTACAGGTAACTCTACCAAAGCCTTAACCCGACATTCCAGAATACCGAACACGCGGTCAAACTCAGCTTCGATTTCGGTAGGCGTACCTTGAAAATGTGCAGGGTCAGGTACTCCCCAATGTACCTTTACCGGATTGCCGGGAAAAATGGGGCAGGTCTCACCGGCCGCGTTATCGCAAACCGTAATCACGATATCAATATCCATAGCAACGTCCTTGAATACGTCCCATGATTTACTCTCATAACCAAGGCGACTGATGCCATGCCGCTCCAGCGTAGCGAGGCTCATAGGATGTATCTTGCCTGTAGGAAAGCTACCGGCACTGAAAGAACGGAATTTACCCTTGCCGTGATGCTTTAGTAGCCCTTCAGTCATAACGCTACGGCAGGAGTTGCCGGTGCATAAGAATAAGACGTTTTTCATCAGCAACACCCGCTTTTGGGTGCACAGGAGGACATCGGCTTGGCTTCTACCTTTGGTCCACAGCAAGCAGTCTGGGTTTCCTTAGGTCTGGTAAATATCTCAGCATCCGCCATCGTATGATAGGCTTCCCATGCAATGCCGTTAGGGTCCAATACCCATGATTTATCAGATTCGGCATAACAACAGCTTAATTCACCCTTATCTATCAGGGCTAAGTCAGCATGTTTCATCTGGTTGCGTAGTCCCGTCAGTTCTTCCGGGGCATCCACCTGTATGCCGAAATGATCGAGACCGACTTTTGCTGCCCTTGTCGATATGGCAAAATTGACACGCGGGTCGTCAAGCATCCATTTGGCATAATCAGACTTCACCTTTGTCGGCTGCGTACCAAACAGTGATGAATAGAAGCCGATGGACTTATCGAGGTTATCGACAGATATGTGTATATGCAGGCGTTTCATAATATTTTCTTTCGTAAAATCATTCTTCGGTATGTGGTAATATCACCGCAGCATCATCCTTATACAATGAGGGCACAAGCCAGCGAAATAACAGGGTTGCGGCCACTGCTCCTAATAGCTGCGCTACGATAAAGCCGGGCGCATCGACCGGACGAATCCCCGCAAAGGTGTCGCTAAAGGACCGGGCAAAAGTGACAGCAGGATTGGCAAATGAGGTGGACGATGTAAACCAGTACGCGCTGGTGATGTAAGCCGCGACAGCAAATGGCACCGCAGACGAGCGTAGCCCCAAATGATAGTGAGTAATCCAAACGTCGCTATAAATTCGCTGAATAACTGAGCATTGCCCGATCTAATATGATGCGAAACGGTGAAGACAGGCTCCTCAAACATGATATGCGCTGCTGCTACCCCGGCAAAGGCTCCTGCAATCTGCGCTACCAGATAACCAGGCACTTCATGCCATGAAAGACCACCTTGCGTGGCATCCGCCAAGGTTACTGCTGGATTAAAATGTGCGCCGGAAATAGGGCCGAAGGTAAGAATAAGGGCGACTAACATTGCACCAGTGGCAAGTGTGTTTGCAAGAAGCGAGATAGCTACGTTACCTCCTGAAAGGCGCTCACCCATAATACCGGAACCGACAACCGCCGCTAATAAAAGGGCTGTACCCACAGCTTCCGCCGTTATACGTCGTGCAAATGTCATCAGCAGCAAGCCTTTTGCAGAAGTTTTCCAACACCCCTGCATGTAGATTTATCTACAGCACAACAATCTTCCAGAAGAAACCGCACTAACTCCTGCACTGTATCAAGATCGGCAAAATAAATAATAGAACGTCCTTTTTTACGCGACATGACCAACCCGCCCTGGCTGAGATGGGATAAGTGGAAAGAGAGAGTGTTTTGCGGGATGCCTAGCTTCTCACTCAATTCCCCGGCAGCAATACCCTGCTCCCCTTGCTTTACAAGAATGCGTAAGGCTTCAGTCGTGTTTCCTGCGACAATGAGGCAAATGCTTTAAGGGCTAATATAATATCCATATATCTAGAATAATGGATATATTAACAATGTCAATGTTGAACTGTACCTATGTTATCAAGTGTTTAAATTAAGAGATTGACCTTAGACTATACTCCAAGGTGTAGGATGAAAAATAAAGAGGATGAAATGAAACAACTAACCATAGGCAAATTAGCAGAAACTGCCTGTATAACTGCAGATACGCTTCGTTATTACGAACGAATGGGTCTTGTTAAATCATCCCGCAACAAAGCAAGCTACCGTTTAATCGATACCACGACGGATACACCGCGTTATCATGAAAAAAAATGGAATTAATCAAGGCGTTAAAAGGGCAAAGTCCTTGGATTTTACCTTGGCCGAAATAAAGGCACTGTTAACATTAAATAGTTCCGATAAGATAACTTGCGCACAGATTATTGATAAAACAGAGAGTAAGATAGCAGAGGCCGAAATCAAAATTCTTGGGTTTGAAAGAAATCAAGAAAGTATTGAAAGGCCTGGTCGGACAATGCCTAGCAGCGATGAGCCGTTGGATATATGCCCGATCATGATCATATACAAGGTAAAGTAAGGAAATAGCGATGCAGCACGCCCACGCTAAAACACCCGTTGCTTCCAATAGCAATATCGTGAAAGACGCAGTATGCGGCATGGATGTTGATACCGCTACAGCTAAATATAAGCACAGACTGGGTGATACCGATTATTATTTTTGCGGCCAGCGCTGCTTAGAGAAGTTTAAGGTCAATCCTGGCGATTATACACAGCCGATGAAGACACATGTAGGGTGCAGTCATGGCCATGCTAAGTCCACGCCAATGACAAAGCCTGCCGAAGGCGGCAAGGACGTAATATATACTTGCCCAATGCATCCGGAAGTACGACAAGTCGGCCCCGGCACCTGTCCGAAATGCGGCATGGCACTGGAACCGGAAAATATTGCCGAAAGCGACGGTACCGATACGGAACTGCATGATATGACACGGCGCTTTTGGATCGCCACGGCATTATCGATCCCTTTGTTGGTTCTCAACATGGGAGCGCACCTTATCGAAGGCTTACACGGCTTTCTAATGAATCCACTCAGTTCCTGGATTCAACTGGTGCTGGCTTCCCCGGTTGTGCTGTGGTGCGGCTGGCCGTTTTTCGAGCGTTTCTGGCAGTCAGTGAAACATAAAAGCCCTAACATGTTCACCTTGATCGGGCTTGGCGTCGGTGTGGCCTATCTTTACAGCCTAATCGTGACCATCGCGCCACAACTATTGGCGGGTTTAGTTGGCAATAATGAAATGCCTCAAATCTATTTTGAACCTGCCGCAGTTATCACGGCGCTCGTATTGCTTGGTCAGGTAATGGAATTGAAAGCGCGGGCGCAAACTGGCAGCGCCATCCGCGCTTTGCTGAAACTAGCGCCGGATACGGCCCGCAAAGTCAACTCCGATGGGAGTGAACAGGATATCCCTCTCGCAGATGTTCATGTGGGTGATATTTTACGCGTGCGCCCCGGCGAGAAAATCCCGGTGGATGGCGAAGTGCTGGAAGGTGTCAGTTCCATCGATCAATCGATGATCACCGGCGAACCGATACCAGTGGAAAAGCATTCCGGCGATAAAGTGACCGGCGCAACCATGAACGGTAATGGCAGCTTCACCATGCGTGCAGAGAAGATCGGCAGCGACACATTGCTTGCCCATATTGTCGATATGGTCAGTAAAGCACAGCGTTCCCGCGCGCCGATCCAAAGGCTGGCCGATCAGGTTTCGGGCTATTTCGTACCCGTAGTCATACTGGCTGCAATCATTACTGCTATTGCTTGGGGCATGTATGGGCCGGAACCGCGCATTGGCTATGCTATCCTCAATGCGGTAGCGGTACTGATTATTGCGTGTCCCTGCGCATTGGGGCTGGCTACTCCGATGGCGATCATGGCCGGAACCGGCAGGGGCGCAAAAGAAGGTGTTTTGATTAAAAACGCGGAGGCGTTGGAAGCGTTTGAAAAAGTCGATACGTTGATTGTCGATAAGACCGGCACGCTAACCGAAGGCAAGCCAAAGCTTATGACCGTAATACCAGCCGAAGGATTCGATGAGAAAACGCTTCTCTCACTTGCGGCCAGCCTTGAGCGTGGAAGTGAACACCCTTTGGCAGCGGCGATTGTTGAAGGTGCGCAAGCGCGTAGCGTATCGCTTGTGGTAGTAAATGATTTTCAAGCCATTACCGGTAAAGGCGTAACGGGCAAGGTAAATGGTCAACGGGTAGCGCTCGGCAATCTGGCATTGCTGGAATCGTTAAATATTCCTGCCGCTGGTATAAAAACCAAAGCTGATTCCTACCGGTCACAAGGGCAAACAGTAATGTTTGTTGCCATCGATGGCAAGGCGGCTGGCCTTGTGACCGTAGCCGATCCTATCAAGGCAACCAGCATAGAAGCCATTAAACAATTGAAAGCTGATGGGTTGCGTATTGTTATGCTGACCGGCGATAATAAAGTAACAGCGCAGGCGGTGGCAAAGAAAGTTGGTATTGAGGAAATCGAGGCTGATGTGCTGCCTGATCAGAAAAACGAAGCGGTGCGAAAATTGCAGCAGCAAGGCCGCAAGGTCGCAATGGTGGGCGATGGCATCAATGACGCGCCAGCTTTGGCACAGGCGCATGTCGGGATTGCGATGGGAACCGGCGCGGATGTGGCAATGGAAAGCGCGGGCATTACCCTGCTTCATGGCGATTTGATGGGCATCGTCAAAGCACGGCATTTAAGCCGCGCTACCATGCGCAACATTCGGCAGAATCTGTTTTTCGCCTTTATTTATAATGCGCTCGGTGTGCCGGTAGCCGCTGGTGTGCTATATCCGTTTTTTGGCATTCTCTTAAGCCCAATCATTGCCAGCGCCGCCATGTCTTTAAGCTCGGTGTCTGTGATTATTAACTCATTGCGCCTGCGCTCGGTGAAGCTGTAAACTTATTTCTAACTATTTGGAGGAATAAGCCGAATAAATGAGCAGGACTATCATATAGCATATAACTGATATTTTCTAAGGGGTTGTATATTTTATTGTTTTTTAACAGGTATTTGGTATAGTGATTCCTATGAACTGGCTTAAACATATTGCAATGCTGATGCTGTCCTTAAGTATCGCTGTCGCCGGATTACCGGCACAGGCCCAGCAGCAATGCCCTATGGTTGCGAAAATGCAGATGCAGCAAATGGACATGAAGGATATGAAAGACTGCAAGGGCTGCATTAAAGCAACTAAGCAGGAACAGAAAAAGAACGGCTGCTGCGACGATTCAGGCTGTAATGCTAAATGCTCCGCGATGAGTGGTAGCATAACCATGAATCTGCCCACCGTTAAAGTGGAATTTGCTGCTATCAGCAGTCAAGCACCCCCGCTTTATTCTGCCGACGCTACGGTTGCGTCCGCACACCTCAACTCCCAAGAACGCCCCCCCAAATACCTCTCGTAGGGTAACTGCGCCTGTTTTCCGCGTGGCCTAGCCATTCGTGTATCCGGCGCAAGTCTGCCCTCTTTGCATCCACCACTTCGGCTAAGACCGTAGTGTGCTTTACGCAATCATGAGAGGTTTCAATGTTCAAGATTATCACTATAGCATTACTGGTATCGATGAGTACGGCGCTCCCGGCTAAGGCAGAAGAAATTGCCCGCGCCACACAGGATAACCCGCCCCAGGAAATCGGTGCATTCGCCCGGCTGCTCGAAAAGCTGCGCCAGCACCCGGAAATCGCTTCCCTGCAAGCCAGGGTAGAATCCTCTGAGCATTATGCCAAAGGCGAACTAGGGCTGCCCGACCCCATGCTGTTCGTAGAGGAGCAGGATTACCCAATCGGCTCCAGTATGTCGCGCAATCAGGAAGAAAAGATGATCGGCTTTAAGCAGAGCATTCCGGCCTTCGGTACGCGTAGCGCAAAATCCGAAAAGGTGCAGGCGGATGCCCACAAACAGCAACTGGCAGCGAATTACGCCTTTGCTACCATGAAAGCCAAGCTGATCACCGTACTTGCTACATGGCAGCGCATTAAGGAACAGGAAAAGCTGCTCGACAGCCAAGCCGCACTTTTCGGTTCCGAGCGCACCAGCATTAAAGGCCGCATCGCGGCCAACCAAGCGGGCGGAAGCCAGCTTTCCATGAGCCAGGCGGAAAGTACCGAGGTACAGATCATGCGCACCGAACTGGATAAGGAAAAGCACGAGGTCATGGCCATGCTGACCAACATGGTAGGTGAAGCACCGGATATCGAAATGCCGCCAGTGATGCTGGTTGTCTGGGATCATGATCCCGACAAGACCTATCCGGTGGCAATCGCTACCAAGGATATTGAAATGGCACGAAAGGATGTGGATACGCGTGAGGCGGAATTTAGTCCCAGTTTTGAAGTCCAAGCCAATTATGGCCGCATGTATGGTGGCGACAAAGCCAGTACGATCATGGTGGGTTTAAGCATTCCGTTATGGGCGTCGGAAAGCCAGAGGCCTAAATTAAAAGGGGCGAAAGCGGCACTCCATTCCTCAGAACTCGATCAGGATACCGTCAAGCGCAACGTCGTTGAAAAGCTCGATCACCTGAAAGCGCAGATCTACACGAGCAGTAATAAAATCGAATTACTCAAAACCAAGAATACTCATCTGGAGGCTTCTGCAAAGGCGCTCACCAGGGAGTATGAGGCGGGCAAAGGCGATCTGGCCATGTATCTCAAGGCGAAGCGGGATGCCCTTTCCGCTCGTATTTCCCTAGCACAGGAACGGGCAAAACATATCGCTCTGATTGCCGATTTCAACCACTACATAATAGGAGAATAATTATGCCGAAAAACCCCACTTATCTAACCGCTACCAGTCTATTAGTTGCTGTTCTGGCCAACATTCAGAATGCAGCCGCACATATGGAACCGAAAGCTAATGACGGAACGGAAAAATGCTATGGAATTGCAAAAGCTGGCAAAAATGACTGCGCCAGCGCAGCAGCGAAACATAGTTGCGCCAGTATGGCAAAGCGTGATTCCGATCCAAAGGAATGGGTTAAAGTTCAGCAGGGCTTATGCGCGAAATTGGCTAATGGATCATCCGAGCCAAAAGTGAAGTAGAATATTAAAGGAAAAATGTAATGAGAACACTGTCACTGCCTCTGCTAATGGGCGCCATAATTGGCTCCCAGGCATTGCTAAATGGATTAGGCACCGTGTTGCCCCCACAGGCGCACTCGATCCTGGATAGTATTTCCAGAGCCAGCTTTATCTCGCAGGCTTTTGCCGCAGAAGCGGCGGCGGTGAAATACACCTGTCCAATGCATCCGCAGATTATCTCAGATACGCCGGGCAAATGTCCAATCTGCGGCATGGATTTAGTGCCGATAGGAGGAGAGGAACACACGCATGATATGAGTACGCCCGCGCAGGCCGAACAAGTCACCGTCAGTAAAGCCGTACAGGATAAATCAGGCCACAAGGTGCTTTACTGGTACGATCCTATGAAGCCGGGAACACAATTCGACAAACCGGGCAAATCACCCTTCATGGACATGGAACTGGTACCAAAATACGCCGATGAATCAGGCAGTGCAAAT